>CAVTJX010000016.1:0-944405 GCA_963735175.1 uncultured bacterium | reverse complement strand
GCGGTCAAAGCTGGGGTGTAGTCTGGACTGACACGCTCCATCCCGGCCCGTTCTTTTATACGGATGCGGTGTTCACAGATCGGCGTCATGGGTGGATCGCCGGCGATAGTAGCTTTATGTTGCGAACGACCGACGGAGGCGAAACGTGGAATACGATGACACTGCCCGACTCCCTCGGAGGTATTCGCAGGATGGCGTTTATCGACTCTACACTGGGGCTCGGGGTATCAAACCGGGGGTGTTTACAACAAGCCGCATCTTCCATTGGGGCGCTGCGAGCGGCACTCCTAGCGCATGGCACACGCCCGCCGCCCCTCCAACTTCCGCATCGCCTCTGTCCATCCAAATCCTTTCAATGCCTCGACTACGATCAGTCTGCATCTCACGCAACCGACGTGGATTTCAGCCACGATCTACGATCTTTAGGGCGTCCTGTCGATGTCCTTGCGGATAGGCTGCCACTGAATGGCGACTCACAGCTCACCTGGAAAGGATCAAATCATGCGACGGGTATCTACTTCCTGCGCGTCACGGACGGCACTTTTACCGTCACGACGAAGCTCTGCCTGCTGCGGTAACTGGCGTTGGACTGTCTGGGTTTGTGTAATCAGTTTGCTGGTAGTATCTCTGCCTGTGCTTGCGAGCGATAGTGATCCTGTCCCGGGAAAGCTGGTCATCAAATTTTCGCAACAGATTGTTCCGCTGTCGATTACTCGTGGTGGTAGCGGTATCTCCACGGGGATTGCGTGGCTCGATTCGATTAACTTGAATTACGGGCTGTTGGAAATTCGCCCGTTGTATCCCCGGCCCTTTAACCCAAGCCTTGCCGCCTGGTATCGCTTAATGTTCCCGCCCGAGGCTCCCATCGTATCGCTAATTGACTCGTTTCAGAGTCATTCCGATGTCGTCCATGCCGAAGCCAGTTACCGCCTGATTCCTGAGACGCCATGTGACCCAAACGACTCCCTGTTTGTATTGCATTCCGGCCCGCTTTCAAACCAGTGGTTTCATAGTGTTCTCCGGACGAATAGCAGCCCTTACGTCTGGAACTGCGGGCAAGGAGTGGTTGGTGATTCGAATGTGCTGATTGCTATTGTGGATACCGGAAGGCTTTGCCTACACACACCCTGATCTCGGCGATGTCCGGACCGGTGGCCCGACGAATTTCTTCATCAATTCGGGTGAAGAGGCTCTTACGTATGGGGATTCTTGACTGGTTACGTCCGTGGTTACCAACTTCGTGGCGATAGCCTCGATTCAGACAATAACGGATACCTCGACGATAGGCACGGATATGATTTTACGGACAGTCTTGCCAACCATCCCGACAACAACCCGTGGATGGATCACGATTTTTATGTCCCCGCCCGGTGGTTACAACACGGGACATTAATCGCGGGAGTTATCGGCGCGATGACAAACAACGCCAAGGGTGTGTCTTCCCGCCGAGGCAGGTCCCCTGACCTGCCCGGAATCTGTATTTCAGACATCCGCATTCTCGACCGAACTTTCGACCGAGGATAGCCACGCATCGTTCAGCGTCATTTCCAGACCGCGTTTCCGGAATCCACTTGCACAGCGATGAGATTCTCTATTCCATCATCGACATCAACGGCACTAACGTTCCTCTCCAGATTGCATCGCAAATACTATTAGAATGATATTGTTGAGCTTACCCCCCCCATTCCGTGGCAGTCTACTTGACTATTCCATAATGCCGGTTATTTTAGATACTATATCACCCGTCTGAATCCTCAGGGAGGACTGGCCGTGGCTGAAACACATTGTCATTGGCAGCGGTTGTCATCTTCAAGCATTCCATCCAGGCCTTGCCTTACTCTCGGCAGGGCTTTTTCTGTACCCGGAGGTCTATTGATTATGAATCATCTGATCCGAGTCTTGCTTCTCGTTATCCTTGTCTCGCCCAGCTTGGCCCAATGGACGGCACCCGAACCGATAAATCTTCAACCGGGGCCGGGGGCCAAGGCCCCTTGGATCAGCAACGACGGCCTGCGCCTCTATTTTTCCGGCACAGCCAGCTTAGCAGTCATGACGCGCGTGCATCCCGATTCGGCGTGGAATGAATGGCATGAACTGCCGCTCCATATCAACAGTACTCCTACCCAGCAGTGCCCCGCCGAAAGCCCGTCGGGAGATACCCTCTATTTCATCGGCGACCCTCGCCTGAGCTGCGACAACTTTGGCTTGTGGGATGTCTATTACACCGTGCGTAACGACACGGGCTGGGGGCCGGTGCAAAATGCCGGATCGAATGTCAGCAGTCCGCGCCGCGAGTTTTCTGTCGGTATCAGTCGCGATGGTAGCACATTGCTTGTGGCCTCAAACCGCTTTGGAATCTATTGGGCAGACCTGTATTACCACGAAAAGCAGGAGGACGGGACGTGGGGTCAGGCGATTCGTTTTGGTCCCGAGATAAATGATGTCAACGAGGGGGACGAGCACGCATCGTTATCTCCGGATGGAAACCGTCTGTATTACCGTCGCGATGGTTTTTCGCTGAACGAGATCTATCGGAGCACGAAATCTGGAGGTATCTGGCAGCTAGGATCGGCACTCCCTTCGCCGCCCAACAACTGGCAAGGGATAACATGGGACGAAGACCCCTGTATTGCTGCGGATGGGCGGACCCTTTATTTCGTTCAAGCCGCAGATTCAGGAGATCACTTGTATCGTATTGTGACGTCCGTGGACACGACGGTCGCCGCTATTTCCACGCATCCTTCTGCGCCTGCTATCCAGAGTCCTGAATTGACTATTACAACCGACACGTCGGGCAATCTTAGGCTGGTGGTTACTGGAACAGTCATCCACGGTGCACAGCAGGTGGAGGTGCACGATATTTTGGGCCGACGGGTAGGCATGTACATGCAGCAGTTCACTGCAAGCAATGGCAATAGTGTTGCGAATGCGCCGCCCTTGACTCTGCCTTCCGGCACTTATATAGTGTCTTTACAACTTTTCGGAGGCACTTTGAGTGCCAAATACATCCGGGCGAAGTAATTCAACTTTCAGGAGGCTGTCATGCGAATTCTGTTGCTCATTCTTGCAGCCGGATTATTGACATGTGTGGGGCAAACCCAACCGATCTATCCCTATGATCCTAACAATGCGCCGTTTCAATGTGAAGGAACGGATGAGGATGATCCACTGCGCTCCTTGGACGAGATTTCGGGAACGGTGAAAATTCTCTGGATTGTCGCTGCCGCCGACTCTGGCGCCTTACCGCAGTCATGGCCTATGCATCCCGGGGGTCAGGATACGGGCAACACGCGCGTGATGAATCCATCAACCTATCGTATGCCTTCATGGACATCTCGTCTGTTCAATCCTGACTACCCTTGGAGCCTTCTCGCGTTATTATCTCGAGCAATCCGGTGGGCGTTTCATCGTAGAAGGCCAAGTGGTGGGGCGAGACAGCTTGCGGATCTTCACCTGCGATCCGGACACTGCGGTACGTCCACGCAAAATGAGCATGACAGGCGGCCCCCAGTTCTTCCTGAACATCATGCCTAAGGTAGACTCTGTCGTAAATTTCGCCGATTATACTTACAGTCCGACAGATACCGTTGCCTGGTATATTGTGTTCAATATCTATGGCCACGCGGAAGACTGCCAGTCTGAAGGCGGCGGGATTAGCCGGTTGCCTTACTCCTATACCACTCAGGATACGAATGCCATTGGACAGCGAATCAAGATCAAAAACTACAGCGGAGTAACGAGTTGGAGTGCCGCTGAGCAAACGCTATCGATCCATGATGATTGCCCGTGGGTTGGTGCTGAAGATAGTGTCCGTCTTGCATACTATGGCGCCTTAGGAATCGGAGCGCATAGAGTTTACCCACAAGCTGGGCTTCGGTCATACTTTCAGCGACAGTGGCAATGGCAGTGAATACGGAATGTATCGCGAAGCTCATCTGGGTTGTGGCAGCTTTGATGTCGTTGGCGGCGAAATCGGTTGGCCCGACCCGGATGTGGACGGCGCAGGCGGCCCACCGGCCCCACTGAACCCCATTTCCCGGATTTTTGCTGGTTGGATTACTCCAGTCACCGTGAATACGCCGCTTCTCGACTACACGTTAAACGATCACCTGTGGTTTGACGATGATGTCTGCCTCAAGATTGACGCCGCACGGCCCGACGCAGCCGATCAGTATTTTGCGGCTGTCGCGGTTACCCGGAACACGCCTTGGGATCGGTTATGGCCCGCTAACGGGGTTATGATCGAGCATGCAAATCCCTCCGGGAACCAGACGCATCGTTCGCATAAGCGTTTCGACTGTGAGTTGTCCAGCGGCCTATACGTCTGGCACGACAGTTTGAGAATATCCAATCCGGGATGGAACTGTCGAACTGCACAGGGTGACACTTGCAGGCTGTGGACTGGCGAGAACACGCTTGTGGCAAACACCGAAACCGGCCTCGATAGTTTCGATTACGTGTGGGCAGCTAATCCGCAGGTCGAGTGGCCAACTAAAATGTACTATGGCCTCTATGATGGCCAACCGCATCCGACGGGAACAGTTGGCAATTACTTTGTTCCTGGCCAATCCTTCAACGACTTGACGAATCCCAGCGCTGCAGCCCAACGCAATACCACCCCGTTTGCGCAGAATCTGCCTACCATGGCAGGTCTCGACGTGCTCGCAGTTAATCAATGGAATCACACGTGCACGGTCAATGCCTGGAGCCGTCATTGGTCAGGTACAATTTCAACATCCGCGACTGGCTAGACAGTATTGTCGTGGACGGCAATGTCACATTCGCCGCTGGTGACACCCTGACAATCCAGCCGGGCACGAAGATCCGCGTGCTGCCGGGATGCTGAAATCCGTTTCAACGGTCAGATCCATGCTGTGGGCACCGCGCAAAATCCGATCGTCTTCGATTGCGCCACGCCGAATCAGATGTGGGAAGGGCTGACCATCCAAAGCTCCAATTCCCAAAACAAGCTGGAGCACGTCATCGTGCGCCACGCGCAACACGGCGTCAAGGTTGTCAGTGGCTACGCCGCGCTGAATCATGTCACCACCGATACCTGCGGCACCGGCGTGTTCTACCTGGCGAGCACGGGTATTCTCGATTCCAGTCTGATCCGGAACAGCTACAGCTATGGCGTGCAGATCTTCGGCGGCACGGTCACGGTGCGACGCGATACGATTTCCGGCAGCGGCAACAGCGGTCTGCATTTCGTCGCCTGCGACTACGCCAACGTGTGGGAGAATGTAATCCGCGACAACGGCAGCTACCACGGGATCGAGTATCCGTATCTGCTGAGCGGCATTGACGCTTCGGCTTCCGCCCTGACTCTGCGCTGCAACGTAATCCACAACAATGGCGGCTCCGGCCTGACACTGTTCCCCTCGACCTACGCGCAGGTGCACCGGAGTGTCGTTGAAAACAACATGGTTCTGGTGGACTCCTTCGGTTACGACTTCGGGCAGGTCTATCTCGCGGGCGGCACCCTCGATATCAACTGTGGCCTCAACACCATCCGCGTCGACGGCGACGTGGATACTCTGATTCGCAGTCAGCACACCGATCTCCCCGCGCCCGGCTGGGGCGCTGTCTGGAATTATTGGGGCGAATCCGATCCGACCGGACGGATCTGCAACAGCCCGTCGCTGGATCAGCAATTGGGCGAGCCGTGGGATTGCCATGATCTCGAATTCCCGAGTTGCGCGGTGGACTCGGAAACGGCGCTGTTTGAGCAGGGCTGGCAGCAGGAACGCGCCACGCAATACGCAGCCGCTTGCACAAACCTACGAAATCTACCTCAGTGCCTATCCGGAAGGCGTCTATGAGAAGCTGGTTCTGGACCGCATCGAATTCTGTCAAGCCGCCCAAGGCTGGGAATGGAAGGACATCGAGGACTACTTCCGCACACTGGCCGCCGACAGCAGCAGCGACGCCGCGCTCGTCACACTCTGCCGCGGCAACGCCGCCTGGTGCATGTTCCGCAACGGGGAGACTGATGACGCCTATGATTCACTGGTCGTGCTGCTGGACGAAGCGACGAACGAGTACGAAACCGTGACGCTGGCGCTCAAGCTCTACATGGTCGAACTCGAACTGGAATACGCGCAGATCACGACGACATCAACCGCCAACACCCTGTCCGCCAAGATCACGCGGCACGAAACTCGCGTCGATTCCCTGCTCTCGACACTCGGCCACTCTGTCAATGCCAAGCCCGCCGCAACGATCCCGGTGCCCACGAAATATGCGCTCTACCAGAACTACCCCAATCCCTTCAATCCCATTACCGAGATCCGCTTCGACCTTCCCGAGAAAGCTAAGGTCGAACTGAAAATCTTCAACACCCTCGGCCAGCTTGTGACGACGCTCGTCAGCGAAGCCCGTCCCGCCGGAGCCTACACGGTGCGCTGGGACGGCTCGAATGTCGCCACCGGCATGTACATCTACCAACTGCAAGCCGGCAGCTTCACCGACACCAAAAAGATGCTGTTCATAAAGTAGCCCTCCGCATCGATCCCATGGAACGGCGTAAACTGCCCAATCATGGAAGATTACAATTGGCATGGCCCTGCGTTTGCAGGGCCATGCCTGTTTTCCCACAATGCCTCCTCATCCCGCACCCAGTTGTCCAATTTGTGCTTGACAACATCGGCGATTTTGTGTATATTTTCACAAGATGACCCCGAGACCCACTTTCAGAGCGGACTTACGGGTCTACAAACCCGCTTCTGGAGAGGTAGAAAGCGACTGTAAGATATGGCAAAAGCTGCACCCAAACCTACCCCGGCCGCGATCGATCGCGGCGATCTGCATCACCTGCTGGAAGCCCTCAAGAAAAAGGGCTTTCAAGTTATCGGCCCGACCGTGCGCGATGGGGCGATCATTTACGACAAGCTGGCCGATCTCAAGGATCTGCCGGTCGGCTGGACCGACGTCCAATCCGGCGGCCACTATGCCCTCGAAAAGCGCAAAGATGAGGCCCTGTTCGGCTACAATGTCGGCGCGCAGTCGTGGAAAAGCTATCTGCATGTTCCCCGCGCCAACCTCTGGGCCGGCAAGCGCGACGGCATGAAATCCATCGACGTCGACCACGAAGCGCCCAAGCTGGCGTTCTTCGGCGTCCGTGCCTGCGAACTGAAAGCCATCGCCATTCAGGATCAAGTCCTGCTCAAGGGACCGTATGTCGATCCCGCCTACGCCGCGCGCCGCAAGGCCATCTTCATCGTCGCCGTGAATTGCGGCGAAGCGGGCAAAACCTGTTTCTGCGCCTCGATGCAAACCGGTCCGCAGGCCGAAGGCGACTTCGATCTGAGTCTGACCGAAGTGCTCGAAAAAGGCAAGCATCGCTTCATCGTCGAAGCGGGTTCGAAGCGCGGCCAGGACCTCTTAAAGGACTTGCCGCACCGCGAAGCCACCGCCGACGACGTCGCCGCCGCCGACCGCGCCATCGCCCACGCCACGGCCTCGATGGGCAAAACGCTCAAGACCGACGGCATTAAAGAAGCGCTCTACGCCGGCGCCGAACACCCGCGCTGGGATGAAGTCGCGAAGCGCTGCATGAGCTGCGCCAACTGCACCTTCGTCTGCCCCACCTGCTTCTGCATGACGGTGGAAGACACCACGGATCTTGCCGGCGCCACCGCGCAGCGCGCCCGCCGCTGGGATTCGTGTTTTACCCTCGACTTTTCCTACATCCACGGAGGCAGTGTGCGCTCCTCGGTCAAGGCGCGCTACCGCCAGTGGCTGACGCACAAACTCGGCGCCTGGCACGACCAGTTCGGCCAGTCCGGCTGCGTCGGCTGCGGCCGCTGCATCACGTGGTGCCCCGTCGGTATTGACATCACCGAAGAAGCCGCCGCGATTCAAAATCCGGCGTATGTCAAGGAGGTACGTCGTGGAGACGATTAAACCGCTGCTTGCCGAACACCCGATGTTCAAAGACCTCGCCCCTCAGTATCTCGAACTGATGGTGGGCTGCGCCAGTAATGTGCGGTTCAACGAAGGCGACTTCATCAACCGCGACGGCGAGGAATCGAACACCTTCTTCCTCATCCGCCACGGCAGTGTGGCCCTCGAGGTCTCGGCGCCCGCCCAGGGAACCATCACGTTCCTCACGCTCGGGCCGGGTGACGTGCTGGGCTGGTCATGGCTGGTCGCTCCCTACCGCGGCCATTTTGACGCGCGGGTCGTGGAAACGACGCGCGCCATCCAGATCGATGCCCGCTGCCTGCGCGAAAAGTGCGAGCGCGATCACGAACTGGAACGGGAACTGTACCGGCGATTTGTGCCCATCATCGTCGAACGCCTCGAGGCCATGACGATGCAACTGTTGGATGTCTACTCAAGTCGATCTTAAGCGGGAATGGCAAGGATGCCGAATACTACAGACACGATGGCTCCGCTCCCCTACCGTGTGCGCCGGACGTTTCAGGAAACGGCCGACGCCTTCACGATGGAGCTCGAACCGGCGAACGGCCATGAGAGCATGACCTTCGCCGCGGGCCAGTTCAATATGCTCTACGCCTTTGGCGTGGGCGAAGTACCGATCTCGATCAGCGGCGACCCCACCCGGCCGCAAGCGCTGGTCCATACCACACGCACCGTGGGGACCGTCACCCGCGCGCTCAAGAAACTGAAAAAAGGCGACCTCGTCGGCGTGCGCGGCCCCTTCGGAACGGCCTGGCCGCTCGAAGAAGCCAAGGGCAAGGACGTTGTGCTCGTCTGCGGCGGCATCGGCCTTCCGCCGCTGCGCGGAGCGATCTGCCAGATCCTCGAAAATCGCGACCAGTACGGCAAGTTCGTCCTGCTCTACGGCGCGCGCTCGCCGCGGGACATCATGTATCCGCAGGATCTCGAACAGTGGCGCGGACGCTTCGATATGGACGTCGCGGTCACCGTCGACCGCGCGGAGGCGGACTGGCGCGGCAATGTGGGCGTGGTCACGCGCCTCATTCCCCACGCCAATTTCGACCCGCAGAACGCCGTGGCCATGATCGTCGGTCCCGAAATCATGATGCGGTATACGATCATGGAACTGCAAAAACGCGGCATCCCCGACGCGCGGATTTTCGTCTCCATGGAACGCAACATGAAATGCGGCGTCGGCCTCTGCGGCCACTGCCAGTGCGGTCCGACCTTCATCTGCAAGGACGGCCCGGTGTACACCTACGCGGCCATCGGCGACTGGCTGAAGAAGCGGGAAATCTGATATGACAAAGCATCAAAAGCCGAAAGTGGCCGTCTGGAAATTCGCCTCCTGCGACGGCTGCCAGCTCAGCCTCCTCGATTGCGAGGACGAACTGCTGGCCGTGGCCGGAGCCGTCGACATCGCCAACTTCCCCGAAGCCTCCCGCGCCGTGGCCCCCGGCCCCTACGCGGTCTCGCTGGTCGAAGGCTCGATCACCACGCCCCACGACGCGGAGCGGATTCACAAGATCCGCCGCGATTCCGACGTGCTGATCACCATCGGCGCCTGCGCCACCGCCGGCGGCATTCAGGCGCTGCGCAACTACGCCGACGTCAAGGATTACTTCAATACCGTCTACGCCTCGCCGCACTATATCGACACGCTGAAGAAATCGACGCCGATTTCCGATCACGTGGCCGTCGACTACGAGCTGCGCGGCTGCCCGATCAACAAGCATCAACTGCTCGAAGTGCTGAACGCGTTTCTGAACGGCCGCAAGCCCAACATCTTCCCGCACAGCGTCTGCATGGAATGCAAGCTGCGCGGCACGACCTGCGTCATGGTCGCCAGGCAAATGCCCTGCCTCGGCCCCGTCACCCATGCCGGCTGCAACGCCCTCTGCCCGTCGTTTTCGCGCGGCTGTTTCGGCTGCTACGGGCCGAAGGAGACGCCCAACACGGCGTCGCTGGCGGCCGAGTTCCAGCAGCACGGGATGACGAACAACGCCGTCATGCGCGCGTTCCGCAGTTTCAACACCTGCGCGGAACCGTTCCGCCGGGAGAGCGAGGCTCATGAAAAGTAAAACCGTCAAAGTCGATTACCTGGCCCGCGTCGAAGGCGAGGGCGGCATCGAAATCAAGATCCGTGACGGCAAGGTCACCGACGTCAAACTCAACATCTTCGAGCCGCCGCGCTTCTTCGAAGCGTTTCTGCGCGGCCGCATGTATAACGAAGTGCCCGACATCACGGCCCGCATCTGCGGCATCTGCCCGGTGGCCTACCAGACCAGCTCCTGCAACGCCATCGAAGCGGCCTTCGGCGCGGTCATTCCCGAGACGATCAAGAAACTGCGCCGCCTGCTCTACTGCGGCGAATGGATCGAAAGCCACGCGCTGCACGTCTACATGCTGCACGCCCCGGACTTCCTAGGCTATCAGGACGCGCTCCGCCTCGCCGCCGATCATCCGGCTCCCGTCAAACGCGCGCTGGCGCTGAAGAAGCTCGGCAACGACATCATGATCGTCATCGGCGGACGCGAGATCCATCCCATCAACGTTCGCGTCGGCGGCTTCTACAAGGCCCCGGCGAAAAAAGATTTGTTCCCGCTCATCGAACGGCTGAAGTGGGCGCGCGACGAGGCGGTGGAAACGATCCGCTTCGTCAAAACGCTGAACTTCCCCGATTTCGAGCAGCCGTACGAATTTGTCTCGCTGCGCCACCCCACGGACTACCCGATCTGCGAAGGCCGCGTGGTCTCCTCCAGCGGGCTCGACATTCCCGTCTCCGAGTACGAAAAGCACTTCATGGAAGAGCACGTGCCGCACGCCAACGCCCTGCATTCGGTGATGATCGGCAAGGGCGCATACAAGGTCGGCCCGCTCGCGCGTTACAACCTGAACTACGATCGCCTGACGCCGCTCTGCAAGGAAGAGGCCAAGGCGGCGGGGCTCGGCAAGACCGTCAACAATCCGTTTAAGAGCATCGTCGTCCGTTCGGTGGAACTGCTCTACGCGATTGAAGAATCGCTGAAACTGATCGAAGCCTACGAACCGCCGGCGCCGTCGTTTGTCGAGATGAAAGTCCAGGCCGGCCAGGGCAGCGGCATGAGCGAGGCCCCGCGCGGGATCCTCTACCACCGCTACCGCCTCGACGGCAAGGGTATCGTGCAGGATGCGCGCATCGTCCCGCCGACCTCGCAGAACCAGAAGCAGATGGAAGATGATCTGCTGAAGTTCGCGGAAAAGAACATCGATCTTCCCCACGACAAGCTGACCTGGCAGTGTGAGCAGGCCATTCGCAACTACGACCCCTGCATCTCCTGCGCCACCCACGCGCTCAAGGTGAACCTCGTCCGGGTCTAACGAAGAACGAAAAACGCAGAACGAAGAAGGGCGGACCTCAACAGGTTCGCCCTTCTGATACTTTGATAACCGGCCGTCTTCTCCTCCTCGTCATCCTGACCGTCTTCGGGAAGGATCTCCAACGGCGACCGTCTACATCGCTGGCCGCCTCGTCATCACCGCCGCGCAGGTCGCCCTCACCCCGCGCGTATTTCATTCCCGCCGAGCCGGGTTAAGCGGGCGAGCCCTTCCCCCATTTACCGCCACTCTCAATCCGCGCAACCCGGCCGAAATCTGTGCCCGCCCCACCGGCGGAATCCGTTTCCATCATACGCCGTGCGGCCTCTCCAGAGGCCGCCGACTTATACCGCCCGGAATCCCAAACATCGGCGGAATTAATCCGTCTCCGGTAGGGACATGGCACGCCATGTCCTCTTCATTCGTTCGCCCCTTATCCCTCATCCCTCCGCCCTCATCCCTTCTTCACCGCACCAACAAAATCTTCCGCGTCACACTCGTCCCCCCGCCATCGAGCCGCACAAAATAAATCCCCGACGCCAACCCCCGCCCTTCAAACGTCACCCGCTGTTCCCCTGCCGTCATCACAGCATCCACCAGCACCGCCACCTCCCGCCCCGTCACATCATACACCCGCAAGGAAACCCTCCCCGCCTGCGGCAAGGTGTACTTGATTTGAGTTGTAGCATTGAACGGATTGGGAGTGAACGAGAGAGCAACCGTTAGCAACTCCGGTTTCTGGATCACTTCAGTCGCGGGAGACGGCCACCCCAGCTTAAACACGCGCACATCCTGCCCCGTCGCTGGTCCATTCCACTGGTCCCCGGCAAGGATATAACTGCCGTCGTCCATCACCGTCAGTCCATAACCCCAGGGGCTCGTCCCGTTACCCAACGTCCGTTGCCACAACCGCTGGCCGTTACTGTCGATCTTCGCGAGCAGGTAGTGGCGGGCATCCGGATTGGTGGTTGAACACAGCCCCAACACCAGGAAGCCACCATCAGCCAAAGGGCAACACTTGGTGAGCAATCCAGGCTGGTCATACCACACGCGCGTCCAGAGGCTGTCGCCATTCGCCGACAGCTTCGCCATCATAGGATAGCTGTCGCTCCCCGGCGGCGTCGTCCACCCCACCCCGTAAATGCTCCCGTCGGTTGCCAACGCCGCCGAGTGGCAAAAGCCCGAGTCCCCCAGGCGCAATCGGGTATCCCACTGCACGTTGCCCAGGGAATCGGTCTTGAGAAATCCCGGGATCATGTCATACGACGAATCCGGCCGGCTGTAGCCACGTGCGCCGCAGAGCACGAAGCCGCTATCGGCGGTGGAGAGCAATTCGTATCCAAAGGGGTCTTCATTCGGGTCTGAATAGCTGCGGGCCCAGAGCGAATCCCCGTCCGCATTCAGCCGGATCAGCGTGAACTTCATGGATGTCAGTAGACCAAAGCCGCCATCGGGCAAAGGCGCAATGTCCATCACCCAATCCCCGAGAAGGTTATGGTAGGCCCGGTACCAGAGGGGGTTCCCCTGGCTGTCGGTGCGCAGAATCGCCTGCGGCTGCCAGCCATCGAGACCAGCCCCGCCCAGGATAAAGCCGCCGTCTTGTGTGGTGGCGAATCCGAAAACAATATACAGTCCCAGATTGCGGTAGAGTCGCTGCCAGAGGAGATGGCCGTCGGCATCGTAGCGGATCAGCCCGGCCTTGCCGCTGTCCGGCGTGGCGGCGTCACTTTGGATCATCACCACAACACCGCCGTCGGATGTGGCTTCTGCAGCCATCCCGATATCTTCGTAGAGCCCGCGGTACTCCCGCGTCCACAGCGTATCCGGCGGCTGGGCCAGAGTTGTGGAGGCCATCGATAGAACAATCATCAACCCGAGAACTCGTATCCACATGGAGGTCCATTCGCTCATCGGCGTCACAAACATGAAAGACAAAAAGCGCCCTGCCCCAATCCACTCGGGGCAAGGCGTCTTGAATAAATTGCGCGAAAGGTTCAGCCGCAGACGCATAGCATTCTCCAAGGATGCAATCACAGCCGCTGCGAATACGAACAATCTACGCGGACGGGGCGCGAATGTCAAGCCGGAGAATGCAAAATCCGAAAGCGGAAATCCGCACAAGGAAGTCGTCTAACACTTTTTCATAATCGACACGTCCCGAAGATCAACAAATTGCCTGGCTTGGAGGTTGCGAGTGGGCCGACTACTGGCGGGATTCTGGTGAGATACCCTCACCTTTCGAACTCGTGTAAATACAGTGACTAACGCAACAAAACGAGCTTTGTGGTCGCCACGAAATTCGCACTTACGAGGCGGCAGAGGTAGCTGCCGGAGGGGTCGGTAAGCGAATCGGCACGGTACATGGAATCACGCTTACGGGCAGTCTGCGGTCACGACATAAGCCGCGCGTTCCAGCGTCGTATCCGGATCGAGATACATTGTCGCTCCTATCAGGTGTGCCGCCCGCAGGGTCCACGTTCCGCCCGGGAAGGGAGCATCGAGTTCCGGGCAACGATAGAGATTGTGGGCGATCGGGCTGACGGCGGTCCAACTCAGTTGAACACCGCCCATGACGGGCCGGATCACGAGGTCCGTCACTCGGCCTTCGCGGCACTCGCATTCGTCGGCAATGCTGTTGTGGTTCGTATCGCTGAGGCTCGCGGGCACAATCTTGAATACTTCACCGCCCAACAAATCCGACAGGTAAAGCTCGCCATACGCATCCTCGCCGAAGGACGAAATATCGCCAATGGCCAAGCCGCCGCCGGGCGCCAGTTCCGTTGTACGGTTGGTGAGATCCGACACGGTGGAACCGTCATAGCGGAACGTCCAGATCGAATCCGAGCAGTAATCGGCGAAGAAATACAAGCCCTGAAACGCGGGCAGGGCGCAACCGCGATAGACATAGCCGCCGGTGATCGAGCAGCCGTTCGTGTGGCTGAATTCGTGGATCGGATAGGTCAAACCGCCGGGATCGCAATTGGTGGCAGGGTTGTAACAATGTGTGCCCTCCATCAACCGCCAACCGTAGTTGGCCCCGCCGGCAAAAGCGGCGGGCTGATAATCGACTTCTTCCCAGGCACCCTGACCGACGTCTGCGATGTACATCGCGCCGGTCAGACGGTCGAAACTCCAGCGCCACGGATTGCGCAGCCCCTTGGCCCAGATTTCGTTGCGGATTCCATCAGGACCCGCGAACGGATTACCCGGCGGAATCGTGTAGGGAAGCGTGTTGACATCGATGCGCAACATCTTGCCAAGCAGCGTGGTGTCGCTTTGCGCGCGATTGCCCGGATCGCCGGCGTCGCCGCCATCGCCGAATCCGATATAGAGATTGCCGTCGGGGCCGAAGCTGATCATGCCCGCTTTGTGATTGGAGAAGGTTGGCGGCTGCGGAACGGTGAGCACGATTTGACCGCTTTCGGGAAGCGTAGAGTCGGGATTGGTGGAAGACGCCTGATAACGGGCGACAACGGAGTTGCCGCCGTTGTTGATGTAATAGACGAAGAAGTACCGGTTCTGCGCATACTGCGGATGAAACGCCATGCCAAGCAAACCCCGCTCGTTGCCGCTATTGATCACGAGCGAGTCGATGTTTAAGAACGGGGCAGCGAGTACAACACCGGGATTGAACCGATAGATTTTTATCCGGGCCGTCCATTGTTCGACGATAAAAATGCGGCTGAAGTCACCGGGGAGTGCCGTAACGTATACGGGGCGCGACAACCCGGATGCCAAATGGACGGTGGTGGCCGCATACACAGGTAATGCCACGATGGCAAAAACGGCCGCAAGCCAGAAGATCCGGAATTGAGATCGGTGGATAAACATACGCAATACCGCCTCCACAGGGGGATGTTTGCCGTATAGCGGGTGATCAACGATAAACCCGGCGATGAGATATTCACTGAGCCCTTGATCCGTAAGATTTTCCGCCTATTTTATTAACGAAGCCGCAGAGAGGGCTGTTCCGAACGGGCTACTCGGAGATCCTCGTGAACGACCGCATCAAAGTTATCCAAAGTGACATCACTACGCAGACTGTAGGCGCAATTGTGAACGCCGCGAACTCGTCGCTGCTGGGAGGCGGAGGCGTGGACGGCGCGATCCACAGCGCGGCCGGGCCGGAACTGCTCGCCGAATGCCGCACGCTGGACGGTTGCAAGACAGGCGATGCCAAGCTCACGCGGGGCTACAAGCTTCCGGCAAAGTGGGTGATCCACACCGTGGGACCCATCTGGCAGGGGGGAGATGCGGACGAGGACATACTGCTCGCCAGTTGCTACCGGCGCTGTCTGGAACTGGCGCGGGCGACCGGGATTCGAACCATCGCCCTTCCCGCGATCAGCACGGGCGCCTATGGCTTCCCCCTCGCGCGGGCCTGCCGCATTGCCGTGCGGGAAGTGGGAGCCACTCTGGCGCAGGCCCCGGAACTTGAACAGGTACTGTTCGTGTGTTATGATGAGCGGACATACCGGGAGTACTTACAGTGCGATGGCGGATGCGGCCCAGGTCAGCCCACCTTAGCCGTCCCCAAAGGAGGAGAGTGGACGAAGCTTCGGATAAATTGACCGGGATATCTTATCTGACCGATATGTATGGTGCTTGCTTTAAGATCGAGAGGCATTCGAGAGCGGCGAGACAATAACCGTAAGATCAAAATCTTAAAATGTACTTGATGGACTAGACAAGAGTAAATTTCGATAATTTTCCTATTTTTGTCTTTATCAATTTCGGCTAAAAGCGTATATTTCCGACTGGTATCTGGAGAAACATGCCTGTTAGGGCGTATTAAGATCGGGACGGGTGGCCGAACTGGCCTCATCCGCCTGTAATCAGTTCTAAGATTAACCCAAGGATAGCGAGATGAGCCTTCCGGCCAGACCGGATGCCAGCCCGACCCTGGTAGAGCGAAAGGGTAAAATGGCGCAGCCCGACGCATCCTTATTTGACGCGTTCGATCCGCTCAAGGGCCAGCGGCTGGAGATTCTGAACGAAGAAGGGAAGATCACAGACGCGCGCTGGATGCCTGAGCTGTCGCGCGACAAGCTGCGGGCGATTTATCGCACGATGCTGCTGGCGCGGATTGCCGACGTGCGCGCGGTCTCGCTGCAGCGGCAGGGCCGGCTGTTTACGCTGCCGCCCAGCCAGGGGCAGGAAGCCGCGGCGGTGGGCAGCGCGATGGTGCTGGAACGGCACGACTGGATCGCTCCGGCTTACCGCGAACTGGGTGCGCTGCTGGCGCACGGCGTGCCGCTGGCGCGAATTTATATGTATCACGGCGGCAGCGAAGCGGGCAACGTCTACCCTCCCGATGTGCGGGTGCTGCCGGTATCGGTGCCCATTGCCTCGCAGCTTCTGCACGCGGTGGGCATCGCCCACGCCTGCAATTATAAGAACGAGAACGACGTCGTCATCACCTACTTTGGCGACGGCGGCACGTCCGAAGGCGATTTTCACGAAGCCATGAACTGGGCGGCGGTGTTCCGTTGCCCGGTGATTTTTTTCTGCAACAACAATCAGTACGCCATCAGTTACCCGCGCACGCACCAGACGAAGTCGGCGACGCTGGCACAGAAGGCGATCGCTTACGGGATGCCGGGGATTCAGATTGACGGCAACGACGTGTTTGCCGTCTACCGCGCCACGCAGGAAGCGGCGCAGCACGCGCGGGCGGGCAAGGGGCCGGTGTTGATCGAGGCCGAGACCTACCGGTTGGGGGCGCACACGACCTCGGACGATCCGACGAAATACCGCACGAAGGACGAAGAAGCCGAATGGGCGCCGCGCGATCCGCTGCTGCGTGTGCGGAAATATCTCGAGGCCGGGGGATTGTGGAGCGCCACCGAGGAAGAGCAGGCCACGGCGGAAGCGACGCGGCTGGCGGACGAGGCGTTCCGCGAGGCGGAGAAACTGCCGTCGAGCACGGCTGAGGAGACGATGAACCATCTCTTCCGCGAACGGCCGCTGGAATTGCAGAAACAACTTGCGGATGTGAAAGCGTTCCTGGCGTGGAAGGAGGGCCGCAACTGATGGCCGTGATGACCTTGATTCAGGCGGTGACCTCTGCGCTGGACGTGAAACTGGCCGACGATCCGAACGTGCTCTGCTTTGGCGAAGACGTTGGACTCGAGGGCGGCGTTTTTCGCGCGACGGAGGGGTTGCAGAAAAAGTACGGTGAAAAGCGCGTGTTCGACACGCCGCTGGCGGAGTCGTCGATTGTCGGCGCGGCCATCGGCATGGCGATCAACGGCCTGCGGCCCGTCGCGGAAATTCAGTTCGACGGCTTTGTGCATCCGGCGACCAACCAGATCGTGTCGCACCTCGCGCGCTACCGCTACCGCACGCGCGGGCAGCGGCCGATGCCGGTGGTGGTGCGCTTTCCCAACGGCGGCGGCGTGCGCGCACTGGAGCTGCACAGCGATTCCAACGAAGCGATCTACGCGCATTTCCCCGGACTGAAGGTGGTGATGCCCTCGACGCCCTACGACGCCAAGGGGCTGCTGATCAGCGCGATTGAGGACGACGATCCGGTGATCTTCATGGAGCCGAAGCGGATCTACCGCGCGGTGAAACAGGACGTGCCGGAACGGGATCTACCGCATACCGCTCGGCAAGGCGCGTGTCTTGCAGGAGGGGACGGATTTGACCATCGTCACCTACGGCGCGATGGTGCGCACGGTGCAGCAGGCGCTGGTGGAGACGAAGAAGACGGGGGCGTCCGTCGAACTGATCGATTTGCGCACGATTTATCCCGATGGATTCGGCGACGATTGTCGAATCGGTGAAGAAGACGGGGCGGCTTTTAGTGGTACACGAGGCGCCGGAGAGCTTTGGCGTCGCCGCGGAGATCATTGCCCGCGTCAACGAAGAGGCGTTCTATTACCTCGAAGCGCCGCCCGCGCGGCTGACGGGCACGGACACGATTCCGCCGCTGCCGAAGAGCGAAGACCTGTATTTCTTCCCGCCCGAGCGCGTGGTGTTTGAGATCGAAAAACTGATGGTCGCAAAGGCTTAACCGAGGAGTTGTCATGAGAACCGTTTGCGGATCTCGCGCATGTTGGGTATTGCTGCTGGCATTGCCCTTTATGACGGGTTGTTACACGCAGGTCGCGGCATTGCCGGCAGACGTCGCGCCGCGGGAATCGGTCACGCTGCCGGACGGGATGGCGGGCGTCTGGTACTGGGTTGCATTGGAAACCTCGGAGAGGGTCATCAATCCGGAGCATGCGGATCGGTTTACGCTGACGCTGGGAGAGCCGCAGCACCGGGCGATGGTGGTGGATTGCAACAAGGGATGGGCGCAGTCGATTACCGTCAGTGGTGACAGTATCACGATCGGTCCTTTCGGCGGCACTAAAATCGGCTGTGAGTCACCGGCGTTGGGTCGGGACTTCCTGGCGGCACTGGCCGGAGTGAACCGTTACCGGCTCCGGCCCGATACGCTGTATCTGGAGTTGTCGTCGGGCGGGCATATGACTTTTGTGCAGCACTGGCATTACCGGAAGCCACGGATCATTGTGAATTAGGAAAAGCTGATGATCTTCATATTCAAGTTCCCCGATATCGGCGAAGGGATCCACGAGGGCAAGATTCTCGAGTGGCACGTGACGCGCGGCCAAGCGGTGAAGGAAGGCGATCCGCTGGTGAAGGTCGAGACCGACAAGGTGGTGGCCGACATTCCGGTGCCGCGAGCGGGAATCGTGAAGCATCTGTTCGGCAAGGTCGGGCAGGTGATCAACGTCGGCGACGTGTTGGCCGAACTCGAGACCGAGGGCGAGACGGCGGAAACGGATGCCGCGACGGCGCCCGCGCCCAAGGAAGCGGTGGAGGAGCCGGGCTACGGCGTGGTGGGGCAGATCGAGGTGGCGCGCACGGATGCGTTCCTGCCGGCGACGGGGGAAGGGTTTGAAGAGAATGGCGGGCGGCACGCGGTGGTGGAGCGGCGGCGCATGCTAGCCTCGCCGGTGGCGCGCAAGATGGCGCAGG
The DNA here is from genome assembly GCA_963735175.1 of uncultured bacterium. GTDB lineage: Bacteria > Electryoneota > RPQS01 > RPQS01 > RPQS01 > CAVTJX01. The sequence continues at coordinate 925,154 of CAVTJX010000016.1, read as the reverse complement.
ATCTGGGTGTGGACATCCGCAAGTTGCAAGGCACAGGCCCGGCGGGGCGCGTGATGAAAGCGGATGTCCAGAAGGCGGCGCAGGGCGGGGGGACCAACGGCAAGCCCGTGCGGCCCGCCGCGCCCGCGCCCGAGGCCGCGCGCGAGCGGCCCGTGCCCGCGCCAGCGCCGCGCCCCGTGGCTCTCGGCGAGCGCGTGGAGCACGAAGAATTGAGCCAGATCCGCAAGACCATCGCCGCGCGCATGGCGCAATCGAAATTCACCGCGCCGCATTTGACCGCGCACGAAGAGGTCGAGGTTTCGAAGCTGGTGGCGCTGCGGCGCGAGCAGAAGGACGCGCTGGCCGCCGAGGGGATTACGCTGTCATACTTGCCGTTTGTGGTGCGGGCGGTGGCGCTGGCGCTGCGCGAGCACAAGAAGCTGAACTGCCGGCTGGATCTCGAACACAACCGCGTCATCTATCACAACTACTACAACGTGGGCGTCGCGGTGGATACGCCCGACGGCCTGATCGTGCCGGTGATTAAAGACGCCGATCAGAAAAGCGTGCTCGACATCGCGCGCATCGTCCGCGACTACGCCACGCGGGCGCGCGAGCGGCAACTGACGCTGGCGGAGATTCGCGAAGGCACGTTCTCGATTACCAATTACGGTTCCATCGCGGGCACCTACGGCGTGCCGATCATCAATTATCCCGAAGTCGCGATTCTGGGCGTGGGGCGGATCATGGCGCAGCCGGTGGTGAAGGAGGGGGCGGTGGTGGCGGGGCACGTGCTGCCGCTATCGCTGTCGGCCGATCACCGCATCGTCGACGGCGGCGAGGTGGCGCGTTTCCTGCTGGATTTGACGACGCTGTTGAAAGACCCCGTGTCCATGCTGCTGCGATAGGAGCTACCATGCAATCATTTGATGTCATTATCATTGGCGGCGGGCCGGGCGGGTATGTGGCGGCGATTCGCGCCGCGCAGCTCGAAATGAAGACGGCGATTATCGAGAAAGCGCGCCTCGGCGGCATGTGTCTGAACTGGGGTTGCGTGCCGTCGCGGCGCTTCATGGAGGCGGCGCGGCTCTTCGAGCGCATGCGCCACGCGGACGCGTTTGGCATCACGGGCTTCGATCCGGCGGCGCTGCGCTTCGACTGGCCGCGGGCGGTGCAGGACAAGGACCGGATCGTGACGAAGCTCGTCAAGGGTGTCGAATACCTGATGAAGAAGAACAAGATTACCGTGCTGAGCGGCGAGGCGACGCTGAACGGCGAGAAGCAGGTGACGGTGGGGGGCGAGACGTACGCCGCCGAGCAGGTGATCATCGCCACGGGCTCGCGGCCCGACGTGGCGCCGGTGTCGTCGCTGGTGTTTCCGCAGGTGGCGGAGATCGACGACCTGTTCACGCGCGGCGAGATTCCCGAGCGGCTGGTGATCGCGGGCGGCGACACTGTGGCTTGCGAAACCGCGAGCATGATGCGACTCATCGGCAAGGAGGTGACGCTGGTGGCGCCGGGCAGCCGGTTGATGCCGTGGCTCGACGAATCGCTGGGCGATTTCATCGCCGACAAGTTCAAGCGGCAGGGGATTCGCGTATTGCTGGAGAGCCGGATCACGGGGCCGGGCGAGGGCGGCATTCAGGTGGGGGACAAACTCGTCGAGTGTGACCTCGTCATCAACTGTTCGACCCGCAAGGCGGTGCTGCCGCCGGTGGTGGACGTGCCGCTGGACCTCGACAACGGCTTTGTGCGGATCAACGAATTCTGCCAGACGAGCGTGCCGGGGGTGTACGCCATCGGCGACGTGACGGGGCAGATCTTCGCGCACGTCGCTTCGGCGCAGGGGGTGTGCGCGGTCAACCACATCGCGGGGCTGAAAGAGCCCATCGACTACGCGCGGATGCCGGTGACGCTGTATCTCGAGCCGGAGATCGGCTCGGTGGGGCTGACGGAGGCACAGGTGCGGGAAATGGACATCGACTGCGTGAAGGGCGAGTTTCCGATGTCGGTGAACAGCAAGGCGATTGTGGAAGGGGCGACGGAAGGCTTCGTGAAGATCCTCGCCGACCGCAAATACGGCGAGGTGCTTGGCGTGCATGTGGTGGCCTCGCGGGCGACGGATCTGATTTCCGAGGCCGTGATGTGCATGCGGACGGAGGGGACGCTGGAGGATCTGGCGCGGGCAGTGCATGCGCATCCGACGATCAGCGAGACCGTGCCCGAGGCGGGTTTCAAGGCGATGGGGAAGCCGCTGCATGTCTGAACAAGGGATGAGGGATGAGGGCGGAGGGATGTCTGAAGAAAATTCGAAAATCGAAATTCGAAATTCGAGTCAGAAAGAAATTTCACCACCCCCCCTACCCCCCCCGTTAACGGGGGGGAATCGAAACGGAGGGAGGATTGAGATTCTTGCTTACGATCTTCCGGACGCATCGCTGTTGGAGCGGGTGGAGGGCGTGGCGGGGAGATGCGCCGTGTTTGTGCCGGAGCGGACGCTGGTGGTGATCGGGCGTGGGTCGCATGTGGAGCTGGAGCTGAACGCAAGCGCGATTGCCGCCGACGGCGTGCCGGTGCTGCGGCGCGGCACGGGCGGGTGCGCAGTGGTGCTGACTCCTGAAATGGTAGCGGTCTCGTTTGCCGTTTACGCGAAGGAGCAGGGGCGCTCGGCGGATTATTTTCACGACTTCAACGCCATCATCATCCGCGCGCTGGAGAGCCTGGGCGTTACGGGCCTCGCGCACGCCGGAACGTCGGACATCGCGCTGCAGGGGCGGAAGATTGCGGGGACGGCGCTCTACCGCAACCGCGAGCTGGTGTTCTATCACGCAATTCTGAACCTTGCGGGGACGACCGAATTGATGGAGCGCTATCTGCGGCGGCCCCCGCGCATGCCGGACTACCGCGCAGGGCGCTCGCATGCGGAATTCGTGACGTCGTTGGCGGCGGAAGGCTTTGCGATCGACCCGGCGGCGCTGCGGGAGCGGGTGGCGGCGGGGTTTGAGGTCTATCTGGCGGGCGTGCCGGCTTGACATTCGCGGCGGGGTCGCGTATATTAACCGAAGCCTCTGGCATATCGGACGACGAGGGATTAATACCGGTGAAAGAAGGGCTTAGACGAGGTCAAACGGTCGAAATGGCGGTCGAAGTCACGCCGCAGATGACGGTGGAATTCGACGGCCGCCCGCTGCATCCCTTCTACCCGACCTACTGGGCCTGCCACCATGCCGAACAGGCCTCGCGGCGGATCCTCGAGCCCTACCTGGAAGCGCACGAGGACGGGATCGGTTCAGGGCTGTTTATCCATCATCATGCGCCGGCGCTGGTGGGGCAGACGGTGACGGTGGTGGCGACAGCAACGCGGGTGCGAGGGAATCATGTCATCTGCCATTTTGAAATGACAGAGCGCGGGCGGCGGATCGCGCATGGCGACGTGCACCAGGTGGTGATTCCCAAGCAGCGCATCCGGGAAATGGCAGAAGAAGTCAAAAACTCGAAATTCGAAATTCGAAATACGAAGTAATCGAATCCAGATTAATGCTCTCAAAGATCATCTTATGTACCAACTGATAGCTTTGTTTCGTGAGCCGGCGGATACTCTGGCCTTTGACGCCGCCTATGCGGATACGCACTTGCCGCTGGCGCGCAGGATTCCCGGGCTGGTGGCGCTGCGCGTTTCGCGGATTCAGCCGCCGCGCGACGGGAAGGTGAAATACTATCAACTGACGACGCTGGACTTTGCCGACCGTGAGGCGTATAAAACGGCGATGAAGTCGGCCGAGAACGCCGCGGCGGGGAAGAATCTGGAAACCATCGCGCCGGGGATCGTGGAGTTCTACACGGCGGAAACGCAGGAGCGCGCATGAGCGAGGATTTTTGCGCCCGGCCCGCATCCGAGTTCGATTTTCAGTTCATCGTCTATGAAAAGCAGGGCACGCGGGCGACGCTGACGCTGAACCGGCCCGCGGTGTACAACTGCTTTAACTTTGCGATGCTGAAGGAGATGAGCGCGGCGTTTCTGGATGCGTCTTACGACGACGCGGTGCGCGTGGTGGTGTTAACCGGGGCGGGGGAGCAGGCGTTCTGCACGGGGGCGGACCTCGAAGAGCAGCAGCAGTTCTTCACGCGCCCGCACGACTACTGGAAATGGATGGGGGCGTTCGTCGAGGCGCACGACCGGTTACGCAACATCGGCAAGCCGACAGTGGCGCGGCTGAACGGCATCGTCGTGGGCGGCGGCAACGAGTTCAACCTGGCTTGCGACCTTGCCGTGGCGGCAGACGATATTTATCTGCGGCAGGTGGGGGCGGCGCACGGCAGCGTGGCGGCGGGCGGGGCGACGCAGTGGCTGCCCATCGTGATCGGCGACCGGCGCGCGCGCGAGATGCTGCTGTTGTGCGAGGAGATTCCGGCGCGGAAAGCGCATGAATGGGGGCTGGTGAACGAAGTCGTGCCGCGCTGGGAGCTGGACCGCGCGGTGGATGCTCTGGCGCTGAAGCTGGCCGACAAGCTGCCCGAGTGTACGCGCTACACGAAGCAGCAACTGAATTTTTGGCGCGATTTTTCGTGGTCGCTGACGGTGGGGCACGCCCGCGACTGGTTGGCGATTCACGCCGACAGCCGCGAGACGCGGGAGGCGGTGAGCGCCTTCAACGACAAGCGCAAGCCGGATTATGCGGCGATTCGCGAGCAGTTGCTGCGTGAACATCCGTTGATTTAGGGCGGGCTTTATAGAGTGGTGGCATTAATCAAGAGTTTAAGGAGGCTGTATGTTGCTGCATTGTGAATTTGAAGCGTTTAACACGATCTTCAAGAACGAAGACGTGATCGTGCTGCGGAAGAACGCCGCCGCGCTCATCGAAAATGTCACGAAATCGGGCAAGTTCGTGACGGGCGGGATGTTTCCCGATACGCGCGGCTTTTTTCTGCTCCTCAATGCGGAATCGGCCGAGGAGATTTACGACCTGATCGCGCCGTGGGCGAACGACCATACGCGCATGCGCATCCGCCCGGTGATGGAACTTGAGAAATTCCCCGCGCTCATGCAGAAAATCAGCACCCGGTATGTCAAGTAACGCCACCGTGGCCCCCCTTCCAGTAACCAGCGTGGCGCCACGCGATTACACAGTGATTCGCGTGGAAAACGCGCCGCCCGTGGCGACGATTTTTTTGAATCGCCCGCAGCAGCTCAACGCGCTGAATCTGGCCGTGATGGACGATCTTGTGGCGGCGCTGGACGCGCTGGAAGCCGACGACGCCATTCGCGTGGTGGTGCTGACGGGTGACGCGCGCGCCTTCGCCGCCGGGGCTGACATCGGCGATATGGCCGAAGCCGGCGCGACGGAGATGCTGCGGCGCGACCAGTTTGCCAAGTGGGACCGCATCCGCCGCTTTAAGAAGCCGCTCATCGCTGCGGTTTCGGGCTTCGCCCTTGGCGGCGGCTGTGAATTGGCGATGCTTTGTGATCTGATCATGGCCTCGGAGTCCGCGCAGTTCGGGCAGCCGGAGATTAAATTGGGCGTAATGCCCGGCGCCGGCGGAACACAGCGGCTGACGCGCGCCGTGGGCAAGGCGCGGGCGATGGAGCTGGTGCTGACGGGGCGGCCGCTGCGCGCGGACGAGGCGCTGGCGGCGGGACTGGTGAACCGCGTCGTGCCCGTGGAGTTGTATCTCGACGAGGCGCAGACGCTGGCGCGAGAGATTGCGCAGATGCCGCCCGTAGCCGTGCGGCTTGCCAAGGAAGCTGTGCTGAAGAGCTTTGAGACGCCGCTGTCCGAAGGCCTTGAGTTCGAGCGCAAGAATTTCTATTTATTGTTTGCGACGGCGGACCAGAAGGAAGGCATGGCGGCTTTCCTCGAAAAGCGTCCGCCGCAGTTTCAGGGAAAGTAGACGAGTGCGATGACGGCTTACGAGACCATCCTCTACGAAAAGCGCGGCGCCGTGCTGACGATCACGCTTAACCGGCCCGACCGCTTCAACGCCTTCACCGACGGGATGCACCGTGACCTGCGTAATGCATTTCGCGAGGCCGGGAATGATGCCGACGTGCGCGTGGTGGTGCTGACCGGAGCGGGGAAGGCATTTTGCAGCGGCCAGGATTTGAAGGAAATCAAGGAAACGCCGGACCGCAATCTGGGCGATTCGCTGCGCCGCAACTACAATCCCAACATCTTGCGCATCCGGCAACTCGAGAAGCCGGTGATCTGCGCGTTGAACGGCGTGGCGGCCGGGGCGGGGATGAGTCTCGCATTGGCCTGCGATATTGTCATTGCCGGCGAATCGGCGTGTATGTTCCAGAGTTTCGTCAACGTCGGCCTCGTGCCCGATTCCGGGTCCACGTGGTTTTTAGCGCGGCGGCTGGGGTATCCCAAGGCATTCGAGATCTGTACCAGCGGCCGTAAGGTGGCGGCGCGGGAGCTGAAAGAAATCGGGTTAGTGTCGGAGGTATTGCCCGACGTCGAACTGATGGCTCGCGCCACCGAGCTTGCCGCGCGCTACGCAAGCGGACCGACGCAGGCGATCGGCCTCATCAAGCGCGGGTTGAATCGAATGTCGACCGTCGACCTCGAACAGGCGATGGAGTACGAAGCCTATTTACAGGAGATCGCGAGCCGCAGCGAAGACTACCGCGAAGGCGTGACGGCGTTCGTCGAGAAGCGTCGGCCAACCTTTAACGGGCGTTGACCGCCATGCCCCGCACCTGCCGCGGCCGATGCAGCCCGGTCCCACACGACTATTGCAGCGAAATTGAAACGCTTAAAGGTGAGATTATCATGACGGCTCTGGAAAAAGAAGCCCAACTGCTGGAGAAGCTCGCGCGCGGCGAGACGATCGACGGCCCGGCGGATATGACGGACGATTATAAAGATAATCTGAAGCACCTGATGCTGATGCAGGCGGACTCGGAACTGGCGGGCGCGTTCGGTTATGTGCCGTGGATCATGAAAGCCATCTCGACCAAGGAGATGCTGACGGTCTCGGCCATCGCGCACGACGAGGTGCGCCACGCCCGCGTGATGTACCAGCTCCTCGAAGAGCTGGGCGTCGATATCGAGTCGCGCGTCAAACAGTTCGACTACACGCTGCGCGTGGGCGACGAGATCGAACTGGGCACGACCCGCGCCGCCAGCGATCAGCGGGTCAACATCTTCTATTACCCGATTCCGACGTGGTACGATTTCATCATGTTCAACGTGCTGATGGACCGCGGGGCAGGGCATCAGTTGCAGGACGCGACGGCAGAGTTCCTACAAGCCGTGGCGCGACGTGATGGAAGGAATCATGAAGGAAGAGGAGATGCACATCGAGCACGGCGACTACTGGCTGAAGCGGTTGGGACGCGATCCCAAGCACCACGCGGCCACGCAGGAGGCGCTCGACCGCTGGTTCCCCCGCGTGATGAACGTTTTCGGCAAGCCCAACAGTTCGCGCAACCGGACCTACGTCAAGTATGGCCTGAAGAAGCGCGACAACCACGAGGTGCGGATGACGTTTGCCGAGGAGGTGTTCCGCGTGGTGGAGGAGGCGACGCTCGCGCGGCCGAAGTGGGACGCGCCGGCGGACTGGAGCCGCCTGCCCTCCGACGGCGTGGTGGCGGGGTGAGCGCGATGCACAACCAACCGTTTGACCGCAGCACCACCGTGGCCCAGATCCTTGCCGCCAATCCCGCGCTCATCGGCGTCTTCGACAAGTGGGGGCTGCATCTCGTGCCCTCGACGGCGGTGGCGATGAACGCGCCGCTATTCAAGGCGGCAGCCTGGCACGCGATCCGCGACGCCGACACGCTGTTGGCGGAATTGAACCAGTTGCGCGACGTTGATCCGCATCACGCCCCGGCGGAGGCGGACAGCGAGCCGCTGGGTCATGCCTGAGATCCCCTACCGCCGCGTGTGCCGCCTGGAGGAACTACCCCAGGGCCGCGGGCTCACCGTGGAACTCGACAACGCCGAACTGGCGTTGTTCCGCGACGGCGAGCAGATCTGGTGCATGGAGGGCCGCTGCCCGCACGCCTTCGAGCTGATGAGCAAGGCAGTGCTGGAAAACGGCACGGTGGAATGCCTGGCGCACCATTACTGCTTTGACCTTGGCACGGGGCGGGCGCTCCGGCCCACGCCGGGGGCGGCGATGCTGAAACTCTACCCCGTGAAGGTGGAAGCGGGCAAGGTGCTGGTCGCTTTTGAGGGAGGCGACGATAAGTGGTGAACTTCTGACAAGCGCGCGGCTGCGGCTGCGGCCGGTGGAAACGCGCGACATCCCCGCGCTCTTCGAGTGGTACCGCGATCCGCAGTTGATGACGCTCTACGACGCAATTCCCTTTGATACGACGACGCTGGAAACCTTCGCGACGGAGTACCGCTTCTGGCTGCAGAGCGACGTCGCGTTTGGATTCGCCGGCGCGTTTCTGATGGAGCGGCTGGACACGGACGAGCCCATCGGCGAATGCTCGTGGACGCTCGTCGACCGCACGGGTCCCGCCAGTCCCGGCGTCTACCAGGTGGGCGGGCTGATCGGTCCGCCGGAGCTGCGCGGCAAGGGTTACGGCACGGAGGCGCTGCGGCTGCTGCGCGATTACCTCTTTCGGCGAGGAGCGCGCGCACCGGCTGGAGGCGATGACGGGCGCGTTCAACACGGGCGCGATGAAGACGCTGCACCGCAACGGCTTCGCGCGCGAGGGCGTGCTGCGCGAGGCCGTGCTGCTGGGCGACAAGTGGCAGGACCGGGTGTTGTTCGGCCTGCTGCGCGCGGAATGGGAAGCGGGCGCGGTGCCCAAGGCGGAGTTTGGGGGAGAGCTGAAGAGAACGAAGAACGATAAGACCATTCACGTTTAATCTTGCGAATAGTTATGACGACTAAGACCGAAACGCGGCGGAGCGCGGACGGGCAGGCGGAAACGCCGGCACCGACGACGCTGTACGCGAATATCATTAACGGCCAGCATGTCGCGGCGCAGTCGGGCGCGGCGCTGCCGGTGCTGAATCCGGCGACGGGCGAACGGCTGGGGCTGTATGCCGCCTCCTCGAGCGAGGACGTGGACGCCGCCGTGGCCGCGGCGCGCAGCGCGCTGAACGGCAAATGGAGCCGCACGGCGCCCGCTCAGCGCACGAAGCTGCTGTTCCGCGCGGCGCAGCTTCTGGAAGCGCGGGCGCAGGAAGTGGCGGAGATCGAAGACGCTGAACACCGGCAAGCCGGTGGCGCACACGCTGGGCGAGGTGCGGCAGGCCATCGAGGACTTCGAATATTTTGCCGGCGCGGCGACGAAGGTCGGCGGCAGCGTGCCGCCCCTGCACGGCGCCTTTCACGGCTACACGCTGAAGGAGCCCGTAGGCGTGGTGGCGGCGATCACGCCGTGGAATTACCCGCTGATGCTGGCGGCGTGGAAGCTCGCGCCGGCGCTGGCGGCGGGCTGCACGGTGGTGATTAAGCCCTCCGAGTTCACGCCCATCACCACCAATCTGCTGGTGGAGATTCTGCACGAGGCGGGGATTCCCGAAGGCGTGGTGAACGTCATCCAGGGCGCGGGGCCGGTGGCGGGCGCGGCGCTGGTGCGGCACGGCGACGTTGACAAGGTGAGCTTTACCGGCGGCACGGCGACGGGGCGCGAGATCGCGCGCGTTGCGGCCATTGGTTTGAAGCGCGTGACGCTGGAGCTGGGCGGCAAATCGCCGGCGATTGTCTGCGACGACGCGAATCTTGACGACGCCGTGCTGGGCTCGCTGTTTTCGATCTTCTACGGCGCGGGGCAATCGTGCGAAGCGCGCAGCCGCATCTACGTGCACGAGACGCTCTACGATCGTTTCCTCGAGCGTTTTGTAACGGCGGCGGAGCTGCTGAAGGTCGGCGATCCGCTGGAGAAGGAGACGCAAATCGGCGCGCTGATCTCGCCGGACCGCCTGGAGCTGATGGAAAGCTTTGTGGAGGCGGCGCGTGCGGGCGGCGGCAAAGTGCTGACGGGCGGGACGCGGCTGTCGCTTGCGGGCGAGCTTGCCGGCGGCAACTTCTTCGCGCCGACGGTGCTGGTGGACGTGCCGCCCACCAACCGCTGCGTGCAGGAAGAGATCTTCGGGCCGGTGGTCGTGGTGTCCAAATGGCGCACGGACGAGGAGGTCATCGCCGCGGCCAACGACGTGATCTATGGGCTGGCGGCGACGGTCTATACGACGGATTTGACGCGCGCGCAGAAGTTCATTCGTGCCATCCAGTCGGGGATCGTGTCGGTCAACACGCCGGCGACGGCGCTGCCGGGGCTGCCCTTCGGCGGCTACAAGCAGTCGGGCATCGGGCGCGAGCAGGGTTTGGAAACGATGGACGCGTATCTGGAGACGAAGACGGTGCTAGTGGGCGTGCTGGGCAAGCCGATCAACCCGTTTGGCCTGAAACTTCCGTAACAGTGGCTGGATTGCGGCGGCACATATCGTCAAGGAGTCTGCTCATGCTGTATGCGATTACCGGGGCGACGGGTCACACCGGCCGCGTGGCCGCAGAGGAATTGCTGGTGCAGGGAAAGACGGTGCGCGTCATCGGCCGCAGCCTCGAGAAGCTGAAACCGCTGACCGATAAGGGCGCCGAGGGGGTGGTGGCGCAGGCCGCGGACGCGGCGGAAATGACGCGGGCGTTTGCAGGGGCGGACGCGGCCTACGTGATACTTCCGCCGCCGCCGATGGACGTGAAGGATTTTCGCGCCCACCAGAACCTCGTGGCGGGCGCGCTGGTGGCCGCGATCCGCGGCGCCAAGGTGAAATATGTGGTAGCGCTTTCGAGCATCGGCGGGGAGCAGGCGGAGAACACCGGCCCGGTGGCGGGTTTGCACGACTTCGAAGAGAAGCTGAAGACGCTGGCGGGCGTGCACGTGCTGCTTTTGCGCCCGACATTCTTCATGGAAAACCAACTGGCGACCATCGGACTGATGAAGGCCATGGGGATCAATGGTGGACCGACGAATCCCGATCTGCCGCAGCCGATGATCGCGGCGCAGGACATCGGCCGCTACGCCGCGCGGCGCCTGACGGCGCTGGATTTCACGGGGTATCCGGTGCAGTATCTGCTGGGGCAGCGCGACCTGACCTGGAATGAGACCACGAAAATCATCGGGCAGGCCATCGGCCAGCCGGATCTGAAGTACGTGCAGTTTCCCTACGCCGACGCGGTCAACGGCATGGTGAGCATGGGGCTGCCGCGGCCGATTGCCGAATCCTACGTCGAACTGGCCCGCGCCTTCAACGAGGGCCGCGTCCGCAGTCTCGTGCCGCGCTCGGCAGACACCGACACTCCCACCCGCTTCGAAGAGTTTGCCGCGCAGACCATCGTTCCCGCTTATAACCGGTAGCAGCCGCGGTTTTGTCCCGGTCTGTGTGGCACGCGTTACCATGAACCTTCTTTCACACAAAACTATCCCCGACATACCCCCGCCGTGTTCGTGAACTCCCATGGCCGTTACTTCCACCAGTGATACCGCCCGCCGCGCCGCGGTCTCCGTGGCGTGCGCGCATTGCGGCCTGCCCGTGCCCGCCTCGCGCGTGACGGCGGACTCCGACGGACAGTTCTGCTGCGCAGGCTGCGAAGCCGTGTGGAAGCTGCTGCACGAGTGCAAGCTGGAGGAGTATTACCGGCTGCGGGGCGCGTACGAGGACAAGCCCGCGGCGCCCGCGCGTGTCAGCGGCAAGCGGTTCGAGTACCTGGACGACCCGGATTACCTGGCGCGCTTCGGCGAGCCACGCACAGCGGGCGGGTATCGCGTGCGGCTGTATCTGGAAGGCGTGCATTGCATCGCCTGCGCGTGGCTGGTGGAGAAGGTGCTGCTGGAGCGCGAACAGGCGCGGTTCGCGCGGCTCGATCTGGGAAAGTCCGTGCTCGAAGTGGTGTTCAATCCCGCCGAAGTGAAACTGTCGGCGCTGGCGCAGGCGCTGGACCGCATCGGCTACACGCCGCATCCGCTGACGGACAACGCGGGCGCGGCGGCGCAGCGCAAGGAAACGCGGCGGCTGCTGGCGCGGCTGGGGATCGCCGGCGCGTCGTCGATGAACATCATGCTGCTGGCGGTGTCGCAGTACGCGGGCGATTTTACGGGGATCGAAGCCGCCTACGCCGCGCTGTTCCGCTGGGTGTCGCTGGGGCTCGCGCTGCCGGCGGTGCTCTATTCGGCGTGGCCGTACTATCGCGGCGCGTGGAGCGGCCTGAGGCGGCGGATGCTGCACATGGATTTGCCCATCAGTCTGGGGATCATCGCGGCATTTGTGTTCAGCGCCGTGGCGACCTTCCAGAATCGTGGCGACGTGTACTTTGACAGCGTGACCGGTCTGATCACACTGCTGCTGGCGGGCCGATTGCTGTTGCAGCGTGCGGGCCGCTGGGCGGCGGATGCGGGCGAAAGTCTTTTGGCGCTGGCGCCGCGCAGCGTGAAGCGCGTGGAAGCGGACGAGGTGCGCGAGGTACTGTTGACCGACGTGCGTGCGGGCGACCGCCTGCGCGTGCTGCCGGGTGACACCGTGCCCGTGGATGGAACGCTGGAGAGCGAGGCCGCGCAGGTGCAGGAGGCGCTGCTGACGGGGGAGCCCGCCGCCGTGCCGCGCCGCAAAGGCGAGCTGTTGTACGCGGGTTCGACGGTGGAGCACGCGGCGCTGGAAATGACGGCGACGGCGGTGGGGGAAACGACGCGGCTGGCGCGTCTGGCGCAGATGATGCGTCACGCCGCGGCCCGGCGCGCGCCCATCGTAGGGCTGATGGATCGCATCGCCGGCGGATTTGTGGCGGCGGTGCTGCTGCTGGCGCTGGCGACGGTGGGGGTGTGGCTGGTGATTGATCCCGTCGCGCGCGCTGTGGAACGCGGCGGCGATGATGGTCGTGGCCTGTCCCTGCGCGTTGGGTCTGGCGACGCCGGTGGCGCTGGCGATGGCCATGGGCCGCAGCGCGCGTCACGGCATCTTTATTAAGGGTCAGGACGGCGTGGAGCGGTTGGCGTCGGTGGATCACGTCATCCTCGACAAGACCGGCACGCTGACACAGGGCAAGCTGACGCTGGCGGAGCAATATTTTCTTTCGGCGTTGTCTCCTGACGACACGCGAAGGAAATTCTGTCCGCTGTGGCGGCGCTGGAGCGGTTTTCGGGCCATGTGATGGCTTCCGCCTTTGCCGGCTTCGCGGCCGAAAGCCGCGTGCTGGGCGAGTGTCGCACGCTCCCCGGCGCGGGTCTGGAAGGCATGGTAGGCGGGCGGGCGTATGCCGTGGGCAGCGAGGCGCTTGCTTCCGGGCACGCGGAATTGCCCCCGGATTTGCATCGCCCACGCCGCCGACATGGCGCAGCGCGGCTTGACGCCGGTGTGGGTGGTGCGCGATGGCACAGCCGTTGCGGTGCTTGCGCTGGGCGATCATCTGCGCAGCGACGCGGGAGCGGCGCTCCGCCACTTGCGGGTGCTGGGGCTCAGTGTGGAACTGCTTTCGGGCGATCATCCGCAGGCGGTGGCACCCGTCGCGCGCGAACTGGGGATCGACACCTGGCGGGGCCGCGTGTCGCCGGAGGAAAAGCTCGCGCGTGTCGAGGAACTGCTCGCCGCGGGCAAGCGCGTGGCGATGGTGGGAGACGGCGTGAACGACGCCGCGGCGCTTAGCCGGGCCACCGTCGGCATCTCCGTCGCGGGCGCGGCTGAAGTGGCGCGCGACGCCGCAGACGTGTTCATCTCCATCGCGCGCGGTCCGGCGGCGGTCGCCGACGCCTTTGGCCTCTCGCGGCGCGCGCTGCGGGTGATTCGCTGGAATCTGGCGATTACCCTGGCGTATAACGTGGTGGGGGTGACGCTGGCGATGACGGGGCACGTGGGGCCGCTGGTGGCCGCCGTGCTGATGCCGCTGTCGTCGTCTGACGGTGCTGGTGATTGCCACGCGGGCGTGAACGATATGTTTTTAAGCCGGGAGGGTTGCGAAGACTTAACCCTCCCCTACACAGACGTATGAATATCATTTATCTTCTATTGCCGTTGGCGCTGCTGCTGGCGCTGGTGTTCGTGCTGCTGTTTTTGTGGGCGGCGAGGCAGGATCAGTTCGAGGATCTGGAGACGCCCGCGCGGCGCATCCTGCTCGACGATTCACCTCCGCCCTCCAAGCCGCCCGAGCCGCCGGTCGCTCCCTGATTCCCTTCCTTCGCATTTTCTTCCTGCCTATACTTCCAGAGGTTTGAGCATGTCATCCCTCCCCCGGCGGCTCCCGTCACCCCGGTGCGGCCCAAGGCTGTTCCCGGTTCCCCGGTGCTCGAGAGCTTCGCCTACGATGACCGCATCACCCGGCAATTCGCCGTCGCCACGCTCGTCTGGGGCGTGGTGGGCATGCTGGCGGGCCTGTACGTCGCGTTGGAGCTGGCCTTCTGGCAGCTCAACGGCGGCGTGTCGTTCATCACCTTCGGCCGGCTGCGGCCGCTGCACACCAACGCGATCATCTTCGCCTTTGCGATGAACGCGATCTTCGCCGCCGTCTATTACTCCTCGCAGCGGCTGTTGAAAGCGCGCATGGTCTCGGATCTGCTTTCCAAGCTGCACTTCTGGGGTTGGCAGCTCATCATTGTGCTGGCGGCGGCGTCGCTGCTTCTGGGCATGACGACCTCCAAGGAATACGCGGAGCTGGAGTGGCCGCTGGACGTGCTGATCGCGCTGGTGTGGGTGATCTTCGGCGTCAACTTCTTCGGCACCATCGTCAAGCGGCGCGAGCGGCATCTGTATGTCGCGCTCTGGTTCTACATCGCCACGGTGGTGACGATTGCGCTGCTGCACATCGTCAATTCGCTGGCGCTGCCGGTGACGCTCTTCAAGAGCTACTCGGTGTTTGCCGGGGTGCAGGACGCGATGGTGCAGTGGTGGTACGGGCACAACGCGGTGGGCTTTGTGCTGACGACGCCGTTTCTGGGGATGATGTATTACTTTCTGCCGAAAGCTTCCGGGCGGCCCGTCTACAGCTACCGGCTCTCGGTGCTGCACTTCTGGGCGCTGGTGTTCGTCTACATCTGGGCCGGGCCGCACCATCTGCATTACACGGCGCTGCCCGACTGGGCGCAGACGCTGGGGATGGTCTTCAGCCTGATCCTGCTGGCGCCCTCGTGGGGCGGCATGCTGAACGGCCTGCTGACGCTGCGCGGCGCGTGGGACAAGGTGCGCGAGGACCCGATTCTGAAGTTCTTCGTCGTCGCCATCACCTTCTATGGCATGTCGACCTTCGAGGGGCCGATGATGTCCATCAAGGCGGTGAATTCGCTGACGCACTACACGGACTACACCGTGGCGCACGTCCACGCCGGGGCGCTGGGCTGGGTGGGCTTCATGATCTTCGGCGTGTTTTACTGGATGGTGCCGCGCCTCTGGCGGCGCGAGCTGTATTCGAAGAGCCTCGCCAATCTGCATTTCTGGATCGCCACCATCGGCATGCTGCTCTACATCGTGACGATCTGGACGGCGGGGCTCATGCAGGGGCTGATGTGGCGCGCCTTCGACGCCGACGGGATGCTGATGTATCCCAACTTCGTCGAGACCACGAAGCGCATTCTGCCGTTCTATCACATGCGCGTGGTGGGCGGGGCGCTTTACCTCGCGGGCTTTCTGCTGATGCTCTACAATCTGCGCAAGACCTGCGCCGGGGCGAAAAACGTCGCGGACGAAACGGCGCAGGCGCCGTCGCTGCGGGTGCTGGCGGTGGAGACGCCCGGGCCGCGCACGCTCTGGCACCACCTGTTGACGGGGCAACCGCTGGCGTTTACGATCCTGGCGCTGCTGGCGGCGACGGTGGGCGGGGTGATTGAAATCGGGCCGCTGCTGCTGCCCAAGAGCTACGTGCCGCTGTACGCCTCGGCCGCCGTGCCTTATACGCCGCTGGAGCTGGAAGGACGTGACCTGTATCTGCGCGAGGGCTGCAACAACTGCCACTCGCAGCAGATCCGTCCGATGCGCGACGAAGTGCTGCGCTACGGCGACTATTCCAAGCCGGGCGAATTTGAATACGACCATCCGTTCCTCTGGGGTTCGCGGCGCATCGGGCCGGATCTGGCGCGCGTCGGCGGCAAGTATCCCGACCACTGGCATTATTTGCATTTCCAGAATCCGCGGGCGACGACGCCGGGGTCGATCATGCCGGCGTATCCGTGGCTGCTGGAGGATCCGCTGAACAGCGGCGACGTTGGGGCCAAGATGAGCGTGATGCGGACGCTGGGTGTGCCCTACACGGATGACGCCATCACCCACGCGCAGGAGGATCTGTCGGCGCAGGCGGGGCAGATCGGGGTGCGGCTGGAGGCCGAGGGTTACACGGGCGCGGCCGACTAAGGAAGTGGTAGCGTTGATCGCCTACTTGCAGCGGATGGGCCAGATGCCGCCCGCGCATTCGCCGGCGAGGCTGCCATGATCATGGACGTGCTGGGCTTCGTCGGCGCCACGCTGTGGGCGCGCGTCGGCCTCGTCTTCTTTTTGCTGCTGTTCATCGGCATCGTCATCTGGACCTACCGGGGAGGCCGGGACCGCTTCCGGCGCCAGAGCCATCTGCCCTTTGACGAGGGCGGCGACTTCAACTCCCCGACTTCGTCCGAACCGCACAGGAATCTTCCATGATCACCGCACCGAAAAACGATAACGATCCGGGCCAGACGCTGCCCGATCACGATTATGACGGCATTCACGAAGAAGATAACCCGCTGCCGCGCTGGTGGGTGAATATGTTCTATGCTGGGATTCTCTTCGCCCTCGTGTATTTTCCCGTTGTGCACATGTTCGATATTCTGCCGCAGAGCGAACTGCAAGCCGCGGTGAGTCAGGCGGCGCGCGTGCAGGAGCAGCGCGAACTGGAGCTGGAGGCTTCGGGCGCGCTGGACAAGGACCCGGTGGCCGCCGGGCAGAAATCCTTCCGCACGTTCTGCGTGAGCTGTCACGGAACGCACGCCGAGGGCGGCATCGGCCCGAACCTGACCGACGCCTTCTGGATTCACAGTCCGCTGGAAGACAGCATTCGCGCGGTCATTCTGAACGGCGTGGCGGCCAAGGGCATGCCCACGTGGGGGCCGGTGCTGGGCGAGCGCAAGGTGAAAAACCTTGCGGCGTACGTCGCGTCGCTGTGGCAGACGCCGCCGCCGGTGGAGGGCAAGAAAGCCGAAGGCGAGAAATTCGACATGCAGGCCGTATCGCGAAGCCGACTCCCACCAGCGGCCGCGGCGGACAGCAGCGCGGCGAAGAAGAGCTGATGCCTACCGTTTCCACTTCCCGGAACGACGCGGCGCTGCAGCCGTCACGCTCGGCGACCATCGGTGAGGCGGGCGCGCGCCGCTGGGTGTACGCCGATGCGGTGAAGGGCCGCTTTGCGCGGGCGCGGAATGTCGTCTATTCGCTGCTGATCGTGTTTTACATCGCGGCGCCGTGGCTGTCCGTGGGCTCGCAGCCGTTTCTGCGGTTCGACATTCCGGGCCGCCGCTACAGCATTTTCGGCGTGACGTTTGTGGCCACGGATCTCTATCTGCTGGCGCTGTTCCTGCTGATGGCGGCGGTGGGGCTGTTTCCTTTTCAGCGCGCTTCTGGGGCGGCTGTGGTGCGGCTGGGCGTGTCCGCAGACAGTGTATCTCGAAGGCGTCTTCCGCCGTTTGGAACGCTGGATCGAAGGCACGCCGCTGAAGCGCAGGAAGCTCGACAGCGGGCCGAAGGACGACGCCTACTGGAGCAAGAAGGTCACGAAGCACGCGCTGTATTTGGCGCTGTCGGTGCTGCTGGCCTTCAGCTTTACGGCGTATTTCGTGGGGCCACGCGTGAGTTTCGGCATGCTGGTGAACTTCGGCGCGGACCACGCGGCGGCGCTCATCACGGCGCTCGTCATCACGGCGATTACCTACTGGAACTTCGCCTGGTTCCGCGAGCAGTTCTGCACGTTTCTCTGTCCCTACGCGCGCTTTCAGGCGGTGATGCTGGACGACCATTCGCTGATCGTCGGCTACGATCCGGCGCGGGGTGAACCGCGCGGCGCGCGGCGGCCCGATGAACCGACGAACCTCGGCGACTGCATCGACTGCAAACGCTGCGTGCAGGTCTGCCCGACGGGGATCGACATCCGCGCCGGGCTGCAACTGGAATGCGTGAGCTGCACGGCCTGCATCGACGCCTGCGACACGGTGATGACGCGCCTCGGCAAGCCGCGCGGGCTGATCCGCTACGATTCGCTGGCGGGTTTGGCCAAGCAGCCGAAGCGTACGCTGCGGGCGCGCGTCGTGCTCTACACGCTGGTGCTGCTGGCGCTGGTGGGCGTGTTTACCGCGCGGCTCGTGGGGCGCGAGATCATCGAACTGTCGGTGGCGCGCTCGCCGGGCGTGCCCTACCTGGTGCAGGACAACGGTCTGGTGCGGAATCTGTTTCATCTGCACGTGACGAACACCGACGCCGCGGCGCGCACGATCACGATTGCGCTGGACGGCCCGCAAGGCGCGGAGCTGCTCGTGCCCGGCCAGCCGTTTACCGTTAAGGCGGGCGAACGGATCAGCGCCGAGGCGTTTGTGCTGCTGCCGCGCAAGCGGATTTCCACGGCAGAGACACCGATCGCGTTCCGCCTGCTCGAACACGGCGCGCTGCTCAGCGCGGGCCAGACCGTTTTTCTTGGGCCGATCCACCATGACGACGAGGAGTCTGAGGATGAGGATGATCATCACAGCGATCACTAATTGGCAAGCGGCGCAAGTATGAAAAAATACTTCGGCAAGGACCGCATCTGGGCGACGGGGATCACGATCTTCGTGACCGCGTTCGTGGCGGTGAACATGGCGTTTGTGACGCTGGCGTTCCAAAACAAGCCGCAGCTCGTCAGCCACGACTACTATCAGCAGGGCTACAACTTGCGCGAACTGGCCGAGCGCGAGGCGCAGAGCGACGCCGCCGGCTGGAGCGTGGGTGTAAAGGCGCTGCCGCGCGCCTACGCCGACCAGCCGCTTGTGGAGTTGACGGTGAGCGCGGCGGGACAGCCCGCGGATTCGCTCTTGGGCAGCGTGGGCTTTTACCGGCCCTCGAACCAGCGACTGGACGTGGCGGCGCTGCCGGTGACGCGCATCGGCCAGGGGCGTTACCTCGTGGTGCTGCCGCGACCGCTGGAGCACGGCGCGTGGCAGGCGGAAGTGCAGCTTGCCGGAGGCGCGCGCACGCTGGCGCGCAAGGTAAACTTCTTTGTGGAAGGGTAGCGCATGAACGCGATGCTGGTGCCGGATCTGGCGGCGGCCTTCGCGGCGGGCCTTTTCGGGTCGCTGCACTGCATTGGCATGTGCGGCCCGCTGGCCTCGCTGGGGTGCCGGGCGGGACTGTCGCGGCGCGGCGCGTTTGGACCGCTGCTGTTTGTGTCCGGCAAGCTTGTCAGCTACGCGGCGCTGGGCTTGATGGTGGGCTTCGTCGGCGCGGCGCTCGCGGGTGGGAGCGCGCTGGGGCGGATGACGGCCTATGTGTCGCTGGGCGGCGGCGTGCTGATGCTGGCGATTCTGATATTCGCGCGCGTTTCAACGGCGCGCGGCGGGCTGCCGCGGCTCTCGGTCGCGCTGGCGAAACTGTCGCTGCGGGCGGGCGCGGTGGCGCCGCTGCTGCTGGGTGCGGCGGCGGCGCTCTTGCCATGCGGGCTGCTGTATGCGATGGTGGCGCGCAGCGCAGCCGCGGGCGAACCGGTTTTGAGCATGGGTCTGATGGCGGCCTTTGGCTTGGGGACGTCGCCCGCGCTGTTGGGCATCGGGGCGCTGTTGCGCGCGATTCCCCGGAAGCGGAGCCGCTTCGGCGCGGTGGCGGGAGAAGTGGTGCTGGCGCTGACGGCGGGTGTGCTGGTGTGGCGCGGAGTGATGGGACTCATGGCCGTGGCGGGCGGGCACGCCTGCTGCCACTAAGAGACCCCTTCCCGTTCCCCTGCTGAAGCAGGGGAAGGCCAGAGGTGTATTCCTAAATGAAAACGGGCTGTCTCGCGATGAGACAGCCCGTTTTGTATGCGGCGGCGGAAAGACCGTCAGAACAAATACACGGTGAAGAACAGCAACACCCAGACGAAGTCGACGAAGTGCCAGTACCAGGCAGCGGCGATGAAGGCGAAATGGCGCTCGGGGTCGAAGTGTCCGAGGCGCATCCGAAACCAGACGAGGATCAGCATCACGAGGCCGACCATCACGTGCAGTCCGTGGAAGCCGGTCATAGCATAGAACGTCGTGCCGAAGGTGCCGCCGGTTTGTGTGAATTTGTCGTAAGACTTGAGAAAGCCCCACTCATGGCCCTGAAAGCCGAGAAATACCGTCCCGAGCGTAATGGTCGCCAGCGTCCAGAGACCGGCAGCGCGCCGGCGGTTGCGCACGAGCGCCGCGTGCGCCCACTGCATAGTGGCGGAACTCGCCATCAGCAGCAGCGTGGCAATCGCGGGCAATGTGGTCTTCAACTCGGGCGCGCCGGGAGGCGGCCACTGCGGGAGATAAAGACGACTCTGGAATGATGCACGAAGAGCGTTGCAAAAATCGCGCGGTCTCGGAAACGAGGAACAGCAACAGTCCCAGGCGCAGCCACTTCTCGTCCTCGACGCGATTGGGCAGCGTGGCGGTTTCGCGGATCACCGTGTTTGCCCAGCCCATCATGCCAATGACGGTGGCGAGGCCGCCTACGGTCAGCACCATCACGGCGGCTTTGCCGCCCCACATGGCGAGCAGCAAACCCAGCGGCACCAGCGCCAGCGAAAAGGCGAGGATCGCCGGCCAATAACTGGATGGTGGCAGATGAATCTTGTCGTGGC
The DNA here is from genome assembly GCA_963735175.1 of uncultured bacterium. Classification (GTDB taxonomy): domain Bacteria; phylum Electryoneota; class RPQS01; order RPQS01; family RPQS01; genus CAVTJX01. The sequence continues at coordinate 904,439 of CAVTJX010000016.1, read as the reverse complement.
CGATCTCACGTGGCCGGGAGGGATGAGACATGCGTCAAAGGCGGTTAATGGTATTTGATGTCGGCGGACTGCGCGGCGTGAAAGCCGAAATGGCGCAAAAAGAGCGTGCCCGCGGCGGCGGTCAGGAGCGCCACCACCAGCATGACGATGACGAGCGTGCGGTTACGCCGCTTTAATTCCGGCGGGCGCAGGGCAAAATCACTCATGGGACTCTCGCCGCCTGTTCTTTGGCTTCGGGCGCGACGTCGGGCACGGTGCGGTTGCGCTCCATGTCGCGCGGGTCTTTCTTAAAGAGCGTGTAGTTCACCGTGACCTCGGAGATGTTGGGATCGAGGTCCGCGGAGAAAATCGAAATCACGGGAAAGGATTTCGATTCGTGGGGACCTAAAGGCCTGGTCGTTGAAGCAGAAACACTTCATCATCGTGAACTTCTTCGAGGCTGTTTCGGGTAGAATCGAGTGCACGGGGCGGAAGAAGACGGAATCGTCGACATGTTGACGAAGCGGTACTCATTTTCAAAGCGGGTGCCGACTTCCACCGTTTGAATCGCCCGTTTGGGTTTGAAGACCACCGGCAGCTTGTCGGCGGCGACGCCCGTGAAGAGGATCTTCACCTCGCGCCCCGTGCCGCCTTCGGTGACGGTGTTCAGGGGCGAAAGGTTGATGCCGATGGCCTTGCAGAACATGCCGAAGAGCGGCACCTGCGCAAAGGCGAAGCCGAACATCAGCACGGCAAAGGGGACGCAGAATCCAGAGCAGCAGGCGGTTCGTGTGCCACTTGCGGGAGGGTTTGTATTCCATGCGTAGTCCATTGAGCGGGAGATTATCGTATTAATTCGAGATGCGGACGGGTGACTCTGGCGGAGTCACCACGGCGATGCATTTGCTCAGTGCACGACGCTGTCGGCGATCATCGCCACAAACAGCGTCATTAAGTAGATAATCGAGTATTTAAACAGGCTCCACGCCTGCGTATTCTCCTGCTGGCGAAAGACGCGCAGCGCCTTGGCGACGAAAAAGTAACCGAGCACGACGGCGGCCAGCAGATACACCGCCCCTGCCTTCACCAGCAGCAGCGCGAGGCTGAAGGCCACTGTCACCAGCGTGTAAAGCAGAATCTGCCGCCGCGTTTCGGCGTCGCCCTTGATGACCGGCAGCATCGGCAGCTTGACGGCCTCGTAATCGCGCTTGACGCAGAGCGCCAGCGCCCAGAAGTGCGGCGGCGTCCAGAGAAAGACGATGGCAAACAGGATCCACGGCGTCCACGCCAGCGTGCCCGTGGCCGCCGCCCAGGCGATGACCGGGGCCATCGCCCCCGCCGCGCCGCCGATGACGATGTTGAAATGCGTGCGCGGCTTCAGGTAGAGCGTATAAAAAAGGCCGTAAAGAAGAATCGTCGCCGCGGCGAGCGCCGCAGACAGCCCATTAAACGCGGCGGCGAAGACAATAATGGAGACGAAGCCGATGAAAACGGCGAAGACCAGCGCCTCGCGCGGCGTGATCGTGCCCTTGGGCAGCGGACGTTTGTGGCGCGTGCGGCTCATGCGCGCGTCGATATCGCGCTCAAAATACTGGTTGAGCGCATTCGCGCTGCCGCCGGCGAGGGTTAGGGCGATCAGGACAACGGTAAAGAGGAGCGGGCGGTGGTTGAAGCTGCCCTCTAAGACCAGCGCCGTCGCCCCGGTCAACACCACGAGCAGCATGATCGTGGGTTTCATGAGCTGAATCAGCTCAGGCAGTTTCCGCACGCGGAACATAGGCGCTTTCATGGGTGATGACAACCAGCAGCACAAACAGAATCAGGCCGGTCGTCAGATGAGCGTAGGCCATGGCAAAGGGCACGTGCATCACGAGATTGCCGATGCCGAGGAGAATTTGCAGGGCTGTTACCGTCGCGACGGCCCGCAGCGCGACGCGCGCGCGCGGTGGCACTACCGACTTCATCCCACGCGCAATCAGCAGCGCTACATGCACGAGCACCACGAAGGCCAGCCAGCGATGGATGAATTGGATGAGGATTTGATTCTGCACGAGATTGGAAAGGCCCCCGTACCAGTCGGCCCAGAGCGTATGCGCGGGGGGAATCCAGTAACTGCCCATCTTCGGCCAGGTGTTGAGCATCAGTCCCGCGCCCGTCCCGGCCACGAGGCCGCCCGACACCACCTGTAAGAATGCAAGCGCCGTGGTAATCCAGCTCAGGCGATAGAGGCGGTTGCCAGCAGTAGCCGGAACCTGGTCGGCACGAAAGAGTCGCAGCGCGGCCCACAGCAACAGGCTCAGGAAAAAGAAAGCCGTGCCGAGGTGAATGGCCACGGCTTCGGCACGCAGATCGAGTTTGACGACGAGCCCGCCCAAAACGCCTTGTGCCACCAGCACAATGGCGGAGGTAATGAGTAACGACTTAATGCGCGGCCAGACGGTTCGCAGGCGCGCCGCGCGGATGAAGATCGCCAGAAAGACGATGCCCACCAGCGCGGCCAGAAAGCGGTGAATGTACTCGATGGCGAACATCCGCTGAAACGTGCCCATCTCCATGCCGCCCGCGGTGGCAGGATCGGATATGCCGAGGATTTCGCGGTAGTAGGTGTGGTAGACGGTGTTCCAGCCTTCGGCCGTCATTGGTGGCAGCAGGCTGCCGTTGATAATCGGCCATTCGGGAATCGAAAGCCCGGATCCCGAGAGCCGCACGAGGCCGCCCCAGAGAATCAGAATGATGACGAGGGCTGTGATGAGAATCAGCCACGAGGCCACGCGCCGTGCCGGCGGCAGCGCCGCCGCGTGATTTGCAGCGCGGGCGTTATCGGAAGAATCCATGGGAAGTGTGGTGTCCATCAGGGTATTACCGGAATGGTACGGAAGTTTTCTTTCGGAGGCGGGCTCGAGGTGGTCCACTCAAGCGTGCCCTGGACGTCGTTGACGCGCCACGGATCGGCGCCGGTCTGGCGCGCCTTTCTTCAGCGAGCGAATGACGTTGATGAGAAAGATGGTCCCCGCCGCCAACAGCAGCAGATAGGACCACGACTCGAAGCGGTTGATCGGTTCGAACTCCGGCCGGTAGGTGTAGACTCGCCGAGCCATGCCGCGAATGCCCAGCCAGTGCATCGGCAGAAAGACGAAGTTCATGCCGATGTAGGTCAGCCAGAACGTCCAGCGGGCGAGTTTTTCGGAGAGCATCCGCCCCGAGATCTTGGGGAACCAGTAATGCGCGCCCGCCAGCAGCGTCATCATCGAGCCGCCGAAGAGAACATAGTGCAAATGGGCGACGACAAAATACGTATCATGTACCTGAATATCGACGGGCACCACCGCCAGCCAGACGCCGGTGATCCCGCCAATCACGAACAGGCTGACGAAACCCATGGCGAAGAGCATCGGCGATTTGAATTCGATGCGGCCGCCCCACATCGTCGCCAGCCACGAAAAGATCTTCACCCCGGTGGGTACGGCAATCGCCATGCTGGCCACCGAGAAGAAGACGCGCAGGCCGGGCGTCATCCCTGCCGTAAACATGTGGTGCGCCCATACCATGAATCCCAGCACGCCGATTCCCACGGTGGCGAGCACCATCCCCTTGTAGCCGAAGAGCCGTTTGTGCGAGAAAGCCGCGACGATATGGCTGATAATCCCGAAGCCGGGAATAATCATGATGTACACGGCCGGGTGCGAATAGAACCAGAAGAGGTGCTGGTACAAGAGCGGATCGCCGCCCTCGGAAGGCCGGAAGAAACCGGTGCCGAGGTGGCGGTCAAGCAGCAGCATAGTCAAGACGCCGGTCAGCACGGGAGTGCCGATCAGGATCATGGCCGAGGTTCACGAGCGAGGTCCAGGGGAAGAGCGGCATTTTCATGAGCGACATCCCCGGCGCGCGCATGTTCAGAATTGTGACGATGATATTGATCGCGCCGACGATCAAGGACAAGCCCATGAGATGAATGGCAAAGATCCACATGTCCATGCCGGGCGTGCCGGAGAATTGTGCCGAAGATAATGGCGGATAGGCCGTCCAGCCCGCGCCCGTGGTCCCGCCCTTGACGAAAAAGCTTGAAAGGGCCAGAAGACCGGCGGGCACGAGCAACCAGAAGGAGAAGGCGTTCAGTTTGGGAAAGGCCATGTCGCGCGCGCCGATCAGCAGCGGGACAAAGTAATTCGCCCAAGCCGGTGAAGGCCGGAATGACCACGAAGAAGATCATGATCGACGCATGCATCGACATGAACTGATTGTAGAGCGCGGGCGGAATGATTCGGCATTGGCCGCGGAAAGCTGCAAGCGCAGCAATCCCGCCAGACTGCCGCCGACAAAGGCCATGACCAGCACGTACCAAGGTACATGACGCCGATTTCCTTGTGGTCGGTCCGAAAGGTAGCGCAACAGCAGCGGTTGTTTCCGCTGGGAAGACAGCTCCCCGTGACTGACGACAGCGCCCATGACTAGTTACCCCGAGTTGAATTGCTTGCGGCCGTGGTGTCCGCCGGATCTGCGGGCGGGATGCGGGTTTGAATCCATTGGTCGAACTCGGCGGGCGGCACGACGGTCACGTCGATGAACATTTCCCCGTGCAACGTGCCGCAGAGTTCGGCGCATTGCCCCTTGTAGCGGCCGGGCCGCGCTTTGAACCAGCTATGTCCGATGCGTCCGGGATTGGCATCCTGTTTCAGGCCGAAGGCCGGTACCCACCATGCAGTGCACGACGTCGACGCTGGTGGTGTTGATCGTCACCACGCGATCGGCAGGCGCTACCAGCGGCTCGTTGGCGATGGTGACGCCATAGCGCGGGATAACGGTACTCCCAGAAGAACTGGTGGCCGATGACCTCCACCACGAGGTCGCTCTTTGGCGGCACGTCAATCTTGTGCAGTGTGGCGTATGTCGGAATGGCGATGGCGATCAGGGTGAGCACAGGCACCGCCGTCCAGACTACTTCGAGCTTCCAATTGTCATGAAAAGTCGCCGCTGCATGCCCCCGCGACTCGCGGAACTTCCAGATGATGATCAGCAGCAGGATTTCGGGGAGGAGCAAAAACGGCAGAGTGAGAAACGCGGTAGACCAGAAATTGGAGCGAATGTCAAACGCCAGCGTTGAGGCCGGATCCTGCAGCCAGTTGGTGATGGGCGCGGTGTTGGGGGAAGCGGTTGGAGTCGTCCCCTGGGCCAGCACGCTCAGCGTGGCAAAGGTAAGCGCCGCCACGAGTAGCAGCAGGCGACGGACGGTGGACTTCATTCCGCTCCTAATAAACTTAGACACGGATAGTGCAATATCGACGAATATAAGATGACAATAGGATGTATAAATGCCTATTCGTTTGCAAAAAAATAGGCGCATTGAACCAGGGCCTGATTACGCGATACACTTGGTTTCAAGGGGTCGTGGAGAGGTTGCGAATGAAGGTATACAAATCATCGAGTTGCTGCTGCGTTAGAGTGGCATTGCCAGGCATAGTACGACCGGGCAATCCTTTAACAACGAGAGCAACAAATTGGTTTCGGTCATGCAGCCATATGGATTGCCGACCCACCAGACTGGCAGTGTTCAGAAAGCGATCGGGGGCGGTGGAGATTACGTGTAGCGCCTTACCTTCGCCGTTGGCGCCGTGACATCTGGCGCAATACTGTGCGTAAATAGCCGCGCCAGGGATGGATGTGTTTACGTTTGGGGACGAGAGTGCCGCGTGGCGCGGCTTCGCTTGCCAAACGCTGCATGGCCAGTTGAATCGGTATGCGCGGGCTTTCAGTGGTTTTTGCAGCAGTGTCGGCCGCGGCAGCGGATTGTTGTCCGCTTGCGTTTGCGGGAATGGCGCCACCATCCGGAAGCCTGGCCACAAGGTCATCGGTAATCGGCGGCGGATTCGGAATCAGCGTCGTGACGGTTGACAGCAGCGAAACCACGAACAGCACCGGATCGAACGCCGCGCCTTTTTGAAAAAGAAGACCTGCGGAATGATGGCATTGCAGGTGAACATGATCCAGAATGCCCAGCATAGTGGCCGGAAGGCCCGGCCCCAGAACACAAAACGCTCAAACGGATTTCCGCTGTACCAGGCGATGAAAAACTCGGTCAGGTACGAAAACCCGACCATCAGCCCCGTCACCAGAATGATCTTTGCCATGAGTTCGAGGTGGTGCAGCGTGATCAGATGTTCCAGCGTGTAGGCCTTGCGCAGGATGATGAGGATCGTCATCACCATGGCAAAACCCGAGAAGATCGCGCCGGCGACGAAGTACGGCGGAAACAGCGTCGTGTGCCAACCGGGAACGACCGACGTGGCGAAGTCATAGGAGACCACCGTGTGCACGGACAGCACCAGCGCCGTGGACATGCCGGCGAACAGCAGATACGCCTTTTCGTAGTGGTTCCAGTTGCGCACCGAACCCGTCCAGCCCAGCGACAGCAGATTGAAGACCTTCTTGCGGAAAACGGACTTGGCGCGGTCGCGGATCGTCGCGAAGTCCGGCACGAGACCCGTGTACCAGAACAGCAGCGAGATCGTGAAATAGGTCGAGACGGCGAACACGTCCCAGATAAGCGGTGAACGGAAGTTCACCCACAGGCCGCGCGCGTTGGGGTACGGCACAGCCAGAAGCCCAGCCATTGCCGCCCGACGTGCAGCAGCGGGAAAGATGCCGGCGGTCATGACGGCAAAGATCGTCATCGCCTCGGCGGAACGGTTAATCGCTGTCCGCCACTTCTGCCGCAACAGAAAGAGAATCGCCGAGATCAGCGTCCCCGCGTGGCCGATTCCGATCCAGAAGACGAAGTTGGTAATGTCGAAAGCCCAGCCGACGGGAATCTGCAAACCGAAGATTCCCTGGCCGCGATGCAGCAGCACGCGACCGTTACGGCGCCGATGCCGAGCATCGAAAGCGAAATCAGCAGCGCCGATCCCACCACCATTTGTTGGGGAAGCGTCCCAGCGGGCGCGTGACGTCGTCGGTGATGTCCTTCAGCCGCAGGTCGTGGCTGAGGATGGTATCGGGCGGGAGCGTGCCGCGATCTCGCGCGCGATGGGTGGGCGCGTCGGTGTGAACGGTCATGAATGCCCGCCTCCCTCGCCCGGTTCCGTGGCACGATTGCGCAGCTTGGTGAAGTAGACAATGGAAGGCCGCGTGTTCAGCTCCTCCAGCACATGATAGCTCCGCTCATCCTTCATCTGCGACGTGACCCGGCTGTCGGGCTGGTGGATGTTGCCGAAGACGATGGCGTCCGTCGGGCAGGTTTGCTGGCAGGCGGTCTGCATGTCGCTGTCGTTCACCAGGCGGTCGTACTGCTTGGCGCGGTGCTTGGCGTGGCGGATGCGATGCACGCAGAAGGTGCACTTTTCCATCACGCCCTTTTCGCGCACGGTGACTTCGGGATTCAGCACGAGTTGCAGCGGGTGCTCGCCGTAGGCCGTGAAGGCGAATTCGTGCCAGTTGAAGCGGCGCACCTTATAAGGACAGTTGTTCGAGCAGTAGCGCGTGCCCACGCAGCGGTTGTAGACCTGTAGGTTCAGCCCTTCGTCGTTGTGCAGCGTGGCGATCACCGGGCAGACGGTTTCGCAGGGCGCGTTTTCGCAGTGCTGGCAGAGCATCGGCTGGAAGGTAACATCGGGCTCGTCGGCGGGCCGGAATAGTAGCGGTCGATGCGGATCCAGTGCATCTCGCGGCCCTTGACCACCTGCATCGGCGCCGACGACGGGAATGTTGTTTTCCACCTGGCAGGCCAGCACGCAGGCGTTGCAACCGATGCACGAAGTCGGGTCGATGACCATGCCCCAGCGGTTGCCGGGATAATTCCAGCCCTGCCAGAGTGTGAGGCGGCACACCGGTCGCTGATGACTCAGCGGACTCGGATTCCGTGCTTTCGCCGTACTTTGCAAGCCACCCCGCGCGCGGATTCTTCTGCCACGCGGCGAGCGTGGTCTCGTAGAGAATCGGCCGGCCTTCGATGTAATTGTGCCCCTGCGGCGTGGGCAGCGTAATCTGGCGGCCCGTAGCCTTCAACGTACAGGGAATCCCGGACGACACCAGCGCGCCGTTCACAAGTTGCCGGAAGGGGAAGACATCGACGCCGACATCGTTGCCGACCTTGCCAACGTGCTTGCGGCCCCACCGCTTTGCACGCTGACGACTTCGTCCGTGTCACCGGGCTGAAGGTGAACCGGGATCTCCACCGAGTATCCCGCGGCCTCCAGCGTCACGATAGAGCCTTCACTCAAATCCAACTTTTCAGCGGTGGCGGGGAAGAGGCTCGCGTAATTCGTCCAGCAGATTTTGGAAACGGGGTCCGTCGCTTCCAGCAGCCACGCATTGTTAGCATGGCGGCCATCGCCCAGCGTTGGCGAGGAGTAAACGATCAAGGACAAGCCGTCAGGATCGAACCATTTTGTGGCGTGCAAAGTGACGGCCTCTCGCGGAAGGCGCACGGTGGTGCTTCTGTTCTTGAGGTGCGGTCCACGATGCCATCGCGCAGCGCGCTGGTAAAGAAGTCCTCGAAGCGCGCTTCGTAGTTTCCCGTGGCGTGAATCTGCGTCCGCCAAGTATCGATCAGATACTCGTGCCAACCGCCCGAAAAGGCACCAAGCTTCCGGCTTTGGCGCTCTTCGCAAACGCCATCAGCGAATCTTCGGCGGCGCGGTTATCATAGAGCGGGAAGATCGACGGCTGCGTCGAGGCTGTAAAGTCCGACCTGCGGTTCGGCATCGCCCCAGTTTTCGAGAAAGTGCAAACCCGGCAGCACATAGTGGCTGTAGCGGCCCGTTTCATCCACGCGGTCGCCCAGATAGACTACCGTCTTCACTTTCTTCAGCGCCTCGGCAAAGCCCGCGCTTGCGGGCAGCGTGTAGAGCGGGTTGGTGTCATGCAAAATCAGGCACGTCTACCCTGCCCGCGTTCATATCGCCGATCAGTGCGAGCATATCATCCATGCTAGCCTGTGACTGCAGACTGGGTGATACCATGCCGTCAACCGTCACACCATCGTTGCCCAGGAACGAATTGATCGCATTTGCCAGAATCTGCACGCCAAGATCCTCGCCCGCCATTACTAAACCACGCCCGCGGTGTGCCCAGAGATCGCGAGCAGATTCGTCCGAAGACTTCCCGCTGGCAACCCTGCTTGAATTTCAATGGCTTCAGTGCGTCGTTCCGAGATGATCCTTGAGGGCGAAGATACGATACCCGCCAGTTCCGCAATCTCTTCTCGAAGAGTATTTTCGATGAGCCACAGCATTTCCGGTCTTACCCGGAACCGCTCATCTGCGTTCGCCCCCGTCAGACTCAGAAACGGCTCAAACACCACGAGCTTCGAAATCTTGCCGTCTTTCACCTTGCGCGTCTTGCCGAAATCCACCTGCCATTCGAGGCTCGAATAGCCCGTGCCCAGCGGGTCCGCGCTGAGCATCAGGAAATAATCGGCCTTGTCAAAATGATAGCGCGGCAGCACTGGCGTGCCGTAGCACAGCTCCTGCGCCTTGCGCGTCGCATCGTGATTCCAGGCGTCGAACATATAGTGCTTGCCGCCGAAGGCCGCTGTGAATTCGCGCCACACCCGCGTGCGCGCCGGTCCATGAATCGTTCCTGTCAGCACCGCCACGCGACCCTGCGCGGCAGCGAGTGCCTTGCCGATCTCGTCATCGGCGACAGCCCACGTCAGCGAGGATACTTGCGGTCTGTTCCCCGGTTCGACCTTCACCGGGCCATCGAGGCGGTCAGGATCGTAAAGATTGAAAACTTCCGCCTGCCCCTGCACCGAAAGCCGCCCTTGCGAAAGCGGATGATCGGGATTGCCTTCGAGCTTGATGGGCCGCCCCTCGCGCGTCTTCACCAGCACGCCCGTGCCCTGCGCGTCGAGCAGGGTGGACGCGTAGTAATTGGGCACGCCGGGGGTGAGTTCCTCGGGAGCCTTCACATAAGGAATGATCTTCTGCGTGGGACGCAGGCCGCAGCCCGCTGTGGTAAAGGCCGCCGCCGCCGCCGAGAGCTTCAAGAAGTCGCGCCGCGACAGATCGCCCTCGCCGCCGCCGTTGTTCTTCACAGCCAGTTCCACAAACCCCGCCGCTTCGAGCACAGGATGTTGTGCGCGGCCATGATCTTTCAAGGCTTCGGCTTCCGCGTCGAAGAGCAGCGCGGGCTTCTCAAAGAACTCTTCACTTTTCAGCCGCGCGACCTCGGGATCGCCCTGCAATTGTTCGAGGGTCGTCCAGTACGTCACCGGCGTGCGCGGCGGATTGCTATTGTCAGTCGTCATTGGTGGCAGGTCTCGCAGGATGTGGGGCCGTTGTTCTGCCGGTGGCAGCTCAGGCAGTCCCCCATGTTCAGCCGCCGCGCCTGATAGATCACATCCATCTCCTGCACTGGCCCGTGGCATTCCTGGCAGGCGAAGCCCTTCATGATGTGGCGCTCGTGCGAAAAGTAGGCGTGCTCGGGCAGCTTGTGGACGCGCGTCCACTCGATGGACTTGCCCGAATTATACGCTTCCGTCAGCTTGATGATGTTCGGCTTGTTCACCGCCACCACGCTGTGGCAGTTCATGCACACGTTCAAGGCGGGCACGGTCGCTGCCGTGGAGCGCTCCGCGTTGCTGTGACAATAGAGACAGGGGATGTGGTTCGTTCCCGCGTGCAGCTTGTGGCTGAAGGGAATCGGCTGCGTCGGCGCATAGCCCTTGTTGCTCCAGATGTTATTCCAAAGCACCAGACTAATCACCAGCGCCGCCAGGACGAACGCGCCCGCTCGCAGCTTGCGGCTCACGGCAAAACCTCATCAAAAGAGGAGCGAAAGGCAAAATCTCGAAGGCTGACCACACTCACCGCCTGACGCAAAGGTGAAAAAGTTCGCAAGGAAAAGAAGGCTGCGGAGACAGAGGATACCTTGATCAGACGACACGAGTCGATCTAAGTTATCCTTTGATTGTCTGCTAATCCGCTTAAAATTCGTTGTAATATAAATGATTTCCTGATTCCGCGCAACCCGAGCCACCCTGTCTCGCATTTGCTTTATATAGTATTTTCATGCAGTAATTTTCAGCGGCGAGCGGTCATTCTCTGCCTAAGGCATAGATTAATAACCGTCTAAAAGATCGTTCGCCTTTCGGGTACAAGTGTCGCGAATCGGTGGTGGGCAGGCTGTTCCCGAAGTCACGAGGCATAAACAGCGAACAGGGTGTGAACGACTCACCGTCCACACCCTGCTACTACCGGCCGACGACTGCGGTTATTCGAACTTCCATAGCGGTTTCATGCTCTCAAAAGCGGAATCGTTCGCCGGCAAGTGTCTATCAGGAGCGCGGGCCAGAACGAAATACGACACGAGTTCGCCCGGCGGAACATCGTCAATCGAATCCACGTAGACGCTGTCGGGGTCATCCAGCGCGGCCCGGATCACCGGTTCCGCGGCCCCAAACACTCTGAAGATCACATACTCCACCTCTTCAAGCGGATATCCCGAGGTGTCCGATTGGCACGGGGACCAGCGCAATTCAACACCTTCCGGAATCTGCGAAATCACCAGATTCTGAACGGGAACAGGCACCACGGGCTCGGGGCCGGACAAAGTCTCAAAGACCACCTGGTCGAGGATCATCAGCCAGTTCGTCGCCGCCTTGTTGCGGCCGAGAATTTCAAAGCGCAGTGTATGCGGACCGGCATTGAGCGCGTGGCTTTCGCCGTGCAGGGTGTCCGAGCGCAGCCACTGCCAGCTCCATGCATCATAGGTGTAGCTGTCATAGGAATCGATGTCGGTCTCGGCATCCACCAGCGTTCGCACCGTTGCGCCTCCGGCGCAGCGGCCGAAAAAGTAATTGAGACGGTAACGGCCTGCCAGGGGAAGGGTGAAGGTCACCTGAAAATACCGTCCCGTACCGGGATTCGTCGCCGTGACCAGATGGACGACATTGCAGCCCCAGGGATCATGCACGCCGGACGGGGCGTAGTCAGGAGCGAAACGCGACGTGTAAGATACGCCGGGCGACATCGTGCCCACACGCGTTTCCAATTCCAGGCGATAGAAACGGCGCATTTTGAGCCGCTGGCGGCTAGTGGACTCCAACATTCCCGAGGACACGGCGCGAAGCGCATAATCGCCGACCGGCAGATTCAACGGCAGGCGCACGCGGCCACGCAGCGTGCCGAGGCTGTCCGCCATCGGCGAAGGCGTCAGCCATGGCAACGGAATGGTCTCCGCGTCAATGGTCGCCGTTGTCCACGGCCCGAGACCGCGCAGGACGATTTCCAGCGTATCGAGCGCAAAGGCAAAACTGTCCGCGTCCGTTCGCACCGGATGGTAACTGAGGTCGGGACACGAGTAGTATCCCCACGCGGGATCAATCACTTCCGGGCCAGTAGTCAGCACCGCGGTCAATGGCAATTGACCGTCGCCCGCCGCCAGGGGCGTCGTAACGCTGAACTCCAGCGAGCCATCGGCGTTGGCCGTAGGCTGAGGCGGCGATGCGGTCAGGGACACGACGCCCAGCCGGGCTTCATTCAGCGTGGTTCCGGGAACGAAACCGTAGCCCGCGACGAGCAGCGTTTCACCGGGAAAGCTGGTGCCGTCATGATTGCCATCATCCACCTGCCAGCGGTCCGGCAGCACGTAAAAGTAGGCGGTGCTGCGGTAATACGCCGTGAGTTCGTTGTATGGACCGACTTCAATACCCATGCGAAAACGGCTCTGAATCGGGACAGGATCCAGCACGTGGGCGCGGTAGGCGGCCACGCCGGATCCGGCCTGGTAGCGGGTGCAGCCGTGATTGGGAAGGGCCAGCGCGCGCAAGCCGGTGCACCAGTAATAGCCGCCCTTGAAATAGTCCTCCGTGCCGGTGCCGCGCCAGAACGGGGTGGTGGCGGCGTCGAGGGTCATTGTCTCATCGCCTTCGAGAATGTGCATATCGGTAGCGCGCATGTCGAGGGTCATGCCGACGAAGTGACCCCGGCCGCGCACATCGGCGATTTCAAAGCCCACCCCCGCCACCGTCGGATTCTCCTCGCGAGACACGGCGTGGAGTTGCAGCGGTCCCGCCGAACCGGGCGTCAGGGTTACAAGTTCGGCGATGGCTGTGCAGGCGACGCTCAGGGTGGAATTATTAATGGCCTCGATTCGCAGGCCGCGCTCAAAACGGGTGGGCAGATTCAAATAGAGACTGTCGCCGCTGACCCCGGTGAGAAACGACTGGTACGAACGCCAGCCCTGCATTGCGCCGAACAGCGCGCTGATCGGACCTTCCAGGTCGGGCAGAATGCGCCCGTCTGTATAGACACGGAGCGCGATATTATCGAGCGCTGCCTGTGAATGATTGCTGAGCCGCAGCAGCAGTCGCCGGCAGCCGCGCGCGCCGCTGTAACTGACGAGATCCTGCCGCGCGCCGGGAGCCAGCACGGCGCTTCCGGCGGCGCTCTCCACCGGCAGACTTGCCCACGCTGGACGGGCGGGATTCTGGAAGCGCTCGCGTAACGAATCCAACCGCACCAGATAATCGGCGGATGGCGGCCAGGTGAATGAAGGAATCACGGTGCCCGCGGAATAGCGCTCCATATCCACATGATAATAGATAGAGATGCCGCTGTAGAGGATGCGTATGCGCGATTGGAAGGGAATGGGCACATAGCTGTGCAGCGCGCACTCTGTCGTGTCTGCCAGGGGCGCCAGAAATGGCGCCGTCCGGCCAATCAGCCGCGAGATCGGCGTGTCGATGCGAGCGGTTACCGTGTCGTCGACAAAGATTCGAATTCGCATGGAATCGGTAAAGCCGTACTGCGTAAACCAAAGGCCGGTCACGATGCCCGGACCGTCGGCTTCAGCCAGCAGTTTCCAGTTGTTCGGCAGCGAGCCGTAATACTGGCCCATGTCATTGTTGCCGCCGTTCCGTGCCCAGCTCGAAAAATGCAGGGGCGTGGTCGGGAGCGTATCCAGCAGGGCTTCCACATGCAGCAGTGGCCGCCAGAAGTCTGTGGTCTGCGCCCCGGCGGGGATGCTACTCACGAAACCCAGGCATAAGACGAGGGTGAGAAGCATCCGTGGCGGCAAGGTGCACCGTGATGTGCCATCACAATTTCTCCAGTCTCATATCATAATCCGCCATGTTTAGTATACGTACATTCGCGATCACGATCTGAATCCGTTTAGGCGATCCGTCGCTTTCCATCCTTAAGATTCGGTGGCATTCCGTGCGGGCAGGCGTAGCCAGAGCACAGTCCCGGCGGCCAGCACGACGACGAAGATCCACGTTTGAGCCGTCAGTCCGCCGTTGCCCAGGCCGAAGCCTTCGAGCGCGATTTGCAGCGTGGCCACGGCGGCGCTGAGCGTTACGAGCAGCACCGCGCGCCCCGCGACGAATAGCCGCAGCGCCAGATAGGCCGCAGCAATCAAGACGAGATTCGCCAGCGTTGCCAGCAGCCATTCACCGGGATCCACCGCGCCCATGGGGAGAAGCATCAAAGCCACCGCGAGAATCAGCAAGCCGCGCCAGAGCGGCTTTTTCAGTGTTCCACACCACAAGCACGCGAAGAACGCCAGCAGCAGCATGATCGAAAGCGTGCGATTGACGGCCGAGGCCAGCATCATTGTCAGTGAAGACGGCGCCGCCAACCACTCGGGGATACCCCAGCCCGTAAAGGTGATCCAGTCAGGCCGCCACGCTCGCAGCCACGCAGATCCGGCCCGCGCCAGCAGTAACAGTCCAATCCCGCCCGCGGCCGCCACGAGTGCATCGGCAAACGCCCCACGCCGATTCGGCTGCCGCAGTTCCCACGTCTTAGAGCCGTAAAGCGAATTGAGCAGCGCAAGGCCGACCACCCACAGCAAATAGGCCATGCCGCACTGTATCACCCAGGTGAGCAGCGTTGTCATGCGGAACACAGCCCAGGGAGTTTCGATCTCCGAAAGATAATTCGCCTGGGCGAGATAAAACTGATTCAGGCCGCCGATGACCGTGAGTCCGGCGGGCAGCAGCGCCCAAAGAAAGGATTTCTTCCACGGCACGAGACCGCGCCGTGTTCGCTGCACCAGCAGCGCCATGGCCCACACGACAAATGTGGCCATGAGCAGAAACGGCACGGACTGCCGCACCGAACGCAACGTCGTCGTGGCTTGCCGCGCGCGCTGCCATTCTTCGGGAATCTTGTACCACGGCGTATGGCTGCCCGAAAGCATGCCGCCCTCGACGCTGACGCTGCGGCGGTATTTGGCCTCGGCGATGTGGCGCGGATCGCCCGCTTTGGCTTCAAAGGTGAAACCGTGATCGCGGCGGTGTGGGCGCGTATTCAAACTGTGATTCTTCACTTCCAGCGTCGCCGTGTCTTCACCCTGCCACACCAGGAATCGCTGGGCGAGGGTGCGCGCGCTGTCTTCGCTCAAACTGTCGCCGGGCCGTTCTTCGGGCAACCACGGCACAAGGGCTTCGATGCGGCCGGTGTGCGCGTTCACTGAGCCGATAAAGCGCAGCCGGTCCTCGGGTTTCCAGGCCTGCACACGCCAGCGACCAATATTCAATTGCCCGGCGGCCAGCCGGTTGAAGCCATCCACCGATCCGGAGTGTTTCAGGAGATACACCAGCGCCTCGTCCGCATCAATGGGATCTGTTTCCCCCGCAAAGACAGTCACGCGCAGCGTATCCGGATTCGCCCAGCCGGTGGCCTTCAAGCTGTCGGTAAAAGTGTGTTGCGCCTCGGTCTTTGATACGGGATAGGACAGGAAATCGCCCACGCGCGCCACGGGCAGCAGCGCCGCGCCAATCCCCACCGCCAGCAGCGCCACCGCCGCCACGGTTCGTCTGCGCGGCAATGACCGATAGCCCGATTCCGCCCGCGTGTCCGGAGCCGGTTCCATTATGGCTGGCGAAAAGGACTCAGTGGGAGTCGTAACGGCCGTCGGCAGGTCTGCATTCAACACGCCCTGCTCGGGCAGAAAGCGGCCCTTGCGCACGTAGGCGATGAGCGCCAGCAACAGCGGCAGCGCGAGCAGCCCCGCCGCCACCGCTGCGGTCAGCACAAAGTAAAGATTATCGCTGCGAAACAGCAAAAACGCCGTGTAGAGCGCGTCCACCGTGTAGTGCCAGACGAGCGTCGCCAGAATCCCCCAGCGCAGCATGATCCAGCCGACGAGAATCCCCGCCAGGCCGACCTCCACCCCGCGAATCCAGAACGGCTCGTTGGGATATGTCGAATGGCCGAAGCCCCAGAGAAAAGCGGGGATGACCACGGCCAGCACAGTCCAGCGATTTCGAAAGAGCTTCTGCAGGAAGGGAATGGAAAACATGCGGCTGATGAATTCCTCCTGCACCGCCGGGAAGAAACCGATGGCCAGCACCGCCAGCCACGGCATGGCCGTGTTCAGCAGATTGTCATAGGGCACATCCGATGGACTCCACGCCCCGTAGTGTCCGGCGATGAGGTAGAAAGCGATCTGGTAAGCAAAGAAAAACGACGTCAGCGTGATACCCAGCAGAAAACTCTTGAAGGCGGTTTTGGTGCGCAGCGCCCGCACGGTGAACATCCGCGGCAGCGACAGTTGCTCCGGATAGCGTTGGCGATACACCGTCTCGGCCGCCGCGGTGATAAAGAACACGAACAAACCCGCGCCGAGCGTCGCATAGAGAGCGTCGAAGATGCTGCGCGTGATAAAGCCCGACCACGAAGCCGTGGTGTCGTAACCGTAGAGCACCAACGGCAGGTCGTTCAGTTGATTCAGCAGCGTGAGCGCGCAGGCGACGCCGCCGAAAATAATCGCGATCCGCCAGCGGATGTCGCGCAACCGAATGCGCGTAAAGAGAACAACGATCATCGCCAGCAGCGTCAGCAGAAAGCCCACCGTGGCAAAATAGCCGGCGATTTCGTTGAAGCTGCGCAGCCGCGAAAACGAGGCGTGCCACGATTCGGGCACGTGCAGAAACTCGCGGTAATTGCCGATGTGGTCGCCAACAAGCCCCACTTCATAGCGATAGTCCGAGCCCTTTACGGGCTCGATCCCCTTTGCCTTCCAGGTAAAATTCCAGTCGCTGCGCGCGGGCCGCCCCAGCCGCACGGCGTCGATGAAGACGAGTTTCGCGCTGTCCATTTTCATGACGCCCAGCAAAAAGCGCTCGGCGGTGCGCCGCGCCGAATCCTCGGGCAAATCCGCGCCCGCGGCGGCTTCTTCAACTTCGTGGGCGAGGCGCACGATCTCGCCGCCGGGCGTGATCGAAACGCGGAATTCTTCCTTGGTGCTCGGGCGGAACCAGCGATGCTGCCAGTACCAGAGCCGGACCGGATGGCCGAGGAAGGCGCGCGCGCTGTCTACACCCAGCTCTTTCTCGAGATAGGTCTTGGCATAGTTGTCGTAGCCAAAGCGGCCCACCTGGCGATAATCCACCGGCGGAGTCAGGCCTTGCTCGGCGAGGAATGTCTTCGCCATTACGCCGGTCTGGGCGCGGTCGTAGCGAAAATCGATGCTGGCCTCGGGAAACGCTTTCTGAAAGTACTTCAGCCCGATCAGAATGCCGCCCACCAGAACAATCAGGCAGCCCAGAATGAACAGCCCGTCTTTGCGATTCAGCCGCAGTGGATCCAGCATCATGTCCTCCCGTGGCAGCGGGAATGCCGCCGATGAGAATGAGGATCGCCCTGTCGTCATCCAACAGGGGAATTCAGAATGTCCATTTGTTCGTCAATTTTTCAAGATAGGCCAATACCACCGAAAAAGCAATCGTCATGGCCACCGTTATGTTATCTTGGGATCTATGTCAGCGTTGTGCTTCCAGTAGGTGCTCCCGGTGGCATGGTTTGTGCCGAATTCTCGGACATCGCCCGAAAAAAGGGGGTTGCTTAATCCCCGACAGGCAAAGTCTTCTCTATAATTATTATGATATTATATTACCATGTCGAGGCTCGTTCCGGGCTCGTTACGGACGCCGGACGGGCAGAATTGCCCGTTTTGCGGTTGGCAGGGTTGGCTCGACAGCAGGGGACTAACCCGCGGTGGCAAAACTCCCAAGCCATTGGAGATCGCATATGACTGCGGATACTCTGGTAGGAGCGGCGACTGAATTTAAAGTGGTCTCCCAGTCTGTCGACGGCTGGAACGTACAGTTCCGCATTGATGTCGCGGAGTTACTGGACCAGAAAATCCTGCTCCAGCACTTGCGCGGGATCAAGCAGAAGCTGGCGCGCATGCATCAGTTGCCGGAAATCTGTATGCAGTTCGACCGGATCCTCGAAAAAACGCGCAACGAAGAATTCGTCGACGTGGTGGTGTGTATTCGCAAGGTGACGATCGAAAAGGGCAACCCGCGCGTCGACTTCAAGGATGGAATTGCTCCCGACGGCACCCGCTATGCGCGGATGATTGCGCAACTCGATCTGATGTATCTGGATCAGTTCGAAAAGCCGATCACGGAAGAGCGCGTGCAACTGGCCGGTGAGTGAGGCCGGGATCGCCCAAGGATCTGCTCGATCAGGACATCATCCGTGCCAACGTCGTTAATGTCGTGGAACACCATATACCGATTAAGGGTATCCGCATCGCGGCGGGTGTATTTCCGGATGCGGGCCGCGACGCCGAACTCGAATTCTATTTTCAAGCCGTCGCCGAGACCGAAGCGACCGGCGACTTCTATTCCTCGCGCCGCGTTAATCGCGGCGATCCACTCTGCCGCAAACAGCCGTCCGCGCCGGGAAAAAAGGCGGGCCGCAACCTGCTGGGCGAGATCCTCCCCTCGCGGCCGGGTCTCGATATCGATCTGAAGGCTGGATCGGGCGCCGTGTTGTCGGTGGACGGACTCGAATGCGCGGCGGAGATCGACGGTGTCGCCGTGATTCAGCGGACGCTGCGCCGTGTGAAAACGGTCCACGGCGTCAAGGAAATGCCGGAGTCGATTCTCGCCAAGGTGAATCCGGTGCTGAAGGTCGAAGGCAACCGCGTCCTCGATGTGGCCTCGAACCAGACCGTCGAAGTCGTCGGCAACCTCCTGACCGGCAGCCGCATTCTGACCGATTGCGAAGTCTTTGTCTCGGGCGATGTCGAAACCGACGTGCAAATCGATGCCGGCGACAACGTGACCGTCGACGGCCGGATCAACGGCGCGGCGATCCGCAGCGACGGGAATATCGTTGCGCAGCAGGATGTCTCCGGCGCCCAAATCCTCGCCCGCGACCAGGTCATCGTTGCTGGCGGTGTTCGCGGCTGCAAAGTGTCCGGCGACACGATCACGGCCAAGACAGCCAGCGGCAGCAACCTTCTCGCCCGCCGAAAAATCGTGCTTGACCGCGTCGACGCGGACGAGGACAACATCCTCTCTACGATCACGGTGGGCATGCAGGACTACTTTCAGCAGCGGGCCGCCGAAAACGAGCGCTTTCTGCTGAGGGCGCGCGAAAATCTCATACGCATCGAGACGTTACTGGGTAAGGAAATCATAGGCCTGTTCCCCAGCCACAGCGTACAAACAGTCCTGATGCGCTTCATGGCCCGCAATCGTCACGGCCAGGATCTAAGATGTCGCAAACAGATCGAGGTCTATCGCAAGCTGATCGAATCCATCGTCCCCACGCAGTCGATGATTGTGCAAAAGGCGCGGGAAAGCGAGGAGCTGCGGATGCGCATTCAAATGAAGGAGGCAGGCGAGGGGAGTCTGATCATCATTCGCGAAAGGGTGACCACGCGCGCGGTAATGGCCGTTGACGGCGCAGCAGCGGAAGTGCAACCGGGGGATACGCCGGTCACGGCGCGGAAGGAAGGCGAAAGCCTCATCATCAGCGACAACCGGAGCCTGTCCGCCGCCCCAGCCGCCAGTGATGGGGGAACGGAGTGAGCGCCGCTCCGCCGATTCCGTAAAAAAAGCGGGCCGTCCGAAGGGACGGCCCGCTGGCTTTTATTTCCTGAGATAACGGTCAGACCGGCTGCACGCGATCACGGGTCTTGAAATAATACCAGACCATCGCCAGCGTGGAAACCGTGCCGATGGCGCCCAGGATCACCCACACCATCCACGGGTCGTTCAGCTCCCAGAGGATCCGCGTGGCCTCTTCGGTGCTGCCGCCCGCGCCGTTATTCAGCGTGGCCGCCATTTTTGCCATGACGCTGTCCTGCGGAATCGCGGCGACCTGCGCCGGATCGAAGTGTGCCTGATTTACGAGATACTGCCGCGCAAAATTGATCTTGCTGCCGAGGTGCTCATAAAGGAAGCCCGAGATAAAATTGCCGAGACCCCAACCGACGGCAAACGGAATGTTCGAATATCCCATGTAGAGCGCTTTTTTATCGGCGGGGGCCGTGAGGCCGATGTACTCGTTGAATTTCGGGCTGCACCACATCTCGCCGATGGCGAAGATGAAGATCGCCAAGGCCACCATCCAACCCATCGTCGTCAAGCCGCTGCCGAAGAAGCCGACAAGCGAAATCGCCATGCCGCCGATCAGCGCGATCATCGGATGGAACTTGCCCGTCAGCCAGGCGATTGGGCAGCATCAGCGCGATGATCGCGAAGCTGTCGATATTGATCAGCATCTCAGGCTTGACGTAACCGTTGGGCAGCACCCAGCCGGAATTGATTGCGCCGAAAACGCCGCCGATGTCCCGCGAGACCACCCACTCGTCAATGAAGTTCGGCAGCAAATCCCAGAAGCTGCATGAACATGAACCAGAAGCCGCTGAAGATTCCCAGAAAGACGAGGAAGTTCTTGTCGGCGAGCGTTGTGATCGCCATCTTCACCGTTTGCCCCACCGTCCGGCGGGGACCATCGCTGACGCGCGCCGGTTCCTTCATGAACAACAGCGTGGGAATGAAATTGAATGCCGTCACGCCCGCCGCGCAGTAGAACACCAGCCGCCAGTTGGTCTCGCCGCGCAACTGCGCCGCCGCCATTGGTGCGAGGAACCCGCCGACGTTGACCATCCAGTAGAAGATGCCCCAGGCGATCGAGCTGTTCTGCGCCGTCGAAGCCTTGGCGATGGTGCCCGATACCGGCGGCTTGAAGATCGCCGTCCCGAGGCCGATGCAGCACGCGGCCGCCAGCGCTGACCAGAATCCGGACGCGTTGGCGAACATCAGGTAGCCCGCGATGTTAATGGTGAACGCGACGTAAAGACTCTTCTTATAGCCGTATTCGTCCGTGAAGCCGCCGGAGATCATCGGAATCAGGCATTGCACCAGCGCCCAGATGGAGAAAATGATCCCCTTCTCCGGATACGTCAGCCCGAGCCCGTTATCAGCGAAGGAGGCCACGAAGTAAAGTGGCGCGATGGCGCGAATCCCGAAGAACGCCAGACGTTCATTGGCCTCCAGCCAATTGACGATCCAGAAATTCGACTGCAGGCCGCGAATCTGCGACATCACCGACGGCTTGGCCGGGGGGGCCGCGGCGGACGGGGGAACGGTTGTGTTGGCCAAGGAAGCTCCTCGAAGCGGTGAAACAGGCGGGAATTATTTAGGCTGGATGAGTAGCGACTCGATTTTTTCAATCAGCCGCGGATCGTCCGGCTGGGTTTTCGGGGTAAAACGCGCCACCACGCGTCCTTCGCGATCCGACAAGAAACTTCTCGAAGTTCCAGGTGATCTCGCCGGGCACGGGCGACTGCTTTGTCAGATAGGCATATAAGGGGTGCTGGTCTTTGCCCTTCACGCTGAGTTTCGACATCAGCGGAAAGGTTACATTGTAGTTGTGCTGGCAGAACGCGAGAATTTCCTCATCGGTGCCCGGCTCCTGCGCACCGAAATTGTTGGCGGGGAAGCCGATGACGCTGAAGCCCTGTCGCTGGTACTTCTTGTAGAGCTGCCTCGAGGCCGCTGTACTGCGGCGTGTTGCCGCACTTGCTGGCGACGTTGAGCAGCAGCAGTACCTGGCCGTGGTACTGGGCGAGCGTGGCCGTGTCCCCGGAGATGGTCTCCAGCGGCACGTGTAAATAGTCGATGGTCTGCATGGTATCGGGGGCTAAGGGTTTTTCTATGGGCGTTTGTGCATTGAGGATCTGTGCGGCCACCAGTGCCGCGATGATCGAAAGTAAGGCTTTCATGATATACTATCAATTTATGAGTATCTGTCAGGACGATATTCGTTCCTGTGCCATTTCAAGTTACAGCGGTGTTCATCCCGTGGCGACTCCTAGCCAACCCGCTCCTGCGGGTTGCGATTCGACTCCGGCGGTTGGATCTGTGGTGATTCGGCCCCGGCAGCCGTAACGAGCCGGCACCACGAAATCGTCGGAGCACTCCAGCTAGGCCGAAGGCCTGCGGCCATCAACGGCGCCAGCGCTACCGGGTCCAGCACCGCGTGCTGGCGGTAATCAACGGCGCCAGCGCTATCGGGTCCAGCGCCGCGTGCTGGGCGCCGCGTGCCGGCTATTCTACAGCGCCGTTCAGCCGCAGGAAATTGATCATTTCGGGGGCGTTGGCATAGGCGGCGACGCGCAATGGTGTCCACTCCGTAGTGGTTTTGTAATTGACGTCCGCTCCGCGCTGCACCAGTACTGCCGCCACGGGAACGTTATTCTTCAACGCGGCCGTGTGCAGCGGCGTCATGCCGTTGTTGTCTTGCGTCAGCACCTGCGCGCCGGCGTCGATGAGAGAGTGTGGCGACTTCGGGAGTGCCAGTCATCGCCGCGCTGTGCAGCGGTGTTATGCCGTCGGCTGTAAAAACGGCGGGAGCCGCGCCGCGCTGCAGCAGCAGCTTCACGATTTCCGTCTGTCCTCCGGCCGCCGCCACGTGCAACGGTGTGTAGCCGAGGTCTTCCACGGCGTTGACATCCGCTCCGGCGGCTACCAACCGCTTCACGGCTTCAATGTCCTTGCCACGGATGGCGGCGAACAAGGCGGCCGGCGACGCCGCGATACCTGTCGGTGCGGGTGTGGCCGGTGGCGCGGTTTTCCCGTTTTCGCCCTTGCCGCAGCCCCACATGACTGTCATCGACAGCAACAGCGTCAACACGACGATTCGGCATTTCCTCTGCATACAATCCCCATGGTTCAATGCAACGGGCTATTCCAGCGCCAGCGGCCGGGCATCGGCTTTCGGCAGCGGCGCGGCAGCCTTTGTTAAATAGGCGATCGCCTCATCGAGCCCGGCGTTCATCAGCATTCGCAGCACCCGGCCGCCGGCAACCTTCGGTACGTCGATCACCCGCAGCACGTCGCCGAGGTGCGCGTACTCGGGCAGGAAATCCGTCAGCGAGTTGCGCGCCGCGCGCAGAAACTCTTCGTTGAAAGTCACGCCCGGGTCATCGGGGTAAAGCGGCAGGTAACGAATCGAAGACTCGACAAGATCCTGAAAGAAGTGCGTGCCGAAGGAGAGGTCGGGCACATAATTGCCGCGTTTGCGCGCGATTTCCACCAGCGCCGCCGTGTTCTTGATCTCCGAATACGTCACATTCACGCCGAGCTTGATGTCGCCGCGGCTGCCCCAGCGTCCGGGTCCCATGAGGATAAAGTGCCGCCGGGGCAAGAGCACGTTCAGCCGTCCCACCGCCCGGCCCACGTCCATCAGCGTCTTCAGGTCCGTGATTTCGGTGTAGCGCTCGGGATCGACGTAAACGATGTGCGAAATGTCGGGCACGCGCCCGTTGGATACGTAGCGGCTGGCCGTAAACAGGATCTGCTCCAGCGGGATATCGTGCGGAATCGGCATCGGCACCGCGTCGCGCGAATAGCACTGCGGTCGGCATTGCAGCAGATAAAAGTCTTTGCCGTCCGAGGCAAACTCGATGTCCACCGGCGTGCCCAGCTTCTCCTGCAACAACGTCAGGATCGCGCGCATCTGCTTCATGAACGGCGTGCGCGTCACGAGGCCTTCGAAGGTAATCACCAAGCTCGTTTCGGTCCGCGTCAAGGTGCAATCCCGTGGGGCGCTGGATCTGGTGGTCGCGCAGCAGACTGACCATGTTGTGAATCGCCGGCACCAGCTCGCCGTAGTCGCGCAAAAAGTCGCGGGCATCCACGGTCTCGAAGGAATTTGTTTCGAGGTTGATGAGGTCGATCTTGTTCGGCGCGTAGCGCATCACCTCTTCGGTGGTGATGTTGACGCGCAACCCGGGCTGTCCGGGCGCGACCAGCACCGGGTAATCGTCGGCGAGGCGGTCGACGGCGCGCGTTCCCAGTCCCATCACCAGCCGCACGAGGCCGTCCTCGCGGCGGATGCGCGGCGACCAGCGGAACTCGTTGTGGCTGAAGGCGACGCCCGCATAGACCGGCATCAGGTATTTGCCGATCTGCGTGCCCACCACCTCCTGGATCATGATCCCCATCTCTTCGGGGAAGTCCAGCAGGCCGCGCTCGGCGCGGTATTCGATCGGGTCGGGGCCGAAGGTCGAGGAATAGACCTCGGCCACGGCGTCCATCAGCGCCTCCAGCCGCTCGCGCTTCGTGCCCTGGTTGGCCAGGAAGAGGCTCTTGTACTTGCCCGAGAACGCGGCGCTCAGGCGGTCTTCCAGCAGGCTCGAGCTGCGCACGATCAGCGGCCGCTCCTCGAAATCGTCGAGCGCCATCGACAGTCCCTGCACGATTTCGGGCGTGAAATTCGAGTGCTTGAAGAGCTGTACGATCTGCCCGTACTCGCGGCGGATCTGGTCGATCTCCTTGTATTTGTGCTCGACCAGCTCGCCGAGATTGTTGTAGTTCGTAAAACTCAGCAGGCCGTCCGAGGCGATGTACCACGTCTTCGGAACCTTGATGTTTCTGAGAACGTCCATCTGCGCGCTGGACTGCCTGACGATCCGCGAGGCCAGAAACAGCCCCGCGCTCTTGCCGCCGAGTTGCCCGTGGCTGTCGGGCGGATAGATAATGCGGTTCAGCAGGTCGAAGAAGTCGCTGATTTCGACATAATCCTTGGCGACGTTGATGTAATCGAGCTGCTCAGTGAAAAAACGGCGGATCAGCGAAACGCGCACTTCCTTCTGCGTCGCCGGTGAAAGTTCGATTTCCCCGGCCATCTGCTGAAAGCGCCGCACTGCTTCGACGATCTCCGTCATCGAACTCGAATAACTGGCCAGCGTCTTGACAAGGAAACTCGAGCGATCTTCCTGCACCCACTTCTGCACGCCCGGAAGGATTTCCGCGTCGCTCAGGTGATCGGCGGCGATGGCGAATACCTGCCGCGTCAGCGCGGCGAAGTCCATGAAATGATCGCGCTCGCTGGGCCGGTTTTCGTACGGGTCGGTGGCAGCCTCGGTCTTGCGTCCTGACCCCAGGCTCTGAAACAGTTGCTCCGCCTCGGAAATGCCCATCCAGCAAAGGCGGATCAGCATCTTCTGTGTGATGCGCCGGATCAGGTTCTGATCGGTGCGCGAGAGCAGATCGACCACCACCCGCCATTCACCTTTGCTGTCCTCGGCCACGATTTGCCGCGACGCCTGCCAATCCTGCATCGCCGTGCGCAAGCGCTGGAACTGAATAAACTGCCCCAGCCGGTCGGCGATGGTCTGCGTCAGTTTCGTCTCTTCGTGCAGGAACGGGCCGTTGCCGCCTTCCGGCGCGTCCTTCCTGTAAAGCACCTCCAGCCGTCCCTGCTTTTGCCCCTGAACTGTGATCTCGGCCCGGATCCGCCACGGCGTTTCCACAAACTCCGGTGATTGCCACGAAGTATTTTCAAAGGTGATCCGCACCATGCAAAGGTCGGGGAAGCGCCACGCGGGCGGCATGGCGGCAATCACCCCCGGGAATACCGCATCCAGCGTTTGCGCCGGATCGTTCAGGAGCTCTTCGATCTGATAGAGACAGTTGAGTTCCTTGTTCCGCTCCTGCAGTGACGCGAATAATTTGTCGAGAGGGCGCGGCGATTCGCTCATGAATGTCTGTTCAATGCGATACGGATTTCGTTCTGGATCAGAAATTACACACCAATGCGGCCCGGCGCCTGGTTCGCCGTGGCCGTAAGGGCGGTCTTAGACCCGCCCGCGCGCGCGGCAATCAGCGGCGTCAGCGCACCTCCGCCCAATCTCATCAACCAATTAATTTACGGCGCGATTTCCAGATCCGCAAGCTTCCGCCGGGGGAAAAACAAACAAGCCCCCATTTCTGGGGGCTTGTTTCAGCAATCACAGAGTCTTACACCCAGCCGCGGTCTTTGCTGGCCTGGGCCACGCGGTTCACGGCGATCACGTACGCCGCGTCGCGCATGTACAGCTTCTTCTTCAACGCCAGCTCGCGCACGGCATGGAAGGCGCTCGTCATCTTGGTGTCCAGACGGGTCAGAACCTCGTCCTTCTCCCAGAAGTAATTCATGTTCGACTGCACCTGCTCGAAGTACGAGCACGTGACGCCGCCGGCATTGGCGAGGAAGTCGGGGATGTTGAACACGCCACGGGCTTCCAGAACACGGTCGGCTTCCGGGGTCGTCGGGCCGTTGGCGCCTTCGCCCACCAACCGCACGCGCTTGGAAATCGATTCCACGTTCTCGCCGGTAAGCTGGTTCTCGATGGCGCTGGGCAGCAGTACGTCCACTTCCTGCTTTACCCAGTCGCCGCCGGGCAGCACTTCGTAGCCGAGGTCGCGGGCCTTGTTCTTATCAATGCCGCCGAAGCGGTCGGCGATGCCGAGCAGGACGTCCGGATCCACGCCGTCCTTCTTGCGGAAGGAGTAGCTGGTCTGATCGCCCTGGTCCCAACTCGAAACGCAAATCACCTTGCCGCCGAGCTGCTGATAGAGACGGATCGCATACTGGGCGACGTTGCCGAAGCCCTGCACCGAGGCCAGCGTCTTCTTCACATCGATGCCCATGAAGCTCAACGCTTCGCGCACGCAGTAGATCAGGCCGTAGCCCGTCGCTTCCGTGCGGCCCAGCGAACCGCCCATGCCCACCGGCTTGCCGGTGATGAGGCCCGGGAAATGGCCGCCGTGAATGTGTTCGTATTCGTCCAGCATCCACAGCATGTGCTGCGGATTGGTCATGACGTCGGGAGCGGGCACGTCCTGCAGCGGGCCGATGACGCGGGCGAGCTGACGGATCCAGCCGCGGCAGATTTGCTCCTGCTCGTTGGCCGACAGGTTGTGCGGATCGCAGATCACGCCACCCTTGCCGCCGCCGAGGGGGATGTCCACCACGGAACATTTCCACGTCATCCACGTCGCCAGCGCGCGCACCGTGTCCAGCGTCTCGTGCGGGTGGAAACGGATGCCGCCCTTGCACGGGCCGCGGGCGTCGCTGTGCTGCACGCGGAAACCGCGAAACACCTTCACCGCGCCGTCGTCCATGCGCACTGGAATCGAAAACTGGTATTCGCGCATCGGGGTACGGAGCAGGTCACGCGTGCCCTGATCGAGGCCCAGGATGTCAGCGACCTTGTCGAACTGCGCTTGAGCCATCTCAAACGGATTAAATGCCTTGCCAGCCATGTTCTTTCCTTCCTTGCCCACACCGTGAAGGCGTGGACGCAGTGAAATGAGATATGGATTTTTGCGGATCGAAGTTGCCCGAAGGCAGTCCGCTTCGGTAAGCCCCCGCCCAGGCGGGTGGCCAATTAACGGAAGACTTAAAGATACACTTTCCGGATCTCAAATTCAAGCCGAGTGAGTCTGTTTTGTGGTCACGATCACGCAGAATGGTGATGAATCACCGCGTTTGATCCGGCATGCCTCTTGTGTGAAATTTTTCGCAAAGCAGACTCATGATGCTCTCTACAATACCACATCATCCGTAGTGTAATAGTTTATGCCAATTTCAACTTGATTCTGTCATACACGTAATATTCATAGTTTTTTAGTGAGAAGAGGGCTTGACAAAGTCCCGGATTCGATTATTTTATGGCTTACAACCGAAGCGTGGGCTTCTTGGGGAGGGACAGCGGTGCGGGTACTTGGCTGTCTGATACAACGGTTGTTCATGATCCCGCGTTCTACGCAGGCCTTGCCGTGCTTTCGGCAGGGCTTTTTCTGTACTTAGAGGTAAACAAACTATGAAAACCTGTCTGTGCCTCTTGCTCGTGTTTTGGTGTGCCTCCTCGGGGGGGGCGCAAGAATGGCAGTCGTACCAACTGACCAATTTCCCTCCGGCGGGGCAGGTCCGGCAATGTGGCTCCGTGATGGACACGCTCGGCCACGTTCATCATTATTTCATTGCCTGGATGGGAAGCAGTGTTACCAATCATAGAACGTATTATCTGCGCACGGATATCTACGGTCAGGTGCTCACGGATACGATGCGGCTCGACGCCTTTGCCGATCCGCAGTGTCTCCCGTTTTTCACGTCGGTGGTCGGTGATGGCGCGAATTCCTGGTGTGTATTCAGCCAGAGGCAAGGGCTGGACTGGCGGCACGGTCTGTACCTGTCCGGGCATGGCTCCGACGGGAACGTAATCATGCCGACCACCTTGCTGGGGTATCCCGGCGGCGGCGAAGGTCCGCCCAGTTGGGATTTGTCCGCCACCTACCGCGCGACGGACCAGACCATCCACTTAGTGGGCAATACACTGCCGTTCTTCTACTACCGGTTCAAGGTGATGGGGCCGGACACTCAGATCTGGCACCAGCCCATTGACGGCGTGACGTTGGGCGTAGATCCGGAGATCCACCTCGGGCCGGACGGTGTTCCCTGGGCAGCCATGCGGAATGATCTTTTTCCCGGCACCGAGATTCTGCTGGTCCGCTTTGGCGAGGATACCAGCCAAACCGTCTATCATCCCTTCGGACAAGACGTTCCCTCATGGTATCTGTTTGACTTTGGCATCGATGACAATTACAATTTTCATTTCATGGTCAATTCCGACACAGCAGATATTGGCTACATCCGGCTCGATCACAATCTGATTGTGCAGGAATCCCGCACAATCGATTCATCATTCTTAGGCTATGGAACGATGAAGGTTGACCCTGCGGGAAATTGTTTGTTCGTTTGGTCCGATGAAGTGCATGGCCTAAAGTGGGCATACCGTCAAGCAGATGGTGCATGGCCGCACTCGCCCAGCATTCTGGCATCAAACCGTGAGGGATCGAGTTTTTCCATTATTGCGATGGATAGCACACGGTTCGCGTTTACCTGCCAAGGAGCCTCGATGACCTCTTCCTATATGCAATACTGGATGTATACCTTTGGCTACCCGCCGCCCAATGATGCGGCGGAGAATCCTCGCCCGTCGCAAACGGCGTTGATCTCTGCCTATCCCAATCCCTTTACTTCCTCCCTGAACCTCGAACTGCCCACGTCGGCCCAGGCGCTGACGATCTATGACCTTCTCGGCCGTACCGTGTGGTCGCAGCAACTGTCATCCGGCGCCCGGCGCGTTTCCATCGCCGACCAAAGCCTGAACCAACTTCCTTCGGGCGTGTATTTTCTGAAAGTCGCGGGGAATACCGAGATCCTACCACAGCGGATCATCCACTTTAAGTAACTAATCTGTACATCAAAATTCCGCACTCTCGACAGAACTTTCGACTGAGGATCACCACGTATGATCCGCGTCATTCACTTTATTACCATCGTCACCCGCGCCCGCGGGATTTTTTGTCTGCTTTGAAAATCCTATTCAGTGCCAAGAGTCAAGATCCTCATGAAAAAAACCGGCATCCCAAAGGATGCCGGTTTGTATTTCCGGAATGTCTGCAACGACTTACTGACTGCCTTATGGCTTCAGCTCGTAGATAATGCAGCGGTCCTGGGTGACCTCGATATAATCCGTGACCTTCGCCACCCGGCCGTTATACCGCTTGAACGTCTCCTCGTCAAACCGGAAGCGGTGCACCGTCATCTCCAGCCGTGGCTTGCCCAGTTCCTGCCGGTAGGGGACGCTGATCCAGAGCGCCTTGCGGACATGCTTCAAACATTTATCCACCACCGGAAACGGATTGTCGAAATGTTCCAGCGTTTCGACAACCAGGATGTAATCGTAATCCCCGGGAATCGGCTCTTTCAGAATATCATGCACAAAGTAGTTGACTTTTCCTTGGCGCACTTTCGCTTTGGCAATTCCCGCCTCGCTGATATCTGAGCCGGAGATCGTGGCCTGCGGAAACGTCCGCTGCAACAATTCGCAACCGTCGCCCAGCGCGCAGCCGATATCCAGCAGCGTGAAACTTTCGTTCGCGGGCAGGAGGTCGAGCATCTGGTGGTAATTTTCGTCCCGCCAGAAATCGCCGACATCGCCCAGCTTGTGGTCCCAGTAAGCTTTCGTGTTGGGATTTAACGAAAACGTTCCGTAATGAGTGACATTATGTGCCAGCAGCCTGGCCCGCACTCCGATCTTTTTCCATTGGCTGGGAGTGACAAGCGCTTTTACGATACGACCCAACATCCTTCTACCCTCCATGTGCGATCCGGGCTGAATAAATAAATTCATGCCGGTGCTCAATCTGCGTGTCCGGCAGTCAGGCTATAAAACCGATCCGCAGCACAAAATAAGAAGCGCAGCATTATGGTGCAAGCGGTTTCATGGAAAGTTCTCAGAAAAGCACAACGAAATTTGTTACACCATGCTCTCCGCTTACGCTTCGCTGTGGCGAGGGAATTCTCATATAAAAAAGACTTGACATTATGTTCATATTTCCGTATATTATTAAAAACATAGTTCAACCTGAATCAGTTGACGAAAATATGGCGAATATTGCCTTTGTGAATTCCGCACATTCCGTATTGACAAATAAATAACCCCAGTTCGTTTTGTCAAAAATAATTGCATTTACACTCCTTTCCACGTTTGCAGATCTTCGTCCACACAACAGCCGTGCCTGCGGTGCGTGACTTGGCCCGCAAGTGCAATAACCACATTCTTTGCGCATCGCGTTCGCCTGCTGGGCAGAAGTCCGGAAAAGTTCGTACATTTTTGCTCAAGAACCGCTCTTTTAACCGAAACTTCAGGAATGGCTGACAACAACACCGTCTTTGTCATCAATCCCGGCTCCACCTCCACCAAAATGGCCTTCGTGGATGGGGCGGGCAAGATGGTCTGGGAAATCACCCTCCGGCACGAAAACGAAGCGCCCATGAGCCTGCGCGACCTCGTGCCCGTCCGCAACCGGCAGATCCGTGAACAGCTCGCCGCCCGTACCGAAGTGCTGCCGCCGCGTGCGGTGGTGGGGCGGGGCGGACCGCTGCGCCCGCTCGAAGGCGGCACGTATGCCATCAATGACGCCCTCATCGACGACCTGCTGACCGAAAAATATTCGAAGCACGTCTCGAACCTCGGCGCGCCCATCGCTCGCAGCCTCGCGCAGGAATGGAACGTGCCCGCCTTCGTCGTCGATCCCGTCACCGTCGACAACTTCACCGACGTCGCGCGCATCAGTGGCGTTCCCGAAATTCAGCGCAAGTGCCGCAGCCACGCGCTCAACATCCGCTCGTGCTGCTACCTTGCCGCGAGCGAAAGCGGCAAACCGCTGGCGCAAACCAAATTCATCGTCGCGCATTTGGGCGGCGGAATCTCCATTGCCGCGGTGGACGGCGGCAAAATCGTCGATGTCAACGACGGCCTTTTGGGCATGGGTCCGTTCTCGCCCGAGCGCGCCGGCGCCCTGCCGCTGGAAGGCCTGCTTGAACCTCGCCGCCTCCGGACAAGTATCCCGGCGACAAACTGAAAGCGTACCTGTCCAAAGGCTGCGGCCTGAAGGGCTACCTCGGCACGGCGAGCATGGTGGAGGTGGAAGCGATGATCGACAAGGGCGACAAAAACGCCGAACTCATCTTCCGCGCCATGGTCTACCAGATCGCCAAGGAGATCGGCGCCTGCGCCAGCGTGCTGCGCGGCAAACAGGACGCCATCATCGTCACCGGCGGCCTGGCCTATTCGCAGAAAGTACTGACCGAATTGAAATCCTCCATCGAATGGCTGGGGAAGATCGTCGTCTATCCCGGCGAACGCGAACTGGAAGCCCTCGCCGCGGGCGCGTTCCGCGTCTTAAACGGCACCGAAGCGGCAAAGGAATATTAACGTGATGCTGAAATCCGCAAGCATGGTGATGGACCGCGCCCGCGAAGCCGCCAAAAAGCGGCTGCCCGTCGTCGCGGTCGCCGGCGGCGAGGACGCGGACGTCCTCAAGGCCGTCTGCGACGCCCAGCGCGAAGGCTACGTGCGGGCGCACGTCGTGGGCAGCGCGACCAAGATCCGCGACAATCTCGCCAAAATGGAGATGAAAGAAAGCGACGTCGAAATCAGCGACGCCGATAGTGTCAAAGCCGCGGTCGCCAAGGCCGTCGAACTTTGTAGCCAGGGCCACTGCCACATTCTCATGAAGGGCAAGGTCCCCACGCCCGACCTGATGAAGGCTGTGCTCTCACCCAAGGCCGGACTGCGCGTCGGCAAGCTGCTCTCGCACTGCGCCGTTCTGGAAGTGCAGGGCTACAATAAGCTGCTGTCGGTCACCGACGGCGGCGTGCTGTCGTCACCCGATTTCAACCAGAAGCTGGCGATGATCGAGAACGCCGTGCGCGTCAGCCGCCAGATCGGCGTGAAAAATCCGCGCGTAGCGCTGCTCGGCGTCACCAACGAGGCCGATCCCGATTTCCCGTCGTCCATCGAAGCCGCGGCCCTCGCCCGCACCTGCCACGTGCGCGGCATCACACCCTACGTCGAAGGTCCGCTGACGATGGCGACGATCTTCGCCGGCTTCCCCGAAGGCACCGCCTGGGAGAGTCAGGTCGTGCGCGATCCGGACATTCTCGTGGCTCACAGTATCGAAGAAGCGAATATCGCCGTCAAGGCGATGATCCTCCTGCGCGGCGCGACCTTCATGGGCGTCATCGCCGGGGCGCGCGTGCCGCTGTCGCTGGTCTCGCGCAGCGATCCGCCGCGCAATAAAATGGCATCGCTGGCCCTCGCCGCGGTGATGGCCGGGGAGGCCGTGCAATGATGCTGAATGATCTGTTGAAACGCGCGGCCGACAAGAAGCCCGGCCGCATTCACGCCGTGGGCGCGGACCCCGCCGAACTCGCCATGCTCGCCGAGTGGGAAGGCCGCGGCTGGAAAGTCACGCACCACGCCGGTGATTTACAGGAAAGCGTGGCCAAAGCCGTCGACGCCGCCGTCAAGGGTGAGGCCGATCTGCTGTTCTGTCCCGGCGAGGAAAATCTGAAAATCGCGCGCTACATCGACCGCGCACTGCCCAAAGAGTACGGCCCCGTCAGCATGATGCAGGCGTTTGAAGTGCCGTCGTACAGCCAAACTCCTGTGGGTCGGCTTCACGCCCATGGCGCGCTACGATTCCATTCCCGAGGCCATCAAGGGCGTGCAGATGATGGTGCGGACGCTGGCCGAACTCGGCGAAGCCGAAGCGAAAGTCGCGCTGCTCTCCTGCGTGGAAACCATTTCCCCCGGTGTGCATTCGACGATCTGGGAAGCGACCCTCGGGCACATGAGCATGCGCGGCCAGTTCGGCAAGGCCAAGGTGGACGGCCCGCTGGCGCTCGATCTTGCCATCAGTCCCAAGGCGGTGGACGACAAGGGGCTGAAGAGCGACATCGGCGGCCAGGCGGACTTGCTGATTCCGCCCGACCTGAACAGCTTCTCGACGCTCACCGACGCGATCCATCTGACGGGCGAGCATCAGGCCATCGGCCTCGTCGTCGGCGGCCCCTGCCCCATCGCCCTCCCCCCGCACCGCAGCGCCCGCCACATGAGCCTGAGCCTCGCCGTGGCGAGCTTGCTCACGTAGAAACGATGAACCCGGAACGATGAACGATGAACGGCGGAGGCGTGGTCGTCATTGTAGGGGAGGGTTAAGGTCTTCCGCAACCCTCCCGTTCACTAGTCAACACGCAAACCCTTGAACTACGAAGACCGGCCCATCAGGCCGGTCTTCCACATTCAGGAATCTCGCTTTACTTACACCGCTGACAACTCCTGCGCAAGATGATGGTACTTCTCGTGCACGCCTTCGCTGATCTCCTCCGCCTCCATGCGCTCGAATTCCATCGACAGTTCGTGCTGATCTTCCACGCGCAATACACGGTCGGCCATGGGGAAGAGAATATTGTTCTCCTTGGCGATGTGCGCGCGCAAGAGCGTAATGTAACCGCCGAGCGCGTGCCGAATCGCATCGATCGCTGCGGTATCCCCCTCGTGGGCAGCGGGCAGTGCGGCGGCAACGGCCTGCAGGTACTGCCGTCCGGCCTCGTGCTCGGAGAGCATCACGCCCACCGGGCCGCCCTCGGCGGGCAAGCCGCGCTGCCGCAAGCGTACAAAGAGCTGCTGCTCTTCCTTGGCATGGTGACAGCGGTCGGCGAAGTTGCGGAAGAAGTCAAGCAACTTATCCAGCACGTCGGCATGCACCGCACCCGTGGCCTCGGCTGTCTGCCACTCCGCCTCCGCCGCATCCAGTACGCGAAGGATGAGTTCGTGTTCGTGTTTTAGAATGTCTGTCGCGGTCATCGTGAATTATCCGTAGCTTATTTGTGACCGCAGCTCGGCGCCGCGGCGGCTTCAGTCTCTTCCGTCTCGTGTGCCGCGCCGGTCGCCGTCAGGTGCAGCCGCTCGATGAAGTGCATGTATTCGACATAGGCTGCCACGAACGTCCGTCCCGCCTCCACATTGTGCGCCGCGTGCGCTTTCGTTTCCCGCGCGTGTTCGAAGCGCTGCTCGATGCCGGTTTTGACCGCCGCCAGCAAGTCTTGTTCAAGGTCTGCCGGCGAGCCGTTGTCGAGGGCGCGATCGGCGGCGATGATCACCGCTTCCTGCTGCCCGGCGGGCTTGATTCCCGTGTAGGGCGCGTTCTCGCCGGCGCGGTGGACGCGCACGAGCGTTTCAAAGAAGTAGGTATCGGCGAGGTCTTTGGCGTCCGCGCCTTTGCCGCGCACTGCTTCGGTCTTGGCGAAGGCGGTCCGCACTTCAGCCTCATATTCGGGTTTCACCCATTTCAAGAGCGGCGTGATGTCGTGTTTCTCGAGCGCCATCTGCGCCTCGATAATCACGGGGCCATCCATGGAATCGCAATGCGCCCGCGACGCTTGTGGCAGCAGCGTGCCGGCCGTGATCATGATTCCCAGCAAGCCTGTCGCGACTGATCTGAGTCTGTATGCCGTTAGCATGAGAATACCTCTGCTTTCAGATTATTGTTTGAGGATGTTCCGCACCGTCTTATGCAACCCGCTCCGGAGTTCGCTCCATGCGGCCCAGCACGCTTTCTTCACGGTCCAGCGACCAGCCGGTCTTCAGTCCCAGCACGAACCAGCCCAGCGCCAACACGCCCGAGGCGAAGATCGTGTCGCCGATCACGCGCAGCCAGCGCAAGGTGTCCATCAGCGGCGTCTGCAGGAACTCCGCCGAGCGGGCGTACCACATGCCGTGCTCCACGCTGGCCCAGGTCTGCAGCAGGCCGACCGGCAGCACGCTCAGCAGCACCATCAGCGCCAGGCCGATGTTGATCGACCAGAAGGTGAAGCGCAGCAGCGCCGCGTCTTCCACACGCTTGCGCACCGTCAGGCCGCGCAGGCAGAAGAGCATCAGCCCGATGCCCAGCATGCCGTAGACGCCGAACAGCGCGGTGTGCCCGTGCACCGGCGTCGTGTTCAGGCCCTGCATGTAATAGAGCGCGATCGGCGGATTGATCAGGAAGCCGAACAGGCCCGCGCCCACCAGGTTCCAGAACGCCACCGCCACGAAGAAGTAGATCGGCCACTTGTAGGCCGTGCACCCACGGCCGCGCGCGGCTCAGGGTCAGGTTCTCGTAGGCCTCGAAGCCGATCAGCACCAGCGGCACAACCTCCAGCGCGCTGAAGGTCGCGCCCAGCGCCAGCACGCGCCGTCGGCGTGCCGGTGAAGTAGAGGTGATGGAACGTGCCGAGGATGCCGCCGGAGAGGAAGATGACCGTCGAGAAGAGCACGGCGGCGGTGGCGGTGCGATTCGCGCAGCAGCCCCATGCGCGTGAACAGGAAGGCGATCACCACCGTGGCGAAGACTTCGAAGAAGCCTTCCACCCACAGGTGCACCACCCACCAGCGCCAGTATTCGGCCATGGCCAGGTTCGTCTGCCGGCCCCACATCAGCCCCGCGCCGTAGAACAGCGCGATGGCCGCCGAGGAGATGAGGAACAGCGCCAGCAGATGGCGGTTCGCGACCGGCTTCTTGAACGCGGGCCACATGCGCGCGGCCCATCAGGAACAGCCAGACGAACAGGCCCGACGAACAGGAAGATCTGCCAGAAGCGGCCGAGGTCCACGTACTCATAGCCCTGGTGGCCGAACCAGAAGTTCGAGCCGAAGCCGAGCTTCTGCTGCACGCCGAACCACTGGCCGGCCAGCGAGCCGACCACGATGATCAGCAGGCAGACGAACAGGAAGTTCACGCCCGCGCGCTGGAACTTCGGTTCGTAGCCCGAAACGGCCGGGGCGATGAACAGGCCGGTCGCCAGCCAGGCGGTCGCGATCCAGAAGATGCCGAGCTGCGTGTGCCAGGTGCGGGTCACCGAGTAGGGCAGCCATCTTGCGCAAGCGGAATGCCGTAGAAGCCGTTGCCTTCCACGCCGTAGTGTGCCGTGACCGCGCCCAGCACCGACCTGCACCACGATCAGCGCCGCCACGACCCAGAAATACTTCAGCGTCGCCTGTCATCGAGGGCGTGGGCTTCAGCGCCAGCAGCGGGATCGCGTCAGCGGCACGTCCATCGGCTCCTCGGCGCGTTTGCGGTGCTCGGCGGCAAAGTACCAGACCAGCGCGCCGACGCCGGCCAGCAGGATCACGAAGCTGATCACCGACCAGAGAATCGATCGCTGCCGGTGGGGCGGTTGTCGATCAGCGCTTCGGCGGGCCAGTTGTTGGTGTAGGTGATCTGTTTGCCGGGCGCGCTGTGTCGCGCACGCCCAGGCGGTCCAGAAGAAGAAGGCGTTCATCGCCTGCTGCCGCTCCGGGGTCTTGATGGTGTTGGCCGGAATGGCGTAGGCGTCGCGCAGTTTGTCCATGGCGGGATCGTTGCCGAAGAGCGCGGCGTAGTGCGCGCCCACCGCCTCCATGGCCTGCGCCCGCACGGGCGAAACCACGAGATCGCCCGTGGTTCTGTTATAGGTGTTGGTGCGGTATTCGTCCTTGAGGCGCTGGCGCAGCGCGGCTTGTTCAGTGTCGCGCAGTTGGGCATAGGGCGTTGTAATCGGCCAATGCCCAGATCTCGAGTACGGCAGTCGATTCGCGGTGCAGCCAGTCGGCCGACCAGTCGGGCGCCACATACGCGCCGTGGCCCCAGATCGTGCCGACCTCCTGCCCGCCCATGGACTGCCAGACGTTCTGGCCGTCTTTAATCTCCTGGCCCGTGAACAGCACGCGGCCGTCGGTGGTCACCACGCGGTTCGGCACCGGCGGCATTTCGCGGTAGATCTCCCGTCCAAAATAGCCCAATACCGCAAACGAGGCCACCATGACGACGATAAACGCGATCCACAGCTTGCGATAGCTTATTGGTTCCGTCTCCTGATTTTCCAGTATGTCCGATTGAAGGTTTATAATCCAAACGGAGTTAAAGTTTCCTTGAAGGGTCTAAATTGCGAAAACGCGAAAACTGACCTTCTCCAAATTGGTCTCTGGGCATCAATTGGCGAAAAATCGCCCTCACCCCGAATTGCGGGCGGTTGTGGTTTAGACCGGATGACGCCCCCAATGTACTCTCCGATGGCCACAGGAGCTTTGCCTTGGGATAAAAACGGAGAAAAAGAGGCGGATTTGGGCGCAAAAAAATCCCCGCAGCGGGGGCGGGGAAAAATGAAACGCGCGGGGTAAGGAAACCCCGCGCGGCGATCTTTAGTTAGAAGCGATCATCCAGACGGCGGCCTCTGGAGAGGTCGCACGGCGTGGTAAAGACCCAGCATGCGCGAAGCGCGCAGTCATCAAAGGCCACGCGCCCGGGTCCAGCGTCGCACGCTGGTCATTCCAGTGGCGGCAACGTCAGGCGTCGGAGGGCTTCGAGGTCGTTCAGGTAGATCGTCTTGGCCTGTACGTCGATCAGTTTGTCGTCCTGCAGACGGCGGAAAATGCGCGAGAGCGAGGGTTGATTCATATTTAAGAAGGTGGCGAGGTCGCCCTTCTTCAGTGTCAGATTTACGCGCGGTACGCGGTAATCGAGCTGTGCCGGTCCCTTGTCGAGTTCGCCGAGCAAGTAGCGGCAGAGGCGGGCGGTGCCGTCGGAGAGCGTGAGTTGATCGATTTTCGCCACCAGCCGCTGCAGCCACTTCGCCATGGCGGTGAAGAAGAAGCGCAGGAACACCTCGTGCTTCATGATCAGCTCCATCACCTTCTGCTTGTGCAGAAACAGCAGCTCGGTTTCGGTCAATGTCATCGCCGTGGCGGGATACTTGCCCAAAAAAATCGCCGCCTCGGCAAACAAGCCGGGCGGCTCCATGATCGTCAACACCGTTTCGCGGCCGTCGGCGGCGATGCGCACGAGCTTCACCATTCCCTTGGCGACGAAATAGATCCCATCCGCCGTGTCGCCTTCCTGAAAGATCAGCGCCTGCGCCGGCCAGTGCTGGACTTCGGCGGCGTCGAGAATTTCGCGGCAGACGTCTTCGCCAATGGCTTTGCCGAAGTCGCTGGCGCGGAACAATTGGGCCAGTTGTTCATCCATGGGACGGACCTCATCGGGAGCTAAAGGAAAATGCTCGGTGTGGAGTCCAATATACGAATATTTCCCATGATGCGCTATAGCGGCAACCGGCTGTGCAGCCCGGCCACGAGGTAGCGGATAGAGTAGCCCCGGAACTGAGTATAGAGGTATTGCCCGCTCAGCCAGAAGCCGCGCCAGAGCCGCGCCTCGGCCTGCGCAGACAGCAGGCGTGTCTGTGTTTCATCCTGATTATAGATCACCAACAGGTCGTTGTCGAAGGCATAGGCGCGCTCGCCCGCCATGCCTCCCGCACGAAAGATCCAGTTGCGATGCGGCTGCCACGACGCTTTGACTTCCGCCGACCACAGCCGCCGTCCGTCCAGCACCCATGCATAACTGGGCCGCAGTGAAAGCCACGCCGTGCGCCCGAGGGGATGTTCGAGGCGCGCCGTCCACTGCTGCACCGTCTGTTTGCGATAACCAATGCCGTTGAAGTACATCGCGCCGATTCCGGCGTACCATGGCCAATGTCCGTATACCAATTCCGCGCTGCCGAGGTCTGCGTGATCGTTGTAGCGATAGGAGTAGAGACGGTCATCGAGATTGAAATCGCCGTCGATGTGCGCGTAATGAGCCTTCACGGTGATAGGCCGGAAGGTCAGTGCCATGCCACCGACGAGCATTTGCTGCCCGTAAGTCCAGTCGCGGTGTTTAAGCCGGGTATCGGAGTAGCCCACCGAGATTAAATGCCGATTATTGAAGGATACCGAGCTGTAGGCCGAAAGATCGACGGACGCGCGGCCATTCGTGCTGTTGCCCGCAGTGGCATAGATTCCCGGATAGAGAAAATGGTCAGCGCCCATGACGGGGCTGACCATCAGCAGAAATCCCAGCAGAACAGCAGGAAACAGGCGCATGCTATTTAACCAACGACAGGCCGCGCAGCGCACTGGTGTCGCCGGGGCTGAGCATCAAAACGTGTTCGAAAATCCCGCGAGCTTCCAGCGCGCTTGCCCAGCGCATAGGTATTCCACGCCGCCGCGAGATTGGCTTCGTACTCCGCCGGATAATGCGTGAGGGCCGTAGCGAGATACTTTTCGGCCTGCGCGTAATCGCCGCGATTGGAAAGAATCTGGCCCGAGGCGCAGGTTGGCCGTGTAATGTCCCGGATCGAGCTTGAGGATTTTGCGATAAAACCTTCGACCTCGTTCCACTGGTCGCGCGCCGCCAGTGGCAGCGTCAAACCCAGCATGGCCTCAATGCTCTTGTCGGCGGTGGCGGCCAGCGCCTGGCGGTAAAAAGTTTCCGCGCGGTCGTAATGCGCGTTCTGGTAATGCAGCCAACCGAAACGGAGATTGACCAGGTAATCCCCGCGGAAGTCGGTGGGAATGGCCTCCATTTCGCCAGCGCCTCGCCGTATTTGCCTTCGGTTTCAAGGGCGATCGACTTATTGAAATGGGCAATGGCACTCTCGTGGCCGGTATCCTGCGCCCGCAGCGAATAACCCGCGATCAGCAGGCAGATCAGCAACATGGCGAGGCCAACCCAGCGTCCGGTTTTCATGGTTGCGTTTCCTCCAAAACCGGCGCCGTCGCGGTCGCCGGAAATTCGTCATCGCTTAAACGCCGGGCGTGGAAGACGCGCCGCCCATTTTGAAAATAGTCCAGCGTAGCAATTTCACCGTCGGGCGAAATCCGCAGGCGGCCGCCGCCGGACTGGCGCACCGCGCGGAACGGCCCGCGTCCGGAAACGCGGAGGTCGCTCTCGATTACGGTGCCGCTGTCGGCGCCCTCGCCAAAATGCAAATGCACGTCCGCCCGCAGCGGCGTGCCGAAGAGCAGAAACAACTCCGAAAGCGGGCGCACCCACGAGCGCAGCACTTTGCCCAACGGCAGACGATCTCCCCAGGTCAATCCCGGCAGATAACCCAGCGGCACCTGCGCCGCCGCCAGGTAGAAATAGTAGAGCGCCGAGCGGTGATTGCCGCGGAATCCTGTCAAATAAACCACGGACTCCGTTTTCAACACGCTGACCCATGCGTTCGCCGTAGACTCGATATACAGTGAATTGTAGTGGTCAACCTTGACATCCCACGACTCGGCGACAGCATCTTTGTCGTCGACATACTGGCAGGCAAAGCGGAGCGTGTCGCCCAGCGCAAAAGCGAAGGCCTCCTGAAGCTGACGGTGAGATTTCAAGTTCTGCACCCGCGCGCCCTCGGAAGGGACTTCGGAGGTACACAGCGCGTAACCCGCCGCGCCGCCGCTCGGCGAAGACGCCAAGGGGATACGGCAGTGTCACGTCGCCGAGCTTCGCCGTGGCTTGAAACTGAAAATGCAAATGCGGCTCAGGCGACCGGCCGCTGCTGCCGCAAAGAGCCAGCACTTCGCCGCGTGTCACCGTCTGACCGACCGTGACCTTCGCCGAGCCCGGTTCGAGATGCGACAGCGAGCTGTACAACCCCGCGGCGTGCTTGCAGAATGATCGTGTTGCCCCAGTTGCGCGCGAGGTTCACGTCGCCAATGGGATTGTTCTTGACATCATCAACGACCAGGACCACTTCGCCGTCGTCCGGCGCGCGCACCGGCAGCCGGTAACAGTAATAATCCTCGAGCTTCGTTCCGTCGTTCTCGCAGGTGCGGCCGTCCTCGCCCTCGACGACGAAATCCCAGGCGTGGCGCCAGCCGCCCTGGTGCGTGGCTTTGCCGCCCGGTCCCTGTGATACCGTCCATTCGCCCGCGAACGGCAGGTCAAACTGGCGGAAGCGCAGCTTCTCGAAGCGCGCTTGCGCTGTGTCGTGGTAGTAATAATTTTCTTCGGGTGAACCCGGCGGGAAATAGAGCAGTACGAGGCCGCTCGCGCTCTGGCGGAACTTCAAACTGTAGAGTGTGCCCAGCACGACGATATTGAAGGGCAGCACCATCACCGGCAAATGCGAGGCCGAAAGTAGCCGCACGAAGACGCCGGTGAAGATCACGGTCATCATCACGGCCAGCAGCGCCAGCACCAGCGACTTGCGCGAGGGAATGACCAGGCTGCCGCCCAGCGCAATCGCCACCAGTACCGCGTTCAGCCCGGTTAAAATCAACAACTGCGGTGCCTGCTCAGGGAGCAGCAGGTGCACCAGCAGGCTATTCGTGAAGAACCCCGCCAGCGTGAGCACGAACAACACACGCGAGAAGACGAGCAGGCCGAGGGCGATGAGCATGCCCGCCAGCACATGCGGCTGAAAGAGGATCAGGCCGAGGGAATGAAAATAGCCGACCCACAACGGCGGCAACCCTTGCAGCCAGTACGGTGTGGTGGCCGTCGCCGTCTGCGCCTGCACAAAGCCGTAATTGCCGAGAAAGATCAGCGTCATGTAGAGCGACAGCATGAACGGCAGGCTGAGGCCGGGCAGATTGAAGGCCGCCGCGAACCAATGCTCCAGCGCCGCCGCTACGAAAAATGCCATTACCACGAACAACGGAAAGAGCGCAATCAAAAACGGGTTGGGCGTGAAAAAATAGCCGTAGGCCGCGCCCAGCAGAATGCCGTTGAAACCATAAAAGCCGCTCTCGATCCGCGCCGTATCGAACTTCAACAGCCACGCGATGAGGTTCGAAAGCGCCACGCCGCAGAGGGCGAGCAGGCCGGAGGCGGGATGAAAAAATGTGGCCAACAACAGCACCGCCCCCAGCCAGCGGCGGTTGGAAAACAGGATCTGCGCGTAGCTGTAGAGAATCGAATCGACGACGCGGCGCGCGGGACTGGCGGCGCCGGTCCTCATGCGCCCGCGCTGCGCAATTTCGCGGGAATCAACTCATGCGAGACCAGGGACTCCAGCGTCTCCGCGCGGCGGATGAGGGCGGGCGTGCCGTCTTCGAGGATCATGATGATGTTGGGCCGGAGGGTGATGAACTGCATCCACTGCGTCATGTCGTAGGCGCCGACGTGATGCACCACCAGCGTCTCGCCCGTCTTCAGCGGCGGCAGCGAGACCTGCTCGCGGATCTGATCGATATTCATGCAGAGCGGGCCGAAGAGCGTCATGTCCTCGGCCAGCACGCCGTCATCTTGCGTCGGCGAGACATTGTGCCGGTACCAGAAGCTTGTGAACAGCAGATTCACGCCGGCGTCGACGATCACCGCGCGCCGGTTGTCGGAGAGCCGCTTGTTGGCGATGACGGTGGTGATTAGATTCCCGGCGTCGTCGATCAGCGCGCGCCCGGTTTCCAGATAAAGCGCGGGCGCTTCGGCGGGCAGTGGCGCGAATTCGGCGAGGCCCAGCGCGATGGCGTCGGCGTACTGCTCGAGCGTCGGCACG
Source organism: uncultured bacterium (assembly GCA_963735175.1). Taxonomy (GTDB): domain Bacteria; phylum Electryoneota; class RPQS01; order RPQS01; family RPQS01; genus CAVTJX01. The sequence continues at coordinate 861,756 of CAVTJX010000016.1, read as the reverse complement.
GTGCCCTCGGCGGGGAGGTACTGCCCGATCAGCGTGTTGTTCGAGGCGAAACCGCCGCCGAGGTCGATGTAGTCGATGCGGTGCCGATACTGCTCGCGCAGCCGCTTGGCCGTCTGCGCCAGTTTGGCGGCGGCGATGCGGTAGGGGTCGGCGCTCATGATGTACGTGCCGATGTGCGTATGCAGCCCCACCAGCTTCAAGCCGGGCGCGGCCATGACCCGCGTAATCGCCTGCCACGCCTCGCCGTTTTCATAGTTGAATCCGAAGCGGTCCCAGGCGGGATGGATGCCCACGTCCATGTTGACGCGGATCGCCACCTGCGCCGTCAGCTTCAGCTCTTCGGTGAGCGCGATCAGCTCGTAGAGTTCGTCGAAGTGATCGACATGGATGCGCGCGCCGTCGCGCACGGCCTTGGCCAGCGCCGCGCGGCTCTTGCCGGGGCCGTTGAAGAGGATCTGCGAGCCGGGCACGCCCAGCCGCCGCGCCTTGTCGTATTCGAATTCCGAGACCACCTCGGCCCACGAGCCTTCGTGGTGGCAGACGCGGCAGACGGCGTCGAGGTAGTTGGTCTTGTACGACCAGGCGAATTGCACATTCGGGTAGCGCGTGGAAAAGACGCGTACGGCGCGGCGCAGGTTCTGCCGCAGCCGCTTTTCCGAGAGCACGAACAGCGGCGAGCCGAACTCTTCCACCAGCCGGGAGATGGGGACGCCGTCGAGGGCCGTGACCGGCGCGGCGTAGGCGCGCCGCCCGATCTTGTTCATCAGGCCCGAGTGCTGCTTGGTAATCGTCGGTCGTTCGTAGCGCTTTTTGGCGGCGTTCGTCGTCATGAATCAGGCTTCTCCCGCAGTCACCCAGGTTTCCAAGTGGCGCACGTCCGAGATTAAATCCCACGAACAGCGCACGAACATCTTGCCGACTTCGTACTCCGTGAATGGCTCCACCGGCTCGCCCAGGGCGAGCTTCGTCCACGCCGCGGGCAGGTTCTGGCCCGCCGCCGTGGCGAGGTAGGTCCACGCGGGAAAGCGCGGGTTGATCTCCAGCAGGTGATACTCGCCCGTGCGCCGCGCCTTGATGAATTCCAGTTCGATCCCGCCGGCCCACTGCAAGCTTGGCGATCACCCGCCGCGACAGCTCGATCAGCGCCGGATCGAAAATCGTGACGCCCGCCCAGCCCTTGCCCTTGTCGGTGATATAGGTCTTGCGCATGGCGACCGCGCCCACCGTGCCGCCCGCGCCGTCGCCCAGCGCGACGACGTTGAACTCGTCGCCCTGAAGCTGCTCCTGCACGATCACCGGCAGACCCCATTGGGCGCGGGCGCGGTGAAAGCACGTCAGGCTCTCCTCAAGATTGGTGGCCGCCTCCGCGCCATAGAAAATGCCCTTGATCATCACCGGGAAGGGCAGCTCTGCCTCAAGCCCGCGCAAGTCATGCGCCGCATTCACGAGCCGCGTTTTGGGCGCGGGAATGGCGTTATCCTTACAGAACGCCGCGAGCTTGTCCTTGCCGCGTAAATTGAGCTGCTCGGTAGAAGGCAGAAAGGTGCGGATGCCCAGTTCGGCCAGCCGGTCCTTCAGTTTGTAAAAGACATAGAGTTCGGTATCCAGCGTGGGCAGAATCAGATCCAGCCGTTCGCGCTCGTGGACGTACGCGAGGCGGTCGTAAACGGCGTCCAATCCCGTCGATGGGTAGGGGATGAGATAGCTGCGATCGGCGACGTTCTCCATGAACACCCCCGGTTCGAGGATGTCGTAGACCAGCCCGATGATGCGACCCGTTGAAATCCGGAATTTCCTTCAGGCTGCGAATAACCGGCACGCCGGGGCCGGGATTGTCCGTGGCGTTCAGACCCGTAACGGCGATATTCATAAGCTGGAGTCTGATTCTTCGTTCAGCAGGTGGTACTGCCGAAGTTGGACGAGAAAATCTTCCAGATCGCGGTGAATCGCGGCCGCGTCGGCATCGAATTCCGCGGCGAGGCGTGCGACAATTTCCTCTTCGCTCTGCGCGCCCTGCAGCGCGGCCAGCACGATCCGGCCCGGTTCGTTGACGGTAAACGTTTCGCCCGTGGTCGGCAAAAAAGGAAGCCGGATTCGCTGACGGCAAGGTTGCGCGTTAGCCGGGTGCTCACAGACAGATCCTTTCGCTTAAGCCGGAATCCATCATGCGCCGTGCCCTCCGAGGCACCCGTCGCTATCCTTGCCTCAGCGACCTAAGTCCCCACGGCGGATCGCCAGATTCCCCACGGCGGATCGTCGCACATCGTTACTTCAAGAGCAGCATTTGCTTCGTTTCGACGACTTTGCCGTCGAGCTCCAGCCGGTAGAAGTACGCCCCGGTTGTGGCATTCTGCCCTGTATCGCCGCGTGCCGTCCCAGGCGGCGGTGTGCCGGCCCGGAGACTGCGGAGTATCAACCAGCGTGCGCACATGCTGGCCGAGCAGGTTGGTGATTTCCAGCCGCACGTGGCCCGGTGTGGCCAGTTCGTAGTCGATGCGCGTCGCCGGGTTGAAAGGATTGGGGTAGTTCTGTCCGAGTCCCAGTCGCTGCGGCACGGGCCGCGCTCGCCACACTGGCGACGACCGCCGTGTTGGTCTGGTAGACCTCGTAGCCGTATTGTCCGGTATCGGGGAAGTTCGAAGCGAATAAACACGGCTTCGTAAAGATTGTCGTTATCCGTGTCCATCAGCGTCGGATAGCTGTACGAAATGCCCCCGGTGTTGAGTTCGAAGACGGTCGTGTTGGTCGTAATGTCGAAAATCCGCGCTGCCTGCCGGTAAGCCGTGGCGGTACCGTAGCCGGAGAGCACGTAAAATTCGGTGATCCCGTCGCCCGTCAGATCGAGGCCCAGCGAATAAAGCGACGCCCCCGCCAGCCGCTCCGCGAGCGAAAACGTGTACGTGTACTGCGCGATGGTCGAATAGGCCGCGTCCATCACCTTGAACTGGAGCGAGTCCAGCGTGTAAAACCGCATCTGCCAACTACCGCCGCTCTGCTGGAAGGACAGCCAGCCGCTGACTGCGTTATTGTCGATCCCGGCGGCGCTCCATTCAAGATTCCATTGCGCGCAGGCCGGCCCGGCAAGGATCCCGATCAGAACTGCCAGCAAAAGAGAGGTACGGAAAGAGAGTTTCATAGCAGGAAGGGGTTACGAGGGCCAGGACACGTCGGAGGGCGTTGCGAGAGACTGGAAAAGTAAACGCGCCAGTTTGCAGGGCCGGATCGCGAAATCAAGCTCTTTTCGCTGGGCAAGATCTATGCTTGTGTCGTATCATTCTATTATAGTAAACTTAGCAGAGTAAATTCAGGCCCCAAAGAGCGCATGCCATGCGCACGGTTGGGCACGAGCAGAACATTGTTTTTATTTAGGAAGGAGACGCAAAACGGTTTGGACGGCACGTCTGACCGGTGACGCGATCGCATACCTCGGCAATCCCAACATCACCACGGGACCTTGGGTTCAGATAACAACAGTAGATATAACAATTTCTCAGTAATTCGGCAAGTGGATTCTCGGGTCCATTCACTTTTTTGGAGATCTGCGAAAAAGCGTTGCGAACCTCCTCGTCATTATCTAACTTAGGTCGTTTCCCTTCAGAAGTATCAAGACAGTGGGTGTACTGCCCGGACTTCTGGGCTCGGTGTGCCGTGATTGCTGAGGAGTGAGGCCAATGACCACATCGCGCGCGCCGAAACGGCGCGACAATTGGGGCTCGCGGATCGGGGTGATTCTAGCCGTGGCGGGCAGCGCCGTGGGCCTCGGCAACTTTCTGCGTTTTCCGGTGCGGGCCGCGGCCAATGGTGGCGGGGCGTTCATGGTGCCGTATCTGATTGCGCTGCTGCTGCTGGGTATTCCGCTGGCGTGGGTGGAGTGGACGCTGGGCCGCTACGGCGGGCAGCACGAGCACGGCAGCGGGCCGGGCGTCTACCACCGGTTGACGAACGGCCGCCCGTGGGCCAAGTACCTGGGCGCGATCACGATTTTCATTCCGCTGGTCATCGTCTTCTACTACGTTTACATCGAGGCGTGGACGCTGGCCTTCAGCTTGTTCGCGCTGACTGGCACGTGGGATCAGGCGATTGCCAACCACGAGATGGACCGCTTTCTGGCGGGCTTCATCGGCGCGGAACACAACGCTTACTTCGATGGGCCGTGGACCGCAATCACCATATTCCTGCTCGTCCTCGGCGTCAATTACTGGGTGCTTTACCGCGGGATTGCGCGGGGCATCGAAATGCTCTCGAAGATCGGCATGCCGGTGCTGTTCGTCTGTGGAATTATCCTCGCCGTGCGCGTGTTGACGCTGGGCACGCCGCACGCGGAGCATCCGGACTGGAACGTGAATAACGCGCTCGGATTCATGTGGAATCCCGACTGGAGCCGCCTCGCCGACGCGCGGGTGTGGATCGAGGCCGCGGGGCAGATCTTCTTCACGCTCTCGGTGGGGATGGGCGCAATCATGACCTATGCGAGCTATCTGCGCCGCCGCGACGACGTCGTGCTCTCGGGCCTGACGGCGAGCGCGGCCAACGAATTCGCCGAGGTCGTGCTGGGCGGCAGCATCGCGATCGTCGCCGCCGCGATCTTCTTTGGCGCGGCGGGCGCGCAGGAAATCGCCGCCGGAGGCAGTTTCAATCTGGGCTTCGTCACCATGCCGTACATCTTCGCGCAGATGGGCGGCGGCGCAGTGATGGGCTTTCTGTGGTTCCTCTTGCTGTTCATCGCCGGGATCACGTCGTCGGTCTCGCTGATTCAACCCGCGATTACATTTTTAAAAGATGAACTCAACGTCAGCCACGGGCGGGCCATTGCCTGGGTGGCGGCCCTGAACCTGCTCGTCACCGGCTTCGTCGTTTTAACCGTTGCCTGGGGGACGCTCGACGAGATGGACTTCTGGGCGGGCACGATGCTCCCCGTGGTATCGGGGTTGATTATGATCCTGCTCTTCAGCTTCTTCATGGGTATCGACAAGGGTTTTGAAGAAATGCACCGCGGCGCGCAGATGCGAGTACCCTCCATCTACCGGATTATCATCAAATATATTACACCCGCCTACCTGATCTTCCTGCTGGTCTTCTGGGGAATTCAGGACTGGTGGCCGACGGTGACGATGGCCAAAATGACGTCAAGCACGCAAATTTTCTGGGTAAGCGTGACACGCGTCATGCTCGGCGCGTTGCTCGCACTGATCCTGATTCTGATTTACCGCGCGCACAGGCGCAGCCGTTTCCCCGAACTGCGGAGGGCCAAACCATGAATACCACCGGTTGGATTCTGATGCTCGGCGTGTGGACCGGGATTACCGTGATGCTGGCGTACTGCCTGTTTCGCGTGTTGAAAACCCGCGCGCCGGTCGAGGGCCCGTACCCCATGGGAGACACGGACGGCGACGGTGAGTGAGCCCGCCGATACCGGGTTGCGGCGCGAACTGGGCTTGCTGGACGCGACGATGATCGTCATCGGGTCAGTCATCGGTTCGGGCATTTTCATCGTCAGCGCCGACATCGCGCGCACGGTGGGCTCGGGCGGCTGGCTGCTGGTGGTGTGGGCGCTCTCGGGATTCGTGACGATCATCGCCGCGCTGTGTTACGGCGAACTGGCGGGGATGATTCCGCAGGCGGGCGGGCAGTACGTTTACCTGCGCGAGGCGTGGAACCCGCTGGTGGCGTTTCTGTTTGGCTGGACGTTCTTTCTCGTGATTCAGCCCGGCTCCATTGCCGCCATTGGCGTGGCCTTCGCCAAGTTCACCGCGGTGCTGTTTCCCGCGCTGGGCGAAGACCGGGTGGTCTTTTCCATCACGGGGCTGACGGTCTCCGCCGCGCAGCTTGTCGCCATCGGCTCGATTGTGTTGCTCACGTGGGTGAACACGCGGGGCGTGCGCGAAGGTAAGCTCGTGCAGAACGTGTTCACGCTGACGAAGACGGTGGCGCTGTTCGGTATCGTGCTGCTGGGCATCGGCATCGGTCTGGGCTCGCACGCCGCCGCGGAGAACGTGACCAACTTCTGGCGCGCGGCGTGGACGCGCGTCAGCGACGCGGGCGCGGTAACGGTGGAGCCGCTCGCGGGCCTGCGGCTGTTTGCGGCGCTGGGCGTTGCCAGTGTGGGTTCGCTGTTCGCTTTTGACGCCTGGAACAACGTGACTTTCACCGCCGCCGAAACGCGCAACCCGCGCCGCAACGTAGCGCTGAGCCTGGGCCTCGGCGCGGCGATTACGGTCTTCATCTACATGCTGGCGAATCTCGCGTACGTGCTGCTGCTGCCGGTAGCCGGTTCGCCTGTGGGCGCGACGGTCGTCGAGCGCGGGATGCAGTTTGCCGCCGACGACCGCGTGGGCACGGCGGCGGCGCACATGATCTTCGGCGCGCCCGCCGTCGTCATCATGGCGATTCTGGTGATGGTCTCGACCTTTGGCGCCAACAATGGGATGATTCTCGCCGGCGCGCGTGTGTACTACGCCATGGCCCGCGACGGCCTGTTTTTCAAGCGTACCGGCCAGTTGAACCGCCACGCCGTGCCCGGCTGGGGACTGGCATTGCAGGGGCTATGGGCGGTGGTGCTGTGCCTCTCGGGCAAATACGGCGACCTGCTGGATTACGTGATCTTCGCCGTGCTCATTTTTTACATCCTCACCATCTGGGGCATCTTCCGTTTGCGCCGCAAATGGCCCGACGCCGAGCGCCCTTACCGGGCCATCGGCTACCCGGTGCTGCCGTTGCTCTACATCCTCTTCGCCGCCGCGATCTGCCTGGATCTGTTGATTCTGAAGCCCCGCTTCACCTGGCCGGGAATGGTGATTGTGCTGCTGGGAATCCCGGTGTACTTTCTGTGGAAACAAAGGATGAAAGCGCAAGCGTGAATTCAGAAGCCCGGCAAGCCGGGCGCTACGGTTGATACTTTGAAAGGACTACCATGCTCACCACCGCGCTGATCGTTGGCATTCTCGTGTTTCTGGTGTATCTCGTCGGCGGAGTCTTCTTCAGGGTGCCGCAGAAATATCTGAAGCCGGCGCTGCTGATGTTCTTCCGCGCGCCGTAGACGTCTTGATACCGAAGCACGGAAAAGGGTCAGGCAATTGCCTGACCCTTTCGTTTTGCGAGGTGCCGCGGGGGTGAGGGCACCCCGCGCGGTTTCTCATTCCTGTATCGGCGGCGGGCTCTGCCCCGCCGCGTTTCTATGTGCAACGGGACCGAGCCCGTTGCCTAAGCGCTTTGATGACATCCAGCATGCGCGTCCGCGCGCGCGGCAATCAAGGGCGTCAGCGATATGGTCCGCGGCGACCACGCCGTTAGGGGCAGCCGCTGACGGCGGCGAGGCGGGTAAGTTGCTGCAGTTGGCCGAGGGCTTCGTCCATCGTGCGGCCCCGGGCTTCCTCGTAATCTTCGCCGCGATGCGCCTCGGCGATCCACGTCAGGCCCCAGCGCACCTTCCAGCCCTCGCATTCCAATTGCTCGGTGATCTTCTTCCACTCGCTGTCGCACTCGCAGCGCAGACTGGCAATGGCCTGGAAAGTCGCCTTTAATAATTCAAGATCGACTCCGGTCGGGTTGATCCCGTCCGGCAGGGGGACTTCAAGGATTCGTGATGCGGCCATGATCCTCCCCTTTCGCGCGGTGATTTACATCCCGTACTTTTCGATGATTTGATTCTTCGTCTTGCCGAGGATATCGTATTTCTTGCCGACCTTGATGAACGCCGCAATCGCCTTGTCGAGGTGTTCTTTCTCATGCGCCGCGGAAAGCTGCGTGCGAATCCGCGCCTGCGCCTTGGCGACCACGGGGAAGAAGAAGCCGACGACATAGATCCCTTCGGCGAAGAGGTCGCGCGCCACGTCCTGCGCCAGTTTGGCGTTGTAGAGCATGACGGGGATGATCGGACTGTCGCCGGCCTTGATATCGAAACCCGCATCAGTCAGCAGTTTGCGCCAGTAGGCCGCGTTCCACTCCAGTTTGTCGCGCCGCTTGGTGTCGGTAAAGATCAGATCCAGCACCTTCAGCGTGCCGCAGACGATGACCGGAGCGACGGTGTTTGAGAACAGGTATGGCCGCGCCTTCTGGCGGCACATCTCCACGATCTCGCGCCGCCCGCTGACACACCCGCCCGACGCGCCGCCGAGGGCTTTGCCCAGAGTCGTCGTGATGATGTCGATTTTGCCGAACACACCGCAATGCTCGTGCGTGCCGCGGCCGGTCTTGCCGATGAAACCCGAGGAATGGCTGTCGTCGACGAACACCATCGCGTTGTACTTTTCCGCGAGGGCCACGATCTGATCCAGCTTGGCAAGGTCGCCGTCCATCGAGAAGACGCCGTCGGTGATGATCAACCGGTTGCGCTTATCCTGATGCTCAATCAGCTTTTCCTCGAGATGCGCCATGTCCGAGTGCTTGTACGTATCCTGCATCGCCTTGCAGAGGCGCATGCCGTCGACGATCGACGCATGCACCAGGCGGTCGGCGATCATAATATCCTGCTCGTTCAGCACGGCCTCGAATACGCCCGCGTTCGCGTCCATGCAGGAGGGGAACAGCAGCGTGTCTTCGGTGCCGAGAAATTCCGTCAGCTTGTTTTCCAGCTGGCGGTGGATGTCCTGCGTGCCGCAGATGAAACGGACGCTGGACATGCCGTAACCGCGATAATCGAGCCCGGCGTGAGCGGCTTTGATGACATCCGGGTGACTGGACAACCCGAGGTAGTTATTGGCGCAGAGATTGATGACATGTTTGGGGGTGGCGCCGCTGGGGAATTCGACATCGATTTCCGCGCCCTGCGGAGCGTGAATGTAACGCTCTTGCTTGAACAACCCGGCCTCTTTCAGGCCCGCGAGTTCTGCCTGGTAGGCCTCGCGCACCGTGGCAACATACGACATGAAAGGCTCCTTCTAAGGTTCTAGGCGACCGCTTCCTTGGCGTAGCGGCGCACGACGCTGGCGATGCTGTTCACGTTGTCAAACGCCTCGGGGCTGGCGTCGGCGTCGGGAATCTGGATCCCGTATTTCTTTTCCAGGAACCGCTTCAACGACACCATCGAGAACGAATCCACGATGCCGCCGGTAATCAGCGGCGTGGTATCGCTAATCACGCGGTCGTCGCCGTCTTCGAGATATTCGCGCGTCACATAGTCCCGAATCGCTTTCTTCAGCTCGTCCATGAAATCTTGCTCCAGAGGTTATGGTGAAAAAGGTCACAAGCCTGCTAAAAAAATTTACCCCTTGCCCTTGGCCGCCACCCGCTCCGTCTGCCATTTGAGGAGCTGGTCCAGGACCTCGGCGTCGATCTTGTCCTGCCACTTTCCGGGGTGTTTTGCCACCTCGCGCAGCTTCTTGTCCCAGGTCTTAATCTCGAAGCCGTGCTGAATGCAGGCCTCGCCGATCCGCCGCTCGTAGTACGATTCCCAAGTCTCGTTCGGCTGGTGGTCCCAGCCCGCGCGGATGTTCTCGTAAATCGTGGTGGCGACGGTGACGAAATCATCATCCGTCATCTTTTTCCCACCGCAACCGAAAATGAGCAGCGGCAGGAATCCCAGCAGAAGCAGGGTCGGGCGCAAGCGGTTCTTCATCGAAAATAGACACTCCATGTCAACCCGCCGCCATCGGAGCCCGCATAAGGCGACATCTGCGTCGCCCAGACCGCGCCCAGCATTCGGCCTTCGGTCGGATCAGTGTACAGTGTGCGCGAACGAGCGTCAATGGCCTTGGCCATCGCGTAGCCGATGGCGATTCCGAGCGGGTAATCGCTGGCCCAGTGGACGCTGTTATTCAACATCGAAAACATCAACACACCGATCAGCGAATACCCGACGGGTCGGATCCAGGTCTGTTCCGGGTAATTGTCGGCGAGCACCGTGACGGTGCCCATCGCCGTCGCGACGTGACCGCTGGGCATGGCATCGAAGCGCGGCGGGTGATTCGCGTACTCCACCGGGTCGGGCATCAGTTGCCACTTGCCGCCGGTTTCGGTGGCCGCCATGGGACTCTCCCGGCCAAACGCGTGCTTCAGCACCTGCGTGGCGATGCACGTGCAGACCATAACCTCCACCACCTGTACGCCGGTCTGTGCCGCGCGCTCGTTGTGGCGCAGTGTGCCGTAGCTCCACAGTCCGCAGCCGATCGCGCTGTGCAGCAGACCGTCGCCGAGAAAATACATCCCGGTTCCCAGGTCTTGCGGCACATGCGGCGACGCGTCGATGCTCCGCCGGCCAGCGGAAATCTCCAATCGACAAGGCGCGCCTGCTGATTCGTTTTGGGGACGCCCCACCGGTCGCCGAGCCGCTTTGCGTCGCTCAAAATCGCCTCGTCGCGGTAGACCAGCAGCGCCGTGGAGATCGCCAGCGCGCCCATCACCGGCACATTCCGCGAGCGGAACGCGGCGGTTGAAAAGCCCTTGAGATCCGTCAGTGGAAAGAGATAGGTGTGCGAAGGCGGCAGTTGCCGATAGAGGTAATCGAGGCCGGGCTTCACCGAGTAGATGCGCACCGGAAAGCGGACCGCCATCGTCCGCATCTGGGGTTCGGCGAAGAGCGTCAGCGGTCGCAAAAACAGCGTCAAAGTCAAGAGCAGGAGGACAAGGCTGTCCACCCGGCGGCGTGCCGAAAAATGCATGGTCCGGTTCAGGATCCCAGTTTGAGAGCGGTCAAGGTCAGCAGATGATGGAGGTCCGACGGCCGGGAGCATTTCACGTAAAAGCCCCGGCCCTCGGCATAGGGCCGGGCTTCGTCGATGGCGGTCAGTATGCGCTTGGGCAATTTACTTTGCCGGGCGGCTGCGACGGCCTTTTCGCCAAAGGTAAAAGCAACCGTAAAATAACCCTCCGCCGGAAAGAGATAGCAAATGGTGCGCGCTTTCTTCTTGGGCACCAGGACCCAACCCGACTTCATGAATTTCCATTCGTTGACGACGGGACTATACTGCTCATGCAGATAGTCAACGAAAAGTTCCCAGACCTCCACGGCATTGAGACCCAAAGCTCGCTCCAGGTCGTGCGGCTTGGGTTTCGCGGCTTTTTCGATAAACGCACATTCCGGCATAGAGCCTTCCCCATCTTAGTCGTTCATCAGCGTCGAAATATCGCCCACGGGCTCGCCGAATTCCTTGCAGCGCAAAATGCGGCGGATGATCTTGCCCGAGCGCGTCTTGGGAAGCTGATCCACGAACTCGATCTCCTGCGGCATGGCCAACGGCGACAGCCGCTTGCGGATGTGGTTCATGATTTCCAGTTCCAGGTCGTCGCCCGCCACGAAACCCGGCTTCAGGGCCACAAACGCCTTGACGACTTCCATATTGACCTTGTCGGGCTTGGCCACCGCCGCCGATTCGGCCACCGCGGGATGCTCGAGCAGCGCCGATTCGATTTCAAACGGCCCCACGAGGTGGCCGCCGGTGTTGATCACGTCGTCGTCGCGGCCCACGAACCAGAAGTAGCCTTCGGTGTCGATGCTCGCGCGGTCGCCCGTCAGATACCAGCCGTTCTTGAATTTGCCCGCGTAGCCCGTGGGATTGTTCCAGTAGCTGCGGATCATCGACGGCCAGCCGGGTTTCAGCGCGATCAAACCGACATTGCCCGGATGATCGTAAGGCGTGTAATCCTTGGGGCTGAGCACCGTAGCGGTGATGCCGGGGAATGCCTTGCCCATCGAGCCCGGTTTAACGGGCATGCCCGGGAAGTTCGTAATGACGATGCAGCCGGTTTCGGTCTGCCAGTACGTATCGTGGAACGGCATGCCGAAGGCTTCGCGCGACCAGATCACCGCTTCCGCATTCAGCGGCTCGCCCACGCTGGCGAGGTGGCGCAGGCAGCGCAAATCGAACTTGCGCACGACCGGCGTGCCTTCGCGCATCAGCAGCCGGATCGCCGTCGGCGCCGAATACCAGACGCTGATGCCGTGCTTCTGAATGAAGCCGTACCAGCGCTCGGTGTTAAAACCCGAATCCAGCACCGCCTGCGTCACGCCGTTCGCCCACGGACCGATGATGCCGTAGGACGTGCCCGTCACCCAGCCCGGATCGGCGTTGCACCAGTAGATATCGTCGGGCCGCAGATCCAGCACCCATTTCGATGTCAGGTACTGTGCGATCAGCGAATAATGCACATGCTGCGCGCCCTTCGGCTGCCCGGTCGTGCCCGAGGTGTAATGCAGCACCGACGGCGTTTCGGCGGTCGACGGATAAACGTCAAAGCGCTCCACGCGCGGTTCCTTTTCCAATTCAAACGAAACCTCGCGCTCCTTCAGCGGACTATCCGCGGCGTCGACGACGATGATGTGGCGCAGATTGGGAAGCTGACCGAGGATCTTCCGCACCTTAGTCACGTGCTTCTTCTGCGTGATAATCGCCGCCGTGCCGGCGTTGTTCAGCCGCGTCCACAGCGATTCGTCGCCGAAGGCGCTGAATAGCGGCTGGGCAATCGCCCCCATCTTCAGAATGCCGAGAAAGCCGATATAGAGTTCGGGAACGCGGTCCATGAACAGGCATACGCGCTCGCCCGGCTGCAACCCGAGCCCCACCAGGTAGGAGGCCACGGTGTTGGTCAGGACGCGCAGATCGTCGAACGTGTAGCGTTTCTCATGGCCGTGAAAATCCTCCCACAAGAGCGCCGCCTTCTGGCCGAAACCCTTGTTGCAGATGCGATCACTGCACGCCCAGCCGATATTGATCGGATCGCCCGGCCGGTAGTCCAGCTCCTTCTCGGCCAGCGACCAGTCGAAATTCTGAAGTCGCTCCGCATACGGTACCGCGTTGCTCATCGTTTCCCTCGGTTGCTCAAGGTCTGTAAGATTCTATGATTCTACCACCACGCTGGCCATGGCCAGTTCGGGGGTGTGTGAAAGACTAACGTGGATGCGGCGCACGCCGAGCCGCTCGGCAATCGCGCGTATGCGGCCGCTGAGGACTAACGCCGGCGCGCCTTGCGGACCGCGCTGGACTTCGATTTCCTTCCAGAACAATCCGCTCTGCTCCGCCGCCGCCAGCGCCTTTACCAGCGCTTCTTTGGCTGCGAAACGCGCCGCGAAATGTTCTGCCGGATGATGCATCGCCGAACAGTAGGCAATCTCGGCGGGCGTGAAGACTCCCTCCAGCGGCCCCCGGATTTCTACTTCCCGGGCGATGCGAGCGACATCGACTAAATCCGTGCCGATGCCAAGAATGGTGTGCAAATTATCTGGAATAGTGGACTCGCATGTCTCGATAAAAATTTCACATACTGGACGACGCCACGAGGGTATAAAACACGTTCCAGCCTTATTCGAAATATACCAACCTCCGTCAAGGTTGTCAAGATCTCTTGATAATTATGTCACAATTCCTGTAGGGGAGAGACCCGGTCAGATTCAGAAGCCATAAGCTTAGCCATCACAGTCTTTCCCGCTTCAAACCCGTCCATCCTGCGTTTTCTCATTCTACCTCCTGCCTCCTGGCGGCAGCACATTTTATGTCTACCTGCGGGTCTGATATAAAAAGGACAGCCCGCACTCGGGGCTGCCCTTTTTTCTAACGCTGCCTTCATTCGTGACTACAGCGTAGCCGCCAGCCTTGAAGCCTCCGTCCAGCTTCGGAACGTCATCAGCGGGATATCCCACGCCTGTTGGAGCGAGGAAATGTCCACGTTGTAACCGACGCGGTTGAACCAGTCGAACATGACGGCAAAGTCGTGGCCGAAATTCCTTTCCGCCTGGTCGCTGGGCATCGCGTCGTAACGAATGGGTGTGCCGGTCGTTTCGCTGAAAATCTTGAGCGCTTCGGGGAAAGTCAGTTCGTCTCCCGCGATGTCAATCTGCTGGCCGATAAACTCGTCGGGTCGTTCAAACGCCGCCGCCGCGAATTCGCCCACGTCCTGCACGGAAATCATCTGCACCGGCACGTGCGGCAAGACGGGCAGAGATAAGCGGCCGCTCTGAATTGCGGGCAGCATCCACGGCGCCTGGAAATTTTCGTAGAAAAACACCGGGCGGATAATCGTATAGGGCAGGCCGCTCTGAATCAAATGGTGCTCGACTTTCCACTTGCTTTCGAAATGGGGAATGCCGGTTTCGCGGTGCGCGCTGCCAACCGAGCTGAAGACCACGTGCTGAATTCCGGCTTCGACCGCCGCGTCGATGGCCGTGACGCCTTGCTCGGTCTCGACGTCGACGCCTTGTTCAAACGGCGTCGTCACCAGGAACATCTTCTTCATGCCCTTCAATGCCTTCACCAGCGAGGCGCGATCCTGCAGATCGCCCAGTGCGACTTCAACTCCCAGCCTCCTTGTAGACCTTCGCTTTCTCCGGATGTCGCGTGAGGATGCGGATGTTCTTGTGACCCTTGCCGATCAGATTGCCCGCCACCGCGCCGCCCTGCTGTCCGGTTGCGCCAGTGATGAAGATCGGGAACTCGTTGCTTGCCATACAACCTGTCCTTTATGATTTTTACTACCACCCCTATTATTCAACGGCTGACCGTTGCACAGTCACTATACGACTCAAAGCGGTATATTCGTTCCCGCCGGCGCCGGGCTGGGAAAGCGTGTCGCCGCGATGACTTTTCCGAGTCACCTGTCGATTCGCCTTTCCTAACCCGGCGCTGGCGTTAAGGGTCAAGCGCCACTCTTGTCGCGGACCAGTTCCAGATCGATCTGGATATTCACCTCGTCGCTCACGAGCACACCACCGGCTTCAATCGTTTTGTTCCAATTGAGACCAAAGTCGCTGCGCTTGAGCGAGGCCGTGGCGGTGGCGGCCGTGCGCAGATTGCCCTGCATATCGGTAATGACGGTGTTCAAGCCCGTGACGTCGAGAACGATCTCTTTCGTGACGCCGTGCATCGTCAGGTCGCCCGTGACCTTCAGTGTGCCCGGCGCGGTTTGCACGGTCATCTTCGACGTAAACGTCAACGTCGGAAATTTCTCCGCATCGAAGAAGTCCGCGCTGCGCAAATGCGCGTCGCGCTTCTCCTGCCGCGTGTCGATGGAGGCGGTTTCGATGGTCGCCTCGATGCTAAGGTCTGTCAGTGCCGAGTCCGGTGACGTCACCGTGCCCGTAAAGGTGTTGAAATTGCCGCGCACCGTCGAGACCATCATGTGTTTCACCGCGAACTGCACGCTCGAGTGCGCCGGGTCCACGTTCCATGTGGCGGCATACAGCGGCATGGCCGCCAGTAACGCCATCAAAATTGCCGGGATCATTGTCTTGCGCATCAGGGTTTCCTTCCGGAGTTGTGAATTAGTCGAACGAATTTGAGTTCTTATTCAGTGATTTTGTCTGCCAGGCCCTTGCCCAGCTTGCGGCAGAGAGTTCCCAACACGTGTTGTTCCTCGCTTTTCAAGAGCGCCATCTGCCCGGCGATGAACGCGGCGTGGCGGGGGAAGAGTTCACCGATCCGCTGCCGGCCTTCAGCCGTCAAATGAATCGTCATGCTGCGCCGGTCATCCGCGTCGCGCTCGCGGCGGATGAGACCGACGCGTTCGAGGTTGTCGAGCACGGTGGTCATGTTCGCGCCACTCTTCAATAATTTGGCGGCGATTTCGCATTGATGGCGCGGCCCAAGGTGATACAGGACTTCGAGCACGCCGAACTGGCTTTCGGTGAGACCTTCCGCGCTGAGCTGCCGGTGGACCTGCGCCGCCATCGTATCCGCCGCCCGCGTCAATTTGACAAAGGCATCCAACGCCTGCCGTTCGCTTGCTTTACCACGATGGTGATTCGCCAAAATTCCCCCTGGTTTAATAATTAAACATCGAACAATAAATACTCGTTCCATCGTAAACATGCTTTCTTAGCCGTCATGGAATTATGGCGTTATAAAAAAGGGACACGGTAAGCCGTGTCCCGAAGTGAGGCGATCCTGCGCCGAATGCCTCGCGGCTTCAGTCCTTGTGTGCTTTTTCACTCACCGGCGGCGCGCTCGATGTTTTCGCGGCCATCGGCAAGCATCACCGTGCGAATCGGGAAGGGAATGACGATTCCTTCCTGCCGGTACCGTTGCTGGAGGCGCTTGATGAATTCGTGCTTGATGAGGTATTGATCGGTGTACTCCTGTCCGCGCAGGAAGACCGAAAAGCGAATCGTCGAATCGGACACCGCGTTGTAGCGGAGCGTCGGCGTGAAATCGGGAATCCCGCCCGGCACGT
This sequence comes from uncultured bacterium, assembly GCA_963735175.1. Lineage (GTDB taxonomy): Bacteria > Electryoneota > RPQS01 > RPQS01 > RPQS01 > CAVTJX01. Next base: position 845,661 of record CAVTJX010000016.1, on the reverse strand, counting down.
CGCGCATGATTTCAAGCGCGACTTCAACCGTCACGCGTTCTACCTGTTCGAGGTCGCTGTCAAAGGCGACTCCCAATTCAATCGAGACCGACACTTCGCGGTCAGGCCGCGAAAAATTCGTGACGATTGCCCCGGCCAAGCTTCGAGTTCGGCACGAGGATCATGTTGTTGGCAAGCTGCCGGATTTCCGTGTAGCGCCACGAGATGTCGGCGATGTAGCCCTCCTGCCCGGAATCCAGCCGCACGAATTCGCCCACCCGCACTTTGCGCACGGCAATGATTCCCAGTCCCGCGAACAGGTTGCCCAGCGTGTCCTGCAACGCCAGTGCCACGGCCAGGCCGCCCACGCCGAGGGCCGTCAGGATCGGCGTAATCGAAACCCCGAACGACTGGAGAATAACGAGGAAGCCGATGATGTAGATGATCAGCTTCGCGATGTACGTGAAAATCGAGATCGAACGGTCCGCGCCCACCGCCCGCCGGCTGTAGAGCCCGGCCAGTCCCGCGCCAATCCGCGCCGCCACCACCGTCGCCGAAAACAAGAGCAGAAAGAGCACCACTTGCTGCGTGGGTTTCAACACTTTGGGCGCCGGGTGCAGACTGAGGATGGCGAAGTAGACGCCGCCCACCGTCAGCCAGAGCGTCGCCACGCCATGCACGCAGTGGATAATGATGTCGTCACCTTCCCAGGCCGACTTCGCCGCCAGGCGCTTCAGATACCCGAGGATGATGCGGTCGAAAATCCAGCCAAGGACGAAGCCGCCCAGCACGAAACTCTGCGGCGCGGATCAGGTCATTCAGGAAATAGTTGCCGAAGAACGTTTCAACCATGGTTCTTACCTGCGTTCAACGTGAAAGATCCATCAGGAGTGCTTGCAGACTATTCGGTCAGTGCCGGAGTCCAGAACCCACTTCATCCATGAGCGGATCGACAGCCAGCCCGGCGCGCCCAACAAGCGCAAGCTTCGGGGTAAAATATAACCGATAATCGCGTTTTGTCAAGGCCCGGCTTGGTGAGTGTCAGCCCGAACCGCAATTTCAAGGTGCGGATCGAGCTATGTATTGCCACCGACAAGAATTAGAGTGCCATAAGGAGGGAGTACGCCTGCGCAACGCGACGGTGTGTTTGATTGGCGGCAATCGCGGGCCGCGATTCGGAGTTTTCGCGATTGAGGAGGACTCCCGCTGTTCAAGTGCCGTCAGATAGCGGGAGACACTTCGTCCCAGACCTTCGATGTTACTCAATGCGTCCAGAGTCCCGGCCAGGTGTCGCGAGTTTCGTGCGTGCGATTCGAAACTCACATCGGACAGGCCGCGTTAACAAAACGGTCAGTGGATGTTTCTGAAAAATCCAACCCGCACTCGCCCGCAGTAACACCCGGCCACCTGCCGTACCCGGTAGAACGTATCCAAGGAGATTTAACCATGTCGACGCCAACCAGCAAGTCCATCATTGTGAACAAGCCCGTACACGAAGTGTACAAACTCTGGGCGAATTTCGAAAATCTTCCGCATTTCATGGGAAACATCAAATCAGTGCGGCGCACAAACGACCGCCTCAGCCATTGGGTGATGACAGGTCCGCTCGGCAAGGACATCGAATGGGATACTACCATCGTCGATCTTCAGGAAAACCGTCGCATTGCGTGGAACAACATCGAGAAGGGCAAAGAGACCGACATTCGTGCCACCGGTGAAGTGACCTTCAAGAGTCTCGCTCCGCTGGAGACGGAAGTGCGTGCCACACTCCATTATGAACCCCGGCACGGAGTGAGCCCGACGATTAGCAAAGTGTTTTCCGATCCCCAGGGCAGACTCGAAGCGGACTTGCGGAATTTCAAACAGTATGCGGAAGAAGGCGTCACCGGCGGGAACGCCGGTTTGCGAAGCTGATCCGCCGCTGACGAGACGATCCGCAGCAGAACGGGCTCCCCTTAGGGGAGCCCGTATTATGTTTCCGGTATGACCGCCCGCATCCCGCTTCGGCATCAATAGCGGAAGATAGCCGCTACGGCTGTTCCATTGGGCATTTCCTCGGTCTTCAAGACATGTACGCTGCCGCCGGACAACATCGTCCGCATACTGGCCAAATTCAACAAATCCTCATTGCCGGTCCGCGATTCAGTTTCCACAGCCACGGTGCCCGCCTCCGGATCAAACGTTCCCCACTGAGTTCGCCCACTCGCGATGATCAGCGTGTCGACGCGCCCGGCATGGGCGGCAGGGACTATTTCCTGCAACGCTCGTCGACGACAACTTCAGGCCCCGTGCATCCCCGAAGCGCCGCAGCGCTTCAGTCCCGGCACGCTCCAGGTGCGGCTGCACCAGCGTCCAGGTCTGTCGGCGAAGTTCCTCCTCGCTCCAGCCGTCGGGATTGCCATGCACGCCCTTGTCCAGGAAATACTTGTACGAGTTCACTTCGCGGTAAAGCGGATGCAGGTATTCCACGCCAACGATCACCAGCGGCGCGGTTTCGTTGTGCAGCAATTCGTGCATGCCGTGGTCGATCAGGCGGAAGTAACGCAGGATCAGGTCTTTTTGATCTTCCGCACCGACCCCGTGCCCGTGATACGTCGCACTCCGGTCAGCCGAGGCGCCCGGAGTCCGACTGTGGAACTGCGGCGCGCGCCCGCTGCTGTCGGTAGCCATGATTTCGGCGAGATTCTTCGGTACGTTCTCCAGCGGCAATTGACGAATGCTCTGCCGGGTGCCCCGGTAAAACCGCACGTCCTTCTGGCTGACCGCGAGGATGTAGTAACGTCCGTCGCCGCTTAAATACGGAAGTAGTGGCTTGACGTGAAAACGTTCGGCCACGACCAGCAGTTCGTCAAAGGGGATGGGCAGCCGGTAACGCTCAAACAAATTCGGTGCGATGAAGATCGCCAGCCCGTCGCTGGGATGCTGCCAGAAACTGTAGTCATCCAGCAAGCTGTGGACTCCTTGCAGGAGGTTCGTGGTGTGGGTCGGCTTCCGCGTGTTCACTCCCAACTGCCGTTCCGCCTCCGTCAGAAATTTGCGAAGGCGAATCGGGTTTTGGATCGCGTCCGGCATCGAACGGTGGGTTGGCAAGTACATCGAAATGCGAGGGGTCTCGCGTTCACTTAAGAGAGCTTTCAGGTTGTCCTTCGTGAAAACATCCATTGTTTGCACTCCCAATTAGGTTCGTTTCTGCAGCCGCAGCAAGGGGCGAGATATGTTGCGGGATCCGGATTATGCACAGCCGTTATCGCGCGGTCCGCTGTGGTTTACCGGCCGTCCCGGTCCACTTGCATCGATCGGCGGTCCATCATATTTGTAACGCATGGGACGGTCAAGTGGTTCACAGACGACGACAGACACAATTAGATCAAATTATACGGCTTCAGTCTCCCGGCTTTGGACACAGAAAGGGCCAGCCTTGCGGCCGGCCCTTCTGACCGGGTGTTCAGCGGAACGCTGGCACCGTGTTCCGCCGCCCGTTTAATTGACCTTTGTCACTCCGCCAGCAAATTGACCTCAATCTTCTGCTCGTCAGCCAGTCGCAACACCAGGAATTGCGGACGCTTGATATTGTAATCGGCAAGTTTCACCGAGAATCGCGACTCTACGCGCAGTGAAGGATTACCGCCGCCGGTGAAGGTCAGATAGGTCTCCGGCGAGACCTCGCGCTCCACGCCGTGCAGGTTCAATTTGCCCTGCACGCGTACCGCCGTCCGCACGCCTTCCACCAGTGCTCCGGTAGGCAACGACAGCGAGGTCATCGTGAATACGGCTTCCGGATAGCGGCCGGTTTCAAGGTGATTCTCACGCATGTGACGGTCCCGCAGGTCAATTCCCGTTTTCAGCGAGGTCAGATCCACATGAATCTCCCCCCGTGCCGGCGAAGCGTCCGACGCCGGATCCAGCTCCACGAATCCGGTTACGGTGCGCGTCTTGCCCACCACCGTTTCCGAAGCGGCTTCGCTGCGAAATTCGACGTCATTATGGCTGCTGCCGGGAAGGATCTTCAGCATCAGGGGCGCGGCCGGCGCGCTTGCCGCGAGTGCCAGTAGCAGCAACAAAATCAGAATTTTCATGGATGGTGTCCGCAGGGTAAGAGTCGCTGTTCGATGCCTATTTCAACAGAGTCATGGTGCGCGTTCGCACCTGGCGGCCCGCTTCGAGCCGGTAAAAGTACAAACCGCTGGAAAGTCCCGTGCCATTGAACTGCGTATGATACGCTCCGGGCTGCAGATTTCCGTTTATCAGCGTTGCCACGCTCTGCCCGAGGATGTCGTATATCTGGAGCCGAACCGGTCCCGCGCTGCCCACCGTGAATTCAATCGTCGTAGTTGGATTGAATGGATTCGGGTAGGCCGCCGCCAGTGTCAATTCATGCACGACGCCCGGCGGCGATGTTGTCACGCCCGAAGGCGTCTCTTCGCCCGCGAGTTTCAGCATGCTGCCGTCGCCGCCTGCCAGATAACCCGGCGCATTGTTCACGAAGTAGATCGCGTTGAACGTTGGAGATACCGGTGTTGACTGCACGTTCCAGTTCTGTCCGCCATCCGTAGTCATGGCCAGGAAGCCGCCTGCGCCGCACACCCAACCCGTGTCGGCGTTGACAAAGAAAATGTCCATCAGCGCCATCATGGTGCCGCTTGTCTGTGCCGCCCAGTTTACGCCGCCGTTCGTCGTGGCATAGATCCGTCCCATGCCGCCCGCGGCCCACACGTGCTGGTCGTCCAGCGCGAAGACGGCTTCAAATTCATCTTCTTCTCCGTCGGGAACGCTCAATTGTGCGACCCAGTTGGCGCCGCCGTTTTCGGTGTAGAGGATGAGCCCGTCCGAGCCCGAGATCCATCCTTCCTGATCATCCAGCATATGAATGCCGCGCAGATCGTCGGTGGCGGGACTGGTCTGCGGATTCCATGTCTGGCCGCCGTCAGACGTGTATATGAGCAGGCCGTTGCGGCCCACGGACCAACCGTGCAGCGCGTCGGCAAACCAGATGTCCCGCAATTTGTCGAAGACGTTGCTGGTTTGCGCCGTCCATTGCGCGCCGCCGTCGGTCGAGTGGCGGAGCATGCCGTTATTTCCGCAGAGCCAGCCTTCATTCGCCGAGATAAAGTAGACGGCCTCGGCATCGTCGGGAGTATTTACCATGCTCCAATTTGCTCCGCCGTCCGTCGTCCGGGCCACGCCTTGCTCGCCCGACATCCAGCCGATGTCGGCACTCCAGAAACGCGCGTCCGTCAGCGGCTGGCTCGTCGGGCTGGTAAGTTCCGTCCAATTGGAGACGGTCTGGCTGGTGTCGCCGACGTTGATGACGCCGCTCATGTTCGAATGATACAGGCAAACGTACGGATAACTTCCCGCGGAGGTGAACACATGGGTAAAGGACTGCCCGGTGGTCAGGTTTCCGCTGTCAAACGCGCCGCCCGCTTCCGTGACCGTGTGCGGCGCGGCGTCCGCGTTGGTCCAGCGGACGCTGTCGCCCACCTGAATTTGCAGCGACGCCGGATCGAAGGCGAAGTTCATGATGGCGACCTCGTAGAGCATCGCCGCGCGCTCCACGATGATCGATCCTGTCATGTTGGAGTGATACGCACAGACATACGCAAACGTCCCCGCCGCCGAAAACGTGTAGGTGAAGGTGTCGTTCGTGTTCAGATTGCCGCTGTCGAAAAGATTGTTCGCGGCCGTCACCGTGTGCGGGTAACCGTCGAGGTTCGTCCACAGCACCGTGTCGCCCACGCCAATGGTGAGATCGGCGGGACTGAAAGCGAAGTTCTGAATACTCACCATATGCATGGTCGCGTGCGCATAACCGGTGGCAATCACCAGCATTAATACCGCCATCGAAAAGGTAAGCGTGCGTTTCATTAGACCGGGCCTCTTAATGGTTGACCATGTGACTGTGCCGGGGAAATGATGTCGTGGTAAAATCCGGTGAGGGGGCCGCCGGGCCGTGGAGTCCGTAAGGCGACCCGCGTGCGCGCGTCCATCCACCGGATTCCGGCGGCTCCCACACTCGATAATGGCAAGCCGCGTGCCATCGAAAAAGCGCAGACCTCGCGGTGCGGTCTGCGCTCTATTATCCGGCAATGCAAAATAGCGGTTAGGCGGCGATTTGATTCGCGCTCGAAACTTTACGGCATACTCTTTCCCGGATTCGGGATTTGCGAACACTGTGGCGCGCATGCCTCACCTGGGGCAGGCACGCCACACTCACTCCTCGCCGAGGTCACCGCGAAAATCATTACCCTCGCCCTTCAAGATCCGGTAGACCGTCTTCCGGTCCACCTGTGCCCGCACGGCCACGCGGCTGATGTTGTTGTTCTCTTCTGACAGCAGGGCGGTGAAGTACTCCCGCTGGAATTGATCCAGCGCCCGCGCCTTGGCGCTCTCGTAAGGCTCGGTGACGTCCACGTCGATGCGATGCGCTTGGGCCCGCGCGATTTCCTCCGGTAAATCCTCCTCGCGGATGACTTCATGCGTGGCCAGTGACACCGCGCGCTCGACGACGTTCCGCAGTTCACGCACGTTCCCCGGCCACGGATATGCCCGCAGCCGTTCCAGCGCGCGCGGCGCAAAGCCTTCAATCCGCCGTCCGTACGCGGCGGCCAATTCCGTCAGGAATTGACTGGCCAGTACAGGCAGGTCTTCGTGTCGCTGCCGCAGTGGCGGCACGGCGATCTTCACCACCGCCAGCCGGAAGAACAAATCCTCACGCAGCCGTTTCTGGGCTACGGCTTCGGTCACGGAACGGTTGGTCGCCGCCAGGATGCGCACGTCGATCGGAATTTCCCGGTTGCCGCCCACGCGGCGCAGCGTCCGTTCCTGCAGCACGCGCAGCAATTTCACCTGCGTCGCGGGCTCCATCTCGGTGATCTTCGTCGAGGAAGAAGGTGCCGCCGTTGGCCTCCTCCATCAGCCCTTTGCGCGTTGCCGTCGCGCCGGTAAAGGCGCCCTTCTCGTGCCCGAAGAGTTCGCTTTCCAACAGCGGCGCGGGCAGCGCGCTGCAATTGACCGCCACAAACGGCCCGTGCGCCTTGCGACTCGCATCGTGAATGGCCCGCGCGATCACTTCCTTGCCCGTTCCCGATTCGCCCTCTAAAAGCACGCTCGCTTCCGTTGCAGCCACGCGCGCCACCACCGAGACCACGTCTTGCATCGCGGGCGAAAGCGCAACCAGCTGTTGTCCCAGCCGCTGCCGTTCCACTTCGCGCCGCAGCCGCTGATTCTCCAGCAGCAACTCGCGGCCCTTCAGCACCCGCTGCACCAGAAGCAGCAGTTGCTCGCGGCTGAAGGGCTTCACGATATAATCCGCCGCGCCCTCCTTCATCGCCTGCACCGCTGTTTCCACCGTGGCATAGGCCGTCATCACCACCACCGGCACGTCCGTGTGCGTCTGCTTCAACTCCTGCACCACTTCGATGCCGTTCTTGCCGGGAATCATCAGATCCGTCAGCACGAGATCCGGATCGGCTGTTTCCAGCGCTGTGGCGAGCTTGCGGCTGTCAGCCAGCGTGTGAATCGCGTAGCCTTCGCGGGCCAGCATCAACTGGCAGTTCTCCAGCATGTCCGGCTCGTCGTCAATCACCAGGATACGGGCGGGGTCACTCATACGATGGAAGCGCCCTCCGGCAGCGCGGGTAACGTGATGGTAAAGGTGGTGCCGTGACCGACAACGCTCGCAACTTCGATCCGCCCGCCGTGATCCTCGATTATCCGGTAACTGATGGCAAGACCCAGCCCCGTGCCCACGCCGACCTCCTTGGTCGTGAAGAACGGATCGAAGATAGCCTTGAGATTCTCGGGCGGGATGCCGCTTCCCGTGTCCTGCACTGCGATCCGCACGGCGCCCTCGACCTGCGTCGCGCCGAGGCGAATCGTGCCGCCGGCGGGCGTCGCGTCCATCGAATTCACCAGCAGATTGATGAACACCTGCTCCAGTTCCGTGGCGTTGCCCTTCACGGGTGCCAGCGACGCGGGAATCTCCGTCACCAGCGCGATCCCCCGTTTCTCGATTTCTTTTCTCACCAATTCGAGCACGCCCGCGAGGACTCCGTCGAGCTGCAACGGTCCCTTGCCCGTCGTCGACTTCCGCGCAAACGACAGCAACCGCCCCACGATTCCCGCGATGCGCTCCGTGTGTTTGTGCAGCAGCGCGAGGTGCGCCTCGAGGTCGGGAATGGGCCGCTCCGCCCGCAAATCGTCTAAGAGGAGTTCGATGCGGTTCTGGATAATGCTCACGGGATTGTTGATTTCGTGGGCGACGCCCGCCGCGAGCTGTCCCGTGGCCGCCATTTTCTCCATCTGCACCAGTTCCGCCTGTGCGGCGCGGAGCTGCTGCGTGCGCTGCGCGACGATGGATTCCAGTTGTTCGTTCTGCTGCCGGATTTGTTCGGCCAGTGCCATGCGCTCGCGGTTCTCCGCGGCCACCAGTCGTTCGGCCCGCCGGGCGATCAACAGCACCACGATCAACAGCCCCAATCCCACTCCCGTCATGCAGGCGATGATCACGCGCCGCAACACGCGCACCTTGGCGTAAGTGGCTGTTACGTCCACATAGATCTCAAACGCCGTACGCCCCGTGCTGTCCGCGCCCGCCCGCACGGCCACCGGCGTGTAGACCTCCAGATAATCCTTCGTCCGCGTTTCCCCCGCCACATCCGCTGCCATCCCTTTTGTTTCCAGCGACGACGTGGCATGGCCCGCCAGTGCGCTGAGCAGCTTGGAATTATCCGGCTCCTCGCGACCGATCAGCGTCGAATCCGTCGAAAAGATCACACGGTAACGATTGTTGAAGATGTTGACGCGTTCGACCATGAATCCCGAAATGAACGTGCGCACGATCCCCGCCAGTTCCTGATACGCGATCGGGTTGTCGTAGGGAAAGGTCTCAAACGTCAGTTCCCACGGACGCATGTAAAACTGGTCCACCACCCAGGCAAGATGATTGGCGACCGCCACGCCGTTCTGTTCCGCCACGCCAATCAGATTGTTCCGCCCCAGCTTGTAGGCAATTGTTCCTCCCCCCCCCACGATTAAAATTTCGAGGAGGATGAAGTTCCAGACAAAAAAGCGGGAAAGGCGAATGCGAGGGTTCATAGGTTCGTTTCAGGGGGATGATCGCCCACAAGATAGGATTCCCTGCAATCAAATTCAATGTATACAGTCATCTTCCGGAAATGAACATAAGTTCACATGATCTTGCGTGTGCTATCTCGGTACTCACTGCGTCACGCCGTGGCGAAATTCCATGTCTGTCTGAAAGCCTCCGCCATCGTGGACCACTCGCCGGGACCATAATCCGAATAATCGTCGGAATCACTTGAATTCTTCGATTTTGAATAGTAAGATGGGATTGTAAAATCGCTGTACGGCTTGCCTCGCAGCTTCCGGCTGATGCCATGCCGATCACCTGGTCAATCATTTCCGACTACATTGAAATAGAAAGTAGTTACGAACATGCATTCTCGAAAGTTCCAGTGGTCGCTGCTTCTGATGGTGTTGGGCTCGTGCGTGTTGCTCGCCGGTTGCTATGCGCGGCGGGGTTCGAACAGCCCCGGCGAGGTGTACACTCCGCCGCCCCGCCCCGTGAATCTCGCGAATGTCGCGCTTCCGGAGGGCTATCGCATCGACACCGTCGCAACCGGCCTCAATTTCCCCACCGGTGTAGCCTTTGACGCGCGGGGCCGGATCTACGTGGTCGAAGCGGGCTATTGGTCGGGCGAGATGCAGATTCCGCCCCGCCTCTTGCGGCTCGATCCCGTGGGAATCGCCGAAATCGCCATCGGTGACAGCAACGGTCCCTGGACGGGACTCGATATCGCGGGCCGTTACATCTACGTCGCCGAAGGTGGCGCATTGAACGGTGGCCGCATTCTCCAGATTCACCCCGATGGCACGACCAATGTCCTCGTCGATAGCCTCCCCAGCATGGGCGATTATCACACCAACGGCCCGCTGGTAAAAGACGACTGGGTCTACTTCGGCCAGGGCACGGCCACAAATTCGGGTATCGTCGGTCCCGACAATGCCGATAACGGTTGGCTGAAACGCCACTCCGGATTTCACGACATCCCAGCCGAAGACGTCACGCTTGAAGGCGAAAATTTCGAGAGCGGGAATCTGCCCGGCTCGCGGCCCAGGCGCGTCAGCACCGGCGCGTATCTCCCCTATGGCACGGCCTCGTTCCAGGGCCAGCGGGTAGACGGCCAGTTGCCCTGCACGGGGGCGATCATGCGCGTGCACAGCGATGGCAGCAGCCTCGAACTCGTGGCCTCCGGTTTCCGCAATCCCCTGGGCTTGGCCTTCGCGACCGACGGAAATTTATTCACCACCGAAAACGGCTATGAAGACCGTGGCAGCCGCCCGGTCGCCGGCGCTTCTGACTGTCTCTGGAAAATCGAACCCGGAGTCTGGTACGGCTGGCCGGATTATAGCGCCGGAAAGCCGATCGATAATCCCGCCTTCAAATCGCCATCCGGGCCGCGCTTGACGCGGCTCCTCGCCGGGCAGCACAATCCGCCACCGCTGCCCGTGGCCGCATTTCCCGCGCTTGCGTCGGCGGGTGGCTTCGATTTCTCGCGCAGCGACTCCTTCGGCTTCGCGGGCCAGGCGTTCGTCGCGCAGTCCCGTGACCTCATCGCGGAAACGGGAAGAAGTTCGGCTTCGGCGAGCCGCGGCGTCGTGCGTGTCGATCCCGCCTCGGGCCGGCTCACGGATTTCGCCGTCAATCGCGGCGGCGGCGGTTTCGTACGCCCCGTTGCCGCCCGTTTTAATCCCACGGGCACGGCGCTCTACGTGCTGGATTATGGAGTAATGCTCGCCGCGAAAAAGGGCGCGATTCCGCAGCCGGAAACCGGAGTGCTCTGGCGCATCACGCGGATCGTAAAATAGTGGGTGGACCCACAGTTCATTGCCCGCCGGGGAGAAAGCCATGACACTCAAGGGCGCGCTGAAAATGGTGATGGCCGCGATCAAGGACTTCGACGCCGACAACGCGTCGACTCTTGCCGCCGCGCTGGCGTTTTACACCACGCTCTCGCTCGCGCCGCTGCTGCTCATTCTGCTGTTCGTCATGGGTTTCATCGGCCCGTCCGCGCAGGAACAGCTGATTCAGGAAGTGCAGAACCTCATGGGTACGGAGGCGGGCAGTGTGATCCGCGTGATCATCGACAACGCGCATCAGCAGCGTCAAGCCGGTTGGCTGTCCGGAATTATCGGCATCGCCACGTTGTTGTTCTCCGCCACGGCGGTGTTCGGACAACTGCAGATGTCGATGAACCGCGTGTGGAATGTGGAAGTCCGGCCCATGCGGAACATTCTCTGGGAATGGTTGAAAACGCGGCTGCTCTCACTGGGGATGGTGGCGGGTATTGGATTCCTGCTCCTCGTCTCGCTGACGGTTACCACGGCATTGCACCTCGTGCTCGGTTCGGGCGGGTGGCTTTGGATCCTGCTCGACAACGCGATCTCGCTGGCGGTTTACACCATCGCCTTCGCAATGATCTTCAAGGTGTTGCCCGATGTGAAAATTGCCTGGCACGATGTGAGTTTCGGCGCCGCCCTCACCGCGCTGCTGTTTGTCGTCGGCAAATGGGCCATCGGCAAGTATCTTGGTTATTCCAGCATCGCCTCGGCCTACGGTGCGGCGGGTTCGCTGGTCGTGCTGCTGCTCTGGGTCTATTATTCGTCGCTGATCGTGCTCTTCGGTGCGGAGCTGGCTCAGGCCTATGCCCGCGCTCGCGGCGTCAGGCTAAAACCGGAAATCCTCGCCGTCAAAGACCCCGTCGCCGAGCAGAAAAAGTCCCCCTTGAAGCCCACCGACCTGAACGCGAAGTAATTCGCTTATGACCGTCATCGTGCAGGGACACGGCTTGCCGTGTCCTCTGTCATTCGCACTTTCCCACCGCGAGCACAACGGCCCGGACAATCGTCCGGGCCGCTGCGCTATCGCTGTAATTCAAGATCTACCAGCCGAGGCTCTTCCACACCGGATCCCACACCGGCAGCGGCGTGGGTGGCTGCTTGAGCGCGGCCAGCACGGTTTCGGGCAGGTATTTCTTCGGCACGATCACGTTCAGCACGTTTTCGTCGAACCAGTCGTCGCTCATCACAAAATAGCCGCCGTCGCCGCGATCGGTGCCCCAGCTGTTTTCCACGCGCCAGCGCCGCGGCGCCTTATCCTTCAGATCCACGCCCACCAGCAGCATCGCGTGATTGCTCGACGATTGCCGGTAATTCAACCGCTCGGCCTTGGTCATGTCGAGGTTGATGCCGAACAGGTCCTCGTAATCGAAGAGCCCCTTCGCCATCAGTCCCTTCTTGCTATGGACGTCGTGACCCACGTCGCAGCCGAACCAAATGCGGTTGCTGTCGAGCAGCGCCTTCAACGCGCACGACTTCATCGTCGAGCCGTCGACGTTCACGAACGAGTTGTCCGGCTTGTCCGCCATCGACCGCGTCAGCTTGATGGAATAGCCCTTGTCGAAGTCGTGGACGGGATAATTCACCAGCGAGACATAGTCAGCCAGGTCGATCCCCACCACGTCAGTATAGAATTTCTGGGGTGTGTAGCGCACGGGTTCGCTCACCGCGCCGCTGTCCGGCGCGGTGCGCCACTCGAAGTCTTTGGGCGGCAGGCCGTAATTGATGACCAGCACGCGGACCACGTCCTCCAGCATCTTCAGCTTTTCACTTCGCAGCTGTGCCACGCTCCGGCCCTGCATTTCCGCCCCGCGCAACCGTGCCGCGTCCCGCCGCAGCAGCGTCGTCAGGATGTCATCCATCCGGCCCGTGTTCGCCGAACTCTTGGTCTCGTCCATGAACTTCTTGGGCAGCACGCCATATTTGCCCACGATGTTCGCCACATAGCTCCAGTAACCGCCGTCGCCCACGGGATCATCCAGCATGGTGTACACCTCGCGGTCCAAAACGTCCCGCTCGCGCGTCTCGATAATGAATTCGAGGAATACGTTTGCTTTTTCCAGTTTGTCCCAGAAGGCCAGGTAGCTCTGCGAAAACTCGAAATCGTCGAGCTTGTACTTGTCGATCACCCGCTGGCGCAGAATATTCAAACCCGCGAACAACCAGCAGCGCCCCGTGCTCTCCTGGTCCGTGATTCCCTTGGTGGGCAGCTTGAAGGAAAAGATGTCGTCATTGACCGCGGCGATCTCGCGGTTCAACGTGAGATCCTTGATATCGTTGTTGGTGACGGCATTCATCGCCGCGCGCGTGTGGCCGTCCAGCTCTACCGAGTTTATCAGGTTCTGTATTTGCTCGGGCGAGAGCCCGCCCGCGGGCTCGGCCGCCGTCAGACTGCCCACGCGCAAGCACAGGGCCAACACGCACAGCACGATTACTCGAATCATGGTCGCTCCAATGAGGGGAAAATCAACGTGAGAAATAGGCCGGAAGAAAGATAAATAAAAATGAAACCGCGAATTCAATTGGCGATCCATTCGCTCCACGAGCCGGGATAGAGCCGCGCGCCCGGAAAGCCGGCGATCTCCAGCGCCAGAATATCGTGACAGGCCGTCACGCCCGAGCCGCACGAACAGGCGACGGCGGTTCCGGGACGCACGCCCAGCGCCTTGAATCGCGCCCGCAGTGTCTCCGGGTTGCGAAAGACCGGGGGCGCGCTCGGTGTCATGTTCTCCGCCCACGGCGCATTGATCGCGCCGGGAATATGGCCCGCGCAACGGTCGACAGGCTCCACCTCGCCCCGGTAGCGTTCCGGCGCGCGGGCGTCGAGCAGCAGCAAGCCGCGTTCGATGGCGGGCTGAACCTCCGTCTTGGGAAGCACCATGCCCAATCGCGGGAGAGGTTCCAACGGTGGCACCGCGAGTGCCGGCGGAACCGGTCCCGATTCCAGCGTCCGTTCTTCCGCCACCCATTTGTTCAGGCTGCCGTCGAGCACGGCGACGTCATCGTGGCCGATCCAGCGTAGCATCCACCACAACCGTGCCGCAATCTCGCCGCCTCCGCCGTCGTAGGCGATCACGCTCTTGCCTTTGCCAATGCCCACCTCGGCCAGGATTTTCACAAACCGCAGCGGATCGGGCAGCGGGTGTCGGCCGCGCCGCAGGTCTGAACGGTCGGCAAGCTGCGTGTCCAAATCCAGAAACACCGCGCCGGGAATGTGCCCCGCTTCATAGGCAGCCCGGCCCCCTTTCGGGTCGGCCATGTCCCAGCGCACATCCGCCACCACCAGGCGGGGATCACCCAGCCGCGGAGCAAGCCACTCCGTCGTAACCAGCGTCCGCACGGGGTATAGCAACGGAGGTCTCGCCGTGGATTTTTCTGTCATCATCGGCGCATCCTACACTTTCTCAATCTTATACCGTCACAAATATACGAAATTTCCAGCTAAACTCGCACTATTCCGCAGTAGGCTTGAAATTTAACCGACCCCCGAGGTTGCATTGAAGATGTTAAAGTCATGATAAATAAATACCAACAATAAGATATCCCCCTGATTGAGAAAGGCAGCCACGCATCGCGGCTGCCTTTTTTACGTCAATTACCGAATTTTTTCAATCCTCCGTAGACGTAGACCTCTGTCACCGCGACCTCTGTTTGCGACCGGCTCCGGGTTCAGATTCAGTTTTCGGCGCATCCCAAAGATGCACGCGGGTTTCCGCCACGATCACTCCCGTCAGGACCAGCAGTGAAATCAAGTTCGGAATCGCCATCAGCCCGTTGGTGATATCGGCAAAGGTCCAGACCACTTTCAGCGAGGCGACCGAGCCCACCAGCACCGCCGCTACCCATAACAGACGGTAAGGACGAATTGCCCGTGAACCGAATAGATACTCCGCCGCCTTTTCGCCATAGTACGACCAGCCGAGAATCGTCGAAAAGACAAACGTCAAGCAGCGCCACGGCCAGCACGAGCGGGCCGAGCACGTGGAATTCGCCGAAGGCGCTCTTCGTCAGCGCGGCGCCGTTCAGTCCCTGCGTCCAGAGACCGGAATTGACGAGCACGAGCCCGGTCATCGCGCAGACCACGACGGTATCCCAGAAGGTGCCGGTCGACGAGACCAGCGCCTGCCGCACGGGATTGGTCGTCTGTGCGGCGGCGGCCACGATGGGCGCGCTGCCGAGGCCCGATTCGTTCGAGAACAGCCCGCGCGCAATGCCGTAGCGCAGCGCGTCACGCACGCCCGCGCCCAAAAAGCCGCCCACCGCCGCCTGCCCCGTAAAGGCCGTGGAAAAGATCAGCCGCAGCGTTTCGCCCAGCGTGTCCCACTTCCAGACCAGCAGCGTCACGCAGCCGATGATGTAAAAGATCGCCATGAACGGCACGAGGCCCTCGCAGACGCGGGCGATGCTCTTGATGCCGCCGAGAATCACCAGCGCCGTAATCGCCGTCAGGACGATGCCCGTCAGCCACGGCGAGACGTGAAACGTCTCCTGCATCATCGCCGAGATCGAATTGGCCTGCACCATGTTGCCGATGCCGAAGGCGGAGATGGCGGTCAGCACCGCGAAGATGATGGCCAGCCACTTCTGTTTCATCGCGCGTTCGATGACGTACATCGGTCCGCCCGCCATCTGCCCCGTGGGCGTCACAATGCGGTATTTCACCGAGAGCAGCGCCTCGCCGTACTTGGTGGCGATGCCGAACACGCCGGTCAGCCACATCCACAGCACCGCGCCCGGCCCGCCCGCCGCCACGGCCGTCGCCACGCCGACGATATTGCCCGTGCCGATGGTGGCCGCCAGCGCCGTGGTGAGCGCGCCGAAGTGGCTGACGTCGCCTTCGCCCTCGCGCGTCCGTTGCAGCGAGAGCCGGATCGCCTTGCCGATGTAGCGCTGGATGAAGCGCAGCCGGAAGGTCAGGTAGAGATGCGTTCCCATCAGCAGAATCAGCAGCGGCGGCCCCCAAATGAAATCGCTGATCTGTCCCAGCCACTGTTCGAGCATTTGCATACGCTCAATCTCCGTCTAACGGTTCAATGCCTATCTTGATCGGATTCTTCTTGTAGGGACATGGCTTGCCATGTCCTCTGTCCAATCCGCTGTAGGGGCGGTCTGTGACCGCCCGCGGGCCGATGCAATCGGCCCCTACCGCACCAACAACACCTTCCGCGTCACCCTCATCCCCCCGACGCGAACTCCCGCCCCTCAAATGCCACCCGCATCCGTTCCGCTGTAGGGGCGGGTCTAAGACCCGCCCGCGGGCCGATGCAATCGGCCCCTACCGCACCAACATCCGCCGAGGCAGGTCGCTGACCTGCCCGAAATTGACCGTCTTCGGTCATCCCGAACCTTCCCCTGAACGTAGAGAAGGGGAAGTGAAGGACCTTTTACCCCCCCCTTCACAAATCCAGCGCCTCATTCTTCGCGCCCTTGGCCTTCGCTTTGGGCGCTTTCTTAAACGTGGCGTCCATGTACGGCATCGCGGCCAGCGCGGGCAGATCCAGCGGTTTGTCCTCCAGCAATTCTTCAATCGTAAAGATCTGCAAGCGCGGATGCTTCGTGCCCTGCAATTCCGATTCATAAAAGCCCGCGCTCGAAGCCTCCTTGCGCATCTCCCGCGTGGCCGATTCCAGCGTAATGAACACGCCAAATGCCGCCTTCTCCCGTTCGATCACCCCCGCAGATCCCGCACCTGCGCCGCGTTCACGTGCCCGCCCTTTACCGAAAATAAAATCTGCACAAAAATCTGGTCTTAACAACCAAAACTGACGTTACTCAATGACCTCGAACCAACATATCCGAAATCTACTTTTTGACAATGATTCCTTTTTTTTCAAGTATTGCGATAATGTAATCAGGATAATCTCCTATAGGATAGGCATCGACAATACGGGCCAGTTGCATTCCTTCCGTAGTATATAGCACGTTTCCGGTACCCAATTCATTATGATCTTCTTGACGAAATTCCAGAATATATGGTGTCTTGAAATAATGAATCTGATATTGCTTTGGCAGCTCAATTCTGACAAATCCCACATTTTCAAAATCGATTAAGCCAAGGTTGTCTAGATGCCGAAAAGTATCGAAGAATATTTCCCGCCTCTTATAGTAATCATCCTTATAGTTAAAAATCAATGGGATCAATTCTGTTTCAATATCCCAATTGAATCCACAAAGCTTTGTAAACATTTCGGCATCACTTTTATCGAGAATACTAAGCAGGTTTATAGTTCGCTTTGAGCAAGTGCCTGGTGAATTTGCTTCCCCGGCAAGCAATTTACACCAAAGTTTTTGCATTTGTTCATCGGATATCAGACGGCACTTGTCAAAGAAATTTACTATCCAATCATCCTCAACTCGGCCTGGGTCAGCGTCTTCCTTGAGCAAAGGCAAAGCATTACTGGCAATAGTCTCAATATTCTGTTGTTTACGCACTTCCTCCCCCACAAAACGTACGAAGTAGTTCGACGCTGAATGTCCTCAATTTCAAGTTGTGCCGTTGCTTTAATTATCGCTGCGTCCGCGTCTGCTTTGGCGACACGCCGGATCTGCTTTGGTTCCCAGAACGCACCGATTGCATCGCTGATCTTCTCGATCAGTACCGTCGCTGGCTTAGAGAAATCACCCGCAAGTGTCATTGACGCGCCGTCAGCCATATTGCACCTCTGTCCAGAGTGTAAAGTATTATTTGACGATTAGCCACGTGTCCTCAAACGCCATGATCTGCGCCGCCGCCCGCGTCCCGTCCTGCTCGGCAAACAGCACGTTGTAATCCTGATTGCTCTTGAACGGCGGATCAAGATACACGAGGTCCACCGACTCATCCTTCACATACCGCCGCAGAATGTCGAGATTGTCGCCGTAATAAAGCGTGTTCATGGTCGCCTTTTCCCCTGTCATCCTGAACCCGTCTTCGGGTGAAGGATCTCAGTTTCTCTGTTGCTTATTGCCGGGGCGAATTGCCTGTAGCGGGGTAGCGCCCAGCTTGTCCGCGAAGCGAGATCTCGACCACGTCGGACTGGGCTTTATAAGTACTTAACTTCGTCAATCTTCCCCACAAAAACAAGCGGCTGACGCTTGTTTTTCGGTTTCCGCCTCTCATCCCTTGTTCCCATGTGAACGCACCCGGCGGCACAAACTCCTATCTCGTGCTCCCACTTGCACATCGTCTGAACATACTAACAACATATATTTAATAATAGCAACAAATAGCAAACAATCTGCATTTTATGCTTGACAACATGTATTGTACATTTGTATATTGTCCGTCCTGCAGAAAGAGCGGCCAGAGGCCGCCGGAAGTAGAGTTGGGGAGCGGCGGCGTGGCAATCCGCAAATTGAGTTGGTTTTACTTATTCAAATCCCATTTTCAAGCATGTCTTTGTATCGCAAATCGCCGGCCTATAAGACGCTAATTTATTATCCCAACAACACTAAGGTCAATCCGTTCCGTCAAAAAATATGTTATCTCCCCGATTTTCGGCCCACTCACCCAAAAAAACCGCGCGGGGTGAAAACACCCCGCGCGGCGGTTGATGGGTATGATGTGTTCGCCGTCGCGGGCTTTAAGCCCGCGATGATCCCACGACACATGGCGGCCTTGAAGGCCACCACGGCGTCAGACCGATCCAGCCTGCGCGTCTTCGCGCGCGGCAATCAACGGGTCACGTCACGGATTGAACGTCACGTTCATTTCAGCAGCATCATTTTATTGATGGCGCTGAACGAGCCCGCATTCATCCGCACGAGGTACATGCCCGAAGGCAAGCTGCCCGCATTGAAGGCCACACGATAGCGGCCCGCGGCATACACGTCGCTGACCGGCCGTGCCACTTCCTGGCCCATCACGTTGAAGACTGTGATGTCCACGCGGCTGGCCGACGGCACGTCGAAGCGAATCGCCGTTGTGGCATTGAACGGATTCGGATAATTTGACTGCAGCGCGAAAGCCGTGGGGATCGATCCCGGTTCATTGACATTCGAAACCCCGATGATGACCTCCACCTGCACCGTTGCCGGTAACGGTCCCACGTTGCTCTGGAAGTACAACCTGCCGACCAGATCCGCGCCGAGCGGCTGGTCCGCCACGAGCGCCGTGACGGTGACCTCGAGCGAATCACCCACCGGAACAGTCGCGGTCGCAGGCGTCGCACTCAGCCAATCGACGCTGTCCACCGCCGTGACTTCCAGCGGACAATGGCCCGTCCGGTTATGAATGTAGAAGCGCGTCTGGGCGTCAAAGCCGGGCGCGGTTTCCATGGAGATGGACGTCAGACTCATTTGCATCGACGGCGTGCTCAGAAACGGCGTTGGCTGTCGTCGTCGAATCGTCCACGACCACCACGGCTTCCACATGCTGCAGGCAATTGCCCGTTCGCTCGAAGGCGAGGGTGTGAGTGCCGGGGATAATGTCGAGGCAGTAGGTTCCGTTCACACTGGAAACGGCGGTGTCGCTGGTGGCGACGCTGGTGGACCAGACGCGGCAGTTAGCCAGCGGTACGTTCGTCAAATTGGCGCGCACCGTGCCGCAGACCGTGCCGATGGGGCCGCCCCAGAACTTGACGGCGGTTTCCGGCGCGGCGGCCATGATGCCGCTGCCGTCGAACCAGAGTTCAATGCCGTCTGAGCCCGCGGCGTCCTCGACGCCGACCGTGTAGGAGCCGAGTTCTTCGGGCAGCGACTGGTATTGCATCGTCACGCCGCCCTGGTTATCGAGAATCACCTGGAAATTGAACGCCGTACCGCCTTCCAGACGTTCGGCGTGCCAGGAGACGATGAAGCGGTGATGCAGCGCGTCGGCGAGATATTTCACGGATTCGGTGGAAGGATCGATCCACAAATCGTCCCAGAAGACAAAGATCGCGGCGTTGGGTTCCTCGGTGGACGGGATCATCTCGTTAAAATAACCCGAGACATCCTGGCTGGCGGTAAATGAAATCCAGCCGTTCGAGGAAATCCGCGCCTGCGAGTACGTCTGGCCGAAGAATTCAAAATCAAAACCCAGCGCGAACGAGGCGCTGTTGTCGTCTTCGATGATCCCCGTGTTCGTTCCGGTCTGGGAAATGTCGATCCATTCGTAATCGACCGCGGCGAAGGGGCTGATGATGGCCGCCGTGATGACGGCGCTTTCGCCGGCATTGGGCACTTCATCCACGGCTTCGATCCGCCACGTGTAGAAGACGGTGTTCTCCGGCGGAGTGTCGAAGATACTCTTCGATACCCGGATTGAGCGTCGTGAGCAGCACGTCGTCACGATAGACGCGCAGCGCGGTCAGGTCGGTAAGCGGCGAGCCGTCGCCGTTGACTACGGGATCGGTCCAGACGATTCGCATTTGCGTCGCGCCGACGGGTATGGCCTGCGGGTCTAACGGCTGGCCCGGCGCCATATTGCTCACGACGGTGATCGTCGGCGTGGCCGCCGATTCCGTGGTGTTGTCGTAATACGCTCGCACATCGTAGGTATAACTTCTGGTTCTCCACCACGGATGAGTCCGTGAAGGTGGTCTCGGCGCCGCTGATCTGTGCGAACTGCGCGCCGTTGCGGTGAATGCGGTAATGCGTCACCTCGTCGAGCGCTCCGTTACCATGCCGCGCAGTGGTGGCCCAGCCGGCTTGCGCCCGCAGCGCTTTGGTGGCCGTTGACGGCAGCGCCTGCCGGCGCGGCCCGACGGCGGCGGAACTTGTGCGCGCGGCGCGCTGCGCCAGGGCTTGCGACTTCTCGCGTTCGGGCGTGCGCATCACATTGGAGCGCGACGGGCCGTGCGTCGAGGGCACCAGGCCGCGATCCAGCACCGGCGGTTCGCCGCCGACCCACACGTGACAGAGGTAATTACCCCAATCCTGGTTCCACTCGCTGGGTACGACCGACCAGTAGGAGTGGCTGGGCTCGCCGCTCCAGTTTACGCCGATGGCCGGATGTGACTGGCCAACGGGGTATTGCCACACCACCCAGAAATCGTCGGTAGTGGACAACACCACATCACCCTGTGTGTCAATCACCAGCCAGCCGGGACTGCCGGTCGCCGCCCGATCGGTCCACACATGCAGCGGGTTGCTGAGCATCGGCATTCCGGCACTGTCGGGGCAAATCGCGAGATAGGGCAGTGCGACCGACGTGTCGAAATAGAAGATAACAGGCTGTGACGGGCAGCGGGTATTCGGCGTCCGTCGTCGCCGGGGGCGTGAAGCGAACGCCGTGGAAATCGGCCGGGCCGGCCGACCACCAATTGGGGCGGGTCCATCCGTCCTGGACTCCGTTGTCGTAGGCAATCTCCATGGCGGGCAGGACGCCCGGGGCCAGCCAGCCGAGGTGAATCTCGTCGTCGAAATTTCCACTGCCGCTGAGCGTGGAGGGTCGCAGCAGGCCGAAAGTCACTGCGGCCAGATCTGAAGGTCCCGATTCCACAGCCGGCGGCGTGAGGTTCGTATCCACGGCGGTAATGCGATAGAGGTAGACGCCGGGCACGGTCAGGGTATCGGTGGCGGGAGAATACCGCAGGGAATCTACGAGCGTCCACACCAGGTCCGTGCGCAGCTTGCGGAAAAGGCGATAGCGGTCCACGGTGGAGTCGGCGATGTCGTTCCAGGTCAAGGTGACGGCGCCGCTGCTGCTGTCGACGACGGCGGCGAGGGCCTGCGGCGGCGGCGGATCGAGTCGCCGCACCGTCAGCACGATGTTCTCCAACCCGGTAACGGGCACCGGCACGGCCGCCGCGTACGGATGGTAGCCGGGAAGCGTCACAGTCACCTGACGCTGGCCGACCTGCACCGTGTCAAACGCGAATTCGCCGGCCACGTCGGGGCTCACCGTGGCCGCATGCAAGCCATTCACATGGACGAGGGCTTGTGTGACTGTTCCATTGTGGCCGTCCAGCGTAACCGTGCCGCTGACGCGGCTGAACAGTGGAGCCTGCACGCCCCAGATCATCAGATCGTCGATGAAGACGCCGGGGCCTGTTTCCCAACCGTCGTCCGCAAAGTCGATGCGGAAAATCGGCGACTGGCTAAGGTACGAACCAATCGGAAAGCGGATATAGCGCCAGCCATCGGTCAGTGTGCGCAGGGCGGGCTGATTCTCCATGCAGGGCATCCACAGCGTACCGCCCGAATAGCCGCTCGCCGGCGTCAGAACTGTCCAACTCAGGCCGTTATCGACGCTCGCTTTAAGATTCCAGCCGTCACAGCAAGTCTGCGCGTTCTGCCAGAAGAAAAATTCCAGACTGGCGTTGGCCGTAGTGACCAGCAATCCGGCATCCAGCGTCAAGTGGTAGCAGGCCATTTCGGCATAGTTGCCCGCGAGTACCGTTCCCCAGACCTTTGTGCCGCTGTGGGCGGTGGGACCGGCCGAATCCGTGGGCACGCCCCATTCAAAACCGTTTACTGGATCGGCGGCGAAACCGCCTCCCGTGCTCTCAAAGTCCGTGCTATAAGCCGGTGTTCCCTTCAGCACATAGATGACGTTGCCGGCGCCGAAGTAATTTCCGGCTTTGGCGCGCACCGAATACAGGTTGTAACCCTGGGGCGCGCCGCTGTGCGTGAACGTCTGTACGCCCGTGCTGACCGTGCCCAGCAACTGGCCCGTACCCGTTTCGCCGAACCAGACCTGAACTTCAGAAATCGTCAGCGGGTCACCGTTGATGTCCAGTACCGGATCCATCCACGACAGGACCACGTTGGCGCTGTCGGCGATTCCGGCGAGATTACTGACCGGCAGCGGCACTCCGGAAAGGTCGCCTAACACGAGCGACAGGCCGGCCCGTGGCGTGAAGCCCACGCCTTCCGCGCAGACGGCATACCCGACGGTGCCGGTGGAATCCTCAAAGCCGACGGTGCAACTGTTGATGTCCGGCGGCACCGTCTGGTAATTTACGCGCGCGAGGCCCGTGGCGTAGAGGATAATTTGGAAGTTGAAGTTGTAGAGCTCCGAATCCGGGTCGCTCAACTTGCGCACGTTATAGGAGACGATGAAGCGCTGGTTGGTGGAATCCGCGTAGTAGCGCACGCGGTTGTTGTCGGCAACGTAAAGGTCGTCCCAAAAGCCATAGATGACATTGTTCGGTTCCTCCACATCGGGGATCGGCACATTCGAAAATGCTGTTGACTCGCCGTTGAATTCGAGGAAACCATTAGTACAGACTGCGACCGAGCTGTAGGTGGAGCCGAAATAAGGAAAGCTGAACCCGAGCGGGATGGGGGTGGTTGTAACGTCATCGCCCATCAATCCCGTGCTTGCGCCAAGGGTCGATATATCTACCCATTGGTAAGGCACTTCGGCCCCATAAAGTTCATCCAGCGCGCCAGTGCCGTGGCGTGGGGACGCGGTTGGCCGCGGCGACGCTGCGTCGGAACTCTTGGGGACGCGGATTTTACTGGTCGTCGTGGCATTGATGCGCTCGATCAGGTCGAAGATCTGCCGCGCGTAGAGTCTCGTGAGCCGCGACTTTTGCTTTCATCTGCAAAATGTCGGTGAGAGTAATAGTCGCGGGCACTGCGGCCAGACAGACCAAAGACACAAGGGCGAGGATTGAGATCCAGAATCGCATCGACATATTACTGTCACTCCTCTGGGTTATATCAGGGTCGGTACAATTACAAGAAACACACTTTCATCGTGGAATGCAAGCCGAATCTGCACGCGCTGCTACTCCGTTGAGCCGCGCAAATAATCGCCGAAGTCCGCAGCAGCGGGCGCTCTATCACTACTGCCGAGACCATGTGAAAGGCGGCGATTCGTTACTGCTAAAAGCTGCCGTGAATTGTAAATCAATAGTTCTTATTGATATAAAACTGACTCTATGGATGGCTCGGTTGACCGCTGAGTAGATCTCACTCTCGCATCGTCTGCCCTGATTTCGTCATCGCGAATCCTATGCCAAGCGAAACACCACTTGCGGTCTGATTAATGCCCGGAGTAGATTACTAAGATCTGTTCATCCGCTTCGGTGAAAAAAGATCAACTAAAAGTGGCGGGCGAAGAATCCCCAAACAAAAGCGGGCGGCCACAGAGGCCGCCCGCTTATGATAAATTGTGCATTGCAAAATTATGCGCCGGACTCGACGGTGGCAAGGCGCCATGCCTCTGCCTGCACTGCGGCGATGGTGGGGCGAATCATCTGCGCCGAAAAGTCGAAACGGATGCCTGCCGTTTCAAACAGCGTGGGTAACGGTTGTGAGCCGCCCAATGCCAGCGCCTGCTTGTAAGCCTTGATCGTGCCCGTGTAGTCCGCGCGCGAATTGGCCCAGAGTTGCAACGCGCCGAGCTGGGCGATGCCGTATTCGATGTAATAGAAGGGGTAAAGATACACGTGCAGCTTGGCCTGCCAGCGGTAGCGCTGCATGTCCTCATAGCCGCTGTAATCGATGACGGGGCTGAAGCGCTTCACGAGATCGAGCCAGGCCGCGGCGCGCTCTTCCCGCGTGTGGCCTTCGTGCGTGTAGACCCAGTGCTGGAAGGCGTCGATGGTCGCGCAATAGGGCAGAAAGGTAATGATGTCGATGAAATTTTCGAGCCGCGCGCGGGCCGCGTCCGGCGGGGAATAGAAGACGCCGAGATGATCCGAGGCGAGCTGTTCCATGCCCATGGAGGCGACTTCGCAGAACTCGATGGGCGCCTGCCGATAGTGAATCAGCGGCTGGTGGCGCGCGGCGAAGAGGTGGAAGGCGTGCCCGCCTTCGTGCAGCAGCGTGTAGATGTCGTCGCCCGTGCCGACGGCATTCATGAAGATGAACGGCAAACGGACTTCCGTCAGGTCGTACTGGTAGCCGCCGGGCGCTTTACCCTTGCGGCTGGCAAGATCCAACAGGCCGCGGTCAATCATCTCCTGAAATTCGGCGGCAAGTTCGCTGTCGACGCACTGGAAGATCTCGTGGCAGCCGGCGGCGAGGCGGACGGTGGAATCGAACGGACGCAAGGGCGCGCGGCCGTAGCGGTCGCAGGCAACATCCCACGGGCGCAGGCGGTCGACGCCCAGCGCCTGCCGCCGCTGCTCAAGCAATTCGCGCAGCACCGGCACGACCAGCGTTTCCACCGACTCGTGGAAGCGGAAGCAGTCCTCGGGGGTGTAATCGAAGCGCTCGTTGTGGCGAAACAGATAGTCGCGGAAATTCGCGAAGCCCGCATTTCGCGCGACGCTGGCGCGCAGCGCGAGCATTTTGTCGTACAGATCTTCGAGCGCTTCCGCATCCTGCAGGCGGCGCCGGGCGGAGAGTTCCCACGCCTGCTGGCGCACGGCGCGGTCCTTTTCTTCGAGGAACAGATCCATCTGCTGCAGCGTGCGTTCTTCGCCGCGGAAGGAAACCATCATCGCGCCGACGATCTTTTGGTATTGCTGGGCGAGCTTTTCCAGCTCGGTCTCGAGCGGCACGTTTTCCGCGCGGAAGAGTTCCACCGCGTTGCGCAGCGAACGCAGCAACACGGCATAGTGTGCGGGGTGATGGCCGATGGCGTCGACCGCCGCGAGCAGCTTTTGCGCCAGCTTGTCGCTGATCGTTTTGACCTGCGGATCGACCTCTTCGACAATCTGCATGTAGGCGCGCTCGAGCTCCTTGTCTTCGGTGGCGCAGGTCATGGCGATGTAGCGGCGCGCGCTCTCCTCGCCGACCACCGCGGCCAGTTCGCTCCAGTCAAACAGCCACTGGTCGATGTCCGGACCCGTGGCGAGCGGACGATTCAGAAGCTGCTGGTAAAGGGGCTCGAGTGACGGCCACGAGGCCAGATCGAGTGTGGCGGGCACAAAGCGGCGCGGGAACTGCGCGGCCGGCCGCGGCAATTCGCCGATGCGGTTGACGGCTTCCCGCGCGGCGGGCGTGTTCCGGTTCGAAGTCGGTGGCGTGCATGGCGCGGGTTACCTGAAGAGGGATGAAAGTTCACTCGGCCAGACGATTTCTTTGGCGACTTCCACGGTGGAATCGTCGCCCGTTTGAATCGTAAAGCCGCGCTTTTGAAAAACGGAGATCATCGAGCGATTGTCGGTGGTCGTCTGGGCGACGAAGCGTTTCAGTTTCCAGTGACGGGCGATCTCGTAGCAGTAATCCGTGAGCAGGCTGCCCAGTTCCTTCTGCTGCCACGCGTCCTGAATCAGCACCGCGTATTCCACGGTTTCGTGATCTGGATCGGCGATCAGCCGCCCGATGCCGATCAGGCGGCGCTTGCCGCCCTCGTTCAGTTCGGCGACGATGGCGATTTCGCGGTCGTAGTCGATGTAGCAGTAGCGCGTGGCGACTTCGTGCGAATCCCAATGGAAGAGGTAGCGGAAGCGGCTGTAGATCGACTCCTGCGAACAGCTTCCCAGCAGCTCCAGCCACAGCGGTTCATCTTCGGGCTTGATGGGCCGGAAGAGGACGTGGGTGCCGTCCTTCAGCTCCACAGGCCGCACGTATTCCTCGGGATAAGGCCGCAGCGCGAGATGCGCATAAGGCACGGCGGGCTCGGGGCTGACATGGCTCTCATGGACAATGCGCGCATCGAGCGCCACCACGTCTCGCGGCGTGACGAGCAGCGGATTGACGTCCAGCTCCTGAATTTCGGGGAAGTCCGCCGCAAGATAGGAAAGCCGCGTCATGACCTCGATCAATTTCGCCAGCGCCAGCGGCGGCCGGCCACGATAGCCGTTCAGGAGCGGCCAGATGCGCAGGATTCCAGCATGCGCAGCGCGAGGCGCTCGTTCAACGGCGGGAAGCCGAGCGCGCGGTCGCCGAAGAGTTCCGCCGTTACGCCACCCGCGCCGGCCAGCATCACCGTGCCGAAAACGGGATCCTTTTTGACGCCGAGAATCAGCTCGACGCCGTCCCTGACCTGAATCATGGGCTGCACCGTGACGCCCGCGATGTGCGCGTCGGGGCGCCGGGCGCGCGCGGCGCCGACGATGCGGTCAAAGGCGCCGCGCACCATGGCTTCGTCTTCGAGATTCAGCGCCACGCCGCCGACGTCGGTTTTGTGGGTGATGTCGGGCGAGTGAATTTTCAGCACCACGGGATAGCCGGTCGCGGCGGCGAGGCGTACGGCGTCGTCGGCGGACGCGGCCGCGCGGGGCTGCGCGGTGGCGATGCCGTATGCGGCGATCAGCTCCTTGGACGCCTCTTCCGTGAGTGTCGCGCCCGGCGCGTGATGGGCCGATAAAAAGCGCCGCCGGATCTCCGTGCGGTCGAGGGTAAATTCGATCGGGATATCCTGCGGCGTTTCGTAAAGCGTTTCGAGGTTGCGGGCGTAGGCCACGAGCGTCATGAAAGCGCGGATTGCCTGCTCCGGCGTGCGGTAGACGGGAACGCCGGCGTCGGTAAAGATCGAAATGCCTTCGCGCATCGCCTGTCCTCCCAGCCACGCGGCCAACACGGGTTTAGGCGTCGTCTCGGCAAGCTTGCTGATAGCCCGCGCGGTGGCTGTGGGATTGGTCATCGCCTGCGGCGTGAGGATAATCAGCACGGCGTCGACGCCGGAATCCGCGAGCACAATCTGCGCGGCCTTTTCGATGCGCTTGGACGTGGCGTCGCCCAACACGTCGACGGGATTGCTGTGCGACCAGAATTCGGGGAGGTTGCCGTTCAGCTCGGAAACGGTTTTCTCCGAAAGTTTCGCCAACTCGCCGTTTTCGGCGATCAGCGCGTCGGTGGCCATCACACCGGGACCGCCGGCGTTGGTGATAATGCCGAGGCGCGCGCCGCGCGGAAGCTTGTTACGCCCGAGGAGCGCCGCGCAGTCGAAGATTTCGCCGATGTCGAAGACGCGGGCGAGGCCCGAGCGCTGGAAGGCGGCGTCGTAGACAGCGTCCTCGGAGGCCAGCGCGCCGGTGTGCGAAGCCGCCGCCTGAGCCGATTCGGCAAAGCGTCCGGCTTTGTAGGCGAGAATCGGTTTGGTGCGCGCGAAGGCCCGCGCCGCCGTCATGAATTTGCGGGCCTGGCCGATGGATTCGATATAGAGGATGATCGACTTGGTCGCGTCATCCTCGCCGAAATAGTCGATCAGGTCGCCGAAGTCCACGTCGAGCGCGTTACCCACCGAGACGAAATACGAGAAACCGATCTTGCCCTCAATGGCCCAATCGAGCACGGAGGTGCAGAGCGCGCCGGACTGCGAAATGAAGGCGATGTGCCCCGCTTTGGGCATACCCGCCGCGAAACTGATGTTAAGATTGGAACCGGGAATGATGACGCCGAGGCAGTTTGGCCCCAGAATCCGCATGCCGGGGAAGCGGGCCTGCTCGGCGCGGATTTCGGCCTCGAGGGCTCGGCCCGCCTCGCCGGTCTCCTTAAAGCCCGCCGAGAGAATGATCAGGCCGAGAATACCGGCGTCGCCGCACTCGCGGACGACGCGCGGCACCTGTTCGGCGGGCGTGCAGATGACGGCGAGGTCGGCCTGACGGGGCAGGCTTCTGAAGGTTGGGGAAACAGGGAATCCCGAGCACCGCCTCGCTGGAGGGGTTGACGGGATAGACCACGCCGCGGAAGCCGCCGCCGATCAGATTGCGCAGCACCATGCCGCCGACGCTGTTGGGATTGATCGTGACGCCGACGAGCGCGATGCGTTGGGGATTAAAAATCCGCTCGAGTTTGTGAATGCCCATGATATATAGAGAAGTGCGCGGTGAAAATCAGGCTTCGAGGATGGCGCGGAGGCGAGTCATCACCTCTGCCGCCTTGCCCTGGAGAAACACATCCGTCAGCAGTTCGGTCAGGCGCGAGGGACTGGTGTTGATCTCGATCAATTTCGCGCCGTGGGTTTTGGCGATGTAGGGAATCATGGCCGCGGGCATGACTTCACCCGTCGTCCCGACGATGAGCAGCACGTCGGCGGCTTCGGCCTCGCGCACCGCCGCGTCGTAGGCGACGGGCGGCAGCGCCTCGCCGAAAAACGTCAGCGCGGGTTTCAGCAGACCGCCGCAGGAGCCGCAGAGCGGCGGCAGCTGCTCGAGGTTCATGCCTTCACGCGGAAAGCGTTCGGCACAGCGCAGGCAGACAAGCTCGCCGATATTGCCGTGCAGCTCAAAGACCTTGCGGCTGCCGGCCTCGCGATGCAGGTTGTCAATGTTCTGCGTAATCACCGCCGCGAGCTTGCCGGTCCGCTCCAGCCACGCCAGCGCATGGTGCGCCGCATTGGGCGAGGCCGTGCCCAAGAAATCGTAAAAGATCTCCTTGATCACGCGCCACGAGGCCGCCGGGTTGTCGCGGAAGTAGTCGATCTCCAGAAATTGCGGATCGTAGCGGTCCCACAGGCCATTCTCGCCGCGAAAGGGCGGAATCCCGCTCTCGACGGAAATGCCCGCGCCGGTAAAGGCCACGGCGTGTTTGGCATTCGACAGAAATTCGGCGGCGCGCTCGAGCATCCACGTCTCCGGTATTAACTTGCTCCCTTCGGAAACGGTTTCAGCGGCTCGCTTGCGGACGCGGGCTGATGGGTTTCGGTTCCTGGGCGGGGTTGCTCTTCAATTCCATTTCTTCGATGAGAATCGAGGGTGTTTCGATGGCGAGCGGGTACATGGACTGCGAGATGAGGGAAGGTTGCAGGATGCTGTAGAGTGTTTCGTCCTTGCCCATTGCGCCGATGTCCCGCAGGCTGCGGATGGTCGCTTCGTCGAATTCCAGGCCGCGCACGGGCTCGAGTCGTCCGTCCTTGGCGAAGACCTTGAAGGCGATGACCGGCGCTGTGAGCGGCTCCGGCTTGTCCTGAGTCTGCTCGGCCCACGAATAGCCGTCGGCGACGGTCCGCTCGTTAAGCTGCGTGATGAGCAGGCCGTACTCGTTGCCGAATTCGGAAGCCAGCTTGCGCAGTTTCTCCACGAGCTGCTTTTTCGGCAGCGACACATCGGCTTTGACGAAGAGATTGGTGGGCGCCGGCTGTGTCCACTGATTGATGAGCGTCCGCGCGTGGCCGTTGGATTCGGCAACGCGCTTGGTTGGCTGGCGGCCCATGGGGAGGGCCATGAGGCGGCCCTTGTCGACGAGCGTGATCGCCTTGGACGCCACGCCTTCGTCGTCCACCGCCTGGTAACCCAGCAGGCGCCGGCCCTTCCACTCCTTAAGGTCGGGGCGGTCGGTGATGGTGACGAATTCAGGCATGACGCGGCGGTTGAGGCGCTCGGCCAGTTTGCCCGCGGGCAGCATCTGATTCATCCAGTCTTCAGCGGCAACAAACTCGCGCACAGGGCTGAGTTCGTTTACGAAGAGCTGCGAGATAAGCTGGGCGGCGGCATAGTCGCTGAAGAGCACCGGACCGGCGTAGTCATCGAGCACGGGAGCGGCGGCGGCGGCCGTCAGGTCCGCGCCTAATTTCTTGACCGCTTCCATCAGTTCCGCGCCGGAGGGCGGGGCATTGACGTCGCTGGTTACGAAGCGCAGAAAGCCCGACAACCGCTGGCCGTCGGCGGCCTGCGTAGTGGCGGAAATCTCAAGGAGCTGGCGGACATAGCTTTTCAGATGCCGGCTCTGCTCGGAATTGAGATAGCGCTTGTTGGCGGCGCGTGCCTCGTACTCCACTTTCCAGTCTGCGAGTGCGGGAAAATCCGCCAGCGCCGCGGCGGCGGCGCGCACGGTGGTCTCCCACGCCTTTGCGTCAACACTCAGCGTGGCGGGCGCCTCCATGTGCTCGAGGGCCGGCGCCGCCGAAAAGTCGGCAATCTCCTCGCGCACGGGATGCGTTTGCAGATAAGCCCGTTTGCGCGCGAGATTCTCGAGCGCGTCCTTGTAGGCTTCGTCCGTCACCAGCCAAATCTGGTGGCGCAGCGCGTTATAATCATTTTCCTCGACGAGGCTCTTGCGGATGTTGTAGACGTCCTGCCACGAGCCGAGGAAATTGGTATTGTCAAACGTCTTATCGCCGACGCGCACTTCCGCATAAAGATAGCGGTTCTGTTCGCGGTCGGATTCAGTCAATGCGCCGTAGCGGGCATGGATCTGTAATAAGTCGTGATCCTCAACCCGGTAGCTCAGAAAATAGGGCGCGGGACTGGGGTCGATCTTGAGGCGCGTCATCGAACGTGCCAGTTCGTCCGCCATCGCCTTGAAGACGGCGTCGTCCGCGGCAAAGACGAGGCTTGCCGTGAGGATGGCCGTGAGGACCAAAACCCGCCGAAGGAAATTATACATGATCTGCTCCTGTGCAGAAGAAATTCAGAAGGAAAGTTGATGCTGAAGAAACGAGGCGCTCCCTTTGCGGAAAGACTCCCACCCCCCCTTGCCCCCCCGTCAACGGGGGGGAATAAGGACTATTTCACGGGGTCGTTGTTGGGCGGGGGGAGGATGGGGGGCTTTTCCTGTTCCTTCTGGCGTTTCTCAACTTCGATTTCGGAAACGAGAATCGACGGCGAAATGGCCGAAACGGGCACCCAGCCGGATTCCGCGCCGCAACTGCCGTTGAAGACGGCGTCGTCATCGGCGGCGGTGAGAATCTTGCTGAAACTGGTGAGCGGCGTGCCCACGATGTCGACGCCGCGGATCACTTCGTCGGGACGGCCGTCGGCATAGACGCGGTGGACGAGCAGCGGTTCGACCTTGAAGGCCTGCGGTCCGCTGCGGCCGGTCATCGTAAAGCCGCCGGAGATGTCGTCGAAGATCAGCCCATAAGGCTTGCCCTGCTTCTTGCAGGCTTCGATGAGCAGCCCGCGCAACTGGTCGGCGGGCACGGTCTTGTCCGACTTGACGATCAGATTCGCCTGGCGCGAGACCACTTCCTGGCCGAATTCGCGGCGGCCGTGGCCGTTGCTGGCGGGGAACTTGTCGATGGGCGAACGCGAGGTGAGGAAATTTTTCAGCACGCCGTGATCGACGACGGTGACGCGCTGGGCGGCGGTGCCCTCGTCGTCAAATTTGTAATAGCCGCGCAGGTCGGTGCCTGCCAGTGACGGGAGCGTGGGGTCGTCATACACGCTGATGAAGTCGGGCAGAATCGCCTCATTGACCTTCTTGGTGAAGGTCTGGCCCTCGGTTTCGCTTTTCTGGCGGTGGCCCTCGATGCGATGGCCGAAGATTTCGTGGAAGAAGACGCCGCTGGCGCGGCTCTTCAGAATCGCCGGCCCGATATACGGCTCCACGATGGGCGCGTTCATCAGCGCCTGCAGTTCGCTCGCCATGCGCTTCGCGTCGGCGAGCACGGCCTCTTCGGCGGGCAGCCCGGCGGGAGTCCGCGTGTCATAGGAAAAATTGCGATCCAACACCATGCCGTCGCTGGCCGTGCCGGAGATCGAGAGACTGAGGCGCAGGTAGTGTTGCGCCTGCCGGATGCGGCTGCCTTCGCTGTTCACCAGCGCCTGGTTCTGATCCAGCAGCGTCAGGTGTACGCTCGATTCCTGCACGAACGGATACTCCGCCAGCGCCGCGCCGACGCGCTTCAGCGTCGCCTGCCAGCGGGCGGTGTCGATGACCGTCGGCCCAAAGGGCTCTTCGTACCGCTGCGGCGCGGCCACCGAAAAGTCGGCCGAGAGATCCTGTTCCTCGACCTTCACCTGGCGATTGGTGACGACCTTGGTCAATCGCTCTTGCGCGGTTTGAAACTGGTATTCGGTCTCATTCCAGAGCGTGGCGCGGATTGCATCGGCGTTGTCGTCGAGCGGGAAATCCACGATCCGCCGGCGGGAGAAATTATCGCGGCGATTGCCGGTGCGGATCTGGTGCGTATTGTCGAGTTCCATACCGCCCACGCGCACATCTACGTCGAGGTAGCGCTGCCGGATTTCTTTCGAGGATTCCAGCGCGCCGTTGGACGCGGCCATGGCCAGCGTACGTTTTTCGGTCACGCTGTATTGTAAAAAGTACATCGGCGCGCTGCCGCCCTTGGTGAGGTTGGTCACCGAGCGGTCGAGTTCCTGCTGCATGACATCCAGCAGCGACACAGGCGCGGCCCAGAGCGACGCCCAACCCAGCAGCACGCCGCCCAGCACGAGCGGCAGCCGGAAATTGCGGATCATGTAACCTCCGTTACGGGGAAAAGCTGAAAAACTGAAACGCTGAACGGGCACGGAATGATGCGCGCCCCTTGCGCTTCACGCTTACTTCAAGAGGATGGCTTTTTGAACAACGCGGAAGCCGTCGCCGGAGAGCACGGCGAGATAAACGCCGGCGGCGCAGTGGGCGCCATCCCAGGCAACACGGTGCTCACCGGCGGACAGCAAGCCGTCGGCGAGCGTGGCCACTTCGCGGCCGAGGATGTCGTAGAGCCGCAGCGATCCGCGTGTCGCGGCGGGCAGGCCGAAGCGGAACACCGTCGTGGCATTAAACGGATTGGGATAATTGGGGGAAAGGTAGAGTTCGACGGGCAGGGTACTGACCGGGCCGGGATCCACCGCGTTGCTGAAGTCCACGGTATGCGCCACCACGCGCACCACGCCGTTCGGATGATTGCTGTAGATCGTCAGCGTGTCGGTATAATATCCGGAATCGGTCGC
This sequence comes from uncultured bacterium, assembly GCA_963735175.1. Classification (GTDB taxonomy): domain Bacteria; phylum Electryoneota; class RPQS01; order RPQS01; family RPQS01; genus CAVTJX01. The sequence goes on along the minus strand of CAVTJX010000016.1, from coordinate 812,395 downwards.
CGTGAAGTTCACGCGCACGGGAATCCAGTGACGCGACTCGATCATGCGCGACGAATCGAAATCCGTGGTGAAAAGGCCGGTCTGACGAGACCACCGAATCGACGCGCAGCCAGGTCTGGCCGTAATTGCGCAGCACAAACGGCATCTGTTCCGGTTGGCCGGGAGTCAGCGAATCGAAAACCAGATCCGCCGGATACGCCATCAGGTCCGGCGCCAGCACGCGCAGACTGCCGTTGGTGGTGTCGATGAGGGCCGTGCCGGGAGGATAGGCAACAAAATTTTCGAAGCGAAGTGGGCTGAGTGCCCGGTCGTGCGCCGTGGGCAGCGCGCGGAAACGGAGCGCGAGAAAATTGCCCGCCCCGCTGAGCGCCGTCGTGCCCGTGACCACGACTTGAATCCGTCCCGGCGTCTCGTCGTTTACGATGACATTCCACTCGCCGGGAATCAGGCTGCCTTCGAGGCTGTACGCGGGTGATGCGAGCGTTACCAGCGCGGGGTCGAAGAGCACGGCGAAATCAAGGCCTAAGATGTTCAGCGCCGTCACGCTGTTTTCCGCGGCCACGGTGACCACGGTCACACTGTCGGACGTCACGGAATCCATCGGCAGCGTGACGAACAGCAGATTGCTCGTGTCCACCACCAGAGTGGTCACGGCATTGCCGTCGACAAAGGCAATGCGCCGCACGGAGACTTCGGTATCGGCGCCGTTATAAGCGCGGCTGCCGGGCACGCTCAGGCTGCTGAACAGCACACGGCCCGACGAACCCGGAAAGGGATCGCCGGAATCGCCCTGGTTGGCGTTATGTTCGAGCGACCAGTTGCCATCGGCCTGCTCCAGCGCCACGCGATAATGTGACGCGCCGGACAATCCCGGATACCATTGCTGCGTGTTTCCCCAGCGGCTGACGTCCACGTGGTAGATAAGCAGACCGGCTCCGGGCAGGTTGTGGTCGTAACCCGTGCGCTGGCGGTTCTCCACGAGAAAGTATTCGTCGCCGGAAAGGCCGCGCGACCAAAGCCGGTAAATGACAGGCTGGTTTTCCACCGGGGGGATCGAGATGTCGAAGAGGTTGGCCGTTACGTTCACGGTGTTGGCAAAGCCCATCTGCACGCGCGACTGCGCGTCGGGATGCGCGGGCGAAGCGCCGCCGCCGTTCCACGAGCCGCCGGCCATCAGGCTCCAGCGGCCCAGACCTTCAGAATCATAGCCGGTATCGTAAAGGTCGGGCAGACCGAACACCGAGTGTCCCATTTCATGCGCGTACACGCCGCAGGTGGCGTCGCCGGCGGTCGTCATAAACTCCGGTTCCATCGAGTAGACGCCGATGTCCACGCCGTCGTAATGCAGCGGCGTCGGCAGTTGCCATTTGTGAGACCAGATGTCGTTATCGCTGCCCGAGGCTTCCGCGCCGCGTCCGGAATGAATGATGAAGAGCGCGTCCACCATGCCGTCGCCGTCGTTGTCGTAATCGGCGTAGTTCACGGCGGCGTTCGCCAGCGTAACCGCGTCTTCGGTCGAGACCCTGAGCGTTCTGCGGATATGTGCCGAAGCCGTTCTGACCGTCGACGTAATAGGCATAGGAATGCGGGGCGCGGCGCCAGCCCAGTGCGCCCGGCGTGTTTACCGTGACCAGAGTCAGCGTGCCGTAAGAGACTTCGCTGTAATAATGCCGCAGCGAACCGGCGGCGCTGCCGAAGAGCAGGGTGTCGAATTCCGCGGCCCCCACCTGCGCTCCGTGATCGCTGAAATCCATGAGGATGGCGAGAATGTTGAGCGGCTCGTCGAGCGATCCCGCTCCCTGCCAGTTCGGCACAGGCGTGCCGGGAGCGTCAATCCCGCGGTTCAGGAGTTCGGCGCGCTGCGCCAGAGCGAACGGTTCCACGATTTCGCCCGCGCGAATGCGAACGACAAGATCGGGATGAGGCGGCATCGCCGCAGCGGGTAACGACGAGAGACCGAACAGCGTGAGCAGTGCCAGAATCCGTGCGGATAAACCTCTCATGGGACAGGCCTCGAAACAGGGAGATCAGTGGGTACGAAATGCGGATGACGGGCGGATGGCCGCCGGGAACACGTCAGACCCGGCAAGCTTCAGCGTAATATAGAATATACGGAAATCTTGCCAGATTTATCCAAGCTCGCCGCCGGTGAGAATCACCCGGAGCGACGGCGAAGCAGGGGGTCCGTGGCGGTATATACTTGTTTATTATTGTTTGCGCGGGACGCGCGGAGTTTGGTTTGCGTCCCGACGATTTTTCGGTTCTGGATTTCCTCCAATAACCATAGAGAGCCGCGCGGGGTGAGGACACCCCGCGCGGCGGTTGTTCATGCAGTCGATTCTGTACTAGGCGGCGTGCTTTCGGACCCGCACGCACTATGCCCGAGCAACGGGACGAGCCCGTTGCCCAGAGCCGCCCCAGGCGTATCCGCCGGAAACATCCCAGCCCGCGTAGCGGCGGCAATCAAGGGCGTCAGCGCATCGGATCGAACGTCACGTTCGGCTACGCGGCGGCGGGACACCTCGCGGCCATCGGGGCTGACGGCTTGGGGAAGGTGCGCGTCCTTCTTGCGATGCTTCTTGCTGAAGCGGTCGAGGAAGGTGTACATCACCGGCACCAGCACGAGCGTCAGCAACAGGCTGGAAATCAGGCCGCCGATGATCACGATACCCATGCCGGCGCGCATCTCCGAGCCTTCGCCGAAAGCCAGGGCCAGCGGCATGAGGCCGACGACCATCGTCATCGTCGTCATCAGAATCGGGCGCAGGCGCATCGGGCCGGCCGTCAACAGCGCCTGACGGCGTTCCATCCCCTGGTCGCGGAGCTGGTTGGTGAAGTCGACGAGCAGAATGCCGTTCTTGGTGACGAGCCCCATCAGAATCAGGATGCCGATCATCGAGAACATCGACAGCGAATAGCCCGTCAGCGCGAGGCCCAGCAGTGCGCCGATGATCGCCACCGGCACCGAGAACATGACGACGAAGGGGTGGATGTAACTTTCGTACAGCGTCACGAGGATCATGTAGACGAAGAGGATCGACAGCAGAATCGCCTTCATCATGTCCGACATCATCGTGCGCATGTTTTCGACGTCGCCGAAGGCGAAGAACGACACGCCCTGGGGCGGAGTGTACTTGGCCATTTCCTTGTCGAAATCGCCCTGCACCTCCGAGAGCGCGCGGCCAACGACGTTGGCCGAGACGGTGACGAGGCGCTCGCGGTCCTTGCGGGTGATGGCCGAGGGGCCGCTGGTGCGTTCGATGCGCGCGACCTCGGAGAGTTTCACCATCTGCCCGAGGTGGTTCTTGATCTCGATGTCGGTCACGGCCGAGGGGTCGTTGCGGTAGCGCGGCGCGAGCAGCGAGCGCACGTCGACCTCGACTTCGCCGGTGCGGAAGCGGGTAACGACGGTGCCGTTGATGGCGTTGCGCAGCGCGAACGCGATCTCGCCCGGCGTGAGGAAGCTGTTGGCCGCCTTCTCGCGGTCAATAATCACCTGCATTTCGGGCGTGCCCAGTTCATAGCTCGTCTGCACGTCGCGCGCGCCCTTGATCGCTTTCATCGTTTTCACCACATGCTCGGCGGCCACCTGTACGCTGTCGAGGTCCTGGCCGCGGATTTCGTACTGGATGGGCGCGGCGTTAGCCATTCCAAAGATGCCGATGTCGCTGACCGTCACCTGCATTCCGGGAATCGAGGCGGCGAAGCGGGCGATATCATTCTGCGTCAGGCGTGTCGCCCGCGCACGCTCGTCCTTGGCTTTCAGCTTCACCTGGATGCTTCCGAGACGCGGATTGGTGGTGACGCCCTGCTCGCTTTCCAACTGCCCGATGACGCTCAGCACCTGCTCGACGTCGGGATTTTGCGAGATGTACTCTTCGAGCCGCGTCATGGCCGCGTTGTTCTCGGCAAGGGTCGTGCCCAGCGGCATCTTGGTGGTAACGGCGAACTCGCCGCGATCGGTGGAGGGGAAGAAGTCCGCGCCGATGAAGCCCAGCGGGATGAGGGCGATCGGAGCCGATCATCAGCGCCGAGGCGATCAGCACCACGCGGCCGCGGTGATCCAGCGCCCAGTCCAAAACGCGGCGGTAGAAGTCCTCGAGCTTGCCGAACCAGCGTTCGAAACGCTTGGCGAAGCCGCGCATCCACGTCTCGCCTTCGAGATTCTCGCGGTTGTTAAGGCGGCTGGCCAGATAGCGGCGTGATCGTGAACGAAACCAGCAGCGAGACCAGCACCGCCGTCACGAAGACGAGGCTGAATTCGCGGAAGATGTTGCCCACGAGGCCGGTCAACAGCGCCACGGGCAGGAAGATCACGACGTCGACGAGGGAGATCGAGACCGCCGCGAGGCCGATTTCGTTCCGGCCCTGGATGGCGGCGGTCTTGGGATCGGCCCCGTTCTTCATCCAGCGGTGGATATTCTCCAGCACCACAATCGAGTCGTCGACCAGCACACCGACCACCATGCCCAGCGACATCATCGTCATGAGGTTGACCGAGAAGCCGAAGACGGACATGGTGATGAAGGTCGAGATCAGCGAAATCGGAATCGCGATGAGCACGATCAGCGAGTTGCGCATCGAATGCAAGAACAGCAGCAGCACGAGGGCGACGGTGAAGAGCGCTTCCAGCACGTTGCGCTTGACTTCGGTCACGGCGTTCTTGGTGAAGATCGTGATGTCCTGGGGGACCGCGATTTCGATCTGCCCGGCGTACTGCTTCTCCAGTTTGGCGAGTTCGGCGCGGACGCGTTCCGAAGTCTGCACGCTGTTGGCCTGCGCCTGTTTCACGACCTGGATGCCGAGGGCGCGCTTGCCGCCGAGGCGGGCGAGGCTGCGGTCGGCTTTGATCGTATCCGTCACTGTCGGCCACGTCGCGCAGAAAGATCGCCGAGCCGCTGGGCAGCGGCACGCGCGTCAGTTCGACTTCGGAGAGCGTGGCGTACTTGCCGGAGACGCGCACGGTGAAGTCCTGCGACTGGCCGTAGACGCGGCCCGCCGGGACGTCGAGGTTGTCCGCCGCCAGCAGATTGTTGATGTCGGACAGGGACAGCCCGTGGGTGCGCAGCTTTTCGGGATCGACGTTGACCTGGATCTCGCGCTCTTCGGCGCCCGAAACCATCACCTGCCCCACGCCGTCAACCTGTTCGAGGCGCGGACGGATTTTCTGATCGACGAGCGTAGCCAACTCCGGGGCGGGCAACTGGCTGGCCACCGAGATCCGCAGAATCGGCAACGCGGCCATGTCGGCCTTGATGAGCTGCGGTTCCTTGGTGTCTTCGGGCAACAGCGCCCGCGCGGCGTTGACCACGCGCTGCGTTTCCTGCAAGACGATGTCGGCGTTGGCCGACATGTCGAACTCGAGCACGACGATGGAGGCGTTTTCGATATTATAGGAGCGGATGTGCTTGAGCTTGTTGAGGGACACCACGGCGTCCTCGATGGGCTTGGACACCATCGTCTCCACTTCCTTGGGACCCGCGCCCGGCCAGGCGGTGACGATGGTCACCCACGGCCAGTTCATCGCCGGCAGCAGGTCCACCGGCAGGCGCTGGTAGGACAGCATGCCCAGCACGACGATGGCGAGGAAGAACATCGCCAGCGCCGCCGGACGTTTGATGGATAATTCGGTTAACGTCATTGCGGCTTGCTCCCGTTGTCCAGCGTCAGGGTGATGGCCATACCGTGGGAGAGGGTTTGATTGCCCGTCGTCACCACCGTGTCGCCGCGCGCGATGCCTTCCACGGCCACGCGATCGCCCTGGTTGCCAATCAAGCGCACCGGCACCTTTTCGGCGGTGCCGCCGCGGGAGCGGAAGACGACCATGGCGCCGGCGTCGGGCAGCACGGCCGTGCGCGGCAACAACACTTCCTGCACTTCGGTGGGCGAGCCGATGACGGCCCTGGCAAACATGCCCGAACGCAGCCGTTCGTTGCCCGGCAGACGGATTTCCACGGGGAACGTGCGCGCTCCAGCCGTGGCGCGGCTGCCCACGGAAACAACCTTGCCCGTGACCGTGTCATTCACGGCGTCGATGAATACGGTCGCCGGGGCGCCCGGGCCCACCAGTCTCACTTGCGTTTCCGAAACCGGCACGATGAGCTTCAGCGTGCTGACATCGACGAGTTGCACCACCGGCATGCCGCGTTCGACCATCTGCCCGACTTCGGTCATTTTCTGCGCGACGTGCCGGCAAAGGGCGCGCGGATCGTCGCGTCGTGATAGGTTTTCAGCGCCATTTCATACGCCGACTTCGGCGCCTTTCGCGCCCAGCCGCGCGCCTTCGATATCGCTTTCGGAAATGCTCTTTTCCTGATACAGCGTCTCGGCGCGGTCGAGGTCCATCTTCGCCTTGTCATAGGCGACTTTGGCGCGTTCGGATTCGAGGCGGTAGAGTTCGTCGTCGAGGCGCACCAGCGCGTCGCCCTTGTTCACGTGCTGTCCGACGTCGACGCGGACGTCGGTCACGCGGCCGCCGGTTTCGGCGGCGATGATCGCTTCCTTGTCGCCTTCAAGCGTGCCGCTGGCTTCGACCTGACGGGTGAAGGATTCAGGCCGGGCCACGAGCCCCTGGACGGCGACTTTATCGCTGCGCGTTTCCTGCAGCGCTTCGTTGCGGCCCTGCCGCATGATCCGGCCGAAGATCAAAAGAATGATGAGCAGCGCAATGCCGCCCAGAGCGAGGGTTTTCGGTTTTGACATGAGGGTCCGGGATCCTTTCACTTGGCGTAAGGGGCGAGACCGGCAGCCATGCGCGCATCGGCGGCGGCGACGAGGCGATCGTAGCGCGCCTGGGCCAGCGTAACGCGGGCGACCAGTTCATCCAGTTGGGCGGCGTCCATTTCCAGTGGCGTGATCTGCCCCTGGGCCAATTTGGTTTGCGCGATGCGCCGCGCTTCGGCGGCCTGGTCCACGGTCACGCGCGCGGCCGTTTCGCTGGACTCGGCGGCATGGAAGCTGCGCACGGCGGATTCGTATTGCAGCAGCGCGCCGCGCTCCGCCTTGGCCAGCGTCAGCCGCGCCTGATTCCAGTCGGCTTTCGCCTGCTGCGCGCGGCCGTACACTTTGCCGCTCGACCAGATGGGAATCGAGAGCGCCAGCCCGCCATAAACCGCCGAGGCGTTGTTCTGCGGATTGACGTCCCACTTGTTGTTCGACCACTGCCACTGATAGGTAAACTGTCCGGCGAGCACCGGCCAGCGCATCGATTTTTGAACGGTATAGAGATTCTTCTGCAGCGTCGCGAGGTCGCGCAGCGCTTCAAGGTCGTCGCGGCTGAGGACATTCGTGCCGGCGGTGTCAAACTGCGAGGCGGCCACGAAACCGTCGAGGCTGCCTTCCACCGTCAAGGCGGTGTCCAGCGGCACGCCCAGCAATTCCTTCAACGCCAGTTCCGCCAGTCGCAGCGAGTTTTCGGCCTGCTGAGTGGGCGGGAATCTGGTTGGCGGCCTGTACGCGCACGCGCAGCACGTCGTAATCACTCATCATGCCGACGTCGCGCATGCGCTGCACGCGCTGCAACGAACTGTCGCTGATGGCGAGGCTGGCGCGGCGCGCGTCCACCACATCGCGCAGCAGCAGCACGGTCCAGTAGCTGCGGGCGACGTCGAGTTCCACCGCGCGGGTGGTGTTTTCCAGCAGATGGTCATTCGAGCGCTTGCCCGAGTAGGCGGCGCGCAGGCCGGCGCCGATGCGGCCGAAACGTGTAGATGGGCTGGCTGAGCGTGACCTGCCCGATGGCGCTGTTATCCGGCTGGATTTTCAGCGGCTCGGGCGCGATGGGAATAAACAGCACGGGGGATTTCCACGTGCGCTGATAGGAAGCCAGGCCGTCAATCTGTGGCAGGGCGTTAGACCAGGCCTCCGTGACCTGGCCATTGATGCGTTCACGGTCGATGCGCGGATCCTGCATCCGTAAGGAGCGGTTCCGGCCCAGGGCGATCGCTTCATCCAGTGTCAACGCCTGCGCATGACCGGCGCCGGCAACGACGATCAGCAGCAACGCCGCGGTGCGGAAGAATTTCATCGGATTTCCTCGGAAGCGGCCGCCGCCCGCGGGGCGGGCGCGGCGGTATGGAGGGTGAGAGCTTCGTACATGAGTTTGGTCGCGGTTTCGATGACCGTGATGATGTCCACGCTGGGGTCGAGCTGTTTCTGGCTGTGGAGACCGAGGTAAAGTCCGGTGATGGCGTGGGCGACGATCATCGGATCGACGGGGCGGAAAAATCCATTGTCAACCGCCCGCTGGATAAGACTTGCGGCGGTCTCGGTCCAGCGATGCTGGTAACGGCCCAGGCGCTCGCAGATTTCCGCGTGCTGCCCGGCCAGGGCGACAAGCTGGTTGAAAAGTTGGGCGTTCTCGTGCTCTGCTTCATTGTCGAGGTTCAGTGTCCGGTGGGAACGGTAAAGAGCTTCCGGACCGAACGCTTCGAGGCTGGCCATGTTCACCAACAGTGTCTGCTGGCCTTCCACATAACGGTCGGTCAGCTCGAAGAGGATCTCCAGCTTGCTCTTGAAATACCAATAAATGGATCCCTTCGACAATCCGGCTTCGCGGGCAATTTCATCCACACTGGCGTTGTCATACCCTTTGGTGACAAATAACTTGGCGGCGGCATTCAGAATTTGCTCGCGGCGGGTATCACGACTCAGATGTTCGGTCATAAATCAAGGCTCCAGACTGACCGGTCGGTACGGTAATTGATAAAAAACAAGGTTTTCCCGCAGAAATATCTGGGAATGCCACGAATAGGTCCGCCCAGTCAAAATACCGACTGACTGGTAGGTCTAAGATACGAAAGTCACTAGCCGCTTGTCAAGTACCTCCGGGTCAGAGAGTCGGTTTTTTAAGCGCCGCGTTTCCAAGAAATAATGAACTTTCGAGAGGCACGGGGCCTCTATCCTCCTTTCCGACCGGATTTCCGTTCACCTCCGTTTCGTTAGTTTCGCCCCTGCCTAACCCGGTTCGTCCGGACCACTGAACCGAGTCTGCGCTTCACGAAGCGAAGAGGGCGAACCTTTGCAGATTCGCCCTCTTCATCATCGTACAATCCAGCGGCGTGAAGCGCGGTAATCCTCGGCGTCAGCGTCATGGATCGAACGTCACGTTCGCGTCACCTTACTTCATGAGCAGCATTTTCTTGGTATTCACGAAATCGCCGGCCTGCAAGCGAACGAAGTAGAGGCCGGAGCTGACATTAATACCGGATCTGCTCTGGCCGTTCCAGGTAATCGTGTAACTGCCCGCACTCTGCACTTCGTCGGCCAGCGTGGTGACAAGCTGTCCGAGGGAATTGAAGATTTCGAGTTTTACCTTTGTCGCCTGCGGCAGGTCAAAGCGAATTTGCGTGGACGGGTTGAAGGGATTCGGGTAGTTCTGGTAGAGCGCGAACTGCCGCGGCAACAGGGACTGTGCCGCCGGTACGGCCGTCACGGGGCGATTCACTTCGAGGCTGATGGGCAGAATCATCGTCGAGTCGAAGCTCGCGCTGACGATGTGAAGATCCACGCGGTAGGTGCCGTTGAGCAGCAGCGATTCGGGATTGATGCGGACCGCGATCTGCTGCTGGCTGCTATCCGGGATGACTTCCGCGGCCGGGCTGACGGTGACCCACGTGGTATTATAGTCCAGTTCCCACATCGTCAGTTTGTCGCCGGTGGAGTTTTGCACGATGCCGGCAAACACGAGGAACGTGCTGTTGAAGCCGCCGGTGATCGTACAGCCGCCGGCCTGATCGCCGGTTTGGCCGAGATCCACGACAAACTGCAAATGTCCGGTTTCCGGGTTCAGGCGTGAGACGCGCGTGGCATGACCGCCGTTCTGGCTGAAGATATAAAGCTTGTAGCCTGCCGTGTCTGCCGCATTCCAGGCCAGCCCCGTGATCGTCAGTTCGCCGAAGCCATCGTTGAGATAGCGCTCGGTGAAGTTGCCCATGGTGTCAACTTCAAAAATGTTCTGGGTAAAGTCGGTGACCCAGAAGTGATGGAGCGCGGGATCGTAGGCGATGGCGCGCGACGGATTCATCGGACTGGGGATTGAAGTCGACCACGTTGCCCAGGGTGTCGATGCCGATGAGGTACGGGCCGTCGGAACCCCACAGCAGGTGACCGTCCCAGGCCATGTCAAACCAACCGATGCTGGTGGTGGACGGCTGCGGAATGTTGGCGATGAAGCGACCCATGGGATCGAACTTGTGGATCACGTTCTGGCCGCCGGGACCACTGCCACCGGTTACCCACCAACTATCGCCGACAAATTCGCAACCTTGGATCTGGTAGTCGTTACTGGCGGCGGTGACGCCGATCGTGCTCACCGAATCCCAGGGATTCGAGGTTTCCTCACCGGCATAGCGGATCTGAATGCAGTAATCCAGCGGTCCGCTGCCGGGATTCAGGATCGTAAAGCTCGTGTCCCGCGGCAGGCCGACTGAGGTGGTGTCTTCGATCTCCAGGATCGACAGCGCCATGTCGGGATGCTGCAGGGTGAAATCGATGGTGGTCAGGCTGTCAAGACCGATGATGACGTCGGTGGCGGCAGCCTCATTGTAGCGGTGAAGTTGGGCGCGCGCCGCATACTGGCCGATGAAGACGTCCGCCATCTGGTATGTGCCGTCATCGCCGGTCGTGGCCGCATAGTCGGTGCCGTTCAGCGAAACATTCACGCCGGGCAACGGCAGGCCCGTGGCCGCGTCGGTCACCGTTCCCTGGAGGTCGCCAAAGAGTGTCCGTGTTTCGGTGGAGAAAAGGATTGCCCGTCCGGCGGCGATGGGTGCTGCTCCGGTCGCGTAGGCATCATAGGAGTTGTAATAGCCGATCCCGACGAGGCCGCGCTGATCCTGAATGCCGACGCCGAAGCCCGGTGGTTCGCCCGTGAGTTGGCTGGTGACGGTCGTGACAGCTTGATACTGGACGAGTACTTTACCGTTGCCGTCGGCTGTGGGATAGAAGGCGGGATCGAAGAGAATGACCTCAAAGTCATTGAGTGTGCTGCTGCAGTTTCCACTGCCGTCCAGTCCCGCCGCTTTCCACTGAATGATAAAGCGATGGTTCGCCGCATCATAATACGTCCAGACGCCGCCATTGGTGGTGCAGAGGTCGTCCCAGTAGGGAGCGATCATCGCCTGCGGAGCCTGCATCGCCGGAATGTGATAGTTGCGGAAGTTATCGTTCCAAGCCTGATTGCCAAAGGCACACCAGCCGTTGGAACAGATCGTGATGGAGTCGTAAACCTGCCCATAAAAGCGGAACGGCGTACGAGCGCCGAACGGCAGGCGGCGGACGATAGAGGTCAACGTGCCGATGCTGTTTTTTTCGCCCGCGTCACTCAAACCGAGGCTGGTCCCCAGCCCGGCGGAGATGTTCACATAGTTGAACGTGGGATGGAATTCGTACGCCAGATCCGTGTTGTCGTAGGCGTAATACCCGTACTCATCGGGGCCGGTGGGATCGGTGGCGCCGGTGCTGCTGACGGTCAGCGTAAAGTAGACGGTGTCAACCTGTCCATTCACTGTGGAGGTGAAGAGTCCCATGCGAGCCCGGTGCCCGCCGTAGACCAGGGCGTGTGGCTTCACGGTGAACACGTCTCCGGAATTGGTGGCCTGGGCGCCGCTGCCGATCGTGCCGAAAGTGCCGGTCGGATCCACGACCTGGATGAATGGGCTGTACGACCGTAATTGGGCGCTGACGCCGTCGAATGCCAGGGTGCCCGTGTTCAACAGCGTCACGGTCAAATCACGACTGGCTCCCGGATCCAGCGGTCCGGCGAGCTGTTGCGCCGGGCTGACCAGATTTCCCGCCGTACAAGTCAGTGAAAAAGTGCTTTAAGTTACGCCGGATGCGCAGGCCACGGTCAGCGTGAACAGCGCCGCTTCCTGGTTTTGCATCTGTGGTAAGACGTGAATGCGGAAGGGCGGCGAACTTGCCGCCGAGTCACCGGCCGCGAGGCCGCCATAGATGGACGCGCCCGGTAGCACGGTCACATGCGGATTGTCGGTGGAAAGTGTGGCGGAGACATTCATGGCGGGCGCTCCGCTGCCGAAATTGCGGACCCAGATTGGCAGGTCGATCACTTCGCCCGGATTGAGTGCGCCGTTGGCGTTGCCGCTGGTGCCGCCGATGTTGTTGTCGTCAACGGAATATGTGCAGAGCATCGGCGTCGGGGTCGCCGCCACCGTGCAGGGCAGTGTCGCCAGGTACGGTTTGTGGTTGCGCTTGGTGATCGTCAAGTACATATCGCCGGCCGCGCGGACATTGACTGGCAGCACGATCTGCCCCTCGCTGTCCGTCAGACCGCGCTCCCAAGTGGAGTCGGGATAGTGTTTCCACAGTACCACCAGCGCGTCCGCGACGGGCTCGTTATCCGCCGCGCGCGTGACGCTGACGGCCACGCGCCGCGCGCCGACGTCCAGCGCCGCCGGGTGAACGACGTTCAACACTTTGGGGACGTCCGTCCACAGTGACAACCCCGGATCACCCATCAGGTTGTTCCAACGCGAGAAATTCTGCGTGTATGTATTTGACATGCCGTACGTCAAGACCAGCCACGTCTTGCCGGCGCTCAGGGCGTGCCCGAGATGTTCGATGGCCTGGTTGGCGATGGCGAAAATCAACCCGCCGGCGAAGGTGATGTTCTGCGGCGCGTGCGTCCCGGAGGTGGTGGTGCCGACGGAGGCCACGCCACCCTGCGGATTATTGACGCTGCCGGCCACGAGGTAGGATTCCGCAATGCCGAGGCCGCTCACGAACTCGTTTGCGCCACAGGTTACGCAGAGGCAGATCGGCAGCCGCCAGCCGGGGCTCGTCGACGAGGCCAGACTCGTGGTCATTTGGCTCAACCAACTTCCCCGCCAGAAGAAATAGGAAATTCCGCCGTTGAACTGCTGTTGAACGAGGGGTTCGGAAACGTCGCCGTCCACCCACTGAACGGTGTTATTGGTGACGCCGGTCCACGAGCGAAATTGCTGCGAAGCCCACTGCATCAGTGTCCAGTTGGAAGCAATCGAATTGGCGATTCCCGCGTAGAAGAAGCCCTTGTGAAACCACGTGGTGTCGGCCATGTAAGGATCGCGCTCGTAGCCCAGAATCTTGGCGTTGATCACGGCCATCTGCGCGTCGCCGGTGCCGCTCAAGCGGCCGACGCCGATGTCTTCGATTTCGTCGTCGCCGTCCACCAGCGCATAGCTGTGATCATAACTCGAGCCATCCGTGGGAACTCCAAAGCCGGTCGCCGACGGATCGCCCATCAAACAGACAAATTCGACTTTGGGATTGTACGCGTCGTACGCTCCCTGGATGGCCGCCTTCATCGTGGTCGACGACCAGTCGTCGCGGGCATCGACAACCACGCGATAACCCTTGCGGGTCTTCCACTCGGCGAGGCTGTTCACAAAGGGCCTCATTTGCGCATTCTGCGTGCAAATGATAAGATATGTGCCCGGAGTGACGGTCGCGGTGGCCAGCAGCGTTTCGTCGAGATTCGCCACCATATGCCGGTACATGGGAATGTACGAGCCTGTGATTGGCCCCTCATTCAGCAGCTCGTTTTCACCCGGCTCGTTCGTCGCGACGATTTCCGCTTCGAGGTTCCGGTAAATCCGCGCCTGATGCGTAACAGGATTTACCTGCACCGGGTAAAGTACCAGTTGCACTACGCGCAGTTCCCGGAAAATCGCCGGCTCAGAGAGCACCGCGATCTGCTCCGGATACCACGCATCCTTGTTATAGACCGCGGCGTCGCGCGTGACCTGCTGAAAAGCCGGGGATTCCAGCATCAGCGGCAGCGCGTCGATGTTTTCCACAACATCGTATTCCAGCGTCCCCAGTTCCACGTGAACGCTTCCCTGGTTGGGGATCTGGTAAAAACGACTGACCTGTGGCAGAACGGGCCGGTCTTCGGAGGGCAGCAGAGCCTCACCCGCAATGGTGAAGCTTTGCAGTCTCCGGTAGTCCACCCAATGTTCCGCCGTCTGAATTTCCGGACCATCCAGGCGCACTTGAGTGCGCGTCGCATCCAGCCGTTCCACCAGCAGGTGCGCTTTCGACTGGGCCGGGTCGATTTGCCCGACCGCCATCGTTTCCACTTGGGGAATGTCTGCCCAGAGGGGTGCTATGCACAGTAACCCGCCCAACCCCACCAACAGCAGTGTCAGCAATCGCTTCATGAGGGTCCTCCAGAATTCAAACATGAGATCGCCGTTGCCGCAAGGCCACGGCGCGCAAATCATTCAGCCTGAAAATTACGGATTGTAAATGGTTGGTGCAAGTAAAAAACTGCCGAAGTGGAAACTCCGGGGAATACCGCTCACAGACACAAGTCAACGGATTATTCTGTCTGAAAATGCACTGACCGGGTAAATCGTGCAGGCAGTCTATGTCCCAGCCGCCGCTATCGTTTGATTCGGAAGAGACAAACCGGGTGAATAGCTTTGTAATTACTTATCTTAGCGCGAATTCGCACAGACTCTCCGAGATTTGCTCCCGCCTTCGAGAAGCAAAACAGCACCCGGGGTCTAAGGGAAATCGCAAAAAAATTCCGCCCAAACCGAACCATCCCTCTCTTTGCAGCAGAGTGTCGTCGCAACAGAGGAACAAAGTTGAAAGGAGGCAGGCGAGGGCAGTGGCTCCGAGGCGGGAGTCAGGCCGCTTGAGTCGGGGCGGGGCGGCGGATCGTCCACCAGCCCAGGGCGGCAAAGACGGCGATTCCCACGAGGCCGGTAAAACCTCCCAGCAACGGATTGACGTTCGGGAAAAGGATTCGCCAGATGCCGTAGCCCTGGCTGTTCAGCAGCCCGTGAATCCAGCCCGCCAGGATCGAGCTTCGGTAGCGCAACGTCAACTCATTCATGAACAGGCTGAAAGCCGTCGTCATGGCCGACATGCCAAGGATTCCGGCAAACGGGTAGCCGGGGTAATTGAAGCCGACCAGTACGAGCGGCGCGTGCCATAATCCCCAGATCACTCCCACCAGCAAATAGGCTTTCGCCTTGCCCAGTGGCATCAGTTTCGGCAGCAGATACCCCCGCCAGCCGAACTCCTCGCCGAAGCCAAAGACGGAATTGATGAATGGTGTGATAAACAGCGTGGCCCCAAAGATGCCGATGAGGGCCGTGGCCGAGGAGAAATCGGCCGTTCCCGTTGCGCCACCCGATGCCATTAGCGCGCGGAAACTCTGCAACTGCCAGTCGGGACGGCCCAGACCGAGGAGCGTGGTGAGCGTGTAGATGAGCGCATAAGCGGCGGGAATCGCGAACGCCATGAACAGGTACGGCCGCAGCGGTCCGAGGCGCAGATTGGTGATGGCAAAGCCTTCTCGCGTCACATATTTTACGGTGAGCAGCGTGGCGAGGGCGGGCACCCACATGACGGCGGCGATGACAAGCTGTCCGCGGATTTGCGGCAATCCCGAGGCGCGGAAGCCGGCGAGAATGATCAGCCCTTCGATCAACCACGTGAGGCCGAACGTGATCGTCAGGTACGACGTAAGACCTTTGCGGTCCAGAGACATGAGCGGTCTGGAGAGTTAGCGCGGAATCAGCTTGAGGCGCGCGAGGTAGTTTTGGGCGGCGGTATCGGCAGGCGAGATGGCCAACGCACTTTGCGCATGGGCGCGGGCCGTGGTGACGTCGTTTCCGGCGGCGGCGATCAGGCTCAGGCACAACCAGGCTCCGGTGCGCTGGTAGGCATCCGGGGCGCTGGTAAGCGGACGGAAGAATTCGCGGGCTTCGGCGGTCTGGGGAGCGGCGCGTCCTGCCAGATCCAGCGCGACAACGGACGCGCGTTGGATGTCGCGCAGAAAGACGAACAAATTCAAGAGCGCGGCGCGCGGCTCGACAGAGTACGGCGCCATCTCGGCGGCTACGGCGAAACAACTGGCGGCGTCCGAGACACGGGACTGCCGCGCGTACTTTTCACCCAGCTCAAGCAGGTTGTACGGACTGGTAATCCCCTTTTCCCAGTCGGAGGCCGTCGAATCCGCCATGACGGCACGCGCGGCCGCACCGGCGTGTTTTCCGGCTTCCTGCCAGTTGCAATTGAAGGCGTAATACAACACGAGATTGGTGTGATAACGCGGATTATCCCAGCGTTTCAACAACTCCAGATTGCAGCGGCCCCATTCTTCCTTCTGGCCGTGATGCAGGTAATAGGACGAGAGATAATCCCAGCCGGTCTCGGACCGGTCGGGATCGAGGGCCAACAAATCCATGAACCGCCGCAAGGCGAGGCTGTTGGAATTCTGGACGCGGATCCACGGCGCAGTCACGAGTGCCAGCCAGAGAATGCACAGAATCTGTACGGACCGTCGCGCGGCGGGCGAGAGCGCAAGCTCCGTCCAGAAGATAATCGCGAGGATGGGAACGAGCACGAACAGCGCCGCCGAGATGTCCCAGTCGCGGGCCATGCCGAGCTGCGGGTTGTGAATGACGAGGGCCGCGACGGGAAAGAGCAGTGTCAGCAACAGCAGCGAAAGCAACGTATTCCGGGCTGCGGAACGCGGCGTGCAAAGGGCGAGCGCGAACAATGCCAGCAGCGGGCCGCAAACGAAGGCAGTGGTGTTGCAGAGGTCTGTCCACTGCCGCCATGTAAAGAGCGCGCCCGGCGTGTCCGTCGTGGCGAAGAGCGGCAAGAGGACATTTGTTCCCCGCTGCCAGCCGAGAATGAAGTAGCACGCCGCGGCTACCGCCATCACCGCCGCGCTCAGGTTCAGAACTCGCCGCGGATTCAGTTCGCGCCCGCGGAGTCCCCAGTACAGGTAAGCCGCCAGCGCGGGGAGGAAGACCACGGCCAGAAAATTCAGCAGCGGAGCGAGTAGCCCAAGCGCCACCGGCAGCCAGGAGAAGCGGCCACGACGGACGCTCAGGTAAGCGAGCACAATCGTCCACGACGTCGCGGCGACGACGACCGTGTACGCTTCCACATAGCCGAAGAAGAGCGCGATGCCGCCCCAGGAGAAGCCGAACAGCAGCGTCATTCCCACGCCGGTCTTCAACGCCCGCGCGAGATACAGCCACGCGCTTAAGGTGACCAGTCCACAGAGTACGGCCACGAGCGAAAAGGTGCGTTCGCCGCTGATCCCGGTGAGCGGGTGCAGCAGCCGGTACAGTTCATGATGCAGCAGCATCGTCAGTGGCGCGCGCGTGGCGGTAAAATTGTACGCGCCCATCTCGACGTTGTTCACCCAGAGTTGACCATCGCCGAGGATGGCGACGGCCGAAGTGAAAAGCACGAAGCCGAGCGCGCTGAGGACGAGGGCGAGCGTGGCGTGCCATCCCCACCGTGCCGGAAGTCCGCGGTTCTGCGGCGCGGCTTGACGGCTTCGCCACCAGCAACCAATTCCAGCGAGGGCGGCTGCGACACTGAACGCGACGCGGCCCGGGATTGACAGATAGCCGAGGAAATGAAAAGCCCACAGCCGCGACTGCGGCGCGAGCGTGCCGGCCAGCACCGCGCCAAACAGCGCCGCGCCCACGAGCCACACGGGAGTGAGGGACGACTTTGGGAAGCGGGGCCGGCGGCGGCGCGGGAGTGGAGTGGCTGGGGGTCACGGCAGAGTCTTAAAATCTTCGGTGGCCTGCACGAGTTCCGAGATCATGCCGTCATCCAGCGGCGAATGACTGCCCAATTGCACAATCCGCAGCACAGAATGCGGCAGCGCCTTGTGCAGATCCCACGCCGCGCGCACGGGGCAGATCATATCGTAACGGCCCTGCACGAGGCGCAGCGGAATGTTTCTCAGGCGATGCGCGTTTTCAAGGATGAAATTGTCAGACGGCAGAAACCAGTGGTTCAACGTGTAGGAAGATTCGATGCGGCCGATGGACAGCGCACGATGGATCTCTTCAAAGCTTTCGATGGTCTCCTCATCCGGCACGAGATTCGCCATCGCTCCTTCCCAGCGGCTCCACGCCTGCGCGGCCTGCAGACGCGAGGTTTCGTCGCCTTCGGTCATGCGGCGGTGATAGGCGGCAATCATGTCGTCGCGCTCGACGGGCGGAATCAGCGCCTGATAGCGCTCCCACTCGTCGGGATAGACCTCCGACGCGCCATGCGCGTGCAGCCACTGGTCTTCGAAGCGCCGCCCGAGACAAATGCCGCGAATGACGATGGCGCGCACGGAATCGGGGTACCGAATAGCATAGCAAAGCGCGAGCATCGCGCCCCAACTGCCACCCATCACCACCCACGGCCCGAGATTCAGATGCAGCCGCAGCTTTTCCAGGTCGTCGACCAGATCCCACGTCGTGTTTTCGCGCAGTTCGGCGTGCGGCGTACTGCGTCCCGCGCCGCGCTGATCCGGCAGCACCACGTGATAGACGGCGGGATCGAAGAATCGTCGGTAGGGAGGAATGATGCCCACGCCCGGGCCGCCGTGCAGAAACACGGCGGGAATGCCGCCGGGCTTGCCCACTTCCTCATAATAGATTTCATGCAGGTCGGACACCCGCAGCCGCCCCGTGCGGAACGGCTCGATCTTCGGGATAAAGCTTTGGCATGGCCTGATCCTTTAACTAATGTTATATCGATATCTGATTCTATTTGCAGCGCCACCACCGCCGCGTGGGATCTAACGTAGGCAAGGACAATCGCACGGCGAGACCAGGACCCCGCCGAAGCCGTGCTCTCGGATTCCTCAGTACTTACCGCTTCCGCTTCATCCAGAAATCAAACCCCCGCGCCGGAGCGAAGATGTCGACGCCGATGGACAGTTCCCCCGTGGGGTTTTCAATGCGATGCGGCTCGTTCGGCGCAAACCATGCGGAATCGCCCGGACCGAGCAGCGCTTCTTCACCCGCGCCGTTGACGACCTTCATGAAGCCTTTAAGAATGATCGACACCTGCTCGCTGGGATGCGTGTGCAACGGCGACGTATGTCCGGCGGGCTTTTCAAAATACTCGACGGACATGTTGTCGCTGCCGGCGAGGCTGACGCGCTTCCATGCCGGTTCGGGCTGATAGGTTTCGCCTTCGAGGAGTTTGACGACTTTCATACCTTGTGTTCCGGTGCGACTCCCTTGCCCCACGAAGTGGGGAAAGGGGAGGGGATAGGGGTGGTAAGCTTTACGACTTTCATGCGTTGCTCCGCCTGTTGAGACGTTCATTTTCGATGAGCGCCTTCAGTGTGCGCAACATCTTCTGTTCCATAATGAAATGCGCGGGTTCGAGAAACACGCGGAACCCGAAAAACGCGCCCACCGACGGTTTCCAGTCGCTGCGGAAGCGGATGATCACGCGCGTCTCATGCGCCGGTGTGTCGAAGAGGTAGAAACCCCAACTTGCCACCATGATTTCTTCGGCTGTGCCGGCCGGAAGCGCGGCGATGCGCGTGGCGCGGGCGTCGGGAAACTCGCCCAGCACTACGGCCCAGCCCGAATCGGCGATCCCCACGGGCAGCGTCGGCGCGTCGGGATGCAGGCTGATTTTGTCGCCCACCTGCAAGGACTGGAACTCGGGCAGCACGCGTTTGGCGTTGTGGATGTCGCAACCGATCAAATTCTCCAACCACTCGTAACTGTAAAAGCCGCCGCGCCCCTGCCCGATCTGCACCAGCCACGGCCAAACTTCCGCTCGCGGCGCGCGGATGGTGATCGCGTGCGTCGCCTTCAGTTTGGGCGTGGGCACGAATTCGTCGCCGGGCAGAACGCGGTGGACTTCCTCGGTCGTCGCTCCCCAGCGCAAATGCCACGGCCGTAACCCCGCGATGTAAGCGAGGAAGAACACCAGCAGCAAAATGAACAGTAGGCGTGTAATGTGCATGAATAAACTCAAAGGTTGACGGACAATCCATGCGTTTTAACGGATAGCTGAAGGGGCGGCAAGTGCGCCGCCCCTCCGCGATGCTACCGGAAACGATCAGTACGTCTGCAATTCGCCGATGGCGCTTTCCACCGCTTTCAGAACGGCGAGGTTCTTCACCGCCTCGGTCATGTTGTTGTGATCGCGGAACAGCGGGCGGTCGATATCGAGATGTTCCACCACTTCGCGCACGGCGGTCTTGGCGGCCAGCACGCCCTTACCGGGCTGGAACTGGCGGAAATCCAGCGCCTGCGCGGCGGCGATGAATTCAATCCCCAGCACGCCATAGGCGTTGTCCACGATCTGCCGCGTCTTGAGGGCCGTGTTCCAGCCCATGCTCACGAAGTCTTCCTGATCGGCGGCGGCGGGAATGGACTGCACACACGCGGGTGCGCTGAGAATCCGCTGCTCTACGATCAGCATGTCTGCCGTGTACTGGCTGAGCATGTGGCCGCTGAACATCCCCGCGCCGCCCGTCAAAAACGCCGGCAGACCGACCGACAGCGCTGGATGCAACAGGCGGTTCAAGCGACGCTCGGACAGCACGCTCACCATCGTTACGCAAGCGCCCACCATGTCCAGCGGCACGCTGATGGGCGAGCCCTGGAAGTTCGCCCCCGAGAGGACGACGTTATCCGCGGCGCAGAAGATCGGGTTGTCGCCGATGCCGTTCAGTTCGGTCTCAAACTGCTGCCGCGTCCAGCGCAGATGGTCGCGGGCCGCGCCGATCACTTGCGGCGTTGAACGCATGCTGTATGCGTCCTGCACTTTCACCTTCATCTTGCCGGTGGTGAGATCGGAACCGGCCATCAGCTTGCGGAGGTTGGCCGCGCTCGTCACGGAGCCCTTAAAACCGCGCAGCTCGTGGATCCGCGTGTCATACGGTTTCATGTTGGCGAGTAACGCTTCCAGCGTCATGGCGGCGGCGATTTCGGCTTGCTTCAGCCAGCGCTCCACGTCGTAGATAATCATGCTGCCCATCGAGGCGATGAAGTTGCTGCCGTTGATGGCGGCGAGGCCGTCACGCACTTCCAGACCCGGCGCGCGCAGTCCAGCCTTTTCCAGCGCCTGTGCCGTCGGCATGCGCGCGCCCTGGTAAAAGGCTTCGCCTTCGGCCATCAGCGAGAGCGCGATCTGCGACATCGGCGCGAGGTCGCCGCACGCGCCCACGCTGCCCTTGTTGCAGACGACCGGCGTTACGCCCTTGTTTAGCATGTTAATATAAGCCTGCGTGATTTCCGGGCGGCAGGCGCTGTAGCCGTTGGCGTGGACGTTGCAGCGCGAGAGCATCGCCGCCCGCACCCACTCCACCGGCATCGGCTCGCCGATTCCCGCCGCGTGGTTGTAGACCAGGTATTTCTGGAACTCTTTCGTCTGGTCCTCGCTTAAAACGACTTCCGAGAGTTCGCCGATTCCCGTATTGACGCCGTACATTGTTTCCTTGGCGGCGACTTTGCGCATTAAAAAATCGCGGCAGACCTTAATGCGTTCGACGGCGCCGGGATGCAATTCGACGGTTTCATTATCGCGCGCCACGCGCACGATTTCTTCGATGGTGAGTTTCTTTCCGTCCAGAACGATAGCCATGCAATCATCTCCTTGGGTTCCGCGCGGCGATGAGGCGCTGCGGAGGTTCGTTGGCGGCGCAGTGCGCGCCGTATCGGTAGGGGCGGGTCTGAGACCCGCCCGGGATCAGATTTCGCCGTAGTGACTTCTCCAGATCACCCGTCTGTCATTATTTACCTCAAAGGGGCGACTATCGCCGTTGGCGGATCTACGCTGGAGAGTCGCCACCGCGAGCATGGAGAATCTACTTCTTCGTCTCCGACGGCACACACGTGCCGGGCGCGGCGAAGGATTTCATATCGGAGGGCAACGCGGAGGATTCGGATTTCGAAACGCCCGTGGCTGAAGGCAGTGGGCTCCATTCACCCACGGCCTCCATGTGAACCTTCACCGGACCTTTGCCGGTCCAGCGCTGGTCGCAGTTGTAGCCCCAGCCGAGGTATTTTCGACGCGCCGCCGCCGGCCGTCGTGATGAGGAATCGGTTCTCGACATTGCCGATGGATTCGGCAACTTCAGCCGGCTGCTCCTTGTCGCCACCCGAGGGATCGACGTGTACCCAGCCGTAGGGCGGCAAATACACCTGGCACCAGCGATGGAAGACATCGTCGCTCGACGCGTCGTCGCCGCGCACCACCACCGTGCCCACGTAGCGCGAGGGAATCCCCGCCGCGCGGCACATGGCGATGAACACAAACGCATATTCGCTGCACGAGCCGTTGCCGCGCTTGAGTACCTCGGGCGCAATGTTCCAGCCGCCCGCCAGTTCGTAAAACAAATGCTCTCGGAGATATTTGTGGATCGCGCGCATCATCCAATAGGGATTCGTTTCGCCGCCGATAGCCGCGCGCGCAGCGTCGACAATCGTGCTGTCATGGATGCGGTATTTGTCCTCATCCACAAGATACGCCTTGCGGACATCCTGCGGAATTTCGGAGAGTTTTCCCACCCGGTGCGGATAGACAAACGTGCGGGTGTCGGACAGCTCCACTGCCGCGTGCATGGTGATGCGCTCGCGCCCGGCAAGTTTCAACTGCTCGCGGTGGAAGTGGGCCACCGGCTGCTGCCACTGGTCTTTGATAATCTCCAGGGGCGCGGGATCAAACGTCACCGGGCCGAGTAATTTCTGGTTAGGCAAGCTGTCGGGCACGGCGATGTACACGTCCAGCGTGGGAACGTCGCCGGGGCCGTAGTTGCGGAATTCGTGCGTCAGGGTTAACTCGAGGGCGCGGGGATTACGAATCTGCACCGCTGCGCCGTCGTCCAACACCAGCGCGTAGATACGGTCGTCCTGATAATCGACGTTCCACAACACCTTGCCGTCGGTGGCCAGGCCGCGCGTATAGCGGCCCGGCGCGTTCATTCCAAACACGACTTCGCCGTGAGCGGGATCGAATAGATAGAGCTTATCAGCCTTGCGGTCGGCGCACCACAGGTAGCCGTTCCACCATGTCAGTCCGGTCGACGCGTCGGCGGGCGCAACATAGGTCGCCGTGGTCGTGCCGTCGTCAACGGAAAGCTGGCAGATCTTGTCTTCCACGTCATCACACAGCCACAGGTATTTGCCGTCCCATGCCAGACCCTGCGCGCCGGGCATCGGAGACTCGAAGCTGCGCAGCGTGATGCCGGTGGAAATATCCAACTCGGAGATCCCATTTTCCTCGCCGTCGAGGCACCAAAGATGCTCGCCGTCCCAGGCGAGGCCCAGCGGCACAAAGCCGGGTGCGGGCAGCGTTTTCGACGACCGCGCCTGTGGCAGGGTCGATCGCGTAAAGCGTGTCGCTCAGGCGGTCGGCCAGCCAGAGGTAATTACCGTCAAAGGCCAGACCCGTCGGCGCGTGGCCGGGAGTCGGGATTGACGTAAGGATATCGCCGGGAGTCGCCAGCGCCGGCGCGGCAAAGGCGAGCAAGATCGCGAAAACGTGGAAGCGAAGCATGGGAAGTCCTCTCGGAAGGGCGACGCGGGTGTGGAAGGGAAGGAATCGGGAGTGGCGCAATGCGGAGGTCAAGGCCCCTTAGCCGGGACCTGTTTGCAACCAAGAATTTACCACACTCTCTCGCAAAACTCAAGCGCCACGGTAAGGGCAGGGTTGAGGAACTGTCGGACGCGCGGAAAATCTTCGCAAAATACCAATTAACAGCGAATAAACACTCTATGCCGCACAAAGGATATGGGACTGCGGAGTGTCTGATTCCCATGTAGCGCCCAGCTCGCTGGGCTTGGGATTCATGAAACCGGACTCGGGATCAACAAAAAGACGGGCCTTCCTGATACAGAAAGCCCGTCGTCGCTTGTCCGGATATCACCCACTTACTTTTCAATGGCGCCTTCGGGCTGCATCTGCGGAGGCCGCGCGGGCCGGGGGGTGCGCACAAAGGGCCGCACAATCATGTTGCGCAGCGCTACCGGGGCCGGGAGCGCGGTGTTCGCCATCCGCGGATACAGGTAGCCGGCTACCTTCCAGCAGCCCACGGCCCAGATGAAACCGCCCACCACGTCATATAGAATATGTTGCTTGACAAACAGCGTCGAGACTGAAATTGCCAGTGCCGTTATGAAGACCGCGGGCGTTACCCAGGACTTGCGCGATTCGCCGCGGCAGAGGAAATAGACGATCCACGAGAAAATGACATGCAGGCTGGGCAATTTGTTGGCCCCCGGACTGAAATCCGCCGCGATGATCGAGGCCAACAGCCGTTCGGACAGCGAGGTGCCCAAAACCGGCTTGGGAAACGCCAGCGGGAGCAAGAGGTACACTCCGAAGGCCGTCACGTTCGCGAGTAAAATCGCCAGTAATGCCCGGTTGTAACGGTGCCAGTTGCGCACGATGAAGAGCGGCACCAGCGGAAAGATGTAGCATAACTCGTAGAGCCACACAAACCCCGGCACCAGCGGAATCGCGCGGTCGAGGGCAGTGGTCAGGTCGCGCGTCGGCAGCATGGCGGCATAGTTGCCCACGGCAAAAAACGCGAAGATCCAGACGACAAAAAAGCCGAGGGTCGCGCCGGTATAGATGAGTCGCTCGCGCTTCATGGGATCTCCGGGCCGGATACAGCGAAAGGAAGCTGCCGCACTACTTTACGATGGTCACTTAAGTTCTAATTTATCACTTTCTACGCGTGAATGCAAGCGCGGTATTTCCCAGTGCTTACCTGCACTATTCAAATAACTATAAGTTATTACAAATACTTATATTACAGAGGTTGCTGTGCTGATTATCGTATCGCCAGCACCGGGGAGTACTACCGCTTCCCGCCACGAACCGCTATGCGTTTTCTCAACTCGGTTCGGATCAGCCCTGGCGCAGGCAACGTATGATTGTCAATATCCCCAGGCGCACCAACAAGGCGAATGCGCTTTTCATTCTCGGCCCGGTCTGCTTGGGCTACTCATCTTAATGAAATTCGCAGGTGGATCCAGGCCCGCATCGCGAGGCAGGAGACGCGTCGGTAATTCGCCGGGCCGAATGCCACGCCGATATTTCAATGCTCATGCCCCTCGCGGTATAACATGCCCGCACCGTGCAGCATCTTCTATATTTTAAAAAACCCAATTGATCCAATGTCGTTTGCGGACTGTACAAATAATTTTCGGCGGTTATCGAGGATTGCAAATTATCTCAAGCACTCTCTTGTAATTTTATGCATCGTACATTAACTTGTGAAGTTCATGGGATGATACGGGAATATTTGAAGGATGGAGGTTTCGCAATGATCCGGTGGATAGTGCTTTGTCTGTTATTAATATGGGTCAGAGTCAGTTTGGCTGCGCCCCTCGTGCCGCAACCGACAGCACTGAATGATCCCCTGGCCGAGCAGATTGAAACGCTACAGGCCACGACCCAGGCGCATATTGACGCGCTCCTGATGCAAATGGAAGGACTAGAGCCTGCGCAGAAACAGGAACTCGAACGGCAGATCGTAGACCTGAAGCAGCAGGGTGAAATCGACCGGCTGACACTGCTTTTAGAATCCGCTCAGGCCGCGGATGACGCGAATCGCGTGGCCGATATTCAAAAGGCCCTTGATTTCTGGAAGAACCCGCCGCAGACCCAGATCCTGCCGCAGATCAGCACGGATAAAACACCCCCAAGCAACGAATCGCGGCCGGCGTCAGAGAAGCCGTCTGTCGCTCCCACTACGACGAAGTAAGGGAGCGACATGAAACGCGCATTTTCTGCGATTCCGTTGGTGCTGGCGCTTCTGGCTGGCCGGAAACGCTGCGTATGGAACCGGGTCACTGGCGACGGGCGGACGCGGCGAACTTGTGCCGTCCCCCACCACGCCGCAATCTGCCCGAACCTGGCAGGTGGATGGCCGGCCGGGAACGGACTTTCCCCCCATGGCTTTCGATCCGGCGTCAGGCCCGCTGAAGCCGCGCCGGATCACGGCGCGGGACTTCTATCTGAATGTCGTGGACGTTTCCGATCACCGCTGGTTAATCGTAAAGTTTACCGAAGAAGCGACCGTCCGCTGGCGCAACAACGCGCCCTGGTCGAAAACCGGAGCAAACCTGAACGAGTTGCGCGCCTTTCTGGGCCGTCACCCCGACCTGTTGTTTTACCCCGAAAACGAAACGCTATCCGCGGATCTGCTGGATTTTTGGGAGCGCAACGGCGAGCGCAATACCGGCCAGGATCTGGCCAATCTCAACAACTTCTACGTGCTGCAAATTCGCGAAAACGCCGCACCCTTGGAGCTGCTCCGCGAAGTCATTGCCATCGACATCGTTGAGACGGCGTTCTACGCGCCGCGAGTGGAACCGGCTTGTGCCGACGTCGCGCCCGTCACGCCCAACCACGAAACGGACCAGACCTACACCGCCGCGGCGCCGGGTGGTGTGGATGCGCAATTTGCCTGGACCTATTACGACAGCGCCGGGCGTGGAAATCCCAATGCCTGGCTGTTTGACATCGAATTGAACTGGACGGAGAACCACGAAGACTTTCCCTCCGATTTTTCCGTTTACGGCGGGGACGGCGGCGCTCCGGCTGATCACGGCGACGCGGTGATCGGGGTTCTGGCCGCCTGTCACAATGGCTATGGCGTCACCGGCCTATCGTCCAGCGTGCATCCCAAGGCAGTCTCGTGGCCGCGGCAGTCGGGCAGCGATTGGGACCACATGTGGATGAACTCGTTTAACCTCGCGGCTGCGAATCTGTTTGCCGGCGAATCGTACCTGATCGAGATTCATGCCGGCGGACCGAATCCCGGCTATTCCTGCGATTACGGTTGCGGCAATTGCACCCAGTTTGGTTTCATTGCCGTCGAATACTGGGATAACACCTTCGCCGCGATTCAGACGCACACCGCCAACGGACTGCTCGTCTACGAAGCCGCGGGCAACGGCCAGGCGAATCTGGACGCCGCGGCATATGGCAGCCGCTTTCAGACTTCATACCGCAATTCCAACGCGATTTTAGTCGGCGCCTCCAATCCCAACACCCGTCAGGCCATGTGCTGGTCCAATTACGGTTCGCGGGTGGATATGTTTGCCTGGGGCACTGCCGTCTGGACTTGCGGCTACGGGTACGGCTGGGCCGGCAGTACCGATCCGGATCGCACGCAGTGGTACAACAATACATTCAACGGCACGTCCAGCGCCACACCGATCGTCACCGCTGCGGGCAATGAGTTGCAGGGCATTCTGCAAATCAAATACGGCACTACATTCAATGCCACGCAGATGCACACGTATCTCGCTTCCGGCGGCACGCCCTACACCGGCGCGCACGATATCGGCGTCCAGCCCGACCTCGCCGATGCGATCAACGCGATTGAACCGGATGTTGCACCGCAAAGTCACGCGGGCTGGTACAGCGCTCTTGTGCCGCGCAATGCCAACGACGCCACCGGCAGCGCCTGTGCCCTGACGGCGCTCATGGGCAACACGAATACGACGTACTGGAATGTCTACAATCGCAACAATGGCGTGACGCCTGCTCCGGATGGCGTGGGCACGTCTGTGGGCGGCAAGGTCTTTCTGGACGGCGATGCGAACTGGTGGATGGCCTGGAGTCGTGTCGGCGCCGGCACTGAGTTTCTCGGCGCCAATCAGGGTCCACTCACGGTTCGCGGCGGACGGCATTCGATCCAGTGGTATGTCGATGACACCGACGCCTTCCGGGAATCCAACGAGAACAACAACACCCTCACCGCGCAGTTCGTCTGGTCGCCGCTGCAACTGACGGCCTATAACGCCACCGCCGACCGCGCTGCGCCGCCCCTGAAATCGTGGGGCAATCCTGTCTACTTCAACGGCGACGGCTTTCGCGGCTCCCCGCCCGCCGGCGCCAGCGCTTACTGGCTGGCCTGCGCCGTGCTGCCGCAGAGTGGCAACGATCTCGACGTCTACAGCTATGCCGACAGCTATTCCAACACGACCGGCTTTGACACTCCGCAGAAAACCAGCGCGCGCGGCGCGGGCCTGACCGACCTCGTGCTGATCAACGGCAACACCGTTGGCGCCATGAACCGCCTCTTCCAGGCGATCCGCTACAGCGAGGCAGCAACAGCCAACTACAAGGTTGAAGTCGACGCCGCGCTCACCGCGTCCTACTATCCCCCTTACTCCCGCAGCGTGGGACTCGGCGCAAGCGAGGTCATGAATCTCTACGAAATCTGGCTCAGCGCCGGAGCCGTCTATTACATCGGCGTGCAAAACGTCACCGGCGGTCTCGACCTGTCGCTGAACCTCTACGGCCCCGGCGGCGATTACTACAAATTCTCGGATGCGGCCTTCATCGGCGACGACCACGGCGCGAACGAGGGCGAATGCCGCTACTGGACGCCCACGGCGAGCGGCTGGCATTGCGCGGCTGTCGTGAAAAAAGACTATACCGGCTATGGCGTGAGCGGTAGCTACACGTTCACCTTCGACAGTCCCGGCACGCCGAATATCAAACCCGCCGTCAGCCTTTCCGGCTGGGATGCGCCCGTCGTGGCACGAAACACCGCCGACGCGACGACGACCGCCGCGCACTTCCCCGCTGCGCTGCAGGGCGGCAGCGCAACCTATCTGAACTTCGCCGACGGCAACGCGGGCACGGCTCCCGCGGCGGCGGGCTTCAGCACCCGTATCTGGCTGGACAATGTCTTAGTCCAGGACCTCGGACACGTTTCCCCGCTGAATCCGATGGCTCACTCCATCGCCAACAATTGGAATTCGGGTATCGTCCGCGGTGGCCGCCACACGCTGCAAATGACCGCGGACAACACCGGCCTCATCACGGAATCGAACGAAAGCGACAATAGCTGGAGCGGCCAGTACGTGTGGAGCCCCGCCGCGCTGAACAGCGACGTTCCCACCATCACCTGGACTCCGCCTCAGCGCGGCAGCGGCACGTATCCCAACTCCGTCGGCTTCCAGTTCACCTCGGTGGCTTCCTATGCGGCGGGCGCGGCTACGTTGCCGAAAAGCGCCGCCGCCGACTACGACGCGTATCTCTACCGCGACTGCACGGGCACGAACTCCGGCTTCTCCGATCTCGCCGCTTCGTCGACTTACGGCTCGGCGGTTGTCGACTACGTGCTGGTGCCCTGGCGGCAGACGCAGCTCCAATCGCTCTGGTATCCCGCGCTCATCAGCTACACCGGTACCGACAGCGCTGTGGTGGATTTCAAGACCAGTGTCAATCACGCGCATTTCAACGCGCCGTGGGCGGTGGCCAATCCCGACA
This sequence comes from uncultured bacterium, assembly GCA_963735175.1. Lineage (GTDB taxonomy): Bacteria > Electryoneota > RPQS01 > RPQS01 > RPQS01 > CAVTJX01. The sequence continues at coordinate 783,364 of CAVTJX010000016.1, read as the reverse complement.
CAATTTCCGCGAACGGCCTTTGGCAGCTCTATGAGTGCTGCCTGAGTGCAGGTACCACGTATCGCATCTTCCTCGACGTGCTCTCGGGAGCGGCGAATCTTGAACTGCGGTTGCATCGTGACTCCACCGCCTTTCAGACGCGACCGGCTTTTCTGGTGGCAGTCGATGCCGGCAGCGGCGACGAAACGCTCATCTACACGCCGTCCGTCACCGATTGGTATATAATCGTTGTCGCTAAGACATCGTACGCGGACTGGGGTCAGAGCGCGATCTATAGCCTCAGCGGCGCCGCGCACACGCTTCCACCTGCAGCGGTTGAAGATCTGGTGATTGAACCGCAACCGACAGGCGTGCGCATTGCATGGAGTCCGGTCAACGTGGATACGTACGGCAATCCGCTGCTCAACCGCCGCTATGTTGTCTATCGCAGCCCGGATATCAACATTCGTCCCCGCCGACGCCGATTCCATCGGCGGCACGACGAGCGAAATCTATCACGACACCAGCGTGGTTTCCGGCACCCGCTATTTCTATCGCGTCAAGGTCAAAGCCCAATAGACGGGGCTTACTCCGGGGTATGAAAAGCGGCGGCCTCCCGTTTCGGAGAGGCCGCCGCTTGCATTCGCGCGTCTTGCTATTCTACGATTTCCGGAACGTGTTGCTTCAGCCGTGCGCGTTTGGGTCTTGCCAGCCATGCGGCGAGTTTTACATAAAAGGACGGCACGACCATCAAACTCAGGGCGGTGGACACGATCAGGCCGCCGATCACCGCGATCGCCATGGGCGTGCGGATTTCCGAACCCGCGCCGAGGCCCAGCGCCGGCGGAATCGCCGCCATGAATGTGGCGACGCTCGTCATCAGGATCGGCCGCAGGCGGATCGGTCCCGCGCCGCAGCATCGCGTCGGCGGGACTCAGACCCAGGGCACGCCCCTGGTTGGCATAGTCCACGAGAATGATGGAATTCTTCTTGACGATGCCCAGCAGCAGCAGCAGGCCGATCATGCTGAAGATGTTGAGCGACTTGCCCGCGATCATCAGCGCCGCCGCCGCGCCCGTCAGACTGAGCGGCAGAATCGTCAGCACCGTAGCCGGGTCGGAGAACGAGTTGAACTGACTGGCCAGCACCATGTAAGCGAAGATGATGCCGAGCACGAGGGCGAAGAGCAGGCTGCTCATCGACTCCTGGAAGGCGACGCTGGCGCCGCCCAGCACCGCGCGGTAGCCCGCCGGCAGTTCGGTCGACATGCCCTTCGACGTATTTCAGCGCCTCATCCTGCGAGTGTCCCGGCGCGACGTTGGCGAAAAACGAGATCGCGCGCTCGCGGTCGCGGCGGCTGATGGACTGCAACGCGGGCTTCTCTTCGTAGCGTCACCAGCGACGACAGCGGGATCAACTCGCCGCGTGCGCGTGCGGACCCGCAGCCGCGCCACGTCTTCGGGCCGCGTGCGCTGTTCGGCCAGCAAGCCGCGTGCGCACGTCGACGCGCCGCCCGCCGGAGTTGTATTTGCCCGTGCGCACGCCGCCCACGAGGGCGTTGACGGCCGTGGCCACGTCTTCCACCGACACGCCGAGGTCCGCGCAGCGCGCGCGGTCGGGCAGAATCCGCAACTCCGGCACGCCGATCCGGTAGTCGGTGTCGACGTCGACCACGAGACCGCTCTGGTTCAGCTTGTCGGTCACGACGTCGCTCAGCTCTTCCAGCCGTTTCCAATCCGGGCCGCGAATCGAAAACTCGACCGGGAAGCCGCGCTGTGCGGTGAGTCCCTGCTGCGACAGATCCTGAATCACGGCGCGCACGCCGGGAATGGCGTTCAGTTTGCCGCGCAGCTTGCCGCCGAAGTCGGCCTGGCTGATACCGCGCTGTTTGGGCGGCTGCAGCGTGACGAACACAACCCCGCCGCTGATGCTGCCGCCGCCGCCCATGCCGCCCACAACAGCCAGCGTGCGCACGACCTCAGGCTGGGTGTTGATCACGTTTTCGACCTTCTTGAACAGCTTGTCCGCCTCGGTCAAGTCGGAACTCACGGCAATCTGGATGCGCACCATCAGGCGGCTCTGGTCCTGCGCGGGCACGAACTCGCCGGGCAGCATGCGGAAGATCCCGATGGCCAGCAGAAACAGCACGCCGGCGCCGGCGATCACCGTGCCGGGGCGCTTCAGCGCGCGGCCCAGCGTGTGCTCGTACTTCTGGCCGAGGCGGTGAAAGAGCGTGTCCACCCAGCGTCCGACGCGGTTGCGCTTGTCGCGGGAGACGTCGAGAATCTGCGCGCAGCGCGCGGGGGCAAGCGTCACGGCTTCGACGTAGGAGAGCAGCACGGCCACGCACAGCGTGACGCCGAACTGCAGAAAGAACTTGCCGATCACGCCGCTCATGAAGACCACGGGCATGAAGATCGCCACCACGGCCAGCGTCGCCGCCATCGCCGAAAATGTGATCTCTTTCGTGCCCTCGAGGGCGGCGGTAACCTTGTCCTTCCCCATTTCCGCGTGGCGCACAATGTTTTCCAGCACCATGATGGCGTCGTCCACCACAATTCCCACAGCGAGCGCCAGTCCCAGCAGGGTGAAGGTGTTCAGCGTGAAACCCATGAAGTAAATCACGGCCAGCGTGCCGAAGAGCGACATGGGAATGGCGAAGAGCACGTTCAGCGTGGTCGAGAGCGAACCCAGAAACAGCCAGCAGACCAGGCCGGTGAGGATCACCGACAGCAGCAGCTCGAACTTGATCTCGTCCACCGAGTCCTCGATGAACACGGTCGAGTCGAAGTTGATGCCGAGTTCCATGCCCTCGGGCAGGGTCTTGTTGATCTTGGCCATTTCGGCGCGGACGGCGCGGGCGACGGCCACGGCGTTGGCGCCGCGCTGCTTCTTGATGCCCATGCCCTGCGCGGGAGCGCCGTTGACGCGGGACAGGCTGCGGATGTCTTCGAAACCGTCTTCCACAATGGCGACGTCGCTCAGATACACGGGTCCGGCGGCCGTTTCGTGAACGACGATGTGCTTCAGCGTTTCAAGGTCGAGCGCCTCGCCCATCACGCGTACGCTGATCTCGCGGCCCGTGCTTTCCAGCCGCCCCGCGGGCTGCTCGACATGCTCGGTTTGCAGGGCGTTGGTTACGTCGGTGACGGTCAGTCCCTTCTCGTCCAGCCGCGTGGCGTCGATCCAGATGCGGATGTTGCGATTCATCGAGCCGCCGACGGTGATCTCGCCCACGCCGGGAATCGTCTGCAACCGCTCCTTCACCTGGTAGCGGGCGATGTCGCTCAGCAGCTGCTGCGGGTACGGTCCGGAGAGGCCGATCCACAGAATCGGATTATCCTCGGGATTGGATTTCGAGATGACCGGGGGCTCAATGTCTTTTGGCAGTTGCCGCTGGGCGGCGGAGACCTTCGCCTGCACGTCCTGCATCGCGACGTCCACGTTGCGCGACAAATCCAGTTCGATGGAAATGCGCGCGCTGCCCTGGCGCGCGGTGCTGCTGATATTCTTGATGCCCTCCACCTGCGCGAGCGCTTCCTCCAGCACCTCGACGACGTCGTTTTCCACCACCTCCGGCGCCGCGCCTTCCCACGCCACGGAAACCGAGATGGTGGGAAAGTCCACGTCGGGAAACTGGCTGATACCGATCCGCGAGAGCGCCACGAGCCCGAAGACGATGGTGGCGCCCATGATCATCCACGCGAAGACCGGGCGGCGGACGCAGACTTCCGTGATGTTCATGAACGCGCTCTCCCGGCCGTCGAATCCCGCGCGGCGCCCGGCCGCACCACCCGGACGGCGACGCTGTCCTTCAGCGCCTCCGCTCCCCGGATCACGATCTGCTCGCCCGGTTCAACTCCGACTCTGGACCTCCACGAAGCCGTCGGCGGAACGCGAGCCGAGCTTCAGCACGCGTTCGAGGGCCGTGCTGTCCTTGACCACAAAACCCAGAAAGCCGTGATCGCTGGGGCGAATGGCCGTCTGCGGGATCACCGGCAGAGTATTGCGCTCGCCGAGATTCACCGTCACCTCGGCAAACGAGCCGGGGCGCAGGACCTCGCGGTCGGGATCCGTCACCTCGGCCGTGATCGCGACCATGCGCGTCACGGCTTCAGCGGCTTCGGCCACCGCGCTGATCCGCGCCGTGTAGTCCCGTTCGCCGCCGCGCACGCGGAACACCGCGTCCATGCCCTTGCGCAGGCGCATCGCGTCTTCTTCCGGAACGGTGAACTTAAGCAGCAGCGGATCGCGCCGCACGAGCGTGGCGATTACCGCGCCGGGTTGCACATACTGGCCGGTCTGAACCTCGCGCGTCTGAATGATCCCCGCAATCGGCGCGGCGGCGTGGGCGTCTTCGAGATTAAGCTGGGCGGTCCGCAGCGCGGCGTCCGCCTGCGCGACGGCGGCCCGGGCGGTGCTGACGCGCGTCTGCCACGAATCGATATCTTCCTGTTTCACGAGGTCGGGATTCTTGCGGTTCAGTTCCTGGCGGCGCGTCAAGCCGGCTTCGGCTTCCGTCTGCTCGGCGCGGCTCTTTTCCAGTTGCGCCTGCGCCGACTGCACGGCCAGGCCGTAACGTTCGGGTTCGATTTCCACCAGCGGTTGCCCGGCCTTGAACGGCTCGCCTTCGCGGAACATGACGCGCTGCACAACGCCCGGCACCCGCGCCGTGACCTGTACGATTTCAAAGGCCTGAATCGAACCCACGGCCGAAACGGTGAACGCCACATCCCGGGTGACTACCGTCGTCACTTCCACGGGGAACTTCAGCGCGGGCCGCGTTGCCCCTTTCTGCCCGGCGGAGTTACTCCTTGCTGCCGCACCCGACGATCAGCACCGAGCGAACTGTGCGCCACCAATGATGACCCAATCCACGCAAAATCCAATGCCCGCCTCTCCTGCGTCGCACGCGTCTTCTGACTTGGATTTCGGATTTCGGATTTCGAATTTGCATATAGGTTTTCATGGCGGAGATTACTCAGTTACGGGGAAGACAGCTTCCGGTCCATAGCCATCGGCACGGACGCGGTCTAAAAGCGCCTGTTGCAGGGCAAAGCGCTGCCGCGCCACGTCGGCGCGGGCTTCAAATTCCGAAACGTTGGCATCGGCCTGCTCGATCGCGGTGGCAAGTCCGAGCCGGAAACGTTCCCGCACCTCCTCGGCGTTCTGCTGTGCCACGCGCAACCGGACGTCCGCCTGATTCACCGCCGCGCGCGCCGCAACCAGATTGGCGTCGGCATTGCGGCTGTCCAGCACCAGTTGCCGCCGCAGCGCGTGGGTCTGCTCGCGCGCCACGCGATACTCCGCGGATTGTACGCCGGTTTGAGCGATGAGCCGGGGATTAAACAGCTTCCAACTCAACGTGCCGCCCACAATCCAGTCGTTATTACTGTTGCCGGTTGCCGGCAATGTCCGGAGGATAGTACGTCAGCCGCAGGCCGAGATTCGGCAGCCACTCGAGCCAGGGCTCACGCCCTCGCGCCCGGGCGGCCTCGCTGCGCAGCACCGCCGAACGGAAATCGGGCCGCCGCGCTTCGCGTACGTCATCCGGGCTGGCGCTGTAGTCGGCCTCGGGATTCGCCGGTTCCTCCAGCGCCTCATTCACATCGCGGCCGATCAGATATCCTAATTGCAGCCGTGTTTTCGTGAGTGTGTTCTGCGTTTGTGTGCTCACAAGCTGGGCGGATGCCAACTCCAGTTCAAGCCGCGTCAGGTCGTTGCGGTTGGCCAGACCGGCCTCGACTTTCAGCCGCGTGTCGTCCACAAACTGCTGGGCGACCTTCTGCCGGTTGGCGGCGGCCTCGGCCTGGCGCTCGGCGGAGAGAACTTCAAAAAACGTCCCCGCGACTGCAAACAACAGCGCGCGGCGGACGTCCGCGGAATCGAAGCGCTCCGCCTGCAGGTCTTTTTGCGCCGCTTGCAAGCGGGGTAAATTGGCAAAGTCGAACAGCGCGAGGTCGACGACTGCGTCCGCGCTCTTGGCGTCCCGCGGCGTCAGCACCACGCGCTCGCCGTTGATAATGCGGGTGCCCGCTTTTTCGCGGCGCGTGTAGGTGTACGTGCCCGTGACCGACGGCAGCAGACCGGCCAATGCGTCCCGGCGGACGGCGCGGGCGCGAGCCACCCGGGCGGCGGCGATGCGGATGTCCTCGTTATTGCGAGCGGCGCTCTTCAGCGCCTCGCTAAGTGTGAGCGCTTCCGAGGACGGAATGACTGACGGCGAGGAGAATGATAACGGCGAACAGCCGAAGGAAACGAAACGTGCTCAGGGGAGATGCCTCATTTGGACGAGCGGGAAGTGGAAGGTATGTCCGGCGACGCGCGCCGGATGTTGTTCTTGCGCGTGATTGTGAGCAATCGTGAGATTGCCGTAAATCAAATGCAGGTAAGAAATCAGTTGTTCGACAGCCGCGGGCGGAAGGTCTTTCAACGCTTCGCGATTGACTGCGGAGATAATTTCCCGGATCTCCAAGATAAGCGGTTTCGCTGCCGGAGTCAATTCCACAGTCCGAACGCGCCGATCGTTGAGGCCGATCGAACAGGTTACGAGCGCGGCTTGCATCAGGTGGCTAACCTGTTTTAAAATAGACGGATGCGTTTGGCGCGGATGCACGGCCGAGTTGCGTTAACGGAGCACGGTCCGCGGTGATCCAACTCGAGCAGAATCATGGCTTCCGGCGAATTCAAGCCGAATGGCGCGAAACGGGCGTCCAATTGTCCCCGTACGACTCGCGCAATTCGGGTGCATAAGTACGCCACATCGCGATCGGTTCGATCGATCCTGAAAACGCCCATAGCCGCTCCAGATAGGTAACAAGTTACATAATTCAACGCCCTGCAGGCCATACCGGTTCCTCTTTATAGAGCATCGGCAGCAGTATTTATATCTTACTTGCCATATCCGCATATCCTTTATAAAAGTGACTGATTCAGTAAATGTCCGGTCTCCATGAGTCATTCGGACTGCACCCAAAACATTTGCATCTGAACGTAGGATGCTGCACATTATAGATGTCAATCGGCTAAAGTATGACGGCCTTGGGGAAAGGGCGGCTTGTGAGCGTGGCGCCGGACACGGTCTTCCATGTGGGTAGTTTGTACGATGGCGCCGGGACATTTTTGTCCGCGGCGGAGGTGTTTTTGAACGCGGGCCGGATTACCGGAATTTACACAGCCGCCGACCGTTCTCCGGAAGCGGACGCGCTGCGCACCCGGTCGGAGAAAGCGCGGCATGTGAAATTGCCGGACAGTCTGCTACTCCCCGGACTCACGAACGCGCACCATCATCTTTATTCGACCTTCGCCCGCGGGTTGAACAGCGGCGGGCCGATGGCGGATTTTCCGGCAATTCTGAATCACTTGTGGTGGCGGCTGGACCGGGCGCTGGATCTTGAGGCGGTGGCACTCGCGGCGAGAGTGGCGCTCGCGGAAGGGCTGAAGCATGGCTGCACACGGATCATCGACCACCATTCTTCGCCACGCGCGGTGCGCGGCAGTTTGAAGGCGCTGGCCCGCGAAGCGAAAGCGCTGCACGTGACCAGCGCGCATTGTTTTGAGATTTCGGACCGCAACGGGCCGAAGGTCTTCGAGGCGGCGCTGGCGGAAAATCTGGACTTCTGCAAGGCACACGCGGACAGACGCTCACTGCCGGGGAATGCTGGGCCTGCACGCGAGCTTCACGCTGAGCGATCCGTCGCTGTCGAAAATTGCGAAGTCAAAGCCCGCGGAACTGCCGGTGCACGTGCATGTGGCCGAGGATCGCTGTGACGTCGAGCACGCGCAGGCGCAGGGTTTCTCAGGGCCGCTGGCGCGGCTGGACGCGTACGGACTCGTGAATGCGCAGAGCTTGCTGGTGCATGGAATTCACTTGTCCGAGGGTGAACTCGAGACGATCCGCACGAGCGGCGCGTGGGTGGCGCTTAATCCGGAATCAAACTGTAACAACTACGTGGGTTACAGCGATCCGGCAAAATTCCGCGCGGACCGCGTATTGCTGGGAACGGACGGGATGCATTCCAATCCGCTGGCGGCGTTGCGCTTCGCCTACTTTCTGCATGCGGGACTGGGTGCGGATCACAGGGCGGCGTTCGCGCGATTTGAACAGATGCAGTTCGGCAATCCGGCGACCTATCTTTCGGAATTGTTTGGTCGCGACGTGGGGACGGTGCGCGTGGGTGCGGCGGCAGACTTTGCGATCTTTCCGTATGCCGCGCCGACATCGCTGGATGCCGGCAATGTTATGGCGCACATCGTCTACGCGCTGAGCGGCAACAGCGAAGCGCGGTGGGTATATGCCAATGGCGAAGCCGTGGTGGAAGATGGGCGGCTGCGAGATGTCGACGAAACGGAATTGTACGCTGAGGCACGGGATTGCGCGGCTCAGGTGTGGAAGCGGTTTGCGAATTTGCCGGTGTAGAAGTCTGCGTCCACCCCTATCCCCCGGCCCCACCCCCCTTGTATTCCCCCCATAAGATGGGGGGAAGCAAGAAAGGGGCAGCAGAAATGCCAAGACGAGGACACGGCAAGCCATTCCTACCGAATCGATGTTGATCAAGCAGGAGATTGTTTTGTGGATTTGACGGTGACACTGGCGAGTCTGAACTTTCGAATCCGCTGCTGCCGGGGAGCGGGCCCGCCGGGGGACAGCCTTGCGAAGCTGCGCAAGCTGGAAGCGGCGGGGGTGGGCGCGCTGGTGACGAAGACGATTTCGCGCGCCGTGCCGCATGTGCCCCGGCCCGCGATGGCCTTTGAGGGCGAGCTGTTCTTCAACGTGGAGAAGTGGTCGGAGCGGCCCTATGACGAGTGGCTGATGGAGATTCTGCCCGCGCTGGGACAACGCACTTCGCCGCTGATCGTATCGCTCGGCTACAGCCTCGATGATTTGCAGTTCCTCGTGCCGCAATTCGCGCCGCTGGTGGATGGGTTTGAATTTTCGACGCATTACATCGCCGACGATCCGGCGGCGCTGGAAACGGCGGTGCGCGCGATCAAGCCGCTGGCACTGGGGAAACCCGTCTTTCTGAAATTGTCGGCGCACGCGCGGGATATTGTGGCGGCGGCGCGGGGCTGCGAGGCGGGGGGCGCGGACGGGATCACGGCGATCAATTCCGTCGGGCCGGTAGTGGCGATTGACATTGAGAAGCGCGCGAGCCGCCTGGGCGAAGACAAGCCGTATGCGTGGCTCTCGGGGCCGGCGATCAAGCCGATTGCCCTGCGCTGCGTGTACGACATTGCGCGCACGGTGAAGATTCCCGGTGATTGCCTGCGGCGGGGCGACGACGGGAAAGGACGTGATTGAATTTTTACTGGCGGGGGCCACGGCGGTGGAATGCTGCACGGCGCTGATCCGGCGGGGGCCGGAGCTGATCCCCGAAATGTTGACCGAGATTGCTGAATGGTGCGGCGCGCACGGTGTGAGTTCCCTGAGCGGAATTGACGGGCACGCTCACGCCCCATTATGTTGCTCGTGCCGTTTCTTGAGAGGAAAGGGCGGGTCGCGCGACGATGCGGCGGCGGTGAGGCGGAAAGATGAGTGGCGCTTGACCCGCCCCTACGGTGTCTCCATACAAAAATGAACCCCTTCGTGATGCGACACAACCCGAGAGACCCTGTGAGTTCCATTTACCAGACGATACATGCCCGCGCGCGGGAGCTGGAAAGCGAGACCGTGCGCTGTTTGCTGGCGCTGGTCGCGACGCCGTCGTTTTCGACGAAAGAAAAAGACGTCATTCAGGTGATCGCCGGCGAAATGCGCGGCGTGGGCATGGACGAGGTGCGCGTGGACGGACTGGGCAGCATCATCGGCCGCTTGGGCAGCGGGCCGCGCGTGATTGCCTTTGACGCGCACATCGATACGGTCTATCCCGGCGAAATGGCGCTCTGGAATTTCGATCCGTTCACGCCGAAGGTGGAAGACGGCAAGGTGTGGGGGCGGGGGACGGTGGATCAGAAGGGCGGGATGGCGTCGATGCTGACGGCGGCACGGATCCTGAAGGAGCAGGGTCTTGATAAGCGGTTCACGGTGCTGTTCACCGGCACGGTGATGGAAGAGGATTGCGACGGGCTGTGCTGGCAGCATTTGATCCGCGAGGATGGCATCAAACCGGAAGTCGTCGTCATTACCGAGCCGACGAATTTGAATCTCTATCGCGGGCACCGGGGGCGGATGGAGATCCTCGTGAAGATCGGCGGTCTGTCGTGCCACGGATCCGCGCCGGAGCGAGGCGATAACGCGATCTATAAGATCTCGAAGATCGCGCTGGAAATTGAAAAGCTGAACACGCGATTGGCGAAGGATCCGTTTTTGGGCACGGGCACGGTGGCGGTGACGCAGGTGTTTTTCAGTTCGCCCAGTCAGTGCGCGGTGCCGGACGGGGCGAGCATTCAATTGGACCGGCGGCTGACGCTGGGCGAAACCAAGGACAGCGCGGTGGCCGAAGTGCGGGACGCGGCGGCGCGGGCGGGCTATCCCGAGGCTGTGGTGGAGGTGCTGACGTATGACGAAGCGGCCTACACCGGCAAGCGTTATCCGACGGAAAAATATTATCCGACGTGGGCCACGCCGGAAACGTCGCCCTATGTGACGGGCGCGGCGGACGCGTATCAACAGTTATTCGGCAAGCGCCCTTTATTGACAAGTGGACCTTCAGCACGAATGCGGTGGCGATTGCTGGGATGCACGGCATTCCGTGCATTGGCATGGGACCGGGCAACGAAGTTTTAGCGCACGCTCCTAACGAAGCGTGTCCGGTGGAACACCTGACCGCCGCGGCGGCGTTTTATGCGGGGTTTGTGGTGAAGCTTGGCGAGCAGGGATGAGGGATGAGGGCGGAGGGATGAGGGGGAATACAGATTCCGGGCAGGTCCACGGACCTGCCTCGGCGGAAGACGGATAGAACTGAGACGAGAGGACATGGTCCGACTGCGTCGAGATTTGTGACATGCCATGTCCTGACCAGAACATGATCTCCGGAGGCATCCATGCGCCGTCTGCTGGCTGTTGGTCTGCTCTGTCTGCTACCGCTGCTGCTCAAAGCCCAGCTACTGGACACGCTGTGGACGCGGACCTATGGCGGTACGGCTTCCGACGAGGGCCAGGCCATTGCCCTTGCCCCTGACGGAGGCTTCCTGGCCGTGGGCAATACGGCCTCCTCGCCGCCAGGTGGGCGGGTGTTCGCGGTCCGCACCGACAGCAACGGAACGCTGCTCTGGAACCGCACCTACAGCCACGGCAATGAGTACGCATACGCTGTAGACGCTGTTCCCGGCGGGGGCTGGATCGTCGCCGGGCAAACCTATTCCTACGAGCCCGGACCAACTTACTGGGGCGACGGCTATCTGCTGCGGCTGAACGATCAGGGCGACACCCTCTGGTCACGGCCGTATGGGGGAGACGCCCAAGACTGGTTCTGGGCTGTGGTGTCTGCACCCGGTGGCGGTTTCTTAGCGACCGGCAGTACTACATCCTTTGGCCCGGACGCGCCATCTCGCCTTAGCTTGTATCTGGTCCGGGTGAACGCGCAGGGAGATACCCTGTGGACGCGGGCTTGGGGTCGAATCGGGAACAGCATCGGATGGGATGTCGCTGCTGTGGGCACAGACGGCTTCGTGGTCGCCGGTATCACCTATTCCGATTCCACCACTGGGCAAGAAGCCTGGCTGTTGCGCCTGACGGATACCGGCGATACCCTGTGGACGAGGACCTATACCGGGATTCCGGCCGGTGCACATTCGAGCACCAGTGCGATTTCGGTGGCGGTCCTACCCGATGAGGACTTTGTTCTGGCCGGGGGAACGGAGGGTCCGTTGAACGACGACACCTGCCGGGTGTTCCTGGTGCGGACTGACAGCACGGGCCAGCCGCGCTGGCAGTGCATCCTCGGTCGTCCACACTTGGACCTGTATGCCGAATGCGTCGTCCCAGCCCCTGGTGACGGATTCTATGTGGTGGGGCAAGCCCGGCCGCCGTTGATATCCGGCGACGTGAGGGATCTGTTCCTGCTGCGCACTGACGGGAACGGCGACACACTCTGGTGGCAGACGCTGAATATGAGCATCGACGACTCGCCCTACGGGGCCGTGGCTACAGCGGATGGCGGGGTGGCCATCGTTGGCCGCACCGTGCGCCAGCCGGGATTTGGTGATCAGCTCTGGCTTGTGCGGTATGAGGGGGAGGCTGTGCCCATTAGCGATCCTCCTGTCGTGCTGCCCAGCGACGTGAACCTTCTGGCATACCCCAATCCCTTCAACAGCACCACCGAGATTCGGTATGCGGTGCCGCGTTCGTCGCATGTTTCCTTGAAGGTGTTTGACGTGACGGGGCGCGAGGTTTGTTGTCTCGTGGATGGAATGGCGAATGCGGGGGAAAGGCGCATAGTGTGGGAGGCGGGGGGCGTGGCGTCGGGGGTTTATTTTGTCCGGGTCGCGGCGGGGGAGACGGGGGTGACGCGGAAGGTGATGTTGGTGAAGTAGGGATGAGAGATGAGGGAGAATACAGATTCCGGGCAGGTCCACGGACCTGCCTCGGCGGAAGCGCACTGCCGTGCGGCACTACAGACAGAATCGGGCGGACACATAGGTCCGCCCCTACAGAGTAAGAGGACATGGCATGCCATGTCCCTACAAGAGGACGGATCGATGAAGCGGCAGAATAGATGACGGCGTTTCATTATGAATGCGCGGAATGCGGGCGCGAATTTGAGCGCGATGCGGTGCGGTATTTGTGCCCTGTGTGCGGCGAGCAAACCCAGCCGGGGATGCCGCTGCGCGGCGTGCTGCTGGCGCGCTTCGAATGGGAGAAGCTTCGCCCGCACTTGAATCCGCGGAATCCCGATTGGGCGCTGTTCTGCGCGGTGGAAGCCGAATTTCATCCGCCGTTTGCCGTGGGGAGTACGCCGCTCGTAACGGTGCCGCGACTCGCGGAGCATTTCGGACGGCGCAATCTGCTCGTGAAGAATGACGGCCTGAATCCGAGCGGGTCGCTGAAGGACCGGGCGTCGGAACTGATGGTGGCGGAGGCGATTCGCAATCAGGAAGCGCGGGTCGTAACCGCGTCGACGGGCAATGCGGCGGCGGCGCTGGCCGCGGCGTGCGCGGCGGCGGGCAAGCAGGCGATTATCTTTGCGCCCGCGCGCGCGCCGAAAGCGAAACTGGCGCAGATGCTCTTGTACGGCGCGACGGTGTATCGCGTGGACGGGACGTATGACGACGCGTTTCGGCTGTCGCTGGAATACACCCGCGCGCGTGGCGGCCTGAACCGCAACACGGCCTATCACCCGCTGACGATTGAAGGCAAGAAGACCGTGGCGCTGGAAATTTTCGCGCAGGGCGGAATGCAGATACCGGAGGCGGTGGTGATCCCCGTGGGGGACGGCGTGATCCTTGCCGCCGTTCACAAAGGCTTTTGCGATCTTCGCGACGCGGGCCTGGCCGAGGACGTGCCGTGTTTGATTGGTGTGCAGGCCGAAACGTCAGATGCGATTCATCGCTTTGTGACTACAGGCGTGTATCAGAGCGCGGCGGCGCCGGTGACCATTGCCGATTCCATTTCGGTCTCGACGCCGAGCAATGCGTATCTGGCCAAACGTGCGATTGAGGAGAGCGGCGGATTTACGCTGACGGTGACAGATGACGAGATTCGCACGGGCCAACAGACGCTGGCGCGGCTGACGGGAATCTTTGCCGAGCCTGCCGCCGCGGCGGTGGTGGCCGCGATGGAAAAAATCAGCCCGGCGCAACTGCCGAATGAAGCGCGCACAGTGCTGCTCGTGACGGGGCATGGTCTAAAAGATGTGGACGCGGCGCTGGCGGGAGTCGAACTGCCGCCGCCGATTGAACCGCGTTTAGAAGCGGTAACCTGAGATGGCAACGATCATCGCCAACGGCACGGTGTATCTGGAACGCGGCGCGGAGCGCTGCGACCTGCTGCTGGCAGAGGGAAAGATCTCGCGCATTGGGCGGCGGCGCGATTTCCCGCAGGATTGTCACGTCATCGACGCGGCGGGACTGGCGGTGTTGCCGGGGCTGATTGATTTTCATGTGCATGTGGATGATAAAATCGGACGCTGGTACTTGGCGGACACGTATCGCACGGGATCCATGGCGGCGGTGCTGAACGGCATCACGACGCTGATCAGTTTTGTGACGCAGCGACCGGGGCAGACGCTGCCGCAGGCGACGGTGGCGGCGCAGCTCAAGGCGACGCATTATAGTTATTGCGATGTGGCGTTCCATCACACACCGACGACGTTTGCGGAGCGGGACTGGGACGAGATCCGGTTTTTGATGCAGTGCGGCCATCGCACGTTCAAGTTCTATACGACCTACCGGGACGCGGGTTTGTACCAGAGCTACGCGGCGCTTCGCGAATTGCTGAAACGGTTTGCGAAACTGGGCGCGCGGGTGCTGGTGCACTGCGAAGACGAAGCGGCGTTGACCGGCGCCGCGCAGTCCGAGCAGGATTTTCGACAACCGGCAGTCCATGCACGACTGCGGGCGCCGGAAGCCGAAGTGACGGCGATTGGCAAGGTCACGCAGCTTGCCGCCGAGACGGGGTGCGCCGTGCATATCGTCCACGTAAGCACGGCGGATGGCGCGGAGGTCATTCGGCAGGCGCGTGAGCATGCGGACGTGACGTGCGAAACCGCGCCGCAATATCTGTATTTTAACAAGACGCGGCTGGCGGCCGAGGATGGGCAGCGCTATTTGTGCTCGCCGCCGCTGCGCAGTGAAGCCAATCGTGGGGCGCTGGAAACGCTCGCCGGGGAGGGCGCGTTTGATATCTTCGCCACGGATCACTGTGCCTTTTCCGTGCGCGATAAAGACGAACCGCACGACGATATCCGCGCCTGTCCGAACGGGCTGGCGGGGATTGGCGCGCTGACGCCGCTCATGCACGAATTGCTGGTGACGCGGGGCAAGCGCACGTGGAGCGATCTCGCCCTGCGGCTCGCCAAGAACCCGGCACGGCTGGCGGGTCTCTACCCGCATAAGGGCTGCATTCGTGAAGATGCGGATGCCGATCTGATACTCGTGGCTGATGACGGCGCGGCGCGGGAGTTGTGCCCGAGTTATGCCGACTGTCATAATCCATACGTAGGGCGGACAACGACGCTCGATTTTCGCTACGTGCTGGTGCGCGGCGAAACCGTTGTGCAGGACAACGAATTGGTGACTCCGAACCGTCCACTGGGACAGGTGATATGGCCGATCTGAAAGCGAAAGCGTGGCGCAACGACGCCGCGGCCAAAGTCACCGGACGCGCGCGGTACGCGGGCGATTTGAAATTCGCCGGACTGCTGCACGCCGTGCCGGTCTACAGCGATTTTGTGCACGCGCGGCTGAAACGCGTCGATACCACGCTTGCTAATGTCGCGCCGGGGGTGGTGCGCGTGCTGACGGCGACCGACGCGTTTGACACGTGCCGCTTTGGGCAGATCCGGCAGGACTACCGCATGTTCGCCGACGACAGGATTCGCTATCACGGTGACGTTGTGGCGCTGGTGGTGGCGGAGACGCGCGCGCAGGCAATGGCGGCGGCACGGCTCATCGTCGTAGACGCTGAGGAATTGCCGGCGCTGTTCGATCCCGAGGAAGCGATGCAGCCGGGAGCCGTGCTGATTCATGAGGAGTACGGATCGAACATCGTCAACCACCACAAGATCCGGCGTGGAAACGTGGATGAGGGATTCGCGCAGGCCGATGTGATTGTCGAGGAAGAGTTCCGGACGCAGTTTGTGGAGCACGCGTATCTCGAACCGGAGGCGGCGGTGTGCGTGCCGCGGGCGGACGGCGTGCTGGAAATCTACGGCAGCATGCAGCATCCGTTCAGCACGCGGCGGTTCGTGGCGGCGCTGCTGGATGTGCCGCTGGCGGATGTCGACGTGAAGACGATTGCGGTGGGCGGCGGCTTTGGCGGCAAGGACGACACGGCGGCAGCGGTGTGCGCGCGGGCGGCGCTAGCGGCGAAGCTGACCGGGAAGCCGGTGAAGATTGTGTATGAACGCGAGTGGTCGATCCGCGAAAGTTACAAGCGGCACCCCTACCGAATGCGCTACAAAATGGGCGTGGGACGCGACGGACTGATCACGGCGGTGGCGGTGCGGATGATCGCGGACGCGGGGGCGTACTGCTCGGTGACGCCGTGGGTGACGTGGCGCTCGACGGTGCAGTGCTGCGGGCCGTACGTGGTGCCAAATGTGCACTGCGACGTGTACGGAGTCTACACGAACAATGTGTTCACCGGAGCGATGCGGGGGTTCGGTTCGCCGCAGGTGAATTTCGCCATTGAGCAGCTCATCGATATCGCGGCGGAAAAGGTGGGATTATCGGGCGTCGAGATGCGGCGGCGGAACATGGTGAAGCGCGGCAGCGTGACGGTTACCGGACAGACGCTGGACACGCACACAGTCAGTCTGGGGCAGGTATTCGAAGCGGTGTTGAAGGAGTCCGACTACGAGCGAAAACTGGCGCGTTGTTCGCGGGGACAGGGCGAAGAATGGTACGGGATCGGCCTGGCGCTGAGTTATCGCGGCATGAGCCTCGGGGCGGAGGGCACGGATTTCAACACCGCGATGATCAACGTGCAATACGACGGTTCGATTCTGCTGGAGGCGGGGGTGCATGAGAACGGGCAGGGGTCGGAATCGGCGATGATTCTGCTCGCGGCGGAGGAACTGGGGGTGGAGAAGGAATCCATCCGCTACCGGCAGAGTTCGACGCTGGTGATTCCGGACGGGGGGACAACGGTGGCCTCGCGGGCGACGCTGATGGGCGGGGGGGCCGTGGTAAAGGCGGCGCGCGCGCTGAAGCAACGGATGGCGGAAGTGTTGGCGCCGGTGCTGGATTGCGGGGCGGAGGAAGTGCGATTTGCCGGGGGACGGGTGATCGGGGGCAACGGGTTGTCGCTGGCGTTTGCGGACGCCGTGCACGAACTGTTCCGCTTGCAGGAGCATCCGCACGCGGTGGAGACGTTCTGCGCGCCCAAGGTGTCGTGGGACGAGGAGACCGGGCAGGGCAACGCGTATTTCACGTGGGTGTACGGCTGCCAGGCGGTGGAGTTGACGGTGAATCCCCGGACGGGGAAGGTGAAACTGCTGCAGGCGGTGGCGGCGCACGACGTGGGGCGGGCGGTGAATCCAGCCATGCTGCGCGGGCAGTTCTACGGCGGGATGGCGATGGGCATCGGCTATGGGCTGCATGAGGCGGTGGCGCTGGAAGACGGACGGATTACGAATCTGAATCTGGATGACTACCACTTGGCGCGGGCGACGGACATGCCGGAGATGACGGCGATTGTGATCGAGAATGCCGATCCGCTGTCGCCCTCGGGAGCCAAGGGGATTGGCGAACCGGCGAATGAGCTGATGGCGCCGGCGATTGCCAATGCCATTTACCACGCCACGGGCCGCCGCTACACCGTGCTGCCGATCCGGGTGGAGGCGGTGTCATGACGACAACGATTAACGGCATGAGCGTCGCGCTTTCCGAATCTGCGCTCGAGCTGCGGCTGCTGGATTTCCTGCGCGAGACGCTGGACTTGACGGGGACGAAGAGCGGTTGCGGAATTGGCGTCTGTGGGTCGTGCACGATTCTGCTCGACGGAAGGGCGGTACAGGCATGCCGACTGATGGTGCGCGAGGTGATTGGCCGGAATGTGCTGACGATTGAGGGGCTGACGGGGCCGGACGGCGCGCTGCACCCCTTGCAGCAGGCGTTTCTGGATCACGGCGCGGTGCAGTGCGGGTACTGCACGCCGGGGATGGTGCTGGCGGCGCACGCTCTGCTGCTGAAGAACGCGCAACCGACGCGGGTAGATATCCGGCGAGCGATCAAGCCCAACCTGTGCCGCTGCACCGGCTATCAACAGATTATCGACGCGATTGAGGCGGCGGCGGTGTTTTATGCAGCCGCGCGTTTGCCGCATACTGAAAATAAAACGTCTATCGCACATGACTGAATTCTCATTCGCGAGCACACTGGAGACGCTGGCCACGCTGAAGACGTCACTCTTCCGGCGCGACTTTTTGCTGACGTGGGAAAAAACCGACGACGAGATTCGCGCGGTGGCGCTGGTCGCGGAAATATTAAAAGAACTGCACGGGCGCGGCCAAAGCTTCCGGTTGTTTGACACGGGGCTGGCGATTTCTATCTTCCGCGACAAATCGACGCGCACACGCTACAGCTTCGCCGCGGCGGCGAACGCGCTGGGGCTCGTGGTGGAGGACCTGGACGAGGAGAAGTCGCAGATCGCTCACGGCGAAACGGTGCGCGAAACGGCGAACATGCTGTCGTTTTTAACGGAAGTGGTCGGGATTCGCGACGACATGTTTCTGGGTGAGGGCAACCGCTACATGCGCGAGGTTTCCGCCGCCGTGGACGAGGGGTTCAGCGCGGGCGTACTGGCGCGACGACCGCCGGTGATCAATCTCCAGTGCGATATCGACCATCCCACGCAGGCGATGTCGGATTTGCTGGCGTTGAAGCGACACTTCGGGTCGTTTGAGGCGTTGAAAGGCAAAAAGCTGGCGATGAGCTGGGCGTATTCGCCGTCGCTACGGAAAGCCGCTGTCGGTTCCGCAGGGGATCATCGGATTGCTGACGCGCTTTGGCATAGACGTGACGCTGGCGTATCCCGAGGGCTACGGGCTGATTCCGGAAATCGAGCATCTGGCGCGGGAGCATGCGTCGCAATACGGCGGCCGGTTTACGAGGGTGGACAGCATGGCACAGGCGTTTACGGGAGCGGACGTGGTGTATCCCAAGTCGTGGGCGCCGTATCAGGTGATGCAGCGGCGGACCGAACTCTTGAAGCACGCCGACAAGACCGGCCTGGCGGCGCTGGAGAAGGAATGCCTCACGCACAACGCACGCTTCCGCGACTGGGAATGCAATGCCGAGATGATGAAGCTGACGATGGGCGGCAACGCGCTCTATATGCATTGCCTGCCGGCGGATATTTCGGGCGTCAGTTGCGAGCGTGGCGAGGTGTCGGCGGAGGTGTTTGAAAAGTACCGGCTGGCCACCTACCATGAGGCGGGGTTCAAGCCGTTTGTGATTGCCGCCATGATCTGGGCGGCCGTTCTGCCGAATCCGGTAGAACGTTTGAAACAACTATTAACGCAGCATGAAATCAAAATTGAGTCATCCCGTGTCGCAGATCATCCCGCACATTGACCGCGAAGTTGTCCGTAAAACCGTAATGCGCTGCCGTGAGCGGCAGGTCGTTATTCCGACGTTCGCGCAGTTGAAGAATCCGAATAGCGCGCCGGAATCCATCCGGCGAAGCCTGAAAAGCATCGGGCTGTGGGATGTGAATCCGCTGAACCTGTTTCGGATCACGTGGAAGAACGACATGGAGAGCGGCGGCTTCGGCGAGGTGAACTTCTGTCGAAATTCCGCGGGAGATCACCGGCATCAAGGCGCGCATCATCGGCCTCGTGGGCAAGTATTTTCCGACCGGAGCGCACAAGGTGGGCGCAGCGTTTGGCTGCCTGGTGCCGCGGCTGGTGAGCGGCGAGTTCGATCCCGACGCGCAGAAGGCGGTGTGGCCGTCCACAGGGAATTATTGCCGGGGCGGCGCGTTTGACGGCGCGCTGCTGGGCTGCACGGCCATCGCCATTCTGCCCGAGCAGATGTCGCAGGAGCGGTTTACGTGGTTGAGCGAGATCGGCGCGGAAGTGATCGCCACGCCGGGCTGCGAATCGAACGTGAAGGAGATTTACGACAAGTGCTGGGAGCTGAAACGCGATCCGGCCAACGTGATCTTCAACCAGTTCGACGAGTTCGGCAATCCGATCTTTCATTACAATGTGACCGGTCCGGCGATTGAGGATGTGTTTGATTGCGCAGGGAAACGGCGGACGGGCGGCCTGTTCATTTCGGCGACGGGTTCGGCGGGCACGATTGCCGCGGGGATTATCCTGAAGAATCCGCTTTCCGCACTTGCGCACCGTGGCGACGGAGGCGCTGCAGTGCCCGACGCTGTATGGGAACGGCTTTGGCGCGCACCGGATCGAAGGCATCGGCGACAAGCACGTGCCGTGGGTACACAACGTCCGCAACACCGACGCCGTGGCGGCGATTGACGACGAGGACTGCCTGCGGGTCCTCCGCCTGTTCAACGAGCCGGGGGGCAGGAGTATTTGCACAGTCTGGGCGTATCGGCGGCGAGCACGGCGCAATTGCCGTTGCTGGGAATCTCCAGCGTCTGCAATCTGCTGGCGGCGATCAAGACGGCGTGCTATTATCGACCTCGACGAGCAGGACATAATCTTTACGATCTTCACCGATTCGGCGGAGATGTACCGTTCGCGCCTGGCGGAATTGACGGCGGAGCACGGCGTGTACCGGCAGACCGACGCCATCCGGGACTATGCGGGGCCGCTGGCGGCGCAGCGGGACGACTATTTCCGCGAACTCTCGTATCGCGACCGCAAGGCAATCCACAACCTGAAGTACTACACGTGGGTGGAGCAGCAGGGTAAGGATGTTGACGAGTTGAACGCGCAGTGGGATCCGGAATACTGGCGGGCGCGGTTCGAGGACGAGGTGCCGCTGTTTGACGAAATGATCACGGAGTTCAACCGCGAAGTGGCGTCGTTGTGACACGGTGCAGACGGCCGGCGATGTAAAGGGCGGGTCGCGCGGGAAAGGATTGTGGTGATGCGGAACGATTTGTGCCGCTTGACCCGCCCCTACAGCTTCCAAAAGAATGACGGATTATTATCCGGACACGGAGGCGCGTGTGGCGGAGTTGGTGGCGTTGATTCTGGCGGCGGGGCAAGGCGTGCGCATCGGCGGGCCGAAATTGTGGCTGGAATTTGACGGACGCACGTTTCTACAGACAATCTGCGAGCGGTTTAGTGCGGCGGGATTGCTGCGCGTCATCGTGGTCGTTGCGCCACAGACGCGGGGGCTTCCGGTAATCGTTACCACGGTTGTCAATGAGCATCCGGAGCGCGGGGTGCTCTCGTCGATCGTGACAGGGATTCAGGCGGCGGGCGAGGCGGATGGCTATTTACTGATGCCGGTGGATCATCCGTATGTGCAGGCAGACACGCTGCGAATCCTGGCGGCCGAGTTTGCTGCAGACCCGGCGAAAATCATCAAGCCGGTGTATGGCGGCAGGGGGGGACATCCCGTAATTCTGCCGCGAGAATTTGCCCGCGGGCTTACGGCGAAGGATGTACCGGGGGGGCTGCGGGCGCTCATCGCGCGCGGTAAAATTCCGGTGAAAAAGGTGGCGGTGGAAGATGGGGGCGTGCTGAGGAATGTGAACGAAGCGGGTGATTGGATTCCCTGACCCTGTTTATCGTGAGTAAAACGAATTATCCTCTATGCTGCGAGTCCGTTTTTATTTAAATCGTGATTTGGTGACCGCCGAGGTGCCGGTGGAGTTGTCCGCGCTGGAATTCCTGCGGGAGTGGCGCGGGCTCACGGGCGTCAAGGAAGTGTGCAATGAGGGTGACTGCGGCGCCTGTACCGTGGCGCTGGGACGGTACACCCACGGCCGCGTAGTTTACCGCGCGGTCAATTCGTGTTTGCTGCCGGTGGCCAGGCTGCATGGACGACACGTGGTCACGGCGGAAGGGCTGGCGGAGGGCGAGCGGCTGCATCCTGTGCAGCAGGCGCTCGTGGATCAGCACGCGATTCAGTGTGGTTATTGCACGCCGGGGATGGTGATGGCGTTGTTCTGCCTGTTCGTCGAGCAGCCGCGTCCGTCGCCGGAGGAAATCCTGGCGGCGCTGGAAGGCACGCTCTGCCGCTGCACCGGCTATGCGGCGATTCATGCGGCGGCACAGTCGCTTGCGGTACGACCCGCGACAGATTCACTGGAATCACAGGATATCCGGCCAGCCTATTTCGCGGAGATCGCGCAAGCGCTGTCCAAACGGATTGCATCGCCGGAGCCCATTATGAACGGGGACGCGGTCCGTTACCATTGGCCGCAGAATCTTGATACGCTCTTTGAAGAGTTGAATCAGATCCATGAACCCGAAACCTACTGCCTGCTGGGCGGGGGGACGGATACGGTGGTCGAAACACGCTTCAAGGGGCGCCGTGCCACTCACTGGTGCGACCTCGCGCAGATTGCAGAATTGAACGCGCTGGAAATCACCGCAACGCATCTGCGCATCGGCGCCAACGTCACGTTGGCTGAATTGCTCGAGAGTCCGTTGCCGGCAGCGCATTTCCCGGCGCTGGCGCAATGCGTCGCGCAAATGAGTTCGGCGCAGATCCGGAACGTGGCCACGCTGGTGGGCAACGTGTGTACGGCGTCGCCGATTGCCGACGCACTGCCGCCGCTGCTGGTTTATCAGGCGGAGGTTGTGCTGCAAACGCGCGACGATACGCACCGCTTGCCGCTGAGCGGCTTTCTGCTCGGCTACCGGAAAACGGCGCTTTGTCCGCGCGAAATCGTAACCGCCATTGAAATTCCGCTGCACCGCGGCTGGTCGCGGTTCGAAAAGACGGGCAAGCGGCGCGCGCTGGATATCGCATCCGTGAATTCCGCGCTGGCGTTGACCCTAAAAGGAAACCGCCTGAGTGATGTGCGCCTGGCGTTTGGCGGCGTGGCGCCGACGACGGTGTTTGCGCGGAAAACCGCGGCGTTTCTTTCGGGAAAGATGTTAACGGACGCGTTGATCGCCGAGGCCGCGGAGCTTGCCGTCACGGAAATTCAACCGATCAGCGACGTGCGCGGCAGCGCCGCGTTCCGGCGGCTCTTAACCCGTAATCACGTGATTAAACACCTCACATGCCTCCTCGAGACACTATAATTCAGTCCCGGTCAGGGACAGAGACGGCGTCCTCCATGCCGTCCGGGGAGCAGCGCGCGGTGCGGAATCCGGCGGGACCGCTGCATGCGACGGGCCGCGCGCGGTTTCTGCGCGACGAGCCGCAGCCGGCGGGATTGTGTGTGGCGCTCACGCTGCCGAGTCCCTACGCCTCTGCCAAGATCGTCGCGCTGGACGTGTGCGCGGCGCGGCAAGTGGATGGTGTGCTGGCGGTGCTGACGTCGGCGGACGTACCGGGCGATCTCTACCTCAGCACGCGCGCGCAGGATGAGCCGCTGCTGCCACTGTCGGACGTGAATTACATCGGCCAACCCGTGGCGTTAATTGTGGCGGAGAACGAGGCCGCGGCGCAGGCGGCGCGAGCGGCCATTGCGGTGCGCTTTAAAGAATTGCCGCCGGTGCTGACGATCACGGAGGCCCTCGCCGCGCGCTCGACGCTGGGACCGCAGTTCGGAGTGTCGCATGGCGACGTGGAACCGGCGCTTGCGCGAGCGGAGCACGTGCTGGAGGGCACAGTGCAAAGCGGCTCACAGGAGCATGTCTATTTTGAGACGCAATGCGCGCGGGCGGTGCCCGGCGAGGATCAGGAAATCACGATTTATTCCGCCACACAGGCGCCCTCTGAGGTCCAGGAAACGGCGGCGCGGGTGCTGGGGCTGGCGCGAAAGGACATTACCGTCGACGTGAAGCGGATCGGCGGGGGCTTCGGCGGCAAGGAGAGCGTGGCGACACTGTGGGCGTGCCTGGCGGCGCTGGGCTGTTATCACACGCGGCGACCGGTGGAATTGAAACTCACGCGGCAGGATGACATGGCGTGGACGGGCAAGCGGCATCCGTTTGAGAGCCATTACCGCGTGGGATTCGACGCCAGCGGGCGGATTCTGGCATACGCAGTGGAATTCAACGCCAACGGCGGCGCGTTTGCCGATCTCACGCTGCCGATTATTCAGCGTGCTATTGTGCACGCCGAAAACATGTACTACATTCCACATATTTCGATTCTCGCGCGGCCCTGCCGCACGAATCTGCCGCCGAATACGGCCTTTCGCGGATTCGGCGCGCCGCAGGGCATTTTC
The DNA here is from genome assembly GCA_963735175.1 of uncultured bacterium. GTDB lineage: Bacteria > Electryoneota > RPQS01 > RPQS01 > RPQS01 > CAVTJX01. The sequence continues at coordinate 759,510 of CAVTJX010000016.1, read as the reverse complement.
GTCATCGAAACGGTCATCGAACGTATTGCGCGACATTTGGGGAAGGATCCGCTCGCGATTCGCAAACTGAACGCCTATCAGGAAACGCAGCGCACGCCGTACGGGCAGGTGCTGCACGAGGTGCAGGCGACACCGCTGCTGTGCCGCCTCGAAACGCTTGCGGATTACGCGCGGCTGCACGAAGAGGTTGTGGCCTTCAACGTGGCGTGTCGGCATATTAAGCGGGGTATCGGCACGGTGCCGGTGAAGTTCGGAATCTCGTTCAACGCCGCGCATTTGAATCAGGGAGCGGCGCTGGTGCAGGTGTACGCGGATGGCTCGCTGTCGGTCTCGCATGGCGGGGTGGAGATGGGGCAAGGACTCAACACGAAGGTGGCGCAGGTGGCGGCGGCGGAGCTGGGCGTGCCGCTGGAGCGCATCCGCGTCGAAAGCCACAACACCAAGCGCACGGCGAACACGGCGGCGACGGCGGCTTCGACGGGGGCGGACTTGAACGGCGCGGCGGTACGCGACGCGGCGCGGCAGATCCGCGCGCGGCTAACTCCGCTGGCGGCGGAGTTGCTGGCGCAAAATACGGACCCGCCAGCGCTGCCGTTCCGACTCGCGTTTCGGCGCGGAAAAGTGTTCGATTCACGCCACCCGGAGACTGCATTGACCTTCGCCGAACTGGTAGATGCTGCTTGGCACGCGCGGATCGACCTGTGCGCGCACGGCTATTATAAGACGCCGGGATTAAAGTTCGACTGGAAGACCGGGCGTGGCACGCCGTTCCGCTATTTCGTGTATGGCGCGGCGTTGGTGGTGGCCGAAGTTGATATGCTGACGGGGGGTGTGACGCTGCCGCGAGTCGTGATCGTGCATGAGACGGCGAGCCCCTTGAATCCGGCGGTGGATCGCGGGCAGATTGAGGGCGCGTTTATGCAGAGCTGTCGGATGGTGTACGATGGAAGAAGTGCTGCACGACGCGCATGGCCGGAACTTGTCGGCGTCCCTGAGTACGTACAAGATTCCGACGATCCGCGAACTTCCGTCGGCGTGGCGAATTGAAATGGTGGAAACGCCGGCGAAGCTGGCGGGGATCGCGGGCAGCAAAGCCGTGGGCGAACCGCCCTTTATCTATGGCGAAGCGGCGTTCTTTGCGATCCAGCACGCGATTGAGGCGGTGGCGGATCACAGGCTGGAAGCGCCACTGAAACATCCGGCCACGCCGGAAGCGGTGCTGATGGCGGTGGAAGCGTTGCGCGCGAGGCCGCAGTGAACGACCGCGAATTCTACCGGCAATTGCTGGCCGTCGTTGAGGAAGGGCGCGAAGCCTACATGGTGACGGTGATTGCCGCTGTGGGATCGACGCCGCAGAAAATCGGCGCGCGGATGCTGGTCTTTCCCGAGGGCAACGCGTATGGAACGATTGGCGGCGGCGGGGTGGAGCGGCAACTGCTGGAAATGATCGTGCAGGCGCGGCCCGCGGCACCCGGCGTGGTGCGGGTGGAACTGCGGGAAACGGGAGAAGGTCCCGGCATGCTCTGCGGCGGGGCGATGGAATTTTTCATCGAACCGCTGGGAAAGGCGAGCGATCTGACCATTATCGGCGGCGGGCATTGCGCGGTGGAGCTTTCGGCGCTGGCGGCGCGTACGGGCTTTGCGGTGACGGTGTTGGATCCACGTGCGGAGTGGGCAAGCCGGGAAAAACATCCGGCGGCGCGCGTGGTGTGCGCGCCGGTGGGGGAGCTGGAGCAACACATTCGCTTTGGTCCGAATGCATTTATCGTGATTATGACGCACGGTCATGAACACGACGAACTGGCACTCCGCCTGTGTCTGCCGCACGAGGCCCGTTACCTGGGGATGATTGGCAGCGCCAATAAAGCGCGGCGTGTGCGGGAAAATCTGCTCGTGGCGGGGCATGCGCCGGAACTACTGGCAAAGGTGCATACGCCGATTGGTCTACAGATCGGCTCGCACACCCCGGCGGAAATTGCCGTGAGCATTATGGCCGAACTGATTTCTGTGCGGAACGGCGCCGTGCAGTAACGCTGCGGTTTTCGACTTTGCTGTTTTTAAGCGCACCAGCCTTTGTGGGCTGGTTTTTTTATGAGGCGGAGAATCAGATTCCGGGCAGGGCGAAGACGACCTCCTCGGCGGAAGAGACGGCTTGACAATGTTCCGGATTCGATTATTTTATAGCTTACAACCGAAGCATGGGCTTCTTGAGGAGGGACAGCGGTGCGGGAACTGGGCTGTCAATTTCAGCGGTTGTTCACTATCCAACGTTCTACGCAGGCCTTGCCGTGTTCTCGGCAGGGCTTTTTCTGTACTTAGAGGTAAACAATCTATGAAAACCTGTCTGTGCCTCCTGATCGTGTTTTGTTGTGCCTCCTCGGCGTGGGCGCAGGAATGGCAGCGATTCCAAGTCACGCGGTTCCCTATTACGACTCCCACAACGTGGGGGATTCATGACTTTGATGTCGCACGTACCCCAGACGGCAGTCTGCATTACCAGATGCATACCAATGTAGATTATCAACATGGGGAGATGCGCAATTATTACCTGCGGACGGATGACTATGGTCATGTTTTGACCGACACGACACTGCTCGACCCTCACGGATACAGCGGACATACCCCATGGCATCCGGTTAGCGTCGCTGACAACAGTGGCAATGTCTGGAACCTGTGGAGCGAAGAGGATTCGGCATCCTACTTCCATCTTTACATTACCGCTTGCAACAGCCTGGGCCAGACTTGGCTGCCGCCGGTAAAGCTAGGACTAGGTGCTATCGGTGGTGGCTCTGCAAATGATGTCACTGACGCCGCCTACAACGCGGTCGACTCTTCCATCATCATTTCCTACGTATTCGGTTATTACCACCGCATCAGCCGCACCGGGGAAAGACTGGAGTGGCGGCACGACTTGCCGGAAACCCGCCCCTTCGCCCGGATGTTCATGCACACAGACTACCACGGATACGCCTGGGCCGGGACGCGCGCTTCGTTGGGGCAGCTTGCCGACATTGTACTGTACAAGTTTCTGCCCGACTCCGGTGTCCAGGCGTATTATCCCTTCGGCCCTACCGATACGGAACGCTGGGGTCTGTATGATTTTGCTTTTGGCCCTGACGGCAGTTGGCACGCGCTGGTCTATCATGATTCCGTACAGATGGCCTACGTCCAGTTGGATTCGAATTTTTTTCTGCAGGAATGGCGAACTCTGGTCCGTCCGTTTTCGATGGTCGACGGCACCCTGCACATCGACGGTGCGGGCAATTGCCTGATCGTCTGGAAGCGCGAAAGTGATGATTGGCGACCGTGGTGGGCGCTGCGCAATGCGGCGGGCGAATGGGTTAAGGAGCCCCAATCGATGGGGATCGACGCCATGACTGGTCAGATCCACATTATTCCCACCGGGACCGGGCGCTGGGTTGTTCCGTCGGCGACGATGAACCTCTATCTCTTCAACTATGGCTATCCGCCTGACACCGCCTCCACGATTACCAGGCGTACAGTGACGCTAGCACCGTCCCTGATTGTCGGACCAAACCCCTTCTCTTCTTCCTTGACTTTCAGCGCACTGGGCATACCGGGAACGACAATCCGGCTCTATGACATTCTCGGCCGCGAGGTGCTGGCGCTGCCAACTCCTGCCGGCCAAACCTCCTATACATTCACCAGCCCTGTCCTTCAAAATCTCCCGTCAGGAAAATACTTCCTGTCACTCGATGGGCACGCCCAACAGCGTTGCCTGCCGGTCATCCACATTCACTAACTCGGAGTAGGATCATGCGCGGTACCCTTTCAACTCTGCTTGTCCTTGCGCTCTGTTGCGTTGCCTTTGCCCAGCCGCAAAACCTGAGTGATTTTCCTGTCGAATGGGAAACAAACAGTGCCACATCAGAATTCCATGATTGCGGACCTGTGGTCTACGATATCAATCAGGATGGTTGGGACGAGATTCTTGTCACCGGCAAAACCACCGTACGGTCTTTGATCACACTGGGCAGATGCTGTATAGTTCGGGAACCACTTGGACCGCACCAGTTCACGGCAATACAAACTATTCTACGCAATACAGCTTCCTCGGTCCCGTGACAATTGCTCATCTGACAAGTGACGCGGCGGTCTGGGTTGTGATCGGTGCATCACGAATCGAGGCATATGGACGTGGCCAGGCCCAAGGCGATTACTGGTGTGAGAATCAGTGGGAATCCCGGTGTCCATTTGCTCCTATGCCGGGATATTCCGATCCGAACAAACATGCGGCTGGATTATGCCATCACTGGTATTCGAAAATTTGCGGCTGGAAAATTGTCAATAATACTGTAACATCGTTCGTATCCGATGCGATGGATGGTCGCTTGACGACTCCTGCTGCGGGTGATATTGACGGAGATGGTCTGGATGAACTCGCATTTTCGGGCACTTCAAGCTACGGTGGTCATACTCAACAATGCGCCCTTGACCAGTACGGCCAGATAGTTGACTATAACAATGACGGTCATGGCGATGCACAAATTGCTCAACTGAGAGGAAGTACGTTCTTTCTCGCCACCGAGTTTGATCCGAGCCCGGGCATCAACAACTTTGTGACAGATGCTGGCACATCAGAATATTACTATGTTGATGTGACGGTGACGCGGCCTTTCTACAAGCTCGCACTGAGCGTTCCCGCGATTGGAGACCTCGACGGCGATGGAATCAATGAAGTTGTTGTGTCGTTTGGAGATCGCGCGATGACGTATTCTTGCGCAAATGGCATTGGACAACCTCCAACCGAACGATGGGACTACATATACCACGACCATTGGAGTGATCCTGCGTATGTTGATGCTGGATCAAAGCAGGGATCCGGATCAGATTGGGACTTCAGTGTGGACGATAGATTTCGCTCAGGACCAGTATTAGCGGATATTGACAATAATGGCGAGCTGGATGTTCTCGTTAATCTATCCGCTACGGGTGGGAATGCCTGCATCGCGCGGACGATTGCCATTAATGGCTCTTCTGGAACCCGGACCGCAAAATACCAATATGAGTGCGACGGTGATCTCCCGAACGAGTTAGCGACCCTTGGCGACATTGCTGTCGGCGATGTTCTCGGCACGGGCATACCGTGTATTGTTATCAATCCACCACTTGCTACCGGTGGAGGGAGTGACGTGGACTATTTCTCTTTGCGGACGCAGGGTGTACGGTATTCGGCGGAAAACTCCGATTTTGCTACAATGTTGACCCCTATCCCGTATGACTTGCCCGATCAAACATACGCGTCATTGGATGTAGGTAATGGGCGATATACCCCCGCAATTCTTCCTGATCCATCCAATGAGTCGTTTTCGGTCTACTTGAATACAGAAGCGCAGATTGTCCACGAACGCATTGATCAGTACTCTTTAGGATTTTGGTCAACTGGCATAACAGCAAATGATCTCGAGCATACGCGACCTAATATCACCGCCGGTGACTTGAATCGCGATGGCTACATGGATTTGATCACGACGAAACATTCGTCCGCGGGCTATAGCGCCCTTGTCGCCCTCTCCACCAGTATTCCGATGAATCGCCCTGAACTAGAGTGGTCCGGCTTCCGCAACGGCCCCGAACACAAGGGCCTCTATGCCCAGCCGGTGAGTGGCCTGCAGCCGCAGACCGACATGGTGTGGAGCGGGCGGATTGTGATTCAGGATCTCTACATCATTCAAGCGGGGCAGACACTGACGATCAAGCCCGGCACCGTCGTCGAAGATGACGCCGGATGCGGAATTGTATGTCTGGGGCCAGTTGACCGCCGAGGGCACCGACCAGGATTCCATCTACTTCCAGAAGGTCAGCGCCAGTGCTGATCCTTGGGGCGACATTTATGTCGGCAACAATGCTGTCGGCCTCTTCAATCGCTGCGTCGTAACGGGCGGGATCTTCATCTATTCCCAGTATGCCACGCCACTGACGGTGGAGCACTGCCGCATCGGAAATATGTTCATCGGTATTTCCGCTTCCTTCGCTACAACCCGTGAGAATCTGATCATCGCGCATAATCTCATTCATGACTGCGAATGGTACGGGATTCGCGGTAATTTCAGCAGTGGGACGATTCTCGCAAACGAGATTACTCGTTGTAACCGCGCGGGCATTTACTGGCCGGGCGATTACTATACCGGCCAACTCCGGAATGCTAGCTTTGAGAGCAACCATGTCTATGACTGCGCGACTGATCCCGTGGCCGGTATCGCGGGAGGTGTATTCGAGAATACCACCGCGATGCTGCAATGCAACACCTTTGAGTATAACGGTCATTTTCAAATCCTCTGCGAGGCGCAGGCCAATCTCGTGATGAATGCCGGTTATCTCGGATTCCGGGGAGGGCGCAACAAGCTGATTGACGAGATCTCCGTCCAGTGGTGCAGTCAATGCAATCCGCCGCTCTGCACATGCCCTTCACCCCCCACAGGCTTCACTCCGCTGATGCAACTGGACAACTCCCGTCCGATGCTCAGCACGGGTGAGAATATTTTCCGCTTCCAACAAGAAGACGGAGTATTCATCTATGACCGCAACAGTTGCCAGTTGCCGGTTGTTGATCTGACGCATAATTACTACGACGCCGATGGTGGCACGCTGCAGGATCCACCAGCCGTCGGTAACCCGTATTTCTGCCCTGAGTTCGGGTTTACGGATCCCGATCCTCTGACTACGTGGCTTGAGTGCCCGATACCCAATGAATCCCAGAGTCTCACCCTTGCTCAAACCGAGTACCAGCAGGCGATGCAGAGCGAAGCGAACGGAAATTCTGCGACGGCCGCGGCGGAGTTTGAGGGGGTGATTGCCAACTACCCGGACAGCCCGGAAGCCTACCACGCGGTGCGCGGGGTCCTGCGGAATCTCCGTGATGAGAACGTGTCCACCGCCACCTGTGTCGCCGAGATGCAAGCGTTGCAAAGCAATGCCGTGCTGCCGCAGTCGGTCCGCAACGAAGCTCGCCGTCAGAGCGTCTGGGCGCTGGCCAGTGGAGCCCTGTATGTGGAGGCGCGTCAGGAACTTCAGCCAATGCTGCTGGGAGCCAATGGCGCAGCGGATAGCGTTTGGGCGCTGACGATGGCTGCCATGATCGACTTTTCGGAAACCAGCCTGACGGCGAGTACTCCGGCTGGCGCGGCGAGCGCGGCGAACATGCGCGAGCGGCTCGCGCGGTTGGATGATGCTCTGAACCGTGCCATGGGCCGCATTACAAACAGTGAACTGGCGGCGAAGAAGGCGGCGGTCGTAGAATCGAAGGATCTGGCTTCGGCCTATCCCAATCCCTTCAACTCCACAGTCAATATCCGCCTCAACCTGCCGGAGGCCGCCGTCGTCAAGCTGGAAATCTTCAACCTGCTGGGGCAGAAAGTCGCCACGCTGGCCAATCTGCCGCTGGACGCCGGAAGCCATGTCTATCGCTGGGATGCCGCCGGCAACGCCTCGGGCGTCTACCTCTATCGCCTCGAAGCAAGCGCACACGTCGAGTCCCACAAACTGCTGCTGATGAAGTAATGCATCGTTTATACAGCAGATCACTCCGAGAAGGGGCCATCCCATGAGTATGGGGCGGCACTTTTCCGTTATCGACGGCACCACGATCGAAGCCCACGCCAACCGCTGCAACTTCGTCTGGAGCAAGGGCGTGAAGACTCACAAGGTCCGCCTCAAAGCCAAGGTACGAACGCTACGGACACTTGCTGTTTCGCACGCCGATGCTGTTTATCGAAGGTTACAAGGACAAGCGCGGCGCGAATTCGCTGATCGCCGAGACGGTGCGGAAATGGCCGGAGGATGTGGGTGGTAAATGAGGAGCGGAGAGGTGTTGTGCCTCTCCGCATTCGTTTCGCTTATAGCGCGGGCGGGTCCAAGACCCGCCCCTACGTGTTGATCGTGCTATTCGATCAGGTAGAGTATACCACGCAATTTGAGCAGCAGCTTTTCGCCGGTTTGCTGAGCGGCGAGAATTTTGTTTTCGGCGCGGGTGTTTTCGCGGACGAGGCGGAAGTAATCCTCGGTAAAGCGCATGATGACGGTGAACTTCGCGCGATCGCGGGTCACATCAAGGTCCGTGGTCGAAGACGTCTGCCACGTGTCGCCGCGCTTGTAGAGTGTTTCGTTGCCGACGATGCGAATGGTGCTGATTTCCTCGCTGCGGCCACTCTCGTAGGCTTCCTGACTGGAAGCGCCCATGCGTTTCGCCGTGCCGGAGGCCTGCGGAGCCATCCTGTATGACATCTGCTGGCGGGCCACCGCGTCGGCCTGCGCCTGTGGGCCGCTGGTGGCGTCTTTCTTGAAGCCCGCCTGTTTGCGGATGAGTCCCTGAATCTCGTCGACATTCGAGAGGTTCTGCCGCTCGTCGGCGAGGAAACTCGTGTAGGGAGTAACAATTCCATATCGCTTGCTGAGGCGGATCAACTCATCCACCAGTTCGTCTACGCGGCCATGCAGTTCGATCTCATCCAGCAATTGTCCCACGCGGCGCACCGCCCACAATTTTTCAACAAAGCGGTTGGAGGATGATTCCTCCCCGAGGTCAAAAGCCACGGGATACTCGAAACACTGCTGCTTCCCCTGAAGATTGCCTTCGATGGCCAGTTTGGCCGTGATGCGGCCGTTGCCGCCGGCGGGCAGCGCGCCGCCGCTGGAGTAGATTCGGCCCACGCGTAAAATCTGGTCGCCTTCAAACAAATCGCCCAGGTCTGTGGGGCAGTCGTCGTGGGTCGCGAAATTTTCCAGCGAGGCGCTGACACTCGTCAGCAGCGGATTGCGGATGCGGTTATAGAGCGAACTGACCTTCGACTCGATGGATTCGTTTGGCCGGACGTAGGTGCTGCGGCCGCGGTTTTCGGAGACGAGATTGTCCAGCAGCCGCACGTTGACGTCGTAGCCCACGCCGAAGGCGAACAGCCGGGCCTGTGCGCCATTGGCCAGCCGCGTGTTGGCGAGGATCGCCTCTTCGCGGGTGTTACCTACGGTCGGTAAGCCGTCCGTCAGAAAGATCACGTAAGCCGGGCGGTTGTTGCTCCGCGGATAGATAGAAGCCTGGCGGTTTTCGCACTGGTCCATTGCAACGTCCAGCGCCGCGTAGATATTGGTGCTGCCGCTGGCGTCCATGTGGTCGAGCCGTGTGAATGCCCGTTGCATGTTTTCCGGCGTTGCGGCTTGCAGTTCCGGAAAACACAGATTCGGAAAGTCGTTGTAGGCGATGAAGTTGAAGCGGTCTTCAGGATTCAGATTGTTAATCACATAGCGCGCGGCCTCGCGCGCCTGCTGGATCTTCTCGCCACTCATCGAGCCACTGCGGTCAAGGACGACAACCACGTCCTTGGGCATGCTGCTCGCCGCCACGGCGCGCGGGCTGGGGCTGACGAGCAACAGGTAATAACCGTCCTCGTTGCGATCCGGCCAGTACGTGAAGAGCGAGGCGCCGACCTCCACGCGTGACGCTTCGTAGAAGAGCTGAAAATCGTCGACGGGCCGGAAACCGCCGGTTTCATACGAGGCGATGACGCGGTTGCCGGTCTTATGTTCGACGGCAACCTCCACCGTCGGTGAATAGACCGTGGTGATGTCCGCCGCCGATTCGATGTCGCAGGTAATCCGAAAATGGCCGACCGGCTCCTCAACGTAGCTGCCTGTCGTCATGGGATACCAGAATTCCACGAGGTCGCCGTCCTTTTCGCAGGCGCCGGTGTAATGAATTGTCATTCGGGCCGTTCCATTGGGCGGAACGGGAAAGGCGCTGGAACGGTAGAGGCCAAAGCCCGCATATTCCAGCAGTCCCGGATCTCGCCGCCGCATGACGATTTCTTCGTAGATCTGGCGGGCGTCGCGGGCATCCAACACGCGGCCCGAGAGTTCACGGCCATTCATTTCGAGGGTCATACGGTCGATGGCCGCGTCCGGAGGCAATGGGAAGAGGTATTCGATTTCCACCGGGTGCGGGCAGGGGTTGGCGATTTCGTCGGTGACGGTGACGGAACTGACCTGTTCGCGGATGGTCACATCCACGGTGCGGTGGGTTAACGACCAGCACTCCCAGCCGCCGGCCAGATCCGTGGGGATCGCGAATTGCGCAAAGGCCGGGAATGCCGCCAACGCCATAAAAATCACTGCTGCCGAAGCTATCAGGCGCTGTGCCATGGGGGTCCTTTCTGCCTTTCAAAAGGGGATTCACTCGTTTGACCCGATCCATCGCGGGACGTTTAATCCCACTAAATTGATTCCGGAAATTGGAACACCCCGGGCTCCAACAGAAGCGGGGCGGCCCTCGAAGGACCGCCCCGCCTTTATTTGTTCATGCTGGATGTGGGAATTCTTATCCGCCGTTCACGGCACGGTCGAGAATGCGGATACAGTCAATGTCGCCCTCAAAGGGGTACTCGATCGGGTAGGTGCTGTGGCGGTAACCCGCGCCGATAATGAGCGGCGCGCCGTTGTTGCCGGAGTCAAAGACCTGAGTGCCCACGGCCACAACCATGTTGTTGATGATCGAGCATCGAATTGTCGCCGTCGATAATCCAGCAGATCTGGACCCACTCGTTCAGCGGCACGGAGAAGAGGGTTGGATTGGCCGGCTGTGGCGGCGGGGACTGGATCGTCATCCAGTTATTCAGCTCGTTGTTCCAGACCATCGCCGTCAGGCGGTTGTGGTACTCGCGCACGGGGCCCACCATGAACCAGCCCGGATCGATGCGCAGCGCGAAGCCGCCGTGGGCTGTCGAGAAGGTGTTGTTGCTGATGATGTAGTACGGTCCCGTATCGATCGTGGGTTCTTCGAAAATCCGCAGACAGAGACAGATTTGCAGACTGTCCTGATACCACTGGTCATCGTTGACGACGCGCAGATGCTCGGCACAGTTGGGATGACCATCGAAGCCTTCGAAGTGCATGAAACCAATCTCGCCCGGGCAGTCGTCATCCTCGAAGCCCCAGTCGGGCGGGCAGTCAGGCCAGCGCACGGCGTCGAAACCGTGACCCGACTGATCATGAGCGACGGGTCCGGCGCCTTCATTCATTTCCCACTGTCCGAGGTCAGCTGTGCGGGCGCGGGCTTCCTGAGCCACAAACATCGGTTGCACAGCGAAAAACTGGCGGTCAGAGGGACTTGAGACCGCACGCTGATCCTGCCACTCGGTTTGCGCGGCCAGGGCCAAGTCTACGACCTGTAATTCACCGTCTACGGAATTGCTGCCGAGAATCTGGTAGTAGGCCGCGCCGGGAACTTCGTCCCAGTTCAGGCGCAGCGTGCCATCCGCATAGGCGGCCACAAGGTGAATCGGCTGAGTGTAACTGGACATGCGCTGGCTGGTCAGGGCGATGGGGTCGATGGCCTCGCAGTACTAGGCAGCACTGCAGAACAAGTGTGTTCCGGGTCGCAGTGCAGGTTATCGTAGACGTCGCCCCGCATTCATTGTGGGCAAGAAAAACGATCTGCGCCGACACCACGCCGTCCGTAAGGCAGGAAGCCGGAATGGTCGCGCACCAGCGGGTGGGGCCGGCAAGGGCGGTCACAATCACGGGGATGTCGATACAACCCGGGATGCCGCTGGAATAGACGGCCGTGACACCGGTAATATTGTTGACCACGTTCTGCGGCACAACGCAAAGTGTGAGCGCCGTATTCACATCGAATAAGTCGGGATTGCTCGTCCAGCATATGAGCGGATCGGCCGGCCCGAGCGGTCCCGGGATCGTACAGGTCGCGGAATGGGTGGCTCCACAGGCGTCCGTCGCGCGGAATGTGATCGTTGCCGTGGCGCAGGATTGAGTGCAACTGGCCGGAATCGTAATGCACCAACGGCCATCCACCTGGGTTGCGGGAAGATACGATACGGAAGCGCAGGTGCCGAGACTCCAAATAGCTTCAACGGCCGTCAGGTTATTGTCGCCGTCGGTCACCTGAGCGCAGACCACCAGCGGAGCGCCAAAGACATACGTGGCCGGATTGCCGGGCCAACAACTCACGACGGGATTGACGGCCGATGGGCAGACCTCACGCGTGAACGAGCCAAGGTCGGTGTCCGTCTCGGCGTTCCAGTTTACCGTAACCGCGACGGTGCGCGGCTGATTGGGATAGCAGCACGGCGAATAGTAACACAGCGTGCGGTGAGTCGTAATGTGAATGGCGATATCCGCGAGCAGATTCTGCAGCGCGAGGTCGATGTTGCGCGTATTGCCGCCGGTACCGGCCGCAATGGGACTGAAATCTTCAAATCCGCTGGAGCAGCCGGTGTGCTGGAAAAATGCACAGGGCGGGCGTGGGCTGCCGCAGAAATCATAACAATCGCAGTCCACATCGTAATTGATCCAGCCGTAGAATGTCGCCGCCTGGGCCTGGAACTGGCTGATGAGGTCGGCTTCCGGGATGTTGGGAATCGCGCCATGCCATTGACAGGTATCGTTATTCTCGTCCGAAACCAGTACGACATACTTCGCCGCGCTGGGTCGCCAGGCGGTCGCCTGTAGTGCGCACTGCATGGCATGGTAAGCCGGCTCCTGCCCGCCCACGAGGTTCTGCAGCGCGATGGCATGCAGACGATTGACGATCGTCTGCGCGTGCATCAGGCTGTCCGTCGTTTCGTTTTTCGGGCTACCCGCATAGCTGACAGGGGCGCAACCACCCGCAGGCGCCAGGTCTTGACCATAGAGCACCAGACCGAAACGGAAGTCAAGATTGCCGGGCAGGCTCTCGATCCAACCGATAAGATTCGACGCCACGCTGTCGATATTATCTTCCATCGAACGCGAGCGGTCGATGACAAAGACCACATCCACGGGGTTCAGTGTTTCCAGGCCGCACGTCAGGGTATCGAGGATCATCGGTACCCCGTTTTCCGTCACGCTGAAGGCGGACATCGGCAGACCGGAGATATCCGTCTGAACCGCAATCTGAACCTCAAGGGGAGCCGGCCCGAGCGTAATGTTGGTGATTTCCACATCGATTGCCCATGCGGCTGTTACGGCAACTGTCAGCGCCAAAAGGCACGGAAAAAGGCGTAAATACATTCCCTGTCTCATAATACCTCCAAATAGACTCGACAACTTGGATCGTGGAAAACGGCCGCTTCGACAGATGTGAATTCGTGGCCAAAGTGCATCGGGGCGTGACTCTGAATGTACGAACGACAGATGGCGGGGCATAATACAAACTGTCCCAGCCAATGCGCCTCACGGAGCACATCGACTCGACAGGATTGTTGCCGGAGCTGTCCTTTTCCCGGCAGGGCGCCGATGGGCACAGCCGGGATCTGCATTTCAGCGGTCAACAGCAGGCTTAAGCATACAATATTGAGTCAAAAAAGGCAATATGACTAAATCATGCAAATGCACAATTAGCCTAAAAAAGCATCATAATGCCTCTCATACTCATAAGTAGAGTCAAGATATATGATTTTGACAGAACTTTGATTAGCAGCGACACAGTTCGTGGAGATCGGCGTGCCCCTCCACGGAGGCGAACTAAGTGGGTCAGTTTCATAGTGAACATAGCCTTACTTAACGGTCGAGAACGCCCCCTGCGTACGGGTTTGTATTCCTCCTCCATCGATACTTGAAGTCGAGGTAGAGTCTTCTGCACGTTACCGTTTCCTGTACCATATGGCAAAGAAGTTCTTTATTGCCTATGTTATGGGCATTTACAGGCAAATTGATCAAGTTAGAATACTACGGTATTTTTTCACGCCAGAGTGCCGCGCATGTTGTTTTTTGGTGGAGACTCCACTATATTAACGACGACTGCTCTCACATCGTGGTTGCAGAAAAGTCGTATGCCTTTTCATCCACGACAGGTTGCTGGATAGACCTCTGAGAGAAGATACCGCGGTGCGCCGGATTTAGGCGTACGGACCCTCCTGAAGGCGTTTCCAGTCGACCAACACCTACCTTTTCCGTGCGGTCCGCGCCGCTATTCAATTTGCCGTGCCGGACCTGCACCGGAACCACTTCCTCCGCCGCTCTTCACTCGCGGCGCCCCTTTCCGTCAAAACAGAGCACATGCATATCACGAGTATTCTCGTGTTTTACCTATCCTTTCGAGGAGGATGTTATGAAAAAGTCTATGGCTTTGCGGCTGGGCATTCTGGCCCTGTTGCTGGCGATCTGTATTAATCCGGCCAGTGCGTTGAATGTTGACATTACCAACATCACAATCCACCAGCCGGACACAATGCAGGTTGCGGTCAGAGTTCAAGTGGACGTACCAGGGATTCCGTATTCGGCCTTCACGATAACGGATGCCGGACAGACGATGGTCCTTGATTCGACCTGTGGCAACGACATTCAGGGCGTGGACGTGGTGTTCGCCCTCGATATTTCCAAGTCGATGGAGAGCAACATCGCCAAGGTGGCGGACAGCTTGATTTCATGGATTGGAGACATCACTGACGAGAATCCAGCCGTTGATTTTCGCTTTGGCGTCGTCCTCTACGGCCAGATTCAGTGGGGGACGTCCTGCGGCGTCAGCCCCAGCTATGAAGGCGCGCCTAAAAACTACACAACACCGGGTTTGGGCGGCCTGTGGACTGATGTCCATACCCAGCACTTCATTGACTCGCTGGCTTATCGGTCGCACAATCCGGATGTTCTCCGGGATTTCGTCGGTGGTCAGGAAGCCGGGTATGACGCCATTTACTGCGCGATCAACGGCAGTGCCTGGCGGTTGAATTCAGAACGGTATATTGTGCTCGTCAGCGACGAGAATCGCGACACGTGCCGCACGGGCAGCCATGGTCTGATTCCGGTGCGCACGCAGGCAGAACTAATCACGCAGATGCAGACGTCCAACACCCACTTTTATGCCTGGGCCATGGACAGCGTGCTTTGTGACTGCTACGACTTCTGCCCGCCGGGACCGGAACCGTGTAACTTCTTCGTCTATTCCGGCTGCACGAGCGGTGTGGCCGATTACGGCCCGATCGCTGCGGCGACAGGGGGCGGCATCTCGCTGATTTACCAGCCAATCACGTCACTGCTGAATATCATCGGCGGACGCATTCTGCTGACGCGCACCATTTGCTACACACCGGCCTGCTGCTATGTTGGTATTCCACAGGATGTGGAGGTCTGTGTTACCTGGGGGGGGCCGGCGGTTTGTGATGATACAACCTACACCAGGACCGCCTGTCCAACGGGCACGGGAGGTCCGGTGGTGGATTGTTGGGTAGGAAATCCCACCAATTACGTCTATGGCCAGAATCTGACTGTCTGTGCCACGGTGTCCGCGCCGAGCCTGCCCTTGACGGGAGTCACGGCGAAATATGTCGCTGGCGTCTGTCAACCGGATTTCCAGCCCGTTTCATTAGTGGACGGCAGATATTGTATTACGATTCCGGGGAGTTGTCTGACGCCGTGTCCGCCCGTCCAGGTCATCTTCCGGGCAGGCGACGAATGCCACGAGTCGTTTGATACGTGCTGGGTTTATCCGCCGAATCATGCGCCCACTATCACGGCCTGGACCGGCAACCCGACGACCTACACCTGGGGTTCGCCCTTCAGTATTTGTGTCAATGTGACAGATGCGGACGTCAATGATCTGCTTACCGTAACCGCCGTTTGTACCGGTTGCGCCTGTGACGATCCGCTGGTCGGGACGTTTAACGCCGCCACCGGCCGCTGGTGCATCCCCATTCCCGCCAACTGTACGTATTCGTGCAGCAACCTGTCATTCCTGGTAACGGTCAGGGATTGTTACGGCTTGACCGGTACGGTGACGATCCCGGTGACCTTCGTGCAACGCCCGCCGGTTATCACCTGCTGGAGTGGCAATCCCACAACCTTTACCTACGGTCAACCGGTTACGCTCTGCGCGACCATCACAGATCCGGACGGCAACCTGAACGGTGCACAGCGCAGTGTCAACGCGCGCTACCGGTTCGGCACCTGTGACGTAGTGGTAGCGCCGGTCGTGGACGTCCCCAACAACCGATATTGCGTTACGGTGCCCGCCAGCTGCACCCAGTATTGCGGCTCGGGCAAGGTCTATTTCACGGCCATAGACGATTGCGGCGGTACCACCATCGATTCCTGCAGCGTGACCAATTTCGGCGGCCCGCCGGTGGTGACGTGTTACACGAGCAATCCCTCGACATATTGCTGGGGCGAAGCCCTGACGATGTGCGCGATAGTCACCGATCCCTGTAACAGCATCACCAGCGTCACCGCGACCATCACCGGAACGACCTGCACGATGACCAACGTGCCCGCCTCGCTGACGGCCGGTCGCTGGTGTGTGGCGATCCCGGCGAACTGCACACGGACCTGCAATCCGCTCAGCGTGACATTCACCGCGATCAGCGGCAGCGGCCAGACGGGCACCAGTGCCGCTTGTCCGCTCATCAGCCGTGACGGGCCGCCAGTTCAGACGCCATGGGCCAGTAATCCCACCAGTTATCTGTGGGGCCAGCCGTTGTCGTTGTGTATGACGGTTGCCGATCCGTGCAACAACCTGGCGACGGTGACGGCGCGTGTGATCGGCTGCGGGAGCGATATCCCGGCCGTGCTGGGCAGTGGCCGCTGGTGCGCCACGATCCCGGCCACGTGCACGCGTTCGTGTTCCGTGCTCGACGTGGTCTTCACGTCGCTCGATAGCTGCGGTTACATGGATCGTGATACTCTGCATATTCCGAGCGGCGACTTGGCGCCGGTTCAAGCTTGTTACTCCGGCAATCCCGCCACCTTCTGCTGGGGCCAGGCGCTTAACGTAGATGTGACGGTGACGGACGCTAATCTGGCGACGGTTACCGCCAACGTTATCGGTTGCGGCAGTGCCATTACGGTTACGCCGGTTGGCGGCGGCCGTTACAGCGCCGCGATTCCGGCTGCCTGCACCCGCTTGTGTGCGCCGCAGCAGTTACAGGTTGCCTTTGCCGCCACGGATAGTTGCGGTCATGTGGACCGTGACACCTGCCGGATCAATAACGGCGACGGCCCGCCGGTCCAGGCCTGCTATACCGGCAATCCCACGACCTTCGTGTGGGGCCAGCCGCTTTCCATGTGTGTGACGGTAACGGATCCGTGCAACAATCTGGCGACCGTGACGGCGCAGGTTATCGGCTGCGGCACCGTTATCCCCGCTACCCTGGGCAGCGGCCGCTGGTGCGCCACGATTCCCGCCACCTGCACGCGGAGCTGCACACAGTTGGCCGTCGTTTTCACCTCCACGGACAGTTGCGGTCTGCTTGACCGGGATACCTGCCGGGTGAACAGTGATAACGTCGCGCCGGTTCAGGCTTGCTATACCGGCAATCCCGCCACCTACACGTGGGGTCAGACCGATCTCAGCATGTGCGTGACAGTGACGGACGTCAATCTGGCGACCGTCACCGGCAAGGTTGTGGGTTGCGGCACCGATATTCCCGCAGTCCTTTCGAGTGGCCGCTGGTGCTTTACCGTTCCCGCATCCTGCACTCACTCCTGCGCGCAGTTGGCGATTGCCTTTACGGCGACCGACAGTTGCGGTCTGATCGATCGCGACACATGCCGGGTGAATAGCGCCAATACCGCGCCGGTCCAGGCTTGTTACTCCAGCAACCCGGCAACGTACACGTGGGGGCAGTCGAACCTCAGCATGTGCGTTACCGTGACGGACGCGAATCTGGCGACCGTGGTCGGCAAAGTTGTCGGTTGCGGAAACGATATTCCCGCCGTCTTCGCGAGTGGCCGTTGGTGCTTCACGGTTCCGCAGAACTGCACTCGGGCTTGCGGACCGCTGGCGATTGCCTTCACGGCTACCGACAGTTGCGGCTTGATTGACCGCGACACCTGCCGGGTGACTATCGACAACCCGGTGCCGGTCCAGTCGTGCTGGAGCGGCAACCCCACGACTTACAATTGGGGTGATGCGATCACCATGTGCGCCACCGTGACGGACGCCAACCTGGCGACGGTGACCGCCAAATACATTATCGGCAATTGCACCGTGACCGTGCCGGCGGTGTTCAACACGGATCGCTGGTGCGCGACGATTCCGCCCACCTGCACGTCGATCTGCACCACGGCCACGATGATCTTCACGGCGACGGACAGTTGCGGTCTCTTCGACCGCGATACGTGCCGCATCGTTCGGATTTCGCGGCCCCCGGTCATTTCCTGCTTCACCGGAAATCCGACCAGTTACTTGTGGAATCAACCGTTGACGGTCTGTGCGGTCGCGTCCGATCCGGATAACGACATCACCTCCGTGACGGCTACCTACACGGTGGGTGCGGTCTGCGTGAATCAGCCGGGCACGGTTTCCCCGGTGGACGGCCGCTATTGCATGACCATACCGGCCAGCTGCATGGCCCAGTGCGACACCGCGCGCGTGACCTTCACGGTTACTGACGGCTGTCAGCGAACGGCCTCAACCACCTGCACCATCAACCCGCCGGGACGCAGCGCCGAGATCGGCTGTTCGATTATTGAAGGCGTGACCTACGAAGCCGATACGGCGTCGTTCAACATCTTCATGTTCGCCACTCCGGAAGACGTGAAACTCTGCGTGGAACTGACCTCCGGGAACATAGCGGACATCGACTCGGTGGCAGCGATCTACAACCTGATCGGCACCGTGCCGTGTCTGAATCAGCGGGTCACACCGGTCTTCGATCCGGGGCTCTCCCGCTGGTGCGTGGTGATCCCGCCGGAATGCGCGCCGATGAACTTCAACGCATTCCCCATCACCTTCATCGCTTACACGCCGTGCGGCAACGACACCGCGGTCTGTTGGGCACGGATTCTGATTCCGCTCAACTTCGTGGATCTGGGCGATCTGCCGAACCCGCCGTATCCCACCAATTCGACGATTCCGATCGGCCTCGGCGGTCCGTCGCACGTTGTGGGTAACGCGTGGCTGGGTACTTCGGTTGATTTCGAGCCCGCACCCTTCCAGGATGGCGGCGAATTACTGGGCAGCGAAGACAACGGCTTCGTGAAGATTTGCGAGGCGCAAGGCGATTGGAGTAACTGCACGCAGATCGAAATTCCGATTATCGTGCATGTCGAACCGGGATTCACCGAGCCGCTCTACCTCTCCGGCTGGTTCGATGAAAACAACGACGGCGACTTCACGGACCAGTTCACATGCAACGGTGTGACTTTCTATTCGGAGTGGTTTATTCCGGATGTGATCGTGCACAACGGCGTCAATAACATTACGGTGGTGGTCAGCCACACCAGCCCGGATGACACGGCGCGGATTCACCTCCGCCTGCGGTTGGATAATCATCCGTTCGGCGCGAATGGCTTCGAGGATATCGGTGATCTGCCGGTGGCGCCGTATCCGAACTCCTGGCCGCGGTTCAACGGCGAAGTGGAAGACTACTACTTCAAGTGCACGCCGATTCCGCCGTGCTGCCAGTACTGTGTGATGCTGCCGCCGGTCGGTCTCACGGGCGCGGCGATGGAATATGACGCGCCGCTGAATGCCGTGCTGCAGTTCAAGGACAACGTGCTGAAGCTTGCTTGGACCGCCCAACCGGGCATCGAGTATTACAACATTCTGCGTGGCGACATCGGCGATCCGGAGAGCATGAAGATCGTGGGTACGGCGCTCGCCGGCGAGACGATGTGGCGTGAAACGACCCCGCTCAGCGCCCTGCCCGACCGCGCGATTTACCAGGTGCAGCCGATGCACGTGGTGACCGACGTGAGTCGTGCCCTGGCCGATAAGGGCCAGTGGGAGATGAACGAGGGCGTGGGTGATTATGCGCTGGACAACTCGGGTAACGGCATGGATGCCTGGCGCGCTCAACCGTGCCCGCCCACCTGGGGCACCGGCGCGGTCGACACCTGCGGCCACAACATCGGCTACATGCACTTCGAAGGCTTCACGGGACATCCCGGTTGCGCCGAGCATCTGGAAGTCGCCAACGACGACCAGTGGTACCAGGATCGCTTCCTGCTCTGGACGTGTCTGCGGATCTTTGAAGAGCCGACAGTCCAGACCGGAGCGTACTACATTATCTCCAACAACAGCTTCGGCACGATGCACGGCGGCTTTGCGCTGCGCATCGATCCGGGTTGGTTCACGGTGAACGGCGTTCGCGAGTACCACAACCGTCTGACGGCACTGGTGTGGAATGAAGCCTCCCAGAGCTGGATGACAATCCAGTCGCCTCCGCCGCAGCCCAGCAACCCCGGAAAGTACTCGGTACCGCTGAACGAGTGGGTGGAGATCGCCTGGATCATCAATGGCGCAAATTCGATGCTGCTCATTAACCGCAAGGTTGTGGCTGTCGGACCGCAGTTCTTTGATTCGAATAACAACGGCGCGCCGCTGATTATTGGCGCCGGGTATCGCCACAACACCTATCCGATCGAGTATCCGTTCCGCGGAGACATCGACTGCTTGCGGATTGTCGGCGACCAGAACTGATCGTTCGTCAAAGCTGAAACCAACGGGGCGGCCTCAACTGAGGCCGCCCCGTTCTTATTTACCGGGTAGTAACTCTGACGTCCGGCGTCGAATCGCGACGTAATCAGCATAAGGAGGTATGAAAATAAATCGCTGAACTCAGCGTCACATTTAGAGTAACATAAATAACTATAGATGGAAAAAGAAATTAATGCGACTTGCGAATCTTCTATTGAAACTTGATAAATGCTGGAGTATTATAACCGCGACATGGTTGGTTCTATTATTTTCTTTAACGTTCAGGAGGCCGGATGTATCGGTTCATGAATAAGGTGTATCCAATTCTTGCCATGACGTGCATCCTGTGTGGTTTGTTGGTTATTCCGGGTTTTGCGCAAAAACCTGTGCCTGTGAGTGCACTTGAGACATCTCCCACGCATTGGGACCAGACGCGGGTGTGGAAACTCGATGGCGCAAACCGTGTGATTGACACACGCGACCAACGTATTCAATCGGTGAGTCAGCTCCGGGAAGGTCCCTATTCCGGCGCGCCGGAAGCGGCTGCCCGAGCCTTCCTCGTCGATCACAAGGCGTGGGCAGGGATCGATCCTACGGAAGCGAACTTAAAGGTGATCCGCGTCGTCGAATCGCCGCTCGGTACGCATGTGACGTTCGTGCGTGTTATCGGCGGGGTCGAGGTTTACCCCGGTAATCTGGTGGTCTCGTTCTCAAAGGACCACTATGTGATATTTTACTATTCGAGCCTTTACGCCTTTAGCGATCCTGTGGAGACGAGCCCTGGGTTGTCGGCGGAGCAGGCGGCGGAACGGGCTGTGACCTATCTGAAAGCGACGGGCACCTCAACCTACACACCGCAAACCGAACTCGTAGTTTGGGCGGGCGATAACCGTGATTTTGCGCCTCTGCTGGAAGTACCGCGCGTATTATGACAATCCGCAGGGCGACTGGGAACTGCTGGTGGACGCGCGCGATGGCCAGATTCGCCGCGCTAAAGATGTGGCGGCGTATGACAACGGCACGGGACATCGGTATATCGGTCCGGATCCCCTGACAAATGTCGGAGCGACGTATGGTGATCCGGGCTACACCGACGGGGGCGACGCCAATACGGCCCAGTTGCAGGCACAGCGGGTGTCACAATCGCTGCTCGACATCACGAACAGCGGCTTTCCGCTGTTTCAGTACAGCCTGACGGGGCCCTGGGTGCATCTCCAGGATATCGAGGCTCCCGCCGGAGCGCCGGTGACCCAGATCCTGAATTCGGATTTCAGTTACACACGTGACGCCCAGGCGTTTGAGGATGTGAATTGTTACTACCACATCGACGCTGCCCAGCGTTGGATGCAGTCGCTCGGCTTCAACACAATTCAGCACGCGTCCATTGCGGTCGATCCGCACGGTTTCAATGGCGCGGATAATTCACACTACGTCGGCGGCGGCAACTACATCGCTTTTGGCGAAGGCGGAGTGGATGACGCCGAAGACGCGGATGTGATCTGGCATGAATACGGCCACGCCATTCAGCACAGCCAAGTGGCAGGGTGGGGCGGGGGCGAGGAAGGCGCCATGGGCGAAGGATTTGGCGATTATTTCGCCGCCTCCTATTCCCGCACACTGAACGCGTTCCGCAACAACTGGGTCTTCAACTGGGACGGCCACAATGCGTTCTGGGGAGGCCGTACGCTGGACCAGAACAAACACTATCCCGAAAGCTGGGTGAATGAAGTGCACGCCGACGGCGAAATCTGGAGTCAGGGCTGCTACGACGCGGAGACCCAGCTCGGCCGCTCGGTGATGGACTATCTCGTTTTGCAACACCATTTTCTGATCGGCAGCAGCGCCTCCATGTACACGGCGGCGCAAGCCCTGCTTACGGCGGATATCAACGCGTATAACGGTCTGCATCTGTGGGCGCTTGCCGACGCCTTCGTGCCGCGCGGCCTGCTGTCGCGTCCGGCCAATGACGTCTGCGGCGGCTATTCGATCTTTTCGCTGCCGTACGGCGACGCCGGTTCGACCGCGACCGCCGATAATAACTACGCGAATTGTATCGGCACGGCGTCGCCGGATGTCATCTACACGCTCCAGCCGCAAATCTGTCCCACCAATGTGACGGTGTCGCTCTGCGGATCGACCTACGATACCGGACTTGAAGTGCGCACCGGCGGCGCGTGTCCCGGCGCTTCGTCGATGGGATGCAGCGACGACTTCTGCGGCGGGCCGCCCGCGCGGCAGAGTCAAGTTTCGTTTCTCGCGGCGGCGGGGACGACGTACTATATAGTCATTCACGGTTATTCGACCTACGCGGGCAGCTACACGCTGAACGTCAGTGGTACGCTCGCCAGCCCGGTTCCGGCCAACGACACCTGCCCCGGAACGGCGATTGCCACCTTGCCGTACTCGGATGCCGGCAGCACATGCACGGCGGCGAACAACTACGCCAATTGCGTGAACAGCACTTCGCGCGACGTATTCTACAATTTGACTTTGGCCTCCTGCCAGACGGTGACCGCCTCGCTGTGTGGATCGGGCTATGACACGGCGATTGAAGTCCGGCGCGGCGGCGGCTGCCCCGGCGCGCAGCCGGTGGCTTGTGACGACGACGCCTGTGGCCTCCAGAGTCAGGTGAGTTTCTGTGGCGGGCGCGGGCGAAACGTACTATATCATTGTCAGCGGTTATTATAACGAAGGCGGTCCCTATACCCTGAACATCACCGGCACGCCGTATGTGCAGCCCAATGATCAGTGTCCGGGAACGGTGATTGCGGCGCTGCCCTATACCGACGCAGGGCTTCACCACTTGCGCCGGCCACGACTTCAACAACTGCGGCGGCAATAACTCGCCCGGATGTGATCTATCAGTACACTCCGGCCACCTGCCAGACCGTGACCGCCTCGCTCTGTCTGTCGTCGTACGACACCCGCCTCGACATTTATACGGGCTCGTCCTGTCCCGGTGATGTGTTCGTGGCTTGCAGCGATGATTTCTGCGGGACCAACAGTCAGGTCGTTTTCTACGGGGCGGCGGGAGTGACCTACTTCATCCGCGTGGGCGGCTTCGGTTCATCCTCCGGCATTTACGAATTGCAGTTGACCAGCATGCCCGCTACGCCACCGAACGATGCCTGTGCCGGGGCGACGCCGATTCTTGGCTTGCCCTATGACGACTGGGGCACAACGGCGTGCGCCGCCAATAATTATGCGAATTGCGTGGGAGTGACCAGCGCGGAGGTGGTCTACCGCCTGAATCTTGCCTCGGTGCCGCCATGCGGTACGGTTACCGTTTCCACCTGTGGATCCTTCTATGATACCGGGCTCGAGATTCGCAGCGGTGGCGCCTGCCCGGGAACGACGCTGGTTCTCTGTGATGATGACAGCCCGTGTCAAATCGGAGGCACCGGCCTGCAGACCAGCCTGATCTTTGCACCCACGGTCGGCGTGGATTACTGGATTAAGGTGCATGGCTTTGACGTGAATGCCGGGGTCTATCACTTGTCAGTACGGGCTACTTGCCAGCCGGAATCGCTGGTGATTGCGATGGCAGGCAACGACATCCTGCTGGATTGGGCGGCGCCGCAGGGCCTTGTGGGCGGCTTTGTCACGTATCGCGTTTACCGGGCGCCGACGCCGGACGTGCCGATTATTCCGGCCAATTTTATCGGTTCCGCGGGCACTGCGACTTACACGGATGTCGGGCGGCTTTTAAATCCGGCCAGCCCGTCATTCTACGCGGTTACCGCCGATCTGACATTCTTCGCGGCGGCGGTTGCGCAATCGTCCGATAATGAGAAATCGATCAGCGCCGCGGACGCAGACGCGCTGCGCGATCGGCCTTGGGCGGTGTACGCGGCGGCGGCAATCGCTCCGACGGTGGACCCGGCGAAGGCGGCCGCAGTGTTACGCAATGAGCAGAATCCGCTCGCGATGAATCCGTATCCGCAAAACGGTAACGCGCCCGCTAATCCGAAATGATGAGTGGACGCAAGCAAAATAAAGGGGCGGCCTGATGGCCGCCCCTTTGCTTTCCCGGTGTTGCAAATGTCGTTACTTCATCAGCAGCATTTTCTTTTCCGCTGCGAAGCCGTGGTGCCAACGGTCTTGCGCGTTCCCGTTAGAGCGGCGACCCCCAGCCGTGCGCCACAACAGATCCACGCTGCCGTTGCCGGCGGTTGCGGCAAACGAGGCCAGTTCCACGGCCAGGATGGCAGATCACTGGAACGTCAAACAAGCCCAGTGCAGGATACCGGTGTCAGGCGGGTACAAGTCTTCAGCCCGGAGAGTCCGGATTCCCAGGACGTTTCCACCGTCGAAAATGCCAGGCTTGGCGACGGGAATAGAGCCACTTTCAAATGGGGCAGAGCCACTGCCGATGGCGACCGCCATTTCTTGTACTGAAAATTAAAGGTACTATTGCATTGCTGTCAATCAAAAAAGCGCCCAGACAACCGAAGCGGCCTGGGCGCTTTTACATGCTTGAAATTGACCGGCCTGCCAAGTAATGCTATCGACGCGCGGCGCCGCCTGAGAAACGTGATCGGGCGGTCCCCGCCGCGGCTGTGCCATGACTGGTAGCACTGCCGTTTTGCAAATGTCCACTGGAACGGTTTCCGGCTGTGCCCGTAGCGGCGTGGTTGCCGGTACGCATGGTTGACGACAGGGTCGCGCTATGCCCCTTGGCGACCGGTCTGGTCGTCGATGTCATCGCTTTGGACGTATGGCCGGAAGCTCGCGGAGCGGCGGCTCGAGACGGGGTGCTCCAACTGCGATCTCTGACGTCCGATCCGTTTTCATTCGCACACGACGGCACCTGCGCCGTGGCGGTCGACAGCCGTTCCTGGTTTTGCTCCATCTGCTGCATGACGGCCTGGCAGACGCGACTCGGAGATAAATCGGGAATGCGCAGTGTGTCGTCGATGAGACGATACTGGCTGCTGCTTATGCCCGGCTTCCGACAAGTCCATCCCTCGCCGTAGTGGACTTTGCGGATCGATTCTCACGCGGCGAATTACCATCGATTAAAGCAACAGATCCACCGTTTCGTAAAGCGATCGGAGTGCCCACGGCGCTTGCGGAATTCAGGGCGGCCCAGAGTCCATTGGCTGCCCACACACCACTGATCTGATTCACGGCTTGGCAGATGTTACTACCGTCGCGGGACTGCGTCTGTGGCGGCGCACTCCATCCGACCGTAACCGATACCAGCAGGGTCACAAATACTTTCATACATCGTATGCGCATGTTCAATCTCCCATCTATGCCGCTGGCAGAATTCGCACAAGATCCAATGCTACGGATCCTGTTATAGGAACTTCACTTGGTACTGTAAAGATACAGTAAGATGTGGGGGTGCGCAAGTACTTCTGCCGGTTAATGCACAGAATTCGAAAACCCATATGTCTACAGAATACCTGAAGCTATTTCCAATCCGGCGGAAGTCTCCGCCAGCACCCATCGTGCTGGTGCAGCACGCCTCTCGCAACGAATGCGAAACGAAAGACAACAAACTTGTGGCCCCGGTTCTCCGTCCGCTATAGACCATGCCACGGTGTTTGTGACAATTCAAAAAATAGAAACCCCGGCCATTCCTGGCCGGGGTTTCCGCGAACAAACCGTCAGCGAATCGCTGACTCATCAGGCCAGTTTACGGCGTGCAGGTCTGAATGGTCAGGTTGTAGGTGTAAGGATCGTATCCGGTCCAGCTGTCGATCATGACATAGTAAGTACCCGCGGCGTCAGGAGGCGCAGGGAACCACAAGGTCCATCCACGCTTCCGACGGGTTCTTAATGCCACCCACGCAGGTTCCCGTTGCCGGGCAGGCGTTATGGATCGTAAGGCTGCCCCAACCCGCACGGCCGTAGAGGAACGTGAGGTTCGTGGCCGAGGTCAACGTGAACTTGTAGATCACGTCGAACCCGTTGCCATAGGACGACTGCGAGGACGAAAGACAGGGAGGGGAATCGTTGTACAGAATGTAGTCATTGGCAAAACCGGCCGTCGAGGCGCCGGTCACCGTGTACGGGAACACGGTCACGAAGATCGCTGATGCGCAGGTCTCACCGGCACCGCTCACCGGACACGGAGTCGTTTCACAACTGAGCCACCGGTTCCATGTGCCACCCGAGAGTCAGGCAATCAGCCTGCTCGTTGTCCACACAGGTCGGGGCCGTGATCTCGCCGTAGCAGCAGCGGCCAACGATCGGACAGTCGTGGACCACCGAGAAGTTCTCGTAACCGTTGACCGCCGGACCGCCATCGAGGTCTGCGCATTCCACCGCGCCGATCGCCGTGATTTCCAACGTCGTATCCAGCGACCACTGCGGGTCGGCGCCGTTGTCCGGGTTACCGTCATTGTTCTTCACCGTCGTGGTAAAGACCTTGTACGTTCCCGTCGACAACGCATTGAAATGCCACCAGACCTGAGACGGATTCGTCGGGTTGAGGTAGACGGTGAACGCCTGGGCGGAATCACACGGTTCATTACAGTAGCCGTTGTCATAGACGCTCAGCGTAAACGGACCGCTGAGGGTGCTCCAGTAACTGACACGGATGTAGTACGTGCCGGGTTCGAGTTCAGCCGCGATGTACGCTTCCCGCGATAGCGCCGGATGCTGCGCCGGCACGTCCCAGCCGGGCAGCGGAGTGAAGGAAGCCGCATCATCGTTGCAGTAGAGGGGCGTTCCGCAGCAGTTGCCCAAGCCTTGGTAGATCGAGAGGAACGGGTCAGTATCACCAGTGCCGTCGCCAGCCATGGCGATGGCGATCCGGCGGCAATCGCGTCCCTGCGTGCCGGCCAGCGTCATCACGTAGAACAGATCCGGACCAGAGGAAGCCTCGGGGCACATAACCGTGCAGTTGGGGTAGAAACCAACTGTTGTGCCGGTTACCACCGTCGGCGTTCCAACGACCGGCGGCGTGAGCGTGAATGCCGTTCCGCAAACTTCGCCCGGTCCCGGCACCAATATGTCGGCGTAGGCGGAATCGCAGGCAAAGCAGGCTCCGCGCAGCACCTTGCAGGAATAAACACCGCTGGTCGCGGTCGTATACTGAGCGCTGTTCGCGCCGGCGATTTCATTGCCGGCGGCACACGCAACGCCAGTGTACCATTGGTAGTACGGTCCGGTTCCCCAGCCGCCCGTGGGCGTCGCCGTCAGGGTGACTGTGCCGGGATTTGCCACCGCCGGCACATCGACCGTCGGCGCTTCACAGAAGGAGGACGGGTAGATCGCAATGTCGTCGATCGCGATTCCGCCCTGGTTGATACCGCTCGAGCAGTGCCAGCCGACGTAGTATATTCCGGTAGTCGGCGCGATGAAATAGGGGGTATGGTTCAGATGCGTCGCAACGGCGCTGAAGGTGAAGAGCGGATCAACGGTAATCGTCATCAGATCCGCCCGGGCACCCGTACCCGCCTTTACTTCGAGCGCTTCCGTGTAACTCGCGCTCGTGAGCGCGCAGCGGTACCAGTAGTCCACGACCACGGTATCTCCCGCCGTCACGCTGAGGGCCTTGGTAAACAGCCAGTCGTCGACCGGGAAGGTACCGGACGAGCTGTAAGTGACGTACGCACTCCGCGTGCCGGTGCGGTAGTAGCTGGCCGAACTGGACCAGATACGGTTGTCCCCGTTGACGTCCTGCCTCCGCCAGCACTCCGGTAGATTGGGCGTCGTGAGGCCTTCAAAGCTCTCGAGGAACGGCCAGGTGGTCACCGGGTTTGTGTTACAGGGAAGGACAGTCGCATAGGCGCTGTCACACAATCCGCACGTACCCGCATTCACGTAGTAGGCCAGACAGGCATAAGTTCCGGTGGTCTGCGCCCAGTAGGTGGCATTTGTCGCGCCGACGATTTCATTGCCCGGAGTACAGGTTTCACCCGTGTACCACTGGTACTGAATCGGGCCGCCAAATCCGCCGGTCACGGTGGCCGTCAGGCCAGCCGAGTCGGGACCGACTGCGGCCGCCGCGGTGACCGCTGTCGGAGCGCCGCAATCGCCGATTTTGTAGATGCGGAAGTCGTCCGCATAGACCGAGCCACTGGAGACGCTGGTCAGGTTCTGCAGACCAAAGTAGTAGCTCCCTGTAGCGGGTGCGGTGTACTGCGCAACGTCCGGCGCCCATACGATGCTGTTGAAAGTATACGGTGTCAACAAGACGGTTGTCATTGCCGTGCTGTGCCTGTTCGTGCCCACCGCCAACTTCAATGTTTGCGTATAGGTGGCCGAGCTCGCGCGCCGCCAGTACTGAATACGGTAGGTCGAATCTGCCGTCAACTGCACCGGCCCGGAGAACAGCCAGTCATTGGCCGGTGTCGTGCTGGTGTAGAGGTACGCGGCGTACGGCGAGGAGTAGTAGTACGTGGTACTGGAGTTCCAGCTGTAACTGTCGCCATTGCCGTTCTCCTGCGACCAGCACGTCGGCAAGCCGGTGTTGGCCCAGGGTTCAAAGATCGGCGGGACGGAACCCGGCAGGCAGGGATCCGGAACGATCGTCGCCTCAGCGCTGTCGCAGGCGGAGCAGGCGACCGGATCTACAAACCATGCCTTGCAGGAGAAGACGCCCGAGGTAAACGTCGTGTATTGACGGGCCGTGGCGCCGACGATTTCATTACCCGGCGTGCACGGTGTACCCGTGTACCACTGGTACTGCAGCGCGCCGCCGAAACCACCCGTAGCACCACATGTCAGCGTGGCGAAGATGGACGAGCTTACCGCCGGAACGTCCACGACGGGGGCTCCGCAGTCGCCATATTCGTACACACTGATATCATCCACATTCACGCCGCCCTGGTTAATCAGATAACCGGCATGCCAGCCCAGATAATAGGTGCCGGTGGTCGGTGCGATCAGCAGACCGGAGCGAAGTTGATACGTGGCCACCTGAGTGAACACGAAGTTCGTATCGACGATGATCGTCATCGAAGCCACATCCGGAGCGGTGCCCGCTCGCAGTTCCAGCGATTCATCGTAGCTGGTGGACAAGATTCCGCAACGGTACCAGTAATCCACCACGACGGTATCGCCAGCCGTCAGACTGAAGCCGCGAGTGAACATCCAGTCGTCGGTGGCTGTGCCCGTGCTGTACTGATTGTAACCGTACCGCAGACCCGTCCGCGGTGCGGATGTATTGGTGCGCCACGGACGTCCGTCCGCGTTCACGTCGATTGCCGTCCAGCAGACCGGCAATAACTGGCCCGTAGTGGACTCGAAGCCTTCCGTGAACGGTACAGTCAATGGAATGCTGCAGTTCACAACGTCAGCATAACCCGAATCACAGATGGCACAGTCGACGGCGTTAATGATGTACGCCTTGCAGGAGTAGATGCCACTGGCCAAGACCCAAAGCGAATCGGTGGTCGCACCAACGATTTCGTTACCGGTCTGGCAGGCCAAACCCGTGTACCACTGGTACTGTAGGCTCCACCAAAGCCGCCGAGCGCGACCGCCGTGAATTTGGCGGAATCCGCACCCACAACCGTAGTTGACCGTCACGGATGTCGGCGCACTGCATTGGCCATCCGGCCACACGGTGACATCGTCAACATAGATATAACCGGATTGCGTAGCCGGTGACGTCGCGTGCCAACCTACGAAATAGGTTCCCGTGGTGGGTGGCGTGAACGTCGCTTCGCGATAACCCCAGGTCGTGTTGGCGACTGTGTACTGAGCTTCGACCGGAATGGTCATCGCGGCATTGTTTTGCGCCGTTCCCGCAAAGAGTTCCAACATCCGCGTATAGGTGGCGCTGGAAAGTCTGCACCCAGTAACCGACGTGATACAACGTGTCAGAAGACATCTGCAGTGCCCGGGAATAGAGCCAGTCGTTCGGAGCGCTGCCGTCTGAAACATACCCATACACCGCTGCGACTTTTGTCCCGCTATGCGGCGTTGTCGTGGATGTCACCCACGTATAGGTGTAAGTGTCGAGATTCTGCTGCAGCCAGCAAATCGGCAGAGCCGGAGTGGTGACGGCTTCGAATCCCTCCGACAGTCCGTAAGCTCCGGTCTGGCAGTCCACGACTTCGGCGTAACCGCTGTCGCAGGCCACACAGGTCAGGGAGTCAACGACATAGACGCGGCAGGAGAAAGTCCCGGAAACAAAGGTCTTGTACGACGATAACGTCGCGCCCGGGACTTGGTTGCCGTTCACGCAATCCGTGCCGGTGTACCACTGGTAGCGCGGCACGCCGCCGAACCAGTTGCCGCCGAGGTTGGCTATCAGGGTCACGGAATCGACGGCGGTTGCGGCGGCCACCGTTACCGTGCCGGTCGAGCAGACATTGGAGGCGTCAATGCTGATGTCGTCAATGTACGTGCGGGCACTGGAGCGCTTCGACACGTTATGCCAGCCGACGTAATAACTCCCGAAGCCGGACAGGTGAAACCGCCCAGTTTCTGGGTATAAACGATGCGCTTGCAACTGTCCATCGCCATCGCCGTGATATTCATCGCGGCCGCCGTTGGCGCCAGACCAGCCATAACTTCCATCGAGTCCGGATATGTGGCCGAGCCTACGCGGCGCCAGTAGGAGACGAAGTAGTCGCGGCCTTCTTCCATATTAATGCCCGGCGTGAACAGCCAGTCATTAACACCCGCGGCGATGCTGGAAATTGAAGCGTCCCACAAACCGGTGCGCGGATTGGTGCCGTAGCTTCCCCATACCGGCGGGATGCCGTCGCCGTTTTCCTGTGTCATACAGCCCGGCAGCACCGGCGCGAAGGGTGTCGCTTCAAAGCCCTGCGTATAAGGCACGTCCACGGCCGCACAGATTTCGTCCTTCCAGTTCACTTTGAAGTTGCCGCAGTAGGTGGTCGACGACCCGCCGACCACGAAATAGACCGTCTGCAGCGCGCCGGTCGAGTTCGTCCACACGATGGGCTGATTATACGGCGTACCGGACACGCAGTTCACCGTATTCGCGCCCGGACAGGCCCCGCCCCAGCGCAACGCAAAGCGCGGCGACCATGTTGGCCAGGAATTGGTGGTCAGCCAGAAGGAAACCGTATTGCCGGCTTGCACATCCTTCTTGAAGACCATATCATTGTAAATCGTTGTCACGCACGGGATGCCGGGCGTGTTGGAGCCGCCCATGTTGCAATTGCTGTACGTCGCGCTGTCCGCGGCAGTCGTAATGACAACTTCATTGCCGCAGTCGCCACCAAGGATCACGTTCACCGTGGTGCGTAGTGTGTCATTGCCCCGGTACTCGTCCGTCGCCAGATCACTCCACACGGTCAGCGTGTAGGCGCCGGGACTTGCCGGCATTGTGATGTTGGTCGAGAACGTATGCGATTCCGTGGCCCAGCGAGCGAGTATGCCCGTGGCTTCCTCAACCGTCGCGCCACCGTCAAAGCTATACTTCACCGGGGCGCTTTCGTCGGTGACGGCCAGGTTCGTGAATGTTGCCGTGACCGGCACACTCTGGCTTGGACCATAGACACTAACCGCCGACGGGCTGGTAATTGCCGTTGTCGCAAAGTTGTGGGTCCAGGTCACCGGCGCAAACTGGATGGACCTGCCGGCGGCAATATGCGGACCCGTGAAGTTGGTGCCCGACGAGCCGTAGCAATACTGCAAGGCTGCGCTGCCCGCGGTGCCGCTCGATTGAATACCGATGGTGGCCGAACTATCGCAGGTGAGTTCAGTGCCGACCTGATCGTACTGGATTCTGATCACACCATTGTTGTACAGAATCACTTCGTACTTCATGGCCTGACTGTCACAGGCCGAGGCGTAAATCGCCGTCGAATCCCATTCCACCACTATCGAATCCGTGAACGCCCGGTAGGCGATGCGGTTGCTGGTGGTACCGCCGAAAGAGTTCAGCTTCTGGTCGTCCCAGAACGCAAAAATCACCGGGCCGTTGATCGTTGTGGATGGCAGCGCCGTGTTGGTATACGCGGTGCTGGTGGTGGTAAACTGGATGTTGCCGTCGTTGCTGATCTTGATCGAATCGTAGTTCACCCCGTAAAAGGGAAAGCTGAATCCGAGCTGCACCCACGGTGCCGTGCCGGCATCCGTGCCGCTCATCGTCGGCCAGGTCGCGCCGGCGTCGCCGCGCAATTCGATCCAGTTGTAGGGCGCGGCTTCGGGAGCGACGTTATCGGTGTACGCATAGCCCCACGAATCCGCACCCGTGTTATCCAGCGAGCCGCCGCCGCCGTGCGACGGTGTTTCCGCAATTTCGGGCTGGTTGTAGGAATAGTAGTCTTTCTCGGTGGGAGACAAGGATTCGCCGCGGTCCATCCGCTGCTCCAGGGACTCAAGCTCCCGGGCACGCAGATCTTCGACCGCCGCCGGAATTTCCTGCTCCGGTTCCGCGGCTGGCGAGATAAATGAAGACGCTTCGGGGAGCGTCTTCTCTGTCGTATTGTACGTCGCCATTCTGGTCATCATGGCTGGACGGAAGAGCGGAGCCGTGACCGGCGGTCGAACCCGCCGTGCGAATGCCCTTCTTCCTCTTCGAAACGTGCTTTCAGCAATTCAGCTTCCAGCTTATCGGCGGCGTTGCTAAGAGCGTTTTGATCGACCGCTGGCACTTCTTTGGTGATCAGGTGCGGCCGCTTTCGTTTCTACGGCGGGCACATTTTTCAACAGATTGTTCAATTCGCAGTCGGACAGTTCTGCGATCCGCGCCGGATCGACTCCCGTCGCACGGGCGGCGTCTTCAAGCGCTTTGCGCCCGCTGTTTGTCTCAGTACGATCGGACAGACCATAGAGGGCGCGTTCCGCGGCTTTCGCTCGCAGATCTTCCTCAGCTGTCCCGACTCCTGCCTTTTTCGCTGTCACGACTTTACCGGCTTCGGAGGGAGTCGCTTTGTCAAGGACAACGCGTTCCACGCCGGTGGCGTTGAGCGCAAGCTGCCCAATCAGCAAACAGGCCAGTAACAGTCCGCCATACAACATAAGCCTTCTAACCATCGCCACACCTCTTGGATTTTCGCCGTTCAGACCTTTGCACCGCACCACAGAATATGCGTAATATCGGACATTCCCGGTTCTCAGGAAACCAGGACGGGTAAAACCGGCTCAAATTTTGAACATTACATAGTAAAATAGATGCTCAGTCTCACTTTGTCAAGGGTTTGGAATTCGATTGTAAAAAGGCCGCGCACTGATCGGGTAAAATGCAGCAAAGAGCAGTTCTTAGCTACGTTGCCAGACCCAGAGACACTATGAAATATTTGCGCAGAATTAGACAAATTAGATCAATCTGCAAGACTTAGCGGCACAAAGTTTTCAGTTATGGCGCATTCTCATGGAATGCCTCTTGAGATTAGCAACAATTCTGCCGGAATTTGCCGCGTAATCCTAAGTGCCGGACCTCCGGGTCCCTTAAATCCAGTGCCCGGAGGGGCACGATCATTCCTTGCCGCGCTGTGAACGTATCTGTGCCTATCACGTGTTCCGAGGAATTTCGGACCTGTACGTAGGGAGATCGCTAATACCATTACGATTCATCCCTTCACATTAACCGAAATCCTGGTTCCCTGACGTTCGGTCATCCGATGTAGCCGTAGGGCGTTAACGTGCGATTGGCAACCTCTGATGCCTACACTCACGCGGGACAAACCGGGATTTCCATTAATCCTGTAATCCTGCAAATTCACCCGGAATCGATCATATCACATCGTAGGTCGAAATCGTGTGGCACTATCGTAGAGTTCCTGTCGCTTTGCGTCGGAGGCTGGTCTCTATCGCGAGGGAAGAAAGAGAACAGACTCCCCGCAGCAGGGAGTCTGTTCGTGTGACATTCGTTCGATTGAGGAAACCAATGAAATCCTGATTCCCGCCGCACGGATTACATTCGCGCGGGCTCTGCGGCGGGCGCTTTTTCTGAGGCGGTCACGCTTTGCTGCGCTTGGCGCACGCCATTGGCATAAGCGGGATCCGCTTTTTCAAAATGGGCGAGCTGGCGGGCTACGATCTCTTTTGGAACACCGTGCATTGCCCGGGCAATGTTTCCGTGCAAACGTTCACGTTCCGCGCTCGAGAAAAGCCGGTAGAGATTTCCGGTCTGGGTATAATCATCGTTGCCCGCGCGATGATCGTACCGGTCAGCGTCACCGGAGATTTTCAGCGGCGGTTCCTTGAATTGCGGGCTTCTCAACCGGTCCGCCAAAGCTGTTGGGTTCGTAGTTCACCGCACCCTCCGCGTTACCGTCGAAGCGCATCTGTCCATCCCGGTAATAGTGATGAACAGGGCAGCGTGGCCGGTTTACCGGCAGACTCTCGTAGTTGGTGCCGAGCCGGTGGCGATGCGCGTCGGCATAGGCGAAGATGCGGAATTGCAGCATCTTGTCCGGGCTGTGGCTAATGCCCGGAACCACGTTTGCCGGCGAAAATGCCGCCTGCTCCACTTCGGCGAAATAATTTTCGGGATTGCGGTTCAGCTCCAGCATTCCCACTTCCAGCAACGGATAATCCGCATGCGGCCACACTTTGGTCAGGTCAAATGGATTGTAGGATGCCTTCTCCGCCTCCAGCTTCGGGCATCACCTGGATCATCAGCCGCCACTTGGGAAAGTCGCGTTTCTCAATCGTCGCATACAAATCGCGTTGGTGGCTCTCGCGGTCCGTACCCACGATCCGCCCCGCTTCCTCGTCGGTGAGATTCTGGATCCCCTGCATCGTCCGGAAATGGAACTTCACCCAGAACCGTTCGTTCGCCGCGTTGATGAAGCTGTAGGTATGGCTGCCGAAGCCGTGCATGTGGCGGTAGCTCTTGGGAATGCCGCGGTCGGAAAATAAAATCGTCACCTGATGCAGGCTCTCGGGCGACAGCGACCAGAAATCCCACATCGCCGTTGCCGAGCGCAGATTGGTTCGCGGATCGCGCTTCTGGGTGTGAATGAAGTCCGGGAATTTGTAGGGATCACGCACAAAAAAGACCGGCGTGTTGTTGCCGACAAGATCCCAGTTGCCTTCGTCCGTGTAAAATTTGAGCGCAAATCCACGCACATCGCGCTCCGCGTCCGCCGCGCCGCGTTCGCCGGCCACCGTCGAGAAGCGCAGCAGACTTTCCGTCTGTTTGCCGATTTGCGAAAAGATTTTTGCCTTCGTGTAGCGCGTGATGTCTTGCGTGACGGTGAATGTGCCGAAAGCCGCCGAACCCTTGGCATGCACGACGCGTTCCGGAATTCGTTCGCGGTTGAAATGGGCGTGTTTTTCAAACAGCTGCCAATCCTGGACGAGCAATGGTCCGCGGGGACCGGCGGTTAATGCATTTTGATTATCGCTGACGGGAATCCCCGCCGCCGTAGTCAATGGGTCCTTCGCCATAGTGCCTCCTCGATTTAGAAACTAAGCTCGTGTCGTAATTTCGAAAAGAAATTCGAATTCAAGATTCTATCGAAGCTAAAAGTAAAGCAATTCCAGCCAGAGTCAAGCCGAATTCGATGCTGTTCAATCAGAATCGGAATCATGATGTGGGGGGCGAGTCAGGCGGATGCAACATTGCGAACTTCTCGACACGACAAACTGAATAACGAACCAGCAGATTATAGAATTACAACACGAACCTGGTATATCTTTGTGGACTTCACTATCACCTGACAATTATATTTCCTGTGCGAAGGAACCGCTACCGTGTCGAACAGGTTTCCATCTTATGCGAGATGCTGCCGCTCAAAATAACCTCGCCCATCGGCGATCTCGCAATGCCTTCCCCAACCTGATACTAAATTACTCAAGCCATATTTTATTCATACACAATCTCACCTTGATATCCCGAATTATCTTCTTCTTCATTTTTGGACTAAGTGTGAGTGGCAAATGGGTTCGCGCAGCCATTCCCAGCGCCTGCGAGTCCGGATAGCGCGCTGGCCGAGACATTAGCGAAGCTCGACGGCGTGCCCCTTCCGCTGAACGAAGCACTGGATGGTGCGATCCGGTTTTCGGCACCGGCGCGTGACGCCGTCGCGGCCCTGGCGGCGGCGAGCGGCGCGCTCCAACGGGAACGCGGCGTGTTCGACCCCGCACTGTTTGTGGAAGGCAGTAAAGCCAGCGATCGGCAGCCATCCGCTTCGCCATTCTCAGGGGCGACTGTGCTGCATCCGCAGACGACTTCCGGCGCTGCAGGAGCGCGGATCACACTACCGACCGGAACAGAATTGCAGGCCTCGATCGCCGCCCAGAAAGTGGAAACGAATTCCGCGTTCGCCGCATTGAATCCGCAATACAATGCGGCCGGCTTGCTGACACTCAGGCAACCGCTGTTGCAGGGTTTTGGTCCGGCAGCCTGGGGGAAATACGATCAGGCAAGGCTGGCATATGCTGCGGCAAAGGCGCGTTATGCCGACGCCCTGGCCGGCATCCGGGCGGCTACGGAGGAGCAATACTGGGATCTCTATGCGGCAGAACGAGATCTGGCCGTGGCGGTCTTGATCCGCGATCAGGCGACAGCATTTCTGCGCGAGGCGGAATTGCGGGCTGGAGCCGGGTTGGTGGGACCGAACCAGGTGAACACCGCCAAAGTCTTCTTGGCGGAACAGCAACTGATTGTGCTCGACGCGGAGGATTATCGGAGCCGCCAAAGCGATGCGCTGGCTGCGCTCATCGGGCAGCGGCCCGGGGTACCATCCACCCGCTTTCGAACGGCGGATACCCCGCCCAGCTTTACCTCCGACAGAATCGGCGGATTCTGCGCTGACGCGGGCATTCCGCTCCAATGGTGGCCTCGAAGCGGCGCGGCTCGACGTTGCACACGCCCGCAGCGAGTACCGCGCAGCGAAGTGGAACGCGTTGCCGCAGGCCGATTTCATCGTGGCGCTGGGCGGCAATGGCCTTTCGGGCACGGGGCGCGACGTGATTTTCGGCAGCGATACGCTGCGCAACACCCTCAACACACGATTTTCCGAAGCGCTGGATCAGGCGTTGCAGCGTGACTACCCATCGTGGATGATCGGCCTGCGGCTGACGATTCCCATTCTCTTGCGCGAAAAGGGCGGCGAACGGGACCGGCTGCGCGCGGAGATGGAACGTGCAGAAGCGCGCTACCTGCAAGTGCGGCAGAACCTCGAAAACCAGGTAATGGCGGTTCACCGCGAGCTTGAGAAGGGCCAGAACCGTCTGCGGATTTCGGAGGACGGAGTGCGGGCGGCCCGTGATCAGGTGCGCATCGGGCGCATTGAATATGATAGCGGCACGAGTACGGCATTTGAACTGGTGCGGCTGGGCGCGGATCTTGCGAATGCCGAAAGCCGCTACTCACGGTCGCTGGTGCGCACGGCAAAAGCGTCAGCACGGATGCGACAGCTTGCCCCGGAAACTACACAATGATCGTCCCGGAAACTTGTCTGGACCTTCCTAATCCGGAGTTCTATTCCATGAATATTTCGCGGTGTTCACTGCCGGTTATGCTCGCGTTGCTGTTGCTACTGTCCGGATGTAAGGGCGGTGGATGGGGAGGCGGATTCTCGATGCCGCCGGCAATGGTGGAAACCGCCACGGCCACGGTCAATCCGGTCGAGGATCGGTTTGAAACCGTGGGTACGCTGGAAGCGGACGAGGCGGTGACCATCGTCTCCGAAATCGGCGGCACCGTGGTGGCAATTCCCTTTACGGAAGGCGGCCGGGTGGAACGCGGCGACCTGATTGCCCAACTTGATGACCGCGAATTGAAGGCCGACTTGGATCGGGCGCTTGCCGTCCGCGACCAGGCGCGTTTGACCTACGACCGCACCAAGACCATCGTTGAGCAGAGCGCGGGCTCCAAACAGAGCCTGGACGAAGCGGGCGCAGCCCTGAAGGTCGCCGCGGCCAACGTCGCTTCGGCGCAGGCGCGTTTCGAGAAAACGAGAATTACGGCGCCGTTCGCCGGTGCGGTGGGCGCCCGACGCATCAGCCCCGGCGCTTATGTTCAGCCGGGCACGGCCATCACCGATCTGGCACACCTTGATAATTTACGCGTAAACTTCTCCGCGCCGGAACGTTTCCTGGCGCAGTTGAAACGCGGCTCACAAGTGACGGTGTCGACCACGGCGTATCCCGGTCATGAATTGACGGGTACCATCGTGGTGCTGGAACCGCAGATCGACGCGCGGACGCGCAGCGTCGGCGTCGTCGCCCGTATGGCCAATTCCGAGGGTCGGCTGCGGCCCGGCATGTCCGCCGACGTGGCGGCTGTGCTGCGTGAGCGTCCCGCCGCGTTGACGATTCCCAGCGAAGCCGTCGTCGTGGATCAGAATCAACCCATTGTTTACGTAATCAAGCCGGATTCTACGGTCGCGCGCACGGTGGTGAGGTTGGGCGCGCGCATGAAGGACGCCGTGGAAGTCCTTGAAGGACTCAAGGAAGGGGACCGGATCGTAAGGGCCGGACACCAGAAGGTCTTCGAAGGGGCAAAGGTGATTCCCGTCTCAAGTGCGGATTCGGTAGCCGCCGCCGACCACAATCTGAAGGCGGCGACGCCATGAAGCTGAGCGACATTTCCATCCGTCGCCCGGTGTTCGCCACCGTCATGAGCCTGGCGATCGTCCTTTTCGGCATCATCGCTTTCCTTCGCCTGCCGGTGCGCGAATATCCCGACATCGACCCGCCGATCGTTTCGGTCGTGACTCTTTACCGCGGCGCCAGCGCGAGCGTCGTCGAGACCGAAATCACCGACATCCTCGAAGAGCAGTTCGCGACGCTCGCGGGAGTCAAGACGATGACCTCATCGAGCCGCGAGCAGGGCTCGGTGATCACCATCGAGTTCGAGCTGCGCCGCAATGTGGACGAGGCGGCGAACGACGTGCGCGACCGTGTCTCCCGCACGCGCGGCGTACTGCCGCGCGAGATCGATGAGCCGGTCGTCTCGAAGGTCGACGTCAACGCGCAGCCGATCGTCTGGCTGGCGCTGGCCAGCGACCGGCATGACGGATTGGAGTTGACGGACGTGGCCGACCGGGTGCTGAAGGAGCGTATTCAGCGGCTGCCGGGCGTGGGTTCGGTGATTATCGGCGGCGAACGGCGCTACGCGATGCGCGTCTGGCTGGATCCGCCGCGGCTGGCCGCGCGCGGTCTGACGCCGCAGGACATCGAGACCGCGATCCGCCGCGAGAACGCCGAGATTCCCGGCGGGCGCGTGGAGGGCACGAGCGCGAATTCGCCGTGCGCACGCGCGGCGAATTGAACACGCCCGAGGAATTCGGAGCGATCATCGTCTCGCAAGGGGCCGGCGGCATCGTTCGTCTGCGCGACGTGGCGGACGTCGAAGTCGGCGCCGAGGACGAACGCACGGTGGCCCGCTACAACGGACGGCCGGCCGTCGGCCTGGGAATCGTCAAGCAGTCCAAGGCGTCCACGCTGGATGTCGCGCGCGCGGTCAACGAGTCACTGGGCAGCCTGCGCGCGGCGCTGCCCGCCGG
Organism: uncultured bacterium; assembly: GCA_963735175.1. Taxonomy (GTDB): domain Bacteria; phylum Electryoneota; class RPQS01; order RPQS01; family RPQS01; genus CAVTJX01. The sequence continues at coordinate 719,805 of CAVTJX010000016.1, read as the reverse complement.
CATGGAACTGAGCGTCGCCTACGACTCCGCTGAATTCATCCGCGATTCCATCGGGGAGGTGGGCGAAACGCTGCTGATCGCGATGTGCCTCGTGATCCTGGTGGTCATCGCCTTCCTGAAGAGCGTCCGCGCCACCATCATTCCGACCCTTGCGATTCCGGTCTCGATCATCGGCACGTTCGTGGTTATCTACTTCATGGGATTCACGATCAACATCCTGACGCTGCTGGCGCTGGTGCTGGCGATCGGTCTGGTGGTGGACGACGCGATCGTGGTGCTGGAAAATATCTTCCGGCACATGGAGATGGGCAAGAGCCGGATGCAGGCGGCCTTCGACGGCTCGAAGGAGATCGGCTTCGCCGTTCTGGCGACGACGATCACGCTGGTGGCGGTGTTCGTGCCGGTCGCTTTCCTAACGGGTTCCGTGGGTCGGCTGTTCCACGAATTCGGATTCTCGGTGGCGATTGCGGTGGCGATCTCGGGATTCGTGGCGCTGACGCTGACGCCGATGTTCTGCTCGCGCATGTCTGAAGCCGATTCACGGCACCGGACGTGGGTGGGCGGCGCGCTGCTTCGACGCGTTCTTCGCCTGGCTGAACCGCACCTACGAACGCTCGCTGCGGTTTGCGCTGCGGCACCGGCTGCTGGTGATCCTGGCGGCGGTCGTGGCGGTGATTCTCAGCGCGGGTGTGTTCATGTTCATGCCGCGCGAACTGGTGCCGACCGAGGACCGCGGCGTCGCCTTCGGGATCGTGATCGCGCCCGAAGGATCGACGCTGGACTACACCGACCGCTACATGCGGCAGGTGGAGGCGCGGCTGCTCGCCCTGCCGGAGCGGAAGGGCCTCTTTTCCGCCACTGGGCTTGGCTTTGGCGGGCCGGGCCGCGTGACCAACGGCTTTCTTCTTTCTCAATCTCGGCCGCGCGAGCGCGCCAGCGGTCGCAGCAGGAGATCGTGCAGAGCCTCTTTCCGCAGCTGTTCGCGATTCCCGGCGTGCTGGCGTTCGTGATCAATCCGCCGAGCCTGGGCAGCTTCGCTTCCAGCCCGATCGAATACGTGCTGCAGGCGGAAAGCTACGACGAGCTGAATCAGGCGGTGGGCATCATGATGGGCGAGGCGTCGAAGCTCGGCTACCTGTTCAACCTCGACACGGACCTGAAGCTGAACAAGCCGCAGCTCAACATCGCCATCGACCGCGACCGGGCGTCGCAGCTCGGCGTGTCGGTGACCGACATCGGCTCCACCCTCGAGACGCTGCTGGGCGGGCGCGTGGTCAGCAACTTCAAGCGCGGCACGAAGCAGTACGACGTGATCATCCAGGTGCCGGCCGAGCATCGCGCCACCCCCAGCATGATCCAGGACATCTACGTGCGCGGCGATCGGGGCTGGTGCAGCTGGCCAACGTCGTCAAGCTGACGGAGGCGGTGGCGCCGAAGGAGCTGAATCACTTCAACCGCGTGCGGTCGGCGACGATCACCGCCAATCTAGTCCCGGTTGTATCGCTGGGCAAGGCGCTGGACGACCTGGACCGGATCAGCGCAGAACGAACCTGCCGAAGACTATCAAGCGCGATTATTCCGGGCAATCGCTGGAGTTCAAGGAGTCGAGTTCCGGTCTGTACTATTTCTTTCTCCTCGCGCTGGTCTTCATCTTACCTCGTGCTGGCGGCGCAGTTCGAGAGCTTCATCCATCCCTTCACGATTCTGCTCTCGGTGCCGCTGGCGGTGTTCGGCGCGCTGATCTCGCTCTTCGTCTTCCGCCAGAGTCTGAACATCTACTCGCAGATCGGGCTGATCATGCTGATCGGGCTGGTGACGAAGAACGCGATCCTGATCGTCGAATTCGCCAACCAGCTTCGCGCGCGCGGGCGCGACGTGGTGGAGGCGGTGGTCGAGGCGTCGGCGATCCGCCTGCGGCCGATTCTGATGACCTCGTTCGCCACGATCTTCGGCATTCTGCCGATCGCCATCGGCTTCGGCGCGGGCGCCGAATCGCGGCGGCCGCTCGGCATCGCGGTGGTGGGCGGGATGCTGTTCTCGACGTTCCTGACCCTGATGCTGGTGCCGGTCGTCTACACGCTGCTGGCGCGGTACACTCGCATGGAGCAACCGGCTTCAGAAACTCATGCCGAGAAATTATCCTCGGTTCCGGATTAGCGGTTTGGTCAACGCGGCATAAAGAACGAAACAACGGGTCAGCCCTGATGGCTGACCCGTTGCTTTATTCGGTGACCGAGTGGCGCCTCGCCACCGGCATAGCAATGCGACAATCCGCGTGCGGATGCGGCTATTGATAAACCTCATCGAAATACCGGTTGGCTGACATCACGGCATGACTGCCGGCTTCTTGTAAAAAAACAGGCTCCCCATTGCGAGGAGCCTGTTCGTCATTCGCTGCGGAATGAAAACTACTTCAGGAGCAGCATTTTCTTGGTGTCTGTGAAGCTCCCGGCCTGCAGTTGGTAGATATATGTGCCAGTGGGAACCGGCATGCCATTGACATCCTTCCCGTTCCACTGCACGGTGTATACTCCCGCTGGCCGGACGCCGTCCACCAGTGTGGTCACGAGCTGCCCCACCATGTTGAAGACTTTCAGTTCCACTTGTGTCGCATCCGGCAGGTTAAAGCGGATTTCGGTTGTCGGGTTGAACGGGTTCGGGTAGTTCTGGTAGAGCGCGTAGTCTGTCGCCACGCTGACGGTTGCCGCCGGGGTCGCCGCCACCGTTTGCAGGGTGCTGCGCGCGCCGCGATTGTCTATGGCCACCAGCGTGTAGCTGTAGGAGACGCCGTTCGTCACGGCCTCGTCGACCCAGGAGTAGCTTGCGCCCGTGGGCAGGTTTGTCGCGTCTACCTGTGCCACGACGTCGCCGTCCCGCACGACTTCAAAATAATCGTTGCTGGTTTCCGATGCCGTCCGCCAGGTCAGGCGGACCCGGCTGTCCCCGGGGATCGCCGAAAAGCTCGCCAGTTCCACGGCCAGGACATAATCGTAGGTAAAGCTCAGACACAACCAGTCGAGCACACCATAATCCCCTGCCCATTCATCAATGAACGCGATCACCCAGTTCCCGGCGGCGTTCTGGTTATCGAAGACCGCGAGCGGCGTCTCCGGCAGGAAAGTTCCGGTGTGCGGCGACGGAACCAGGCTGTCCAGCGGATTTTCCGCTTCATCATCAAACGTCGTGCAGATGAAGTCCATCCCGTCAACGTCGTGGCTGGTGAGCATGGCGACGCTCCCCATCGGGGACACCACCTGGATGACGAAGTCGCGCGGATATGTATGGTGCGCGGTGAAGGACACGTTCACGTCTGTGATATGGTACTGTTCCAGTACGGGAACCGTGAAGAAGTTCAGCGTGCCGTCGGCGAGCGGACCGCCGGCGATGCAGACACGGCCATCTTGCGGTTCACCCACTGCGCACTCCGGGGCGCACACAGTGGTCACCAGGGTATACGCGCCACTGAATGCCGAATAGCCGTCCACGACAATATAGTAGGTGTGGCCGGCGTACAGCCGGACGCACGAAAGGAAGGACTGAAAATCCGGGCAATAATCATCGTTGCAGGCGATCGCTGTGCCCGTGCAGGAACCGTCGAACAGGTAGAGCTTTGTGTCCCAGTTGGACAGGCAGAGATCGAAGCTCACGAGCTGATCCGCCGCCGGTGTATAGCTGTAGACGACGTCCGGAGCAGTGCCGCCGGTATACGGGCAGCTCTGGTCGTAATCGTTGATATAACCGACAGTGGTACCCGTGACGGTTCCCGGAATTGTCAGGGCGAACGCGTTGGCGCACGTCTCGCCGGGGTTTACCGTCAATGCCGAAATCGTCAACACATAATCGCCACTGCCGCCACAACAGCCATCCACAATGATGTAGTAGGTTGTGCCGCCAATCAGCGTTGCATCCAACTGCGACCCCAGACTGCAGTAGTCGTCATTACAGGCGACTTCGGTATTGCCGGGGCAGGCATCGCCGATACGCACTTCCAGACCGGTATCAAAGCTGCTGCCACACAGCGAAATGGTATGGAAGCCCGTGGTGGTGGGAGTATACTGGTAGATGACATCAGCTCCGGTTCCCTGATTACAGCTATACCCGCCGAAATCGTCCGTGGCGCCGGCGGTCGTGCTGGAATCCGTGAACGGAACGCTTGTAATCACCGTCGCTGGGCAAGCGTCAGCGCCTGTGTCCAGTGAATGCGCCGCCGACGTACGCCGGCCCTGCAGTTCCTGCAATCGTGAATACAGGGTGGGATCAGGCGTTTGCCCGGCCCCCTTTTGCGCAAGGATCTGGTCCGTGAGGCTCTGGATCTCCAGTTTCGGGTTAACCGCCTTGGTTGACGGTTGGCTGGCGTTCGCAGCCAGTGCCAGGATGCCGATCAATACCAACAGTGTCAGCAATTTGTTCATCTTCCTGCTCCCCAATTACGTGAACAGTAATATCCCATTCGATGCAGATGTCATGCTATCTTAATGTGTCGCATGAAATGTAAAAGCCCTTGAAAGGGTATGCAAGAATCACTAATATTATTGTGAATCGGCAAAAATTGACTAACCACTGGTAAACGGTCGCAGCACGGTATGATCCATGTACTGACCCATTCGCGGCGACCAGAAACACTGTCGGATGCCTCTCCAAATACCCCACCTAAGTCTCAAAATTTCAATTAATTATGTAATATAGTAGATAGCGTAACCATATTTGGATCTTAATGCTCAAAACCCGTGCGCACATATCTCTTTCGCTCCTGCAGTGGTGACAAAGAATGCCTGAAAACCAATTGAGAAGCGTTTGAATTCAGGGGCGTCCGCCTGCGGCGCTAAACGTTACTGGCTTGCCTTGTGGTGTAAAGCAGGGGCACATGTCATCGCTACAATCCAAAAAACAACGGATTAGCCGCAATGGCTAATCCGTTGTTTTTATGTAGTGACCTGCCCTTCATTTCTGTATCATGGGGAAAGTCACAATTCCCTGCTTCCGGCGCAGCGTAGCGGAGCCGTAAGCAGGGTCACTGCCGTTTTCGGCGCGGGAGGCCGGTAGCCCAGGTTGCTGTGCGGACGCTCGGTATTGAATTGCATCCGCCACTGTCCGATCACGATCTGTGCCACCGTCACCGTGTCGAAGATCTTGGTCTTCAAGAACGCGTGCAGCCGGGCGTTGAAGCTCTCGATGTAGCCGTTTTCCCACGGGCTGCCCGGGGTGATGAAAAGTGGCTCGACAGGGTGTCTGGTGGTTGGGCTACTGCGGGTCCGCTCCTCAGCACTGCGGCAATTAAAGAAAAATGAAGCGGCTCACACTTCGCTCCGCAGGTATGGGTATGTCACTTCAGCAGCATCAACTTCTTCGTCTGCGAGAAACCGCCCGCATCCAACCGCGCAAAATAGATTCCTGATGCCAGACCGCTGCCGTCGAATCTTCACACGATGAGTTCCTGCATTCATAACGCCGTTATTCAGTACAGCGACTTCCCAGCCCAGGACGTCAAAAACACGCAGGAAGACATATTCCGTTTGGGGAAGATCGTAAGAAATCGTTGTGGCAGGATTAAAGGGATTGGGATAGCAGGTCAACAGCGTAAAACCGGTAATCGCATTCGGCCGCTTCTGACACGTTGGTTTCTTCCGAATTCAGAATGAAATCAGTAACCACCGGTAGATGATCTGAAGCGGCATAGAGTGCGTTGGCCACGCTGTCGGGGACCGCGTAGTTGGGCAGGTCATTGACGGCCCGGTTAAAATGCTGCCCATCATTCCCGTACGCTCGGTAGGTCGCTGGCAATACATAGGAGCCGATATTATCCATCATGGCATTCGAGACTAAAATGAAATCAAAACGGGCGTTCAGATCATCGGCACCAATGGTGTGAATGGCAGTAAACGCCGCGTTCCCCTCCCAATTACCCGGTGTGTTGATGGGGTCGAAGAGTTGACCGTTTGGACTCGGCGTTGCGGCCAGCAGAAGCTGATAGGCCGGTTCGTCGGACGAGAGGAGGTTGTAATCGCCACAGACTATCAATAGCGATCCCGCAGGGGTCTGGTCAAGTTGCTCTCGCAGTGCCAATGCTTCCTGCCTCCGTCGTTCCACGTTATTTCCGCTTCCCGAGTTGGCTTTGAGATGCAATGAATAGACTCGCACCCGCAGACTCGTGTCTCCCGAGGCCGGGCGCAGGGTATACTCTGCAATGTATCGAAGCGTGGTCCCGATGTAGCGAGTCGATACCAGTTGCACCTTTGACGGACGGTAGAAGAAGGCATTGTCGTTGTAGGAGTCATCATTGTACGGAACGGAGGCCCAGTCGTTACGAATAGGCAGCAGAACAAATGATAACAGCCGCTCGACTTCATCATCATCAAGAACTTCCTGCAAGGCAATTATGTCAGGGTCGATGGATGCAAACACAATTCGAAAGGCATCTTCGCGACCTATAATAGACGTGCTGCTCAGGTTCAGGGCATTATACGTAACGACACGAAGCGTGTCGGCAACAGAAATGCCGGCGGCAAAGAGAAACACTATGACAAAGATAAAGGCTTCTGAAGATCACGTTCGTTCTCTACTGTGTCAGTGATCGGAGTATTGTCATGCCGAGGGCTCGCTACGTGTTGTTTCACGGCTGCTCACTACCCCCAGCCAACGGTATCTTCGCTATGATGGAAACGATAGTACAGAACGCGCTATCAGGATCAGTAGTGCACGCGCTTCGATTCCGGCTATCGCCGTCATCTCGCTATACTGGTGATGAAAGCGGTGGTGAGACACGTAAGTGAACACGAACGGACCCCGCCGGAGCCCGGTGTTTCCTCCCATCCCGTCGCTTCAGGTCAAGGGACTGCGAGGATCCCGGGAAGCACGATCGGGCCCCACCAGAGCAGAATCGTCGGAATGATAACGGCAGCCGCTATGTCAATCACGATTCCGGAACGAATCATGCGAGTGATCGGCACCAGACCCGAACCATAGACGATGGCATTCGGCGGCGTGGACACGGGCAGGCAAAACCCTGCCGACGCACCAAGACTCGCTCCCAGCGCCGGCAGAACCGGATTCACGCCACATGCCTGGGATAGGCCTATCGCAATCGGCACCATCACATTCGCGCTGGCGGTGTTGGATGTGAACTCGCTCAATAGGATCGAGACTCCTGTGAAAAGGAACGTGACTGCCGCCGTCGAGTGCGCGCCGGTCCACGACTGCAACCCTTGACCGACGGCTTCCGCGAGTCCGGTGGCGAACATAAGGCTCCCCAGTGCCATTCCGCCGCCGAAGAGCAGGATGGTTCCCCAGTCAATGGTCGCGGCCTGTTTCCAACCGATGGTGAACTGGCGCTGCCGCCAATCCACCGGCAGAACAAACAGCAGTGTCACGCCCAGCAAAGCGGCGATTGCCTCGGGAATCCTGTCGTTCAAGAGCTTCACCGGACCGCTGTCAGCACCAAGTATGACACTAAGCGCACCGGGCACTATCCACAATCCGGCGGTGACCATAAACGCAAGGGCCGTGTTTTTCTCACCGCGCGTCATCTTCCCGAGGCGTTGTTTTTCCTCACGAATCCAGTCTTCGAAGTGATCAATCCGTGGAAATCCCCGGTGTGCCGTTCCCCCGACCATAACCATGAGGACTCCGAAGAGCAGAAGCATGATCGGCAGAGCCAAGAGCATCCAGTGAAAGAAGGAAATCTGAAGCGAAGTCGCTTCGTGGATCAGGCCGAGACCGATGAGGTTCGGCGGCGTACCCACTGGTGTACCGAGTCCGCCGATGGAAGAAGCATACGCGCACAAGAGCAGCATCCTCGCGGCGTAAGTGCGCATCGAACCTGTCATGCTCTGTCCGTCGCCGGCTTTCGCCAGCCCGAAAAGGAGCGAGAGGCCAATCGGGTACATGATGGCCGTAGTCGCCGTGTTGGAGAGCCACATGGAAAGGAGAAGTGTGACAGCCGAGAAGGCGAATAAAATCCGGCCCGGGCGGGGACCCACCCATCTTAGTCCAAGAATGGTCACGGCTAAGCGTCGGTCGAGCCCATGTACGAACATGGCTTGGGCAAGAATGAATGACCCGATGAACAGAAAGATCACCGGATCGGCAAACGGAGCGAATACGGTTTTCACGGGAGCCACGCCGAGAACGACACAGAGTGTCGGACCCAGAAGGGCAGCCGCGGACATGGGTATGGCCTCGGTCAGCCACAACACAATGGTAAAAGCTGCGGCCGCCGCCAGCCAATGGGCTTGAACCGAAAGTCCTTCCAACGGCCACATAACGACGAGCACAAAAGCCAACGGAGCAAGGATAAAACCAGAGCGTTGCCGAATGCTCTCAAACCGCTCTTCGCCCGCCGTCAACTTGCCTTCGGTATCGGGCAATAGTACTTTCAAGGTTCTCTCCACTGGCCGGATTGCGACCGAGGTCATGGACGCGCACGTATTAACTCACCAGATGACATACTCATCCATCCGCAAACTGAACGCCGGGAAACACTCATCAGGCAGTAAGGTGATGAATTGCCAACCGAGGACGCCATGGATGCGCAGTGCAATGATCAACGGAACCGGCAGACGTATGGCCGGAATCCACGGCCACGAAATGCTCTGAATGCCCCGCGCGCCGATATGCGCCCTCGGCTGTAGCTATGATGGTGATGAAGGCGAGCAGCCAAAGGCCGGGTTGGGAGTGCTGATGCTCCGATTCCGGCTACAGCGTTTTCATCGCCGTGATAGTGTTCGCATCAGGAGACGAGACAGCCCGCATCCCCTTTTAGTATAACTCTCTGACATTCAATGTGGTGCCACTTTCGGGGGCTGGATCATAAGCGGCAGTAATCAATCGTGTTGCCGGACAACAGATTCACTTACTGCCGATACGGATCACGTCAGGTGCGCCTGCTACTTCGTTGCCGAACGCACCAGATAGAAATTCCGGCTTCCGGACACGGTGCTTGTTTCATCGACAAAATGTGTCTCGGACACCTTTCCGATCAGCGTGTACGATCTGGAATCCACGGCTTCTGCGCGGTAGATGTGGTAGCTTGGTGAGCCGGTGTCATTCCAGTTCAAGACGATCTTCGTCTGATCACAGGACAATACGACCTGCGGCGCAACAAGGTTGTAGCCGTCAACTTCGAACCATCGGCGAGACCGCTTCGCCCGGAAGATCCGAAGCCCGAGCCATTAGCGGCTGCCAAGCTGTTGATGTCGATTGAGCAGACGGGGCATTCTCCGCAGTGCGTCTTCGACTGCGTGCTTGCATTGTCGTCAATGCGCGTGATTCTCAAGAGCACATCCGACGATCCCAGCACGGGGAATTCGCCGCCCTCGTTTTCGAAAGAAATATGCGCCCAGGAGACTTTATCCGATGACGAATTGTGGAGCAATTCGGGCGTACACACGCGTTCGTAAAACGGCGCGTCCGCAAGAACACTGTTCCGATTGATCGGCCAGAGGGAGACGGTTACCGCGGACGGCATGTCCGCCCACGCGACGAATTCGGTGCCGCGGAAAATGAACGGGGTATCGGACATCGGAATTTCAAGAATGCGCGTCGGATCGGACACGCGGCGCATGAAGCCAAGTTCGGCCGGTCCCGCTTCGCACTTCAGAATGATGAATTCGCCATCCGATGTATCACACACCGTCGGGTAGTTTGCCAAGGACACACGGATGCGAGCGCAGTCGGTCGGATCGCCGCTCACTTTCCAGGGGTATTCACCCGTGTTAAGCGTCCGTTCAACAATCGTCTCCCAGCGAACGTCGCCGCTTCCACAGTCGCGACGAATTTCGATCATCACCTCTCCGGGCTGCTCGGATGCACTCAGCCGATTCCACCGTTGTCGGTATAATCGGATTCCCATTGGATCGCGTACTCTTCGCCAATGATCCAGCGCTCGCCGCAGATGGGCACGATGACGTAAGGAACGCGATCGACGATGCGGAAAGCGGCATCGGATGTATCGCCGTCAGCTGTACCAGTACTGGAAACGACCCGGATACGCGCATTCGCTGTCAGTGGACTCGTGACTTCCCATGTGAATTCGCCATCATCCACGGTGGCGTCCGTGATTCGTTCCCAGGCCCCTGTCGGATAGGCGCGATTGATTTCGATTCGCGCCAGACACGATAATGGCAACCGATAGGGGTCCCAGAGTAATGTCCGTAGTTCCTGTACTGGCCAAACCTCACCGCCGTTGGGAACAATCACGGTCGGCGGCAGGATGTCTAATCCGAAACTCGTGTCTGATGTATCGCCGATTTGCGGATTCTCGAGACTCAGAACCCGGATATAAACAACACTGGAGTGCCATCCTGTCACACGCCAACGGAACGTGTCGGCCTGCGCAGTCGTATGGGTGCAAATGGTTTCCCAGGACGGTTCGCTTTCCCTGCCGCGATAGACCTCGATGGTCACTCGCTCATCTGGCGCACAGTCGAAATCCGTCCAAATGATGTCGTGGATATCCCCGACATTCCAATGCTCACCCCCGTTGGGTGTGACAACCGTCAGCTTCTGGAGAATGGCAAAATTGCCGTCGGATACGCTCAAGATGTCCGGGTGCGCAATATCGTAGATTCGCATGCGAGCGGTTGACGTCGCGGGCCCTGTCACAAGCCACGCCAGTTCTCCATTGTCCGGCACGCTGTCCGCGACGAGTTCCCATGCACCCTGCGGATAGTCGCGGTTGATCTCTATTCTCACGAGCTGATCCGGATCATTGGACTCCCAGCGAATGAACTGCTCGGAGACGATTCCCCATGTTTCGCCGCCACCGGGGCAGGCGAGTTGAAGGCTGCGAACCCCCGTTGAAAAGGCCCCCGACGTGTCGCAGATCGGCGGCTCACACTGTTCACAGGTGAGCCGGATGAACGTCGGTTCCGCCTGGGCATTCGCAACGGTCCAGAAATACATGCCACTGTTGGGTATGTTTTCGACTTGGATCCAGTCCGGGGGGGACAATGTGTCCGGCGCGCCATAATATTCCAATCTAAGCTCTGTAGCCTGGATCGACATGAGTAGACGTCCACTCAATGGTGTCCGTGTCGCCGATAAACCAAATTTCTGCAACATGGGGAGAGCTGATTGTGATCGACGGCACCAGAACCGTAAAGTCATCCGCGCTGACGCTGCTGATGGTCGGATGTTCCACGCTGCGCACTCGGACACGGCAATGAGAAGATTCCGGGCCGGTCGCCATCCATGTGGATGTTCCCGTATTGCTTCGCACTCCCGGAAAGGGTTTCCCAAATGTCTCCAGGTTGGCCAGTGTAGTTGCGGCAAATCTTGATGAGGATATGGCCGCTTGATCCGAGATTTTCTGATGTCCATTCGATGGTTTGCTCCACATTGGCATACCATGTTTCGCCGCCGTTGGGCGCGGTGAGCATTATGGAATGTGAGTCACAGATTGTGAAATTGGCATTGGATGTATCGCTGATTTCCTCTTGATGGGGATCAACAATCCGGAATCGGGCCGCCGTCGTAAGCTCCCCTTCGGTATTCCAGACATAGGAGCCTTCCCATGCCGGAACATGATCCGCAATGGTCTCCCATGTTGGATCCGGGGAATCAAAATCCCTGCTCAAGTAAATGACGATGTCTTCATCCGGATAACGGTCCAGCTGCCATCGAATGAGGCATGTATCTTCCAGGGCAAAATACTCTCCTCCGTTCGGTCCCACCAGGTTGAGGGGCTTCAATCCGACGTGAAATGCTTCGGAGGTGTCGATCACATCCGGATAATCCGTAAACGAGATGATGATATTGGCGGATTCAGCGTTAGGCTCGCTTACTTCCCACAGAAACTCCCCGGAATTCGGAGCGGATGATGTAATCGTTTGCCACAGGCCGTTCCGGATGATCCCCAGCGCAATCGATGCGTTGGGATTCAACTCAGATACCCATGTAATGGCGTGCAAATCGCCAACGAGCCAGGTGTCGCCAGCTCGCGGATCTGTGATGGTAACACTCGGCGGCGAGATACGGAATTCGTCGGAGAGCGCGAAGACGTTGGAATCCAGAACACTGCGAATGCGCAACTGTGCCGCATTGGCCGCCGGTCCGGTAACGTGCCAAACGGCCTCTCCGGCATTGAAATACCATTCAAAAATGTTTATCCAATCGCCTCCATCGCGACGAACAGACAACTGCACATTTTCAAACACTCCGGAACTGCTCCATGAAATGGTATAAGGAAGATACTCTTGACACGTTTCTCCGGCTTGCGGATGCAGGACCGTGATACTCGGAGGGTTCGGGTTCGACACCGCCAAGTCTGCATACATAATCGAATCGGAGTCGGAGATGTTTCTTATCCCGACAAAACTGGTGTTTCCGTTAATGCTCTTGGTGTTGGGAGTGCTGGTGTCGTCGAAGGTGCGAACGGGAGGTGATGACGGCCACGCAAAGGGATAGTAGCCGTGGGGCATCTCCCCCGTGACCAACCGTGCAATCTCCCTGTAGGAGTAGTTGGGATCACCACGCTCGGCGCAATGCCAGATCAGCAAGCCGGGCGCGGGAATGTGGGCGTCGTAGCCCATTTGTTGACGATTTTCAATGAGGAAATACTCCGGGCCGCCGATCCCATTCATCCACAACCGGAAAATCCCTGGAGTATGAACGACAGCCGGGAGCGGAATCTGGAGCAGATCTGTCGTGACAACGGTCGGTTCGGCTGCGCCCATGAAGATCTTGCACCAGGCTTCGGGATGAGCGGGACAGCTTCCACCCGGACTGCCGTTCCAGACACCGTATGACATGAGACTATAGCCACTGGGATCTCCCGGAAGCTGCGACTGACCATAAAGATCCGGTAGATAAAAAAAGGAATGTCCAAATTCGTGACAATAGACACCGAAGGAATGGTCGCGCGGAAAATACTGATACTTCGGCGTTTCCGGGCAGGAACCAATCATGACACCATCATAACTGAAAACCGGCGGTCTTCCGGCGTTGGACCAAATATCATTCGGGTTGCCCGATGTCTCTCGCCCCCGCCCGGAATGAATGGTCCAGATTCCGGTTACTTTGCCCTCTTCCAGGGGTGACATACTGCGAAAAATCCACGACGGAATCGATCGCCTGCATGATCTCGTCATAGGGTGTAATGCGATTATAATTTCCGGAAAGACGAATCCATCCCAGTTGACTGGGGGGATGTAAGGTAGTTAAGATGACACGACCTTGGGTTACTTCACGAAAGTAGTCTTCTGAAGGAACCGAATTGGTCGCCGAAAATCAGCGTGTCATAAAAGCCTGCATCCACAACGTGCGGCCGATCCTGCCAGTCAATGAGAATCGGGAGGACGCGAAACTCTATGGTATCCGTTCTGCCGGCCAACATTTGAAGCAGGGGAGAACTGCCGTCGGGCACATCCATCGGATACTCGAGGACTTCGGCAGCAGATAGCTCGCCGCGTTGGATGCGGTCAAGCAATTCCGGCGAGGGCGGCATGGAAAGCACCGTCGGCACACGAAGCACCGCGAAAGTCGCCGCGCACACGAAGCGAAACAACGATTGCCATCTCATTGTTAACCCCTTCAACACAATTTGCACTCGGCGATGGCGGCGTATCGAAGTTGATGATCAGCCGAACCATTGAATTTACAGGAACCCCATTAAAAAATCAATATTACCCAATTCGATACAAAAAAAATAAAATGACGTCAAATTGTTCACATCTATATGTTACTATATAGCTTGCGTCTGTTTTCATTCGGCAGCCCTTCGGAAACGGCATGCGGGAGGCAAAAAAAACAGGCTCCCTGACGAAGGAGCCCGCCGCCTAATATCGTATGCCATGGGTTTTGGAATATCCTGATTCTGCGATTCAGGATGGTCATGACTTGGCGAATTCCCTGACGGCTTGCCGCCAAGCCAAGAAACTATGACCTAAAAGCGGACCTGCTGGGGATCAGCGGTCCGCTTGTTCTTTAACGAAAACATGCAATCTGTTCTAAGAGATGGTTCGCGTTCAGGTCACAACCATTACTGGCCTCAGGAATTGTGAAGCGAGAGTGCATGTGACCCAGCTGTGACACTGTATGAAACAACGGGTCAGCCATGATAGCTAACCCGTTGTTTTTATGTAGCGAGTACGGGATTCGAACCCGTGTTACCGGCGTGAGAGGCCAGCGTCCTAGACCCCTAGACGAACTCGCCATACGGAAAGTTGAACTCTAAATATACGCGTATTCAAGGACTTGATCAAGTCACTTTCATATGCAAACACCACAGCCATTATATTATAATTTTGATCTTTAGGTGAATTTAGCAACTTCTGGGAGGCGACTCCATTCAGTACATCCCTGCCGAACAGCAAACGAGCAACCGGCAGTTTGTGAAACTGCCCGGTTACTCGTTTGGCGAAGAAGAGCCTCTATCTTATGAGTAGCAGTTTTTGACTGGCGATGATGTGGCCCTTGGTTTCGAGGCGGGCGAAATAGAAGCCGGTGGGGAGATCATCGGCGGCGAAAGCGACACGGTTTGTTCCCGCTGCGCATGTGCCGCTGAAAACCGGAACAGCCGCTTCACCGAGTACGTTGTAGAGCACGAGGCGAACCTCGACGGCTGCGGGTGCGAGCCAGGTAAAGACCGTACTGCTATTGAAGGGATTGGGGTAGTTCGGCAGCAATTCAAAGGCGGTTATGGCTGACGCGTGGCCGGGGGCGGTGGCCGTCACCTCGCCCGCGTCCGTGTGTGCGCCGCCGAAGTCCACCACCACTAATTTGTAGGTGTAGCTTTGGGCCGCCGTTACGTCGGTGTCTATCCAGTGATAGCTGGCACCGGTCGCGGCATTCGCTGCGGCGGGAACGACGGCGATGCTTCGCCAATCGCTGCCGGCGCGGCGGAAAATTTCAAAGTGGTCATTTTCGCGCTCTGAGGCCGTGCGCCAGTTTAGGGCAATGCCGTTCTCCACCGCACTCGCATAAAAGCTCAGCAACTCCACAGCCAGCGGCGTTTCGTGGGTAAAGGGAAAGGCCCCCATGTCCGTAATGGTGGAGTCCGGGTCGCACGTCGCAGAGGGCGCACCGGCGTCAATGCACGGAGATGTGCTCTGTAAATGATAAACGCCGAGGGTGGCATTCACAAACAGCGGGTCGGAGAAAATGTTCTGGTATTGATCGCAGGACGTGCCGTTGGCGTTGGTCGTGGTAAGGCTGCCAAATCCCGTCGGATACGCACTGTTGCCGCCGCGATTGTTGGACCAGAAATCGCAGTAGGTGATGGAATTTCCACCCGGAACTTCCCACAGACAGATCGCGAAATTTGAATTGTAGGCGATCACAGTGTTGGCGATGGTGACGGAAGTGCCGACCGAGCGGATGCCGCCGGCATCATCACCGTGATTGTACACGACGGTGCAGTTGGTCACTTCGCAGCGGGGTGCGAGCCAATTCGTTATGCCGCCGCCCTGTCCGGCGGAGTTGTAGTCCACGAGGCAGCGCACAACCGCCATGTCGCCGTTCGAGCCACCGTTCGAGAATCCACCGCCGTAGGTGGCCGTGTTATTGACGATATGCGAATCATAGACACGGACCCAAGCATTATCTTCCGCAGATACCCGATCCGTTGCGTGCCGTCGCGTTGGAGGTGACCAGGCAGTGTTTAATGACAATCCGCGAAGATATCGCGGTGATCCCACCGCCTTCAGTACTGCTCACACTACTGGGCCAGTAGGCGTGATCGATCCGGCAGTAGGCAAGCTGCGCCGTGTCGGTCGCGGATTCGACGCGAAAGCCCTTCCATCTTTCTGATCCAGTTGTAATTGTAGATGTGAAGCGAATCGAGTCTGTTTCCGTACCGATGGCCAGCACTTTCCCGCAAACAGTGAAGGCATACGCACCCTGAAACTGTATCGTGACGCCCGGCTGGATTTCCAAGGTTTGACCAGCGGGAACGGTGACATCGCAGGTTACAAGGTACGGAGAACCGGCGGCGTTCCAGATGCCGGAGATATTACCACATACATTTGTGGCGAAGACAGACCGCACGAGGAGAAGCGTAACCATAACTGCCCATGAGCTAAATCCGAAGTACTTCTTCATGCCAATGCCTCCTTCTGAGGTGCTTTTCGTTCGCTCTACATTGGATTCAGGCGGCGGCATTCCAAGGAAAATGTTCTTGAACAAAGAAAGGACGTTCCGGGTGCCGATGGTTGCCGGAATGTCCTCTGGTCAGACAGAATCGAGAGGATGTGCTATTTGCAAGGAAGTGTCCGCACCCAAAGCCATTTGAAACTTGGACAAACGTAAGGGCAGAAGCGGCAGCAGCGATGAGATCCGATTCAAATCACGAATGACCGATCACGGTGAAGCGGGACACCCCTGCCGCTGGACAGAATGCAGAGCGGTTGAATGATTCCAATTATAAACAAGATAAATATAGGTAGAAACACTGCAATTATCAATCATGTTGCTTAGAATTTCGGAAACGAGGCGAAACGATGTAGAGTAATTATAGTTAGGTGGTTTGGAGCTGTCCGCACACCGTGGGTATCAATTTGGATCGAATTCGACACCATTACCGCATGAATTAATTCGATATTACACACTGACCTTCACAGATTAACGATGGTGCAGAAGACTGTGCCAGAAAATCGCCGTCTATGCCAGATCTGGATTCCCGCCCACCCCCAGAGTGACCCGCCCTTGTACCCGACTACATGCCGCCTTTACCTTCCGATTGCCTTTCGGTTTCGGTATTTGTTGCCATTCCGACAGCCACTTGAGTGGCATTCTGTTTTATGGTATATTATAGTTTGAAGTTTTACCGGAATCGCCTGCCTACTTAAGGCTCATTATTATGCCATTAAATAATCCACATTCTGCTATGCAGGGTGATCGGTTGTGCGATGTTGCGGCCAGTAGACCTCGCACTGCCGTGGAAACGCAGACGTCCGCCGAAGAGCAGGGGTTTCTGGATTATCTGCGTTCGCGCGTGATCGGCACGGGGATTCCGCTGGAAACACCCAACGGTTTCAAGCCGCTGCGCTATTTCGACTTCATTGCCTCGGGCCGCTTCCACCGCGATGTGGAAGAGGAACTGGCCGAGCGCGTGCTGCCGTACATGGCGAACACGCACACGACCAGTAGCGCTACGGGGCGGGTGATGACGGAATATTACGAGCACGCCTTCCGCCGCATCGCGGGCTATATTCATGCCGCCAAGGATGACGTGCTGATTCCCGTGGGCGCGGGTTCGACGGGGGCGATCAACCGCATGATCACCGTGCTCGGGCTGCGCATTCCCGATCAGTTGGAAGAGGTGCAGGCCTGCAAGCGGTGCATTCCCGAAGCGCAGCGGCCCGTGATCTTCCGCTCGATGATGGAGCATCACTCGAACGACATCGCCTGGCGCGAAACCATCGGCGACGTGGCGTATGTGGATTTCGACGAGGCCGGGCGGATCAGCGTGGATGATCTCGAACGCAAGCTCGAGCAGTACAAAAACCGGCCGTGGAAGATCGGCACGTTTTCCGCAGCTTCGAATGTGACGGGGATTCTGAATCCGTGTCACGATATCGCGCGGGTATTGCACCGGCACAATGCGTGGGCGTTTTTTGATTATGCGGCGGCGGGGCCGTATGTCGAGATCGACATGCATCCGGCGGACGATGCGGACGGCTATTTCGACGCGATCTTCTTTTCGGTCCACAAGTTTTTAGGCGGGCCGCGCACGCCGGGCTTGCTGGTGGCGAACCGACGATTGTTTACAAACCGCGTGCCGGGCGAGCCGGGCGGCGGGACGGTGCTCTATACCTCGCCGTGGGATCATCGCTTTCTGTCACAAATCGAAATGCGCGAGACCGGGGGCACACCGCCGATCGTGCAGTCGATTCAGGCGGGGTTGGCGTTTGATTTGAAAGCCGCGTTGGGCGCGGAGCGGATCGAGCGTATCGAACAGGATTATCTCTCACGGGCGCTGGCGCAGTGGCGCAATCATCCGGGGCTGTGGATCTTGGGCAATCTGGAAACGCGGCGGCTGGGCGTAGTCTCGCTGATCTTTCGCGACCTGCACCACAATCTCGCGGCGACGCTGTTCAATGATCTGTTCGGCATTCAGGTGCGCGGCGGCTGCATGTGTGCGGGGCCGTATGGCCATCTGCTGCTGCATATCGAGCAGGACTATTCGGCGGCTATCCGTCATCGGCTGGATGAGGGCCACATCGGCGAGAAGCCCGGCTGGGTGCGCATCAGCCTGAGCCCGACGGTGAGCGAGGAAGAATTTCAGGTGCTGCTCGAAGCAGTAGATCACATCGCGCGCCACGGCAAAGAGTATGAAGACCGCTACCACCTGATCGATGACACCGGCGAATGGGTGTACTCCGGGAAGCGTGCGGCTGCGAACGTGACGTTCGATCCGATGCGCTGACGCCGCTGATTGCCGCCGCTGCGCGGGCTGGATTTTTCTATGGCTTCGATCGCTGCGCGGGGTGCCCTCACTCCGCGCATTTTTTGTTGGTGTAAGTGGCCGCCGTTCGATGGGGGTAATATTTTTTGACGGAACGGATTTCCGTGATTCTGCAAAATATTTGATTTACTAGTGGCGGCCTCCGGCCGTCCAGGGGGGTGGTGTGGCTTTCCGTGCGCCACAGCCCGCCGACAGACGGCCCACCCACCCCACCCTAACCCTCCCCACCCCCCTTGTATCCCCCCATAAGATGGGGGGAAAAGAGGGAGGGGACAGAACGGCACCGCCGCTTGCTACTGTATCGTGCCGCCGCGCCGGGGTTTTGAATCCCGCGCGGGGGCGGGGGGCCGAGGGGTGGGGACTTACAAAAAATTGTGCAGAACGAACTCGGCTTTAGTGCGGGTGGGGCTGGGAGTTGCGAAAAAGTGGGAGGCGTTTTTTTGCGTCGGGAAACCAGACTTCCGTGTACCTGCCGAGGGTCGGCTGCGAGCAGCCGACACCGCCGCCATGGCACTTGCAGGGAGCGGTAGTGTCAGGAATATACGCAGTGGGAGTGTATCATGTCAAGCATAATCTGCACGAATATTCTATAACGATGATATTATGGCACATGTTTTGGTCGTTTGTACATGCGAGAAGCGGGGAACGATGGGCGACGAATCGCGATTACGGCGGGGTCTTGGTCTTGCTCACGCGGTTGTCCTCGCTTCCGTTAGACCCCACTCGGCGGCGGCGGGGTTGCGGCGGGGGGCGGGGAAGCGGGCGGGTCGCGCGGGAAACGGCGGTGGCGTAAGGTTGATGGATCGTGCCGCTTGACCCGCCCCTACCCATTTTAATGGACACGGAAGCCGGCGAGGATGTGGGTACCGGCGTATCCACCCCCCCTTGCCCCCCCGTGAACGGGGGGGAAGCAGAATGGGGGAAGCTGGCGGGAACGGGGGGACGCATTCGACCCTTGCGCTTGGGGAGGGGAATGGCGATATTGGCTTATCTGTTTCACGCACCTTTGGGAGGCCGCCATGCGCTGCTGGATTCTGGTCTTGCTGCTGCTGCCCGCTCTGGCCTTGGCGGAGTGGACGCCGGTCGTCCTTCTGGGACCAATCGGGCGAAACCACCCAATCGCGTTATGGTTTCCAGATCTTTGCCCTGGGCGACCAGAACGACGACGGCTTCGCCGATTGGGGTGTGGTTTCGTTCGGCAATCTGAGCTTCGATTCCGTCTATAGCCGGGTGGACCTGTTCCGCGGTGGAAACCCGCCGCCCAGCACCCCGTTCCTGAGCTTCACGGCGGCCCAGGGACCCGCCGTGGATATCAGATATGCCGATGCCGTGGGCGATCTGAACGGCGACGGGTACACCGACTGGATGCTCTGGAAACGCCACTGGCCAGTCACCTGGCAGTATGCGGTCGAGATCTACTCCGGCGGCGCGGACGGCCTGCCGGAAACCGTCTTTCACATGGCCGTCGGCAGTGTCCGGGTCACCGGCATGGGGGATTTCAACTGTGACGGGTATGACGACCTGTTCATCGACCACGCCACCTACAGCGAGGTCTGCTTCGGCAGCGCCGTCTTCGATACTGTGGCCGATTGGCGCATCAACCAGACGGCACAGTACCCCTACCTGGCCTTCGCGCAGTCGTTCGGAGACCTCAACGGCGATCACTGCCGCGACTACGTGGGCAGCGATCCGTCGCGGGATTATTTCCACGCCGTGTACGGCGGGGCACAGCCGGACACGCTGCCGGATGTCGTCTGGACGGGGTATCAGGATGATCCGACGCGGGTGGTTCCGGATCTGAACGGGGACGGCTTTGACGATCTGATCACCGGCACCCTGGGAGCTTTGCGCGTCCATCTGGGGGGGCCTTTGCTGTCGCAGACGCCGACCTACACCCTGACCTTTTCCGGCTGCCAGGGGGCCTCGGATGCGTTCCCGGGGATCGGGGATGTTAACGATGACGGCTTTCAGGACTTGGCGGCGGTCAACTCCACCGCCTGCGAGCTGGGTTGGGGCAAGGTGGCGGTGTACCTTGGCCACTCGTGGCTGAACCCCGATCCGGTGCTGGAGTTCTACGGCGGCAGCAGTCCGCTCTTTATGGCGGGCATGCGGAAGGTGGTGGGGCTGGGGGATGTGAATGGCGACGGGGTGGAGGACTTTGCCGTGGGTGCGGATGGGGGGAGTGGGCGGGTGGTGGTGATCTCGGGCAACCCCGACATCCAGGTGGCGGTCGAAGAACCGCATCCGGTCGCTCAGGACTTTCATGTAGCGGTGTATCCTAATCCCTTCAACAGCCGGGCGGAGATTCGCTATGTGCTGCCTCGTTCGTCGCGCGTTTCCTTGAAGGTGTTTGATGTGATGGGGCGGGAGGTTGGGGTGCTGGTGGATGAGGTGGTGCGTGCGGGGGAGGGGCGCGTGGTATGGAAGGCCGAAGGCGTGGCGTCGGGGGTGTATTTTGTGCGGTTCGCGAGCGGGGGGATGGGGGTGACGCGGAAGGTGTTGTTGGTAAGGTAGGGGCGCGATGGATCGCGCCCGAGGGCGGTTCGCGAACCGCCCCTACAGAAGAGAGGACATGGCAAGCCATGTCCCTACAAGAGACAGAGACCGTTGATTTTTTAGGATTCCAGATCGCTTTCTTTCCGTTGCTGGCATGGGATTGGCAAAGAACCGGGGCGATGGGGGACTGGGGTGGTGGGTCCGGTGGACTTGACGGGAGTGGGGAAGAGTGGTATATTGTGGAAACTCAGGCGGTTTGCTCAATGCAAATCGAATGTCACGCCTGAACGTGCGCTCCAAACGACTCCACTGTCATATAACATCCCCGGAATCGAAGAGGACAATGTGACCGCCGCGCCCTCGCGCAGACGGCGAAACAAAGACATGGCCCGGCATGCGGGCAATTTTGAAATAACGGGATAGCGACCATGAAGATCAGCGTATTTGGCCTGGGTTATGTCGGGTGCGTTTCGGCGGCCTGCTTTTGTGATTTGGGGCATGAGGTTTGGGGTGTGGACGTCGATGCCACCAAAGTCGGATTTCTGCAGCGGGGTGAAAGTCCGATCATCGAGAAATCACTGCCGGAACTCATCCGCAAATATGCCCAGTCCGGAACCCTGCACGCGACGCAATCCGCGCAGGAAGCGATTACGCAGACCGATATTTCGCTGGTGTGCGTGGGTACGCCGTCGCTTGCCAGCGGCGCGCTGAATACGCACTATATCGAACGCGTGGCCGAAGAGATCGGCCAGGCGCTGAAGACCATTACGCACAAACACACCGTGGTGATCCGCAGCACGCTGCTGCCGGGGACGACGATGCGCGAAGTGCTGCCGCGGCTGGAAAAGTTCTCGGGCAAGGTGGAGGGCAAGGATTTCTTCCTGGCCTATAATCCGGAATTTCTGCGCGAAGGTTCCGCGATTCTGGACTTCTACGAACCGCCGAAGACGGTGGTGGGCGCGCGGCGTGCGGAAACCGCCGAAGCGGCGGCGCAGATTTACAAGGGCATTCCCGGCCCGCTGTTCCTGACGCGGATTGAAGAGGCCGAAATGGTGAAGTACGCGGACAACGTGTTCCACGCCGTGAAGATCGTCTTTGGCAACGAAATCGGCGCGGTGGCCAAGCAGCTCGGCGTCGAACAGCCACCGCGTGATGGAGATTTTCTGCAGTGACACGAAGCTGAACCTCTCGCCCTATTACCTGAAACCGGGCTTCGCCTTCGGCGGCTCGTGCCTGCCCAAGGACGTGCGCGCGCTGACGGCGAAATCGCGCGAGTTGGGGCTGAAGACGCCGATGATCAATTCGCTGATGGACGCCAACCGCGAGCACGTGCAGCGGGCGATCAAAGAGGTCACCGGCTTTGGCAAGAAGAAGATCGGCCTGTTAGGGCTGGCCTTCAAGGCGGGAACGGACGACCTGCGCGAAAGCCCCACGGTGGAGTTCGTGGAGACGCTGCTGGGCAAGGGCTACAAAATTAAAATCTATGACAAGAATGTTTCCCTCGCGCGGCTCGTGGGAGCGAACCGGCGCTTTATCGAAGGCACGATTCCGCACCTGGCCGAATTGCTGACGGCAACGATGGACAAGGTGCTCGAGCACGCGGAAGTCATCGTGGTCGCCAACTCGGACAAGGACTTCCTCCCGGCGCTGAAGAAGGTGAAGCCGGAGCAGATCGTGTATGACCTCGTGCGCATTTTCAAAGACCTGAATCCCGACGAGAAGAATTATCATGGCATCTGCTGGTAAGGTTCTGATTCTGGTCGAAAACCTGTCGGTGCCGTTTGACCGGCGGGTGTGGCAGGAAGCGACGACGCTGACGCGCAACGGTTATCAGGTGAGCGTGATCTGCCCGCGGATGATGGATCGCAAGCCGTTCGAAGCTGCTGGAAGGCGTGGCGGTCTACCGTTACCCCATGCCCTACACCGCGCGGCGGGCCATCGGCTACGCGCTGGAATACCCGTGGGCGCTGCTGTTCACGTTTATTTACGCGTGCTACGTGTTTGCGCGGCGCGGCTTTCACGTGATTCACGCCTGCAATCCGCCGGATCTGTTTTTCCTGGCGGCGCTGCCTTTCAAGCTGTTCGGGGTGAAATTTCTCTTTGATCAGCACGACCTCTGCCCCGAGACGTATCTCTCGAAATTCGAGGGCGACGGCGGCGTAGTGCTGAAGGCGCTGCGCTTTCTGGAGCGCTGCACGTACAAGACGGCCAACGCGGTGATCGCCACCAACGAATCGTACAAGCAGGTCGCCATCGAGCGCGGGGGAATCGAACCGGAACGCGTGTGGGTGGTGCGCAGCGCGCCCGATCTGCGCCGCTTCGTGCCGATGCCGCCCAAGCCCGCCTTGCGCAAGGGCAAACGCTTTCTGGTGGCCTATTTGGGAACCATGGGGCAGCAGGACGGCGTCGAATTACCTGCTGCGCAGCGCGCGCCACATCGCCGATTGGCAGCGCAAGGATATTCTCTTCCGTCTGATGGGCGGGGGCGAAAACCTGGCGTTTCTGAAACAGATGGCGACGGAGTTGAAGCTCGACGGGATCGTGGAGTTTACGGGTCGGGTCTCGAACGAAGAGGTCTGCGAAGACGCTGTCGACGGCGGATCTGTGCGTGGCGCCGGATCCGGTCAGCCCGCTGAACGACAAGTCGACGATGAACAAGATTCTGGAGTTCATGGCAATGTCGCGGCCCATCGTGTCGTACCGGCTGACGAAGTCGGCGCACTCGGCGGGACCGGCGGCGGTGTATGCGGCGGACAATGACGAAGCCGACTTTGCGCGGAAGATTCTCGAACTGCTGGACGACCCGGCGCGCCGCGAAAGCATGGGGCAGGCGGGGTTCGCGCGGCTGAAGAACGAACTTTCCTGGGAACACAGCACGGTGCATCTGCTCGCGGCCTATGCCTATTTGTGCGGACGGAGATAGGCAGCAAGCAAATGCGCATCGTCATTACCACGACGCTGAATAACAATCTGTTTCACGCCAAGCTGCTGCCGCTGATGCGCTCGCGGGAGGACCTCGAAGTGGTCATCGTCAGCGACCGCGCGGGACCAAGCTGCGAGCGTGTGAAGTGGGTGTATCCGCGCGGGCTGACGAAGCTGTTCGGGCGGCTGGGCGGGCGGCTGCTGCTGTTGAAGCTGGCGATCCTGCATCCGAAAACGAAGCTGGTGATGGCCTATAATCTTGTGCCGCACGGGCTGTTTGCGCTGACGCTGGGGCATTTCTTCCGCAAGCCGGTGTGGGTGCATTACATCGCGGGAACGGCGGAGATTCACTTTGCGCACAACGTGCAATTGTCGAGCAACCGCATGGTGAACGCCAGCAGGAATCCCGCGCGGCTGGAGCGGATCGCGCGGCGCTTTGGGCTGAAGGCGGAGCGGGTGTTTGTGCCGGGCTCGCGGACGAAGGAGTATCTGCTGGGTGAAGGCTATGACGCCGCGCGGATTGTGATGCTGCACAGCACCATCGACCCGGCGCGCTATTATCCCGCGGACGGGCCGAAAGAATTTGACGTGTTGATTTCGGCGCAGCTCCGCGAGCGCAAGCGGCCGCGGTTCACACTGTCGGTGCTGCGGGCGATTCTCGACCAGAAGCCCGATGCGCGCTTCTGCTGGCTGGGCGACGGGCAGATGCATGACGAGTTCGACCACATGCTCGACGAATTTCAACTGCGCGGGCATCTGGAGTGGACGACGACAGACGCGGTGGAGGATTATTACCGGCGGGCGAAGGTGTTTCTGTTGTGCTCGATCAACGAAGGGCTATCGCTGGCGAGCATGGAAGCGATGGGCTGCGGGATGGTGCCGGTGACGTCGGACTGCGGCGACATGGCGGAGGTGGTGCGCACCGGCCAGACCGGCGTGCTGCTGCCCATCGACGCGCCGGTGTCGGCCTACGCGGAGGCGGTGTTGCCGTATCTATTGGACGATGCGCTGCGGGCGAAGCATGCGCAGGCCGCCACCGAACTGATCCGCCGCGAGCATAGCTTCGACAGCGCCATCGCCGCCTGGCAGAAGCTGCTGGCGCCGCTGGGATAGGAGAATCTAAAGGACTAAAGTACTAAGTGAGATTAAGGTAGGAAGAGAAACTGCAAAAGTCCAGCCTATACGCTGGACTTGATTTTAATAGTGAATCTGATTAAATTAATAGTATTCAATTGCTCGAATCCGGAAAGTTGACTTTCACGACAATGACACATCCTTCCGCAGATGACTTAGCCCGCGAAATCCGCGATTTGCTGTCGCGGCGGATTCTCGTGTTGGACGGGGCCACCGGGACGGGGCTGGAGGCGCTGGGGCCGACGGCGGCCGATTTCGGCGGCGAGCCGCTGTTCGGCTGCAATGAGGCGCTGAACCTGTTCGCGCCCGAGACTGTGCTGCGGCTGCACCGAAGCTATCTGGATGCCGGCTGCGACGTCTTGGAGACCAACACGTTCAACGGTTCGACGATTGTGCTCGGCGAATACGGCTTGCAGGAGCGGACGCTGGAGGCCAATCGCCGCGCGGCGGAGCTGGCATGCGAGGCCGGGCGGAAGTTCGCACCCGATCGCAGGGTGCTGGTGGCGGGATCCATGGGGCCGACGAACAAGGCGATTTCGATTACGGGCGGGGTGACGTTTGACAAGATCGTGCGTTCGTACCGCATCCAGTCGGAAGGGCTGGTGCTGGGCGGTGTGGATTATCTGCTGCTGGAAACGCAGCAGGACACGATCAACGTCAAGGCGGCGCTGATCGGCCTCGAGGAAGGGATGCAGCGCGCCGGGCGGAAGGTGCCGGTGGCCGTGTCGGTAACGATTGAGACCAACGGGACGATGCTCGCCGGGCAGAACATCGAGGCGCTGTATTACACGCTGGCGGCGCGCGAGCTGCTGTACATCGGCATGAACTGCGCCACGGGGCCGGGGCAGATGACGGACCACCTACGAACGCTCGCGAGCCTCGCGCACATTCCCACGGCCTGCGTGCCCAACGCGGGGCTGCCGAATACGGAAGGGAAGTACGACGAGGGGCCGGAGGTTTTCCACGAACTGTTCTCGCGCTTCTGCCGCGAGGGGTTTGTGAATCTGATCGGCGGCTGCTGCGGGACGGGGCCGGATCACGTGCGCGCACTGCGCCGCGTGGCGGATCAATTTGCGCCACGCGCGCCGCAGGCGAAGCCGGTGCGCCGCGCGCTGGCGGGCAGCGAGCCGTTGAAGATCGACGAGTTTATCCGGCCCGTGTTCGTCGGCGAGCGCACCAACGTCATCGGTTCGCGCAAGTTCAAGCGACTGATCGAAGAAGAGAAGTTCGAATTGGCCGCCGAAATCGGGCGCGAGCAGGTGGTGAAGGGCGCGCACGTGGTGGACGTGTGCGCGGCTAATCCCGACCGCAACGAGCTGTCCGATTTCCTGCACGTGCTGCGGCCACTGCTGCGCAAGGTGCGCGTGCCGGTGATGATTGACACGACGGACGCGGAGGTGGCGGAGGCGGCCTTGCAGAGTATCGGCGGCAAGCCGGCCATCAATTCCATCAACTTTGAAGACGGCGAGCAGCGGCTGGAAATCGTCTGCCCGCTGGCGAAAAAGTACGGCGCGTCGCTGGTGTTCGGCTTGATTGACGAGGACAAGCAGGCGGGGATGGCGGTGACGCTGGAACGCAAGCTGGAAATCGCCGACCGCGCCTACAAGACGCTGACGGAAAAGTGGGACGTCGCACCGGGGGAAATCATTTTCGACCCGCTGACCTTCCCCGCAGGAACGGGCGATCCCAATTACCTCGGCGCGGCGCGGGCGACGGTGGAGGGGATCCGCGCGATTAAGGAGCGCTATCCTGAAGCATGCACGCTGCTGGGCATTTCCAACGTCAGCTTCGGTCTGCCGCCGCAGGGGCGCGAGGCGCTGAACTCGGTGTTCCTCTACGACTGCATTCAGGCCGGGCTGGACATGGCGATTGTGAACACGGCGGGTATCAAGCGCTACGGCACGCTTTCGGCGAAGAGATTCAGCTTTGCGAAGACGTGCTCTACAAGGGCGACGGACCGTCGATTGCCACCTTTGCCGCGCACTATCGCGAGGCGAAAGCCGAAAAGCGCGTGGATGAGGACGCGCATTTATCGCCCGAGGAGCGGCTGGCGAAGTCGGTGTTGGAAGGCACGCGCGAGGGCATTGAGGGGATGCTCGATCAGCTCCTCGCGCGCATGGCGCCTCTGGAAATCATCAACGGCCCGCTGATGGCGGGGATGAAGGTTGTGGGCGAACTGTTCGGCGCGAACAAGCTGATTGTCGCCGAAGTGCTGGAGTCCGCCGAGGTGATGAAGGCCGCCGTGGATTATCTGGAAAAGTTTCTGGCGCCGGGCGAGTCATCCTCGGTGCGCGGCAAGATGCTGCTGGCCACGGTGAAGGGTGACGTGCACGACATCGGCAAGAATCTCGTGGACATGATTCTCTCGAACAACGGCTACGACGTCGTGAATCTGGGAATCAAAGTGCCGCCGGATGCGCTGATTGAAGCGGTGGCGCAGCACAAGCCGGATTTCATCGGCCTGTCGGGTCTGCTGGTGCGCTCGGCACAGCAGATGGTGGTGACGGCGAGTGATTTGAAGGAAGCCGGGATTGACCTGCCGCTGCTGGTGGGCGGCGCGGCCCTCACGCTGAATTTCACGCTGACGAAGATCACGCCCGCCTATGACGGGCCGGTGTTCTACGCCAACGACGCGATGCAGGGGTTGGCGCTGGCGAACCGCTTAACGGACGAGGCGCAAAGGTCCACGCTGGAGAGCGAGTGGGTGGACAAGCGCGAAAAAGTGATGCGCGAGGCGCGGGCGGTGGTGGACAAGGAACCGCCGCCGCCGTCGCAGTCGCGGTACGAAGATGCGCCGGTTCCGCCGCCGCCGGATTTCGAATTGCACGTGGTGCGCGACCTTCCGGTGGGCGACGTCTTTCCGCTGGTGTCGCGGGCGATGCTCTACGGCAAACATTTGGGACTCAGGCTCGCGTCCTCGCGGCTGGATAATCCCGCGGACAAGCAGGCGCAGGATTTGAAGCGGCACGTCGAGCGCGTGCTGGCGATGGCCGAGCACGATAGGCTGATTACACCGCGCGCGACATGGCGCTGGTTCCCGGCCTACAGCGAAAACGAACGGATTACGCTGGTCGATCCGCAGTCGGGCAACGTCGCGGCGTCGTGGGAGTTTCCGCGCGAGCGCACCGAGCCGTTCCGCTGCGCGGCGGACTGGGTACGGCCCAAGTCGTTAAGCGGGCAGGATTACCTGGCGCTGTTCGTGACGACTTCGGGGGAGAGCGTGCAGCCGACGGCGAAGCGCTTGCAGGAACAGGGCGAACTGCTGTCGTCGCACATTCTCTCGACACTGGCGATTGAAATGGCGGAGGCGACGGCGGAGTGGCTGCACCGCGAAATTCGCAAGGCGTGGGGCTTCCCCGATCCGGCGGAGTTCACGTGGCAGGACCTGGTGCGCACGACCTATCGCGGGATCCGGCTATCGTTCGGCTACCCCGCCTGCCCGGACCTCGAAGGACAGATCGCACTCTTCCGCGCGCTGCAGCCGGAGCAGAGCATTGGCGTGACACTGACGGAGGAGGATGATGATGGAGCCGGAGTCGAGCGTCTCCGCGCTGGTGTTTCATCATCCGAATGGGGTGTATTTTTCGGTGTAGTGAAATGTTTAATGGCAGCGGGATTCTTCAGGGAGGTCGGGATGGACAGGAACCACAACAGTAGTCGCCGCGCTTCATGGGCAGGATGGCGGTGGCGGGCGTCGGATTAGCGGCAGCGCGGTTGGCGTGGGCAGTGGCACCGGGTCCGTCAGAAGTCATGAATCCGAGTTTCACTCGGTCTGATGTCCAGACGCGCATCGGGAAGCGTCGCAGACTGGGCTCGCTGGAAGTCTCCAGCGTCGGTATTGGCGTGCAGAATATGAGCCGCACCTACCAAACGACGATCCCAACCCGGACTGAAATGTTCAACATCATCCGGACCGCCTTCGACCGTGGCGTCACCTTTTACGACGCGGCCGAGGCTTACGGTCCGCATGAGGTGGAACGGATCCTCGGCGAAGGGGTCGCCTCTTTCCGAAACGACGTCGTGATTGCATCGAAGTTCGGGTGGAATATTGATCTGGAAACGGGAGAACGGCGGCCAGGGCCTCAACAGCCGTCCGGAACACATCAAGCAAGCCGTGGACGGCATGTTGAAACGCCTGCGCACGGATCGCATTGATTTGCTGTACCAGCATCGTGTGGATCCGGCGGTCCCGATTGAAGACGTGGTGGGAGCGATCAAGGA
Source organism: uncultured bacterium (assembly GCA_963735175.1). GTDB lineage: Bacteria > Electryoneota > RPQS01 > RPQS01 > RPQS01 > CAVTJX01. Next base: position 690,632 of record CAVTJX010000016.1, on the reverse strand, counting down.
TTTGATGAACGACGGGAAAGTGCTGCACTACGGCCTTTCGGAACCGGGTCCCAACACCGTCAGACGCGCCCATGCCCTGCATCCCGTGACGGCGATCCAAAACGAATATTCGCTGCTCTGGCGCGGACCGGAAGATGTGATCCTGCCGCTCTGCCAGGAACTCGGGATCGGCTTCGTTCCGTGGAGCCCGCTGGGCGTGGGGTTTCTGACCGGAGCCATCGATGCGCGGACACGCTTCGCCGAGGGCGATATCCGGGGCATCGATTCCCGGTTTTCGCCGGATAATCTACCCCACAACCTGGCCCTTGTGGATGTGATAAGAAAGTGGGCTGCGCAGAAACAGGCAACCCCCGCCCAATTAGCGCTGGCATGGCTTATGGCGCAGCAGCCGTGGATTGTACCCATCCCGGGCACTACACAAATGGCGCACATGCTGGAAAACGTGGGTGCGGACGCGGTGGAGTTTCTCACCGGCGGAGCTTCAGGAGCTGAATGCTGAAGTTTCTGCCATCCAGATCCACGGGCAGCGCCTGCCGGATGCAGTGTTGCAGTATTCCGGCGTTGAAGCGCCGCCCAAACCACGAGGTGAACGATAAGCCAAAAACTCTGGCATTTCGCAAAAGAGCGTGACCGCTTCCATTGTGAGGATCATCATCGCATGATTCATTTTAAGACCGTCACGCGTCAAAAATAGCGGCCGGGGCCCACGGTACGTAATGCGAGCTAAGGGTATTTTGGGGCACAAAGAAACGCCAGAAGCGATCATTCGCTCTGGCGTTTCTTCAAAATCGATACATCACGACAACCCGCGACGCCGGCAATGGCGAGCGCGTTCAAACCAGATCCGGCCGCCTCCGAATCTTAGAATTCGCCGGCGGTGACTTCGTAGGGGGGGCGGAGGGGGGGCTGACGGAAATGCAACATGCCGTCAACATCGAGCACGCCCCGCGCCGCGTCGGTGGCAAGGTGGTCAATCGTGCGCGACTCGAGGAAATGCCGGATTTCCTTCTTGATCCCTTCCCACTGCGGATGGAGCACGCAATTGCAGTGCTCGTCGCAGAAGCGGTAGCCGAGGAGGCACTGCTCACCGAAATCCACATGGTCGGTGAGGTGCGCGACATCGAGCAGCGTCAGCTTGGCGGGGTCGCGCTGCAGAATGTAACCGCCCTTCTGGCCGCGCGTGGCGGCGACGATCCCGGCAACCTTGAGCTGGTGCAGGATCTTGGAGAGGAAGGGAAGCGGGATGCCTTCGGTTTCGGCGATGTGGGAGGCCAGAACAGGGCCCTTGCCGCGGGCCATGGCCAAGTGCACGAGGGCACGAATGGAATACTGCCAGGTTGCGGATAACATATGTGTCTACTTTATGATCGTTACATCTCCAATCTATGGGAAAGATTACACAATGTCAAGTCGAAAATATAGAAGATCGTAAATTCTAATATCCTGTTTAACATGATGAATAGACAGATATTGGCGCTGAATGGAGGAAAGCCTCCACAATGGCGGAGGCTTTTTTAAACAATTTTGATGAACGAGAGTGACTCAGAAAGAAACAGATTGCTGATTTTTCAGCCGCAGAACACAAGAATTAGATATATTGTGATCTGGAAATAGTCTGATCCTGTGTGTCGATATGGCGTTCAGGATGACTGCGAAAGATCATGACTGGGATGTCGGATAATTCGGCCAGTGTTTCCGCAGTTGTCTGGCTGATCAGGTTGATCGCTCCCGCCCGGGGACCCGATCCGGCGATAATCAGGCCGGCATTCAGCGCGCTCGCCTGAGCCAGCGTCTGGGTGACGGGTGTTCCCGCCGTGACGTTGCTGTCGAAGGCGACGCCCGAGAGATCGAAGGTTGCCAGAAAGTCACGCAATTCGGTGCGCGCGCTCTCCAGCTTCAGCTCGACCTCGGCGGGGAGCGGGTGAGGAGATCCATACTTGAGCGATCCGAAACCACGCCGGATTTCGCCGCGCCCATCCACGGCCGGGACTGCCGCGCCGAGCGACCAGACGGAGCCTTCCTCAAGCGGCGAACGCAGCGTGTCGGGCACAACGTGCAGGATGGTCAAACGGGATTCAAGACTGCGGGCAAGGTCAATCGCGTGGTGCAATGCGCGACGCGAGGAATCGGAGAAGTCGACGACGGCGAGAATCGGGTCCAGATTGTGGCGGCTGTCGGTGCGAATAACAAGTAGGGGGGTTGGTAGGCGACGGGCAAGTCGCTGAGTGGTCGTGCCGAACCAGGCCCGGGTTTCAGCGTTTTCGACATCTTCGGCCATGAGAATCATCGAAGCGCCGGTTTCCAGAGCCGCTTGTTCGATATGCAGCGCCGGATTCCCTTCGCGAAATAGTGTGGTGACGCGACCGGCGCCCGCCTCCATCAGGGTCGTAGACCAATTCGCGAGCCGCTTACGCAGCTCGCGAATCCGTACGCTCGAGCGGGTCGTGCCTGTGCCCAGCGGATTTACAGACATGAGGACAAACTCGCTGGCGAATTTTTGGGCCAGTCCCGAAGCGACACCCAACAGAGCTTGCGCCCGGGAACTGGGTTCGAGTGGAATAACGATCCTGTCGAAGATCCGCATAACTACCAATCCTTTCCGCTGCGGCCGGTTAGTCCGGCCCGTGGAAACATACCCGAAATTCAAGCAGTATGTGGTTTTGTTCGCAAGGACGCCGTTTCAATCCGACAAATGGCAGTTCCTGCCGGGTCCCCCTGAAAACAGCGGAAATCCGGCAAGATTCGAACTGTCCATGGCGTCCTATACAAACATATGCAAATTATATTCCGCAAAATTACAGAGTAACATAGCGCAAACTCTTACCCATTTCACGGAAGCGGAGGTGACAAGTTCCAACGTTCAGGGTAATTATAGACTTGAACTTTTGAACCGTCAGGTCGTGATTGCCTGTGTGTTCCGTGGGGAAGGAGGCGGGCTCTGTAAAAAATGCTATAGCGTTTGGGTCTGTATATTTTGAAACTGTCGCACCGCTGACAGATTTTCGGTCGGATGTGGCGAGAGAGAGAGCGCCGCCTTCAGACCCAAGGCGGCGTTTCCCACTGACGTTGAAACAAAATTTAGTTTACTTTTTAAGCGATGCCTCTCCGGAATGAGGCCGATGACGGACGACGGGAGCAGGACTGAAAGGCGGGGTGGGATCGGCAATGATGACGTAGAAGAAATGGCTCATGTCATCGCCGGTAACAGTGTCTGAAAAAGAAGTTCCCAGAACCGTACCGAACAGATGCAGGGGATCCATGCTCATTTCCAGGGAACTGTCTCGATACACATGGTAACAGGCCGCGAGGGGGACCGGTGTCCAGGCTAAATGGACCGTGCCGTCAATGGCTGTGATTGTCAGATCATTGACGGCTGGGGGGATGCAGGGCGCCGAATACTCGTCGGCCCCGATGTCAGGCGGAGTTCCGCGATCCTCGCCGTCGATATCGGTCGTGACAAGGGCGGTTTCGATGCCGTGGCGATACGCGACAGAAGCGCTGTCGGCCAGATGCAGATCCGCCGGGCTTACGAAGCCGGGATCGCTACTGACGCTGTGAACATCGTTCCCGGTTCCCTGCCAGGCGGCAAGCGTGGGGTAGACCGTGCTGCCGACGCGAGCCACTGAGAAGGAAGCGGACGGACCGAACAGCAGATTGCCGTCGCTTTCGACCTGACCGCCGCTGACGAGGATGCCGCAGGCGGGCAAGGTGTCTTCGAGGCAAAGCAGAATATTATTGCGCAGGAAATGCTCGCTGCCGGTGGAGCTATAGATGGCGGCGATTTCCGTGGATGATGCGACATCGTCCAGACGCACGGTATTATGGAGAATATTGTTGTGACCTGCCGAGAGGTAAAAGGCGTTGCGCTTGAGCGTGCCCGCCCCGGCAAAATCGTAGATGAAGTTGTTACAGGCCAGAACGCTGGCGTCGCCTCCGGCGGCGGCATAGATACCCACGGCGCGGTTGGAGAGCGCACCGGAACCGTCGGCGAAGCCGTGAATCCGATTGGCGTTGACGGTAACGCTGCCGCCCGGGCCGAGGGCGTTAATAAAGACGCCGTAGCAGGCGGCGGCCAGCGGCGCGGGTGAGCCCGGTTGAATGTCGTTGCCCTCGACGACGGCACCTGTCTGGCGGCTGACTGTTATCCCGTAGCGGGTGTTCGTGATGGCGCAATCGCGAATCGAGTTTCCCAGTCCCTGGATGGCGGCAGCGCCGCCGCCGAGGGCAATTCCGGTGAAGGCGCGGGAAACTATGAGGGACTCGAAATTGTTATTGTGATTGCCGTCGGAGAGCACACGGATGGCCGTGGACGCGCTGGCGAGCGAGTCAAAGCCCTGAATGAAGCAGTTCCGAAACCGATTGCCGGTCGCGCCGCCGCGCAGGGTGACGGCCGTGGTGCAACTTCCGGCGGCGGCGATGCCAAGATCCTCAAAGGTGAGGTTATCCGCGCCGTCCAACAGTAACACCGCTTCGCCGGCAGGCGCGCTCAAAATGACCGGCAGTGATCTAACTGTCGCGGTTCGAACGACCACGCACGCGCTGGAATCTGTGCCGGGAATCTCCGGTAAACAAAGCGTGCCCGCCGCATCCGGATTGAAGAGATTTAGTGTGACCGGGCCGCTGACGCCACGCAGGGCAAGGTGGCGCACCGCTGCGGACAGACTGGGGAACTGCGCGGCGCCGCCGGCGACGTCGAAGTCGCCGGCCAGCGGTGGACCGATTACGGTCACCGCCGCACTGACGGAATCGTTCGCCGCCACGAGATCACCCGCCAAACACACGCGGGCCACGAGCAGGCCGTCGGTAAGGGCGAGATCGGGCGGGATCCACGTGACCGTGAGTGTGTCCGACGCTCCGGGAAGGAGGCTGACGGGCAGTTCCGCCATCAGCGCGCCGTCGAAGAACAGGCGCACCGGAACATCGGTGTGGCCGAGCCAGCCGAAATTAGTGAGGCCGAGGTCAAACGAATACGCTTCACCGGCATGGAATTCTCCACTGGGTACGGATAGCCAGCGGATGGCGAAATCGTCCGGGGTTTCAAGGAACAGGTATTCGTCGGCTCCGATGTCGGGGGGATTGGTACGCGGATCACGATCGGCGTCTTCCGGCACTGCGGCAACGAAGAGACCGTTTCCATCCAGCAACGAGCTATTGGGCATGACGTGCAGATTCAGGCTATCGACGAAGCCGGGGTCGCCAGTCAGGCTGTGGAGGTCGTTGCCGGTCGCACTCCGCCAGTCGGTGAGGCTTGCATAGTCTGATGTGCTCATGCGGCCGACGGTGAAGAGTGGATTACCGCCGGAGCGGTTGTTGACGGCGTTGTAGTCGGAACCGAATCCGCCGCCGCCGTGCCAGAGAGCGACGGTGTGGTTCGTGCGCTCGCTGAGTTGCATGACATTGCTCAGGACGGAAACGGATGTGCCCGCGCCGGTGTCGGCAATGGCAATCACGTCGCCGGTGCCGGCAATGTCATTCATCCAGAGGCTGTTGAAAGCGACCGTGGCATTGCCGCCGCCGACGAGGATGCCATACACGGGAGCCGTGCCGGTAAGGGTCCAACCGCCGACCATCTGGTTGGCGATCAGCGCGTTGCCGGGTCCGGTGTTACTGTAGACCGCGCAGCCGCCCGCGGCCCCTTGCCCCGCCGTCAACTGATTGCCGTCAGCGATCACCTGTTGACCCGATAGCTGTGTGCCCAGCCAAAGGCCGTAGACGGCGGTTGCCGCGGCGGGATAACCCGCGTGAACGGTGTTCCGAGCAATGACGGCAGCGTTCTGAAAATCGGTGCGGAGCGCCGTGCGTGAGGTGGTGACGGTACAGCGCTCGATGAGATTGCCGCAATCGGCGCGGGCGCTCGCGCCTTCAAGGCGAATGCCGTAATAAAAACCGTCGATGACGAGTTCGCGAAGCACGTTACCGTCACACCCACCACCCTGCGAGTGGATGCCGTAGGCCGAGCTGACGACGAGTGACGGCCCGCCGACGCTGGCGGCGGCAATCTCGTTGCTGTCGGCGCCGGCTTCAAACAGGACGCCGACATAGTTGGGAGCGATGGCGGAAATGTTGATGCCGCGGACGTGGACGTGCCGCGCCCCACTGAAAATTAGGGTCGCGGGACCCAGGGACGAGCGCAGCGTGACAATCCCGGAAGCGGCACGGAAACAAACGGTGTCGACCGCGGATGCCCCGGGTATGAAGGGGATCGTGACTCGTTCGTCATACGTGCCGGGGGCCACATCGATGACGACGGGGGCCGTGACGCCGCGACGCGCGAGGTCCGTGAGGGCGGCGGTGAAGGTTGTATAATCGCCGCCCGTGCCAATGGCATAGCCGCCGGTTAAGGGTGGCGCGACGACCTCCACGATCCAGCTCGTGCTGTCGTTGGAGAGATCGGCATCGGCGGCCACGAAGCAACGTGCCGAAAGTCGACCGGTGGCCGGAGCGTCAGGGGTGTTCCAGGTCATCGTGACAGTATCGCATTCCAGCGGAGCGAGTGAAGCTGCATACTCACCGACAAGCCAATCGTCGAAATAGAGAAACAGTGGCACGTCGGTTTGCGGCGCCGAGCCGCGATTGAACACGATCACGGTGACGGGCGCGGCGGTGGCGCCGACATAGCGCGGGTACGGATCGGCAAAGCCCAGCACAGCGCAGTCGACGGCGGGCGCGAGGTAATCATATTCGTCAGCGCCGCGGTCCGGCGGCTGGCGGCGCGCCTCGCCGTCGATATCGGTCAACAGACCGGTCCCGAGCCCGCCGTTCTGGTGCGCGAGGCCGTTCAGCGCAGATAAATGCAAATCAGTGCCGCTGAGAAATCCGGGATCGCCGGACAGACTGCGGACATCGCCCGCGGTGGCGCTCTGCCAGGCTGCGAGCGTAGGCTGGTCCATCCCGAAGCGGCCCAACCGATAGCCGCTGCCCGTGCCGTGGAAGATATTATCGTCCGAGCTGAACGGCGTGGAGGAAGTCAGGGTGAAGAAATTGTAAGCGAGGCTGGTGGCTTCCTGATTCACGAAGATGTTGTTGCGTAAGAGCGCGCTGCCGCTCAGTGACAACGTGCCGAGGTAGAGACTGTAGGTTGTGCCCGTGGCGGCAACGTCATTGACGAGGATGCTGTTACCGATGATTTCGGTGCGGCCCGAAGTGATGTAAAGGGCGCGGACCTGAGCGCTGCCGGTGGTCTGGAAATCGAAGAGCATGTTATTCGAGATGCGGACGACGGCGGCGGTGGAGTCAGTCTTGACGCGAATGCCAACAGCGTAAACGGCGGCGGTCCGGATGCCATGGATCCGATTGCCGTCGATCACGACGGTATCGCCGGGGAGTGTCGTGGCGACGCGGATGGCGTCGGCTTCGTCGCTCTGCGCCACATCGAGGACGATGTCGTTGTCCTGCACGAGCGCATTTTTCTGGCGCGTCAGCCATACGCCGCCGCGCACACTGTCAATCTGGCAGCGTTGCAGAGTATTGCCAATCGCGGAGCCGGCGGTGGATCCGTCCCATTGGAATCCACGCGCCGCGTGGCGGACGATCAAGTCCTCGAAATGGTTATCGGCGCTTCCAGTCCCGCTCACCCAAACAACATCGGTTCCGAGGATCGATGCCCCAGGACCGGAGAGTGTGGCATTGCGCAGAGTGATGCGTTGGCTGCCGGACGTGAGACCGGCAACGTGGCGCAGGGCCGTGCCGCCGGCGGCCAGATCAATGCCGTCAAAAGTGATATCACTGGCGCCGGAGAACAACAACAGGGTGGTGTCCGTGACTCCAGAGCGGAGTGTGACAGAGCCGGAATCGGCAGATGCGCGCTGGAACGTGACGTTGTTGACAGTTGAAGCGCCGGGAATGGCCGTCAGAACGAGCGCTCCGAAATATATGCCCGCGCGCAGTTCCAGAGTTGTCGGCGCCGTGACGCCGTGGGTAATGAGAGCGAGCACGGCGTCGGCGGGCGTGGCAAAGTCGGCACTGTCACCACCCACGGTATAGGCGCCGGCCAAGGCGGAATCCGTACGCAGTGCTTCCGGGGAAGGATCGGCAGAGCCGGCGTCGAGCGGCAAAGCGCGGCTGATAGCCGCGAAAAGCGCAAGGCCGGCAAGGATGAGCACGGTTTCCCGACGGAAGAACGGCGGAAGCACGGATCAGGATCCTGTTTTCATAGTACACGTCGCAGGTAATGCGCAGAGGATAGTTCGCGATTTGCCCAAGATATTGGCCGGATGTCACCAACCTATAAAGTAATGTATCTTGGGGCATTTGTAAAGGGGTTTGATGCAGTTGGTATAGAATATCATTTACAGATCGATGAAACTGCGGCTTGACCTTCTCCATTGATCCTTGTATTTTGATTTTCTGAATTAAGCTGCCTGAACCCCCAGCGATGACGGATAAAGACGGGTCTGTTGTCCAACAGAGCCGGAATCACTCCGGATCCGCGCAGCATTCATATATTGTTGAATAATAATAACTAAGGAGGATGCAATGACCAACGTGCAAGCCGACTATACCGAGTTGGTTTCCCGCTACCGGGAATGCTCCCTCCTCGGTTCAGTGGCGGAACTTTTGCACTGGGACATGCAAACGGTCATGCCTCCTAAAGGCGCCAGCCGCCGTGGCGATCAGTTAGCCCTCCTCGCGGGAAAGCAGCACAGTCAGTTGACCTCGCCTCGGATGGGAGAACTGATCCGGGATCTGGAAACCCGGAAGGGGGAGCTCACAGCGGACCAGCAGGCAAATTTGCGGGAAATTACCCGCGACTATCAGCGGGCGACGAAGATTCCCCAGCGGCTGGTGGAAGAACTCAGCCGACAGGAGTCGTTGTGCCATGAGACGTGGGTAAAGGCCCGTGAAGCGGCGGATTTTGGAATGTTCGCGCCGCATCTCGAGACCATGGTGCGGCTGACGGCGGAAGTGGCAGAATATCTCGGTTACGAAGAGACGCCGCTGGATGCGCTGATCGACCAGTTTGAGCCGGGGGCGACCGCGGCGATGTTCACGCGGTGGTTCGAAGAGGTCAAAGCGGTAGGCATTCCGCTGGTCAAGCGGATTCAGGCGTCGGCGGTGAAAGCCGAGCGAGCGTTTCTGGCGCGTGATTACCCGGCGGCGCAGCAGAAGCAGTTTGGCGAGCTGGTGATGAAGCAGATGGGTTTTGACTGGGCGGGTGGACGCATCGACACCTCGGTGCATCCCTTCTGTGCGGGATCGCTCGGCGACGTGCGGATTACCACGCGCTATAATCCACACGCACCGCAACAGGCGCTGTTCGGGATCATCCACGAAACGGGCCACGCGCTCTACGAACAGGGATTGAATCCGGAATTCCTGGGCACGCCGTTGTCGGAACCGTTAAGCTATGGCATCCATGAATCGCAATCGCGGCTGTGGGAGAATTTCATTGGCCGCAGTCAACCGTTCTGGGCGTATTTTTTCCCGCACCTGAAAGAGATCTTTCCCTCGCAATTGGCGGACGTGGCGTTGGAGCAGTTTGTGCTGGCGATCAACCACGTGGAGCCCTCGCTGGTGCGCGTGGAAGCGGACGAAATGACCTACGACTTGCACATCATCGTGCGCTTTGAAATCGAGCGCGATTTGTTCGCGGGCAAGTTGGCGATTGCGGATTTACCCGCGGAGTGGAATCGCAAGATGGAAGCATACCTCGGAATCACGCCGCCGAACGACGGCAAGGAAGGCGTATTGCAGGATGTCCACTGGTCCGGGGGGAGTTTCGGGTATTTTCCATCGTATAGTTTGGGCAACATGGCGGCGGCGCAATTCTGGGCCTCGATGCAGAGCGCCATGCCGGAGATGTCCGCCCAAATGGCCAGCGGGGACTTCAGTGGGATTCTGAGTTGGCTGCGTGAACACGTGCATGCGCATGGCCGCCGCTACCTGCGCGATGAACTTATGCAGCGGGCGACCGGAAAACCTCTGGGGACGGCGGCCTACACGGACTATCTGACCCGAAAGTACGGAGAACTATACCGCCTCTGAGCGGATCGGGACCGGGACAATTCACGATAAATGACCCATTAAAAGAGGCTCCGGATTTCCGGAGCCTCTTTGTCGTTTTTATGGTAATTGACAGGCAATTGTTTTTACGATATTTAATGCGAGCCTACTGAACTTTGATCCAGTTGACATTTGTTTTTTAGAGATATATTTTACTGTTGTAATTTTTAGTTGTCAAATATACTGACTGGAAGAAGTGGTCAAATGCAGTTTCGGGATTTTGAGATTGATCCGGAGAGTAAGGAGAGTTTGATGCTGGCCCTGCCACGGATGCTGATCCTGGCGGGGGAAATGAGTGCCCGGGCGGGGGATGCGCTGATCTTTGAACCGTGCGGTTTAAATGTGGCCCGCTACAGCCTGCTGGTGACACTGCAACAGTTGGGCACGCCGCATTCGATGACGCAACTCAAGGATTCGACATACATTCTGCGCAGTCCGTCCAACCTGACGCAAATGGTGGACGATTTAGAGACCCGGGGCTTTGTGCGGCGAACACCGTCACGGGAGGACCGTCGGGTGCAACTCGTGGAGATTACTGCCGAAGGACTTCGGGTTGTTGACGCGGCGACGCAACGCTATGCCGAGGTGATGACGGAACTGGCGGGTGATTATCCGCCCATGGAAATCCGTTCGGCGCTGCAACTGATCATCCGCTGGATCGATGACACGGCCGAACCCGCCGGCATGGAACAGTTACGGCCCGCGGCGCGGACGGCGCGGGGCGCTAAACGCTGACAACGACCAATCCAACACAATCGGAAATGAACCTAACAAAACGCAGGTGGATCTCAGGGATCATGAACAGTCGATTTCGAATTTTCTTGATGGGCTTGACAATCATGCTCTGGACTCTGGCGGCGCAGGCCGTTACAGTCTCGGGCAAAGTATATGACAAGGAGACCGGCGAATCCGTGCCGGGGGCGGCGGTGCAGGTGGCGGGAACGAATCGTGGCGCGGCGGCCGATGTGGAAGGCCTGTTTGCGATCGTCGATTTGCCGTCGGGTGAAACCGAATTCGTGATTTCGGCGCTGGGTTACCAGGGGCAGCGGAAAATGTTGACACTGAATGGCGGAGACCAGCATGTGCTCATCCGTTTGGTGCCGGAGGCCGTGTCGCTGAGTGAAGTCAACATCGAGACCGACGCGCGGCGGGTCGAAGACCGTGAATATTCTCCACAGGTGGCGCAGTACACACTGCCGACACGCGAACTCACGGCGCTGCCGCAGGTGATTGAGGCGGATCTCTTCCGCTCGCTGCAGATTCTGCCCGGTGTGCTGCCGACCTCCGATTTTTCGGCGGACCTGAATATCTGGGGCGGCTCCAGCGACCAGAACCTGATTCTGCTGAACGGCATCGACGTCTACAAGCCGATGCACCTCGGCGGGCTGTTCAGCGTCTTCAATACCGACGCCATCAAGGACGTGAAGCTGATCAAGGGCGGCTTCGGTTCGCGCTACGGCGGGCGGTTGAGCGCGGTGGTGGACATCGCCGACCGCGAAGGCAACCGCAACAAGGTGAACGGCAAGGCGGGCATTTCGCTGTTGTCCTCGCAGGCGACGCTGGAAGGGCCGCTGCCCAAAGGGTCGTGGCTCATTGCCGGGCGGCGCACCTACCTCGACTGGGCGACGAAGACCCTCAAGCACAATGGCGTCATCGACTACGACTTCCCCTATTACTTCTACGATTTCAACGCCAAGCTGACGCGCGACTTCGCCAACGGCGACCGGCTGTCGCCGTCGGCCTACCTCGGGCGTGACAAGATGGATATCGTGTCGACGACGAATGACCGCATTCGCATGAACTGGGGCAACACCACTTACAGTCTGCCGTTTGTGCATATCTGGTCGCACCGCCTGTTCTCAACGAACACGGTGGCGGGCAGCTTCTTTCGATTCCGATTTCCGCTTTGAAACCGGCGACGTCTGGTTTAACTTCCGCAGCGGCGTGCGCGACTTCACGGTGAAGAGCGACCTGTCGTGGTTTGCGAATGAGCACCACACTTTGGACATGGGAGTCGCGGCCAAGGCGATGCATACGACGTTCTTCGTGGGCGGAGAAAGCTACACATGGGCGGACAAGGTGTATGACGGCTGGCATCTGGCGGGTTATGTGTCCGACGATTACCGGCCAACGGGCAATTTGACGATTACGCCCGGACTGCGGCTGGAACACAGCGAAATCGCGCAGGTGACGGACCTGCTGCCGCGGCTGGCGGTCAAGTATCAGCTTACCGAGCATTCGTCGCTCAATGCCGCGTGGGGACGGTACAGCCAGTACATGCAGCTTGTGTCGTTCGGCACGAACGTCGCCAGCCTCTTCGATTCCTACGTGCCGACGGACCCGACGCTGAAGCCGAACCGCGGCGAACAGTACGCGCTCTCCTATGAAACGCAGCTCGGCGACGGCATCAAGCTCTCCAGCGATGTCTATTACAAGCGCTTCGAGCAGGTGCTCGAGTTCAAGAAGAACATCACCGACGACCTGAACTACACCCCCCAGAGCCGCCCGCTCGCCGATCTGTTCAATCAGGGCAATGGCACCGCCTACGGCTGGGACTTCTTTGTGCAGGGGACCGCGGGGCGATATGCATTCATGACCGGTTACGGGATTGGCAATTCGTCCCGCCTCTTTAACGTGCCCGAATGGGGCGGCAAGTATCCGGCCAGTTTCGACCGGCTGCATAATGCCAATCTGTTCGTCAGCCGCAAGTTCGGCAAGCATCAGAGCCTCGAAATGCGCTTTAACTACGGCACGGGCCAGCCGATCACCGACGCCGTCGGCGTCTACAGCGTGGGGCTGGGGCTGCCGGGAGACGTGTTTGTGCCGGGGCAGAAGAACAACCGCCGTCTGCCGGACTACCACCGTCTCGACATAGCGTACCGCCTGAATTACCAGTATAAGCACTGGGCGCTATCACCGTACCTCGAAGTGATCAACGTTTACAGCCATAAGAATGCGCTGACATTCAACTACGACCGGACAAAGAATCCGATAACGCGGGAATTCGATGGCCAGATCCCGCTGCTGCCGTCCATCGGCATCACGGCGGAGTTTTAACCATGAACAGAAAACTAATCTTTGCTACCCTCGGCCTCGGCCTGCTCGTGATCCTCGCCGGCTGTGCGGGATCGGGCGACGAGCCGTATCGCGATGAAATCGTGGTGCAGGGTATGATGCCCCTTGGACAGCCCCTTGCCCTTCGCCTGACGCGCACGGTGCCGATGGGTGTCCGGTACGATACCACCGCCATCGGCGTCTCCGGGGCGCTCGTCACCATCACCTCCGGCGCCGACACCTTCACCCTGGCCGAACAGCCCAACAGCGGGCAGGGCATGGGCTATTACGCCGTGACCGACACCTCCATCAAGCCGGTTCCCGGCCACGCCTATGCGCTGCGTGCCGAGGTCGAGGGCCGCGTCATCACGGCTGAAATGACCGCCACCGGCCCCGTCGAATTCACGGTCTCCCAGCCCGACACCGTGGAATATGGCCTCGATTCCACGATGTTTTCAGTGCGCTGGGCGTTGGATTCGCTGGCCGCCGGCTATACGATATTGATCGAGAATATCGAGCCGGACTGGTTCGAGGATTACCGCACAGTGAGCGGCAACAACGGTCCGGATTTCGGCAACTGGCTTGCGTGGACTGGCTACCCGCAGGTGGACAGCCTCCGTATTGGCTGGGTCATGGTGGGGCACACGGGCCGGCACCGGGTGCGCGTCTTCAGTTGCGACCGCAATGCGTGGGACTATTTCTGGACGTACTTGCCGGCCAATGTCGAATACGATCCGGTGTCGAACATCCGCGGCGGTTTCGGATTGTTTGCCGCAGGTGGTGTGGATACGACCTATTTCTATCTGAAGGACGAGATCAACGACGGACCTCCGGCCGAATGACCCGAGATCAAGCCTGGGCGCTGCTCTGCGAGTGGACGCCCTCCGAAAGCTTGCGCAAGCACGCGCTGTCGGTGGAAGCGGCGATGCGCTTCTATGCCCGCAAGTTTGGCGAGTCCGAAGAGGAGTGGGGCATCGTCGGCCTGCTGCATGACTTCGACTACGAGCGCTATCCGACCATGGAGGACCACCCCTTCCGGGGAGTGGAGCACCTGCGCAGTCTGGGTGTGCCCGAGCCGTGGCTGGAGGCGATTCTGGCGCACGCCGACTACACCGGCGTGGAGGCGAAAACGCAAATGGCGAAAGCGCTTTTGGCCTCGGATGAACTCACCGGGCTGATCACCGCCACGGTGTATGTCTTGCCATCACGTAAACTTGCGGACCTTCAGGCGAAATCTGTGCAAAAACGGATGAAGGAGTCTGGATTCGCTCGGCAAGGTCAACCGTGAGGATATCGTGCGGGGCGCGGCGCTGTTGGGCATTCCGCTCGAGGAACATATTGCCAATGTGATCGAGGCGATGCGCGGCGTGGCCGGGGAGCTGGGCCTGTAGCGGCGCCGCCTGCCAAACCATGCCTCCAAAAATCCATCCCCCCCGCCAACGGGGGGGATTGTTTATTTCATCCATCGCACACTTGACAATCCGGCTGCGGGTCTCTATATTCTTTTGCAATATGGACGATTGAGTTTCATTTCCGTCGGAAACCGGAGGAAGGATATGCGCCGAGCCTTGATTGGATTGTGTTTGGCCGGGATTGTTCTGACAGGCGGGCTCGTGCAGGCACTTCCGCAGAGTGCGCGGCCCAATCCGGCGCAGATGGCGGCGGATTTTGCGGCGCGCTGGCAGGAGCCGACGGCCGCCGTTACTTTGCCGCCCTATCGCGGAATCACGTCGCTGGATGAACCCATTGGCGTGGTGGATACGGTGGGCGACACCTGGTGGGACGAACAGCAGTATACCTCCTGCGGCAAGCAGATTGCCGTGGATCAGAGCGGCTACGTGCACCACGTGTGGACGAAACGCATGCTGAGTGACCAGCCCGACCGCCACATTTACTACAATGTCTGGAGTCCGTCGCTGTCGCAGTTCACGCTGCCCAATGTCGCCGCGCCGAGTGGCGCGCAGGCGGACGCCGCGCCGCTCCGTGCCGGCTACACGACCGTTGACGTGAATGCGCAGGGCTTTGCGTTCCCGGCCTTCCATCAAGTGGACGATGATTCCATCCCGCACGCGGCCGTGAGTATTGACCTCATCCCGCGCATGGGCGGATTCACCACGGCGGATATTCCCTGGGTGCCGGGGATCCGGATTTTGTATCCGAAAGTTGTGTGCGATCCCGCGGGTGACTTGCAAGTTGTCAGTTCCCAGGCGGCGCTGACGGGAACCAGCGATAATCCGGCGTTCTATTCGCGGGGACGGCCGCACTTCACCGGTGGTCTGGGGGACAGTGTTTCGTGGACACAGGGTTTTACGGCGATGGACACCGCGTACTGGTTGTCCACGAATATCGCAGCATCGATCCACGGGTCGCGCGTGGCGATGGCGTGGATGGCGTGGGACAACCGCGTGGCGTACGGGCCGAATGTTTTTCTGCGGATCTCCGAGGACGGCGGGATGAATTGGGCGGCGCCGGTCAATATTACCAGTTTCCCGCCGATCGACACGATGTGCATCGCCAACGGCGGCACGCTGGATTCGTGCAACCAGGACACGAGCCGGCCCTACTGGGACGTGACGGTGATGTTGGATCCGCTGGACAATGCGCACGTCTTTTTTACCACGCATTTCCTCTATTTCTGGACAGACACGACGGATACGACCCACTGGTGGTCGTTCCGTGACGGCGTCTCGTCGATCTGGCATTGGGACGAGGGGCACAATGAATTCAATATCGTCGCCGAACAACCGATCGGCAGCTTCACCAACCAAATCGGTAAATCGCAGCTCATGTGCCAGCGTCCAAACGTGGCGATCGACACGACGACCGGCTATCTTTACTGCGCCTACCAGAGATTCGACACGACGCAATGGAGCCTGAGCAACAGCGAAAGTTATTATCAGGCGGACGCGTGGATCTCGGTCTCAACCGACAACGGGCGCACCTGGTCGGCGGGGACAAACACGACGAACACCGACGGCGGGCAGAATGCCGTTCCGGGCCAATGCCGCAGCGAGCGCGACATCAGCGTGGCGCAATTTGTGACCGGTGGGATCGTTCACATGCAATATCAGCTTGATCTGGACGCGGGAACGGGAATCAACAGCAGTCCCGAGGGGACGTTGACGCTGAACCCGATTCTTTACCAGCGGATCCCTGTGGACCTGATTCCGACGCGGCCGCTGATCAATCCTTTCCGCGCCTTGCGGATCGATTCTACGGGTTATCCGTGGGGGCTGGATACGACGCTGGCAGTGAGTCCCAGACCCGCGCGCAAGCCGGGCGAGTTCACGCTCTACCAGAACTACCCGAACCCGTTTAACTCGCAGACGATGATCCAGTTTGACCTGACGACGGAAAGCAGGGTTGGTTTGCGAGTCTACGATGTTCTGGGGCGGGAAGTGGCTGTGTTGCTGGATGAGACCCGTTTGAGTGCCGGGGTGCAGCGCGTGGCGTTTGACGCTTCGAACCTGGCTTCGGGGATCTACTTCTATCGTCTGGATTCCGGGACGATGCAGCAAACACGGAAACTGGTCCTGATGCGCTGATCTTGGGGATGCAGTACGATGTAATACGGGGTGCCGCCCGGTTTGAGGCGGCACCCCGTGTTTTTATTGATGCTGGGATCAATACCGGGCGCGGCGCGAGATCCCTTGACGCAGAATTATGCTTTTTGTATATTGGCTTTGTGATGATTCGACGTGAGGGTGGAATCCGTGAAGAGACGGGCCTCACGGCATCGCTATCCTGTGGTGGCGGTCATGACCTGCATCGAGGAGATTCGCCATGCTGCCGGTTTTGCTACTACTCGCCTTCCTGCCGGGAGCCCTTGTGGCGACGGAAGTACGTTCCCACGCCGTGCTCCAGCATGAGATTTACGAGCGGATTACGTACGTTTATAGTGGTCCGCCGGTTCCGTTTGGACCGAGCAACGCGACTGCGGAGCTGTATGTCGATGATTCCTACATCATCGACAGCGTGCGGGTCGAGATCGACCTCCAGCACACGTACGACCGCGATGTCACCGTAATTCTGATCACGCCCGATGAGACGCAGGTGGTGCTGGTGAGCAGTGTCGGCGGATCGAGCGACAATTTTACTCATACAGTGTTCAGTGACGCCGCCGGGACGTCGATCTCCGCCGGGACGGCGCCTTTCACCGGAACCTATCGGCCGGCACAGCCGCTTTCCACGCTGCACGATCATACCACCCAGGGAGTATGGCAGCTTAGGTTGCAGGACAGTCATCCAAGCGCGGATAACGGGACCCTGACCGGGTGGTTTTTAACGATAATTCCTGTGCAGGGCGGGTATGTGCAGGGGCGGGTGGTTGCGCTGGCCACGCAGCAGCCGTTGGTCGGAGCTCGGATTGAGACGACCACCGGCCAGTTTACGCTCGCGGACAGCGGCGGAAATTACTCGCTGTTCGTGAACGTGGGAACCGCGCATCTGCGAGCGCTGTTGACGGGCTGGTGTCCGACGCCCATCGTGAATGTAGAAGTGACGGACGGCGATACCGTCGCGACTCCCTTCGCTCTGCGGCGGCCGCAATTGTCCCTGGATTGCTCATCACTCAACGCGGTCGTCGCCATCTATGGGTCGGGAACGGATACGCTGCGCGTGGAAAACACCGGTGATTGCGATCTGATTTATTCGCTCGTGGAAACCGTGCCGTGGATCGACGCGACCTATCTTTCGGACACGCTGGCGCCTGCGGCGGTCCGAGCCTACGCGGTCGGTTATCACGCCGTTGGACTGTCGACCGGTGACCATCTGGCGACGATTACGGTTCAGTTCAACGGACTGGGCACTCCGTATCTATTACCGGTTTACCTCTATGTTGCGCCGCCTTCCGCGGTGGAAATTCCAGTCGGCCGGTCTGCCCTCTGAATACCGGCTGCTGGGCAACTATCCGAATCCGTTTAACGGCGAAACCCGCATTCTGTACGCGCTGCCGCAGGCGGCCACCGTTCACATGGAACTCTATAATCTGCTCGGGCAGCAACTGGCTGTGTTAGCCGCAGGCTGGCAGACGGCGGGTTATCACAGCGCACGGTGGGACGGCGCGCAGGCCGCCTCGGGCGTTTATCTTGTGCGCCTGACAGCGGGGGAATTTTCCGCCACCCAACGCCTGCTGCTGATACGCTAAGGGACGTTGGATTTCGATGGGATTAGCCGTGCTTGCCGCGCGAGTCGTTGCGGCGGCGTTTTTCAGACCTGACCTAATTTTCGGATGCCTGTAAACATGCCCCTCGTTCCTCCCAATATTCAGTCCCTGGTGCCTTACCAGCCGGGGCGCTCGGCCGACGATATCCGCCGCGAGTTCGGCGTAAGCGAGATCGTCAAACTGGCTTCCAACGAAAATCCGACGGGACCGTCACCCAAAGCGCTGGCGCGGGTGAGGACGGTGCTCGACGAGCTGCATCTCTATCCCGATGGCGGGCAGAAATTGCGCCGCGAACTGGCCGCCCGTTACCGGTTGCAGCCATCCAATGTGGTGGTGGGATCGGGTTCGGAAGCGATCATGTCGAACATCCTCCGCACGTTTCTTTGCGATGACGAAGAAGTGTTGACGGCGCAGGGGACGTTCATCGGATTCTACGTGCTGGCGCGCTCACGCGGGGTAAAACTCGTCACCGTTCCGCTGCGCGACTATCGCTTCGACCTGCCCGCGCTGGCCGCGGCAATCACCCCGCGCACAAAGATCATTTACCTCGCGAATCCCAACAATCCCACGGGCACGACTTTTTCGCGCGCCGAGTTCGAAACGTTCATGACGCATGTTCCGAGCCACTGCCTGGTGATTCTGGACGAGGCGTATTTCGAATACGCGGGTGATAATCCCGATTATCCCGATTCCATGCAATACCGGCTGGATAACGTGATTACGCTGCGCACGTTTTCCAAAGCCTATGGATTGGCGGGAATTCGCATCGGGTATGGATTTGCCCACGAGGATCTGTGCGACAACGTGCGCAAGGTGAAGCTGCCGTTCGAACCCTCGGTGGTCGCCGAGGCCGCCGGGCTGGGCGCGCTCGACGACGCGGAATTTCTCACCCGGACGGTGGAGATCAACCGGCAGGGCAAGGTTTTCTTATGGAATGCCTTCGCCGAAATGGAACTGAATGTGACGCCCACCGACGCGAATTTCTTCCTCGTGGCCTTTCCGTCCGAGGCCGAGGCGCTGGCGCTGAATCATGGCCTGTTGCAGCGCGGTGTGATCGTAAGGCCGCTGGCGGCTTTCGGACTGCCGCATTGTCTGCGGATCACGATCGGCACGGAAGCGCAGAATCGGGTGTTGGTGGACGCCATGAAAGCCGTATTGTCCGCCGTTCAAATGTAGACCATCTGTGGAATTCAACCCCGCGGAAGCTGGATTGCGGCTTTCGCAACACCGGGGAAGACAAACCCCCGCCGGATAATGGCGGGGGTTTGTCTTGCTGCGATAAATTGAACGGCGCCGGATCAGCTCACCGGAAATCGCTCAGATCATACAGGGCGCCGTGGCTGATGAACACGGCGCGGGAACCATCCGTATTCAGTGCGGGAGTCTCGGGGCGGTAGCGGGCATCGCGCAGCAGGACTTGATCGTCATTCGAAGTGATATTGTAGCAGTGCAATTCCGCTGGGCTGCCGGCCGGTGCGGCAACGTAGATAATCCAACGGGAATCGCCCGACCAGGAGGGAGCGGAGCCGCCGGCGAATCGTTTGCGGCGTGCCATCGGCAACCCGGATGAGAGTCAGTTCCACGCGAGGCCGGGACTTGACGGCCGCAATCCACTCGCCATCGGGCGAGACCTCCATGCCGGCATAACTGTCGGGCACTATCGAGGAAAAGACAGTATCCGAGGAGGCATTCACTACCTGCAACCGGCCTGTGCGCAGGTCAAGATAGGGTCCGGCAGTGCGCAGGCTATCGTGGTAATCATGATAGGGCAGCAAAAGCGAGGGACGATACCAGACCTGTCGGTCTATCAGATACGGGCCGTAGATCAACGAGTCCTGATTGGCCGTTCGAACTGCGGGATCGTAAAGGTAGGGCGAGGTTGAAATCAGGCGTTCGGGCTTGGTGGGTAAGGCCCCGACCACTTGCCGGTAAACAAGGCGTTCCTGTCCCGGTTCAAAGATAAATCGACGGCCAACTCCGGCGCTTTGAGCGACGCGCAACGGCGGCCGGAGATCCGTCGTCCACAGGTAGAGCACGGCGAAATCGGCCGTGGTGTAGGCAATCGCTTCACTGTGCGGGGAACAAACGGGATTTGTAAATCCGCCGTCGGCAGGAGCCGGAACGAGCAGCCTGGGCGTGGAGGCGTGGGCCGACACAGCCAGTAAACACAGGAAAAATGTGAGGAATTGGAGGCGCATGGGAGTCGTGTATACAGGGATGTTGAGCCGCAAGATACGCATTTTCGAGGCAATGATCAAGATAAGTCCAACAATCCGCTTGAACGATGGCTTGACTTTTGCTATGCTAACTGGTGCAACCTCGTCTATACCATCTTGAAACAGGCTTTTGAGTTGACTAAACGGGGAAAAACGAGTATCTTAAACGTGTTTGATCCATCCTCGATAGCTTCCGCTTGAGTCTATTGATTCCCCCGCATTCTCTTCAGCTCCGCCTGAAGTTGTCTTACGTCGGATTAAATCTAAACGATACAGCTATTTAGTTAAAAGTCTTGTTAAGCGGTTAGAGTCGGCAAGATATGGAAGCCGTGAGTTGCCGTTCTGTCCCAAATTTTCCGTTGAGGAGAGTCCTTGCCATGAAAATCTTCAAAGTGTTTGTTGTTCTGGCGTCCCTGTTGCTGATCGTCGCCCCCGTTTGGGCTCAGTTTACGATCATCATGTCCGAGACCGATCAGATGTTAACGACGACTTGTGCCGGTACAACGCCCATACCGGACGGTACGCAAGTCCAGATTATGTGGGACGTGGATTCGAGCGGCACTGAAACGGCAGCGGATGTCCCGGCACCATTGTGCGCGGATCCGCCGCTCTGCCTCACTGGTCCGCCGCAGACGGTGAATATGAACAGCTTTGTCATGAACGGCGTTTCTGTGGAGCTTGGCGCGGGCTATTTCTACATGGAAAGCGCGCTCAGTTCCGTTGGAACGATTATTTATCCCAATCGCTTCTATCTGCGGATCTGTCTGCCGACTTGCCACTGGGTATCCAATATCGTGGCGAATGTGGACGGTTATGCGGAAGCGCGAAATGGGGCCCTGGACATGCGTCAATTCCCCCTGCGTGGGATGCCCGACGCCGCCGGCCGCTTCCGCTTTCGCCGCTTCGGATGATGTATCCTGCCTCGGCGTCAATCTGACCTGGACCTATCCGGATTCGGTGGCGAGTCTTGACCGGTTCTATATCACTCGGGACGGAGTCCGAATCGACTCGACCGGCCCGACCCTGCGCGCCTATACGGACACGTCGGCTGTTCCGCAGACGACGTATCTTTACGCCATCCAGGCGCGACGCCATTGTGAGGATGGCTCCAATGGATTTTCTACAATCGTAACCGATCAGGGTTCGCGCCATGCCGGTCCGCCAATCCCGACGTCCGTCGTCGCGACGTCCGCCACGTGCGACTCGGTGCGGGTGTCTTGGACCTATAACACGAATGCCGGGATCGATTCGTTTATCATCAAGCGCGACGGTACGCGTGTCGGCGCCATGGCCGTGGTTGGCTCGGCGGGCCCGCGTTTCTGGTATCATGTCACCGCGACCCATGGCCCCGGGCAATATACCGTCGTCGGTCGCAACGTCGTTTGCGGTGAAGGGGACGCCGTCGGTAGCGGCCAGCGGCGAAGCGCTGCAGGAACCGTCGTTGGTTGTCGGCGTCACGGCCACGGATGGAATGTGTGATTCCACAGTCGTGACATGGGCAGACGCCGCCAGTGAAACCTCGTACCATGTGTACCGCTCGCTGGCGGACGGTTCGAGTCCCATTGATTTGACTTCGACCGGCTTACTGGCAAACACCGTGCGCTATCGCGACGCCAGTGGCACCTATGGCACGAGTTACCGCTACTGGGTCGTGGCGATTAACGGCTGCGGCAGCAGCGGCGCCTCGGCGTTCGATCTGGGTTCGCGGGTCACGACGCCGACGGCGCCGTCGTCGTTTATAGCCTCGGACGCCACGTTCTGTACGCATACCGCCATGACATGGGCGGACATTACGACGGAATCGAGTTATCAGATCCTGCGAAATCTGAACACGGTTACGGATACCATTGCCACTCTGCCGGCGAATACGACGTCGTACAATGACTCGCTCGGCTCGCCGGGAACCGTTTATAACTACTCCGTGCGCGCGATCAACGGCTGCGGCGCCGCGATCAGCATCGCCAACGCCGGCTCGCGCGCCACGGTCCCGCCGCAGATTGCCACACTGACGGCGACAGACGGCACGTTGTGCACGCGGGTGACCCTCACGTGGACCAATGTCACCACCGAACAGGGCTACCGCATCTATCGCAACGGCGATTCCATCGGCAGCACCGCCGCCGACGTCCTGACGTTTACGGACAATACCGCACTGGCGGGCGTGCATTATGGCTACGCCGTCCAGGCGTATAATACGTGTGGCAACGGCGTTCCGGCGACGGTGGATTCGGGTTATGCGCGCGCCCTGCCGGAGCCGGTTACAGGACTGGCGGCCTCGGACACAAGCTGCGCGGTTGTCTACCTCGTGTGGAACGATGTGGTGGGCGATACGGCGTATCAGGTGTTCCGCGGCGGCACGTTGATCGGATCGACCGCGACCAACGTGACGGCTTATACGGACGTGGGCGCGGGGACCGGCAATCTCGACTATTATGTGGTGGCCGTGAATCCCTGTGGTTCGGGCACCGCTTCCGCTACGGTGACGGGCAGCCGCCTGCCTTCGACGCCGCTCGTTACGAACATTGCCGCGAGCGAGAACCGCTGCGACAGCGTGATTGTGACCTGGACGGATATCGCGAGTGAGGACAGTTTTGCCGTGCTGCGCGACGGCTCCCACATCGGAACGGTGGCGGCCAATGTGACACGCTTTGCCCATGTGCCGGTGGACTCGAACGCGGCGCACATCTATACGGTGGTCGGTTTCAATAACTGCGGTCTCGGCCTTGTGGCGGCGGGCGACCTCGGTGCGCGTCTCGGACTTCCGGCCCAGGTTGTGGGCGTAGCCGCATCCGAGGACAGTTGCGCCAACGTGCGGATCACCTGGACAGCGCAGGCCCTGGTCGACAGCTTCGTCGTGAAGCGCGACGGCCTTACCCTGGGCGCGACGCTTACCGGTGTCACCGCCTTTACGGACGCTTCCGGCGTTCCGGGTACGGTTTACAACTACACGGTTCAGGCATACAACGGCTGCGGCGCGGGCGCAATTTCTACGGCGGACGCCGGACATCGCTTGATCGCGCCGACGCAGCCAACGAACCTCGCGGCCAGCGTAAATCACTGTGACCGCGTGGCGCTCACGTGGACCGCCTCGACCGGCGACGTGGACCATTACAAGATCTATCGCGATGCGACGCTCGTGACGACGATTGCGGGAACGTTGACAGCCTATGATGACGCGGCGGCGCCGACAGGCCCCAGCAGCTATACCGTTTCCGCGGTGAGTGACCAGTGCGGCGAGACCGCGCTGAGCGCGGCGGCGGCGGGTGAACGGCTGGTGACTCCGGGCATTCCGCCCAGCGTGACAGCAACAGATAACCTCTGCACGGGCGTGCATCTCACCTGGGGCGCCACGACCGGCGACGTCGACAGCTTCCGCATTTATCAGGATGGAACGCACATCGCGAGCGTGCTGGTGGGCGTACTGGCTTACGACGCCGTGCCGGGCAGTGTGGGCGGCCACCAGTACCGGATCGCCGCGTTTTCCAACGATTGCGCGGTGGAAGGCGGGCAGTCACCGGCGGTAACCGGAACGATGCCGGCGCTGCCGACGGCGGTCAGCAATGTGCAGGTATCCACCACACGTTGCGATGGGATTCGATTGTCCTGGACACCGGGCACGGGCGCGGTCACCGGCTATATCATCGTGCGCGACGGTACGGAACTCGACACCACGGCCGCGAACGCGGACAACTATATCGATAGCGGCGTGACCGACGGACCGCATTCCTATGTGATTCGCACCTATTCCGCGACCTGTACAGAACCCACGCCACCGACTGCGGTCTTTGGTGTAAGGCAGGTTGCGCCGACGGCCCCGGCGAATGTGACGGCATCGACAACCCAGTGCGACTCGGTCGTCGTCACGTGGACGGCTTCGACGGGAACGCTGGATTCTTACATGTTGTACCGGAACGGCGCACTGCACGCGACGATCCCCGGCGGGCAGACTCGTTTCGCCGAAATCACGACGTCGGGCGTCGATTATCGTTACACCGTCACGGCGTTTGACGACGTGTGCGGCGAGACGGATTCGACGGCCGGATCGACCGGACATCGTATTTCCGACGTGGGCGTGCCGCAGAACGTGACGGCGACGGGTGTGTGCTCAGGCGTCACGGTGGCGTGGAGTGCTTCGACCGGCACGCCGGTGGGCTATGTAATCCATCGCGACGATGTGCTGCTGACGAGTGTGGATGGCGCAACGACGAGTTTCACTGACATCACTGCCGCTTTCGGCACGCGGTATACATACAAGTTACTGGCGCTATCGGCGCTCTGCGGGAACACCGCGTTCTCAGACACGGCGTCCGCCCAGCGGTTGGTGATCCCCACGCAGGTGGTGGGTCTGTCAGCCTCGACCAACCAACTGCTTTGGCGTGGTCATGCAATGGGATGCGGTGACCGATGCGGTGCAATATATGGTCTACCGTGACGGCGGCTTGGTTGACTCCGTGACGGCGGGAACGACAAGTTACACCGATACGACGGTCGTCCCGCGGGCGCCGCACGACTACCGGGTAGCGGCGCAGAACGCCTGCGGTGTCGGTTCGCAGTCGATTGCCGCCTCGGGTAGCCGCGCCGATGTTCCGGACGTGGTTACCGGCCTCGCGGCTTCGGATACGAGCTGCGCGGCAGTACATCTCGCCTGGACAGACGTCGCGACCGAAACGCGCTATGTGATTTCGCGTGACGGAACGGTTCTGGATTCGGTCCTCGCGGGCGTCCTGGTTTATACCGACGCGACTGCCGTGGCGGGGACGCCGTATGTTTACGCGGTGGTCGCGAAGAACACGTGCGGCGCGGCTGCGGCTTCGGCGACGGCTACCGGCACGCGGGTGCAAGGCACCGCGCAGGTAACCAACGTCGCGGCGACAACCACGTTGTGCGACAGCGTTCACCTGACTTGGACCGACCTCACGAACGAAACCGGTTACCAGATCTTCCGTGACGGCGGGTCGACGCCGGTGGGCACGGTGAGCGCCAACGTGACGGCTTATGCCGACATTACCGCGAGCGCGGGCGCGCACACCTATACCGTAGCGGGCGTCAATGTCTGCGGTGTCGGACCGGCCTCAGCCTCGGCCGCCGGTTTCCGCTTCTCCGCGCCGCCGCAGGTGACGGGCGGATCGGCGACAGTGGACAGTTGCACGAGCATTACGCTCACCTGGGCGGATGTCGTCACAGAACTGAAATACTATATTTATCGCGACGGCGTGCTGGCCGATTCGACGCTGGCGGATGTCACGACCTACCGTGATAACCTGGCGATCCCCGGCCCGTATGCTTACACGATCGCTCCCCGGAACGCTTGCGGTTTGGGTATCGCTTCCGCCGTGATCAACGGCCGCGTGGCCGACGTGCCCGCCGTGGTGACGTCGATGACGGCAACGGGTAACCGCTGCGACTCGGTCATCGTAACGTGGACCGATCTGGTGGACGAGAGTTCCTACGAAATTTTCCGCAACGGCACTTCGCTGGGGATCCTCGCTGCCAACGTCACACGGTATGCGGACCGGCCGGATTCGGGCCTGGTGGTGAATTATCAGATCAAGGGCATCAACGCCTGCGGCGTCGGCGCCCTGAATACTCCCCCGGTCCTGGGCTTCCGGCTGAAACTGCCGAACCAGGTCCTCAGTGTGGTGGCGGCCGACAGTGCGTGTGGCGCGGTCACGGTGACGTGG
This sequence comes from uncultured bacterium, assembly GCA_963735175.1. Lineage (GTDB taxonomy): Bacteria > Electryoneota > RPQS01 > RPQS01 > RPQS01 > CAVTJX01. The sequence continues at coordinate 664,515 of CAVTJX010000016.1, read as the reverse complement.
ACCAACGTCCAGAACGCGGCGGGCTACTACCTCTTCCGTGACGGCACGCTGGTGCAGACGCAAACCGACACCCTCGTGGGCGCTGTCGCGGATTCCACCGCGCCGGCGGGTACTTATCCAGTATACAGTGCAGGCGTTCAATGCCTGCGGCAGCGGCACGCTTTCGGCGGCCGATGCCGGAACCCGGCTGCCGACGATGGCGGCGGTGGTGTTGTCGGCGGCTTCGTCGACATACTGCGACAGCATTACCGTGACGTGGCAGGACCTGACCGGAGAACTGGGCTACCGTGTGCTGCGCGATAAGGCGCAGATCGCGGAACTCGGACCGAACGCGGTTCACTACAACGACGCGGCGGCCGCGGTCGGCGCGCACAATTACAAGATCGTGGCCTTTAACGTGTGCGGCGCGGGTCCGGAATCGAACACGCTGGCGGGTACGCGCCTTGGCGCTCCGGCGGCGGTGGCAAGTGTGACCGCCAGTGAAAACAGTTGCACCAACGTGGTGGTCACCTGGCCGGATGTCACCGGTGAAACCGGCTACCGGATCTATCGCGATGCCACGCTGGTCGGCACGACGGCGCTGGACGTGACGACATTCACCGACACGCCGGCGGCGGGAACATATCTGTACGCGGTGCGTTCCTATAACGCATGCGACTCGGCGGCGCTGGTAACGGATCAGGGAACGCGGCTGACGACGCCGCTTCAGGTGACAGGCGTGGCGGCGACGACGACCCGTTGCGACAGTATCATCATCACGTGGACGGATCTGCCCAGCGACTCGGCCTACCAGATCCTCCGCGGTGGCACTCAGATCGCCTCCACGTTGCAGGATGTGGTCCGCTACGCGGATGCGCCGGCGGCGGGTACGTACATCTATGCGGTGCGGGCCGTCAATCGCTGCGGCACCGGCCTGGCTTCGGCGGACGTGACGGGCACGCGAGTTCAGACGCCGTCGGCTCCGGCCTCGATTACCGTCCGCGACAGTTGCGGCATGGTCGGGATTCGCTGGGGCGCGGCCACCGGCGCGGTGAACAGCTACTACATCTACCGCGGCGCGACCATCGTGCAGGTAGTTTCATCGGACACGACGGACCGCTACTGGATCGATCACGTGACGGCGGGCACCTATGCCTATTCGGTGCGCGCGCACAGCAACCTCTGCGGCGACGGTCCGGCCACCGCGGCGGTGAACGGCACGAGCTTCGCGGCTCCGTCGACCCCGGCCAACGTACAGGCGGCGCCGGCGATGTGCGATTCGATTCGTCTGACCTGGACCGCGTCGACGGGCACGGTGGTCGGCTATATCATCCGCCGCGACCTCGTGGTGCTTGATACGGTAACGGTGCTGCGCTTTGTCGATAACGCCGTGAATGACGGCCGCAGCCATGCCTACACGGTGGCGGCGTACAACAACGCGTGCGGTCAGAGCACACCCTCGGGAGTCGTCTTCGGCCACCTGCGGCCGCTGCTCGAAATCACGACCAACATTCCGGACACGTTACATTCGGGCCAGCAGTATCGTGTGGACTACCTGCGGTGCGGCGGCGTGCAAACCGATTCGGTGTTCCTCTCGCTCAATGGCGGCGCGTATGGCTATCTCGATCTCTTAAGCGCCGCGCAACTTTACGACTCGGTGTCGATCCCGATGGTCTCCGACAACACGCCGAACTCGCGCCTCCGCGTCATCAGCGTCCGCGGAACGCGGCGGGATACGTTGACCAGTGATCCGTTCGTGGTCACTCCGCCGGTCGCCATCGTGTCGCGCTTCGAGAACACGATCCCCAAGGAGTTCTTCCTCGACCAGAACTACCCGAATCCGTTCAACCCGCTCACCAGCATCCGGTTTGGTGTGCCGCGAGCGGCGGAAGTCAAGGTCGTGGTCTACGATCTGATGGGTCGCGAAGATCGAAACCATCGTGAATGAAACGATGCAGCCGGGCATTCACACGGTAACGTGGGACTGTTCGCACTGCCCGAGCGGCATGTATATGTTGCGGCTTGAATCTCCCGACCGCGTGCTGCTGCGCAAGATGCTCTTGATGAAGTAAAACGCGGTTGCGGATGAGCTTTCGTTCGTGACAGGACGACGGGACCCGCTCCCGTCGTCCTGTCTGTTCCTGCAATTCTCGAAGCCGGCGGTGTCCGCCCGGGCGCCGCCGGCGGCGTCTTTCCCACCTTTCACCGGAATCCCACCCCCCATGAGTTCTGCTCTCGACACTCTCTGCATCAACACTCTGCGAACCCTTTCGATTGACGCCGTGCAACAGGCCAACTCCGGCCATCCGGGGTTACCCCTGGGCGCGGCGGCGATGGGCTATGTCGTCTACACGAAATTTCTGCGTTTCAATCCCTCCGATCCCGCCTGGATTAACCGCGACCGCTTCGTGCTGTCGGCGGGCCACGGATCCATGCTGCTCTATTCGCTGCTGCATTTGACCGGCTACAAGGACATGACGATCTGGAACAGATCCAGCATTTTCGCCAGTGGGAAAGTCAGACGCCGGGCCATCCCGAATCGCATCTCACGCCGGGCGTCGAAGCGACCACGGGCCCATTGGGGCAGGGCGTCGGCAACATCGTGGGCATGGCGATGGCACGCGAGCATCTGGCGGCGACATTCAATGCGCCGGGGCGTGAACTTATCGATTACCGCGTATTCGGTTTGTGTTCGGACGGCGACTTAATGGAGGGCGTGGCGTCGGAAGCGGCTTCGCTCGCGGGGCATCTGGGCCTCGGCAACATCGTGCTGCTCTACGACGACAATCACATTACGATCGACGGTACCACCGATTTGTCGTTCAGCGAGGACGTGGGTAAACGCTTTGAAGCTTACGGCTGGCACGTGCTGGCGGTGGACGGCCTCGATGCGGATGCGGTGGAGCAGGCGGTTCAGGCGGGGATCGATGAAACCGGGCGGCCCACGTTGATTCGCTGCCGTACGATCATCGGTTTCGGTTCGCCTCACAAGGCCAATTCCTCCAAGGCGCACGGTTCGCCGCTGGGCGAGGAGGAAGTGGCGGCCACCAAGCGGGAGCTGGGTTGGCCCGAAGATAAAAAATTCTACATCCCGAACGAGGCGCTGAAGCATTTCCGGGCGGCCATTCCGCGCGGCGAAAAATTACAAGCCGATTGGAACGCGGCACTTGAGACGGCCAGGGCACAGTCGCCGGATTTTTCCCGGCAGTGGAGTGCCTTCTGGGGCAGGGAGCGCGTGATCGACTGGGAAACCCGCCTTCCGCGCTGGAGTTCAAAGGATAAGCCGCTTGCCACCCGCAAAGCCTCCGAAGAAGTGCTGAACCGCCTCGCTCCGGCAATGCCGTGGCTGATCGGCGGATCGGCGGATCTCGCGGAATCGAACCTGACCTACATGAAGGATCTGGGCGATTTCGAAAAGGGCCATTTCGGCGGACGCAATCTGCGCTTCGGCATTCGCGAACATGGCATGGGGGCGATTCTGAACGGCATCGCGCTCGCGGGACCGTTCATCCCCTTCGGCAGCACGTTTCTGAGTTTTCTCGATTATATGAAACCGTCGGTGCGGCTGGCGGCGCTGTCCAATCTGCCGGTGATTTACGTTTACACGCACGATTCCATCGGCCTCGGCGAAGACGGGCCCACGCATCAGCCGGTGGAGCAGCTTTGGACGATGCGCGCCACGCCGAACCTGTGGACGTTGCGGCCCGCCGATCCCAATGAAACCGCGGCATGCTGGCGCATCGCGCTGGAGCGCAAAGCCGGACCCTCCGCGCTCGTGCTCACGCGGCAAAGTGTCATGACGCTCGATCCGGCCACGTACAAACTGCAACCGGAGCGCGGCGCGTATGTTCTGGCCGAAGCTTCGAACGGTAAGCCGGATCTGATCCTGATGGCGACGGGCAGCGAAGTGCAACTGGCGGTGAAAGCCCGCGAACAGCTTGAGACCGAGGGTCTTGCCACGCGCGTGGTCTCGATGCCGTGTCTCGAATTGTTTGACGCGCAGGCGCGCGAGTATCGCGAAGCGGTGCTGCCTGCCGCAATCACGGCGCGGTTGGCCATCGAGGCGGGCGCGACCTGCGGCTGGTGGAAATACACCGGACTGGCGGGCGGCGTCATCGGTCTCGATCGCTTCGGTGCGTCCGCGCCGGCGAGGTATTGATGGAAAAATTCGGCTTCAACGTGGCGCACGTCGTGGCGCAGGCGCGGATACTGGCGGGGAGGAAAGCATGAAAATCGCAATCGGTTGCGATCACGCGGGGTATCCTCTTAAAATCGGAACTTGTGCCGTGGCTGGAGCGGCAGGGGCACACCCTGCTCGATTTGGGCACGAACTCCACGGAGGCCGTGGACTACCCGGACTATGCGCGCGCCGTGGGCAACGCGGTGATTGACGGCAAGACCGAGCGCGGACTGATCGTCTGCGGCAGCGGCGTCGGCGCGTGCGTGGCCGCGAATAAAATCAAGGGCGTGCGCGCCGGCCTTTCGGCGGATACGTTTTCCGCCCGGCAGGGTGTCGAAGACGACGACGTCAACGTGCTCTGCCTGGGCGCGCGCGTGGTCGGCGGTGAAGTGGCGAAAGAAATCGTCAGCGCCTTCCTGAAGGCCAAATTCTCGCATCTGGAACGGCACGAGCGGCGGCTCCGCAAAGTGCTGGATATCGAAGCGGCCGGCAAGTAACCGCCGCGCGTACTACCCTCAATCACAACGACGGAGCCATCGGTGAGTCATCCTGTCATCAAAAAAACTCTCGATCTGGGGCAATCCATCTGGCTGGATTTCATCAGCCGCCACCTCATGGAATCGGGCGAGCTGCAGCGGTTGATCGACCTCGGCGCGCGCGGCATGACCTCGAATCCCTCAATCTTTCAGAAGGCCATCAGCGGCAGCGCCGACTACAATGACGACATCCACCAGGGTATCGAAGGAATTGGAGTCCGGAGCAGATTTTCGAACACCTCGCGGTGACCGATGTCGCGCGCGCGTGCGATGCGCTGCGCGGCGTCTTCGACGCCTCGAAAGGCACGGACGGGTTCGTGTCCATCGAAGTTGCACCCACGCTGGCGCATGACACTGAGGGCTCGATTGAAGAGGGCCGGCGGCTGTGGAAAAGCGTCAACCGGCCCAATTTGCTGATTAAAGTGCCGGGCACGGACGAAGGCATGCCGGCAATCCGCGCGCTCTTGACCGAGGGGATTAACGTTAACATCACCCTGCTCTTCTCGCTGCGGCAGTACCGGGAGGTGGTGGACATTTATTTCGGGGCGCTGCATGAGCGTTTGCACAAAGGACAGAACATTTCGCAAATCGCCAGCGTGGCGAGCTTCTTCGTCAGCCGCGTAGATACCCTGGTTGACAAACAGTTGCTGGAGAAAGGCCGCGAAGACCTCGTGGGCAAGACGGCCATCGCCAACGCGTGCCTCGCCTACCGGCATTATCTCGCCATGAAGAAATCGGCCCAATGGCAGGAACTGGCGGCGGCGGGAGCGCAGGTGCAGCGGCCGCTGTGGGCCAGCACCTCAACGAAGAATCCCGACTATCCCGATGTCATCTATGTGAACGAGTTGGTGGCGGACGAGACGGTCAACACCATGCCGCTGGAAACGATGGAGGCGTGGATGGACCATGGCCGCCCCGCGCCGCTGCTGCTGCATAACATGGAATTGGCCGAAAAGGTCTTTGCCGATGTCACGGCGGCGGGCGTTAACATTCATCAGGCGACCGAAGACCTGATCGAGGACGGTGTGCAGAAGTTCGCGGCGTCGTTCGCGCAGCTCATCGACGCCATCGCGAAAAAGGTCAAAGCGGAATCCGTCAAGTGAAGCCGGAGCAACTTGCCGCCCTCATCGACCACACCGCATTGAAGGCGGAAACCACGCCCGCGCAAATCGAGCAGCTCTGCCGCGAGGCCCGTGAGCATGCCTTCGCCTCCGTGTGCGTGAATCCGGTGTATGTTTCCATGGCCGCCCGCTTTCTGGAAGGCAGCGCGGTGAAAACCTGCACGGTGGTGGGCTTTCCGCTCGGCGCGGCAACGAGCGCGATGAAACTCGCGGAAGCGGCGGAAGCGATGCGGCTCGGCGCGCGCGAGATCGACATGGTGCTGTGGATCGGCGGCATGAAGGCCGCGCAATTCGACTGGGTCGGCGCGGAAATCGCGGACCTTGCACAGGCTTGCCACGACGGTGGCGCGATCTTGAAAGTGATCTTTGAGTGCGCGCTGCTCACCGACGCGGAGAAGCGCCGCGCCTGCGAATTGTGCGTTAAAGCAAAGGCCGATTTCGTGAAGACCTCGACGGGCTTCAGCACCGGCGGCGCGACGCTCGAAGACGTGCGCTTAATGGCTTCGATCTCAGCGCCCGCGGGCCTCGGCGTCAAAGCCGCGGGCGGCATCCGCAGCTATGAGGACGCCCTGGCGATGATCGAGGCGGGTGCGACACGGCTTGGCACCAGCGCCGGTGTAAAGATTATGCAGGAGGCGCTCGCCGTGGTTTAGCCAGCGCTCCTGACTTAAGAAGTCGAAGAAACGCGGGCGCCGTAAGGCACCCGCTTCTTGTAGGGACACGGCATGTCGTGTCGTCTGTACTTCCCAAAGCCTAAAAGCATTTGCATCCCCACGCCAGTAGGGGTGGGTCAAGCGGCACGATCTCCCATCCTGGCTCACCCTGTCTCCCGCGCGACCCGCCCGCTTTCACCCCTTCGCCGTGGCGGCAATAAAAAGCGGAAGCCTTGCGGCTCCCGCTTTTCGCATCCGTCCCATTCTGATTCGAACTTCGAATTTCGAGCTTCATTTTACTGCTTCGCTCCCATCTCCTCCAGCGCCTCCACCTTCTGCGAGAGGTCCACGCGATTGGCGGCGCCGAAGTCTGCGCTCGTCTTCAGCCGCCACGCGAGCGTGACCGGGACGCAAAGACTCTCGTTTTCGTCGGTGCAGTAGGCGAAGGTCAGCGTGACCGGATACTCCTTGCCGGCTTGCAGTGTTGCGCCGGAGACGACGACTTCAAAGGGCAGCTTATGGGACTTGATGAGGCCTTCGACGGGCGCGATCTCGCTGTTGCCATTGGCGGCGATCGTGTAGTTGATGGGCGCTTCGCGGTTGACATGCACATTGCGCGGAAGCTCGGGAAAGATGCGCAGGCGCAGATCCTTGTCGCGCGCCAGCGGCACGTCCACCAGCGGCGCGTTGGCGAGGTCCATGGATTTCACCGCCTCCATTTGCAGACCCTTCAATTCGAACTCGCGCCAGTGGCCGTTGGCGAGTTGGTACTCTATCACGCGGTCGTGATTCGTGTCGGCGATGTAAAGCGTATCGCCGCGCACCGACAGTCCGCCCGGTTCATAGAGTGCAAGTTCTGCAGGTTTGTAAGGATTGGTATCCGGACTACCCGTTCCGGCCAGCGTGCGAATCTCGCGTTTGGCCTCGTTGATGCGCTTGATTTTGTGGTTGTACGTATCAGCCACCAGAATGTCGTCGCCGTACACCGACACGCCCAGCGGGTGCTGCAAGAGTGCGCTGTTCAGCCCGCCCTCACGGTCGCCGAAGTCAAACAGGCCGCGGCCGACGAGCGTTTCCACCGCCCGCGTCTGTAGATTAGCGCGGCGGATGGCACTCACTTCGCTGTCGGCGAAATAGAGCCAGTCGCCCTTGCGCACAATTCCCGATGACTGCGCCAGCGCGGCATGCGAACCCGTGCCGTCGATGATGTCTTCCATGCCAGAGCCCGCCCACACCTGCGCAATTCTTGATTTCAGATTCAGCACCCAGAGCTGGTGTGATCCGGCCATCGCGATGAACAGATCGCCGGCGACAAGGCTCAGATCCCACGGACTGTTGAGCCCCTGCTCGCGGCCCATCTTCCCGCCGACGCGGTCGTAAACCTGTTCGCCCGTCCCGCTGATGGTCTCGACGGTCTTCGCTGTGAGATCCAGTTTGCGGATGAGATGATTATCCGTGTCAGCGATATACAGCAGATTCGCGGCGCTGTCATAGGCGAGGCCCTGCGGGTTGTTGAACTCCGCCGCGGCAAAGGCGCCATCCGCCTGCCCCGCTTTGCCCGAGCCCGCGATGGCCATCACCTTGCCCGTCGGATCCGCAATGATCACACGGTCGTGGTTGGAGTCTGAGATAAATACAAATTTGCCCGACGGCTCGGCCAGCACCTTGCCCGGGAAAGCGAGTCCCGAAGCGGATGGCACGCGGCCCTTGCGCTGGAACATGGGCGGCGCCGCGGCGAGTGTGCCTTTCTCGTGTCCTTCCTCCAAGAGCGAGGAAACGACGGCATCGAGCGCTTCACGGTTGCCTTCGCCCGAAAGCGCGCCCACGATGCGACCTTCGGGGTCGATCACCATCAGCGTCGGCCAGGCGCGCACGCCGTATTCCGACCAGATGCGGTGGCGCTCGTCGACGATCACCGGATGCGCGATATGGTAACGCGACGCGGCGGTTTCGATGTTGCGCCGGTCGCCCTCGTTGTCGAACTTCGCCGAATGCACACCCACAATCACTACCGGCTGTCCGGCGTATTTCTGTTCGATGTATTCGAGATCAGGAAGCACGTGCATGCAGTTGATGCAGCAATATGTCCAGAAATCGAGCACCACGACGCTGCCTTTAAGCTGTTCTTTGATGTAGAGCGGCCGGTCGGTGTTCACCCAGGCGAAATCCCTGGGAAATTCGGGCGCGCGAACGCGCTGAGTTGGCAGGGCGACTTTCTGCATGATAGGTTTTAAATTGGAATCTGCCCGGGCCTCGGCAATGGAAGCGAATGGGAATGCGTCTCCCGGATAGGCTTCCCGGCCATTGCTGCCGATCTGGACCAGCAAGCGCAACGGCGCTCGCGGTTAAGACGGCAAAGCCGAGGATAAACAATTTTTTACGTTTCACGGGAGGAATTGAAGGAATAAAGAAGCGGGAAACCTGTGCTTAATAGACTCCGATTGTCCAATAAAAGTTCCAGACGTAACTTATGGCTGAAATTAACTGGACGAGGGAGTCGGAACTTCACTCGGACACCGGGAGTTCAGACAGGTACGCAACTATCCGGACTATGGAATTATAGCCGAGAATTGTCAGAGAATTCCAGAATGTTCACCACGTGAGACCATTTGCCAGTGCATCCGTCCTGTCAGTGAATAAAAGCTCTATACTGTTATTTTGTATGGTCTTACACGACAACAGTCCGCCTAATTCGTCGCCTGCTACTGGATAATTACGTTTCCTTTATGTATAATCGTTGATTACGAAGCCGTAGTGAAAGCGTTTTCAGGCACGGTGAACAGGTGAATTCGGTAACTTGTTACGTATTTTACGGTGTGGGCGGCATCGGATGCTGACCGGCCGGGGAAAACAGATATGCTGGTGATAATGACACGTGATGCGACAGACGAGCAGATACAAGCGGTGGTCGAGACCATCGAGGGGGCGGGATATACCGCGCAGGTGCTGCCCGGCTCGCTTCGCACGGCCGTGGGTGTGACGGGGAACACCGGTCCCCTTGATCCCGCGCTGGTGGAGTCGCTGCCGGGCGTGATGCAGTCGATGCGCATAACGCAACCCTACAAACTGGTGCTCCGTGAAAATCATCCGGACGATACCGTCATCCACGTGGGCGGAGTGGCGATTGGCGGCAAGGACTTGACGCTGGTGGCCGGGCCATGCGCCGTGGAATCGAGACAGCAACTCTTTGAAATGGCCGAGCGTGCCCGGGCCGCCGGGGCGCAGCTCCTGCGGGGCGGTGCGTATAAGCCGCGCACCTCGCCGTATTCGTTTCAGGGTCTTGGCGAAGCGGCGTTAAGACTGCTGGCGGACGTGCGCGCAAGCGTGGGGCTGCCCGTGGTCAGCGAAGCCGTCGACGAAGAAAGTACCGCGCTGGCGGCGCGCTATGTGGACATCATCCAGATCGGCGCGCGCAACATGCAGAACTACGTGCTGCTGAAGCGCGTGGCACGGACGGGCAAGCCCGTGCTGCTCGAAACGCGGCGTGGCGGCGACGCTGGAGGAGTTCCTGGGCGCGGCGGAGTATATTCTGGCCGAGGGCAATCCGAACGTGATTCTGTGCGAGCGCGGCATTCGCACGTTTTCCGACTACACGCGCAACACGCTGGACCTGTCGATCGTACCGGTGATCAAGGCGCTGTCGCATCTGCCGATCATCACCGATCCGTCGCACGCCACCGGGCGGCGCGACATCGTGCTGGCGCTGGCGCGGGCCTCGATTGCGGCGGGCGCGGACGGCGTGATGGTGGAAGTGCATCCGCTGCCGTCAGCGGCGCTCTCGGACGGTTACCAGTCGCTGCACCCGGCGCAGTTGGATGAGCTGGCACGGGAACTGGCGCAACTGGCGCCGCTGGTGGGCCGCAGTTGGCCCCGGGGCCGGTAAACGAATGACAAGCCGATGAGTCGTGCCGTCATCACGCCTGCTCGCGGGCCGCTGCGCGGAGTCTTGCGGCTGCCCGGAGACAAGTCGATTTCCCATCGCCGCGCCCTGTTGTCGCTGTATGTTGACGGCCGGGTGCGGCTTTCGCGCTATGCGGCGGGAGACGACGCGCTGACGTCACTCATCTGCCTTCGGCAACTGGGTAAGCAGGTGACAGAGCGCAGTGACGACGTCATCATTGAGGGGCCGGCGGGTTGCGCGTCGGGGGAACTCGACTGCGGCAATTCCGGCACGACCGCGCGGCTGTTGATGGGGATTCTCGCCGGGCATGACGGCGAATGGATCCTGCATGGCGATGCGTCGCTCTCGCAGCGTCCCATGGAACGCGTGGCCGAACCACTGCGCAGATGGGCGCGCAGATCACGCTCCACCATGGGCATCTGCCGGCGCACATCGTAGGTATGCCGCTGCGCGGCGTAACGATTGAGGCGTCTGTTCCCAGCGCGCAGGTGAAGACGGCGGTATTGCTGGCGGCGCTGCGCGCGGATCGCATCACGCGCTACCGCGAAGCGATTCCCACGCGGAATCATACCGAGCGGCTGCTGGGATTGAACCTCGACTGGGACGGTTCGTTGGCCGTGAATCCCGCCGCGGTGACACTCGATGCGGAAGCGCTGTCGGCGGAGATCCCGGCGGACCCGTCTTCGGCGGCATTCTGGGCGGTGGCATCGCTGCTTATCCCCGAATCGCGCCTGGAACTGCCCGGCCTGCTGGTCAATTCGCAGCGAATCCACTATGTAGATTTGCTGCGAGACGGTGGCGCGCCCCTGGCGCTGACCGGGGGGACGACAATGGCGGGCGAAGAGCAGGCGACACTACGGATCAATGCGGGCAGCATGCGTGCCTTCGCAGTGACGGCGGTGACGGCGGCGCAACTCATCGACGAGGTTCCGATCCTGGCGGTGCTGGCGGCGTCACTTGCGGGCAAAAGCACTTTCCATGACGTCGGAGAGTTACGGCTCAAGGAAGCAGACCGCTTGTGGCTGACAATAGATAATCTGCGCCGTATGGGAGCGGAAGTCGAAGAGTGGAGCGACGGTTTTTCGGTGACGGGAACGGGCGCGTTGCAGGGGGCGGAAATTGAGACCGCGGGAGATCATCGCATCGCCATGGCCTTTGGTATCGCCGGACTCGTGGCGAACGGCAGAACCGTGATCGACGACGCGGCCTGCGTGGCGGTTTCCTATCCCGGTTTCTGGAGCGACACGGAGCAACTGTCGCCCGGGTCTTTAACCTACGAGACGTAGGATGCCATGTTATCGTTTCGGCCTCGTGGGGGATCCATCCACCGCCAGCCAATCACCCGCGATCTTTGACTGGGCGCTGCATGCGACGGGGCTGCGCGGCGAGTACCGCCTGTTTCAACTGCCATCCAGCGCACTGCGGGCGCTCCTGCACAGCGGCGATTGGGACGGCCTGAACGTGACGGCGCCGCACAAGACGCGAGCCTTCGAAGAGTGTGACGAAACGACTCCGCGCGCGCGACAGGCGCGCGCGGTAAATACGCTTTATCGCCGCGAAGGCCGGATCTGGGGCGACAACACCGACATTTTCGGATTCCGCTTTGCGCTGCTGCGGGCGTTGCCGTCGGCAACACAAGCCGGGCCGGCTTTAGTCGTCGGCACGGGCGGCGCGGCGCGGGCGGTCATCGCGGCACTGGGTGAAGGCGGACTTGCAACCGAGGTCACCGTCGCCACGCGCGACGTGGAGGGTGCGCGGGCGCGTTGGCGAGCAGCGGGAACTTCGTCGATGTCGCCGAAGTTCGTGTCTCTGGCCGATGCCGCACAGGAATTGTCACGCTATCATTTGGTTGTGCAGGCGACACCCGTCGGCGGCGCACGGATGGCGGGCTTGCCGCTGCCGACACCCCTGCGTTTCAACCGCGCGGCGCTGGTGATGGATTTGAATTATCAACCCGCTGAGACACCGTTTCTGGCAGCCGCGCGACAGAATGGCGCGCATGTTGAAAACGGGCTGGTCATGCTGCTGGCGCAGGCGGCCGGGAGTTTTGAAATCTGGACCGGAACACCGTTTCCGCTGGATCGCGCATTGCAGGAGTTATTGCCGCAGTTGAGAGAACCATGATTCGCTACCTGACGGCCGGCGAGAGCCACGGCCGCTGTCTGGTCGGCATCCTTGACGGCCTGCCCGCCGGACTGGCCCTCACAGAAGACGATATCCGCCGCGATTTGCGCCGCCGCCAGATGGGTTATGGCCGCGGTGAGCGGATGCAGATCGAGCACGACGAGGCGCGCATCCTTTCGGGAGTGCGCTACGGCGAGACCTTGGGTTCGCCGCTTGCGTTGCTGATCGAAAACCGTGATTGGGTAAACTGGGAAACGCGGATGCGTGCCGCGGTTCCGCAAGCGAGTGAGCGCAGCGAACCGCTGACGACGCCGCGGCCCGGGCATGCCGATTACGCCGGCGCGCTGAAATACGGTCAGCGCGACATCCGCAATGTGATTGAGCGCTCGTCGGCGCGCGAGACCGCGATGCGTGTGGCGCTGGGCGCGGTATGCCGCGTATTTTTCGCCGAGTTCGGCATTGCCGCGGCCAGCCACGTGGTGCAGATCGGCGGCGTGCAAGCCGCGGTCGACACACGCGCTGTGCAATTCGGCGATATCAACGGCCACGCCGATGCGAGCCCGCTGCGCTGTCTCGATGCGCTCGCGGAAGCGGAAATGATGCGGGCGATCGACGTCGCGCGTGAATCCGGAGATACCCTGGGCGGAATGTTCGAAGTGGTGGTCACGGGATTGCCGGTGGGGCTGGGGAGTTATGTGCAGGAAGACCGCCGCCTCGATGCGCAATTGGCGGCGGCGCTGATGTCCATTCCGGCGATCAAGGCGGTGGAAATCGGACTGGGTTTAGATTCCGCTGCGCGACGCGGCAGCGAGGTTCATGATCGACTGTATCCTGACGGCGCGGGCGGCGTAAAGCGCAAGACGAATCACGCCGGAGGCATCGAAGGCGGCATGAGCACCGGTGAGCCCTTGGTACTGCGCGCAGCGATGAAACCGCTTTCGACGCTGGGCCAGCCGCTCGCCACCGTAGACCTGGCGACGGGTGAACCGGCCACAGCCCTCCGCGAGCGTAGCGATGTGTGCGCGGTGCCGGCGGCGGCGGTGGTGGCCGAGGCCATGTGCCTGCTGATGCTGATGAATCCATTCTTAGAAAAATTCGGCGGCGATTCATTGCCGGAAATCCGCGAACATATGCAGGTTTCGCCCGCTTCGCCATGGGCCTGATTTTTTTAACGGGAATGACCGGGGCGGGGAAGAGCACGATCGGCGCGGAGCTGGCCCTGCGGCTCGACGTGCCGTTTATCGATGTGGACGCGGAGATCGAACAGACGGCGGGCGAAAGCGTGAGCGCCATCATGGCGGCTTACGGCGAATCCACGTTCAGGGAGCTTGAAGCGGACACGTTGCGCCGGATCGTCGAGCGACTGGACGGCGTTGTCGCCCTTGGCGCGGGCGCCCTCGAGCGCGACGAGACATGGGAGCGCGTGCGCGGGGCGGGACGGCTCGTGTACCTGCGCGCCGATCTGGAAACGCTGGTGGAGCGCCTGTGGCGTGAGCGGAACCGCCCGCTGCTGATGGGCGCGTCAACGCGGGACCAGTTGCGCGCGCGCCTGGTGGAAATGCTGGCTCGCCGCGAGACGCGTTACCGCGGCGCCGACGTGACGTTGGAGATCGATGACGCGCGCACGCCTTCCGAAACCGCCGAGATGTTGCTGATCAAATTATCCCCTTCATGACACCCGTCGATCTGCACTTGTCCCTGGGTGAGCGTTCCTTGCCCGTGAGCTTCGCCGACGAGGGCGTGGATTGGGTGGCGTCCGAGCTGCGCGACATGTTCGCGGCGCGGCAGCCGCGGCTGCTGCTCGTAACGGACGAGCGTGTGGCGCTGCATTACGAACCCGCGTTGGCGCGCGCGCTGAAGGAACAGGGTTTCTCCGTTTCCCGCGTGATTCTTCCGCCGGGCGAGGAAAACAAGCGGCTCGGACGCGTCGCCAATATCATCGATGAGTTGGCGGGACAGAAATTCGCGCGCGATGATCTGGTGCTGGCCGTGGGCGGCGGCGTCGTCACCGACATGGCGGGCTTTGCCGCCGCGATTTACTTCCGCGGCGTCGATTGGGTGGCCGTGCCGACCTCGCTTTTGGGCATGGTCGACGCCGCCATCGGCGGGAAGACCGGCGTCGATCATCCGCTGGGAAAGAACCTGATCGGCGCGTTTCATCAGCCGCGAGCGGTGCTGGCGCCATTGCATGTTTTGCAGACGCTGGATTCACGCGAGTGGCTCTCGGGTTCCGCGGAAGTGGTAAAAGCCGGGCTGCTGGTGGGCGGCGAACTGTGGGACCTGGCGCAGCGACTCGGTCCGAATTTGCGGCACTGGCCTGCCGAGGACGTGCACCACGCGATTCCGCTGGCGGCCTCGGTGAAAGTGGACCTCGTGGCGCAGGACGAGAAGGAAGCGGGGCTGCGGCGGCTGCTGAATCTGGGCACACCTTTGGCCATGCGCTCGAAGCCGTGACCGGCTATTCGCGTTTCAAACACGGCGAAGCGGTCTTCCTTGGAATGCGCGCGGCGGTACGGTTGTCCGAAGCGGTGAATTTGCTGGGACCCGAGGAGGCCGCCGCGATGGAGGGTGTGCTCGAGCAGGCAGGCTATCCGGCGGTGACGGTGACGGCCGAGGCGCTGATGGAAGCGCTCAGTCACGACAAGAAAGCGGCGAGCGGAAAACTGCGCTGGATTCTGCTGCAGGGCGTGGGCCGGCCGGTAGTGGCGACCGACGTTCCGCTCGAGCGCATCGCCGAAACCGCGCACTGGTTGTGCCGCGAACTGCGCGAGGGCGAAGTGATAATGTCCGCGCCGCGTAAACTGCGCGTGCTGGTGGTCAACGGGCCGAATCTGAATCTGCTGGGAACGCGCGAACCGGAGTTGTACGGCGCCACGGATTACGCGACGTTTGACGCGCAGCTTCAGGAATACGCGGCGGAGCATGGCCTGCAACTGCTGATCCGCCAGAGCAACGTGGAAGGCGAACTGGTGGACTTTGTGCAGCGCGCGCGGCACTGGGCGGACGGCATCGTCATCAACCCAGGCGGCTTTTCACATACGTCGGTGGCGATTCGCGACGCGCTGGCGAGCGTGACCGTGCCGGCCATCGAAGTGCACCTGACGGACATTTCGCTGCGCGAGGAGTTCCGCCGCACGTCGCTGGTTGCGCCGGTCTGCGCGGCGCAGATTCTGGGGCAGGGTCTGAGCGGCTATCAGCAGGCGATCCGCCGCCTGATCGACTTGAACCGCGATCTGGGATTCGCCTTCGGGAAGCGGGTCTCCTGAACAACACGGCACTTTATTCAATTCCACAGGATATTCACGTGAACGAGAAGCATGTACATTCGCTGGTCATCATCGGCTCCGGAACTGCCGGGCTCACCGCCGCGATTTACGCGGGGCGCGCCGATCTCGAACCGGTGGTGATCGACGGCCTCGAACCGGGCGGGCAGCTGATGATCACAACCGAGGTCGAAAACTATCCGGGATTTCCCGAAGGCATCCAGGGCCCCGCGCTGATGGAGCGCTTCCGGGCGCAGGCGGCGCGTTTCGGCACGACGTTTATCGAAGACGAAGCGGTCTCGGTGGACGCCGACGAGCGGCCGTTGCGGATCAATCTCGGCTACGGGGAGCCGCTGTATGCGCGGGCGGTGATCGTGGCGTCGGGGGCGACGGCGCGCTGGATCGGGTTGGAATCGGAAACGCGGCTGCGCGGCAAGGGGGTTTCGGCCTGCGCGACGTGCGACGGATTTTTCTTCCGCGAGAAAGTCGTGACGGTAATCGGCGGCGGTGACACGGCGATGGAGGAGGCGGCGTATCTGACGCATCACGCCTCGAAGGTGATTGTCATCCACCGCCGCGACGAATTCCGCGCCTCGAAGATTATGCAGGAGCGTGTGCTCTCGCATCCGAAAATTGAAGTCGTGTGGGACAGCGTCGTCAAAGAAATTCTGGACGACGGCACGGGGATGCGCGTGTCGGGTGTGGCGGTGGAAAACGTGAAGACCGGCAAGATCAGCACGATTCCCTGCGAGGGCGTGTTCGTGGCTATTGGGCATTCGCCGAATACGAAGGTGGTCAGCAATCTTATACCCGCGGACGAGAACGGCTTTCTGCGGCATGAGCCGGAAAGCTCGCGGACGATCGTTCCGGGGTTGTTTGTGGCGGGAGACGTGCACGACAACATTTACAAGCAGGCGATCACGGCGGCGGGGGCGGGGTGCAAGGCGGCGATCGATGCCGAACGCTATCTCGAAGCCGATGCTCACGCGCGGCACACGGCGACGCAGACGGCCGGGATTGCCTGACCAGAAACCGTAGTGGTTCCAAAATGTTACGGCTGCTAAAAGGCTTGCGAGTTTCGCAAGCCTTTGGTATATTGCCAGACAAAGTCACCTTTTGAGTTGCGAAATTAAATTACATGAATACAGGTAGATAGATGGCGAATCCCGTAACGGATCTGGATCTTGTGATTCTGGGCGGAGGCCCCGGCGGCTACGTGGCGGCGATTCGCGCCGCGCAGCTCGGCTTGAAGGCGGCCCTCATTGACGAGCAGCCGCTCGGCGGCGTGTGTGTCAACTGGGGCTGCATCCCTTCCAAAGCCCTTTTGAAAACGGCGGAATTCTATCAGGACGTGCAGCACCTCGCGCCGCAGCTCGGCATTCTGGCCGAAACGCACGGCGTGGACTGGGCGAAGATCATCGCGTGGTCGCGCGGCGTATCCACAAAGAATTCCGGCGGTGTGGAATATCTGGTGAAGAAGCTCGGCGTGCAGCGGTTGACGGGCCGCTTCCGCATGGTGGGCGAGCGCACGGCGGAAGTCGTTGACCCGCAGGGGCAGGTGACGACCACGGTGCGCGGGACGCACATGATTATCGCCACGGGCAGCACCAACCGCAACATTCCGGGGATCGCGCCCGACGGCCAGCGGATCATCACCTACAAAGAGGCGATGATCCTGCCCGAGCAGCCCAAGGAGATGGTGGTCATCGGCGCCGGCGCCATCGGCATCGAGTTCGCCTACTTCTACGCGGCGCTGGGAACGAAAGTCACGGTGATCGAAATGCTGCCGCGGATTCTGCCGATTGAAGATCCCGAAAGCAGTACGTTCCTCGGGCGCTATCTGAAGAAGCTCGGCATCGACATTCATGTCTCGACGCCGGTGGAGAGTGTGACCGTTTCCGGCGAGCGCGTGACTGTGCGGGCAAAGGCTGCGGACGGCTCGCAGGAATTTTCGGCGGACGTTTGCCTTGTCGCCATTGGCTTCGGCGCGAACATCGCGGGCTGGGGATTTGAATCCACCGGCGTGGCGCTGGAGCGCAATTTTATCAAGGTGGATGAGTTCTACCGCACGAACGTGCCCGGTTATTACGCTATCGGCGACGTGATCGGTCCGCCGCAGCTCGCGCATGTGGCCTCGCACGAAGGCATCATCTGCGTGGAGCAGATCGCGGGGCAGAATCCGCACCCGCTCGATTATACGACCATCCCGTCCTGTACCTATTGCCAGCCGCAGGTGGCGAGCGTGGGTTTCAGCGAGCAATACTGCAAGGACAACAACATCGCCGTGAAGGTGGGCAAGTTCCCGTTCACCGCCTCGGGCAAGGCCAACGCCACGGGGCACACGGACGGTTTTGTGAAGCTGATTTTCGACGACGCCACGGACCAGTTGATCGGCGCGCATATCGTGGGCAGTGAAGCCACGGAGATGATCGCCGAGCTGTGTCTCGCCAAGGCGCTGAAGGCGACGGCGGCGGATCTCTACAACACGATTCACGCGCATCCGACGCTGACGGAGGCGGTGATGGAAGCGGCGATGATGGCGCACGGGCACGCGATTCAT
The DNA here is from genome assembly GCA_963735175.1 of uncultured bacterium. Taxonomy (GTDB): domain Bacteria; phylum Electryoneota; class RPQS01; order RPQS01; family RPQS01; genus CAVTJX01. The sequence continues at coordinate 646,198 of CAVTJX010000016.1, read as the reverse complement.
TACCTAGGACGAGCCTAAGCAACTTATTTCCAATCGCGGAGGCGAGAATGAGCGGACTCCGGCGGTTATGTACATTGTTGGTTGGCGTCGTATTCGTGGCGTTGCTGGCGGGGCCGGTGGTTGCTCAACCCCCCAGCGTGCAATGGGCGCGGCTGTATGCTGGAAAGGGCGTAGGATATTCCGGGCTGGCGCTCCCTGACGGTGGCTGCGTCATGGCCGGTGACTCCGGGTGGGGGATGCGGAAGATTCGATTGTTGCGCTTGAACGCAACTGGAGGTGTTGTTTGGGATCGGTGGATTGGTGCCGCGTCAAACGACACCGGGTGGAACTGCCGTGCAGTCGCTTTGATTCCTACAGGTGGCTTTGTAATGGCAGGAATGGTATTTGTTAGCGCGGGCGGCAAACTGCCCATGCTGATGGAAACGGACGCCGACGGGGACAGACTGTGGCTAAAAATGTATAATCCGGTTTCCCTCGGGAACTTCGATGATAACCAAGTGTTAGGAATCACAGTCTGCCGCGACGGCGGGTACGCAATGGTCGGAATGCATTTTCGCAATTCCGATGTGTTTGATAAAACCGGCTTTCTGATAAGGACGGATGCTGAAGGGAATGAACTCTGGCGTCATGTTTTCACCTCTGGAGGATTGGATTCTCGGGTGAGCGCCATCGCGCAGACCTTTGATGGGGGTTTTATCATTGCGGCTGGCCACCCTGACGCAGTCATGGCGAAGACCGACAGTGCAGGGACCGTATTGTGGACGAGATCTGTACCCGCAGCGCAAGGAACAGATCTGCTTGAGATGCCGAATGGAGCATACATTCTTTCCGGTCTCGTTTATTCGACTCCAAGCGCGCTCTTTGTGGCGGCGTATTCGCAAAACGGTGACAGCTTGTGGTATAGAGAGTATGCAGTGAATGGCAGCCTTTGGACGTCGAGTGTGTGCCAAGGTGAGGGTGGTGGGTTTGTATTGGCAGCGAATTCAAATCTCCTCGGAATCGATGCCACCGGGACTGAAATCTGGCGCGTCACCGTCAATTCATTCTACACAAACTTCGTTTTGGACGTATTCCCAGCCGCGACAGGCGGTTATATCGGGATCGGAGAAGGCCAGCCCAACGGCCCGGAAGCCTGGCAGTTTTTTGCCACGCGGGTTGGCTGGCCAAGCGCTGTGGACCGGTGCATGACGGCGATCCCGGTGGCGCTGAGCCTTTCCGCCTTCCCGAATCCGTTCAATGCATCAAGCGTGCTCGCGTTCACTTTGCCGCAAGCGGGTCACGCTGTCTTGACGCTGCATGACATTCTCGGGCGGGAAGTACGCAGGCTGGTTGACGATAACTTTGTTGCCGGAACCCATACGGTCGCGCTGAATGCACAGGATATGGGTACGGGGATCTACTTTGCGGCGCTACAATCTGGCAAGAGCCGCATGGTGCAGAAGTTGGTCCTGCTGAAGTAGGCCGGACGGAGGACTCTCGATGTTAGCGAAACGCTTATTGGGCGCACACGGGTTAATCGTTTCCGCGCTGGGGCTTGGCTGCATGGGGATGAGCTGGGCTTATGGCGAACCGGACGATCCCGAATCCATCGCTACCATTCACCGCGCGCTGGAACTCGGCGTCACCTTCTTTGATACCGCCGAAGCGTACGGCCCGTTCAAGAACGAGGAATTGCTGGCGCGCGCGCTGCAGGGCCATCGGAACGAGGTGGTGATCGCCACCAAGTTCGGCTTCCAGATCGAGAACGGCCAGATGTCCGGCGCCAACAGCCGTCCCGCGCATATTCGCGAGGCGGTGGAAGGTTCGCTGCAAGCGGCTGAACACCGATCACATTGATCTGCTCTACCAGCATCGGGTTGATCCCGCGGTGCCGATTGAAGACGTGGTGGGGACGATGGCCGATCTGGTGCGAGTCGGCAAGGTGCGCTTCTTGGGGCTGTCCGAAGCGGGCACGAAGACGATCCGGCGGGCGCATGCCGTGCATCCGATTTCCGCGCTGCAGAGCGAGTACTCGCTATGGGAGCGGAATCTCGAACCGGAGATTATCCCCTTGCTGCGCGAATTGAAGATCGGGCTGGTGCCGTTCGCGCCGCTCGGGCGCGGCTTTCTCGCAGGGAGCGTGAAGCGGGCCGAAGAATATCCGGAAGGCGATTACCGCCGCAACGATCCGCGTTTTCAGGGACAGAATTTTGACGCGAACATGCGCGCGGCGGATGTCGTGAGACAGATCGCTGCCGCTGCACAATGGTACGCCCTCGCGGGTGGCGCTCGCCTGGTTGCTCGCCAAGGGTGATGATGTCGTGCCGATTCCCGGCACCAAGCGCCGCACATATCTCGAGGAAGATATAGCCGCTCCGGACTTGCAGCTCAGCGAGGCGGAGATGAAACGATTGGATGAGGCGTTGGCTCCCGAGGCGATTGCCGGGCCGCGCTATACGGAGAAGCAGCAGCGGCTGATTGACCGCTGAACCTTCTGCATACAAACCCTGAGTTCTGTCGGAGGAATATCTGATGAAAGCCATCGTGTTTGGATTCGTGTTGTGCATGGCTTCCTTCTGTTATGCATGGGAGCCGACCTACACGCCCCTGTTCGCGCAGATGCAGGAACCGACGCGACCTGTGGACGTGCGCAACGCGCCGCCGCGGCTGATGGGCGAGCATGAGCAGGGCTGGGAAGAGGGTGTGAAGGCGGGCAAGGGCAATGCGGGCAAAGTCGGCTGGTTCTTCGCAGGTTTCGGCAATGTACCGCTGCTGTGGCTGCCGTGGGTGGTCGAGCCGCGCCGCGATGCCAAGCCGGCAATCGCCGCTTCTGAAGAGTTCAACAGCGGCTACCGCAACGGCTATCGCGCGGGGTGGAAGAATTCGCATAAGACGGCCTACATTGTCGGCGCCGTGGTTTCCTCCGCCGCCGTGGCCGGAGCGATCATCGCAGCACGGTAAAGCGGTATGACGCCGTTCCAGAAATCGAATACCGATGCGATGGCGTTGCTGTGGCGTATTCATGCCAGCGAGGTGCAGGGCGGGTCGCGCGGGAGAAGGCGTTAGCCAACCGGAATAATTCGTGGCGTTTGACCCGCCCCTACGTCTTCGTGGGGAGCAACGTGGGGAGGAGTGTCCGGAGCAACGTAGAGGAAAGAGGGATGCGGGACCGACCTCGAAAACCGACGCGGCAGGCGGGCTACGACTATTCATTGCCGGGCAGCTATTTCGTTACGATCTGCACGAAGGACCGGCACTGCATTCTGGGAGCCGTGCAGGACGACCGCATCGTCCTGTCCGAGATCGGGAAAGCGGTGGAATTGCAATGGCTCGCGATCCCCCGGCATTTCCCATCTGCTCGGGTTGAAGATTATGTTATCATGCCGAATCATCTGTATGGGATCCTGCTGCTCTACCCGCTGAACAGTCTGCCGGATTGCGATTTGGAAATCCGTTTTTCGGAAGCGGTAGGGGCGGGTCAAGCGCTACCGTTTTCAGGGGACCGGAACCCTGTTTCCCGCGCGACCCGCCCTGTTATCCGACCCGTTACCCTGTTTCACGTGGCAAGAGCGGGGGAACGATTTGGCAGCGGAGTTTTCACGACGGCATTCTGGGAAATCACGAAGCCTATCTGGAAGCCTGCCGGTATATCGCCAACAACCCGGCGCAGTGGACCGCGGATCGGGAATTCGTTTCCAGCGGTTGAAAGCCAGCGAGTCAAAGGGCGGGTCGCGCGGGACAAGAGCCGTTTGCGTTTGAGGGCGGGTCGCGCGGGAATATTCGATGGCCAAGCGGAATGGGCAGCGGCGCTTGACCCGCCCCTACCGCTGTCAAAATAGGTGTTGGAATAAGCGAAAGAAGTAGCGTGATACGATCCCTCGCCGGAGTCTTGTGCGGTCTGTTGCTGTGCTCGTTTGCCGATGCCGCAAGCCCGCTGGATATGGCCATTGATCACACGCAGGCCAGTGTGCTGGCGGCGTATCAGCAGCTTCACCGGCATCCGGAACTGGGGAAGAAGGAAATCGAAACCGCGCGCTTTGTCCGGGCAGAGCTGGAGCGCATGGGGTATGCGACGTTTTATGAGGTGAAGGGGCTGCCGACGGCGGTGGTGGCGATTCTGGAAACCGGTAAGCCAGGCCCCGTAACGGGACTGCGCGCCGATCTGGATGCGCTGCCGGTGCAGGAAGCGGAAGGGCACGCCGTCGCCTCGGAAACGCCGGGGCGGATGCACGCCTGCGGGCACGACGCGCACACGGCGGCGCTGCTAGGCGCGGCGGAAGTGCTGATGGGGATGAAGGCGGAACTCACGGGCAAGCTCGTTTTCCTGTTTCAGCCCGCCGAAGAGACCGCGGGCGGAGCGGACGACATCGTGGAAGCGGGGATGCTGAAGGAGTTGGGCATCGCGCGCATGTTTGCGCAGCACGTGCGGCCCGGGCTGCCCGTGGGGAGCATCGGCCTCACCGTGGGACCGATCATGGCCGGCAGCACGACGCTGAAGATTCTGTTGACGGGCGAGGGCGGTCATGCGGCGCGGCCCTGGGAAACCGACGACGTGCTGCTGCACGCGGCGGAGCTGGTGACGGACCTCTCGGCGTTGCCCGCGCGCGAACTGGACGTCGCCAACCGGCCCTGCGTCATCAGTCTCACCTCGTTTCATTCCGGGCGCGCCACCAACGTGCTGCCCGATACGGCGGAGATCGGCGGCACGATCCGCTCGTTCGAAAGCATTGACCAAGCCCTTTGGCAATCGTCCTGCGGTGCGCCGCGTGATTGAAGAGTTTGTGACGCAGCAGGCCGAGGCTGACGGGCTTGTGGCGAACTGCCGCTTTATTCCCGGCGCGCCGCCGCTGGTGAACGACAGCTCGCTCTACGGCAAGATTGCGCCGCAACTTGCCCGCGACTGGCCGGGCGGCGCGGTCGCTCCCGTGTTGCGCACCACGGCCGCCGAGGATTTCGCCTTCTATACCGCCCAGTGCCCGTGCCTGTTTATCTCGCTGGGTATCGCCAAAGACAAGCTGGGCCGCGAGGGTGTGCATCAGCCGGGGTTCACCGTGCATCCGGACGCGCTGCCGTATGGCGTAAGGGTGCTGGTGATGATGGCGATGTACAGCAACGCCAACGAAGAACGATGAACGAAGAACGATGAACGAAGAACGATGAACGGCGGATTAGCCGCCGGTACGATACGAAATTTGCATTCACGATAAACATTCTGGGACTCGACACTTGGCAAAGAACATTACGCCCCGCGCGAAAGACTATTCGGAATGGTACGTGGACGTGATCCGCGAAGCGAAGCTCGCCGATTACTCGCCCGTTAAAGGCTGCATGGTGATCCGTCCCAATGGCTACGCTATCTGGGAGTCCATCCAGCAGAACCTCGACCGGATGTTCAAGGACACCGGCCACGTCAACGCCTATTTCCCGCTGCTGATTCCGCAGAGCTTCATGGAAAAGGAAGCCGCCCACGTGGAAGGCTTTGCCATGGAGTGCGCCGTGGTCACGCACTCGGGCCTCGAAAAAACCGACGTCGAGGGCAAGCTCCGTCCCAAGGGCAAGCTCGAAGAGAATTTTGTGATCCGGCCCACGTCGGAAACGATCATCTGGGCGATGTACAAAAACTGGATTCAGAGCTACCGTGACCTGCCGCTGCTGATCAACCAGTGGGCCAACGTTTACCGCTGGGAAATGCGCACGCGCCTCTTTTTGCGCACGGCGGAATTCCTCTGGCAGGAAGGGCACACCGCCCACGCCACGGCCAAGGAAGCCATCGAAGAGACCGAGCGGATGCTGCACGTCTACCGTGACTTTGCCGAGAACTACATGGCGATGCCGGTAATCCACGGACTGAAGAGCGAAGGCCAGCGGTTCCCCGGCGCCGTCGAGACCTATTGCATCGAGGCCATGATGCAGGACTTGAAGGCGCTGCAGGCGGGCACGAGTCACTTCCTCGGTCAGAACTTCGCCAAGGCATTCGATGTCACGTTCCAGAACGAGAAGAACGAACTGGATTACGTGTGGGCGACCTCGTGGGGCGTGTCGACGCGGCTCGTGGGCGCGGTGATCATGTCGCATGCCGACGACGATGGCATGGTCGTTCCGCCGAAGCTGGCGCAAGTGCCGGTCTACGTGGTGCCCATCTGCCGCAAGCCCGAAGAGCGCGTGCGGGTGATGGAAGCGCTGGACCGGGTCGTCCGCGAATTGCACGACCGCGGTTTGCGTGTCAAAGTCGATGACCGGGAAAATGTCTCCCCCGGCTTCAAATTTGCCGACAGCGAACTGGCGGGATATCCGCTGCGCATCGAACTGGGACCACGCGACCTCGAAGCCGGACAATTGATCGCCACCAAGCGGCACACCCGCGAGAAGGTCACATTGCCGCTAAGTGCGGCTGCGGCCGAAATCCCGGGTCTGCTGGATTCGATCCAGAACGACCTCTACGCCCGGGCCAAGACGCGGATGCTGGAAAACACGAAAGAGATCAACTCGTACGACGAGTTCAAGGAATTCATCGCCGCGGATCAGGGTTTCGCACTTGTCCACTGGGCCGGGAACGTGGATGATGAAAAACGTGTTCAAGAAGAGACAAAGGCTACGCTTCGCGTGATTCCACTGGACGCGCCCGCCGAGACGGGGCGCTGCATGCTGACAGGCGGGGAATCGCGCCGCCGCGTTGTGTTTGCCAAGGCCTACTGACATGCCGTCACGGGATGCCCTACCAGCACGGGAGGTGCTATGCTGCGCAGGATCGCGTTGTTGTGTCTGCTTTCTCTTTGGCTGTTGCCCGGCATAGCCGGGGCGCAAGAAGGGGAGGATGAAGGCGGGAATCCGGCGATCAGGGCCGCGCGCGGATCTTATCGTGGTCTGACATGGGGTTTTACCCGTACCTGGTGGAGTCGGAACGGGCATGATGAAGGGTATCCGCAGGCGGGTACGGGCGGACCATCCGTTGGCCTGCGCTTGTGGCGACCCATCGGAACGCGCTCGGGAATGACCCCGTACATCCAGTACTTCTGGATGGACGCCACTTCAACCACGCTGGTCTGTGATTCGTGCGGGGCCACCCGAACGGACCGTATGGCCTTCCGCGAACTGGACTTGGGTTTGAATTTCGATTATTCATTGTCTGCCAGCGGAACCGGTGTCTATCTCGGGGGCGGCCCCGCCGTGCGCTGGGGCCAGTCCGCGCGCCGCGAAGTGGGCGCAGACGGGTCCGGTCTGCGGCAAAAGGCAACATGGTTCGGGATAACTCTTTTGGCAGGCTACCGGATGCCGATGGGAAATAAGGCCATCGCCTTTTTTGAACCGCAGTTCCTTCTTAGTCCCGATCTGGCCGACCGATGGCAAGATACCTACCCGCCCGACAATTTGAATTTTCTCATGGGGATTTTGTGGTGAGCGAGAAGCCACAGACCACCGAGGCCGTACTTCCCATCGAATCCGACGAAGTGCAGGGCCTTGTGCTTGTCAATACCGGTGACGGTAAGGGCAAAACGACCGCGGCGCTGGGGACGGTGCTACGGGCGGTCGGTTACGGCCACCGGTGCCTGATTGTCCAGTTCATCAAGGGGAGCTGGATGTACGGCGAATTGAAGAGCATCCGGCGGCTGGAACCCGAAGTCGAATTTCACCGCATGGGCAAGGGATTTGTCGGCATTATTGACGACAACCTGCCGCGGGCAGAACATGAACAAGCCGCGCGCGAGGCGTTGGCGTTTGCCCGCGATAAGCTGGTTTCGGGCGACTACCGGCTGGTGTTTTTGGATGAGATCTTTATTGCTTTAAGCCTGGGGTTGATTCCACTGGCGGGAATCCTCGACTTGCTGGATGTCCGTCCCCGGGCAACGACGTTAATTCTGACCGGACGAGGCGCGCCCGCCGAAGTCATCGAGCGTGCCGACACAGTGACCGAAATGCGCGAAGTCAAACATGCCTTTCGTAAAGGCATTCTGGCGCAGCGTGGAGTAGATTTTTAAGCGTGGCTAAATCTCCGAATCCCAATACACCGCGGAAGAAGCCGGGACTTGCCCCTACCGGGAAGCGGTTCAACTTCTCCGTCTGGTACATCATCGCCGCCCTGCTGGCGATCTTTGCGGCGCAGACGTTTATGACCGGTCCGCGCGCCATCCCCGTACCCTATTCGCGCTTTAAGCAAATGGTGGCCGATACCTCCGTGCGGCATCTGGCGGTGACCACGGAACGGATCACCGGCGAAGCCCGCGTCGACTCCGCCGGGCGTGCCACGTGGAAACCGTTTGAGACCTTGCGCGTGCAGGACGAGAAGCTGGTGGAAGAATTGCAATCACGCGGCATCGAGTTCGAAGGCCGGCGCGATTCCAGCGTCTGGCAGAATGTGCTCTTCACGTGGATTCTGCCGCTCGTGTTGATCTTTATCATCTGGACGTTTCTGCTGCGGCGGATGGGCGGCGGTGGCGCGGGCGGCGTGATGTCGTTCGGCAAGTCGCGCGCTAAAGTCTACATGGAAAACGCGACCAAGATCAATTTCAAGGACGTCGCCGGGATCGACGAGGCCGTGGAAGAGCTGAAAGAGGTTGTCGAATTCCTCAAGACGCCCGCCAAGTTCCGCTCGCTGGGTGCGAATATTCCCAAGGGCGTGCTGCTGGTCGGCCCTCCGGGCACGGGGAAGACCCTGTTGGCCCGGGCGGTAGCGGGCGAAGCCAAGGTGCCGTTCTTCTCGATTTCCGGGTCGGATTTCGTGGAAATGTTTGTCGGCGTCGGCGCGGCCCGCGTGCGCGACCTGTTCCAGCAGGCGCAGCAAAAAGCGCCGTGCATCGTCTTCATCGACGAATTGGACGCGCTGGGCAAAGCGCGCGGCGCCAATCCCTGGGGTGGGCATGACGAGCGCGAGCAGACGTTGAACGCGCTGCTGGTGGAGATGGACGGCTTCGAATCCTCCAAGGGCGTGATCATCATGGCCGCCACCAACCGGCCCGAGATTCTCGATATGGCGCTGCTGCGGCCCGGCCGCTTCGACCGTCAGGTGGTGGTCGATCCGCCGGACATCAACGGCCGCGAGCAGATTCTGAAGGTCCACCTGCGCGGCAAGAAGATTTCGCCCGATGTGAATATGCGCGTCATCGCCGCCCGCACGCCGGGATTCGTCGGCGCGGACCTCGCCAATGCGCTGAACGAAGCCGCTTTACTGGCCGCGCGGCGCGGCAAGAAAGATATCGGCATGGAGGAACTCGAAGAAGCCGTCGATCGCGAAATGACGGGCATCGAGCGCCGCAGCCGCGTCCTCAAGCCGAAGATCAAGGAAAAGATCGCCTACCACGAGTGCGGCCACGCCATTGTCGGCGCCAAGCTGAAAAACATGGATCCGATTCACCGCGTGTCGATTATTCCGCGCGGTGTTTCGACCCTCGGCCATACGCTGTACCTGCCGACGGACGATCAGTATCTGATCACCAAGGAAGAGATTCTCGACCGCATCACATCCGCTCTGGGCGGCCGCGCCGCCAAGGAAATCATCTACGGGCAGATCACCTCGGGCGCGTACAGCGACCTGCAGGTGGTGACGGGCATGGCCCGGGCGATGGTGATGGATTATGGCATGTCCGATAAGCTTGGAATGCTGGTCTACCGCAAACGGCAGCAGCCGACGCGCGAATCGCCGTTCCCGATGCAGGAAGATATCTATGGCGAAAAAACCGCCGAACTGATCGACGAGGAAGTGCGGAAAATCGTCGACGACTGCTACATTCAGGCCAAGCAGATCCTCACCGACAACCGCGAGCTGCTCGAAAACATGGCGACGAAGCTGCTCGAGGTGGAAGTGCTGGAGGGCGAGCGGCTCAGCGCATTCCTCGGCGCCGATCGCACGACGGACTTTTCACAGATCGGCGAAACCATCGCGCCGACGCCGGAACTCGCTCCCCCGAGCGGTATAAAACGCGAGATCGGCGGAAACGGCAGTGCCGGTGATTCCAGATCCGGTTCTGATTCCGAAGACTCGGACGAGCCGGTAAAAGGCGGGAATATCGACCGCCGAAGCTAAAGGAACACTACAAGTACGCATAGCAACCTGAGAAAGCTCTCCAGCTTTCTCAGGTTTTGTTTTTAATGATTACGGCCCCTCTTTGCCTATGAATTTTCGTGCGCTCTGCACACGCGGGCACAGGGGGAAAAGCGCCACAGCCCGCATCGCCGGACGCAAGTGGCTGATAAACGGAACGGCATCCGGCTTTATGTCGTGGGCACGGCGATTGCCTTCTACAGGAACAGTCATACGAGGTTCCTGCCATGAAGCGCTTGATTTGTCTCTTGGCCATGCTCAGTTTCGTGTCTGCCGTGTTCCCGCAGGCGAGCAGCCCGCAACGCGTAGTGATCGACGTTGGAAATCCGGCGGCGGTAGAGCGGTTTCTGGCGGCGGTGCGGCCGTTGGACGCTCCCCGACGGGTGACAATCGATCTGGGAAATCCACTGGTCGCGGAGCAATTCGTCCTGGCGACGAATCCTGCTGCCTGGCCCGACAATCGTGTGGTCATCGACGTTGGCCGGCAATCGCAGCCCGCGCCGCCGCTGGCAGGCGCGCAGGAGATTCCCTGGGAGACCCAACAGGTTCTCTACACACTGACGGGGCAGGATTCGTTTCTGGTCCGCTCCTCGCGAAGTGGCTGTCCGGGCACGGATGTCAAGCCGTCGGTGTCGGTCGCTTATGCGACAAAGAGCGGCTGGAGCAATCCGCCGATCCGCTTCGGTCCTCTGAATGAAAGCACGACTTGCCCGCTGGGCAAAGGGTACACGCTGGATGTTTCAGCCCTGGGCGTGAATGCGCCGCGCGTGCGTTTGAACGAACCCGGGCCGGATCTCTACAGCGGCCGGAAATAGTTTTTCCTCCAAGGCGGCCACAAGAAACGCGCGATGGAATCTTTCCATCGCGCGTTTCTTTCTTAAATCCGTTCTGTGGTAGGGGCGGGTCTAAGACCCGCCCGCAGGCGCGATGAATCGCGCCCCTACCTTACGAGCAACACCTTCCGCGTCACCCCCACATCCCCCGCATGCATCCGTACAAAATAAATCCCCGACGCGAGCCCCCGCGCGTCAAACGCCACCCGCTGTTCCCCCGCCGTCCTCACCTCATCCACGAGCACACCCACCTCCCGCCCCAGCACATCATACACCTTGAGTGAAACGTGCGAGGAACCCGGCACCGCATACCGAATCTCCGTTGTGCTGTTAAAGGGATTGGGAAAGGCGGAAAGGTTGAAGGATGAGGGATGAAGGCTGAGTGACGTGTGAGTCGTGCTGGTGTCTCCGGTATCAGGTGGGACGGGCAAGGTCAGCAAGGCGTAGCAGCCGTCATCGTTACCCCAGAGTCCACCTTGAAAGGCGCCTGCGGTGACGGGATAGTCCCAAGACGCGGTATAGCCACCGATCCAGAGGCGCTGGCTGTTTTCGAAAGCTAATGCGGTCACGATATCCCGGTCACCGCCACCGATGTAGCTGCCATAGAGCAGACTGTCAAGATCCGGCGAGAAACAGGCCACGAAACCATCGCCGTATTCTTGACCGATCGGATCCGTATAGAAGAATCCACCGCATCGGCTGTACATGGGAAGTCCGGGCTTTCGGTCCTGCCCCCCAGCCAGATATTGCCCGTGGTTGGATTAATTGCGGTCGCCTTTGACATCGACGTTCTCCCCACCAGCGAGGGCGATCCGAGCAGCGTTGAATACAGCACGCTGTCCGGCAGCAAGAGCCAGGTGGCAAAGCTCTTCCATCCGCCGCGGGTCGTATCGAAAGCGTGCGGGGTCACGGGGAAATTCCCCGATGTGGTGCGGCCGGTCAGCAGCACCCGCTGGCTGTCCGCCACGTGCAGCGCCATCAGATCAACTTGTCCGCCACCGCCAAAGTAGGAGCTGTAGATGAGGCTGCCCGCCGCCAGGTCAAGACAGGCCAGAAAGGCCGTAGCGGGCGTGCTCTGTAGGGCGTTGGGAGTGAGCGGAATGCCGACCTCGGTGTTGCCACTCAGCCAGACGCGGAACGGCGCAATTACGTCTATGTTGTCAACGTATACCGATCCCGAACTGGGGAAAAAAGTGGAGTAAAGGAGCGTGGTCGCGGTGGAATCGAAAACTGAGACATAGGCCGGTTCATTCCCCTGAAACTGCGAATACATGGCGTCCGGCGTGATGCGAAAATCGACCGATCCGGTCCGACCCGTTAGATACAGATGGCCTTCGCCGTCACGCTGGAGGTCTACGATGTACTCACCGCCCGACCCTCCCCAATAGCTGCTATAGAGAAGTTCGGTGCCGTCTGTGGATAATTGCCAGAAGGCACCTTCAAAACTACCACCGTATGTGGTATCCATGGCCAGCCCCGCTATGGGCCAGTCCCCACTAAATGTATCGGTTGCACCGAGGATGGTTTGATCGTTTGGCAGCACATAGCAATATATTTCCATGTTTGATCCGCCCAGATAGGTGGAGAAGATCAGGCTGCGGCCATCGCTGTCAAAGCGGCTGATGAACAGATCGTAATTCAAGTTGAGAAGGTGCTCCTGATAGACGCCAGTGGTGGTGGGGAAGTTGCTGGAGACCGTGGTGCCGCCCAACAGCAGGTTCTGGTGGGTCGAATCATAGACCAGCACGTCCATCCAGTCATCGTTACCACCACCGATATAACTGCTGTAGAGCAGCGGATCAATCATCAATTCCTGCTGCGGATCGTATCCATCAAGGACGAAGCTGTAGGTGGAATCGCTGGTGAGGCGGTAGCGGCAGGGGATTTCGCGGCCTTGCTGGAAAGCGGTGGGCGCTTGCTCTGTCAATGGACCGAGGGAGGTTGGCAGCACGAGGTTGGCAGCGCCGTCCAAGGTCAACGGCGCAGACAAGCCCTCGATCTGAAGCTGGATCTGCGCCGGATCGACCCCGGCTTGCAGGTTGTAAACCAGCTCTACACCCCCGGGCTTCAGCACGTATTCCACATCGATCCCCGGCCAGACCTCTTGCGACAGCACCCGCTGATAATGCCCCACGCGGCTCTTCCACCGGCCGCTATCCCTGCCGAGGAAGTAATTGCTGTAACTCGCCAGCTTATCTTCGCCGAGCAGAGTCGGACACGTGTTAGCATCTAAAAACGTCAGTCGTAGCACATGCCCACGGACAGATCCACCCCCCTTGCCCCCTCCGACAGAGTCGAGATCTCGCTTCGCGGACCGTCAACGGGGGGGAATGAATGCTCACCCTGCCCTCTTCCCTCATCCTTCATCCTTCCGCCTTCATCCTTTGCTCGGAGGTCGAGCACGAGGCCGGTGTGCGTCACGAACGCGCTGCCGCCTTGAATCGCGGCGCGGAAGCGGAAGTCGCCATCCCATTGGCCGAGGTTCTCGACGAAGAACACAGACGATGGAACGGCGGCAAAGGCCGCGGTGATGCAAACGAGCAGCAAAAGTGCGAGTAGCCGGATCCGCATGAAAATCTCTCGCGGTGATGAGGGCGGCAACAAAGGGTATGTGAAAAGGTCGGCAAATGCTCGGTCACAAACAAGGGGTCGCGCTACGATTTCTACAAATTGCCCCAATTTCACACGCAGTGGATAATGGGGTCGGCAATAACCCGCAGCCTGCATTTTGTGATCAGGTCGCAAGTCCGGCACTTAACCCCTTCAGATCACCTCGCCACTGGCGGAAAATTGGTGAGACGCTCTCACTTTTCGATCCCCCCGCCACTCGGCGGTTTGTACCTTTTTCACCCCAATAAAACGCGCGGGGTGAGGGCACCCCGCGCGGCGGTCGTTTCTATCACTACTAGCCAACCCGCTCCTGCGGGTTGTGTCCGTGGTCTCGCGGTCCCGGCACGCAGGAGCGTGCCGACTAGTAAATTACGGGACACTATACGCAGACCGAAGACCTCCGGCAATCATCGGGTTCAGCGTCGCACGTTCGTCAGTCGACGGACGGGCCATCGCCGCGGTATTCGCGGAGCTTGTTGCGCAATGTGCGGATCGAGATGCCCAGGGCTTCGGCGGTCTTCGTGCGGTTGTTGTCGTTGAACTGCAGCGCGCGGAAGATCGCGGCCTTCTCGATATCGTGCAGGGTCGCGGCCGCGCCATCGACGAGCGGCACCGCGGTGGTCTGGGTAGGCGCGTCGAAGTCGCCGAGGAAAAGATGCTTGGGACTGATCAACTGCTCGCTGCACATAATTACCGCCCGTTCCATCTTGTGCTGCAATTCGCGCACGTTGCCCGGCCAGGAATAACCGACGAGCTGTTCAAGCGCCGCCTCCTGAATGCCACGGATGTCCTTCGTGTATTCGCCCGCGTAGCGCGCGAGGAAATGGTTGGCCAGCAGCGGAATATCCTCGATGCGGTCGGCGAGGCACGGCAGATGGATGGGGCAGACGTTCAGGCGGTGGTACAGATCTTCGCGGAAATTCTTTTCCTTCATCTCCTTCTTCAGATCGCGGTTCGTGGTGGCAACGATGCGCACGTCAATCTTGATCGTCTCGCGCCCGCCGATCTTTTCGAACTCGCGCTCCTGCAGCACGCGCAGCAGTTTCGCCTGCATCCCCACGCCCATCTCGCTGATTTCGTCCAGCAGCAGCGTGCCGCCGTTGGCCAGCGCGAAGCGGCCTTCGACGGTCTTGATCGCGCCGGTGAACGCGCCCTTTTCATGGCCGAACAATTCCGATTCCATCAGCGTTTCGGGCATGGCCGCGCAATTGACTTTGATGAACGGGCCGTTGCGCCGCGGGCTGTTGATGTGAATCTCGCGGGCAACCAGTTCCTTGCCGGTGCCGCTGTCGCCGGTGACCAGCACCGTCGCCTTGGACGGCGCGATCATCTGCAACTGCTCGAAGACCGACAGCATGCACGGAGCCGAACCGATGATATGGTCGAACTGCGTCTTCGCCCCCAGCTCGCGCTTGAGGGTGAAGTTCTCGTTCCGCAGTTTGCGGTTCTCGAGGATCTTCTGAATGCGGATCAGCAGCGTCTCCTGCGGGAACGGCTTTTCGAGAAAATCATGCGCGCCGTCTTTGATCGCCGTCACGGCGTCGGTGATCGTGCCGTAGGCGGTCATCATCAGCACGTCAAGATTCGGATAACGTTCCTTGGCGGTGCGCAGCAGCGCGAGGCCCGACATTTTGGGCATGCGCAAATCGCTGATGACGATGTCCCAGGGTTCATCCTTCGCCAGCAACTCGAGCGCGGTATGCCCGTCCTCGCAGGTCTCGACGATGTAGTTGCGGCGTCGCAGCGTTTCCGCGATCCAATCGCGAATATGAAATTCATCGTCCACCACCAGAATGCGCGCCTTGGACATAAGAGCCTCTTCTGCTAAAAATCTAAACGCTTAACCGCGAAAACATACGGCAATCGAATCCAGTTGATTCTCTGCCTATGAAGTGTAGAGGTGCTCCCCGGCAAGCCGGCACGGAAAAGCCCCGGACGGTAATCCCGAAGATCAGGGAGTCACCGTATTCGCCGGCTGGTATTTCAACGGCGCTGGCGCCAGGGATTTTCAGATCGCCGAGCCGATCGTCAGGGCTGCTAAAAATCCGAAATAATATTCTCAAAAAGTTGGAGGTCGGCGTGCTTCACTTGCTGCACGAGAGCCAACTGCATTTACTATATCAACTATACCGGTAAGTCGCCAATTCTGAAGATATTGAGATGACTTTGGGAAAGTCAGGCCAATATACACAAGGCTGTCGCGAATGTCAAGCACTTTTTGCCCGGTCAAGCGTTGCCGGATGGCTATCCAAGTGGCCGGCTGCAGGCTTGATTATCTGCCAAAGTTTCCGTACACTAATAAGATTATGAACGCATGGAAAGCTATGGAATTACCGCATATACGAATTACCGGGGCGCGCGAACATAACCTCAAGAACATTGATGTTGTTTTGCCACGCAACAACCTGATCGTCATTACTGGACTTTCAGGTTCGGGAAAGTCCTCTCTGGCGTTCGATACCCTCTATGCCGAGGGCCAGCGGCGCTACGTCGAGTCGCTATCGGCTTATGCCCGCCAATTCCTCGGGCTTATGGAGAAGCCGGATGTGGATTCGATCGAGGGCCTCTCGCCCGCGATCTCGATTCAGCAGAAGTCCGGCGTCCGCAATCCCCGCTCGACCGTGGGGACGGTAACCGAAATCTACGATTACCTGCGGCTGTTGTTCGCCCGAGTCGGCCAGCCGCATTGCCCGAACTGCGGTAAGCCGATCCAACGGCAGTCGGCGCAGGAGATCGTCGACGCGCTGTTGAACCTTCCGGCGGGCGCCAAAGTCGAATTGCTTTCTCCCGTGGTGCTGGGACGCAAGGGCGAATATCGAGACCTGCTGGAGAACATCCGCAAGGACGGCTATGTCCGCGTGCGGGTCGACGGCGTGATCAAGTCGCTGGACGACGACATCACGATCGACAAGAAGCGGCGGCACACGATCGAAGTCGTCGTCGACCGCGTGGTGATCAAGGACGGGCTGCGCTCGCGCCTGACGGATTCGGTGGAGACCGCGCTGCGGCTCTCGAGCGGCTTGCTGACGGCCGTGATCGACGGCAAGACCGAGCGCGTTTTCAGCGAACTTTTCGCATGCGCCGAGTGCCACATCTCGCTTTCCGAAATCGAGCCGCGGCTGTTCTCCTTCAACAGCCCCTTCGGCGCCTGTCCGACGTGCAGCGGTCTCGGCTTCAAATTGGAAATCGATCCCGACCGCGTAGTGCCCAATCCCGACCTGTCGCTGATGGACGGCGCGATCACGGCGATGACGAGCAGCGCCGACAGTTGGACGTGGAGCATCATTGAGGCCGTCGCCCGCGCCAACCGCTTCCGCCTCGACGTTCGCCTGGCGGCAGCTCAAGCCCGAGCATCAGCAACTCCTGCTCTACGGGCAGCGGCACGAAGCGCGTCAACGTCGTCTACGAATCCGCCAACATGCGGCACGAGCACGCCGTGCGCTGGGAAGGGGTGGTGCCGAACCTCATGCGCCGCTACCGCCAGACCTCGTCGACCTCGATTCGCGAGTGGATCGAGGAATTCATGGGCAATATTCCGTGCAGCGAGTGCGGCGGCACGCGGCTGAAGCCCGAGGCGCGCGCGGTGCTGATCAGCGGTCTACAGTATTGCCGCCATCACGGACTTCTCGATCCGCGAGGCCTTGCACTTTTTCCAGACACTGGAACTGTCCGAGCGCGACGCGATGATCGCCAAGCAGGTGCTGAAGGAAGTCGCGGCAGCGTCTGAGCTTTCTGTTGAACGTGGGCCTCGACTACCTGACCCTGAGCCGCGCGGCGGGCACGCTTTCCGGCGGCGAAGCGCAGCGCATCCGCCTCGCCACGCAGATCGGCAGTCAGCTCACGGGCGTGCTGTACATTCTCGACGAACCTTCCATCGGCCTGCATCAGCGCGACAACGACCGCCTGATTGACACCTTGACGCAATTGCGCGACATCGGCAACACCGTCGTCGTCGTCGAGCACGACCGCGACACGATTCTCTCCGCCGATTACGTGGTCGATCTCGGCCCCGGCGCGGGTCGGCAGGGCGGTTACCTGGTGGCAACCGGCACGCCTGCCGATATCATGGAGCACGACGAGTCGATCACGGGCCGGTACCTTGTGGGCACGGAAACGATCGAAGTGCCGGCCACGCGGCGCGCGGGATCGGGCAAGAAGCTCACGATCAAACGCGCCCGGGGCAATAACCTGTGCGACGTGACGGTGGAGATCCCGCTGGGGACATTCGTTTGCGTGACCGGCGTCTCCGGCTCGGGCAAGTCGACGCTGATCAATGAAACGCTTTACCGCGCGCTGGCCCAGCAGTTCTACAACTCGAAAGAGCCGCCGCTGGCCTATGGCGGAATCACGGGCACGGCAAACGTCGACAAGGTGATTGACATCGACCAGTCGCCCATCGGACGCACGCCGCGCTCGAATCCGGCCACGTACACGGGACTGTTTACGCCGATCCGCGATCTCTTCAGCCAGCTTCCCGACGCCAAGATCCGCGGCTACAAGCCGGGCCGCTTCAGCTTCAACGTGAAGGGCGGGCGCTGCGAGAACTGCGAGGGCGACGGCATCATCAAGATCGAGATGCACTTCCTGCCCGACATCTATGTGCCCTGCGAAGTCTGCCGCGGCAAACGCTACAATCGCGAAACGCTGGAAGTGCGCTACAAGGGCAAGTCCATTGCCGAAGTGCTGGACATGACCGTCAGCGAGGCGCGCGAATTCTTCGACTCGTTTTCCACCATCGCGCGCAAGCTGCAAGTGTTGGAAGAAGTCGGACTCGGCTACATTCACCTCGGCCAGCAGGCGACGACGCTCTCGGGCGGCGAAGCACAGCGCATCAAACTCGCCACCGAACTGGCGCGCGTGGGCACCGGCCAAACGGTGTACATTCTTGACGAGCCGACGACCGGCCTGCACTTCGCCGACATCAAGCTGCTCTTGAAAGTGCTGCACACGCTGGTGGAACGCGGGAATACCGTCGTCGTGATCGAGCACAACCTCGACGTCATCAAAACCGCCGACTGGCTGATCGACCTCGGCCCTGAAGGCGGCGAGGGCGGCGGCCGGATTATCGCCACCGGCACGCCGGAAGACGTGGCTCACGCGGCCGGCAGTTTTACCGGCATCTACCTCAAACGGCTGTTCGACGAGACCAATCCCTCCACGAATGGCCGCCATCCGGCCGCGGCAAAGGCGAAGGACACAACGTCAGCGCGCGGCTCCGGCAAGGCATCTTCCCGCCGACCAAAAGTGCGTTCATGAAAAACATCTTTGTGCTGCTGCTGGCCTTGGTTTGCGCGCGGCCGACTTTCGCCTTCGACGTGATTCGCGCGCGTGGCATTCTGGACACGCTTGCTTCCGATCAATACGCCGGTCGCCGTCCGGGAACCGAAGGCGGCCAAATGACCGAATATTTTCTGGCGACGAAACTCAGCGCTTACCGTATTTTCCACGGCGGCAACGGCAGCTATTTTCAGGACGTCCCCGGACTTATCACTGAAGAACAGGACGCGAGCCTGACGCTGCTCGATCATGAGCTGGGCAGAATTCCGTTTACGCTGGGCGTGGATTTCGCATTGCTGACGCACAGCGGTTCCGCCACGCGGACCCTACCCGTGGTGATTGCCGGATTCGGCTACGTGCGGCCCGATAAACAGCGCGACGATTACGACAGCGTGGATGTGAAGGGCAAGGCGGTGGTGATTATTCGCGACCTGCCCGCAAGTCCGTATGATTTCGTGGAAGATTACAGCCGCCGCTCGACACTCGCCTGGGCGAAACAGCGCGGCGCGGCCGCCGTACTGTATTATCAGTCCGGATCACTGGTCAATGGCGCGGCAATCTTCGCGGACCTGTATGACCCGGATCTGCCGCTGTTGTACGTGAATGACCGCATGCTGGAGGCGTTGCTCGACGACACGGGCTATAGCCTGGCGACCTATGTTGAAAAAGTAAAAGTCGCGCCGTTTCCCCTGGAAACCGGCAAGCGCGTGCAGATTTCCACGAAATTACGACAGCGCAAGGACATCGTGCCGCGCAATGTGCTGGGATTTATTTACGGCACCGATCCCGTGTTGCGCAAGGAAATCATCGTCGTGGGCGGGCACCACGACCACATCGGCCGGAACGCTCGCGGCGTGGTTTATAACGGAGCGAACGACAACGGCTCCGGGTCGGCGGTTGCCTCGGAACTGGCTCGCGCCCTTGCCGCGAACCCGCCGCGCCGCAGCGTGCTGATCATTCATTTTACGGGTGAAGAAGGCGGGCTGCTGGGCTCCGACTATTTTGTCAAGCACCCCACCATTCCGTTGCCGAACGTGGTCGGGATGGTCAATCTCGATTGCGAAGGAAT
This sequence comes from uncultured bacterium, assembly GCA_963735175.1. Classification (GTDB taxonomy): domain Bacteria; phylum Electryoneota; class RPQS01; order RPQS01; family RPQS01; genus CAVTJX01. Next base: position 626,394 of record CAVTJX010000016.1, on the reverse strand, counting down.
GGGCGCCGGACTGGTGGCGATGAACGGTGGCGAGACCTGGGGGCCGCTGTGGCGCGACTATGTGGCGGGTTTGGATTCCTCGGCGCGGAGCCGGCTTGTGTTCTCGCGCGAAGACGGCCACGGCGCCAGCGACTATTTTGGTTTCCAGACCGCGGGCATTCCCACGATGGCGTTCTGGTCACGCGGCGAGTTCCCGATTCTACCACGACTTCGACGACGACGCCCGCTGGGTTTCCGATTCGGCGCTGGCGGCGGTGGGAAATCGCACCGAGGATTTCATTCGCTTCGCTGCCAATCACGGCGGCAGCCTGGCGTCACACGCCGACTCGGCGCGCGTGCTGGGCCGCCTGGCGACGACGATCAATTTCATTGGCTTCAAGGTGGATCCCGACGGACACTGTGGTGGATCCGCCGGCCATCACCGCCGCCTGGCTGCCGTCTGAAAACGCGCCAAACCTTGCCGACGCCATCAAGCGCACGACAGAGCTGCACGCGGCGTGCGCGCTGAATAATATCAGCAGCCTCGGTTTCAAGGACGCATTCACCGCCTGGAAGCGGCAGCGCGGCGCCGTCGTGCTGGGGATGGATGAGGCTGATCTGGCGCGCTACCGTCCCGCCGATGTGGCGACGTTCATGCGCGAAGGCTTGTCCGTTGTGCGGCTCGCGAGCGGCGCCGCCGAAGCGGCCGACAAATCCGCGCCTGCGGCCGCCATCACCGCCGCGCAAAAGGCCGGGATCTACGCGCTGACGCCGTTCGATTTCGGGGCCGCCGCGCACGTCGAACAATGGAAGGACCACGCGATTGTCAATGCGTCCTTCCGGGACTTCGCTGCCGCGCCCGAGTCCGTGCGGCAGGGCTTGCTGATGAGTGACGCGCTGCTGGTATTAGAGGTTAACGAAGTGCCGTCGCCCGAGCAAATTGCGGCGATCAGCGCCGGCCGGGCTCGCCGCGTACACCTGAGCTTCGGTTTCATTCCGCAGGAGCGCCGCGAGGAGCACGCGCGGCTCGTGATGCGGGGACTGCTGAAAGCCGGCATTTCGCGCGACGAAATTCTGCTCATTACCGGCGGCAATTTGCGGCGTTTCTTCTCCCAATAACACCAGCCATTGCGGCCTGAAAGGCCACAACGGCGTACTCCTGCGGCCTGAAAGGCCGGAACGGCGTACCCACTATGACTGAAACCCTGTTTCGACAATCTGCAGCGGGTGGATCCCGACTACTACGGGCGCGAGCGCGTGGAGCGGATGGAAGCCCAACTGGAGCATATCCGCCGCCTGAAACGCGAGCGCAACGCCGTGCTGCTGGCGCATAATTACCAGCGGCCCGAAATCTTTGAGGTGGCGGATTTCACCTGCGATTCACTGGGACTCTCTTTGCAGGCGGCCGAAGTGAAGGACGCGGCGGTGATCGTCTTTTGCGGCGTGCACTTCATGGCCGAGACGGCGAAGATCGTCAATCCCGGAAAAACCGTACTGCTGCCGAATCTCGCCGCGGGCTGCTCGCTGGCCGACACGGCCACCGCCGCCGCCGTGGAACAGCGCATCCGCGAACTCAGAGCGGTGTATCCGGACCTGAAAGTAGTCACCTACGTCAACACCACAGCCGACGTGAAGGCGCTGTCCGACGCCTGTTGCACGTCGTCGAACGCCATCAGCGTGGTCCGCGCTCTCGACTCCCAGCACATTCTCTTTATTCCCGACCAGAATCTGGCGCGCCACGTCGCGCTGCATCTGCCGCAGAAAACGATCATCGCCTGGGACGGCTTCTGCTACGTCCACCACCAGATCACGCCGGAAGTGATTGCGAGCATGCGGCGGCAGGTTCCCGGCATCAAGATTCTCGTCCACCCCGAGTGCCGCGAAGACGTGCTGAAACTCGCTGACGCCGCGCTCTCCACCAGCGGCATGATCGACTATGCCAAGCAGAGTAAGGCGAAGGAATTCCTCGCCGTTACCGAGTGCGGTCTATCCGACATGCTGCAGATTCAGGTGCCCGAGAAGCAGTTTTATCGCGCCTGCAAAATCTGCCGCTTCATGAAGGCGATATCGCTGTCCGACGTGGAAGCATCCCTTGAGAAGCTACAGTTCGAGATTACGCTGCCCGAAGCTGTTCGTTTGAAGGCGGGACGTGCCTTGCAGCGCATGTTCGAGCTTACCGGCGGTACGCGCGACAACCTCACGCTGCCTCCGGACGTCGCCGCTGAGTAGTACCGAAAAATTCCCGGGCGCGTGTGCCCTTTACTTTCCACCATAAGCCCCATTGCCCCGTCATGACTGAACAGAAATTCCGCATCGAAAAAGATTCGCTGGGTGAACTCCACGTGCCGGCCGATGCCTATTACGGCGTGCAGACCGCGCGGGCCGTCGCCAATTTCCCGATCTCCGGCATCAAGCCGCACCCCGTCTTTGTCCGCGCTTTCATTACGATTAAGCGCAGCGCCGCGGTGGTGCATCGTGAGCTCGGCGTGCTGAGTCCTGAGCGCGCCGACGCGATCATCGCCGCCGCCGATGAAATTCTCTCCGGCAAGTTGTCTGATCAATTTGTCGTCGACGCTTATCAGGCCGGCGCCGGCACGTCGACCAACATGAATATGAATGAAGTGATCGCCAACCGCGCGATCGAGCTGATGGGGGGCGTCCGCGGCGATTATACGAAAGTGCATCCGAACGACCACGTCAACATGGCGCAGTCGACGAACGACACCTACCCGGCGGCGATCCGCATCGGTGTTTCGCTGAAGAATCCGGATCTTTTGAAGGCATTGGATCTGCTCATCGGGTCGCTCGATAAGAAAGCGGCGGATTTCGACGACGTCATCAAGTCGGCGCGCACGCACTTGCAGGACGCCGTGCCGATCCGCCTGGGCCAGGAATTCGGCGGCTGGGCGTCGATTCTGCGCCGCTGCCGCGCGCGCATCGTCGAAGCGGAAGCCGGCTTGCGCCAACTCAACCTGGGCGGCACCGCCGCCGGCACGGGCATGAATGCGCATCCGCGCTATCGCGCCATGGTGGCCACGGAAATCTCGCGGATTACCGGCGTTTCCTTCAAACCCGCCAAGAATCTTTTTGAGGTCACGCAGAGCCTGGGCGATATGCTCTATTATTCGAGCGCGTTGCGGCTGCTCGCAATTGAACTGGGCCGCATCGTCAACGACATCCGCACACTTTCCTGCGGCCCGCGCACCGGACTCTCTGAAATCATGCTCCCGCCCGTACAGCCGGGTTCCTCGATTATGCCCGGCAAGGTCAATCCCTCGATGGCCGAGATGATGAACCAGGTCTGTTACCAGGTCATCGGCTTCGACACCACCGTGGCGTTCAGCGCGCAGGGCGGCCAGCTTGACCTGAACGTGATGATGCCGGTTGTCAATTTCAATTTGCAGCAGGGCATTCACATTCTCGCCAACGCGATCACGGTCTTTACGCAGAAATGTGTCGATGGCATTACCGTAGACCGTGAGCGTTGCCGCTACTACTTTGAAGCCAGCGTGGGCATGGCGACGATCATGAACCCCTACATCGGCTATGCCAAAGCCGCCGAACTCGCCAAACTGTCAATCACGACCGGCAAGACCATCGTCGAACTGATTCGCGAGCAGAAGCTGCTCACCGAAGAGCAATTGAAGGACGTGCTCGATCCGATCAAGCTGACCGAGCCAGACAAGCAGATGTTCGGTCAGGGCTGAGGCGTGCATAGCGTGCTGCGGGTGTGACCGTCTTCACCTACATTATCCTTGCGCTCGGTGCGCTCCTTGGTTCCACCGTGTCCGGCGTGACCGGCGTTGGTGGCGGAATGGTCTTCCTGCCGTTCCTCACTTGGGGTGTCGGCATCAAGCAAGCGGTGCCGTACCTGACGCTGTTGCTGCTGGTCAGCAATATCTCACGCGCCGGTTTTGCCCGCCGGTCGATTGACTGGCAGGTGCTCCGCAATTTCGCCATGGGAGCGGTTCCGGGAGCGCTGTTGGGGGCGTTGCTCTATACGTGGTTGCCCGCGGCGGTGATCGCGCCGGCGCTGGGAATCTATCTGCTGGGCTACGTGGCGTTGAATTTCACCAAGGCCTCGTGGCCGAAGCGGGCGACGCTCACATCCATTCGCGTGATGGGTATCCCCGCCGGGTTTGTCTCCGCTGTCGTGGGCGGCTCGGGACCGGTGGTAGTGCCCTGGCTGCTGCGCTACGGGCTGGTGAAGGAAGCGTTCCTCGGCACCGAGGCCGTGGGCGCGGCGACGATTCATATCGTCAAGCTCAGTGTCTGGGGCACGGCGGGCATGTTCACCGCCTACGATCTGATTCTGCTCTTTCCCCTCGGCCTGCTGATGATCGCCGGTTCGTATTTCGGCGTGAAACTGGTGGGCCGCATGCCAGTGCGCGTGTTTCGCGCGATTCTCCTGCTTTCATTGGCCGCCGTCGGTATCCGTTTCCTGCTCTACTGAGATTCAACCGCGAGAGTCCCATGAACCTTCGTTTTGTTTCAACCCGCTTCCGCGGGAAAACCAAGCCGGGGCTACTGCTGCTCCTTCTAACTGCCGTTACGACTTTTGCCTTGGCAGAGGGAGGCAGGCGCACGGTCGCCAGCATTCCGCCGCCGCCCGGCTATGTACGTGTTCCCGTGCACGACGCGTCGTTTGCGGCTTCGCTCCGGTCGATTGAGCTCACCGGCCAGAAAGAACTGCTCGCCGGTGACGGCAAGACGGTACTCTGCACCGAGGATAAGGTGGACGTAACCGTAGCCGGGCCGTATGAAAACGCCAATGATACCGGCGTCGATGGCGTCGTCCGGCTCTGGGGCGAGTACCTGTGGAATCACCACTCGCAGAAATCGATCGCTTTCCCGCTGGATAACGGCCAGCGCGCCCTCTGGGATGACTGGCGCGACGGGCTGCGGCCCAAGAAAAGCGGCGGCCGCTTTATCTTCACGCAGATCACCACGCCCAGCAGCAGCTACGGCAATTATCAACAGTTCTGCGCGTTCGTCGCCGAGGAAATGGGCGCCCTCGCCTTGCGTCGCGAGAGCACCATCATCATCTATGAAGATTCGCTTACCGTTGGCGATCTGATCGTAGCCCTGAAAAAGGACACAGAGAGCCGTGTGGGTCTGATCCTCGACGCCTGCAAGAGTCCGCTGGGCGAACGGCTTTATCTGCTGGGAACCTGTGGCACGCCTTCGACAGGTCTTTACATCGTGCGTCCATATTCGCCGGTGCAGGGTCTCAATGAGTGGTTCACGCTCGACGGCGCGCGCTGGGCTATTGGCGATGGCGCGCGCACCGATCTGCGGCGTGTGTCGCTCGACAGGCCATAATGAAGACGTGGTTCCTGATCGGCCTCATGGCCTCGCTGCTCTACGGATTGACCGCGGTTTTGTTCAAGCTGTTGACCGCCGAGCGCTACCTCGGCGGCCACGCGGGGTGGGTACTGACGGGTGTGGGCGGTGGGATTTTACTCTGCGGAATTTTCGGGATTCTCTTCTGGCCGGCGGCAACAACCGGCGGTACGACGCTACAGGCGTGTCTCTGGGCGCTGCCGGTGGGATTTATGAACGGTTTCGCCACCTTGCTCGTGCTCTGGGTGATGCGTCTGCCGGAGACGAACGTCACACAGCTCGTTCCGGTCTATAATACCAACACCCTGATTGCTTTCATACTGGCGGTGATTTTCTTCCGGGAATTGCCGTCCGGTCCGGATCTCCTGCGCAACCTTGCCGGGGCGGCGCTGATCGTGTTGGGTACGGGTCTGATTGGCCGCTGACGGATCCAGCGGGAAGCGGTACTCACACAAAGGCTGATCGCAGGATCAAACGACGGATAATACAACAGGGCGGCCCGATGGGCCGCCCTGTTGTATTGGGGAGATGGCGATGCTGAAGGATGTCAATGACAACAGCCGCCCGCGTTTGCCCGCTTCGCCGCCATGGGATTTGATGTCTGAGATAGTTCCTTCTGCCCGGTGGCGATGAGACCTGCGTTGACGATCTGATCGACCGATATGGAGCAAGCCGAGCCCGATTCCGAAATCACCGCCGAGACACCCGCCCAGACCTCGAAGGGGCGTTGGTTGATCCACAATCCCACCCGCGAAGCCAGCGCGCCACTGGGCTGGTCACCGGTGAATTGAACGGTACCCAATTGGACGTCAATCCCGGCTGACCGCGGAGACTTTTGCAACTGATGGACCGCCTTCTGCAGATCCTCGGGATCAATACGGCAGATTGAATCCGCGACTGTTGCTGATGGTGTCCAGCGAAGGGTGAGGGTTTGAGCGGAAAGCTACACCGCAAAGAGGCTTAATAGGATGTGGGTATCGATCAGCGCGACATGCAGCTTCATAGGAGTCTCCTCGTGGGTGGAAATGATTGAAAGAAGTGATCGCTTATCGTAAAAATACGATTAATGTCATCCTTGTCAAGTGGGTATATAATGCCTGGGTAGATGTTGCGAGGCTCTGGGTTGCAATTCTCTAAATTCAACATAATAGTATCTTTTACAGGTACGTGTTCTGGCTAAAGGACTACCTTATCAGCTTACCACGCTGCTGGATATGAGGCAGAGGGACGCGATCATCGCGTCCCTCTGCTGTTTTCACATTTCCTGATTCGAAAATTGGCGTGCTTACCGATTCGAGAGTGCCGTGGGTTTGTCCTTAGACGGGCGTTTTGTAAGCTTCTCCGCGGCAGCCATGCCTGCCTTCACAATCAGTTCCGACGGGATCAGCTTATAGGTAGTTCCGTCGACCACCGTCTCAGGGCACGGGTTGGCATCGGTGGAAGTACTGACACTTGCCTGCACCCAGGTCTCGAACGGCTTATTGTTGATCCACAACCCCAGCGCCGAGGCCTTTTCGCCCGAGGGTTTCTCGCCGGTGAATGTCAGATAGCCAAGTTCCACGCCGACGCCGGACTTGTGCAGCGACTTGTTAAGCGTGTTAACCGCCTTCTGCAGTTCCTTTTCCTGAATGCCGCAGGTCGGATTGGCAGCGCCATCCGGCTGCAGCCACCGCACCGACAAAGTTTGCGCGTAGCTATAGGACGCGCTGAATCCACAGATCACTGATAGCGCGAGAATGTTCGCGAGAATTTTTTTCATGGCGACCTCCGATGAGTTTATCGTGAGCAATGCGATGGATGAATGGTGGAGAAGTTGGACTGGCCATTATTCCGTTCCTGACCCACTTTCGACCGGCCTCCGCAAGATCTGGGGAGGCATGACCGGATGAACCCTGCCGCGGCAAACCTCCCAACCTCACGTGAAAGCCTGCCGAATCACGGTGACATGGCCGGATTGCCGCGGCAGTTTATAGCATCCCGCCTAACATGTTAGAGTGGCAATTCCGGAAAAGTTCTACCCCTGCCCCCGGAATTATTTTACCGAATCTGTCAGGTTGGACTTTGCGCCACCGGACAATCGAGTACTGTATTATAAGCACTTACTATAGATTATCGGCGCGAAATTAAAGTCCAATGGGTAAAGGCACGATAATTGTGTTTATGCCTTGTGCCAGAAAAGCGACAGGACTCATCGATGGACATTTCACCGCTCTTTGCCGGCATGGACACCAGCGCCTCGGGGCTCACCGCCCAACGCAAGCGTATGAACGCTATCGCCGAGAACATTGCCAACGCCGAGACAACTCACACTGCCGCGGGCGGTCCCTACCGCCGTCAGCAAACGTCGCTCGCCAGTGAGCGGCAGTTTGACCTCGCACTCGACGCCACACAAACCGCACACAACGACCTTGCCCGCAGTAATCCCAATCATCTGCGGGGTAAGATTTCCGAACCCGATCTCCGCATGGCGACAGGCGTCAAAGCCACCATCGGCGCCGATCCTTCTCCCTTTCGCGAAGTCTACGATCCGGGCCATCCCGACGCCGACGCCAACGGCATCGTTCGCATGCCCAATGTGGATATTGTCCAGGAGATGACGGAACTCATCAGCGCGTCGCGGGCGTTTGAAGCCAACGTGACCGCGTTTAACGCCACCAAGGGCATGATGAAGAAAGCGTTGGAGCTCTAAGCGATGCGCATCGAAGGCTATGGCCCCAACCCCACACAACCGAGTTCCGCTCCGCGCAAGCCCGCGGCATCGCCGAAGCCCGTCGGGGACACTGCTTCCGCGGTCGGCGACGCGGCGGATCTTTCACCGCAGGAACGCCTGCGCCAACTTCTGGAACAAAAACGCTGGATGGCTGAAGCCGCGTTTGTTGATAATGGCCCCGAGCCCGAACTGGGCAAACATATCGACCTGAGGGTCTGATCATGATCGACCGTCTTCCCCCGATTCCCGGCTTCACACCGTTAACCACAACGCCCGAGCCTGCCAAGCCGAACGGCGCGAACGGCTTCGGTGAAACCCTGAAGCAGTTCATTTCCGATGTGAACGAAATGCAGGTGACTGCCGACGACAAGGCGATGAAGTTCGCCACCGGCGAAATCAAGGACGTGCATGAGGTGATGGCTGCGGCCGAAGAAGCCGGGATCTCGCTTTCGTTATTGCTCGAGCTGCGCAACAAGGCACTCGACGGTTACAAGGAGCTGATGCGCACGCCGGTCTAAGCCCATGTCCCCCGTTTCCGGGGGAGTAGGGCGTGAATCTCTTCTTTCCTATTACAGCGGATTCCTATGGCAAATCTCTTGCGACCCCTCCTCGATCTCTGGCAGCGGCTCACTCTTGGGCAGCGCGCCGGGCTCGTTTTGGTTCTTGGGCTGGTGATCGCGATTGCTGCCGGCACCGTCAATTACACGACGCGCCCGGTCTATACCACGCTCTATTCCGGCCTGAACGGCAAGGATGCCGCGCAGATTCTCGATAAGCTGCGCGAGCGGAAGATCCCCTTCGAGGTCGGCGCGGACGGCGGTGCGATCAAAGTGCCGCAAGAGCAAGTGGCGGAACTCCGCCTCGACTTCGCCGGCGCCGGACTGCCGCGCTCGGGAGAGATCGGCTACGAACTGTTCGACAAGCCGATGCTGGGCATGACCGATTTTGTGCAGCAGATGAACTATCATCGCGCGCTGGAAGGCGAGTTGGCGCGCAGCATTTCCGAACTCGACGCCGTGGAAAGCGCGCGCGTTCACCTCGTGGTACCGGGCGCGCGGCTCTTCCGCGAAGATCAGAAGCCGGCCACAGCCTCAATCGTGCTGCAGCTCAAACCCGGGGCGGTGCTCACAGCGCAGCAGGTCCAGGGGATCACGTACATGACGGCCTATTCGGTGGAAGGGCTCGCCGTCGAAAACATCACCATGGTCGATTCCCGCGGTACGATGCTTACGGGCCGCGCCGCGCGTAACGATATGGCCGGACTATCCTCGACGCAACTGGAAGTGCAACGCAGCGTCGAAACAGATCTCGAGCAGAAGGCGCTGGGCCTTTTGGAAAACACCCTCGGCGCGGGCCGCGCGCAGGTAAAAGTGACGGCCAAGCTCAACTGGAACCGCATCGAGCGCACCGTTGAGGATTACAGCGCCGATCGCGCCGCCACGCTCAGCGAAGAACGCCAGGAAAGCAGCGGCGGCGAGGATCTGGCCGGCGGTAACAGCGAACGCACCGTCACCAATTACCAGGTGCCGCATACCATCGAAAAACAGCAGCCCGAAGTCGGCAACATCGAGCGAATTTCGGCTTCCGTGCTGATCGACGGCAATTATAAGACTGGAAAAGGGAGCGGACGGCGCCGAACAGCGCGTCTACGTGGAACGCACGTCGCAGGAAATCGAGAAATTCCGTTCGCTCATCGCCTCAGCCATCGGCCTCGACAAGAAACGTGCGGACGAATTGACGGTGATTTCCTTCCCCTTCGCGCAGGACGAATCCCTGGTCGCGTCGAAGCCGGAAGCGCTGCCGTGGACGAAGATCCTCGAAAAGGTGGTGCTGGGCATCGCCATTATCGGTCTTTTTCTCCTGCTGCGCTCGCTGATTCAGCGCATGACGAAGAGCGTCCCGGCCATGCCGGCGATCGCCGCATCCGAATCCAATGAACTGGCCGCGGGCAAGGCGCAGTTCCTGCTGGCCGGCAGCCAACCGCTTCCCAACACCCCCGAGGCATTAGCGGCCGGCGCGGCCCAGAATGCCGCCCTCCTGCGCGGCGCCATCGCGCAGCAGAATGACGGCGGCCAGAACGGTCCGCGTGTTATCCTCCGCCAGAATCAGCAAACAGTGGTGCTCGATGACACCTCGCCGAGCGTAGAGACGCTGAAACACCAGGAACTCCTGAAGCGGACGACCGAATACATCGTGCAGAAACCCGATAACGCTACCCAAATATTGAGAGGCTGGATTCTCGATGAATCCCCCGAAAAGCTCGTCCGGTAGACGACTGACCGCCATGCAGAAGGCGGCGGTGCTTATGATTTCCGTGGGCGCCGAGGCCTCGGCGGCAATCTATAAAAGTTTGCAGGAAGACGAGATCGAGGAAATCACTCGCGAACTCGTCTCACTGCGCAATGTGGATTCCGATACCGTCCATGACGTGATTGACGAATTCTATCAGATGATGAAAGCCCAGGACTTCGTCGCCGTGGGCGGCTTATCCTATGCCGAGGAAGTTCTCAAGCGCTCGCTGGGGGACGACAAGGCGGTTGAGATTCTGCGGCGCATTGAACGCATGATGAAGGTCAAGGGCTTTAACGTTTTGAAAAACGTGGACGCGAACCAGTTGCTGGCGTTCATTCAGAAGGAACACCCGCAGACCATTGCGTTCGTGCTCACGCAGCTCAGCCCGACCCAGGGCGCGGCCATTCTCGGCGATCTGCCGCCGGAATTGCAGGCCGACGTGATGCTCCGCTACGCCAATATGGAACGCGTCGCGCCGGAAACCATCGCCAGCGTCGAAGCCGTGCTCGAATCACGCATCGACTTTTCGCAGTCGGCAAGCAAGCTGGGCGGCGTGAAGGCGGCGGCGGAAATCATGAACATGATCGGCCAGTCGGCGGAACGCTCGATCCTCGCCAAGATCAACGAGCAAGCCCCCGAGTTGGCGACGGCGATCAAGAACCTCATGTTCGTATTCGAAGATATGGTCAACCTTGACGACCGCTCGATTCAGCGCGTGCTGAAGGACGTGGACAACAAGGAACTGGCGCTGGCGATGAAGCACGTCAGCCCCGACGTCAAGAAGCGCGTTTTTGCCAACCTTTCACAGCGCGCCGCGCAGATGATCCAGGAAGAAATCGACTACATGGGCCCAGTCCGTCTCAAGGACGTGGAAGACGCGCAACAGCGCATCGTCGACGCCATCCGCAACCTCGAAGAAGCGGGCCAGGTGGTTATCGTGGGTGGCTCCAAGGCAGAAGAGATGGTGGAATAAACCATGAGTTCCAAGCGCCGCATTATTCCCGCCGCGCAGGCCGAAGCGCTGCCTCCGGCGAGCTTTAAGCCGTTCGAGCGCCGCCCGGTCAACTACTTCCGCAGTATGATCGCAACCGACGAGGAACGTGCCGAGGTGCCGCAGCCGAGTGAGCAGGAGTTGCACGGGCGCATCGCCGAGGCCGTCAGCGCCGAGCGGGCGCGGCTCGAGTGCCTGCATCAGCAGGACGCGCAAGCAGCAGTTCCAGGCAGGGTTGGCACAGGGACGTAGCGGAAGCGGGCGCTGAATTGCAGAACTCCATCGATCTCCTGGCGCAGCACGCCCGCCTCTTGCAGGCTGAAAAACTGGAGGTCGCAGACCGTTGTGAGCACAGCAGCGTGGAAATGGCATTCCTGCTGGCGCGCCGCATCCTCGGCCGGGAACTCGATCTCCAACCTGAAAGTGTCGCCGGCGTAGTGCGTGGCGCGCTCGCGCAGGTGCTCGACTGCGACCGGATCCGGTTACGTGTCCATCCCACCGATTTCCCGCATCTGCGTGCCTTAGAGGGCGACTTAAAAGCGTCGCTGGGCGCGAGTGTTCAATTCGAGATTGCGCAGCGATGGGGATGTCGAGCGGGGCGGCTGTCTGATCGAGACGGAAAACGGGACGCTTGACGCCCGAATCTCGAGTCAGCTTGAAACCCTCTGGGCTGAGATCGGCAGTCATGCGTCCGACGCCGTAGGCGAGCCGCGATGACATCGCTGCTGCAGACATCCATGGACAAGCTTACGAACGCTTCGCCCTATCGCACCTTGGGCCGTGTTCAGCGGGTGCGCGGGCTGGTGATTGAATCGCAGGGGCCGCGCGTCACCCTGGGCGAGCTTTGCGCCGTCAGTATCGGCGGACGATTGCGCCTTGCGGAGGTCGTAGGATTCAACGGATCCACGACGCTGCTGATGGCCCTCGACGAACTCGACGGGCTGACGCCCGGCGCCGAAGTGCGCGCCCTGGGCCGCCCACTTTCCGTCGGCTGCTCGCAGGCGCTGCTCGGACGCGTTATTAACGCTCTGGGGGAACCGCTCGACGACAAGGGTCCGATCATTCCTACGGAATTTCGCCCGTTGCACGCCGCCGCGCCGCATCCTTTAAGACGCAAGCGCGTTACCAAGCCACTGTCGGTTGGTATCCGTGCCATCGACGGCCTGATGACGCTGGGCGAAGGCCAGCGCGTCGGCATTTTTGCCGGAAGTGGAGTGGGGAAGAGCGTCTTGCTCGGAATGATGGCCAAGTTCACCGAAGCGGATGTGGTGGTGGTTGGACTGATTGGCGAACGCGGTCGCGAGGTGCGCGACTTCATCGAGCAATCGCTCGGTCCCGAAGGTCTGCGCAAAGCGGTCGTGGTCACCGAGACGTCCGACCGCTGGCCGCTGCTCCGTATTAAAGGCACCCTGGCAGCCACGACCATCGCCGAGTATTTCCGCGACCAGGGTCTGCGCGTCCTGCTGCTTTTGGACAGCGTCACGCGCATGTGCCACGCTCTGCGCGAGGTGGGATTGTCCCTCGGCGAACCGCCCGCCACGCGTGGCTACCCGCCCTCGGTGTTTGCCACACTCCCCCGAATTCTCGAACGCGCGGGCAATGCCGAACGCGGCAGCATCACCGCCCTTTACACGGTGCTGGTGGACGGCGACGATCAAACGGAACCCGTGGCCGACGCGGTGCGCAGCATTCTCGACGGCCACATTGTATTGTCGCGAAAGATTGCCGCGCGCAACCACTATCCGGCGATCGACGTGCTTTCCAGCATCAGCCGGGTGATGCCTGACGTCACCGAGCGTGGCCAATATGACGCGGCGGCGGCCGTCAAGGAATGGCTTGCGGCGTATACCGACGCGGAAGATTTGATTTCGATCGGAGCTTACGCGCGGGGTACGCGGCCGGAAGTCGACAGAGCCATCGAGCGCATGCCCGCGATTCACGGTTTTCTCAGACAGCGGATGGATGAAACCTCGTCCTTCGGCGCCACGAGCCAGGCGCTGAAAGAGGTGGCGGGCAAGGCATGAAGAAGTTCGCTTTCCGCCTGCAGCGGGTGCTTGACATCCGCGCGGCGCGGGAAAAAATCAAGCTGGCGGAGTTTGGCCGCGAACAGCAGCGGTTGGTCGCCGAGCGGGAGAAATTGGAACTTTTTACGGGCGAGAAGGAACTGCAGCTCGCCGAGATGCAGGCCAGCGTGAGTGAACCCTTCGCCGCCTGGGCGCAACATACAAATTGCCGTTATCTCCAGCGGATTGGCCGGGTCATCGAATTTCAAGCGGGCCGCGTCGAAGCGCAGTCGGAAGCCGTCGAAGGCGCGCGGGGCCGCTACGTCGCGGCGCGGCGCGATACACAAGCGCTGGAGAAACTGCGGGAAACGCATTTCCGTGATTGGACGGTCGAGAGTCTGCGGGACGAAGGCCGCATCCTCGACGAGGTTGGATCCCGAAAACGAGCGAGCAGCGAATGAAGCTGAAACTGAATTTGAATAAGAAACTGTTGATGACCGCCGGTATTTACATCGGCGCGTTTGTGGTCATCAACGTCGGCGTGTACTTCTTCCTGAGCACGACGCAACCCAAACTGGGCGCGCGCGTCGGGATGGCCGGGACGGGAGCGGATTCGCTCAGTGTGGACTCGCTGCGTGTCGCGGCACTCGGCGACGCCCAGTCCGCAGAACCGGCTCGTGTCGACAGCGCGGCTATGCCCCCGGATTCCCTGCCCGCGCTCGCGCAGATTCCGGATTCGTTACCCGCCGCCACCGCTCCGGAACCGGAAACGGCTTCCGCCGATCCGGGTATCACGGAAACAGACGCCGAGGCTCCCGCCGGGAGCGACGAGGAGTTCGCTGAGCCGCCGATGGTGACGGATGCCAACAGCGCGGCCGAGATGACCAAGCTTGCCAAAGCCATCGAGGCAATGAAGCCCGATGCCGCCGCCGCGATCGCGGCGCAGCTAACCACCGATCAAATCGTAGCCCTCGTCATGCGCATGAAGGACCGTACCGCCGGCAGGATGCTGGCGGCGCTGCCGCCCGATCAGGCTGCCCAGGTCGCCTTGCGCATGAGCACCGCCACCATGCAGGCGGAAAGGAAATAGTGAAAGCGCCCAAACTGCTGCCGGCCTTTGCCACGCGCGCCGTCAAGGCAATGTTTCGCGGCGTTACCCAGCTTCCGGCGCGCGCCGCGAGCTTCTTCAGCGTGCTGCAGGAGACGGTGAAGAACGTCACCGCTCCGTCGTCGCCTCGGGCCACAATCGCGCCGCAAACGCCGGCCGTCACCGCACCGTGGTTGAAGAGTGCAAAACCAAAACGCCTGCCCGCGGAGCCTGCCACCGCCGAAGCGCCGACTCAAAAACCGGTTGAACGTCGCAAATCCGGCGTGAACACGGTTGCGGAAGTCACCACCGCCGGCATCACGCTTGCCGCACCCGTGCCGTCACCTTCTGTGCCTCTGAAAGCGAACGTCACGGAATCGCGTCGGTCGGTGACACGCCAACACAACGTGCAGCCCACCGCGCAGGTAAAGCCCATTCAGCCGCTTTCCGCAACCGGTGGTTACCTCCGGCGCCGAGCGGCCGACGCCGTCCAAACAGCGGCAGTCGGAGATTGCTCTGAATTTCCAGCGCGATCCAGCCCCGTTAGCGCGAGCGGCAGACAATCCGCGGCACGCAACGGTGGGCGCGGAACCGATCGCTCAGAAACCGGTTCGCCCTACGACCCGGACCGCCACCGTAGATACTTCGGCACCAACTGCGGGCAAGCTCGTGCCGCAGTCGTCCGGGACAAATCAGATTCAACCGCTTGCAGCGCTACGCACCGATCGGCTCGGCGGGGCGGATTCCCGTATGCCGCAAGCGGAATTTATTCACAGGGGAGCGACAGCAGTCGCAAGCGCACCGGCAACGGCAAGCGCGCCACGAAGCGATCGGCCGGCGGCGGACAAAAAGCCGGCGCCGATGGATGCACGGACGGCGGTTAACACCGCGCGAGCAGCCAGTTTCACGGCGGTAGAGACCCCGGCGCGCGCCGATAGGCAGTCGCCGGCAGTCAAACCGGCAGCCGCCGATCATACTGCTCCCATCGAACGAGTCGCGCTGGTGGACCGTCACATGCCTGACGCCAAATTGCTCCGCACGGACAAGTCCGCGCCGGTGGACCGTCAAGTGCCCGATGTCAAATCGTTTCGCACAGAACTGCCCTCGCCGGTAGAAAAACCGGCGATGACAGACCAGTCTGCACCGCCGGTCAAAGCTCCACTGGCAGACAATCCCCCAATCCATCAGCAGCCACCGCTGGTCACACGTTCCTTCTGGGGCTTGAATGTTTCGCCGCAACCTGCTCCTGTGCAACCGATGACTGCGACACCCATCCCGGCCGCTGAAAAGTCGCTGGAGCCTGTGATTGTCGCCACCGCCGAGCCGGTGAAAGCGGATGCACAGACGAATTCCAAGCCGCGCCCCGGCGCCAATAGTAAGGTCCAGAGTCCAGCGGCAGAGCCGGTTGGATCCAAGCCGGGAATGCACAAACTGGCGTCAGTATCCGAATTCGCGTTGCCACTGCCTGAGTCTCCGTTGAAGAAGGCCGTCACGCCGGTTGCCGAAACGAAAGCGCATCCGGTCGATCTCGCTTCGCAGGTGAAGCTCGGCGATCCGCCCCCGCAGAAAGCGCCCGTTGCTGAAGCGCACAAAGCGACGGTGCCGGAAAAAGCTGCTTCGGCCGAAACGCGGTCCGATTCCGCGGCAAGCGCGGTGAGCGTGGAAACGGCTCCCGCGCATGAATCGCAGCTCCCGACGGCGGAATCGGCGCCGCTGCGCCCGCGCTACTCTCCCGAGCAAATCCGTGAATTGCAGAGTCTTGCCGCCAAAGCCATTAACTCGGCGCGAATGTCTCGCCCGGGCGAGGGCGAGGCTGCCTTCCAATGGCGGCACGACGAATTGGGCGTGCTCAATTTCCGAATCGTTACGCATCACGCTGACGTTTCCGTAGAAATCAGCTCCAGCCGTTCCGATGTGGCCCAGGCTTCTGAACGAAGGTCGAGGCGTCATGGAACGGATGATCACTGACGTTGGATTACGGATTGAGCGTTTCGACGTACACGTGCGGGGCGAATCCAGTGCGCCCGAAATGCAGCACGAGCCGCGCAATCTGGCCCAACGTCATCGCCAGGCTGAGCAGGACAGCACGGCGGCAGCCGGCGGGGAAGATGACCGTTCTGCCGAGAAGCCGGCAGTGGAGATTTCGGTCCGGCGGTCGCCCTTGGCCGAACGCGAATGGGTAGCCTGAGGCAATTCTTGCCCTGGAAAAACCGCTCACATCCGAAAGTTAAAGTAAGGCTGGAAAAAAGATTAAGTCGCCGCTTGCACTTGGCGCGTAATTTGCCCGATCTGTTAATGCAATGGCCACGAAAACCCTAAACTTAACCTCGGCCCCGATCTGCACCTGTGGCTCGCGGGATTTTGAAACCTCCCATGGAGGTCGTACCCCCCATGGCCGGGCCGAATATCAGTTGACCTGTCGCCTCTGCAAATCGCCGGTGAGTGTGGGCAAGTCCACCTATGCCCTCTACCAGTACCTGAACAGCCATAAGCCATCCGCCTCGTTTCTAAAACTGTTTGACCTGGGATAAACCCATGCCTGTGGATTCCGTCACATCAACCACCCCGACACCGCTGACGCCGCCCTCGGACCGCATCAGTTCGCGTGCGGATGCGATGGATCAAACGGACTTTCTGCAGATGCTGACCGCTCAGCTTCGCGCACAGGATCCGATGAATCCGATGGATGGTCAGGATTTCGCCGCGCAACTTGCCCAGTTCAGCTCCTTGCAGGAACTGCAAAGGCAAGGCACGACCATGGATCAGAGCCTCGCAGACGGATCTGCTGCTGGCGCAGACGTTCAGCAACACCATGGCCGCGACCCTGATCGGCAAAACCGTACGCGCCGACACCGATCTTGTCACCGTGAGCGTCGACCGGCGACGAATCCATGGCCTACACGCTTGACGCCGCCGCCACGGACATCAAGGTCGAAATTCGCGACGAGCGACGGCGTCCTGGTGCGCACGCTTTCCGTGGGCACCGCCCAAGCCGCAGGCGAGCAGCAGCTTACCTGGGATTGCAAATCCGACAACGGCAGCCCGCGTTCCCGAGGGCGACTACACCTTTAATGTGATCGCGAAGGATCCCGACGGCGCAAGCGTTGGCGCCAATCCGTACGTTGAAGGCCGCGTCAGCGAACTGCGCTACGTGGACGGATCGCCGGTGCTGGTCGTCAACGGTATCACCGTCCAGTTGGGCATGGTGACCCTGATTCGTGAGTCCGAATCTGATGGAGGAGCCTGAGCCATGATTGACGCCGTGCGTCGTCTGCCGCCGCTTCCCGGAACGTCCGGCATCGAGCCGGCGCGGCAGCCCGCGTCTACCGGCGCGGCCGCCGGGAAGGATTCCGGATTTGGTCAAGTGCTCGACAGCCAGCTTCGAACGCGGCCAGAGCCTCACCTTTTCTCATCATGCGCAGTCGCGTCTGCTGTCGCGGCAGATTCAATTGACACCGCCGCAGATGGAGCGGCTGCAAGCCGGCGTCCAGCAGGCCGCCCAAAAGGGCGCCCGTGATTCGCTGGTGATGGTCGACAATCTTGCTTTCATCGTCAGTGTCGCCAACCGCACCGTGGTCACCGCGGTGGATGGCGCCACAAAGAACGGCAATGTGTTCACACAAATCGATAGCGCCGTAATCGTTTAACCGGGCCGGTCCTCGTGTAGGAGGCCCAATGCGGGTGGATCGACTGAAGCCCGCGGAGGAACAACTACTATGATGCGATCTTCTGTTCAGCGCAGTGACGGGACTGACTAATCACCAGACCCGCATGGACGTCATCGGCGACAACATCGCCAACGTCAACACCATCGGCTTCAAGAGCAGCCGCGTGTCTTTTGCCACCGGTTTCTCCCAGTTGATGCAGGGCGCGGATGCGCCGTCGGATACGCGCGGCGGCCGCAACGGAATCGAAGTCGGACTCGGTATGCGCGTGTCATCCATCGACCGCGTTTATCAAGCAGGGTAACTTCGAAAACACCGGCAACCGTATGGACTTCGCCATTCAGGGTGATGGCATGTTTGTCGTGGGTGACGCGCAGCACCCAGTTTTACACCCGCTCGGGGAATTTCCAGGTTGACGCCGACGGCTCGCTGCTGGCGCCCGGTGGCCGCTACCACGTGTTGGGCCGTTTGGCCGACAAGAATGGCGTGATCATCAGTTCGTCTTCCGTGGAGTCGCTGCGCCTGCCCTTCAGTGAGCAGGATCCGGCTCGCGCGACATCGGAGATCAAGAGTTACGTGAATCTCGACGCGAATGCCTCCAAGCCCCGTACCTATACGGCTTCCATCGCCTTTACCCACGGCAGCAATCCCGCGTCGGCGACCACTTCTGATCAACGACCTCGATCAGGTAACGGCGCCGTTGGATGATGGAGACGTGATCACCGTCACCGGCACCGATCGCACCGGCGCGGCGGTCAGCGTGAATTTCACCTATGGCGCGACCAATGACGGCACGACCCTTGGCGCCATGATCAACCGCATTAACTCGGTCACGGGATTTGACAGCGCCGCAACCGACGGTTCGACCCTCGGCATTGACGCCTCCGGAAAGTTGATCCTGCGGGATAACCAGGCGGGCACCAGCACGACCTCCATCGCGCTCAGTTTCACCGACGGCGGCTTGACAGCCTCGGCGATGGTGTTACCCACCTTTGTGAATACGGAAGCCGGGAGCACCGGTACGCACTCCTCCTCGGTTTACGTGTATGACAGTCGCGGCGAAAAGCACAAGGTGGAAATGACCTTTACCCAGGACGTCGCTCAGGGTAACGTGTGGGACTGGGAAGTTACCGTTGACGATGGCGGCATCGACTCGATCAATGACCGTCTGTCCGGCAACTCCGGCACGGTGCGCTTCAATACCGACGGCAGTCTGTTGGCCTTCGAAGGCGGACCGCTGTCCTTTACGCCGCCTCAGGCACAGGGCATGGTCATCGATTTGAACGGCGGCACCGTCGGCACCTTTGATGGCATTACGCAGTTTGCCTCGCCCAGCACTACCGTCGCCGTCAGCCAGAACGGGCACGGCATGGGCGTTCTGAACGACTTCACGGTGGACGGCACGGGAAAGATTACGGGCAGCTATTCCAATGGCGTGACCCGCGCCCTGGGACAGATCGCCCTCGCCCGATTCGCCAACCCCTCCGGCTTGCAGGTCGCCGGCGAGAACATCTTCCGCGGAACCGTCAACTCGGGTGACGCGATGATCGGCCTTGAGGCCGGCAACGTCAACCAGATTTACTCCGGTTATCTCGAACTGTCGACGGTCGATCTTGCCGAACAGTTCACCGACATGATTATCGCGCAGCGCGGCTTCCAGGCCAGCTCGAGGGTGATCAGCGTCGCGGACTCGCTGCTGAACGAAGTGACGCAGCTTAAGCGGTAAACGCCTTGATAAGGGCGGGGCCGCCTCCCGGCGGCCCCGCCCGGCATCCCGCTTCCGTCCCCGTCCGCGCGCCTCCGCCTCCCGTCCTCCGCTTGCCCCTTTCGCTCCGCTGCCTTCACACAAAACTATCGGAATCCGCGCTCCCATCGCGCGGCGGCTGATTTTGTCGCGGTCCCGGTCCCGTCGTCTTTTTAGACGCGTTACGCGGGTCCACTTTCCCAGTATTTTCGGAGGACCTTTCGTTGAGCAGACCACCGGATCAGGACGCGCCGCCTGCCGCTCCCGAGGTTGCCGCGCCCGCTAAGAAGAAATTCGCGATCCCCAAATTCGCCATTGTTGCCGCCGTCATTCTGGCGCAGGTGGTGGGTTCGTACTTCCTGCAGAAGACCCTGCTCTTCAGCGGCGGACCGCTCGCGGCAGAGACCACGGTCGCCAGCGCCAAATCCGAGGCGAAGGCCGAGGAAGCGGAGGAATCTGACGACTCGGAAGTGATGATGCTCGATGAGATCGTGATCAATCCCGCCGAGACCGGCGGCCGCCGCTACCTCTCCGTCACGATGGGATTGCAGATGCCGGCGGGTGAAGAGTCCAAGGCAATCATGGACAAGAACGCCGCCGTGATCCGCGACACCCTGATCACGTTGCTGTCGGCCAAACACCTCGACGAACTGGCCGATCCGGGCCGGCGGGACAGTTTGAAGCTGGAAATCAAGGAGGCGGTCAACAAGCGGCTGCACGGCGCGCCGGTGCGCAGCGTCGTCTTCAGCGGCTACGTACTGCAGTAAACCCATGAGCAAGATACTTACCCAGGAAGAGATCGACGCGCTGCTGAAAAGCGTGTCCGCCGCGCAGACCTTCGAGCCCGTCATCGAGACGAAGGAACGGCCGATCCATCTCTACGATTTCAAGCACCCCGACCGCATCTCCAAGGATCAACTGCGCGCGCTGCGCACGATCCACGACTCCTTTTCGCGCTCCTTCGGCACCTACCTCTCGAGCATGCTGCGGACCCTGGTCGACATCAATCTACTGTCCATCGACCAGGCCACCTATTCCGAATACATGCTGTCGCTGTCCGTGCCTTCCTGCATCTATATCGTCGCCTCCAAGAACCTCGAAGGGGTCGGCGATCATGGAAATCTCGCCGCAGTTCGCGCTCACCGTCGTCGACCGCCTGCTGGGCGGCAGCGGCAGCCGCGTCGGCGGCATTCGCGAACTGACGATTATCGAGCAGAATATTCTGCGCAAGATGGTCGAATCGGCGTTGTCGATTCTCACGGAAGCCTGGCGGCACGTCTACCGGCTGAACCTCTACATCGAGTCGTTCGAATCGAATCCGCAGTTCGTGCAGATTGCGCCCGCGAGCGAGACTGCCGCGGTGATATCCTTCGAGATCATCATTCGCGACATGACCTTCCCGATGAACCTTTGCTTCCCCTATTTCGTCCTCGATCCGCTGATCCAGAACCTTTCCACCGGCTGGTCAAACGTCGCCACGAAGAAGCTGTCGCGGCGCGAGCGTGACTTGCTGCAGTCGCGCATCCGCCTGACGCAGCTCCCGGTGATCGCGCAGCTCGGCACGACCCGGCTCGCCATGAACGACCTTTCGCAGTTGCGAGTGGGCGACGTGATCCGGCTTGACGAACGCCGCGATGAAAGTCTCAAAGTATGGATTCACGGGAAAGTCAAATTCTGGGGCGAACCCGGCCTGAGTAAATCCAAGAAAGCGGTGCGAATCGTGCGCCGTGTTACCGATATGGAGGAACTGAACCTTGGCTAACGTCCTCTTCAACCGTGCGATGGATCAAAAGCTGCAAGCGATGGAAGAGAAATTCCGGAGCATTCTTCGAGCAGTCGTTGTCGAGCTTCCTCGAGCGCCCGGTGCCGGTTCGCGCAGTTGGCCCGGAAGCGCTCGATTACAAGGATTTCAAATCATCGCTGCCCGGTGAAGTCGTGGCCGCGACCCTCACCGCCACCGACGGCGGCCCGGGCCGCGTCATCTTCGCCATCAGCAAACCGTCCGGCGCGACACTTGCCGATATGCTGCTGACCGGCGACGGCAAGGCTCCCTTCTCCGTACGAAGAGCACCTCGAACCGCTGCGCGACCTGTTCAAAGAGGTCATGGCGGCGTTCTCGGCGGACCTGAGCAAGGAAATCGGCCATCGCGTTTCCTTCGAAGAAATCAAGATCAGCCTGGTGGACTTCGGGCCCTCGGATTTCGTGGGCACCCCGTGGGTCATCACGCAGCACGTCCTCGGTCTTGACGCGCCTGTTACCATCGTGCGCCTGGTTTCGTCCGATTTCTGCACAGCTTGCTATCCCGACGTGGAAACGCATCTCGAGCAACCCGATAACGACGGCCCGGTAGACGTGGAGGAGGCTGACGCCGCCCGCGAAATGGGCCTGGTGCTCGATATCGAGTTGCCGATCTCCATCGAACTTGGCCGCACGACAATGCTGATCCGCGATATCATTCGCCTGGCGCCCGGTTCCGTCGTGGAACTCGACAAACTCTCGGGCGAACCGGTGGATCTCTTCGTCAACGGGCGGATCTTCGCCAAGGGCGAGGTCGTGGTGGTGGATGAGAACTTCGCGGTCCGCGTGACCGAACTGGTCGCGCCGTCCGAGCCCGGCCGGTCCCGGAACAACTGATGGCGCTGCAACTCCTGAAAACGATCGCCGCGCTGACGGCCGTGCTGGGGGTGATCTTCGCCCTGGCCTGGCTCTTCCGCCGTTTTAACCTCGCGCCTGCCCAGGGCGACGGCGCCGCGGAGGGGTGGCGATTGCTGGGGATTCGCGTGCTCGGTCCCAAGCGCCAAATCTATGTGTTGGAAGTGGGGACACACGTCCTGCTGGTGGGCGCCACCGAAAAGTCACTGACGACACTGATGGAAATCTCCGATCCCGCGGAACGCGAGAAGGTGACGCAGGCGCTGTCGAAGAAGAAAAAGGCCGTATCGAGTTTCCACGATTTGCTGCGCAAGGCGGAGAACCGATGAAGACGCTAACGAGGATGGGGACGGGATTACTCGCTTTCGTGCTATATGCGCATGCGGCGGCGGCGCAAACGCTGCCGAAGATATCGCTGCAAGTATCCCAGGGCGGCGGAGATCCCGGCGACGTGGTCCCTACGCTGCAGATCGTCGGACTGATGACGCTGATGGCGCTGGCTCCGGCGCTCGTGCTGATGATGACGAGCTTCACCCGCATCATCATCGTTTTGCACTTCCTGCGCCAGGCGATGGGCACCAACCAGGTGCCGCCCGCGCAACTCGTCGTCGGTCTCGCGCTGATCCTCACCTTCTTCGTCATGCAGCCGACGCTGAACGTGGTGAACGACACCGCCCTCAAGCCCTACATGGCGAAGACCATTGACCAGAAGACGGCCTTTACCAATGCGGCCCAACCGTTCAAAGACTTTATGCTGCGCCAGGTGCGTGAGCGTGACCTGGCGCTGTTCGTCGAGTCTGTCCGGTCAGCCGCGCCCGGACAACGTTGCCGAGTTGGGATTGGGCGTGCTGGTCCCGGCCTTCGTGATCAGTGAACTGCGCATCGCCTTTCAGATCGGTTTCGTCCTCTACCTGCCGTTTCTTATCATTGATATGGTGGTGTCTTCCATCCTGCTCGCCATGGGTATGATGATGCTGCCGCCGGTGATGATCAGTCTGCCATTCAAGATACTCCTGTTCGTAATGGTCGACGGCTGGTACCTGATTGTCGAATCCCTTGTAAAGAGTTTCCGTTAACCCTACTGCCATGACCCAGGAACTTGCCCTCTATTTAACCAGCCAGGCGCTGACGACCGCGCTGCTCATCAGCGCGCCGCTGCTTTTGGCCGGGCTCGTGGTCGGTGTGCTGATCTCGATGTTTCAGGCGGTGACGCAGATCAACGAAATGACGCTGTCCTTCATTCCCAAGCTGGCGGTCACGGGGGTCGTGCTGCTGATCACGATTCCGTGGATGGCAGGCAAGCTCGCCGATTTCTTCCATTACATATTTCAGATCATTCCGCAGGTGGCGCGATGAGCGACCGTGAACGCGTCGCCACGCTGCTGCGCAATATCACCGCATTGCCTACCCTGCCGGACGTCGCGGTTCGTTTGCTGGACATGGGTGAGGACCCGGATGCCTCGATGAAGGACATGGCGCGCCTCGTGGAACGCGACGTGGCGCTGGCGACGCGAATCCTGAAAATGGTCAATTCCTCCTATTTCGGAATGCGCCGCGAAGTCACCAGCATCCAGCATGCGGTGATGGTGCTGGGAACGGCGCAGTTGCGCGGGCTGGTGCTTTCCGGCGCCGTCTCGGAAATGTTCGATCGGCAGGGCGGAGTCGGCAGTTTCAACCGCGCGGAATTCTGGAGACATTCCATGGGCGTGGCGGCAGCGGCCAAAGCCGTCGCCGCGGTAACGCGCCGGGTGGATCTGGAGATCGCCTTCACCGCGGGACTGATTCACGATATGGGAAAGGTCGTCGTCGACCGCTACCTGCACGCCGACTTTGTGAAGGTGGTGACGCTCTTCGATCGCGAGCACATGACGATGTGCGAGGCCGAAGATCCAGGTGCTGGGCGTCACTCATGCTGAAATCGGCAACCATCTTTCGCTGCATTGGAATCTGCCGCAGGTCCTGCGCGATGCGATCGGTTATCATCACAGCCCGGCAGACGCGCCGGTCGATTCCGGCATGGCGGCGGCGGTCGCCGTAGCCGACGCGCTGGTGCGGACGCTGGATGTGGGTGACGGCGGCGGCCGCCATCCGCTTCTCCCCGAGACCGCATTGTCCCTCGCGGGACTGGACGAATCGAGTTATACCGTGCTGCTGGAGCGGCTGGCGAATATTCTGCCGGAACAGGTTGACCAACTGGCGGGCGCGGCCTGAATGGCGTCCTCCCATGCCCATTGACATTGCCCGGATCGAACTCTTTACCCTCGTCTTCATCCGCCTGACGGCGGCGTTTGCGGTGCTGCCGATTTTCGGTCATTCCGCCTTTCCCAGTATGGGGAAAGCCGGTTTGGCGGCGGCGATCGCGCTGCTGCTGGTGCCTTCGCTGGGGGCGCTGCCCCCCGCCAGCGGCACACTGATCGATTTCTCACTGCTGGCGTTGCGCGAGACGGCCTGTGGGGTGCTGCTGGGATTCGCGGGACAGTTTCTCTTCTGGGGAGTCGACATCGCGGGGCAGTTGATCGGGTTTCAGGCGGGTTTTTCGGTGGTCTCAGCCATCGATCCGGCGACCGAGCAGTAAAGCACCATTGTCGCCCAGTTCTACAATACCCTCGCCATGCTGATATTTCTATCGCTCGACGGCCACCACGTGATGCTCCGCGCGGTGACGGACAGCTTGCGCGTGATTCCCGTCGGCCAGCTTCAGCATTGACGCGCGTTTCAGCACGTGGACGCTCTCCATGGCCCGGCAGGTACTCGCCGACGGCATTCGTCTCGCGGCCCCGCTGATGATCACGCTCCTGCTGACGGATGTCGGCCTCGGCATTCTGACGCGCATCGCGCCGTCACTCAACATATTTGTCATCGGTTTCCCGCTGAAGGTGGCGGTCACGCTGTTGATGATGGCGACGACGCTGACGGTGGTGGCTTCGATCTTCACCTTTGAATACAGCGCCTTTGCCCGCGGCCTTCCCGGCTTCCTGAAACTGCTGAAAGCCCCATGAGTTCCGCGGCCAATGACGGCAGGACCGAACAACCCACTCCGCGGCGCCGGGCGAAAGCGCGCGAAGAGGGCAGCGTCACCAAGTCGAATGAACTCAATTCGGCGATGATGCTGATTGCCGCGGCGTTACTGTTGATGTGGTTCGGGAAGGGGATTACGGCGGGGTTGCGCGATATCATGGTCACGCTCTTTCGCAACATGGGGACGGTCGAGATCACCCAGGATTCCATGTCCATTTACATGTGGCAGGGAATGAAGGCGATGGCGCTGATGCTGGCGCCGCTGTTTCTGGGATTGATGGCGATGGGCGTGGCGGTTAACGTCGCCCAGGTGGGGTTCAAAATCACGCCCAAGGTCGCCGCCCCCAAGTTCTCGCGCATCAACCCGTTGACGGGCTTCAAGCGATTGTTCTCCACGCAGTCGCTGGTCGAACTGGGCAAGAGCATACTGAAGATCGTGATCGTTGGCGGCGTTGTTTACCTGACGATTGCCGGGCAGTTCGGCAAGGTGGCCGCGCTGGCCGCGATGCCGGTCGAAGCCCTCGCCCCCACAATCGCGAAGATCGTCTCACGACTGTTTCTGCTCGCTTCGCTTTCTGTATTGATTATCGGCATCCTCGACTACTTCTATAACCGTTATGAGCTCGAACAGTCGCTCAAAATGACGAAGGAAGAGGTCAAGGAGGAAAGCCGGCAATCAGAAGGCGATCCGCAGGTCAAGGGCAAGATCCGCGAGCTGATGTTCAAGAACAGCCACCGCCGCATGATGAAGCAGGTGCCCGAGGCCGACGTCGTGCTGGCGAACCCCATCCACTTGGCCGTGGCCCTGAAATACGATCGTAGCAAAGGCTCCGCCCCATCGTGGTCGCCAAGGGCGCGCGCAAAGTGGCGGAAAAGATCAAGCAGATCGCCCGTGAGCACGACATCCCCGTGATTGAGAACCCGCCGCTGGCCCGCGCGCTGTTCAAGAGTGTCGAAATCGGCCAGGAGATCCCGTTGGAACTCTACAAAGCCGTGGCTGAGGTGCTGGCCTACGTGTACAAGCTGAAGCGCAAATTCTTTGGAGTGGCCTGATAACCTATGAGTGCAGTGACTAGCAAGGTTAATCCCGCCGCCGGCGGCAACCGCATGAAGAGCCTGCTCGGCCAGAGCGACGTCATGATGGCGTTGGCCCTGATCGGAGTCGTAGTGGTAATGGTCATCCCCATTCCCACGTTTCTCATCGACATCTGCCTCGCCCTCTCCATCGGATTATCGCTGGCGATTCTGCTCACCGCGCTGTACGTCAAAGAGCCGCTCGAATTCTCGGTCTTTCCCGGCTTGCTCCTTGTTACCACGCTTTTCCGTCTGGCGATGAACGTCGCCACCACGCGCCAGATTCTTGGCCAGGGCTATGCCGGAGAGGTCGTGCAGGCGTTCGGTGGCTTTGTCATCAAGGGCAATTACGTCGTCGGCATCATCATCTTCCTCGTGCTGGTGGTGATCAACCTTGTGGTCATCACCAAGGGTTCGGGCCGTATCGCCGAAGTCGCCGCGCGGTTCACCCTCGACGCCATGCCCGGCAAGCAGATGGCCATCGACGCCGATCTTAACCAGGGACTGATTGACGAAAAGGAGGCCCGCCGCCGCCGCGAGAAGATTCACCGCGAATCCGATTTCTACGGCGCGATGGACGGCGCCTCCAAGTTCGTCCGCGGCGATGCCGTGGCCGGGCTGATGATCGTCGCCATCAACATCTTCGGCGGCTTCGCCGTCGGCATGTTCCAGATGAAGATGGGCTTTACTCAGGCGTTACAGACCTTCACCGTCCTCACGGTCGGCGACGGTCTCGTGTCGCAAATCCCCGCGCTGATCACGTCCGTTGCCGCCGGCATCACGGTCGCCCGCGCCGCTTCCGAAGCGAACCTTGGCCATGCCATCACGTCGCAGCTTCTGGCATATCCCCGCGCCATTTATATCGCCTCGGGCGTGCTGGCTTTCTTTGCCATTACGCCGGGCATGCCCGCCATTCCGTTCCTCGTGCTCGCCGGTTCAACGTATTTTCTGGCCCGCATCAGTGCTCAGTCGCAGAAGCACCCGCAGCCGACGCCCGAGGATCTGGAGCAGGCCGCTGCGGCCAAGCGCAAACCCGATCGTGTCGAAGACTATGTGCTCGTTGACCCACTCGAAATTGAAATCGGCTACGGTCTGATTCCCCTCGTCGAAGGCGGCCCCGGCGGCGATCTGCTGGATCGGATCACCAGTCTGCGCCGGCAGTTCGCGCTGCAAACCGGCCAGGTCATTCCTCCCGTCCGCATCCGCGACAACACGCAGCTTGCGCCGAACATCTACGTGATAAAGATTCGCGGCACCGAGATCGCTCGCAGCGAATTGCGGCCCAGCATGCTGCTCGCGCTTTCGCCGGGCGAGGGCGCGCCGCGGATCGAAGGCGTACCGACGCGCGAGCCGAGCTTTGATCTGCCCGCACTGTGGATTCCGCGCCCCACCAAGGAACACGCTCAGGGCGCCGGTTACACGGTCATTGAGCCGGCGGCGGTGGTCGTGACTCACCTTTCGGAAGCTCCTCAAGAAGGAGGGTTACCGCCTGATGTCGCGCGATGCCGTGCAGGAACTCATCGACGCCGTGAAGAAAACGCACAAGACGGTCGTCGACGAGCTGATTCCCGGCCAGCTCGGTATTGGGCAGGTGCAGAAAGTGTTGCAAAACCTGCTGCGCGAAGGTCTGCCCATCCGCGACATGGTCACGATTCTCGAAACCCTCGCCGACTATGCGCCGGTCACCAAAGATCCGGAATTCCTCACGGAGGCCGTGCGCGTCGCGCTCGCCAGCGCCATCGCGCATCGCTATGAGGACGAGCCCGGCAAGCTTTCGGCTTTAACGGTTGACCCACGTCTCGAACAGATGATCGCGGACGGCCTGCGATCTTCGGCCAAGGAAGGGAGCGAATTCGCCCTCCCCATGCCGCTGATGCGCAAACTCATCGACAAACTGCGCGACCAGGCCAAGACAATGCTGAATCGTGGCTTCCAGCCAATTCTCGTAACCGCGCCCGGCGTGCGCGGCTTTATTCGCCGGATGGTTGATCCTGAAATGCCGAATTTGATCGTCCTTTCCATCGGCGAACTGCCGGCGACTACCAAAGTTTTCCCCATGGGTATGGTCACCCTCGAAGGATAATCCACGATGAACGCTCACAAGTACACCGCCCCCACGATGCGCGAAGCCCTTGCCCTCGTCCGCGAGGCACTCGGCGAAGAGGCGCTAATCATTCGCTCGGAAAAAGTCAAGTCCGGTGGCGCCATGAACTTCCTCGGCCGTGAGCTGATCGAGGTGACGGCCGCACTCCCCGACGAAGTTAAAGCGGATCTGCAAGTTGGCCCCGAATTTGCGAACACTCTCGAGCGGGAATTCAAGCAGCCAGCCGAACACGAAACGGCCGATCGACCCAGTATGGACATTACCCTCCTCAATGACGAAATCCGCCGCCTTCGCGAAGACCTGACCGACATCGGCAAGCATTTGCGTTATAATAACTTGCCGAGTATGCCACGGGAACTTGCCCGCGTTTGGGAAAGCCTTGGACAGGCGGGAGTCAGCTCCCAATGGGCGACAGACCTCGCTCAGGAAGCCCTGGTCCAGTTGGGAGCCGACGAGCTGGTTTCTGCCCAAGCGGTGGAGAACTACCTGATCAACCGCCTGACGCGAGTGGTCAGGCCCGCGCCGCAGTCCCTGGTTCGCCGCCGCACTGGTTATAAAATCGCCCTCGTGGGTTCCCCCGGCGCCGGCAAGACCACATTAGTCCAGAAACTGGCTTCCGACCCGATCGCTTATGCCAAGCGAAAAGTCGGGCTGCTGTCGCTCGATACGCATCGCATGGCGGCGATCGAGCAGATTAAAACCTTTGCCCGAATTGCCGGCGCGCCGCTGGAAGTCGTTTTTCAACCCGATCAATGCGCCCAGGCGCTGGCGCGGCTGGCAAGCTGCGAGATCATTCTGATCGACACTCCGGGATGTTCGCTGGGCGAGACCGAACGCCTCGAACAACTCCGTGCCTTTTTCGAACAGCTTGATCCCGACGAGATTCATCTCGTGCAGAATGCCGCCGTACGCGACGAGGATCTCATTCATCAAGGCCGCCGCTTCCGCGACGTGGGCCTGTCGCATCTGAGTTTCACGCGCATCGACGAATCCTTGCGCCACGGCTATCTGCTGAATGTCGTCAAGGCGACGGAAAAGCCGGTGGCCTGGATCAGTACCGGTCAGGGTTTCATCGGCAAACTCGAACGTTTCACTCCCGCGCACCTGCGCCGCTGGATCGCCCTGAGCGAACCTGTGCACGTGCCCGCAATGCCTGTCCCGGCGACCATGGTAAGATAATCGACCTATGGCCCGTAACACCGCCACCCCCTTATGCAATCTTTTGACGCTCCTGCGGCGCATCATCGTGCTCGCGGTGGCGGCATTCGGACTGATTCGCGAGATGCCCTACACGACTCTGGCCATCCGCCTCGCCGTGCTCTGGGCCGTCTTATATATCAGTAGTGGGGTTTTGGACCTGGTGCTGCGCCGCCTCACCTACCGCGCATTAACTCAATCTTCCGATAGCGATGCGTCCGTCGCATCGCCTCCACCTCCAGCTCCGGCCGTGGAGCGCGCCAGGTAAGCCATGAAAGCCATTAACCCCGCCTGCGCAAGTTGGGAAGCATACACGCAGTCTCGCAGCCCCGAAATCCGCGAGAAACTGCTGTTGCAGTACTTGCCGCTCGTGCGCCGCGTCGCCAGCCGCATGCTGGGCAGCCTGCCCCGCAGTGTCCGCCTTGATGATCTCGTTTCGGCCGGCGTCATGGGCTTGCTTTCCTCGCTCGACAATTTTAATCCCACGCTTGGCATTAAGTTTGAAACGTTTGCCATGAACCGCATCCGCGGCGCCATGGTCGACAGTCTGCGGGAACTCGACTGGGTGCCGCGATCCGTGCGTCAGAAGGCCCGCCAGCTCGAACGGACGATGGAGGAGCTGACTCAGAAATTGGGTCGCATGCCGGACGACGTCGAACTCGCGGAGCGGCTGGGACTCTCCCTTGAGGGTTATCAGGCCATGCTCGACGAGGTCAACGTCACCGTGCTGCTCTCCCTCGATGACACCTTCCCCGGTCAGGGACGCGATGGCGCGACCCTGGGGGAAAGCGCCGCCGATCCTACCTCGGACCAGAGTCACGAACGGGTGGAGGAGGCCGAATTGCATGGCCTGCTCGTGCAAAACCTCAAGGACCTGCCCGAACAGGAGAAGCTGGTGCTGGCCCTCTACTACTATGAAGAACTGACGTTCAAGGAGATCGGCGAGGTCCTCAAGCTCACCGAGTCGCGAGTCTCGCAGATCCATAGCAAAGCGATTCTCAAACTGCGCTGCACAGTCCGCCAGACGATGAACCGGTAGGCGGCGTCCAGTTCGGCAGGAGGAGACAGATGGTCCGGCCTCTGGAAACTCAAGAACGGTTAAGCACGGCCGAATATGTCAACCGTGTGCGCCAGGCCGAGCATGGGCACGGCGCCGCCGCGCGTGATTTCGCTTATGAAATCCGCGAACTTTCCGACGAGGAGCGCCACGAGCGCCACCAACCCCGCGAGTTCGGCGAAGATACTTACGAGCATGAGGATGGGGAAGAGGCGGCTACGCCCGGCGACAACACGCCACCACCTTCGCCACAGAGTCCCTCCGCCCCCGACCACGACACCAATCTCGACATCACGGTGTAACCTATGATAGCCCGCGCTTCCTTCCTTACCACATTACTGTTCGCGCTGCTCCTGTCCGCCGTGGCGCCCGTCGCGTCGGCCGCGCCTTCGCGGCTCATTGATGTCCGCGTCGGCCCGCATAAGCGCTTCGACCGTGTCGTTTTCGAATTCGCCGCGGCGGCCGAGGGCCGGATTACGCTGAAAAGCGGTCAAAAGGTAGAGGTGCGCTTTGCGAATGTCGAGATTCCCGAAGATTTCACTCTGCCCCCGTTGCCGTCCGGTCTCTCGCTTGTGAAAGGCCTCGAGGCGTTCCGCGAAGGCGATGGCTCTGTCCTTTTCGAAATCACCCTCGCCCGCGACGCGACGCCGTCGGAAATGTCGTTGCCCGGCGCTTCGTTCCGTCTTGCCGTCGATCTCGCTCCCCGTGTCACCGACAGTGACAAGCCCGATCCCAAGCCGGTGTACATCCCCGGCGATCTGCCCATTCCCACAAAGTTTGCCGAACGCGAGCCGCTGCTCCCCGACTCGATGGATCCTGCTCGCGTTCACGCCGTTCTCGCCTATTATTATCTCTCGCGCGGCGATACTCAGGGCGCCCTGTCAGAAGCCGGTATCTACCAGCAGCTCACAGGTCAGATACTCGACCAGATCCCGCAACCGCCCAGCGTTACGCCTCCAGCCGTATCACCGGTCACCAAAGCTCCGCGCTGGCATCTGCCGCAATGGAAGCTGCCCGCGTTCCCGCTGCGGAACTTCGGCTTGCTTGGAGTACTTGCCGCCGTCTTTGTTGCCGGTCTCCTGGGCGGAGCGCTTCTGCGCCATCTGCCCAAACTGAAATTGCGCGGTTTCAGGCTGCCCACGCTCAAACTGCCGTCTGTCAAACTGCCGGAACGCAAGCCGAGCGTGAAAGCCAAAGAGCGCGCCGCGAAGAAGCTGCACACCGAACTGGCGACCGATCTGGAAACTCTGGACAAAGCCGTCAGCGCCGAGCCGCCCCGCGCGGCCAAGCCGGTGGCCCCGGTGGCACCGCCTGAACCTGATCCCGTTCCGGAACCCGTTTTGGACGGCGAACAGGAAATGAAGGAAAGCCTCATGGATCGTCGCGTGCGCCGTGTCCTCGAACTGAACCGCGAAGGCCGCAGCATCTCTGCCATTGCCGAAGAGCTGCAAATGGGGCAGGACGAAGTCAAGCTGATTCTCGATCTCAATCAATAACCGCGGAGTCTCTACTGTTGGCCATATTGCGCATGCAACTGCGCGTCGGTGAAACTCTGGCTGCCACCGTGCGTCGCAAATTATCTTCAAATCGAGTGCTCATTTCCCTCAAAGGGCACACACTGGTCGCCGAGCCGGAACACGATGTGTCTCCGGGCGACGAGATTAACGTCCAGGTCCTGAGTATCTTCCCCCGCATCCGGCTGCGGATCCTGCCGGACTGACCGGTGTCCGTCGCGTCCCTGCGCCGTCCACCGCTCGATCTGCATACCTGACCATTCCCATCCCCCCTTGGCGGCAGAGTTTACCCTCAATCCGCCTTTTTTTATGCCCCAAACTTCCAGTAAAACTTCAACTCTGCTGATATTTCAGCATTAACTACCAGCATTCGCGTTGCCGTTAAGGTGCTATAGCGAGTGGCACCATCCTTGCAACTATTCTGATTGTATAAAAGGAAGTATCGATGATTAAAGGCATTTACACTTCGGCCATCGCCATGCGGCAGGGTATCCTCCGGCAGGAAATGACCGCGAATAATCTCGCCAACGCGGGCGTCACGGGTTTCAAGCGCGATCGCCTCTTTACAGAGGATCTGGTCGCCGCTCAGGGCAGGTCTCCATCGACCGACCCGCTCGCTATCAAAAGCCAGCGTTGGACGGAGTTTACGGCAGGTTCGTTTGACCCCACCGGCAATAGCCTCGATGTCGCACTGCAGGGAGACGGCTTCTTCGTCCTCGCCGATGGCGCGGAAAACGTCTATACACGCAACGGGCATTTCGAACGCGGCGCCGACGGCAGTCTTGTGGACAGCCAAGGGCCGCGCCGTCCAGGGCGAAGGTGGTAATATCCTGCTGCCTCCCGGCACCGTCACCGTATCTGCCAATGGCCGCGTAAGCGTGGATGGCACCGCCATTGATAAACTGCGCATCGTCACCGTTGACAATCCCCAGACCCTGCGCAAGGCTGCCGGCTCGGCGTTCGCGCGCGGCGACGACACCGCGGGTGAAATGCCCGTCGAATCGCCTACGGTCCGGCAGGGTTTTCTCGAAACCTCCAACGTGGATACCGTGAAGGAAATGGTGGAGATGATCTCCACCGCCCGCAACTACGAGGTCAATGCGAAACTGCTCACCACGCAGGATGGCACCTTGCAGCACACAGTAAACGAACTCGGTCGCGTCTAAAGGGGCCGCCACAATGATTAAATCGCTTTATTCCGCCGCCTCGGGCATGAATGCCCAGCAGACGAATCTCGACAACATCGCCAATAACATCGCCAACGCCAACACCACGGGCTTCAAGCGCAGCCGTATTGAATTCCAGGATCTGGTCTACGAAACGCTGCGCGGCGTCACGACCACCGAGCAGGGGACGCAGGTTCCCACCGAATTGCAGGTCGGCGGCGGGTCGCGGGCGGTGGCCAGCGTCCGCAATTTCGAAACCGGCACGCCGCAGGAAACGGGCAATTCGCTCGATATGATGATCCGCGGCGACGGCTTCTTTCAGGTGCTGATGCCCAACGGTCAGATCGGCTACACCCGGGATGGAGCGTGGAAGATGTCCGCTGACGGCCAGGTCGTCAACAGTGACGGCTTGCCCCTCGAACCGCCCATCACCATTCCACCCGACGCCACCGGCGTGCAGATCGGCGCCGAGGGCCGTGTGATGGTGAACACCGCCACGTCCACCGCGCCCACCGAAGCCGGACGGATCGAACTTGCCCGCTTCGTTAATCCCGCCGGTCTCGAAAGCCTTGGCAACAACCTCCTCAAGCAAACTGTCGCCTCCGGCGATCCACTCGTGGCTCAGGCGGGAATCGACGGGGCCGGGACTATCGATCAGGGTTACCTCGAAATGTCAAACGTGAAGATCGTGACGGAAATGATTGCCATGATCAGCGCCCAGCGCGCCTATGAATTGAATTCCAAATCCGTGCGCACCGCCGACGACATGATCGGTATCGCCACGAACCTCAAGCGGTAATTATCATGCGTGCCGTGTTGCTCACCGTGCTGTTGCTGTGTCCCGTGCTGCTTTCGGCAGCGCCCGCGTCCGAACGCGTGGCAGCGCTTCTTGCCGCCGCCTGGGCTCCGCGCGAGGTCC
The DNA here is from genome assembly GCA_963735175.1 of uncultured bacterium. Lineage (GTDB taxonomy): Bacteria > Electryoneota > RPQS01 > RPQS01 > RPQS01 > CAVTJX01. The sequence goes on along the minus strand of CAVTJX010000016.1, from coordinate 591,878 downwards.
GCGTCGAATGGACTTTCCAGGGTCGCGTCCCCGCCACGCTGGAGCAACACGATGACTGGCAGTTGTCCGCGCGCCGTCCCCCGCGCCTCGCCGGCAGTTTGATCCTGATGCTCGAACGACCGGGCGAAAAGCTCTGCGTGTCCGGCACCGCACGCGTCTTCGGAATGGCGCTTTCGCCGCTCAAAACGATTCCCGCGGGGCAATCCGTGACCGCCGCCGACCTTTCCGCTGCGGAAACCAACTTGACGCAGATCAATGGCGCACTGCTCACGGATGAACATCTCGCAACTGCGGCCCTGGCGGCCCACGCGCTCATCCCCGGTCGTCCGCTTCTGACTCGCGACCTGAAAGCCGCCCCCCTGGTGCATCGCGGTCAAACGGTGGCGCTCGAGAAAGTCGAGGGTGTCGTGCACATCAGACTGGTGGGCCGCGCGCTGCGCGACGGCGCCGTCGGCGACATTATTGACGTCGCCGTGGACCTGATGCGCGGCAAACGTTTCAAAGGCCGCGTGGGCGCCGACGGCCGCCTGCATTTAGTGGATTAAAGGAACTTTGCTCATGAACCGGATACGCATTGCCCTTGTCTGTCTGCTGCCGCTGTTGGCCGTCGCTTCGCCCGCGCCGTCCCTCTACTGCGATCCCATTGCGCGCTGCACCGGCGACATCCTCACCGTGCAGATCGTCGAGAACACCAGCGCCACCGCCGTCGCCAATACCAACACCAAGTCCGAGTATGACGCCAGCGTGAGCGCGGGCGGTACCGGCGCGCTGGATTTTCTGCCGCTGCTCTCCGGCAGCGGGTCGACCAAGGGCGAGCACAAGGGCGACGGCCGTACCCAGCGTCAGGGCCGCCTGACGGGAACCGTCACCGTCAAAGTGGTGGAAGTCTTTCCCGACGGCAACATGCGGATCGAAGGCCAGAAGAGCCTCGTCATCAACGGCGAACGGCAGTTGACCATTCTTTCCGGCGTGATTCGGCCACAGGATGTGACCCCTGACAACACCATTCGTTCCGACCGTATCGCCGATGCCGAAATCACCTTCAAAGGTAAGGGCGTGCTGGCCAATACAGAAGCGCCCCGGTGTCATCGCGCGAATCTTTGACTGGATCTTCTAAGATGCGACGCATTCTCCTTATCGTCCTCAGCCTGCTGCCGCTCTGCGCCACCGCGCAGGTGCGGATTCGCGACATTACCAGCTATCCCAACAGCACGCCCGCGACGCTCACCGGTTACGGTCTTGTCGTCGGCCTTGCGGGATCGGGCGATGGCAGCAAGTCGGCCTTCACGCCTCAGGCGTTTGCCGCCATGCTCAAGAACTTCGGCATTCAGGTCGACCCCGCCACCCTGAAGCTGAAAAATGTCGCGGCGGTAATGGTCACGTGTGAAGTCCGCCCCGGTTCGCGCATGGGATCGCGCCGCGATGCTCTCGTCTCCTCCCTCGGCGACGCCACCAGTCTGCAGGGCGGAACGCTGCTCCGCACGGTGCTGCTGGATCCGTGGGGGAAGCCCTTCGCTGAGGCCCAGGGACCATTGTCCATCGGCGGCTTTAACTTTGAATCCTCCGGTTCACGCGTCTCGCAGAATCACGCCGTGGTGGGTCGCATCCCCGACGGCATCGTATTGTTTGAGGATGCTGCGCCGCTACCCGCGCCATCGGACACTTTTGTCCTCAGCTTGAAACACCCTGACCTGCAGCTCGCTGTCCGCATCGCGGCGGCCATTGACAATGCCTATCCCCACGCCGCCGCCGTGGCCGATCCGGCGACCGTGGTTGTCCGCGTCCCCCATACGCTGCAAAGCGTTGGCAAGCGCTTGAGCTTCCAGTCCGTCGTCGGTGAACTGACCGTTACTCCCGTGCCATCGGATCGTCTCGTGATTAACGAGCGCACGGGCACCATCGTCGTCGGCGCGGCAGTTGTCCTCTTGCCTGCCGCCGTCGCGCATGGCAACCTCACCGTTGAAATCACCGAAAGGCTCGCTGTCAGTCAGCCGAACGCGTTTGCGCAGGGGCAGACGATTTCCGAGCGCCAAAGCCACATTTCCGTCGATAACGCCGGAACCGGTCTGCTGGAAGTCAGCGGTTCCGCTTCCGCCGGCGATGTCGCCCGCGCCCTGAATTCACTCGGTGTTACCCCGCGCGACATGATCGCCATCTTCCAGGGACTGAAGGAAGCGGGCTCGCTGCAAGCCGAACTGGTCATTATCTGATGAAACCAATCACGCCTCCCACCTTGCCGCTGACTGCGCGCAACGCCGGTCCGCTGCCCACGCACAAAGGGCCGCACAATCTGCGGCAGCAGGCGGCGGATGCCGCCGAGCAATTTGAAACGATGATGTCGCTCCAGATGGTGCGCGGCATGCAGTCCTCGCTCGAAGGCGGCAGCCTGTTTGGCGGCGGGGTCTCGGGAGACGTCTACAGCGGTTTGGCCGAATGGGAACTCGCTCGGGTGCTTGCCCATAGCGCCAGTTTCGGTCTGAAGGAGCAAATTCTCCGGCAATTACCGAAGCATGAGGAGCCCGGCAAATGAAATCATTTCGTGGCGAGTTCGTCCGTAAGCTTGGCTGTCTGCGCCTCAGCTTGCAGCACCTTGAGGCTCATCTCCGCACCAATAATCTGGGCGGCGTCGAGCTGGAGTCCCGCGCCATGCAGGACATGCTCATCGACCTCGTCAAGTTTCAGCGCAAGCTGACGCGTCCCGAGCAGCAACTGCTTCGCCCCCGGTTCGCGGCGCTGCGCCAGGACGCGCTGCACAGTCTGGAACTCGCGCAGCGGATTCTCGACGACAGTCTGGAAGCCATGCTCGTGCTCGTCAAGAGCGTGCAGGACGCGGGCAATTACGGTCCCGCCAAATCCGGCACGTCGATAATCGTCGATCGGAAGGCGTAATGAGTTCCCTCGCCGACATTCTGAATACCGGCCGCAGCGCGCTGCGTGTCCAGCAACTCGCGATGCAGGTTGTCGGCCAGAACATGGCCAACGTCGGCACCGACGGCTACTCGCGCCGCCGCCTCGAACTTACCGCCGCCTTGCCATCCGGGATCAGCGAACTCTGGAACACCGGCTCCGGCGTCGATGTGCATCATCTTGGACGCGTGCGTGACCAGCTCATCGACGACCAGATCCGCCGCGCCGGCGCCGGCCTCGGCTACTGGTCGCAGCGCGATGACGGCCTTGCCCGGGTCGAGGAGATCTTCAGCGAACTCGGCGACAATGGCATTGGGGACCAGCTCGAGCAGTTCTGGGGTGCGTGGAACGATCTCGCCAATAACCCGGAATCCACCTCCGCGCGGATCGCCCTCTCCTCTAAGACACAGGCGTTGACGGCCAGCGTTCGCAGCGCGTATGGCGCCCTCGACGAGCGGCGCCGGGACGCGGAAGCCAAAGTCACGGCGGGTGTTGAAGAGATTAACGGCCTCACGGCGCAGATCGCCCGCCTCAACGTGCAGATCGTGCACGTCGAAATCGGACAGGCCGATGCGTCCGACTTGCGCGATGCGCGCGACAAAGCCCTCGACCGGCTCTCGCAGCTCGTCACCATCAACACGCGCGAAAATGCGGACGGTTCGGTCGGCATCTATGCCAACGGGCAGGCGGTCGTCCAGCTCGACCAAAGCGTCGCCCTGACGCAATCGAGCGGGATGGTCAACGGCCGCTCCGTTATCCGCATCAGCGCCGGCATCGAAGGCCGCCCGCTGAATTTTGAAAACGGCGAAATCAAAGCGTTGATGGACCTGCGGGATCAGGACATCCCCGCAACGATGGAAGATCTCGACCGTTTCGCCACCACGCTCACTACTCGGATTAACGCGCTGCATCGCACGGGCTATGGTCTGACCGGTACTTCGGGACAGGACTTCTTCGCGTCCAGCGTCACCGGGGCGGCGACCTTCCGCCTCGACGCCTGCAATCATCGACGATCCGGCGCGGATCGCCGCCTCCTCGGCGCAAGACGCTCCCGGCGACAATAGTCTCGCCCTCGCCATCGCCGGTGTGCAGCGGGAAAAACTGATGAACAACGGAAACAGCACGGTCGACGAGTTTTTCCGTGACAGCATTCTTCAGGTCGGGGCGCGAAAATCCTACTCTGCGGGACAATACGCCATCGAAGCGGGAGCGATGGACAACCTTCAGAGCCGCCGCCAGGAAGTATCCGGCGTATCGCTCGATGAGGAGATGACGCGCCTGGTGCAGGTCCAGCAGGCTTATGACGCCGCCGCAAGAATCATATCGACGGTGGATGAAATGATGCAAACCGTGCTTTCGCTCGGGGCTTCAGCTTAAGGAATCGCCATGCGGGTAACCGAACTCCAGCGTAATCGCTCTTACAGCCTCCAGATTCAGGAACGGCTGAGCAATTTGAACCGGATTCAGCAGGAAATGGGCACGGGCCGCAGTCTTTTCGCGCCCTCCGAAAATCTGTCAGCGTGCGGAGCAGGCCTTCCGCGCCGAGGCGGATCTCGCCGGCGGCGCACAGTACCTGCGAAACATCGAGGACGGCATGGGTTGGATCGGCAGCGCCGATACCAATCTGCAATCCATCGTCGATCTGCTCAATTCCGTCGACGCCCTCGCCATCGCCGCTGACAACTCCAGCCAGAGCGCCGCTGACCGCCAGGCCACCGCGATCGAGATCAACGCCAAGCTCGAAGATCTGATGGGTCTCGTCAATGCGACCCACGGCGACCGTTACTTATTCGCCGGCTATTCCACCACGACCAGCCCTTTCGTGGCTACGCGTGATGCCGTGGGCCATATTCAGAGCGCAGCGGCCAACAGCGAGACAATTGCGGGGCAAATATACCGCGCCATTGGCCAGGACGAAAGCGTCCAGATCAACGTGTCCGGCTCGCAGCTCTTTCAGCCCGTCGGCCAGGAGGGCACGGATACCGACCTGTTCTACGTCATCGCCAGGTTGCGCGATACCATCGCCAACAACAACACGCCCCCGGTGGGGTCTGAAGCGACGCAATCCAACGAACATTTGCGCGCGCAATTGCAGCAGATCCGCGAGCGGATCATCGACCAGCAAACCAGCCTTGGCAGCGTAGGTCAGCGACTTGGAACAGTCGAAATCCCGCCTCAAGGAACGCGAGATCCAGACCACCGACAGCCTCGAACAGGCCCAGGGCGTGGATCTGACCGATCTGGTCAGCCGCCTGGCCACCGAGGAGGGCGCTTACAATGCGCTCGCCACCCTCGGTTCGCGGCTCCTGAAACAGACTCTGATTGATTATCTCGGATAGGAACACTTCATGCGCGCGCTGATCACCGGCATCACCGGGCAGGATGGAAGCTACCTTGCGGAACACCTGCTTTCCAAAGGCTACGACGTCTACGGCATGGTCCGCCGTTCGCGTGAGGAAAACCTTGGGCGCAGCGAGCACCTGCGTTCCCGGCTGCACGTGCTGCAGGGAGACCTCCTCGATACCGCCTCACTGGAAAAGATACTGCGAGAATCCAAGCCGGAAGAAGTTTACAACCTCGCCGGGCAAAGTTTCATCCCCGCTTCCTGGGAACAACCCGTCCTGACGGGCGAATTTACCGCCCTTGGCGTGACGCGGCTCATCGAGGCGATTCGCGCCGTAAACCGCAATATACGCTTCTTTCAGGCCTCGTCTGCAGAGATGTTTGGTAAAGTGCGCGAGATTCCCCAGTCCGAAAACACTCCGTTCCATCCGCGTAATCCCTACGGAGTCTCCAAGGTCTACGGTCACTACATCACCGTCAACGCCCGCGAGTGCCAGGGGCTATTCGCGGTTTCGGGGATCTTATTCAATCACGAGTCCCCCCGCCGCGGACGCGAATTCATCACACGTAAAATCACCCGCACGGCGGCGGCGGTTCGCCTTGGCCTGGCGACGCAGCTCGAACTGGGCAATCTCGATGCGCGCCGCGACTGGTGTTACGCCGGCGACTATGTCGACGCCATGTGGCGCTTGCTCCAGCACCACACACCCGAGGATTTCGTCATCGCCACCGGCGAGACACATTCCATCCGCGATTTCTGCGAGCAGGCTTTTGGTCATCTGGGTCTCGATTACCGCGATTACGTCCGTGTCAATCCCGCCAGCGTCCACGCTGCAGAAGCGGATCTTTGCGTCGGCGACGCCGGCCAGGCGCGCCGCAAGCTCGGCTGGGAGCCGCGCGTGCGATTTGAATCCCTCGTAAAAATGATGGTTGAGGCCGATCTCGCAGATCTCCGGCAGGGCACATGTGACGATCATCGCCCCGGCCGCGCTGAGCGGTCCCTCGATCTCAGCAATGTCATCGTTTCACCGGCCCCGGCTCGCAACGCCGTGGTAATTTAATCCTGTTCCGCGAACAATCACCTTGAGAGTTAAGTTCCGGCCTTGAATACGAACCATTCCCCCAGACAATCTGTGACCGAATCTAACGCTTCCCCGCGCCCGGCGGCCGTCCCTGCGCGCCGCCTCCGGGTGGTCTTCCAAAATCGCCCCAATGCGTTCAGCTCGCCCGGCGGCGATACGGTGCTCATGGAGGAACTGTGCGGCGCCTTGCGAACCCTCGGAGTGGACGCGACTATGGCTGCCGGCCCCGTCGACCTGGCGGGCGTCGATCTCGTGCATCTCATCAATTTAACGTTGCCCGAAGTGGGCGCGGAAGTCGCCGAAAACGCCTTGCGCCAGCATGTCCCTTATGCCGTTACCGCGCTGCTTGAAGACTGGCCCCGCTACCTCGAACGCAGTATTGCCACGGTCACGCTCTTCAAGGAATACCTCGCCCGGCGGGCGTGATGAACGCGTGTTTCAGCGAGGTCTCCATCACTTGCGGGCGCTTCCCGGCGGTCACGCCGTCGGCAGCCCCGAAGTGGCGGATCACGCCGCGATGCTCTTTGCCTGCGGCGCTTCCGAAGCGGAGCGCATTGCCGCCGCCTACCCCCGCACCGCCAACCGTATCGCCGTAGCGCACCTCGGTTTTCGCCATCACGAGCGGTCCCGTGACGACTGCCGCCGCCTCGTGCGCGAACAATTCGGCTATGACCGCTATTTGCTTTGTTGCGGTCGCCTCGAAACGCGCAAGAATCAGCTCATGCTGCTCAAGGCGCTCGAAGATCACGACTTGCCCCTTGTGTTCGCCGCCGGTGGCTTCAGCTATCAGGCTCCCTATGTCGAACTGGTCCACGCATACACACGTCGTGCGCCCATTCACATTCTCGGGCGGTTGGAAACGGAACAGCTGGAAGCGCTGATGGGCGCGGCTGAAGCCCATGTGCTGCCGAGTTGGTTCGAACTCCCCGGACTTGTCACTCTCGAGGCAGCCAGTGCCGGCGCCGCCGTCGTCGCTTCGGACTGGGGTGCGATCCGCGACTACTTACCCGAAAATTTGATTCACATCTGTCAGCCCGACGATCCGCGTTCGATCCGCGCCGCCGTTGAGCGCGCTGTGGCCGCCGGGCCGAATCCCGCGGCCAAACCCGCCGCGGACGCCTTTACCTGGCGCCGCATGGCGGAGGAAACCCTGACTGCCTACGAGCGGTTCCTCTCCGCTTCCCCTCGAACAAGAAAAATGTCGCATACAACTGCTGAGGTTCCCATGAACTCCGCTGAACGCCCTTCCCGCCGCTTTGACGCTTCGATCATCATGCCGGTATATAACCGCGCGCGCCTGACTCGGCGAATGTCTCGAGTCGCTCACGCAGATGACCGACCGGGCATCCTACGAACTGATTATCGTCGACAATCATTCCACCGACGAAACGCCGCGCCTGCTGGAAACCCTGGAAGGGGATGTCATCGTGCTGCGTCAGACGGATAATCGCGGATTCGCCGCCGCCTGCAATCTCGGCGCGCGCGTCGCCGCGGGCGAAGTTCTGGTCTTTCTCAACAACGACACCCGTGTGCTTTCCGGCTGGCTTGATACGCTGCTGGCGGCCGTGCGGGTTGACAAAACCGGCGCGGTAGGCGCGAAGCTTCTGTATCCCGATGGCACCGTGCAGCATGCCGGAGTGGCGGTCAGCGAACGCGGCATTCCCTATCACATCCTGCAGCACTTTGCCTCCAACCATCCCGCGGTCTGTGAATCGCGCGACATGCAGGCCGTCACCGCCGCTTGCATGGCGGTACCCTCCACTGTCTTCACGCGCGTCGGTGGTTTTGACGAAGGCTACAGGAATGGCTTCGAAGACGTCGATTTCTGCTTCCGCCTGCGCGCCCAGGGCTATCGTGTTCGCTATTGCGCCGAGGCGACGGTCATTCATCACGAAGAAGCCAGCCCCGGCCGTAAGGAACATGACGCCCAGAATCTCGAACGCTTTTTGAAAACCTGGTCTGACCAGTTGGTCCCCGACGAAGCCCAGATCCTTGCCCGTCATGGCTACACCATCACGTGGGACGGAGGCCGCGGCACCTACCGTGAAATGAACTCCGCGCCGCAGGCTCCGGCTACTCCCGCGACTCTTGAACAGGCGCGCGAACTCTACGCTGCGGGCGAGATTGAAGCCGCTACGGCCATGCTGCAATCGTTAGTCACGCAGCGCCTGGCACTGGGCCGCGAAGACGGCTTTGAGACCTGGCAGACCCTGGGTAACTGTCTCGCCCGCATGAACCGCGTTGAAGAAGCCGAGAAGGCCTACTACGAAGCGATCAAGCTCGACACTAATTCCGAACGTCCGTATCTCGGTTTAGGCGCTCTGGCGATCCTGCAGGAAAACTGGCAAGCCGCCATGCTCGGCTTCATGAATGCCCTCGCCCGCAATCCCGAGACCCTGAAGGGCGAATTCGGCGTCGGCCTTTCTATGGCCCAGCGCCACATGCACACGGAGGCGCTCGAGCACTTCCGCCGCGTGCTGGATGGCGAACCCTACAACGCCGAGGCGCTCTTTTACTTCTATCGCAGCGCCGTCGAAAGCGGTCAGCCGCGCCTGGCCGTCGAACCGCTCCAGAAGTATCTCGAACGTTTTCCCGACGACACCAATTTCCTCTTCAGCCTCTGCGGTGCGTACTGGAAAGCGGGCGATCTCGCCGCGGCGATGGACCTCTGTCAGCGTGTGCTGGAGATCGATCCCAATCATCAGGCGGCCACGGACGTCATGCGTCACATCGGCGCCCGGCAGCTCCAGCATGCCTGAGGCCGTAGTCTTCCAATGGTCGCGGCTCGGCGACGTGATGCAAACCCGCGTCCTCCTCAGCTCATTGCGCAACTCCCGCCCGGAATTGCGCCGTGTGCTCTGTCTCGACGCGCGCTATGCTGACCTCGCCCGTCGCTTCCCCGAAGTGGACGCCGTGTGGCCGGTCGATCTGGCGCGCCTGACGACCCTGGCGCGGCGTCCCGAGACTCAGGCGGAATTGCTGTCGGAACTGGAGCGGCTTTGGCGGCAATTCCCGCAATGTGATGTGCATGAGGCCTATGTGCTTCTCGCGTTCTATTGCGGCCGTAATTGTCGCCGAACAAACACAACCCGCTGTGATTCGTGGCTACCGCCGTAATGGCAACGGCCTGATCGTCCCGGATGAAATTCAGCGCCTCGAGCGCGCTTTCACATCCGGCACACCGCTACCGCTGCACCTCGGCGACCTCTGGGCGTCATGGTGTTCCGGTTCGCACGTGCCGCGTGAACTGGACCCCTTGCCCGGGAGTGGGGAGAGGATGTTGGCCGCGAGGGGATCGGTCTGCTGTGTGATGCCGGAAAGCCTTATCGAACCATTCCCCGCGAATGGCTCGCCGAACTCGCCGCGCATCTGGCGGAGCGATTCGCTTGTCCTGTGTGTCTGTACGGCCAACAGCGGCCGCAACCGGGCGATCCCTTGACAATCGCCGCCATTGAATCCTTCGGTCAAATCCGCGACCTCCGCGGCCGCACAGGCCTGATGGAACTCTGGACCGAAATGGCCGCGCGTGAACTGATCATCGGACCCGACACCGGTGCGCTTCACCTCGCCGCCGCCTTATGCGTGCCGGTAATCGGACTCTATTTTGGTGGCGCCCTGGCCGTTCACACGGGCCCGTACACCGCGCGAGCCGCGGTCCTGCAGAATCCCGGCTGGACTGTTGAAACCATGTCTCATTGCGCCGAGTCCGCGTCTACTCTTATGTCCTGTAGAGGTTGCCTGATGTTGCCGCTGGCCGAATTCGAAATCCTCCCGGCCCGATCCGGTGAGCCCACGGCGCTGCACGTGCCGACGGGCGTACTGCTGCACAGCCGGATCGATCCCGCTGCGGAAGCTCGCGACATCTCCCAGCAGCACGGGAGTACGGATACCGGACACACGGTGATTCTGGGTGGCGGCCTCGGCTATCTGCCCGAAGCGGTCCTCGCCTCGTGCGGTGAAACGCATACGGTCACCGTCATCGAACCGGATGTCGCGCTCTACCAGTTGGCTCGCGCGCACCGCCCCAGCGCTCCCTACTTCACCTCGCCGCAGGTGCGAATCATTCGCGCCGCGACGCTCAGCGCGGTGACAAACTTCAGCCGCGAGCTACCCGGCGACGCCACCTTGCTCATTGCCCCGTATCTGTTGCGACTCGCGCAGCACGAGCATACTGCCTTCGCGGGATTCCTTCACATCCTGCGGGCGGAGCAGGCGTCGCGATCAGCCTATGAGTCGGTTCTCCCGGTCCACGAAGCCGCCAACAGCGCGCGTCTAACCGCGTTGCCGCGTGCCGTAAGCGTGCGCCTCGCCGCCAACAAGCCGATCATCGTTGTGGGCGCGGGTCCCAGCCTCGATGCCTGCACCGATTTCCTGCGAATCGCGCGGGAATCTGTTACCATTGTTGCCGCGAGCGGCGCGGTTCCGCCACTACAGGCTATGAAAATCAGCCCGGATTGGATCATCGCCCTCGAGGGTCGCGACACTGTTTTGGCTGACTTGGCCGACGTACCCGCATCGGCTCGCGTGATCGTCTTCCCGGCGACGCACCCCGCCGCTATCGCGCGCGCGGATCTTGCGTTATATTCCGGCGAAGCGCTGGAAACGCGCGGCGGCAGTTCCGCCATTCCCGCGCTCGATTTCGCTCTCAGCGTTTCGTCGTTATCCGTGCCGGTGGCATTGGTCGGCCTCGATTTGGGTCATCAAAATGGCGCCTATGCGCGGGCTGCAAATCGCGAAATTAACGATGATCACGGCGGCTCTGCAATGCCGCCTAAGTTTCTGTCGATGCGCGCCGGACTGGAACGAATACTCGGCTTGCCGCGGGCTCTGAATCGCCGCGTCTTTCACGTGCTTGACGGCGGATTGCCTTTGCGGGGAACGGAAATGCTTCACCCCGCCAGTCTGCCTTCCATTCTCGAAACTACTTGCGTAACGGAGTCCCAACGTGACGCCTGATTCTGATATTGCGCGCTTTCTGCGCGACCCGGCGAGTCGCTCCGCAGTCAGCGCCGCCGCTGATCTGCCCACGGAGCACGCCCGTGACGGCAGCCCCACGCTCACCTGCCGCGGCGCGCGCCTGCACTCCGCGGTCGATCCGGAGCGGGAAGCGGCGGCACAGTTTGAAGAATGGCGCCCGGCGCTGGACGCGGCACTACAGGAAACGCCTGATCAGGTCGTCACTGCGGTTGTGTTCGGCCCCGGTCTCGGCTACCTGGTTAGCGCGCTGCAAAAGTTCGCGTTAGAACGCGATGTCGAGTCACGGCTGCGTGTGCTCTGCGTGGAAACGGATGCCGCCATCGCCCGCAAAGCGTTGCAACTTTCTGTCTGGGAGCCGTGCACGCTCGAAGTGATGTGGGTGGTAGGTTTGGAAAATATCGCGGCGCTTCGCGATTCGCTTGGGTCCACCCGTGCGCTTGCGATTGGCGCCACCGCCGGTTATCGGTTGCACCGCGAGGAATATGATCTCGTGTGGCGACGGTTCGAATCAGCCACCACACCCGGCCGCCCCATGCGCATCCTCGTGCCCACGCCGCTTTATGGCGGCTCGCTGCCCACGGCCTTTCATTGCGCCGACGCCTTTCGTGCCCTCGGCCATCAGGTGGAACTACTCGACCTTTCGCCGTATTACCCCCTGTTCAAGCATGCCGAGACGGTGACCGCCGACGTGCGCCATCGTCACATGCTGCAGGGGCTGCTCACGACCCATTTGGCGGAAACCATCGTGGCCCGTGCCCTCGACTGGAGAGCCGATCTCGTCTGGGCGGTTGCGCAAACGCCGCTGCTTCCCCCGGCATTGGAGGAATTGCGCCATGCCGGGATTCACTCCGCCCTCTGGTTCGTTGAGGATTTCCGGGTCTTTTCCTACTGGCGCGAATTAGCGAGGCATTTCGACGCGGTCTTCACCATTCAGCGCGGCGTCTTCCATGATGAATTGCGGCAAGCGGGGGCGCGCCATGTTGCCTATTTGCCCTGTGCCGCCAATCCGGAAGTTCACAAGCCGTTGAACCTTACCGTCGCCGAACGCGCGCGCTTTGGTTCCGCTGTCTCCTTCGTCGGCGCGGGTTATCACAACCGCCAGACGCTATTCGCCGGGCTCGGTCTGGAGGATTTCAAAATCTGGGGTTGCGACTGGCCTGCGAAGTGTGCTGTGTCTTCCCGCGTCCAGGAGAATGGTCGCCGCGTCACCACGGAAGAGACGGTGGCGATCTACAATGCCACCCCTGTGAACCTCAATTTGCACAGTTCGCCGAATCACGAAGGCGTCAACCCCGCGGGCGATTTCGTAAACCCGCGCACGTTCGAAGTCGCGGCTTGTGGCGCCTTTCAGTTAGTGGATGAGCGCAGCGAACTGGCGGAGCTGTTTGCGACCGGGACCGAACTCGCCGTCTTCCGCCGTCCGGAAGAACTGCCGGAAATGATCGAATACTATTTATCGCATGAAGCTGAACGTAAGGCGATGGCCGCGCGCGCTCGCGAACGGGTGCTGCGCGAACACACGTATGAACACCGCATGCGCAGCGCGCTCGACTTCCTCGAGGCTCGTCTCCACGGCCTTGCCGAGCGCCGGCCCAGCGCCAACTATGCCGCCTCACTAAAAGCGGCTGCCGGTGACGACCGCGAACTTCAGGATTTCCTCGCGGCTTTTCCCGATACCGAGGAATTGAATCTGGATGCCATCGTTTCGCGCATTGAACTCGGCAAGGGCGAACTGTCGCGTCCCGAGGGTCTGTTTCTGTTGATGAAGGAATTCCGCGACTGGGGCCGCGAAAAGGGCGTCATTCAATGAGCGCCGTGCGCCGCATTGTAGTGGTCAACTTCACGCGGATGGGTGACATCATCCAGAGCGGTCCGCTGCTGCGCTCGCTGGAGCGCCGGTACCCCGGATGCCGCATCACCATGCTCGTCTTTGATCGCTTCGCCGGCGTCGCAGCGCGTCTGCCAATGGTTTCGGAGGTGCTGCCGCTGGATGTCGACACGCTGGCCGTGCAACTGGACGCGCGTCGCGGTAATCTTCCTGCCGCGTATCGGCAACTGTCGGAATTGCTCGCGGATCAGAGGCTCCTCGGCGCGGACCTCGTGGTCAATCTCTCGCATACGCCGCTCTCCGCCACGCTCTGCGGGCTGCTGTCGACGCAAACGACGTGGGGTCTGCACCGCCAGGCCGACAGCCAGATGCGCAACTGCGGCGAGTGGTTTCACTACCTCTTCAGCGTGATCCAGGACCGGACACTTAATCCCTTCAATCTCGTCGAAATCTATCTGCGCATGAACGCCGTGCGCGATGGCGAATATCGTCTCGAAATGTCGGTGTCAGACGAGGATGATCGCGACGCCGTGGCCCTGCTTCAGTCGGCCGGTGTTTCGGCGGAACGTCCCTATGTGGTCCTTCAGGCCGGCGCCAGCAGTCCTTCGCGGCAGTGGCCCGCTGCAAGTTTTGCCAGCCTCGCTGTCGAACTCGCGAACCGCGGTTTACAATCCGTATTGGTCGGCGCAAGTGATGAGCGCGCGCTGGGCGAGGAGATTGTTCACCGTTCGGGAGGCATCGCGGTCTCGCTGGTTGGTCAGACGCAAATTGGCGGACTGGCCGCCGTAGTGCGTCGCGCGCAGCGGCTCGTCAGCAACGACACAGGCACGATTCACGTCGCGACCGCCGTGGGAACACCGTCCCTTGGCATCTACCTCGGCCCGGCGTCCGCCAAGGACACCGCGCCCTGGGGCAGTGGCCACATCGTGATCGAGCCGGACCTGGCCTGTTCACCCTGCGGCTACCGGGATGTGTGCGCGTCATTCGCCTGTCACCGGCAGGTAGATGTCGGCCATGTTCTGAATGTGCTGCTAGCCGCGCCCGGCGAACTGGCATCCCGTGCCCGACTCTTGTCCGGTATCCGTATCTTCGAAACCAGACTCACGCCGACGGGTGAATATTCACTGCGCCGCATGAACGCATCCCACACAGAGAGAAGCATGATCCCGTTGTACCGCAAATTCTGGAGCGCTCTACTGGATGGTACCGATGTCCCGTCCGCCCCGCTGGATCCGAATCTGACCGCCCGCTTTACTCCCGGAATACAACGGTTGCGCGAAATCCTGACCGGAGCCGAGGTGGCGTTGCGCAGTGTGGAAACCGCGACCCCGGATGCCTCGCTGGAGGACAGGCTGGCCCGCCAGGTGGTCTGGCAGGAAGAACTGCGGACCGTGATGACCGAACACGCCGACCTCGCGCCCTTCTGCCGTTTCCTGCTCGTGCGCCTCAGCACCGTTCGGACGAACGAGCTGCACGCGTACCTCGCGGATCTGCGCGGTACTGTTGACTTTCTTCGCCGCGGCGTGACGCTCTTTGACGCAATGCTTGAAAACACTGTAAAGAGTACCCGGCAGGGCCATGTCCACGCCGCGTAAGATCCTCATTCTGAGTTTAACGCGGATGGGCGACATCATTCAGTCCATCCCCTTCTTTCGCCGCCTGCGCTTCAAGCATCCTGACGCGGAGATTCATGTCCTCGTCGAAGCTGCTTTCGCGGGTGTGGCGGAACTCGTGCCCGGCATTGATCACATCCATCGCGTCAGCTTGACCGATCTGCTGCCGCCGCTGGCCGCTGGCCGAGCGGGTGACTTCGCGCGCGCTACGGCTTTCTACAGCGGCCTCGTGCGCGACTTGCAGGCGGAGGGTTTCGCTGAAGTCTGGAACCTTACCCATACGCGTCCCTTCACGATGTTGAACTATCTGCTCGCCGCCGAGCAAGGTCGCGGGGTAACCCTCGACCGCCAGGGTCTCCAGCTCGTCAATTCCCCCTGGCTGCGCTATTTCTTTGCCACCAACCTCGCGCGTCCCTGGTGCCAGTTCAACCTCGTCGATGTTTACGCCAATTGCATTGACGGTGTGCCGTGGCAGACCGGTCGCTGCCTCGACATTCCCCGCGCGGCTTGGGCTGACTCAAGTTCTTTGCTGCTCCCGCCCACCGGAGATCGCACCCTCATCGCCGTCCATCCGGGAGCCTCGCAGGCGAGCAAGACCTGGCCGATAGAAGAATTCCGCCGTGTTGCCGAGCGCTTCAGCCACCACACCGGTGTTGAAATCGTGCTCATCGGCGGCAAACCCGACGCCGCGGTCAGTGCCGCCTTCGCGGGACTTCGGCGGATTCATGATTTTCAGGGTAAAACTTCGCCGGCGGAACTTGCGGCTTTGCTCGCTCAGTGTCGCTTGCTGATCAGCAACGATTCCGGCCCCATGCACATCGCCGCCGGTGTGGGTACGCGCGTCATCGACATCACTCTGGGCAGCGCGTTGGCCTCCGAAACCGCGCCGTACGGCGACGGGCATCTCGTCGTCGAACCCGATAGCGCGTGTTTCCCCTGCTCGCCCCGCCACAATTGCACCACCTCCGATTGCACCGCGCGTATTTCGGCAGACGCCGTGGCTGGGCTGGCGGAGTGGGAACTGGGTTGGTCCGACGCTCCTCCGCAGCGCGATCTGACGTCTTGCCGCATCTACCGTACCGGGTTTTCCCGGACGGACGGCCTGCTCGATTTAGACCGTCTCTTTCACACCGGAAGCGACGAACGCGATGACCTGAACCGGCTGCTGCGTTCCGCTTGGCTCGCCGTGCTCGAAAAATGGACACGCCCGGCCGTCGGGTCGGTCAACGCTCCGCGCGCGCTGTCCACATCGGCGGCTCGCGCCCGTTTGCTGGCTCGCCAGGCTTCCGGCTTTGCTTCCCAGCTTGCCGCGGCCTCGCCCGCGCTGCCGCAAACCTTGACCACCGTGCAAAACCTTGCCGCGTTGCTCGGGGACTGCGAACAGTCGCTGGAACAACACCTGAATCGCCACGGCTTGCTGCGCAGCCTGCAAGCCTACAGTACGATCACCCGCGCCAGCCTGACTGGCGATGATCTTGCGCAGCAGGCGGCGGAAACCGCGCAGCTTTACCGCGACCTGCAAACGCTGCTGACTCCGCTTAGCGATGCTGCGGGTTCTCCCTGCGAAATTAACCAAACATGGAATATCATCGAGGACAATCATGAAAATCTTGCTGAACGGTCTTGACCTCGCCCGCCAGGCGGAAGGCGAGCAAGCGGTGGGCGACGTGCTGGCTGAACTCCAGGACGAAGTCCGCGCCCAGGGCCACGTCGTTACTCAGGTCCTGCTGGACGGCCAGCCCCTGTCCGCCGGCTGGCAGCGCCGCCAACAGCTCAGTTCCCCGGTCCGCGCCGTCACTCGCCTCGAACTCACGATCGAGGATCCGCTCGCTTTAAAACACCGAACCCTCACCGATGCCGCGAATCTGACCCGGCAGCTCGTCGACCGCGCCAAGCCTCTCAGTCGCAGTTTCCGAATCGGCGACGAT
Organism: uncultured bacterium; assembly: GCA_963735175.1. Taxonomy (GTDB): domain Bacteria; phylum Electryoneota; class RPQS01; order RPQS01; family RPQS01; genus CAVTJX01. The sequence goes on along the minus strand of CAVTJX010000016.1, from coordinate 575,200 downwards.
GTCAAGGCCAACAACGATCTGGCGTCGTTTCTTGAGGACCTGAAACTCGTGCTTGCCGGCCTTGACCACACCACGCGCGATGCCTGCCAGGATGGCGCCGCGCTACCCGTGCGCCAGCGCATCATCGACTCCGCCAGCCGCCTGCTACCCACGCTGGACCGCCTCTACAAGGCCCAGGCCGGCGGCGACTATGTTGCCGTTGCCGATGAAATCGAGTACGATTTGCGGGATCAACTCCACGCCTGGGACGGTCTGCTGCATGAAACGCAGGCGTCTTTGAACCCGCCCTCGCAGGGCCAATAGCAGCATGCAGCGTTTATGTACAGAAACTTACGGCCGGCTTGCAGAAAAACTAAAGTTCTGCCGTGCGCTTCCCGATAATAAAGGTGTAGGAAATGCTGTCCAGCACCGTTAGAATCGTGAAATCAGAGGAGCAAGCTGCCATGTTGAAGGGACGCGGACTAAGGGCCCCCAGACTATTTTCCATCGGACAGGTCAACGCCATCACTGGCATTCCCAAACCCACGATCCGATACTGGGAAAAGGAGTTCGATGCTTTCCTCGAACCGCTGCGCACCACCGGCAACCAGCGCCGCTATGACGAGAAATCCATCGCCGATCTGGAAAAGATCAACTACCTCGTTAAGGTCCAGGGCTACACCATCGATGGAGCCCGCAGAAAACTCGACTTACTGAAAAAGGTCGAAACCACGGATGTGCCGCCGTCCGATCCGCTGGCCGAACTGGCCCGGGCGATGTCGGAATACCTGCTCAAAAAGCTGGTTAAAGAGTAGCGAATCGGAAGGAAACTTCAGGAGATTTTTCGTCCATGAGTACCCGGATTAATCACAACCTGCTGTCCCTCGGCGCCCAGCGCGCGATGTGGAGCACCCAGAACGATCTCGACACGGCCGTGCAGCGCCTTTCGAGTGGCCTGCGGATCAACCATTCGTGGGACGATCCCACCGGCCTCGGCATCTCCGAGCGCATGCGTTCGAATATCGCCGGCATGCAGGAAGCCGAGAAGAACGCGACCTACGACGTCAACATGCTGCAAACGGCCGAAGGCGCCCTCGGTGTCATGCAGGATAAAATGTCCCGCATGCGCGCTCTGGCGATCCAGGCGTCCAACGGCATTCTGACGACCCTCGACCGCCAGGTGGCCAACGTCGAATTCCAGCAGATCAAGAGCGAAATCGACCGCATCGCCAGCACTACCAATTACAACGGGTTCTATCTGCTCGACGGCAGCCGCGCCTCCGCCACGGTCTGCACCGACACCACCCTCGGTCTCGGCCTCAATAATGTCAGCACAGCCGCGAACTCGTCGGCGATCCGCTTCCAGATCGGCGAAAACAACACCGCCGGTCAGGACTTCTATTACGTCAATGTCGCCGGCATGACCACCTCCGCGCTCAGCCTCACGAATCTCAGTGTGGCCGATACCGCCTCCGCCCAGGCCGCCGTCAGCACAATTCTCGCCGCGATCAACTCCAACGACGTGACCCGCACTTTCCTCGGCTCGATGGTCGGACGCCTGCAGAACACGATCACCAATCTGAAGGTCCAGCAGGAATCCGCCACCGCTTCCGAGTCGACGATCCGCGATGCCGATTTCGCCGCGGAAATGTCGAACTTCACCCGCGCTCAGATCCTGATGCAGACCGGCGTGCAGATGCTCGGTCAGGCCAATCAGGTACCCAACATGATCGCCCAGCTTGTCGGCTGATGATGCATGAACCAGAATAATTCTGAGTCTACCCTGCGATCCATCGAGGACCGCGCGGCCCTGCGGCTTGCTGCCGGGTTGCGCGGCCTCTTCCGTGAATTGTTGGCGCTCTCTGCGCGGCAGATGGAGCTGCTCGAGGCGGAGGATCTCGAGGGCCTTGCCAGGACCGTCGAACGCAAGGACGCGCTGCTCGAGCTGCTGCCGCCTGCCCTCGGTGCCGCCCGCGCCCGCGGCTGGGAATTGCACGACCCGTCCAGCTTTCCCCGGCAGGGATCGTGCGCCGTGCTCCTCGCCGACGCCGCCGATCTCGCGCGCCGCCTGCAGGCCCATGAACGCTACTGCCTCGGCCAGATGATCGTCCGTCGCCAGCAGGTAGGCGACCGCCTCGACGCCATTCTCGAAAAACGCAACGCCGCTGCCGGTTACCGGGTGCTTCCGTCCCACGGCGTTGTTCTCGACAGGATACAATAATCCCATGTGTGGTTTCGCCGGAGAATATCTGCTCGATCAGGACACGGTCGTCGATACCGCGGCGCTTGAGCGCCGTGCCGTCCGCCTCCGTCATCGTGGCCCCGATGCGCATGGCACGTGGTCCAGCCGCCACGTCGGCTTCTCACACGTCCGCCTCAGCCTGCTCGATCCTGAAAACGGCGCCCAGCCAATGCACAGCGCCCGCGGCACCGTGCTCTCCTATAATGGCGAAATCTACAACAATGCCGAACTCCGCGCCGAACTCATCATCCGCGGCTGTCAGTTCCACACCCGCAGCGACACCGAGGTCCTGCTTGCCGCCTACGATACCTGGGGCGATTGCGCCTGGGAACGGCTGAACGGCATGTTTGCCTTTGCCATCTATGACCCGGCGCGCGAACGCCTGATCCTCGTGCGCGATCGCCTCGGCATTAAGCCCGCCTTCTACCGCTTTACACCGCGCGCTGTCGAGTTCGCCTCCGAACCTTCCGCCTGGGACTCTGTCTTTGCCGGTCGTGGCGCCTTGAGCCCGGCGGGTGTGCTGCACTTCCTGCGCTTTGCCCAGCCCGCTTTCGGCACGCGCACCCTGCTCGCCGATTTAAAAGTACTCGAACCCGGTACGCAGCTCGTCGTCACTCCCGAGGGCGCTACGGTTGAGCGTTGGTTCAATCCTGCAGTCAGTGCCCCCGATGCAGCGTCGCCGGAATCCGAGGTCGTCGTCCAGGCGCGGCTGCGGCACCTCTTGCACCTTGCGGTGGGCCGCCAGATGATTGCCGATGCGCCGGTGGGCGTCTTTCTCTCCGGCGGAGTAGACAGCGCTATCCTTACAGGGCTGCTGGCCCAGATGCGCGCCGAACCGCCCCGCACCTACACCATCGCCCTCGAAGGCGACGACGATGAATTTGCCCCCGCGCGCGCGGTGGCCGAGCGTTGGCATTGCCACCATCGTGAGCGCGTCGCCAGCACGGCTGAATTCTTTACGGCGTTGCGCGAACTGATTCGCCTGCGCCATCTCCCCGCCGCGTATCCCAACGAAGTCCTTATTTATTTGCTCGCGCGCGAAGCCCAGGGCGAGGTCAAGGCTGTCCTGACGGGGGAGGGGGCGGATGAACTCTTCGGCGGTTACACCCGTATTCTCTCGGTGCTTGAAGTTTACCGCCGCGCCTCCGATGCCGCCCGCGAGGGCAATCCCGTGTTGCTTGACCTCTTCCGGACACAGCACCCCACACTTGATTATCGCTCAGACTCGCGCCTCTTTGCATCCCTTTATTCTTGGTTTCATCCGGCCGATTTAGAAAAACTCTTACAGCGCCGCTGGCGCGACGCCCTCCATCAGCAAGCGGCGGAGGACCCCTTCGCCGCCGTCCTCGCGCCTTTTGCCAAGGCCGCGCCCGCCAATCGATTCCATGGCCTCCTCGAATATGCGCATTTGCCCAATCTCCTCGCCCGTCTCGACGGCGCAACCATGGGTGCTTCTCTCGAAGGTCGTGTACCTTATACGGATACCGATCTCGTAAGCTACATTGGCAGTTTACCGCCAGCCCTGAAATATGCTCCCCAGCGGTCCGATAAGTCATTGCTCCGCCGGACGTTTGCCGATTTATTGCCGACAGCCGTGCAATCACGGCCAAAAAAACCGTTCGATGCCTCTCTGGAACGCCTCCTCGAGAGTCCCGAAGGGCAAAATGAACTCGATCAGAACTTCACCTCCGGTCCTCTGACCGCCATTTTCGACCCCGAGGCCCTCAACATGTTGCGCCGTGACAACCACCGACCCGGGGTCAGACAGCAATGTTGGCTCTTACTCAGTCTTGGTCTGTGGCTGAATCGCAACATCTAATAGTTATTTGACATACTGACCCTCCTCCCGGCCCGTTGTGCTCAAGTCCCCGTTTGGTGAGCCGATAACTCAAACAGAGTTGGACGAAAGCCCAACGGGAAAGCGTAACCACACGACGGTCCATATACGCATCTCTTACGGAGGAGAATTGAATGAGTACGGCGATTAACCACAATCTGCAGTCCCTGAGTTCCCAGCGTCAAATTTGGTTCACTCAGAATGAACTGGACAGGTCCGTTCAGCGCCTGTCGAGCGGTCTGCGCATCAACCACTCGTGGGATGACCCCACCGGGCTCGGCATTTCGGAACGCATGCGGGCGAACATCGCCGGCATGCAGGAGTCGGAGAAGAACGCGACCTACGACGTCAACATGTTGCAGACGGCGGAAGGCGCGATTGGCGTGATCAATGAAAAACTGGTTCGTATGCGCGCCATCGCTGTGCAGGCCTCGAACGGCATCTTGACGACGCTCGACCGCCAGGTGGCGAACGTCGAATTCCAGCAGATCAAGAGCGAAATCGATCGCATCGCCGGCACGACCAATTACAACGGCTACTATCTGCTCGATGGCAGCCGTGCGGCGAGCACCATCTCCACGGACACCACCCTCGCCCTCGGTTTCAACCAGGCGAGCATCGCGGCCAGTTCGACGGCGATCCGCTTCCAGATCGGCGAAAACAACACCGCCGGTCAGGACTACTATTACGTCAACCTCGGCAGCATGACGGGCTCCGCACTGGGTCTGACGTCGCTGAACGTGGCCGACACGGCTTCCGCGCAGGGCGCCGTGACGTCGCTCCTCGCCGCCATCAACTCGGGCGACACGGAGCGGACCTTCATCGGCTCCATGGTCGAGCGGCTGCAGAGCACGATCACGAACCTCAAGATTTCGCAGGAATCGGCGACCGCTTCGGAATCGGCTATTCGCGACACGGATTTCGCGTCCGAAATGTCCAATTTCACCCGCTCGCAGATCCTCATGCAGACCGGCGTGTCGATGCTCTCGACCGCCAACAATCTGCCGAACATGATCGCCCAGTTGGTGGGCTAAGGGCCTGACGCTTCCGCTTCGGGGTGGAGCCAGGCCGTGAAAACGCCGGAGTGCAGTCTTCTCGCTGTGGCTCCGTCCCCGGAAAGGAAGTAAGTATGGCAAGCGGCACATCCTCGGTTTCCGGTCTGGCTTCGGGCATCGACTGGGAATCCACCATCACTCAGCTCATGCAGATCGAGCGCCAGCCGCAGTCGCTGCTGGCCTCGCGCAGGAGCGGGTATGAAACCAAGCTCAAGCTGTGGGCTCAGATTCAGACGAAGGTCGCGTCCCTCCAGTCCGCTATGGAGGCGCTCGATCAGAGATCTGAGTTCGCCGTCAAGGCCGCTTCCTCCTCCGATACGGGAATCCTCGGGATTTCCGCCGGTGCCGGGGCCGCCGAAGGCGCGCATACCGTGGAAGTGCGCCAGCTTGCGCGGGCGCACCGCCTGGCCGCGCAGGGATGGGCCGACAAGAACGTTACCGGCGTCGGCGATAGTGGTGGCGATCTCGTTCTCCAAACGGGGGACAAGACCATCACCATCGCCGACGCCGATCTCTCTGCGGGCACGACCCTCGAACAGCTCGCGCAGCTCATCAACAGCGCGCCCGACAACGACGACCTCGTCACCGCCTCCATCGTCGACGACGGGTCTGGCGCGAATCGCTACCGCCTGGTATTGACGTCCAATCGTACGGGCGTCGATAACCGGATCATTGTCGGATCTAATCCCACAAACCTTGACTTCGCCTCCTCGCATGTCGATACCGCCGAACTCCAGTCCGGCTGGAGCGGCACCTCTGCGATCACCTCCGGCGGGACTTACGCGGGCAGCGTCAACAAGTCGTTAACCTTCACCGTGGCCGGCTCGGGAGCGCAGACTGTGGGGACGGCCGACATCACGCTCAACTGGGCGGACAGTCTCGGCAATACCGGGTCCGTCGTCATCCCCGCAGGCTACGGCGGCGGCAATCTCGCCGTCGCGGAAGGAGTGCAGCTTTCCTTTGCCGCCGGCGATCTCGTGGGCGGCCAGAGTTTCGATGTCGACGTCTTTACCCCCCAGCTCACCGCGGCTCAGGATGCCCTGCTCTGTGTCGACGGCATTTACATGAGCAAGGCCACGAACTCCGTCACGGACGTGCTCGACGGCGTGACCCTCAGCTTGAATTCGGCGGAGCCCGGCACCTTGGTCGATGTTACGGTGGCCAACGACAAGACCGCGGTCCGCGCCAAGATCGAAGAATTTGTCAAGGCGTACAATTCGGCGATCGGCGACATCAACACCTTTTCTTCCTACGACGAAGAGAACAAGGTGGCCGCGCCGCTGCTCGGTGACGGTTTCCTCTCCACCACCCGCTCACGCCTGACGGACGCCGTCACGCGCGCCCTCGGTGGCATGGACAGCAATGCCCGCTACAACAACCTGTCCGCCGCCGGGATTACCACCTCCACCGGCAGTCAGCTCAAAATCGACGGTGCTAAGCTTGATGATGCCCTCGAGAATCATTTCGAAGACGTCGTCAAACTCTTTACCGAAGATTTTGTCGCCGGCGACAGCAAGATCGGCATCATCGACTCCGGCGCCTGGACGACACCCGGCGAATACTCGCTGGAAATCAATTACGACGCCACCGGAGCTGTCACCTCGGCCACCATCAATGGGCAGGCGGCAACTGTCGACGGCGGGTTCATCAAGGCCGCCGACGACTCCTCGCTGAAGGGACTGGTGCTGAGTTTCACCGATTCCGGCAGCGGCCCGGGCACGGTGTCGACGACCTTCCGTTTCTCCAAAGGCATGGCGGGAACCCTCGCCTTCGAGGCACAACTCATCAACGACAAGGATTTCGGCCCGATTCACTTTGCCCGCGATAACATCAACAGCACCATTGAATCGCTGAGTCGGCAGATCGATGCCTGGGATGAACGGCTGGCGACTTCCGAGAGTCGCCTCCGCGAGCAGTTCCTGAATCTCGAGACCATCATGTCCAGGATGCGAAACCAGAAGCAGTTACCTTTCCGCCATTTTGTAAACTCCCCATGAAACTGCATTCCAATCACGCGCTCTACAAACAAGCCGACGCTACCTGCAGCCGCACGCAACTGGTGCTCATGCTCTGCGACGGTGTCACTCGCTATACCCGCGACGCCGCCGAGCACATGCGCGCCCAGCGCTGGGCCGAAAAGGGTCAGGCGGTCGATGCCGCCTTCGAATGCCTGTCCGAACTGCGCCGCGGTCTGAATTTGATCGAGGGCGGCGAAGCCGCGCGCAGCCTCGATCGCATGTACGACTTCCTTTCCACCAAGCTTTCGCTGGGAAACGTCTCCCGCGATCCGGACCAACTCGACCAAGTGGCGGCCTCCATGCACGACATCCGCACGGCTTGGATCGAGCTGTTCGATCGTCTGAAAAACGAAGGCAAACTCGTCGAAACCGAAGCCCCGGATTCTGCGCTTTGACCGTCGATTGCGGCCCGCGATTGAAGTTCCGACACCACCGGACTCCCGTCGATCGAAGGGCATAGAACAGAACCCCCCAGTTTGCGATTAAGTCGCCCGTCAATCCCGGCCATCATGGATCGAACGTCACGTTCGTGGCATGGGGGTTGCTATTTGAAAGGTCATAGCAAGCTCAAGAGGAACCGCAGATAGCTATGAAAGTGAATGATTTAAATGGTGTTCTGAGGGGATTGGACCCACTGGCGAACCGCCGGACGGAGACTCCCAACAGCCAGACCCCGGCAAAAGAGTCCCAAACCGACTACGGCGATAGCCTCGATCTGTCCCTTTCTGCCCGTGCTTCGGTAGCCTCGGACCCCGGAGCGGCTGCCGCACTCGAGGCCCCGCTGACTCCGGACCGCCTGGCCGACATTCGGACCCGGATTGCCGAGGGGTTTTACAACAGCCCCGAGGTTGAGACCCAGATTGCCGACCAGGTACTGGGCTTCTACGCCCGCTAACGGCTGACATCAGCTTGTTTCTTGCTTCCGTCCTGAACAGTCAGAGGCGCGTTTCCACGCGCCTCTTTTCGTTCTCTGACCCCGGTAAGTCTCAGCATGCGCGTCTGCGCGCGCGGCAATCAACAGCGCCAGCGTCATCGGGTCCAGCACCGCGTGCTGGTATGGATATTGCCGATTTATTTGTCGGTGTGCTGTGTTTCTCCAACGTATACGCATCAACGGCCCAATACTAAAGGCACCTCTGCGTGAGCCGAATTCTTCTGGTTGATGACGATATTCAGGTTAACGAAGTCGTTCGCGCGACCCTCGAAATGCTTGGCCATACGGTCAGTGTGGTTGAACATCCCGATCAGGTTGAAGCGACCTATTGCGATTTCCAGCCTGAAATTACCCTTGTAGACTACATGTTGCCCGGTTGTTCCGGAATTGATGTGTTGCGCGAACTTTCCCGCCGTCATCCCGGCGCGATTGGCTACTTGGCCACCGGAATGGCAGACTTTGCGCTCTTGCGGCAGGCCCTCGATGCGGGCGCATTTTCCATGCTTTCCAAGCCGTATCGGCTGGCCGATATTGCCGGGCTTGTCGAATCGGCGCAGCAACTTGACCTCGCGCTCCACGCGGAAGCCGCGCCGGAAACGTATGGTGAAACATTGATGATCCCGTGCACAGGACTCGCTACCTTGCCGCCGGAACCGATCGCACGTCTCGTGGCGTTTGCGCGCGATCGTGGCGCCGATCTGGATAGCGCCGGCCGCCGGCTGCCGCTCATCGCCGCCGAACTCATCAAGAACGCGGCCACTCACGGCGCCGCCGGTGAGAACCCGGCCTTCGTCATCGAAATCGCGGACCAGGGTACGCACTTTCTCCTGAGTGTCACCGATAACGGACCCGGTTTCGATTGGCAACGGACCCTGGCGCGCTCTCGTACGGGTCTCGATTCCGCCCGCGCGTCCGGACTGCAAGTTGTGCTGGCGATGGGCGTGGAATTGTCCTATAAAAATTCTGGACGCACGGCCCACGCTCGCATCGCAAAAGAACACCCGGTGAAAACCTCATGACCGCCCCAGCGAGTTCCGCCGCCAACTTTGCGCGTCTGTTCGATGAGCTGCCGCTTCCCTGTCGCATGGTCGACGGAAAAGGCCATGTCGTCTGGGAATCGCTGGCACTGCGCAATCTTCTGCATACGCGGGCCGAAGCCGGTTGCTGTGAGAGCCTGGGTTTTCTGCATCGTGAAGGTAGCTGCCCCAGTCTCAGAACGATCCGTACGGGAGCCCCTCAAGATCAGACTCGCTGGCTGGGCCGAGTTTACCTTGCCATGCACACGGTGGCTCTGTCGGGAATCGACGGTGGCGAGCGCCTCAGCTTCGAGTGCTTTCAGGATGTCACGCCCGAAAAGCGCCTCGAGGCCGCCTTTACGCAGCAACAGGAACTGCTCGAAGCGATCAACAAGGCGATGATCGAAATCAACCATCACCTCGAAAGCGCACAGAACGAACTCGAAGAAAAAAACCACTCCCTGCAGCAGGCCAATGCCCAGTTGCGCTCGCTTGACCAGATGAAGGATGAGTTCATCAGCATCGTCTCGCACGAGCTGAAAGCGCCTCTGACGTCGATCAAGGGTTCCGTGGATCTGATCCGCAACAGCGAACGCTACACGCTCAGTCCCACCGGCCAGGAATTGTTGTCCGTCTGCCGCCGCAACGTCGACCGGTTGCACGGTCTCGTTCAGGATCTTCTCGAAATTGCGCGCATCGAATCGGGCCGCCTGTCGCTTGGCTTCTCCGCATTTAATGCCCGCGCGATGGCCGAAGAGGCCCTCTTTTCCCAGCAGGCGCTGGCGGAGCAGAAGGGCCTCGCGCTGGAAAACAATGTGCCGTCCGCGCTCGATATCGAGGCCGATCACGACCGTATGATTCAGGTGCTCGTTAATCTCGTGAATAATGCCATCAAGTTCACTGACCAGGGCACGATCACGATCGAAGCGGAAGCCGAACCCGCGGCCGTCGCATTCCGGGTGCGTGATACCGGTATTGGTATTCCTTGCGAATCCCGTGAGGTCATCTTCAACAAATTCGCTCAAGTGGGTAATGCGCTCCATCGCAATGCCGGCGGCACCGGCCTCGGGCTTGCGATTGTGCGCGGCATTATCCGTGAACATGGCGGCGATATCTATGTTGATAGTGAACCCGATCGCGGAAGCTGCTTTACTTTGATTTTACCTCAACCACCGCGAAAGGCGACTCATGGCTCCGCCGGTCCTCTTGATTGAAGATGATCCCGACATCCGGATGCTCGCGGAAATGACCCTGCGGCTCAGCGGCATTGACGTTGTCGCCTGCCCCGACGGCGTCCGTGGCCTAAAAGCCCTCGAACGTACCCGGTTCAGCCTGGTCATTCTGGATGTGATGATGCCCGATATGTCCGGCTACGAAGTGCTGAACCGCATCCAGGAGCGCTGGGGCGCCGAGGCGCCGCCCATCGCCCTCTTCTCGGCCCGGCCGCAGGAGACGATGCTCAAAGAACTTGAAGGCCGTCAGAACGTCCATATTCTCGCCAAACCATTTGAACCCGAGCAGCTGGCACGAAGCGTGCAAGCGCTCATGAGGACATGAAATGTCCGACTCCGATTCCAATCCGGTGTTGCGCGAGTTGCGAGGAGCGTATTGCCGCTCCCTCGCCGCCAAGCTGACCCAGCTCAGCGAAGCGCTGACGGACCGCAACCTCGCCATCATGAACCGCCTCGGCCATCAAATGAAGGGCTCTGGCCGCTCCTATGGATTTCCCGACGTATCCGAGCTCGGAGCGCGCATTGAAGAGGCCGCCGGCGACCGCCGCGTCGTGGCGCTCGAAGCCATGCTTCTCGAATTGCAGGATCTGATTCAACGTCTCGAACAGGCGTCGTGACTGTGGAGAAAGCTTGAACGAAGAACGTCCCATTATTCTCGTCGTGAATGATGATCACGACACGCTGGAGCTTACCGCGGCGCAGATGCGCAGCCGTGGGTTTCCTACGGTGATTACCGCCGAGGACGGCGATATCGCCATCGAACGCGTGCGTGAATTCCGGCCTGATCTCGTGATTTCCGATGTATCGATGCCGCGTGTAGACGGTTTCCAGGTCTGCCGGATCCTCAAATCGCCGCTGTTCGAAGGCAGTGATGCCATTCCCATCATCCTGACCTCCGCGACGTATCGCGACGTGATCGCGGAACAGGTGGCTTCCAGCGCGAAGGCCTTTGCCTATCTTGAGATGCCGCACGAACCGGAAGCCCTCTTTCGCCTCGTCGATCTCGCGCTGGGCCGGAGTGAACCGCAGCTCACCGACCGCCATTTATTGCGGCACCTCGGCACCGTCGCGGTCGTCGACGACGATCCCGACGTGGTCCGCCTCCTCGCGGCGATTCTTGAGGCCGATGGCTGGAACGTGCTCACCGCCACCAGCGGCGCCGAGGCCCGCCAGATCCTCACCGACGTGCCGGTGCAGATCGTGCTCCTCGACTTCCAGCTTCCCGATATCAGCGGTCTTGAACTTCTGCGCTGGATCAAGCAACACCGCGCGGAATGCGTGGCCATCATGATCACCGCTAACTCCAGCGAAAGCGTGCTGATTGAATTGATCACCAGTGGCGCCGACGACTATATTCGCAAACCCTTTGATCTCTCCAGCGTCGCCGTCGCCTGCCGCAACGCCCTCAACAAGTACAACTTCCTCCGGATTCACGAGCAGTTCCAGGAGAAGATCGAAAAGCTGCGCTCAGTTACGGACTACCTCGATCTCGTCATCAACCTCAGCCAGGAAGCGATCTTCTCCTGCGACCTGCTGGGCCGCGTCAAAATCTGGAACACCGGCGCCGAGCGAATGTACGGCTACGCCGCCGCCGAAATCATCGGCTGCGTCGCCGACGACTTCCTCGATCCGCCGGAGTTCAAGCGTAAGTCCCCCGATGTCATCAAGATTCTCCAGCAGCGCGGCGGCTCCATGATCGAACCCGAGATCATGCGCCGCAAAAAGTCCGGCCAGATCTTCCCCGTGTATGCCACCTATTCGGCCATCGTCCGGACCGACGGCGAATATATCGGATTCTCCGTCATCGAACGCGACGTCACTATGGTTCACGCGTTCGAAACGGAAAAGATCAAGTCCGCCCGCCTGCGGGCGATTACGCAAACCGCTGTCACCGCGAACGACCAGATCAACACTCCGCTGGGCGTGATCCTCGGCTATTCCCAGTTCCTGCAGCGCAAGCTCAGCGACCTGCCGCCCGAAGACAATGCCGCGCTCGAAATTATCCAGCAGCAGGTGCAGAAGATCAAGGGTATTATGAACAAGCTCAAGCTCATGAGTGACCCGATAGTCAAGAATTACTCCATCGAAGGCGTCACCATGCTGGACCTCAGCCAGTCGCGGTAAGGCTCTCAAATCTCCCTGAAAGAAACGGTCAACGGAATAGGATTCGCAATGGAAGCTTTAAAGAAAAAGGTGCTGGTCGTCGATGACGATGAAGTGATCCGCGACCTCCTCATCAATTTCCTCAAGTTCTCGGGCTATGAGGGATCGGGAGCGCCCAATGGTCAGGCCGCGCTCGACATGGTGCTGGTCGAACCGCCCGACATGGTCATCACCGACATTCACATGCCGTTTATGAACGGCTTCCAGCTCCTGCGCGCCGTGAAGCGGGTCAATCCCGATATGCCGGTGGTTTTCATTACCGGCTTTGCCCACTTCCGCCGCTTCTTCGCCGACAAGACGGCGCGCGCGGATGGCTTCCTCGAAAAACCGTTCTCCTCGAGGCGATTGATAGTCTGGTCAAGAAGTTCCTTTAATCTGGACGTGTCCTGTCTCGCAGACGCCCCCGCGACCGGCCGCCGCGGCCCCTTGGCCGCACCGCTGAGCGCGGGCACTCGTGCTCCGGGCGGCGATTGCGGCGACAGAGGCTCTTGACTCTCCGCGGATCAATCCCTATATTGATTTTATGGATAGTCGCGAACTACTTATAATTGATGACGAGCCGTCGATTCACCCCGTCCTGGCAACGTATCTCCACGCCCAGGGCTACACGGTGTTTTCCGCGCAAAATGGCCGCGATGGCCTGAAAATTCTGGCCGAACGGCCCTCGATCTGCCTGGTGCTGACCGACGTCCGCATTCCCGGCATGGACGGCCTGGCGGTGCTGCGCGAAATCAAGCAGCGCGATCCGGCCACGCAGGTCATTCTCATGACCGCCTTCAGCGATACCACGCTTGCCGTCCAGGCGCTGCGCCTGGGCGCCGATGACTACCTTGAAAAACCGCTGCATCTTGAGGACCTCTGCCAGGTGCTCGAGCGCAGTTTGCAGCGCCATCGCCTGCGCGATCTCTCGCGCCGCTGGCGCCATATTCTCGAACATCTGCCGCTCGGCCTCATCGGCTGCGGCGCCGATGGCCGCGTCGAGAGTATCACGCCCATCGCCCGCGAGTTGCTGGACTGCTTGCCGAATGACGCCGTGGGCCGCCTCTTGTGGGACTTGCCCGGCCTCGCCGCCGCGCGCGCCCTCTTTCCGGCGGGTGGCGGCGAACCGGCGCCCGAATCGGTCGAACTGGAAACCTGCGACCGGTCGCTCGTGCTGCAGCCCGTGGAAACCGCCGCGATGTCCGACGGCGCCGCCCGCTTCTTCGTGCTGACCGATGTGACCGAGGAAAAAGCCCTCCAGCGCGAACTGTCGCTGCTCTCCGGGGATCTCGAAACGCGCGTTGAAGAGCGCACCCACGCGCTGCGTTCCGAACTTGAATTTTCCCAGCGCCTGTTGGATACCGCCGGCGTCCTTATCGCCGTGCTCGACCACGACGGCAAACTTGTCCGCCTGAATAAATTCGCCGAGGGCCTCTCGCGCTTCAACCGCCAGGAAGCGGAACGCGTTTTCTCGAGCTTTGTGCAGCATCCGGAATCGCCGCTGTCGCGCATCTTCGACCCGAATTCCACGGAAGAGTTGTCGCATCTCGTCGCCGAACTGCCCACCCGTGACGGTTCGAAGCGCATGCTTTCCTGGTCGACGCGGAATCTCCCGCTCCATGCCGGCAAGGGCGCGCGCCTCATCGTCGGCATTGATGTCACCGAGCAGGTGCAGCTCGAGGGCAAACTCAAGAGCTACAACGTGCAGCTCGAGAGCATGGTCGAATCGCGCTCGCGTGAACTCAAGCAGAAGAACGCGCAGCTCATCCATACCGCGCGCCTCGCCTCGCTGGGTGAAATCGCGGCCGGCATCGCCCACGAGATGAAGCAGCCGCTGAACGTGATTTCCATCACCGCCGATCTGATCAAGCTCCTGCAGCGGAATCACACCCTCACCGAAGAGCTGCTCTACTCCAACCTCGACAAGATCCGCCGCACCGTCGATCGCATGGCGACCACCATCAACCACCTGCGCGGTTTCACGCATATCGACTCCGCCAACTTCCGCAGTGTGCGTCTCGAAGAGGCTGTCGACGGCGCGTTGTCGATTCTCGGCGAGCAGATCAAGCTCGACGGCATTGACATCGTGCGCCGCATCCCCGACCGTTCGCTCTCGATCCGCGGCGAACTGAATCAGGTTGAACAGGTGCTGCTCAATCTCATGCAGAACGCGCGGGACGCGATGGTCGATCGTGTGCAGCAGGCCGAAGCCGCCGGCGATGCCGCCGACGTCCCCCGCCTCATGACCGTCGCCACCGGCGCGCGCGAGGACGGCCAGGAAGTCTACATCGAGGTCATCGATACCGGCATCGGCATCGACGACGAATCCAAGCAGCGGATCTTCGAACCGTTTTTTACCACCAAGGAAGCCGACCGCGGCACCGGACTCGGGCTTTCCATCAGCATGAACATCGTCGAATCCCATGGCGGGGCGGTGGAACTTGAAAGCTCCCCCGGCCAGGGCAGCACCTTTCGCGTGATCTTTCCCGCCGAACTTAAGGCGGACTCATCTCCAACGGCCTGATCGCCGCCGGCGGCGGGCCAACGGCCGAGGTGCAACGTGGCGTCTTTTATTTCCGGATTCGCCTATTGGGATCGCGCTACCTTTGACGCCATGAACCATGTGGCCGCCAACGGCTTCCTGGACCGCGTCATGCCCGTGCTCTCCAGCGCCGCGCTCTGGTTCGTGCCGCTGGGCATCGCCTGGCTGGTCTACTTTGTCCGCACCAACCGCCGCGGCCGTCTCATCGCCATCGGTTGCTTTCTTGTCATCGCGGCCACCGACCAGCTCTCCTCCAGTGTTTTAAAACCCGCGTTCGCCCGCCCGCGTCCCTGTAATGTCGTCCCGGCCACGCACTACTATCAGGACGGCACCTGGCAGATGACGGACAAATTCGGCCTCACCACCTACAAAAACTCCTACAGCTTTCCGTCGAGTCATGCCGCCAATGTTAGCGGGCAGGCCGTCTACTGGGGAGCGTTCTTTCCGCAGATCGTTCCGCTCCTCACCGTCGCGGCGCTCTCTGTCGGTTTCAGCCGCGTCTATCTCGGGCATCACTGGCCTTCGGATATTGTCGGCGGTTATCTGCTGGGCTTCATTGTTGCCCTGACGATCGCCCGCTTCCTGCGCGAATACGTGCTCCCCCGCGACGACTGACAAAGAAAAGCCCCGGCATGACCGGGGCACTTTCTTATAGGCTGGCGAGTTCAATCAGCGGAACATGGCCTTGATCGATCCCCACGTGTGCTGCACGGGCGAGAACGACAGCAGCACTTCGCTGACCGGGCTGTACCGCACCGTCCCGTCGTTGTCGACGATCTTCAGCCGGTAATAAAACATGCGCTCCATGTCCGCGTCGAGGGGACTCGAATCGGTGAACTGGTATTCCGAATACGAGCCCGCGCGCGGCCACCTGGCCGATGGTGAAATACGTGGCGGCGTCGGAAGAGCGTTCCACGACAAACAGGCGAAGATTCGTCTCCACACCGGTCGTCCACTCGAGCTGGCAATGATCCACCACCGGGAACGCGCGGAAGGAGTAGAGTTCTACTCCCGCAAACGCCACCAGGGTGAATCCCAGAACCAGCAACGACAGACCGAAAGTGCGAGACATGGGTTAACTCCGTTTGGTCGAACAATCCTTATCATATCGAATAAAGATCAGAAAGTCAAGCCCCTGGAGATTAGACTGTGAACATCACCTTTTGGGGTGCAGCCCGCGAAGTTACAGGTTCTCAACATCTTATCGAAAATCAGGGGCATCAAGTCCTCCTCGACTGCGGACTGTTTCAAGGACGCCGCGAGGATGCCTACGTTAAAAACCGCCATCCGGGCTATTCTGCCCCGGATTTGGACGCGGTGGTCCTCAGTCACGCCCATCTGGACCATTGCGGTAGTCTGCCGCGCCTGGCCGGGCTGGGGTTTCAGGGACCGGTCCACACGACCAAGATTACGGCGGATCTTTGCGACCCGATGCTCAAGGATTCGGCCTTTGTGCAGCAGAAGGACATCGAGTTCGTCAACAAGCTGCACCGCAAGAAGGGCCTGCCCGCTTTCAATGTGCTCTATGGGCTGAAGGAAGTCGAGCAGGTGCTCAGTCAGTTCCGGCCCCACGAGTATCACATGCCTTTTGAAGCCGCCCCCGGTACTACCGTTACCCTGCAGGAAGCCGGGCACGTTTTAGGCTCTGCGCAGATTCTGCTTACCCTCAAAGAGCGGGGGATGACTCGTAAGGTCGGTTTTACCGGCGATTTAGGCCGTTTCAACCTGCCCGTACTGAAAGATCCGGAGCAACTTTCGGACCTCGATGTGCTGGTGATGGAATCGACCTACGGCAACCGTGACCACGATCCCATCGCCGAGAGTGGACCCGAACTCCTCGAAGTGATCCGGTCCACGTACGACAAACGCGGCAAGGTGTTGATTCCGGCCTTTGCCCTGGAACGCACACAGGAACTGCTGTTTCTGCTGGCGGGATTGCACGCGTCGGGTGATCTGCCGCGGGACATGCCGGTGTACGTGGACAGCCCGCTGGCCATCAAGTGCACGGAGATTTTCAAGCGCCATTCGGAAGTTTATGACAAGGAAACGCGAGCGCTGATCGAGCGCGGCGTCAATCCGTTCGAGTTCCCCGGCTTGCATTTTACGACCTCGGTGGACGAGTCCAAAGCGCTGAATGTGAACGACCGGCCGATGATCATCATCGCCGCTTCGGGAATGATGGAAGCGGGACGGATCCTGCATCATCTGCGCAACAACATCGAAGAGCCCGAAGAACACGATTCTCGTGGTCTCGTTTCAGGCGGAACACACGCTGGGCCGCCGCATCGCCGAGCGGCAGAAAGAAGTGAACATTTTCGGCGAGCCGCACCAACTGCGCGCGCGGGTGAAAATTCTCAACACCTTCTCGGGTCATGCCGGCCGCAGCGATCTGCTCGCCTACGCGCGGCAGATCGTAAAAAATTCGCCGCGTCTGAAAAAGATTTTCATCGTCCACGGTGAAGAGTCGCAGTCGCTGCCGCTGCTGCAGGAGCTGCAAAGCTGGAACTCTTTCGAGTGCGTGTACCCGGAGCGCGGCAAGACATTCGAACTATGACCGGCACGCGGTGTCGTCTTGATTTTTCTCTCGCCGTGGGGTCTCTCCAGAGGCCCCCGTCTGTTTCTGGAGCTAAGAGGGGTGACTCTGGAGAGTCACCACCGCGGACTCCTACCGCCGCGCGGGGGTTTCCTTACCCCGCGCGTTGCATTGCCCCACGGTCCCAATCCACAAGCAAGGCGCGATTCCTCGCGCCTTTTACATGCCCCCCCCACTCATCACGCCTACGACCCCCATCGTCATCCATGTCCACCCCAAAACTTGTCATCCTGCTATATTCATTGTCAAGGGCACAGAGGGGGTGTACGCGTAGCGATCCTGCTATTCGGGGTTCGTTAGAACGACCTTTAAGATCTTTTGCGTCTACGGGGCCGGGGCCTGGATACTGAACCGGCGTCCTTTTGGCGTCGCGACGGGATGACAATCGGGGTCCCCGGCCTCCCCTTTTTCCTCAGGCGGCGAAGCGGTAAGCGAAGGGCTCGCCTTTGACCGTCATTGCCCAGCAGGCGACGGCGAGCCGTCGCGCCATGCCCACGATGGCGATCTTTTTACGCTTGCCGTGCTGGCTGATCGCGTCGAACTGCTGCTGCGCCTGTTCATCCTTGCGCACCCAACTCCAGGCGGCTTCGACGAGCAGGCGGCGCAACAGGGGCGAGCCCCAGTGGGTGATATGTCCTTGCCGCCGGCGGCTGCCGCTCGACCACTCGCAGCAGGTGAGGCCCACGTGGCAGGCCAGGGCCTCGGCGGTTTTGAACTCCTCCGGTCGGAACACCTCCAGCAGGAAAGCCATCGCCGTGAGGTGCCCCACGCCGGGAATCGTGCGCAACAAGGCGCAGCGGTCATGGTAGCGATCCTCACCGGCTGAGGCACACAAGCTCGCGGTCGAGCGCGCGGATCTGGGTGTTCAGCCGTTCCAGCGTCTCCAGTTGGATGTCGAGACAGGTGCGCAAGACCTCCGGCAGGAGCGCTTGCCGCAGGGTTTCTTTCTCGGCCCGGCTCCAGTGGTGAGGCCGCACAACCGCGCAGTGGTGGAACGCTAAAAAGGCCTTGATGCGGTTCTGGGTGCGGGTGCGGTCGCGGAGCAGTTGCTCGCGCGTGCGCAGCAGTTGGCGGTCCTGTTCTTCCTGCTCCGTGGGGATGCGCACGAAGGTGCGCGGCGGATGGAAGTAGAGCTGGGCGAGCGTCAGGGCATCGCGGCGGTCGGTCTTCTGCTGCGTCGCGTTGGGACTCTTGGGCACCTGACTGGGGGCGACGACGCGGCAGTCGACACCCATCGTCCGCAACAGACGGCAAAGGTGAAAGCCGGTGTAGCCGGCTTCATAACAGGCCCACAGCGCGCAGCCGGGAAAATGCAAGAGGAATGTCTGCCAGTCCTCGGCCGCAGGGGAGAGGCGGCCTTGCAGAAGGATCTCGCCGTTGCTCACGTCGAGGGCGGCCACGGCCACGGTCTGGGCATCCACATCCAACCCGAGCGCAATCGTTCGTTCCTGTGCCAGCACTTTGGTCTTGAGCATCTTCTTACTCCTTCCGGGTAAGTCACGGGGGTTTCACTTAAGGTAGTACCCCACTCCCTCACGACCAAATGAAATATAGGAACTGACATTCTTATGGAAGGATCTCGGGTTCTCTGCACGTTGCATCGTGTGTATCTTCCCGCCGAGGCAGGTCGTCTTCGCCCTGCCCGGAATCCGCGTGGGTAGGGGCCGATTGCATCGCCCGTCAAATGCGAATCCAACAACCGTCGGCCTGTAGTGCCGCACGGCAGTGCGCTCCGGCGCTCAAACAATCACAAAACCATTCCGTCCAGCCTTACCCAAATACTCGTTATTCTGACCGTCTGTCTTGCTCGTCATCCCGACGGTCTCTTTGCTCGTCATCCTGACCGTCTGTCTTTCTCGTCATCCTGACCGTCTTCGGGAAGGATCTTAGCTTCGGGGCTATGACCGGATAATCTTAACCAGCCCGCCCGGAATCCCCCCCTTTACAAATCCAGCGCCTCGTTCTTCGCGCCCTTGGCTTTCGCCTTGGGCGCTTTCTTAAACGTGGCGTCCATGTAGGGCATCGCGGCCAGCGCGGGCAAATCCAGCGGCTTGCCTTCCAGCAGTTCTTCAATCGTAAAGATCTGCAAGCGCGGATGCTTCGTGCCCTGCAATTCCGATTCATAAAAACCTGCGCTCGAAGCCTCCTTGCGCATCTCCTTCGTGGCCGGTTCCAGTGTAATGAACACGCCGAACGCCGCCTTCTCCCGTTCGATCACCCCCCGCAGATCGCGCACCTGGGCGCTGTTCACGTGCCCGCCCTTCACCGAAAAAATAATCTGCTCACTGCGGCGGTTCTTGCCTTCAATAAAATAGCGCCGTCCGTCAATCCCCTGATCCGCGCCCTTCTTCTGTTCCACGGGCCGCGCCTTCACCAGACTCAACGCCCACCACTGAAACTGGTACTTGTCCTCTTCGGCCAGCTTCTTCGCCCCCATCAGATCCACCGGTTCGCCGATCACTCTGTACTTTCCCCCCCCGTTGACGGGGGGGTTAGGGGGGGTGGAACTCTTCGCCGGAGAATTTGTGATCCCAAACGAATCGAACAGTCGTTTCTTAATCAGAGTCATCGCCAGATGCGTAATGTCAATCCCGATCCACTTGCGGTTGAGCTTCTGCGCCACGGCAATCGCCGTCCCGCACCCGCAGAAGGGATCGAGCACCACATCCCCCTCATTACTGCTCGCTTGAATAATCCGCTCCAATAGTGCTTCTGGTTTTTGCGTGGGGTAGCCGAGACGCTCGGCAGCCTGGGAGTTGATCGGCGGAATATCGGTGATTGTGTCCTGTATCGATGCACCATCACTTAGAAATCTTTTAAATCGCGGGAAACCCAATCCCTTCCTCGGCCAGTGTATATATCCGTTTTCATCAAGCAAATCAAGTTTTTCGGTTGTTTTAAGTCCCTTTGCTTGCTCAGCCCCCACGATACCAATCACGGCTTTGGAATTAATTTTCCAATGAAGCCCCTTCACCGTTGGGTTGAAACCTCGCCATTCCGCGCCAGAATCTCCATGTCGCACTCCCGGTGCCGTCAAATTGTCATCAGCCCAATGTCGGCCATCCGGAGTTTCATTTCGATAGCGCTCCGAATACTCATTACTATGGGGAGTAAGAACCTCGTTCCAATTATAGGAGCTTTCCTTCGTATAGAACAGAATGCTATCGTGAACATCTCCCCATCGCTTCGCGGCAGAGTGTGCGCTGGTCCGTTTCCAGATAACCTCATTACGAAATCTATCCTTCCCAAATACAGCATCCATCAGTAGCTTCAGATAATGGCTCGCCGTCGGGTCGCAGTGCAGATAAATGGAACCCGTGGGTTTGAGCACGCGGCGCAGTTCCATCAGGCGCGGGGCCATCATTGCCAGATACGCGAGCATCGTGTTGTGGCCCAAAAACGTTTCAAAGGCGCGCATCACGTCGCTCACCTTGCCGCCGCCGGTCACGATTTCCTCAAAGGCTCGCGCCGCCGCCTCATCCCAATCCCAAGTGTCCTCAAACGCCATAATCTGCGCCGCCGCCCGCGTCCCGTCCTGCTCGGCGAACAACACATTGTAATTCTGGTCGCTCTTGAAGGGCGGATCAAGGTACACCAGATCCACCGATTCGTCCTTCACATACCGCCGCAGGATGTCGAGGTTGTCGCCGTAGTAAAGCGTGTTCATAGGGATGTGGAGTTACGGATTCCGGCGGGGTACGGAAACCCCGCTCGGCGGTCGTGTATCGGCGGTCGTGTAATTGTAGCGCCCACCTTGGTGGGCTTATGAATATTTAACTTCGTCAATCTAATCAACAAAAACAAGCGCCGCCCGCTTGTTTTTCGGTTTCCGCCTCTCTGCACCTTGCTCCCCATGTGAGAGCACCAGTCAGTACAAACTCCCAAACCCCGACCCCGCCTGCACATCGCTTGAACAGATTAGCAGTACATATTTAATAATAGCAACAATTAGCAAACATATTGAATTAAAAGCTTGACAAACGGCCTTACGCATTTGTATATTATCCGCCCGGCAGAAGGGCGGCCAGAGGCCGCCGGAAGTAGAGTTGGGGAGCGGCCGCGTGGCAATCCGCAGATGGAGTTGACCTTAGTTATTCA
Organism: uncultured bacterium; assembly: GCA_963735175.1. Taxonomy (GTDB): domain Bacteria; phylum Electryoneota; class RPQS01; order RPQS01; family RPQS01; genus CAVTJX01. Next base: position 553,512 of record CAVTJX010000016.1, on the reverse strand, counting down.
AAAGCCATTTTCGAGTATGTCTTTCTATCTTAAATCGCAATCGTATCCGTCGCTAAATCATGATCCGCAAAACGTTAAGCCCAATCCGTTTCGTCAAAAAATATGTTATCTCCCCGAATCTCGGGCCAACACACATAAAACACGCGGGGAGCAGTATCCCCGCGTGGTAAATATTTTGGGTTACGTGCAGGAACTATTGAAGTTTGAAGGCGATGGGGATCATCACCGTGGTGGCCACTGGTTTTCCCCGGTAGATGGCAGGAGTGAACCTGACGTCGCGCACGGCGGTCACGGCGGCGGAATCGAGATCGTAGCGCACACTGCGAACCACGCGGCAATCGCGGATGATTCCCTGCTCGTCGATCTTAACCTCCACGACCACGCGCCCCTCGAGGGAGTCCCGCTTGGCCGATTGCGGATATGTGAACTGCTCCGCGAACGCACTCATGCCGCCGATGGGCGCGGGGGCGACGTCGAACGGCTGACGTTGTTCCTTGTTCGCGGAATCGGAGTCCGTCGCCAGGCGAATCGCCTGCTTGCCGAAGATGTCATTCATCCAGCGTTGATCACCGGCGAGGAATCCCGACGGCGTGGTGACTCCGCGCGGCGTGTTTTTCTCGCGCAGAAAAGCCGCCAGTCGCGCGGGCGTCAGATCCTTGTCAATGGCCAGCGACTGGATCGCGATGGCGACGATATGACCGCTTTTCTGCCGGGGATCGTAGAGGATTCCAATCGAGGCCGACTCGCCCATGGGAACATCCACGGAATGATCGCGGACCTGGCCGGAGCGCTTGGCCGTCACCCGGAAGGCATAATGTGCGGTGTTATTGGCGAAACCCACCAGCGACAGATCAACCCGCGAACTGTCGTCATCGAAGCCGTACACGAGCTGCGGCGAATGGAGGGGACCGGCTTTCTCGAGCAGGAGTTCGACGGTGGAATCGGCCAGAAAACGGAATGACCGGGGGCCGTGAATGGTGGAGAGTTTCTGATAGTAGAATTCCGCCTGCGACACGTCGCGCACGATCTTCTCGACGCCGAGCGTGCCCGCGAAGACCGGCAGATTCAGCGTGCCGTTTCCCGGCTGCAATTCAAAATGCACGGCTTCCGAAATGATAAGGTATCGTACCGCTTCGTGCCGCCGGCAGGATGTGGTGAAGAGCGCGAAGCAAGCCAGCCAGACGACGAGGATTCTGCTATTCATGAGCGCGCCCCGTGGAGGATTGCGGGTCCGCAAATTCCAGCCAGATACTGGTGTGGCCGTCGAGCATGACCACCGACTCGACGAAATCCGGAGACGGGGGCGGGGCGACACGCGGCCGGGTGACGACCAGCAGGATCAGCAGGGCGCACACGCATCCCAGCGACACGCTCGCGCCCATCAGCAGCCGGCGGCGGCGCGCGCCCGGCGGATGGTCGAGCCGCGACATCACGTTCCGCTCCAATTCGTCCACGGAGCCGGACGGTGGCGTCAGGCCCCGCTGTTGCCGCAGCAGATCAGTTAATGGATCCATAGCCGATACCCAGCTTCGTCAGGTTTTCCCGCAGTGTCTTTTTGGCGCGCGCGAGGTGTACGCGCAGCGTGGAATCCGCGCACTTCAGAACGAACGCCGCTTCCCGTGAATTCATGCCCTCGATCTCCACGAGAATGAACGCCGCCTTTTGTTTCACGGACAGCCGCTCGATCTGCCGCAGAATCAGCGCCGATTCGTCGTTTCCGAAGTCGGTGGGCGCGGCTTGAATGGATTCCGTCAAGGGGACTTCACGCCCGAGGCGGCCGTGTTTCCGCTTTGCCGCCGCCTTGCAGACATTCACATGGATCCGGTAAAGCCAGGGGCGAAACGGCCGCTCGAGAGCGTAGCGGCGCAGATTTTCGTAACAGCGAAGCAGCGTGTTTTGAGTGATATCCTGCGCCTCGTCCCAATCGCGCACAAAATGATAGGCAATCCGCAACAAGTCCGGACTGAATTGCTGGACAATCACGCGAAAGCGCTCGGGCTTTCCGTTCAGGATGTCGCGGACGATGTCTTGCACGTTAAGGTGTCATCATGAAAGGCATGCCACTGCAGAAGCCGGACGATAAACCGTCCGGCTCCCCCAACAGCGCTCATGATGGCGGCTGAGTCTTATTTCTTGACCTTATCTTCGAGCTTGAATTGGATCGGCACGATGACCTTGGATTCCACGGGCCTGCCGTCTTTCTGCGCCGCGATCCAGCGGCTGTTTTCCAGCGCCTTCACCGCCGCTTTATCGAGGTCGCCGCGCACGCCCTGGGTAACCTCGGCAGACGTGACATGTCCCGTGGCGTCGATCACCACGGACACCAGAACTTTACCTTCGATGCCTTCCTCGACGGCGGCTTTCGGGTACTTTACAGCATGCATCAGGGCGGTCATGCCGCCCACCGGCTCGGGCGCTTTGTCAAACGCGGGGGACGTGCTGTCCGCGGCGGGGCACGGCAGAGCGTTGGCGAATAAAAGCGAAACTGCCAGGGCGATGAGCAGGCTGAAAACGGTGCGCATGAGGTGGCGCTCCTGAACTGGGTGAGTGTTACTCATACTACTCACCCGATGCACAGAATGCTTACATGCGGGAACGGCTGTGATCTCCAAGAAAGCTGAGAATCCGACTACTCCATGAAATATGGAATATATTTAACATTATTGAGTTAATACAGACGAATTTAAGGCAGGAGCTTCGCACGCCACCGGGGACTAAATGATCTTCCCCAAAATATAGCCGAGGACGAGCCCGATCAGGAAAACATACGTCAAAACGCGCGAATCGACAACCGAGCGACCATGACCCTTCTGCGCCAGAAAAATGGCGGCAAAATAGCCGGCGCCGTTCATCAGCCAGACGAAGGGAATCGAGAGCGCCTTCAGCAGCAGGGGACCGATCCAGGGCACAAGGCCGAGCAGTCCCAGCAAGCCCGTGAAAGCCGCTGTGAACAGGCCAAACAGGGCGGCCAGGGCGGCCAGAAGACGGCCCTCCAGGCCGATCAGCCAACCGATGAGCAGCACTGTACCGGTGATCGCGAGGGCGATGAACGTCCGGCGATGTTGGGCCCAGATAATGGCGATTCGTGGGGTGTACATGGAGCTCCAACGGACTTGAAGTGTCAAAGATAAGACCGTTGGCTTCCACATGCAAGCCTCATCCCAGTACGTGGGGAATGATCCGGGCGCGGCGAATGGGGGGACAAAAATATAACTATCTAATATATCTAAAGATATAACGGATACTCCGCCGGAGGACAGTGCGGAAGTTGATTTAGGGACAGAAACTTAGTATATTTGCAACATGGCTACATTGCCGCCGCTTCTCTCCCTGCCCGCCCCCGTCTATTTCCTGTCCGATGCTCACCTTGGAGCCGTACTGATTCCGGATGCCCAGCGGCAGCGGGAGCAGCTTGACCGGTTTCTGGATGCGGTGGCCGCGGACGCGAAGAAGTCTCGTGCTGGTGGGGGACCTGTTCGATTTCTGGTATGAATGGCGCACGGTGATTCCGAAGGCGCCGTTTCATGTGTTGCACCGGCTGCGGATGCTGGTGGACCGGGGAATCGAGGTCCACTATCTCGCGGGCAACCACGACTTCCGGCTACGCGGTTTTTTAGAAAGCGACGTGGGGCTGAAGCTTCACGCCAACACGCTGACGGCGCAGATCGGCGGGCAGGCGACGTATATTTTCCACGGCGACGGGATCCTCGCGCGCGATACGGGCTACCGCTTGATGAAGAAGGTGTTGCGCAACCGCGCGGCGCAGCGGGTGTTTTCGTGGCTTCATCCCGATCTGGCGATGCGCCTCGCGCGCGGCACGAGCGTGACGAGCCGCACGGTGAAGCGCGCGCGGCCCGATGACGACGCGGAGTACCTCGCCTTTGCGCGCAGCCAGTTTGCGGAGGGCTATGCGGGTGTGATCCTCGGGCACACGCACCGGCCCATCGAGCATGTGGAAGACGGGCACACCTACGTGAATCTGGGCGACTGGATTTACGCCTATTCCTACGGCCTGCACGACGGCACGCGACTGCGGCTGATGCGGCTGGAAGACTGATCCGAAACGACTTCCTCTACAATATTTGACATTGCCACTATCTCCATCTTCTCCGCCGAAACCTCGTCCCAAACGCGCTCCTCGTAAGCCGCTGTCCCGCCGCTGGTGGATCGCCATCGCCGCGGCGGTGGTATTGCTCTGCGTGGGCGGATTCTACGCGTTTCTGCGCAGCGCCATGCCGTCGGTGGAGGAGCTGGAAAACTTCTCGCCGGTGCTCTCGACCAAGCTGCTCGACCGCAACGACGTGGTGATCAAGGAGATCTACACACAGCGCCGCAGCTACGTGCCGCTGGCCGAAACGCCGCTATGGGCCACGCAGGCGTTTCTCGCGGTGGAGGACCACAAGTTTTACGATCACTGGGGCGTCAGGCCGCTGGCGCTGGTGGGGGCGGTGCTCAAGAATGTGCTGCACCTCGACTTCCATTTCCGCGGCGCGTCGACGATCACGCAGCAGCTTTCGCGCAACCTCTACTATTCCTCGCAGCGCACGGTGGTGCGGAAAATGCGCGAGGTGCTGACGGCGATCGAGATCGAACGCTACTACTCGAAGGACGAGATCCTCGAGATGTACCTGACGCAGACGTATTTCGGGGCGGGGGCGTACGGCATCGCGGCGGCGGCGAGCACGTATTTTTCCAAGGCTCCATCCGATCTGACGATTGAAGAGGCGGCGCTGCTGGCGGCGATTCCCAAATCGCCCACACGCTACAATCCGCTCAACAATCCCGACAACGCGCTGCTGCGCCGCAACGTCGTGCTGCACCGCATGTACGACGTGGACTTTCTGACCGAAGCCGTCTACGACAGCGTGCGGCAGATCCCGCTGAACCTGAATCCGTCGACGATCGACGGGCAGCTTGGGATCGCGCCGTATTTCACGGAGATCGTGCGGCAGAAGCTGAACGGCATTGGAAGGACCTTCGGCTTCGACCCCTACAGCGACGGCGTAACGGTGCATACGACCCTCGACGCGACGCTGCAGGCCTGCGCGGAGGAAGCCGTGAGCAAAACGCTGCCGGATATCCAGAAAAAGGTATCGACGACGTTCCGCGGGCGCGATCTGAACCGGGTGCTGACGAAACTCTATCCCAACCTGTCGCAAAAGGATCGCAAGCGCCTGACGGCGGACACCCACTTCGTCGATTCGCTGGCCAACAAATATGTGGCGGTGCAGGTGGCGTTCGTGGCGCTCGATCCGGCCACGGGCAATATTCTCGCGATGATCGGCGGGCGGGATTTCGAGGAATCCAAGTTCAACCGCGCGGTGCAGGCGGTGCGGCAGCCTGGTTCGGCCTTCAAGCCGTTTGTGTATGCCGCGGCGATCGACAGCGGCACACCGATCACCAAGCTGATTTCCAACGACCGCATCTCGCTGACCGGCGCGCGCGGCGCGCCGTGGTCGCCGCAGAATTATGACGGCGATTACGGCGGGCTGGTCGATTTGCGCGAAGGATTGCGGCGCTCGCTGAACATGGTCTCGGTGCGGCTGATCCGCGAGGCCACCACGGCCAAAGACGTGGCGAAGCTGGGGCATCAACTTGGGATCTCGACCGAATTGGATCCCTACGACGCGTTGGCGCTGGGATCCTCGGGCGTGATTCCCCTGGAACTGGCGGCGGCCTACTCGGTTTTCGAGCAGGGGGGAGTGTACTCGAAGCCGCAGTATATTTTGTCCGTAGAGGATCAACTGGGGCAGACGATCAGCGCCTACCGTCCCGAACGGCAGGTGGTGCTGTCGGAGGAGACTGCGTTCCTGGTGGAGAGTCTGTTGCGAACCGTGGTGGACCGGGGGACGGCGGCGGGACTGCGCTCGACGTACGGTTTCCGCAAACCGGCGGCCGGAAAGACCGGCACGACCAACGATTACACGGACGCCTGGTTCGTGGGCTTCACACCCCACCTTGTCGCGGGCGTGTGGGTGGGGTTGGATGACCCCGCGAAATCGCTCGGAGCGGGGATGCAGGGCGGCCGTGTGGCGCTGCCGATCTGGGCCAAGTTCATCGTTGGCGCATACAAGGAAATGGATTATCCCGAAACTGATTTTAAAACACCGCGCGGCGTGGTGACGGCCCAGATTTGCGAAGACACCGGCCAGCTTGCCGGTCCCAATTGTCCGCGGCTGCGCACCGAATATTTTAATCGCAAATTTTCCCTGCCGCCGCCGTGCACACTGCACGGAGGCGGTGGTCAGAATCGATCCCCGAGGCCAAGCCTCTTTTAACCCGAGGAACCTTGTTATGTCTAACTTGCGCCGCCCTTTGGACCGCGGAAGTGTGGCACTCATCGTCAGTATTGTTGTCGTGGCGCTGGTGATCGTGGTCCTGGTGTTTCATTTCCTGTCGCGCCGTCAGCCGGCGGAAGTGAAAAATTTCCAGGATCTCGTGCTGCACGTGGACAAGCTGAACACGCAGATTACCGACCGTGAGTCGAAGATCATGGACCTGGTGCGGAAATACAACACCAGCCACCCGGGCGCGGCGATGGATACCGCCGGCATTTCCACGCTTGGGCTGTCACCGGAGCAGGCCGAAATCCTGTCGCGCCGCGTCTCCGAGGAGAAGGATGTCTCGTATCGCGGAATTCTGCAGGAAGTGCTGAATCTCAATGGCGAGATCGACCGCTTGAATAATGAACTCGCGGATATCCGTTCGAAACTGCCGGCCCCGTATGAAGTGAAGCAGGGCGACAGCCACTTCAAGGTCTGTCTCGAATTTCTGACAGAGAAAGGCGTGCCCGAAGACGAAGCGGTGAAACTGATCGAACAGACCGCGCTGACGACGGAGTTGCTGCCCGGCTTTGAAGTGTGGAATTACTATAACGACGGCGTGTTCGGATCGTTCGTGACGCAGGGCCAGGCGAAACTTTCGCCCAACGCGCTCACCCGCGCGACGAAGCGCCGCATCGACACCGAGCGGCAAAATTTGATCCAGGCGCGCAATCAGAAGGAAGAGGAAGTGTCGCAACTGGAAGCGCGCCGCACCGAACTGCTGGGACAGATCGGCGATCTCGAGGAAGAGCGCACGGCGATGATGAACCAGATGCAGGAGATGGCCTCGCGCAACGAAAATCTGGCCAAGCAGCTCAACACCGTGAATTATTCGGTGGGAACGTTCAAGGATCTGGCCAGGCAAGGCGTATTGAAAAAGCCGACGCTGGGCAAATGGGAGACGGGTGACATGGATCGCATGCAGAATCCCAGCAGCCTTGATCTGCGGAGCACAAACCGCATTACCTTCACCGCGTCGGCGCTGGGTCTCGGGCGGATTTCGAAGGTGCTCGATGTTCCCCCGGTCCTATAATGATGGCGCAGACTACCAGATTGTGATCAGCGAAGACCGGCAATCAGCCACAATCGTACTGCAAAAGCCTGAAAAATTTCAGCTTTCGAAACTGGCCGTGGCGGTTGATGGTTGAGACGGCGACGAGTGCTATTGGATAATACGGGTCCGATTATTCCGGCTTTCATGACCGGGAATTCGGGAACCGATCGAGAGTTTGCGCGTTTGAGAGCGTAGATCTGGATCAATCGGCTAACGTAGGCTCGATTTGGAGACAACTTAGATGGACACACATGACCCGAAGGCAGCTTCCGCCGAGGAGACCGAGGCGCTACAGGATGGCTGGGTGAGTCCGGGTACAACCCGCAAACCCGCCTCCGTAACGGATTCCCCAACAATTGCACGCACGACAGAATCCTCAAATTGGGAGCTTAGTCTGCAGGACGGTTGGGACAAGGGAAAATAGTTTTCGCATAACATTTGAAGCACGAGAAGGCCGCGACGGTTGTCGCGGCCTTTGTTGTTGCTCGGAATGCAATCTTCTGCAGCGTGTATGGGTCTCTGAGCGTCCTATTAGCGCGTCCCGCAGGCCGGCGGGTCGGATTTGCGGAATGATGCGAATCCGGCACGCGCGGAGCGTGCGGGGATGACACACTGCCAGCGTGCGCACTCCGCGGCGGCGCCATCGCAGTTCAATTGCGTCGAACCTCGGCTTGCGCTTACGTGTGAAGAGACGGACCAGCCAGTCCGAGGGGAGGGCGAGCGCTCCCTTGCGCTCACGCCGAATCAAGAACAGCGCGAGCACGAAGAAGAGCATGTTGGGAAACCACATCGCGAGCCACGGCGGCACGCGGCCGCGGTCGGCAAAGTCCTCGCCGCCGATGAGAAACACCCAATAGACGAGGAAGAAGAAAATGCTATAGCCGGCGGAAACGCCGATGCCGGATTTGCGCACCCACTGGCCGAGCACGGCGCCCAGCAGGGCGAAGATAATGCACGCGGCGGGAATCGAAAATTTCTTGTGGATCTCGACCTTAAGGGTGTTGATGTCCTTGAAATTATTTTTGGTCGAATCGGCGCGCTCGTATTGGCGGACGCGCTCGACGAGCTGCGTGGTGTTCAGTTCGCGGTCGCCGCGCCAGGATGATTCGGTGCGGCGCAGGGACATTTCGGGCGCGGCGATGCGGAAGATCGGCGCTCTCGAAGGCCGTGGTTTGAAATTCCGAGGGCTTGCGCTTGGAAGCGCGGTCGATTTGGCCGTCCGCGAGTTCGAACTCGAAACTCTCAATCGCTTCTTCGTAACGCAGGATCCCGTGCTTGGCCGTAATCGTGGTATTGAATTCGGGATCGTTTTCCTGATAGACCACGAGGTCATTCAATTGCGAGGTCTGCTGGTTGACGTCGCGGGCGATGAGCACGTAGCCGGGAATGTCCGAGAGAAAGACGCCCGATTCCAGCACCAACGTGGGTTTCTTGCGGCGGATATCGGCTTGAAGCTGGCGCGAGCGGTGATTCATCTGCGGCAGCAACTGATCGTTAAACAACATGACCGTCGCTGCGAAGAGCATGCCCATCAGCAGTGCAGGGGCCAAGAGGCGCGCCTGACCGGCGCCGGAAGACTTCAGTGCGGTAATTTCGCCATCGGAGGAGAGCCGGGCATAGCCGGTGAGGGTCCCCACGAGGACCGCCATGGGCACAGCAAGCGCAATCATCCACGCCAAATTGAGCAGGAAGAACTCAATAATCGTATTGGTCGGCAGCCCTTTACCGGCAATTCTTCCTAACATCTGGAACAATAAGTTCATGACGAACAGGAAGATGATCAAGCTGAGGCTGAAGACAAAGGGGGCGATGAACTCGCGCAGGAGATAGCGGAAGAGGATCACTGGGGGAAAACGCTGAACGCTGAAACGTCCGCAAAGCGAAATCTGCCTGCGGCGGACTGAAACGCTTAAATAAATCAAGAGTTACGTGTTACTCTGGGCCGCGGGAAGGCAGCAGCGCGGCGAATAAGATAAAGATAAGGGAAATTTTGTTGATTTTCATCCTCGGATCTCCTATATTTGTAAGCTTTCCGAGTGCCCACCCGGGGGAGGACTAGACCTAACTGGTAAGGCAGCGGTCTTGAAAACCGCCGGGCGTAAGCCCTTGGGGGTTCGAGTCCCCCGTCCTCCGCAATCGGAAGAATCAGGGTAAAGAGCTTGGGGGCATGAGCTTTGCAATACCGCTTTTCGTGGGATCCTACCAAAGCGATGTTGAACGTATCGAAGCACGGCGTCGATTTTCCGCAAGCTGAGGAAAATTCGAAATACGAAATTCGAGTCAGAGTTTCGGATTTTTTCGGGAGAGGTGGCCGAGTGGCTTAAGGCGGCGGTTTGCTAAACCGTTGTAGGGGCTTAAACTCTTACCGGGGGTTCGAATCCCCCCCTTCTCCGCAACAGTATTTGCTGGTTTATTCAAGAAATTATCGGGATGGATCATGCAAAAGATCGTCACGAATTTGTGGTTTGATCATCAGGCCGAAGACGCCGTCAAGTTTTATACGTCGCTTTTCAAGAACTCGAAGATATTAGACGTCACCCGCTATGGCGAGGCGGGTCCCGGTCCCGCGGGGTCGGTGTTGACGATTTCCTTTCAGCTTGAAGGGCAGGAGTTTGTCGCGATCAACGGCGGACCCATGTTCACGTTCACCGAAGCCATTTCGCTGGCCGTGAACTGCGAGACGCAGGATGAAATCGACCGCTACTGGGAGCAGCTCACAAGCGGCGGCGGCGAGCCCAGCATGTGCGGGTGGCTGAAAGACAAATACGGATTGTCGTGGCAAGTTGTGCCGGCGAATCTCGGCAAACTGATGAGCGACCCGAATCCGGCCAAAGCGAACGCCGTGATGCAGGCCCTTCTGAAGATGCGGAAGCTGGAGATCGCGACGCTGCAGCAGGCCTATAACAGCGCAGGCTGAACGCATCCGCAAAGCTACCCATTGGAATACTGATGAGTTTTTTATAATGCCCCTAAGCGGATCTTCTGGCTTGGGGGCTTGTCACAAAATGAAAAAGCAGAAATGAGAAATGAGAAAGGGCAGAAACGACGCGGAATCTGCCCGGTGCTGGTCTTAATTACGACACTATGCACCGCTGCGGTCCAGGCCGAGCCTGTGAAAGTCGTGGCGTCAACCACGGATCTCGCGGCGGTGGCGCGGGAAGTCGGCGGGGAGTGGGTGACGGTAACGGCGCTGTGCCGCGCGGATCAAGACCCGCACGGCTTTGAGATCCTGCCCGCACAGCTTGCGGAGGTAAAGCAGGCCGACCTCTTTCTGAAAGTCGGCGCCGGCCTCGACATCTGGGCGGACCGTGTGACGGCGAGTGCAGGGAGTGACGGCCTCGTGGTTGTGTCCTGCGACCAGGGCGTGCCGCTGATTCACGACGCCGGACGTACCCACGACGATCACGATGCGCATCCGCGCGGAAATCCGCATTACTGGCTGGGGCCGACGAATCTGAAAATCGTCGCGGCCACCATCCGCGACGGCTTAATCCGCGTCAACCCGGCCCATGCCGATGCTTACGAGCACAACACCGAGTGGTTCGCAGCGCGCATCGACAGCGCCCTGAACATTTGGCAGGCGCGATTGACGGCGTGCGCGGATGCGGCGCTGGTATCTGCGCATCCCAGTTGGGACTACTTCGCGCGCGATTTTCACCTTGTGATCGCGGGGACTGTAAATCCCGCGCCGGGGGCCGAACCGTCGCCGCTGGACCTGGCGAAACTCGAAGCCAAAATTCGCGGCTACCGGATCGCGATTTTCCTGCGCGAACCGTTCACCTCGGAACGCATGCCGGCGGTGCTGGCGAAAGACACCGGCATCCGCGTGATGCTCGCGCCGCCCTCGGTGGGCGCGACGCCGGCCACAACAGATGTTTGGTCGCTGTTCGATTACTTAACGATGGAGCTTTCCCGGCAGTGCCGCGATGGCAAGTAGCTATCCGCGGGAACCTGACCTTTGGCTCGGAGCGCAATTCCTCACATGACTCTCACGAGTGACATACCTCACCGCCGCCGGGTGGTCATCGGCCTCAGCCTCTCCAGCTTCGGCATGGTGCTCGCTCTGCTCTGGGGCGTGTGGGCGATCCTGACCCGCGAGGCCGGGGTGCTGATCGTGACCTCCCACCCGTCCGGGGCCGAGGTCATTCTCAACAAGCGGCCGACCGATTTGTTGACAGCGGCGTTCCTGTCGAACCTGCCGGCGGATTCGTTCATCGTCAGCCTGCGGCTTGACGGCCATCGGCCGATTCCGCCGACACAGGGCGTGCGCGTGCGCGCCGGCGACACCACGCGTGTCACATTTCTGATGGCCCCCATTACGCGCGGCGACCGTCGCGAACTGCCGGTGGTCAGCGGCAAGACGCAGGACTGGCAATGGCGGATTCTGCATATCGGTTCCATTCCCGACAGTGCCGCGATCTCTGTGGATGACCAGGAATTGACATTACACACTCCGGCCACGCTGCTGATGGAACCGGGATTGCATCATTTGCAGGCGCGCTGGCCGGATGGCTCGCGGGCTTTTAAGAACGTGACCATCGATCCGGCACAGTCGCAATCCGACATCACCCTGCGGCCCGTGACTTACGAGACCTTGCCGCGATCGGGTAAAGGCAGGATGCGATGAAGCGTGAAATTCAACGCATCGAGCCGATGAGCGTGGTCCGCATCAGCTTTTTTCTGGGGTTGGTGGCGGGCTTCGTCTTCGGTCTGATCGAAGCGATTCTCTTCAAGTCGTTGTCGTCGAGTCCGACGGGCAGTTCGTTGCTGCCGCCCGAGGCGCAGCAGATGGTTACGATGAGCGGCGCGGCGATTGTGCTGCTCGCGGTTGTCGTGGGTTTAGTCTTCTCGCTCATCTTCGCCTTCGCCGGGGTGCTGATGGCTGTCTTCTACAATTGGATTTCCCGCCTGTTCGGGGGCATTGAAGTACACTTGAGTGGGGATACCGTGCGCGGCATGGCAAGCGATGCCGCCGACGATTCGCCAGTGGAGGATGAGGAGCATGTCTGAGATTCGCGTCCGCTTTGCGCCCAGCCCCACCGGTTACCTGCACGTGGGCGGGTTGCGCTCCGCGCTTTACAACTATCTCTTCGCCCGCCGGGGAGGGGGGCGATTCATTCTGCGGATCGAGGACACCGACCAGACCCGCAAGGTGGAGGGCGCGGTGGAGAATTTGCTCGCCGCCTTTGCCTGGCTCGGACTGGAATTTGACGAAGGCCCGTTCCAGGGAGGCGCGCACGGACCGTACGTGCAGTCGCAGCGGCTGACGATATATCGCGAACACATAACGGAATTGGCGCGGGACGGACACGCGTATCCCTGCTTCTGCTCCGCGCAAACCCTGGAATCGATGCGCGCCGCTCAACAAGCGTCCGGCCACGTGCCGATGTACGACCGCCGCTGTCGCGCGATTACTCCGGAGGTGGCGCATGCCCGCGTGGAGTCCGGCGAGCCGCATGTCTGGCGCATGGCGGTGCCGCGTTTGGGAAGTGTGACCATCGACGACGCGATTCGCGGGATGGTGAAATTCGATACCGAAACCATCGACGATCAGGTGCTGGTGAAGTCGGATGGCTTTCCCACATATCATCTTGCCAATGTCGTAGACGACCACGGCATGCGCATCAGCCACGTGATCCGCGGCGAGGAATGGCTGCCGTCCACGCCCAAGCACGTGCTGCTCTACCAGTTCTTCGGCTGGGAATCCCCGCAGTTTGCGCACCTGCCGCTCCTGCTCAATCCCGACCGCAGTAAGATGTCGAAGCGGATGGGCGACGTCGCCGTGGAGGATTATCGCAAAAAGGGCATCCTGCCGCAGGCGCTGCTCAATTTTGTGGCGCTGCTCGGCTGGCATCCGGCGGACGACCGCGAGATTTTCACGGTGGAGGAACTGATCCGCGAATTCTCGCTCGAACGCGTGGCCAAGGCGGGAGCGATCTTCGATATCGCCAAGCTCGAATGGATGAACGGCGAGCATCTGCGGCTGCTTCCGGACGAGGCGGCGTTGGATTATTTGATGGGCTTTGCCGACGGCCTGCCCGTGAACCGCGAGGCGCTGGGGCGAATCTGGCCCTTGGCAAAACCGCGCATCCGTCTGCCCCGGGATCTCTACGTCGATCACGCGTACTTCTTCACCGATCCCGAAGGCTATGACCCGGCGGGCGTGACAAAACACTATGCCGATCCGCAGGTGGGCGATGCGCTGCGCGCGTACCGCGCGGAGTTGGAACCACTGACGCCCTTTGAACCGGTGAACCTCGAGTCGCATTTGCGGGCCCTCTGCGCCGCGCACGGTCTCGGGGCGGGGAAACTCATTCATCCGCTGCGGCTGGCGCTGACCGGCAAGACCGTCAGCCCCGGCCTCTTTGAAGTGATGGATGTTCTGGGGCGGGAGACGGTGCTGCGCCGCGTGGACAAAGCGCTGCGCGAACTGCTGCCGGCATGAAACAGCTCGACCAATACATCCTGCGCCGCTTCCTGCAGTATTTTCTGTTTGCGCTGGGCGCGAGCGTGGTGATCTTCGTCACCGTAGACGCCACCGAGCATCTGGATAAGTTCATCGACGCCAAGGTCGGCTGGGGGGTCATCGGCCGCTACTATTATTTGTACGTGCCGTATATCGTCTATCTCACGCTGCCGGTGTCGGTGCTGCTGGGGACGCTGTTCACGGTGGGCGGCTTCGTCTATCGCAACGAACTGACGGCGATGCAGTCGACGGGTTACAGTCTGTGGCGTATTTTGTGGTTGCTGATGGGGGTGGCGATTCCGCTTAGCATGGCGACGCTGGTCTTCGGCGAAACGGTGGTGCCCGCGGCCAATCACGAACGCGAAGACATGTATCGCGTGCAAGTAAAGAAGGGGGCGTCGACGGCATCCACGCGCCAAGGCCGGCTGTATATGCAGGTCGGGCAGAACGAGTTTCTCAAAATGGAGAGTTATAACCCGCAAGAGAAGGCGGGTGACCGGATCAACCTGCACACGTTCGTGGACGGCGTGTTGAAGAAGCGGATTACGGCAGACGCCATCCGCTACCGGGGCGATCACTGGACACTGGTAAATGTGCAGGTCCGCGATTTCTCCGCGCCGGTGTTGGCAGTCACGCGGCTCGATTCGATGGAACGCGACGATCTTGCGGTAACGCCGGACGATCTCTCGCGCGTGAATATTCTGCCCGAGGAAATGAATTACATTGACCTGCGCAACCTGATTCTGCGGATGCAGGCCAGCGGCGTGCGCGCGAGCAAGTGGATCGTCGATCTCGCGTTCAAGATTTCGCAGCCGTTCTCGGCGGTGATCATCGTGCTTTTCGGCGTGCCGTTCGCCGCTTTCCGCCGTCGCGGCGGGCTGGTACTCGGCTTCGGAATGTCGCTGCTGGTGTGTTTTGTCTATTTCGGCTTTATGCAGGTGGGGAAGATTCATGGGCTACCACGGCACGCTGCAGCCGCTAATCGCGGCGTGGGCGGGTAACATCGTCTTTGGTGTGCTCGGCCTCGCGCTGGTAATCCGAGTGCCGAAGTAAACGAAGAACGAGGAATGAAGAGCGGCTGACCTGAGCGGGCCGCCGTTTTTCGTTCCACCATTCTACTAGCCAGCCCGCTCCCGCGGGCTGGATTTGTTTGCATCGTACGCATTCGCGAATTCACACAATCCACGGTGGTGCATCCAACCCGCAGGAGCGGGTTGGCTAGTAGGCGATGAGTAAAAAACCGCCGCCCGGCAATCACCGGGCGGCGGTTCTCTATTAGTACTCCCACCAATGATTATGGCGTCGGCATCACCGGCACCATCTGATAGAAACGGGTCGCATCGTAAACGGACAGGGTACAGGCCGAGGCGGGGGCTCGCACCGTCGTCTCAAGGGAGCTAACTGTTCCGGTAGTTGATCCCGAATAGATTTCGTAGGCAAGCGCTGTCCCTACCCGTGGCCAGCGGAGGATTATACGCCGGGGATCACCGGGGTAATACGAACACGTCAGCCCGGGAGCTTCAATTGAGTGCACGCGGTACACGCGTGCAGTTGAATCCGTGTTGGAATAGGCCACCACCGCAGCTCCTGCGGGCAGTTTTAAAACGTATCGGGGCGATCCAATGATCGGTGTCGTCCAGTCCGCGAGGTTGCCATCGGTGGCGTCATAGACCGCAAACCGTCCGTTATCGTTATGGATGAAGAGCTGTTCATTCGCTCCCGACTCAATCTGAACAGCGAAAGCATCCCTGGCATCAATTGCCGGATTATGCCACAGGGGCGCCAATGTCGTGTAATCCAGTGCCCATCCCTGATTGGTTATCAGGCGGGCCGTGCCCGACGCGTCCTTTTGTGCCAGAGCGTAATAACCATGTGTGGAGTCCACGCGGGTAGGCATGGGGGTGAAATTCTTCCGGCCTACCCATTCCCGATGGATGAATCCCGGTTCGAAAGGATCCCAATCTTCATAATAAGAGCCGCCAAAGACGTAACCCAAGACTTCCGTCTGAAAGAAACTTAGGTTTCCAGCGTTGAGGAATGCTCCGGTTGAATACGGAGGGATCATTCGCAAGACCCATGCAGCGGATGATTGAATAGATCCCAACATGCTGTTTGGCATTTCGTCTTCATATCTACAAAAGTACAGAGATTGCGTAAGTGCGGGCAAACTGGGTTGTGCCTCAAAAGGACTGAGCCAGACCGATGCCGAATGATGACCTACAACGCTGTAAGAATAACCCCCATCTACCGACCTCGATGCCAATACCTTCTGATGAGGACAGATCACAGATCAGTAAAATGTAATCATCGGAAAAGTCCCAATGTTCCATTCCTGACATATGACGCCGGCATCGTTTCCAGACGGCACAATAATCGTCTGGACGATTCGATAGTCGGATCCATGCCACTTCGGGCGGAGATTCCCAAAAGTCATATTCGCTGCTGTAACTGAATGACGCCCGAAACCGTGACACCGCCCCGCCCGGTTCCGTGTTCCAATAGATCGTGTCGCCCAAGGCCCAGACAGTGGCATACGTAGAATCGTTCATAACGCAGCGGATATCCCAACTTATACCTCGAGGAAAGTGGACTTCGTAGTCCGTTTCCAAAACATACTCAGCCGTTAGAGGTACGCTGAAGGCGTAAAGGGCAATTATCAGGGCCGGGATTCTGCTTCGCATCGGCACGCTCCGTTACAATCCGCTGAGAATTTTCGAGTTGTCCACAGCTTGATCGACCGATCATTTCAATATACCACAGAACCATCCCTTCCTGCAACAGTTTTCTTCATTTCTCAAAAAATAAACGCCGCGCTGTGATGCGCGGCGTTTGCCGTAGATAACGAGGGACAGATCAGAACTTGAGGCGCTGGCGAGAGGCCGAAGCCTACGCCCTTCGCGCCGTTGAACGCGCCGCCGACCCAACTGGTGCCGAGATCCAGATCGTAATGGCTGAAATGGAAGCCGGTGCCGAAGCCGAATTTCGAACCGAACGGGCCGCCGAGGGAAATACCGATTTGCGGCACGAAGAAGCCGCCCAGCTTGTACTGTCCGGCCACGCCGACTTCCACACCACCCTTGCCCTGACTGGTCGTCGTGGTGCGGATTGCCATATCGCCCAGCACGGTGAGCCTGGGCAGTGGACGGTAGAGGCCGTTCATCTGAATGATGAGCGGCAGCTTGGTCTCCACCGTGCCGCCGCCGTAGGTGGTATCGACCTCGTGGAAGTCGGGTTCGCCACCGTTCGTTGTGATGCTGGAGCTGTCGGAATACCACGTCTGGACGTTGTTGTCTTCGACGTCCCAGGTGAGCTTGGCGCCGATCTGGCGCAGGGCCAGGCCGACTTCCCACTGCGGGTTGATGACGGCCATGCCGCCGAGGTCGAAGCCGACGCCGTCGCCGCTGCAGCGAGGTAACGCTGTGGATCACGCCCTCCGTCTGGATCGTTGTTTCGCCCACGACGTCGGAAAACGTGAAGCTGCCGTCGGTGCGCTCGGTCTTCGCCATCGAGAGTCCCTGATAGTAGTGAAGGGAGATCCCGGCGTAGATTTCCGGCAGATAGGACTGATCGAACTTGTAGGCGTAGCCGGCGCCGTAATCCGCATAGACCTGGCCTTCACCCAGCAGATCGCCAATCGTATAGCGCCGGTTGAGTTCGTTGCCATAGAGCAGGAGACGGGCGAAATCTTTCGGCAGGCAGCCGCGCGAGGACGATTCCACACCGACGCGGAAGCCGAAGTTGTTATAGGTGAAGCCGAGACCCGGCGCGGCGGCATGGAAATTCAGGGCCATGCCATCGTCGGGGATGGCGTCGAGAATCTCGCTCTTGTCGTTGTCCGTGAGTTCTTTCGTGCCGTCGCCCGTAAACTTGTCGTTGTAGAAACCGACGCCGAAGGCGTTGTTGCCGACGGCCATGTTGAACGACGGCAGTTCCACGGTCATGGTTGTCCGCGCGATCGGGACCGAGCGCCGCCGGATTCCAGCCGAGCATGCCCACGCCTTCTTCATCGAGGCTGTGAATCCCGACGCGGGTCACGGCCTGGGGATCGAGGGACTGTGCATTCGCGGTGAGGGCGAAGAGGAGCACGAGGATAATGGCAAACATCAGTTGTCCCCCTCGTCGTTGTCATTCGAAGCGGTGTCTATGCGGTACAGGATATCAGCGATCACTTGGACCTTGACGTAGTCATCGCCATAGGCGCGGCGGATTTCTCCGTCCGAACCGCCGAGGCGGACTTCGGTGCGCGTGTAAAGCGAATCCGCCTTGAAGACGTTAAGCAGGTCGTCGGTGATCGTGGTTGTGAACTCAGAGAATTCCTCATCGGTGGGGCGACCGGTGGTCGGATTGATCGTCGGTAGAGCCACGGGCGCTTCGGCCAGAACATAGACGCTGTCGCCAAGATCGGGCGTGCGGTCAAAGACCTTGTCGTGCGAATAGCCGACATAGACGACCACCCGGCCGCCGACGGGCAGGCGGTTCCAGATGCGGAACTTCATGCTGCCGCTCTGAATATCCTTGGCGTCGTTGCCGCCTTCCAGGCTGCGCGTTTCGCCGGGAGCCACCAGCGTATCGAGGGTAAAGGCCAGCGCCGAACGCATCTCGATTTCCATCTTCACACTGTCCGCTACCAGGCTCTCGATCGGACCGTGCAGTGTGAGGAATCCCGTGGCTTCAACCGTGTCGGGGAATTGCGCGATCATGCCGGCCAGGCCGGGCCGTACCAGAGTCGTATCCGTTCCGAGGTCGATGTTCGCCGCGGTGACATGAGCGGTGTCCACCAGGTTCCCGTTTTTCGAGGAATGGAGTGTCAGGCTGACGTCGGTCGTGGCGTCCATGCCGGGCAGAATATGCGCGAACGCCTGAACGTCCACCGGATGAATCGCTTCCCAGCCTTCGGGCATAGGCTTCACCGAGGTGCTCGCATTGCGGGCGTGAATAACGAGGCCGTTGACCACACCCACGTAATAACTGAAGAGAATCCGCGTGGTCTGCACGTGGACCCGCACCGCAATGGAGCCCGGCGCCAGGATGCGGACGTCAATGGACTGCGGCGTCGTCCCCGAAGGCGTCAGAGAGTCGCCCGCCAATTGCACCGTGCGGCTGACCGTGGTGCCGGAGGCCGCCACAACGCGAACGGTCAGCGGATTGTCAAACTGATCCACTTTGAAATTCGGGATAATCACCGTGATCGATTCCGGCAAGGCCGAGGTCAGATTGGAAATCTGCAGTGTCAGTGAACCGCTCTCGATCAATCCCGTAGTCAACCGGTGCTGCTGCGCCGGAAACTCCACGGGCAGCGTAATCTCCGTAATCCCCGTCGGCTTCTGCGGATCCGGTGAAGAAGGCGTGCCGCTGGCAATCGGCGTGATCACGAGTGAATCCTTGATCGGCACTTCCATTTCCGTGAACGTGCTGAAGTAAAGGAGCCCCGTACTGTCAATGCCGATACCCGAGCCGTTGGTTTGAAGCTCGTCCGGCGTGCTGACGAGATCATTCATGCCATAGGTGCTGACGCCGAAGGGAAGTATGAGATGGGTATCCCACGCGAGGTCTGCCGGCGCTTTCGGCAGCGAACAACCCGCCACCAATAGCATCAGCACCAGACCGACAGCACGAAAGACGGAGCAGGCTCCGTCTTTCGTGCACAGTTGCGATGTACATAATTTGCCTGTGCATAAGTTAGTTGAGGTCAGGTTCCCATGTTCCAGGACGACAGGTACTTCTTCTGCTCGGCCGTGAGCTTGTCGATCTTGCTGCCCATCGTCGCCAACTTCGTGGTGGCGATATATTCTTCGATCGCGATCGGCACATTATGCACGGCGACGCTCAGTTTCTTGGCATGCTTGATCGCATATTCGGTCGTCAGCGCCTGCGTGGCGAAACTCATGTCCATCACCGAAGCCGGATGGCCGTGCGCCGCGCCGAGGTTCACGAGGCGGCCTTCGGCGATGATCATCACCTTGTTGCCCGAGGGCAGCGTGTAACGGTCGACGAAGGGCACGACGTTCTTCTCCACCTTCTTGGCGAGCTTGGCGAGACCTTCGAGATCCAGTTCGACGTCGAAGTGGCCGCTGTTGCAGACGATCGCCTCGTCCTTCATCTTCGCGAAGTGCTCGGGACGGATCACGTGCATGTTGCCGGTGACGGTGCAGAAGATGTCGCCGATGGGCGCGGCCTGGGCCATGGGCATGACGCGGAAGCCGTCCATGCGGGCTTCGAGCGCGCGGATCGGATTGATCTCGGTGACGATCACGTCGGCGCCGTGGCCGCGGGCGCGCATGGCGACGCCCTTGCCGCACCAGCCGTAGCCGGCGACCACCACGGTGCGCCCGGCGATCAGCACGTCGGTGGCGCGGATGATGCCGTCGAGGGTCGACTGGCCCGTGCCGTAGCGGTTGTCGAACAGGTGCTTGGTCTCGGCGTCGTTGACGGCGAAGACCGGGAAGATCAGCTCGCCCTGGCGCTCCAGGGCCCGCAGGCGGATGACGCCGGTGGTGGTCTCTTCGAGACTGGCGATGATGTTCTTGGCAAAGTCGCGGTGCGTCGTGTGCAGGCCGTGGACGAGGTCGGCGCCGTCGTCCATGGTGATCGTCGGCGCGAAGCGCATGGCGGCGTCGAGGTGCGAATAGTAGGTGTCGCGGTCCTCGCCCTTGATGCGAATAGACGCGCATGCCGAAGTCCTTCACCAGCGCGGCGGCCACGTCGTCCTGCGTGGAGAGCGGGTTCGAGGCGACAAGCACGAGGTCCGCGCCGCCGGCCTTCAGCGTGCGCATCAGGTTCGCCGTTTCGGCGGTGACGTGCAGGCAGGCCGACATGCGATGACCCTTGAGGGGCTTTTCTTTTTCAAAACGGGCGCGGATCTCGGCCAGCACCGGCATGTCGCGGTCGGCCCAGAGAATGCGGTTCTTGCCGGCAGTGGCAAGGCCCAGGTCTTTCACGTGATACGGCTGCGTCATGGTCTTCGGGCCGGCGGGTGCGGCTTTCTTTTTAACGGCGGCTTTGGTCGGGCTCATGCGAGCTGCTCCACGCGGTTGGTTTTTTCCCAGGAGAATCCGTCGCCCGTGCGGCCAAAGTGGCCGTAGGAGGCGGTGTCACGATAAATGGGGCGGCGCAGATCGAGATCGCGAATGATTCCCTTGGGAGTCAAATCAAAGCGCTCGCGGATCCGTTTCACCAGTTCTTCGTTCGACATTTTGCCGGTGCCGAAGGTATCGACAAAGACCGACACCGGCTCGGCCACGCCGATGGCGTAGGCAAGCTGAATTTCGCACTTTTCGGCCAGACCCGCCGCCACGACGTTCTTCGCCACCCAGCGCGCCGCGTAGGCGCCGCTGCGGTCGACCTTCGTCGGATCCTTGCCCGAGAATGCGCCGCCGCCGTGAGGCACCCAGCCGCCGTAGGTATCGACGATGATCTTGCGGCCGGTGAGTCCGGCGTCGCCCTGCGGACCGCCGATGACGAACCGGCCCGTGGGATTCACATAGATGCGGCAGTCGTTCTTGATCAGTTCTTTGGGAATCGAAGGCGTGATCACCTGGCGCTTGATCTCTTCGGTGATTTCCTTGTGCGTGATATTCTCGTCGTGCTGACAGGAGACGACGATGGTTTCGACGGCGACGGGCTTGTCGTTTTCGTAGCGCACAGAGACCTGCGACTTGCCGTCGGGCCGCAGCCAGTTCAGGGCTCCGGTCTTGCGGACTTCGGCGAGGCGTTTGGTCAGGCGGTGCGCCAGCACGATCGGCAGCGGCATCATCTCGTCGGTTTCGCGGCAGGCATACCCGAACATCATGCCCTGGTCGCCCGCGCCGTCGCGGTCCACGCCCATGGCGATGTCGGGACTCTGGCGGTCGATGGTCGTGATCACGGCGCAGGTGTCGCAGTCGAAGCCGTAGGCGGCGTCGGTGTAGCCGATGCTCTTGATGACTCCGCGTACGAGTGCCGGCACATCCACGTAGGTGGAGGTGGTGATTTCGCCGCCGACGAGCGCGAGACCGGTGGTCACGAAGGTCTCACAGGCCACGCGGCCGGTGGGGTCTTCCTTCAGCACGGCGTCGAGCATGGCGTCCGAAATCTGATCGGCCACCTTGTCGGGATGCCCCTCGGTGACAGATTCACTGGAGAAAACAAAAGTACTCATGGTCTTCTTTCACGGGCGAACAAAAACACCGTGTCCGCTTCGCCCGGAGGCGGACGCGGTCGTCACTATCCATCAACTATCAGATTGTAAATCGGGAGTCACGCGTCCAGATCCGGGCCGGAGGAGATTTCCGAAGAGTCGCCGAGATTATAGCGCTGGAAATCGCCGGTGATGACGGAATTGTTGCCCACCAGCGAGCCCGCGACCAGCGCCCGCTCCACGAGCGCGCCCGCGCCGAGGATGCTGTCCCGGACCATCGCGTCGCGCACCACCGCGCCGGCGTCCAGCGTGGCGTAGGGGCCAACGATGGCCCGCTCCAGCACCGCGGTGGGGTGAATGTAGACCGGCGGCACCACCAGCGCGCCTTCACGCTGCTCGGCGCTGCCGTTGCGGCTCTTCTTATCCAGCAAATGGCGGTTGGTGGCGAGCAGTGTTTCCGGCTTGCCGCAGTCGAACCAGTCGCTGACGGGGAAGGTGCTGATCTTCTCGCCTTCCTCGATCATGAGCTGTAAGGCGTCGGTGAGTTGGTATTCGCCGCGCGTCGTCAACTGGCGCTCAAAGAGCGTATTGATGCAGCGGCGCAACAGCGGCGCGTTGCGGATCAGGTAGATACCCACCAGCACCAGTTTGGAGCGCGGATTCTCGGGCTTTTCCACGAGCCGCGTGACGAGGCCGTCGGCCGAGACTTCCACTACGCCGAAGCGGCGCGGGTCTTCCACCGTGCGCACGCCGAGACTCGTCGTCGGCATGCCGCGGATGACCTCGCGGAGATTGGTCTCGAAAATCGTGTCGCCGAGGATGACCAGCACTTCCTTGTCATCCTCGTGCAGGCCCAGCGAAACGGCGTCGGCCAGACCGCGCGGTTCGGGTTGCTCAATGTACTCGGCGGGCAGCTTGTGGTGCTTGCTGACGTAGGCCTCGATCAAATCGGCCATCTGGCCGACGACAAGCGAGATCTTCGTGACGCCGGATGCTTCAAGCGTGTCCAGAATGTGGCCGAGAATCGGTTTCCCGGCGACATTCAGCAGAACCTTGGGCTGGGTGAACGTGTGGGGGCGGAGGCGCGAGCCTACCCCGGCCACGGGAATGATCGCTTTCAACGGGGAGGGGGTTGAAATTTAAGACAGGTTCACGGCAAATCTATCCAATAAACTTAGCGAAAATCCTCCAGCATTTCAAGGCAGGGGAGAGGATTCTTTCAGCGCGGTGATCAGGGGGATATCTGCCGGATTTTCCGCTCGCAGAAGTGCGAGGTAGACTGTGGCCGCATCTAATAGAAGCATGAGTCGCAGGCCGCTGGCCATGCGGCTGAGGGACGGCCCCCAGAGTTCCGTCGGGTCCAGGACAATCGGCGTAATCCGCAGGTTCGCTAACAGTTTGTGTAATCCCGGTCGCGGATCGGGAAACGGCAGAGACCAGCTCCCTAAAAAGACAACCACCGGCGGAGGCAGAAGTTGCCCCAAAAAGGCCAGGGATTCCACCTCATTGTGGGCCAACTCGGGCAATGCCGCGCCGTGCGACCAGACTTTGCTGTTCTCCGCCAGTTGCGCTCGGAAACGGATCTCCAGTGCTGGTATAGACAAACCATCGACCGTATAAATCACGGGCGTGCGATCTACCAACTTGGCGGCTAACTCCAGTGCAGGATTTATGCCGATTTCGAGTTTGCTATAGAGTTCGGCATCGTGTCTGAGCAAGGGAAGAGCGGCGTCAAAATCGCTTGCTCCATGAAAATTATAGAGTTCGTCGAATATTGCCAGCATCGCGCCTAAGCCGAAGCCCACCGCCGCCCGGGGCAGATACCCACCCGGCAATGTTATGTGCGGTACACGGGCGGCTTTGGCCAGCGTTGCCAGACGCCCGCCGCTGCTCATGGAAAGCCAGATTTGGGCGGGCGAGACATCCTGGAAGGCGGCGACCGATTCGACGGTATTGCCCGAATAGCTGCTGACGAGCCGGGGCAGCGCCGAGGACCGTGGGTAACGGTTGACGCGAATGCGCATCGGCAATGCCGGCGGCTCGTAGCCCAGTCCCTGCAACAGATCGCCCGCGACCGCGCTGCCGCCGAGGCCGCACCAATCGAGGTCAGACACGCGCAGCAGAGAATGCGACTTTAGAAAACTCACGGCCCAGAGAAACGCCCGTTTGAATTTGCTGCGGCAGTTCGAGCGTCTTGCCCAGCATATTCTCGGGGTCGAGGGATTTGAGCCGGTCGGGGGAGAGGTTAATTGCTTTCAAGAGACGTATGACGGATGAAGGATGGGGAAGAAACGAAGTACGAAGATGGGCCCTTTAAACACCGGCCGAGCCGGGTTGGGCATGCGCAGGACGACGGCGCGGGCGAATACAGAAACCCGGCCGGAATCCGTGTCGGAACGCGCGGGGTAAGGAAACCCCGCGCGGCGTTCTTATGCGTTGGCAGAATTCAGCAAGCGAAGCGCGGCAATCACCGGCGCCAGCGACATCGGGTGCAGCGTCGCACGCTGCCTAAGCTTCCTGCGAGAACCAGATCGGAAAATCAGCCAGCCGGGACTTCAGTTCGCTGGCGAGTAGATGCGTGATTTCGGCGGCGGTGCCCATGCGCAGCACGCGGGCCGCGATCTTCTGGCAATCGCTGTAGGACAGAGTGCGCACGATCTTCTTGATTTCGGGAATCGACGCGGCATTGGTCGAGATCTCGTCGAGATCGAGGCCGACAAGCAACGGCGTGGCCAGCGGATTCGCGCCCAACTCGCCGCAGATCGCCACGGGAATCGGAGTCTTCGCCTTGTGCGCGGCCTTTACCGTCATCTGGATCATGCGGATCACGGCGGGGTGGAAGCTGCGATAGTAGCTCGAAACCATTTCGTTGCCGCGATCGGCGGCGACGGCGTACTGGATCAGATCGTTGGTGCCGATGGAGAAGAAATCGCACTCCTCGGCGAGCTTGTCGGCCATGGCCACCGCCGACGGCAGTTCCACCATGATCCCCACCTTGTACTGGTGGTCGTGCGGCACGCGCTCGCGCGCGAGTTCCGCTTCGGCTTCGGCCAGCACGGCCTTGGCTTCGCGCAGCTCTTCCAAACCGGAAATAAACGGAAACATCACGCGCACGTTGCCGTGCCGCGAGGCGCGGAGGATGGCGCGGAGCTGTGTGCGGAAGAGGTCGCGGCGTGTGAGCGAGACGCGGATCGCGCGGTAACCGAGGAAGGGGTTCTTTTCCTGGCGCAGATTGATGGAGCCGTGCAGCTTGTCGCCGCCGAGGTCGAAGGTGCGGATCACGAGCGGATTCGGCGCCATCACTTCCGCCGCTTTGTCGTAGGTGGCGGCCTGCTCATTTTCCGAGGGCACGGTGTCGCGTGTCAGAAACAAGAATTCGCTGCGGAATAAACCTACGCCCCGGCCGCCGTGGCTGAGCACCGATTCCGCCTCGAAGGGCAGTTCGATGTTGCCCCAAAGCTGGATTTCGTGGCCGTCGGTGGTGGTGGCGGGATCATCCTTCAGATTCGCGAGGGCGCTTTGGAACGACTGGTAGCGGTCCTGCTTGGCGTGGTATTCGGCGGCGTGGTCTCGCTCGGAAAGATGAATGACCTTGCCCGAATTGCCGTTCATGATGATCGGATCGCCGTCCTTCACGAGCGTCGACAGATTGCCGAGGCCGACCACGGCGGGAATTTCCAGCGAGCGCGCGAGAATCGCCGTGTGCGACGTCAGGCCGCCCGTATCGGCGGCGAGGCCGTGGATATGCGTGCGGTCGATGTGCAGCGTGTCGGTGGGGGAGAGGTCCGGCGCCACGAGAATTACCGGCTCGGAAAAATGCTGCGGCGACGCGTCGCCCTCGCCGCGCAGAAAGCGCACGAGGCGGTTGCGCACGTCGCGGATGTCCGCGGCGCGTTCGCGAAAGAGTTCCCCCGCCTGCTTCTGCATCATCTCGATGTTCTGCTGCAGCAGGTCGTTGACGATATAGTCCACGCTGAACTGTTCGCGCTCCACGCGCGACCGCACCTGCTCCTGAAACACCACGTCGTCGAGAATCATCAAATGCGCGTCGAAGATCTTGCCCACGGCGACGCCGGCCACGGCCAGCGCCCGCTCGCGCGATTTGGTGATCGCCTCACGCGTCTGGTCGAGCGCGTGGGAAAACAGCGCCAACTCCGCTTCGATTTCGGCGGGCGCGAGCTTGCGCGGCAGCACCTCGAATTGCTCTGGGATCAGCAGATGCACGCGGCCGATGGAGATGCCGGGCGAGGCGGGCACGCCACGCAGAATGGCTTCCCGCGCCGTTCTCTTCCGCGGCGCGGCAGGGGGAGTCGAATCACTCTTCATGGAATTTATTCTCAATCAACTCCAGCAGTTCCTTGCACAAGGCCTCTTCGTCTTCGCCGATGCACTCCAGGGTCAGCTTGGCGCCCATCCCGGCGGCCAGCATCATCACGCCCATAATGCTCTTGGCGTTGATGCGCATGCCGTCGCGAATCAGAAACACATCCGCCTTGTAGCGCGAGGCGATCTTTGTGAACTGCGCGGCGGGGCGGATATGCAGCCCCAGCCGGTTTAACAGGGTGAATTCTTTTTGAATCACAGGAAAGGGTAACGATGAACGAAAAACGAAGAACGAAAAACAAAGAATGACGGAGTTTATTGCAGCCAGGAGACGGCGAACGGTAAGAGGATCGCCACGCCGATGGACACAAATATCAACCAGGTGAGCGACCAGCGCAACCGGATGCCCAACAGTGCGGCGGCAAAAGCCACGAGAAACTGGCCGCCCGGCAGCAGCGAATCGGTGGCCGTGCGCACCAATCCCCCAGCCAGTAACAGTCCCGCCGTTATCGCCCCCGCAATACTCAGGATGCGGCGCACCCGGCTGAACAACGGACGCTGCAACGCCAGCAGCACGTCTGCGCCCAGGCGGTAGCCCGCGCGCACGCCCCACACCCGCAGATAAATCAGCGGCAGATTGTACAGCAGCAGCGTCCCGACGGCGACGCTATACCACGTCTCCAGCGTGGGCCGCCAGAGCATGACAAACACACCCAGCGAAAACAAAATCGGCTTCCAGCGATCCCAGATGAGCGCGTCGCCCATGACGCCCAGCGGCCCGCACAGCGTGTTTTGCCACTCGGCAAATGCGGCGGGATCCTGTTCCGTGTCCCGTTCTTCCACGCGCCGGCGCAGCGCGCCAATGGCCAATGTCGCCAGCACCGGATGCGCGTTCAAATAGTTGCCGCAGGCGCGCACTTCGGGAGCTTTGGTACGCGTCTTTCGCAACCACGGCCAGAGCGTAAAGAGATAGCCGCCGCCTTGCATCGTGCGATAGTTGAGCAGCACCTGTAACAGCAGCGAGCGTGCCGCCAGCGTCCAGGCTTCGCCGCGGGTCAGAGCCATAGCCACCCCAGCGCGACTCCGGCCAGCGCGGCCCCGGCAAACCAGCCGAACGACGAGCGCCGCACAAAGCGCCCCACAATCACGGCCACACCCGCGCCCAAAAGCCCCGGCCAGAGTCCCGATAACAATTCATCAGTGCGCGCTACAAGCGCGGGATTGATCCCGGCCGTGGCAAAGTCGCCGAGATACAGCGACAGCACCCATTTGCCCGCCAGAAACGCAATCAGTGTCAACAGGAAACCCGCCAGCGCGTGCACGCCGATTGCTCCGCCGAAGAGCAGCGCGAACGCGGCCCGTTTCCCAGCCTGAGCGGCGGCCACCACACGTTCGCAATACCCGCTGAGGAAGCGGCGCACGAGCGGCGTCACTTCCGAGCCCGCGTGCGCGGTGATAATGCCGACGGCCGCAGCGGTCAGGAGTGTGATCCACGCCGGCAATCCGGCGGCTGAGGGCGCGATTCGCGCGGCCAGGGCCGTCGCCACCAGCGCGCCCACGTTGCCTTCGGGAAATTTTGCCGCGCCCACCGGCAGACTGCCCAGCCATATGAGTTGGAAGGCCACTCCGAAAAACAGTCCAATCTCCGGCCGCCCTACGGCCAGACCCCACAACGGACAGGCGATCAGCGGTTGCGAGATCATGAACTGTGCGACCGCGGTGGTGTCAAGATACACCAGCGCGCCCGCCAGCGCGACCCACAGCGCTTCCACGCTCAGAACTCCCGCTCGATCATGAGTTGCGCCCAATCGCCCAGCAAATCGCGGTAGGGCGAAGTCGGCACTTCCTTCAGAAACACCAGCGCCTCATCGACGCGCCGCCGCGCCAGTTCCGCCGTGTACGCGATACTGCCCAGATCCTTGAAGAGTTCCGAGACTTCGCGCAATATCCTCAATGGGGGCAGCGGGATTGCCCAGCGTCTGCGTCAGCAGGGTCTTCTGGGCGAGGCTCGCGTGCGTGTAGGCATGCTGCACGATCAATGTGCGCTTGCCCTCGCGAATGTCGCTGCCGATGGGTTTGCCCAGCATCTTCTCGTTGCCCACGATGCCAAGAATATCGTCCTGCAATTGAAACGCGGTGCCGCAGATGCTGCAGAAGCGGCCCAGCGCGACGGCCAGCGGATGCTTCAGGTTTGGCAAATTCAGTCCGATGCACGCCCCGGCTTCGCCGCAGAATTCATACAACGCGCCGGTCTTTTTCCACAGCATGCGCTCGATCTGCTCGGCGGATAAATCCTCAATCGGCACCTTCGAATACTGCACATCCAGCATCTCGCCATCCACGAGTGTACACAGCACACGCGTGTCAAGCGTATTAATCAGCGTCAGCGTCACATCCGAAGAGATGCCGAACTTCGTCGTCATCTCGGTCATCAAACTGATGCCCCAGCCGTGCTGCACGTCACCGGCCAGCACCGCCACGGAAACTCCGTAATGCCGCGCTTCATCGCCGTCGCCGAACAACGTCTGCGTGGTCGGCTTGCGGAAAAAGCGTTCATGAACCGTGGGCGCCCCGCGGCGGATGGGATCGCGGTCGATGATGTCGTCATGCACCAGCGTCCACGTGTGGAAGATCTCCACGGCGGCGGCGGCGCTGATCGCCTTGGCTTCGTTGCCCCCCACAGCGCCGACTGAAAACAGCAGAACCGCCGGCCGCAAACGCTTGCCGCCTGACGCGAAATAGCATGTCACGGCCTCCTGCATATCCTCCGGGGCAAAGCGGTTGACATACTCAGGCTTTAGGACATAGCCCTGAACCCGTTCGACGCGCTCTTCAATCGCGCTTAAAAGTCTTTGTGACAAATGAAGTTACGTTGATTCCGACGGGTACGGACCCATCCCTGTTGGCATATCTGAAACCTTATATAATACTCCAATTGTCCATCAATAGCAACCCCAGCATACGATGCTGGACCCGATGGAGCTGACGCCCATGATTGCCGCGCTTCGCTGGCTGGGGTCTTGGGCTTCGTTCGCCCTCTCCACCGGCCGGAATCCGCTTCTGCAATCTTACTGCGTAGGGGCGGGTTAATGTCTTCCGCAACCCGCCCGTTTCCCCGTCAAGACGGCCAGAGGCCGCCACCAGTATTTTCTGGAATAGACCATGGGCGCGAATTCTAAAAAAACCGCGCGGGGTAAGAAATCCCGCGCGGCGTTAACGAATATACCTGGGCGGCGGGCTCCAATCCGCCGCAACATTGTTTCCCTAAACGGCGGGCTCCAACCCGCCGCAATCTTAAGAAAGAGCAACGGGACAGAGCCCGTTGCCCAGGGATCTATTATTCGTCTATGCTGGGATGGGTCCAGCCCGCGCGTCTTAGCGCGGCGGTAATTCCCAGCGTCAGCGCGTCGGATTGAACGTCACGTTCGTCAGCGGATGGGCCGACCCACTGCCAGTTCCAAAGCAATCACCGAGGATTGGTATTCGAGCATCTTCTGCAAATGGTCCGTTTCCGCGCGGGCGTAAACGACTTGTGCGTCGCGCAAGGCCAGCGCCGAGGTCGCGCCGAGGCGGTAGCGCTCACGTTCGAGGTTCAGTTGCCGCTCGGCCAGTTCGCGGTTGCGTGTGGTGATCTGAAGCTGATTGAAAACGTTGTTCAGATTGTAATACGCGTCGCGCACGGCGCGATCCACACTCAGTCGAAGCTGACGCAGGTTCTCCATTGCGCGGTCGCGGGCCACACGCTGTGTGGCGATGTTGTACTCGCGAGTGAAGCCGTTAAACAGGTTCCAGCGCAGACTCAGCGCATAGCTCGTATTTTCGTTGCGCGGCGTAACCGTCCAGTTTTCGCGCTTGCCCGATTGCTCGCTGCGGCTGATCTGCATCCCCAGCGAGACGCTGGGCAGATAATCCGCCTTGCCGATGTTGATGGTGTGCGTGGCGCGCTTCACGGTCAGATCGGCGATCGCCAGATCCGTGCGGTTCGTATAGGCGGACGTCACGAGGCTGTCGATATTGAATTCGAGGGGCGTAATCGCCTCCGCGGCGGGCATGGGGAAACGGCTCTTGATGTCGATACCCAGCAGTTCGTTCAAAACTTCTTGCTGCCCCTGGACGGCCTGCTCCACGGAGGTCACTGCGTTTTCGGCGGAGCCGACCTTGATTTCGGCCTGCAACACGTCCAGTTCCGTGACCGCGCCGACGTCAAACCGCGCCTTCGCCAGCGCCAGCGCGTCCTTCCGCTGGTCGAGCAGCCGCTGGTTCAATACCAGCAGTTGTTCCTGTGTGAGTACGACCATCACCTGTTGCGCGATGCGTCGGGTCAGTGATTTTTGCCCATCAACCACGCTCAGGTTGTTAATTTCCTCCTGAGCCCGCGCCACGCGATACAGAAAATAGCGCCGGCCGCCTTCAAACAGCGATTCGTCGATGGAGAGATACATCGATGACGAACGCGAATCTCCCTCGGGGACTTCCTGGGTGACGGTCCGTGTCGCCAGATGCGGCAGTCCCGCCGAATCCCACTGGACGTAATTTTCCTCGAAGGTGATGGGATAGGTGGAAACACTGCCGTCCGGATTCGTAAACGTGGGATTGCGGTAGTGAGTCTGCGAAAACGACATCCCGACCCCAATCGTCGGCAGGAAGTTTCCGATGGCGTTCAAGCGGCCAATGGAGTTCAAGCGCGTATCGAGGGCCGTCTGACGGAAGGCCGGACTGTACTGAAAGCCTAACGCTACCAATGAATCCATCGACAGCGGCGTGGTACTGTTAATGGTCGGAAACGGCGGCTGGGCCAGGGCTGTTCCCGCCATCAGCAGCAGGCCGGCCGTCAGCAGGCGAAGGTTCATGAGAGGGATCGGATCCTATGAATTGAGACTTGATTTCGTGCAGGTAAGCCAATACGGCATCGTGCTCGTTGGGCACGTGACCTTCGAGGATTGCGTCTTCGAGGGCGGTCTTTATCTTTCCGACTAAGGGTCCGGGTGATATGTTGCAGACAGCCATGATTTCTTCGCCCCGGACTGGACTTTGAAATGCCCGGAGATTGTCCTTGGAAATCACCTCGTCAATGCGCGCCCGCAGTTCGTCGAACTGCGACAGGTATCTCTTGACTTTATTGGGTTTGGCAGAGGTGATATCGGCCCGGCAGAGGGCCATCAGATCCTCCAGATCCTCGCCCGCATCCACAATCAGCCGCCGGACGGCACTGTCGGTGACGCTTTCCCTCGTCAGATTGATGGGCCGCATGTGTAAGGCGACGATTTTGGAGAGCTTGCCGGTGGTCTCCTCGGGGAGCTTCAACCGGCGGCCAATCGGCTTCATCATCCGCGCCCCGAGATCCTCGTGACCGTGAAAGGTCCAGCCGGTCTGCGGCATAAACCGCTTGGTGCGCGGCTTGGCAATGTCGTGGACAAGGGCCGCCAGGCGCATCACGGGATCCTTCGTTAAGAGGGCGATCTGATCGACCACCAGTAGCGTGTGTTCAAACACGTCCTTGTGGTGGTGCGGGCCGATCTGTTCTACGCCGGAAAGCTGGCTGATCTCGGGAAAGATCACGTCCATGACGCCCGTCAGGTATAGAAACCGCAGACCAATGGACGGCTTTTTCGCCGCGAGTAGTTTGAGAAACTTCTTGGTAATCCGTTCCTGGCTGATGATCTTCAGCCGGTCGACCATCCGCTGCAGCGCGGCCAGTGTGTCCCGTTCAATCGAAAACTCGAGCTGCGCGGCAAAACGGATCGCGCGCATAATGCGCAGCGGATCATCCGAAAACGTGCGTTCGGGCTCCAGCGGTGTGCGTAACAGCTTCGCCGCAAGATCGGTCTGCCCACCAAACAAATCAATCAACTCGCCATAGGCCGTCTTGTTCAGACTGGCGGCCATGGCGTTGACGGTGAAATCGCGGCGCTGCAGATCGGCCTCGAGTCCGGCGGCCCAGACTTTCGGCTTCCGCGAGCCTTCCTCGTAGGCTTCGGCGCGGGCGGATACGAAATCCAGCCGGTAGCCGCGGTAGGGAACCATCGCCGTGCCGAACTTGGGAAAGATCACCGGCGCGCGCACGCCCAGATGGGCCGCGAGTTTGGTGGCGAAGTCGACGGCGTCGCCCACCACGGTCGAATCGATCTCGTGCTTGACGGGGAAGCCTAACAGCCGGTCGCGAACGTAGCCGCCGACGACATAGAGCGGGACGCCTTCGCCATCGGCAAAGCGCCCCAGTCGGTCTAAGAGCTTCGAGTCCTTGCGGGTGAAGAGGCGGATCGGTTTATCGGAACTGCGATTCAAGACGAGTGCCTGTCTCTAAGACGTTAGCGGGCCAGCCGCGATTCCATCTCGGTTAATTTGTCTTTGCGGCGGCGCGCCGCGTCGGGTGTGCGGTACGTGGCGACGCCCGCGCGGGCATAATTCACGGCGTCAGCCGGACGACCGTCGGCATCGGCGATCCGCATCAGCCGCCAGTAGAGCCCTGTGGCCTCGTAACCGTTACTGCCGGGAAGCGCGAGGAACTGCGCCAGCAAATCGTGCGCCGTAATCTCCGCTTCGTTCCACTGACCGCGCCGGACAGCGAGTGCCAGTTTGGGAAAGAGGAAACTGCGGTTGTGCGGAAAGCGCGCGAGTCCGGCCGCGCAGATGCTGTCGGCCAGCGTGAAATCTTTGTCGTCAATGGCAAATCCGACAATGACCGTGAGTGCGGACCACCGCGAGAAGCGCGAACGCTCGACGGCCTGCCACATATCGTCCCAGCCACTCTTCGCGCTGGGAATGAAGGGCAGCCAGGTGATCACGCCGGCGTTACGGGCTACGCCATAGCGGTAAGCGCCCCGCCCCAGATACGCGTCGTAAAACTCCGGATTAACGTCAATGGCCTCGTCAAATTCACCCTTGGCGCTGATCAGTGAACGCAGTCCGGGCAACGTTCTGCCTTCGTGATGTAATAGCAGTCCGCGTGAAGCCAGGGCGCTGCCTTTTAAAAATGCGATCTTGGCCCGGTCGCCGCGTTGCTGGAGTTTCCACGTGTCGCAGAGCCGCGCCACGCTGTCCGTGAGCGCCATGAACTCCGCGCGGCCCGAAGAATCTTCAAAATCCACCATCTGCGCGTAGAGTGCGCTCGCCCGGGCATAGACCGCGCCCGGATGGCCCGGATAATTCACAGCGAGCTGCCGGCACATCTCCTCCGCTGCGGTATGATGTGCGCCGACTAACGTATCCATTAAGGCCGGGTATTCATCCAGCGGAGAGGCTGCACAAGCGGCAGTCGTGACGATCAGAAGGATGGAAAACTGTAACAAGTTACCTATCGATAGCGAAACTGACCCCCGAAGGGTCCATGACGGTTGGCCGCGGCGTGGCTTGAGATATCGGATACGACGTGAATTATAACTCATAACATAGATTTCCAGTGAATACATCCGCGAGAGGCGAAACACTCAGCAGGCCAAGCCGGCTTCGTGTCACGCCACCCGGCGCGAAGTAAGTTACGAGAAAATTGCCAAAAAGCAAGCTCTTCGGCCGGACAGAAAACTCGTGAAGTGGCCATAATTCCGTAGCGGTCCGACGAATCGTTATGTATATTATCTAATGAATGGTGAAATGGGCTAAATTGTGCTGACCTGATCTGGTCGTTTGTAAAAATGCATACATGGTATAGGTTTAGAGCGTTCATGCGGGGTCGCTGCCGGTTTCCGAAAGGACTGGCAGGACGGCTTGCTCTATTCGCTATGACGATGGGGTTAGTTTTACTTTTTTTCGCCGCAAATCCGGCGAATTCGGCGACATTCGAATCCCGTCTGGTTCTGCTCGCGGATCAAGCTTCGGTGTCTAAGCTAAAGGGCCATGGCGCGGTAGCATTGAGGCGGCGGCACAAAGACGTTATCGAAGGACTGCAACAGGTCGCCACGCGATCGCAGATCCCTGTGATCGCGGTGCTGGAGCGGCTGGTAACAACGGGAGAAGTTGCCAGTTACACGCCCCTATTTATTGCGAATGCCGTCGCCGTGCGCGGGACTGACGCGGCTTTTGCCGAGTTAGAAACGCTTCCCGGAGTTGCGGAAGTGATTGAAGATGGACCGTTTAACGTCATTCAGGAGCCATTGCGACACGGCGTTTCGAGCCTCGATCTGGTGGCCGAACCCGGATTAGTTTCAATTCGCGCGCGCGAGGTCTGGGACATGGGAATCACGGGCGCGGGCGTGTTACTGGCGAATCTCGACACCGGTGTTAACGGAGCGCATCCGGCGCTATCAGGCCGATGGCTGGGGAGTTACGGATATCCGTCCGCGGCGTGCTGGTTAGACCTCGCCGGAACGACATCGTCGCCGACGGACGGCGTTGGACACGGCACAATGACGATGGGGATTCTCTGCGGTGGCGCGCCGGGCGATACCGTGGGCGTCGCTTGGGGAGCGCGCTATATTGCGGCGCGATTGAACTCTTCGGGCAGCGCGGTCATCAGCAGTGCGTTGCAGGCCTTACAGTGGGCGCTCGATCCCGACGGGAATCCGGCGACGTTCAGCGACGTCCCGCGTGTGATTTCCAATTCGTGGGGCCTTGTGGCGTCGTCGTATCCGCCCTGCTATGATGTGTTCAACACAGCGCTGGACAATTGCGAGGCGGCAGGCATCGCGATATTCTGGGCGGCGGGGAATGAGGGCGCCTTTGGCGGGCAGACTATCGGCGTTCCCGCGCAGCGTGCGCAAGCGGAGACGAGCGAATTTGCCGTAGGCGGATATGACCGTGTAGTAGACTCAATTTGGACACAGTCAAGTCGTGGACCCAGTCCGTGCACGGCCAATCCGTCGTTTGCCATCAAGCCGGAAGTTGTGGCGCCGGGCCGCGACATCCGCAGCGCCAATGGCAGCGGCTATGCCACTGGGAGCGGGACGTCGTTTGCCGCACCGCACGCCGCCGGGACGGCGGCGTTGATGCTGGAAGCGAATCCCGGCCTCTCGCCTGATTCGCTGAAAAAGATTCTGTTGTGGACAGCGGTAGACAAGGGACCGCAGGGCAACGACAACACCTACGGTTATGGTCAAATCGACGCTTATCTGGCAGTGATGGGCGCGCTCGGCGGTGTGGGATGGATCCGCGGTCAAATCACCGACCTGTTTGGCGACGATGTGGCCGCGCCGGTGACGATCGACGGCCATCCGCAGCATGTACAGGCGGACAGCGCCGGACGCTTTCTGATTGCGATGCCGGCGGAAATGCCGTTTGCCTTACGCATCGTCTATCCGTCATTCCAGACGTGGGTGCAGACGGAGGTGCTTACGGCCCGGGATACACTGAACCTGAACGTGACGTTGACACTGGCCGATACGTGCGGAGCGCTGACGGGAACCGTAACAAATTGCAGCGGCTGGCCGGCGGCCAATGCGCGAGTCTGGACGCAAAATGTCAATATCCCCGAGGTGCGCACAGACACCCAGGGACGCTTTCACCTGATTTTGTCGCACGGCACGTATACTATTTACGCCTCCGACGGCTTTTGCGCCGACGCGCTGATGGCCGGAGTACAGATTCTGGGCGGCGGTATCATCGACGTGGAACTTGTGCTGCCGAACAACCCGCGACATTTGCCAAGTCCCGCCGATCCCTACGGCTACCGGGCTTACGACGATACGGATCCGGGCGGGCCGGTGTATGCCTGGTGGGAGATCTCTCCGACCTTGGGCGGGCCGGGCGTGATGCACAATATGTCGGATGACGGCGTGGTGCCGCTGGCACTGCCGTTTCCAGTGAAGTTTTACGGCGTTACATGGAACCGGATCTACTTGAATGCCAACGGCAGTGTCAGTTTCAACCGCGGCTTCACCGCGTATACCAATGCGTCACTACCGCGTTACTGGGCACCCACCATCTATCCATTCTGGGATGACCTGAATGACAATCAGGGCGGCGACATCTGTAGCTACTACGAACCGGCAGAGGGCGCGTTCATCATCGAATGGTCGGATGTGCCGCACCACAATCTGGGCAGCAGCGAATCATTCGAAGTGATCATCTATGATCCTACGCTTTTTCCAACAGCCAATGGCGACGCGACGATCGAAGTTCGCTACCACGATGTATCCGCACCCAATTCGGCTACGATCGGGATCGAGGCGGCGAGTGGCAACAACTAC
Source organism: uncultured bacterium (assembly GCA_963735175.1). GTDB lineage: Bacteria > Electryoneota > RPQS01 > RPQS01 > RPQS01 > CAVTJX01. The sequence continues at coordinate 517,109 of CAVTJX010000016.1, read as the reverse complement.
ATCCAGTACGGATACAACGGCACGTTTGCCGAGACCTCCTCGCTGTTAGAACCGGGGCGGGCGATCCGCTACCGGCCCGGCGCGCTTTCGCAGGGGATTCCCGCGTTATCTGTGCTCAATCTTGAAACCCGGCTATCCGTGGCACCCGGCCAGTCGGTAGATACGGCGCTGGTGCTGGTTAACGGCGGCAGCGCGCCCGCGGCCTATGCCGTTTTAATTCCAGGCGAAACGCCCAGCGCGGCGTATGAGTGGAACAGCATCCCCTTTGAGTTCAACAGCATCGACGGAATGGGTGGGAACATTGGATTGATCGAGGACGACACGACCAGCGATCCGCAACTTTTACCCTGGCACTTCCCGTTTTTCGAGCGCTGGTTTGACCGGGCGACCATCAGCTCCAACGGTTTTCTGTCGTTTACCTCCTGTATCGACGATCTTTCCTGGTATGTGTTTCCGGTGACCGATCTCCACGACCCTTACTACCTGCTCGCGCCGTATTGGGTGGATTTGAATATCGAGCGCGGCGGCCAGGTGAAGACGCTCTACGATTCGTTACGGGACTGCTACGTCGTGCAGTGGGACTCGCTGCACCGTTTTTCCAACGACACCGGCCCCAACACCTTCCAGATCGTACTGTGGCGGGACGGGGCCATCGACTTTGTCTATGCCGGAATGACCGCGCCGCTGAATCAGGGCACGGTGGGCATCAAAGGCAGGCAGAACGAGTACCTGCAACTGGCATACAATCAGACGTTCATCACAAGCAATTTACGCGTGCGCTTTTCGCGACCCGACACCGCGGCCACGAGGTGCACGGCGCGTGGGGCGCGGCAGGGAATTGTGCCGGCAGGCGGGAATGTGCGAGTGCCGCTGCGACTGACAAACCGTGACCTGGCCTGGGGTGAGTCGATGTGGCCGGTGGAAGTTGCCGTATCCGGCGCGGGGGGACTGCGGCTATCGGCCCAATTTTCACTGTGGTCCGCGCCTGATCCGCAGCAGATGAACGTGGTGCTCAGTCCGGCGGACAGCGGCGTGGTGCTGGCTTGGTCGCCCATGCCCGGCATGCACTATTGTGTGTACAGCGGCACCACCATCGCTGAGTGTAACACGTTTGAAACCTGTGTCAGCGACACGTCGGTTTTTATTGCCCAGACCGAAGCGCCAATTCGCTATTTTGAGGTGCGCTATTGCGACGGTCCGCCCGCGGGCGCGGCGCGAAACGGTGAAACGGGCGGGTCGCACGACGAGTAAGAGACGGTGAGGCGGAGAACGTGCCGCCGCCGCCCACCCCTCACCTTAACTAATCACGAATTCGAGGCGGTTCAACCCGCCGACATATCTTCATCGGAGTCGATTCATGCGTCGGACGTTGCTCCTGTTGCTGCTCGTGGTTTGTGCCGTATCCGCCTTATTCGCGCAGACGCGCTACACCGCGCACCGGCTCCTGCGGGTGTTCGCCGAATCACGCGCGCGGCTGGCCGAATTGCACGGCTATTCGCAACTCGATCTCGTGCCCGGTCTGGTGGCTGCCGAGCCGTACCTGGTGGCGGTGCCCGAAGACCTGGAATTCCTGCGGCTGCACGGCTACCGCTATGAAATCGTGCAGGAGAATCTCGAACAGTATTACGCCTCGCGGCTGTCGACGTCACTCGATTTAATGGGCGGCTACCGGACGTACTCCGAGATCAACGCGACGCTCGATTCGATCCACACGGCGCACCCGGTGATCACGACCGCGAAATTTTCGCTGGGGCTGACGGGGCAGGGGCGGGACATGTGGGCGCTGAAGATCTCGGACAATCCGGCGTTGGATGAAAACGAACCCGAGGTGTTTTATACGGCGCTGCTACACGCGCGCGAACCGGCGGCGATGGAAGGCCTGCTGTATTTCATGAATTACCTGACGGACAACTATGGCACGAACGCGGACGTGACCGAGTTGGTTAACAGCCGCGAGCTATATTTTTTGCCGTGCGCCAATCCAGACGGCTACGTGTATAATCAGACGACGTATCCCGGCGGTGGCGGCCTGTGGCGTAAAAACCGCAACGGCAACGGGGTCGACTTGAACCGCAACTTCGGCCTGACGTGGGGGCTGGATGACGCCGGCTCCTCGCCCATCCCGACCGACGAAACCTATCGTGGCCCCGCCGCTTTCAGCGAACTGGAAACGCAGCACATCCGCGATTTCGTCAACGCGCGGCAAATCGTGGCACAACTCGACTACCATACCTTCAGCAACCTTGTGCTGTTTCCGTGGAGCACGAGTTATTTCGATGGCGACGGACTGACGGCGGATAACGCGACGTTCCAGATGCTGGCCGATTCCTGTGTCTACTTCTGCCATTCCGTCAACGGGGTGTGGTACACGCCCGGCACACCATGGCAGATTCTGTACAACACCAACGGCGGTTCGATCGACTGGGAATACGGCGAACAAACGACGAAACCGAAAATCTGGGCGATGTCGCTCGAGGTTGGCGGAGTGAGCGACGGCTTCTGGCCGGCCGCGAATCGAATTCTGCCGCTGGCGCAGGAAATTCTGCCGACGAACCTGTTCATCGCGCGGATTGCCGGACAACTTGCACCCCGGCCTTATGCGGCGACTGTGGACGGCCAGTGCCAGGGCGAATGGAATGGCAACGACAACGGCAGCATCGAACCCGGCGAAGGATTCAGTCTGTCGGTCACCCTGCGCAACACCGGGACGATGGCACTCAGTGGCCTGCAGGGTCAGCTCAGCACTGTGGATCCCAACATCACGCTGTCGGCCGCCAATTCCAACTGGCCCGGTTTGAATCCCGGCCTGACGGGAACGAATACGACGGTCTTCCTGGCGTCGGTGGAACCGGCTTGTCCATTCCCGCACACGGTTTTGCTGGCGCTGCATGTAACGAGTACCAACGGACTGGACACCACCCTTACGCTGAGCGCCAATGTGGGCAGCACGGGAATCGTGGACAACGTGGAGGGCGGCGCAGGCGGCTGGTTCACCAGCGGCGGCGCCAACCCCTGGCATATTTCCACACGCCGCGCAAATTCACCGACGCACAGTTGGTTTTGCGGCACAGAGAGCGGATCGTATGCGAACGGCTTGAACTGCGCCTTGACGAGTGGCACGGTGATTCTCAGTCCGGGCGCAGAACTGGCATACGATCAATGGTACAGGTTTGAAAACGGCTGGGACTTCGGCTATGTGGAAATCAACACCGGTGGCGGGTGGACAACCCTGCCGGGGACGGAGCCGGTGACGGGAATCTCCGGCACGTGGGTGCATACGATCCTGCCGTTGCCGGTTTCCTGCGCGGGAACGGCGCTGCGTGTGCGCTTTCGCATGACCTCTGATGATATGGAAGTGGACGAGGGCTGGTACGTCGACAACATCCGCATGGGATGTTCGCTGCCGCCGGATGTGAATCTGACAACGCCGAGTATCACGGCATCGGCGATGCAGGGCGCCAGTGACACGGAAACGCTGCATTTCTGCAATACGGGGCTCTGCCCGCTCACCTGGAGCACGAGTTTCTGGCAGGTGAATGGACGCACGACGGCAGGCACGCCGCACGGGAGCGCGGGCAGTTTGGACAACCACGGCGGGCCGGACGCGTTTGGTTACCGCTGGCGGGATTCCAATGATCCGGGCGGACCGGTATTCGATTGGGTGGAGATTTCCAATGTGGGAACACACCTCAGCTTTCTCGAAGATGATGACGCGACACGCCGGGTGACACTGCCATGGAATTTCCCGTTCTACGGGGGCGCCTACAACGGCCTGAATGTCAGCACGAACGGCAATGTCCATTTTGGGACGGCGAGTTTCGCCTGGGCGGAGTCGCCCATTCCGACAGCGGCCTCACCCAACAGTCTGATGGCGCTGTTCTGGGATGATTTAGTACTCAGCGCGGGCGACGGCATTTACGGATATTTTGACAGCGCCGCCGACCGTTATATCGTGCAGTACAATATTGTGGGCGGCCTCATTGCTGAGGTGATTCTCTATCACAGCGGGAGGATCGTGTTCCAGTATTTTCAATTTCCGTCGTGGGTGATTTCGTGTACTGTGGGCATAGAGAATCAGACCGGAACCGTGGGATTGCAAGTGGTGTATGATCAAACCAGCGTCCTGACGGATCTGGTTGCGCCGTTGGCGATTGAGTTCTGGGTGCCGCAGGTTTGGCTATCAATGACGCCGACCGCGGGTACGCTGGCGCCGGGTGCTTGCCAGGACGTCGCTCTGACCTGCGCGGCGGGCACCTTAGACATCGGTGTCTACACGGGTGATTTGGCACTGCACAGCAATGATCCAGGTGAAACGCAACTGACGATTCCTGTCAGTTTTCAGGTGGGGGCGTTGATTCCACCGGCGAGCGTCACCATAAGATATATCCCACAGAGCCAAAGCCTCCGTTTGGGTTGGACGGCGAACGGCGCGGCCACGTATAAAGTCTACGCTGCGGCCACAGCGGATGGTCCATTCACAACTCTTGTGGGAACAACGACGACCAATTCGCTGATCGTGCCGTTGCCAGCCGAGGAGATCCGCTTTTATATAGTAGTCGCGGCCAGTTGAGGCCAACTCGGCTATTTTAGACAAAGGGCGCGCCAAGTCGCGCCCTTTGTTTTTACAGCATTACCCCGGCAAAAAGGCGGGATTGGGCGTTGCGCTTTGCGAGTAAATTGGCTATTTTTAAGGAGACTACAGAAATCCGGCGACGCTCACACCATCCCCCGCTCTCCATCCATGCCCCAATTCTATCGTTCCACCGTGTTTGCGCTTATTATTCTTTGCTTTGGCGTCGGTGCTGCCAATGCGGCGTCGCCTCGGCCAGCGTGGGCTCCCCACGCTATGGTAACAAGCGCTGAGAGCAAGGCCACTCAGGTGGGGGTGGATGTCCTCAAGCGCGGGGGAAATGCGGTGGATGCCGCCGCAGCGGTTGCACTCGCGTTGGGGGTGACGGAAAGTTATTCCAGCGGGATTGGCGGCGGGTGCTTCATACTCATTCGCATGGCCGATGGAACCACGGTGGCGATCGACGGCCGCGAAACCGCACCCGCAAAAGCCACACGGCTGATGTTTGTACCGACGGATACCACGAAGGAATCCGAGCTGTCGACCGTGGGTGTGTTGGCTGCCGGAACGCCGGGCGAATTAGCGGCATTGGATCTGGCGGTACGGAAATATGGCCGATTGCCGTTGGCCGAAGCGTTTGAAGGCGCGATTGCGCTGGCGGATACGGGATTTGACGTCGACATGCGCTACGCCCGGGCGCTGAAAAATAACGCTGATATGCTGGCGAAATTCGAAGGCACTAAGGCGATCTTCTTCAAGGATGCGACGACGCCACTGGCGTTTGGTGACCGGTTAGTGCAGCGCGATTTGGCGGCGACAATGCGGAGGATTCAGGCGGAGGGAATCGGCGCCTTTTACGAGGGTGAGGTGCCGCAGAAAGTTGAAAGTTATATGAAGGCGCAGGGCGGGATGTTAAGCGCGCGGGATTTTGCCGCCTATAAACCCGTCGCGCGGGAACCGGTGAAGGGGACCTTTCAGGGCTACGAGGTCATCTCCATGCCACCGCCGAGTTCCGGCGGGATTCATGTGATCCAGATGTTAAATCTGCTCGAGCCGTATGATTTGAAATACTTCGGTGCGGGGTCATCGGAAGCGATTCACGTGATTGCCGAGGCGATGCAACTTGCTTTTGCCGACCGCGCGGAATTTTTGGGCGATCCGGACTTTGTAAAGATGCCGGTGGCGGGCTTGGTGGACAAGGACTATGCGGCTTCGCGGAGGGCGCTGATCAGCCGGTTGGAACATACGCGCATTGTCGCGGCGGGGAATCCTGTGCCATTCATGGAACCGATCACGGCGGAACCGCCCACGCGACACACGACACATTTGTGTGTAGTGGATTCCTTCGGGAATGCGGTGTCGCTGACGGCGACGGTGAATACGCCCTTTGGTTCGGGGGTGATTGTACCGGGGACGGGTTTCTTTCTGAACAATGAGATGGATGATTTCGTGACGTGGCCGGGCCATCCGAACTACTTCGGACTGGTGGGCAACGCGGCCAACGAAATCGCGCCGCAACGACGGCCGCTGTCTTCGATGTCGCCGACGATTCTGGTGAAAGACGGCAAGCTGGCACTCGTCATCGGCAGCATGGGCGGGCCGCGGATTATCACGTCGGTGGTGCTGACGTTGCTGAATGTGCTGGTTTTTGGAATGAATGTGCAGGAGGCGGTGGACGCGCCGCGCTTCCACGAGCAGTGGGTGCCCGATGTGTTGTTTCTGGAGTCGGATTATTCCTTCGATGTTCAGACGGCGCTGAAGACCAGGGGGCACACTGTCCAAGTGCAGGGCCGCTGGTCGGCAGTGACGGCAATCGCCGCCGATTCGACTCTGGGCGGATGGCGGGGCGCCGCCGACAGCCGGGTAGATGGACGGGCGGAAGGTTTCTGATCCCTTTAGGGAACAAGTGGTTCGCACAATCGTCGAAAACAGTTGACAAAGTGCGGAATCTTCCGTATTTTTGTCGTCAACGTTCCACTTTTTTAATGAAGTTCCATGTCAAAAATTGGTGATCGCATTCGCCAGGCCCGGAAACAGGCCGACCTCTCGCAAGAGGCTCTCGCCGACCGGATCAAGGTCAACCGGTCGTATCTGTCGCTGGTGGAAAATGGCCGTTCATCGCCGACCTTTGAATTTCTGGAAAAGGTTGCGGGCGGGCTCGAGATCAAGGTCGAAGATCTGGTGCTCGGCCAGCAGATCAGCGGCCTGATCTCCGTCGACCCGGAGCGCGGCGCGATGTACGAAGGGCTGCACGACCTTTTAAATGACCGCGAGCAGATGCTGCTGATGAATCCCACGGAGGACGAACTCAGCATCCTGCGCAACATCCGCATCGACACGCGCTACCGACCGTCGAAGCGCTTTTTCATCGAAGTGCTGCTCGATTACCGCAAGGGCCGATTGGGACGGTAGTCTCCGTAACGTGTGCGTGAGTCGTCTCACAAATTGTATCACCCCTCTTAAGCAGAGATCGTTTTTCAATGAAGACTTCAAACTACCTGAAGACGGATGTGCTGGTCTTTGAACTCAAAGGCCGGATCATGGGCGGTCCCGAGTCGATGGCGTTTCACGACGAGCTGAAGAAAGCCGTCGCCGCCGGGCAGCGAAAACTCGTGCTCGATTTGGGCGAGGTCGAGTGGATGAACAGTTCGGGCCTCGGCATGCTGATTTCGGCGCTGACCACGTTGCGCAATGCGGGCGGCGAAATGAAGCTCGCGCGCGCCACCGAGAAGATCACGTCGCTCCTGGTAATCACGAAGCTCGATTCCGTGTTTGAAACCCATCCGACGGTTGAAGCCGCCCTTGCCAGTTTCAAGTGATCCCCGGCAGAAATCGCTGATGCATGACCTCGGTCTGGAAGATAATCCGGCCGGGGCGGCGTTTGGCGAGCGATTGCAGATGCTGGATCAACGGCTGCGGGAACTATCGGATTTGGCCGGGGCACTGGTGGAAAAGCTGCGCCGCGGCGAGGCCGATTCGACACTGGCGGATCGTTTTCTGGCCGTGTGGCGCGAGGCCGTGCGTGGCGAGGCCGTGCTGGAACTTTTTCGCGAGGTGGAGCGCGAGCGGCAGGAGAATCAGACGCTGATGGACATCAGCATGAAGCTCTCCAGCTCGTCGGCCATCGAAGAGGTGCTGAAGACGATCCTCGACTCGTTGCGGCAGGTTGTAAAATTCGCCGCCGCCGGCATTTTCGTTTACAATCGCGAGATGCAGCAGATCGAGATCGACATGCTGATCGGCTATGAAGGCGCGTTGCGGGAACAGATCCACAAGAAGTTCCAGGAAGGGGTCGAAGCTCGGGCAGGGAATTATCGGCACGGTGATTCAGACCGGCCATCCAATTTACGTCCCCGACGCGCGCCAGGACCCGCGCTACATCACGGTGGTGGAAACGACGCGTTCGGAGCTGGCGGTGCCGATCATTCTGCGGGACGAGGTCGTCGGGGCGCTTGAACCTTGAAGCGGACACGCTGGACGCCTTCACCGAACGCGATTTGCGCAGCCTGACGACATTTGCCAACCACGCCGGCGTAGCCCTGGAGCGCGCCCGTGCCGACCGGCTGCGGCAACACGGACGGCGCATTCAGGAAGAGATCGCCCTCGCGCGTCGCATCCAGATGTCTTTTTTGCCGGCAACGATCCCGAGTTTCGCCCCATACGACATGGCGGGTTTCAACAGCCCTTCGAGCGAAGTCGGCGGCGATTATTACGATTTCATCCCGATCACCGATACCGACATGGGTGTCGCCATTGGCGACGTCACCGGACACGGCGTGGGGGCGGCGCTGCTGATGGCGAACTTCCGCGCCTGTCTGCGCATCGAATCGCGCAACAATTTCGCGATCCGCACGATTCTCGGCAAGGTGAACGATTATCTCTACGAGACGAACTTGCCGGAAAGTTTCGTGACGGCGGTGTACGGCGTGCTGGATCGTCGCAATCACAATTTTTCGTATGCCAATGCGGGGCACAATCCACCCTTCCGTTTGCGCCGGGACGGCACGGTAGATCTGCTGGAGGAAGGCGGGCTGCTGCTGGGGGCGTTTCCTGACGTCAGTTATAACGAAACCGTCGTGCCGCTGGCGCCCGGTGACATCCTGGTCTTCTATACGGACGGCGTGACCGAGGCGCAGGACGCGAACGGTGGAGAATTCGGATTCGATCAGCCTGCAAGCTCTCGTCATCGAACATCGGGCCCTGCCGGCGGTGGAGATGGTGCGCCGCATTGCCCGCGCCGTGCATGAGTTTCAGTCCGGAGCGTTCACACAGGACGACCTGACGTTGTCCATCATTAAATATGCCTGAGCCGCTCAAGGTGGATATCCTACGTATTCCCTCGTCGCTGGATGAGCTGCCGAACGTCGATTTGGCGGTGGAACGCATCGCCAGCGAAATGGGGTTTGAAGCCGGCGCGCGCGCCGACCTTGGCATTTGCGTGACCGAGGCCGCGGGCAACGCCATCGTGCACGCACATCACGAACAGGCCGCCCTTGCCGTCGAAATTCGCTTTAAGCGTTTCCCGGATCTGCTGAAGGTGGAAGTGCGCGACCACGGTGCGGGCTTTGACCCTGCCGCCGTGCCCGATCCCACGCTGCCGGAAAACCTGCTGAAGCTCAGCGGCCGCGGGCTGCACCTGATCCGTGCGCTGATGGACGAGGTCACGGTGAGCCGCCTGCCCGACGGAATGCAGGTGGTGATGGTGAAGAAACTGGCGGGCTCCGCGTGAGAACAGCACTTTATCCCGGCACGTTCGATCCCATTACCTTCGGCCACATCGACGTGATCCAGCGGGCGGCGGAACTCTTCGATCGCGTGATCGTGACCATCGCCGTGAACTCGTCGAAGCGGACGCTGTTTTCCGTTGCCGAACGCCGCGGTCTGGTCGAACGCGCGGTGCGCGAGATTCCCCGCATCGAGGTCGCCGAATGCCACGGCCTGCTGGTGGATTTCGCCACCAAGCAGGGGGCGGTGGCGATCGTGCGCGGCGTGCGCGCCGTTTCGGACTTTGATTATGAATTCCAGATGGCGCTGATGAACCGTAAACTGGCCGGACACCTGACGACGGTGTTTCTGCTGCCTCACGAACGCTACACGTATCTCAACAGCTCCATCGTTCGCGAAGTCGCGCGACTCGGCGGTAGCGTGGAGTGCTTTGTGCCCGACTTTATCGCCGCCGCCCTGGCGGAGAAATTCCAGGGGGAGAAGCGATGACGCCACGCCTTGGAGTCGACCTTGAAATTGGCACGCAGATCGCGCGGGTGCTGCCGGAGCTGGACCTGCTGGACATCGCCTACGGCGCGGTGCGCGGTGGGGCGCAGGTGATCATGGTGCCCGTGTCCGCGTTTGTCACGTCGACGGCCTACGGGCCGGAACTGTTTAACCGCCCCGGCCTGCCGTTGTTCGCGATTAAAGCCGAAGAGGACGATCTCGACCGCATTCCCGGTCTCGGCGTGGCGCCCGACCGTGTGCTGGTGACGGGCGACCGCGGCAAGCCCGTCACGGAGGTAGCGAAGGTCGCGGACATGCTGAAGCGCATCGTCGGCGCCAATCAGGAGACCGGGATTCTGGTGGAACCCGAACCCGTGGCGCTGAAGGAACTCTCGCGGGCGAAGGTGCAATGGGCTTACTTTTCGACGGAGCCCGCGTACCGCGCGTTGACGCAGGAAGAAGCGGAAACCGAACTGGCGCGTTTGCAGTCGGCGGCATTGGCGGCGCGGCACGTGAACCTGCGTGTGGCGCTGATCGGCGCGACCGGCCGCCATCTGCCCGCATCATTCGCGGCGCTGGCGCATCTCGAGGAAATCTATCCGGCTCCCGACCTGTGGGCGATGGCGCTGCGGTTGGGCTGGGAGGGAGCCGTGGCGGAATACCGGCACCTGTTACGCTGACCCTCGGCCCCTTCCCGCTATGAAGCACCGTGCCCTCGCGTGGTTGCTCCTCATCCTTGGTTTCGTCCTCACTCGCTGGCAATTCTGCGGGGACGCGATCTACAATATTGACGAGGCGGAGTACGCCGTCGCCGCCGATGCGCTGGGGCACGGCTGGCTGCCCGGCGTGGATCTTCTCGGCACGACCAAACCGCCGGGAATCGCGCTCCTCTATTCTCTGCTCTTTCACATTTTCGGGCACTCGCTGGCCGTCGTGCACGTCGCGCACGTCGTCATAATGCTGCTTTCGGGCGCGCTGCTGGTAGAACTGGGAATCGCGCTGTGGGGGTTGGGTGCGGCGGCGCCCACGGCGCTGCTCTACTGGATGGCGGCGAGCACGTGGAATCTGCCGCAGGAAATGCTGGCGCTGAACGTCGAATCGCCCGGCGTGCTGTTTACGACGCTCGCGCTGTTGCTGGCGTGGCTTCGGCCACATTCGACGAAGGCGCTGCTCATGGCCGGAGCCGCAGCGGGCATGGCGACGATCTTCCGCCAGAGCTTTCTGTTCTTTCTGTTGCCCCTGGGCGCGGCGGTGCAGCTGACGGGCGAGCGACGATTAGCGCGAATCGGCGTGCTGTTGGCGGGTGTGGCGCTGCCATGGCTGCCGATCCTCGCCGTCTACGCCGCACGCGGTGGCCTGGGCTGGGCGCTGGACTCGTGGGTGCGCTACCCGATGACGTACGCGGGGGACACGGGAGCGCTGGGGTTTCTGCAGAGCCCTGTATCTGAATTTCACCGAATTCGCGTCGCTCTCGATGACGCCGCTGGCCCTGGCGATTGGCGGAGTGGTGATGCTCGCGCATGATCGAAAAAGCGCGCGCGCGAAGTTTCTGCTATTGCTGCTCGCGGCGTCGTTGCTGGCGTTGTTTTCCGGCTCGCGGTTCTTCGGCCATTACTGGTTGCAGTTGTTTCCCGTCCTCGCATTGCTGGGCGCGGGCTGCTGGCTGTCTCTGGCGCGACGCGGCAGGTATGCGCGGTGGGCGCTGGGCGGCGTGGTGCTCTGCGGCGCGGTGATGGCGGCGATGCACTTTCCGACCTGGCGCACATGGGACGCGTTCGCGCCGCGGCCGGGCGAATCCTACTGGCCGCTGGGGCGCGAACAGAGCGACCGCGTGGTGGGCGAGTGGGCGCGCGCGCATACCAACGTCCGACGAAACGATCGCGGTCTGGGGGTACTGCCCGCAAATTTATTATGAAGCGCGGCGGCTGCCGGGCGTACGCGATTACCTCTGCCACTACGTAACCGGTTTTTCGCCGGGCACGTTCGATCCGCATACGGAGCGCGCCGTGCGGCCGTGGGGACATCCGCGCGCCGAGCAGATGTTCATCGACGATCTCGAGCGCAGGCAGCCGAAGTATATTTTCGACCTCGTCGAGATCGAGGACTACACCTACACGTTCGTCAATTATTCGCTGCGCACATATCCGGCGCTGGCGGCGTATTTGCGGCAGCACTACGAACCCGAAACGAAACTCGACCGGGTGTACGTCTACCGCCGCCGCGCCATTGCCGATACCACGCGACCACCGGATCATCTCAATCCGCAACCTTGAGCCTGGGAGCCACGATGCCTGAACGACTCATCACGATGCTGCCCGAGATCACCCAGATCACCGACCCCGATCTGCGCGCGAAAACCATCGCGGTGCTGCAGGATGCCCTGAGTCTGGGCGGCTGGTCGGTGGAAGACCTGGCGCGGATCCCGTTCACGCTGCTGATTCCGAATTGCCAGGTGAGCCTGCTTGACCACACGCGCAGCGTGGTGCAGACCGCGCTTAAAATCGCCGAGGTGCAGGACGCGTTCTACAGCCAGTATTTCCAGCTCGACCGTGACCTGCTGCTCTGCGGCGCGATTCTGCACGACGTGGGCAAGCTGATGGAATATGCCGAGACGGAAAAGGGCTTCGTGAAAAGCCAGACGGGCAAGATCATGCGCCATCCGTTTTCGGGCGCGGCGCTGGCGTTGAAGCACGGGCTGCCGTCGGAAGTGCAGCACATTATCGCCACGCACGCGCACGAGGGCGACGACGCGTACCGCTCTCCGGCCTCTGTCATCGTCCATCACTCCGACTTCATTAACTTCGAACCGCTGCGCGACTTGTTGAAGTAGCGTGGCGCATAGTTTCCGATACCGCAACACAGGCACGATCCATTCATGAAATTTCCCGCAGAACCTTTCCGCATTAAGACCGTCGAACGCATCCGCCAGACGACGCGTGAGGAACGCGAAGTCCTGTTGAAAAAGGCGGGGCTGAACGTCTTCAACCTTCCCTCGCAGTCAATTTACGTCGATCTGTTGACCGACAGCGGCACCGGCGCGATGAGCGACCAGCAGTGGGCCGGGTTGATTTCCGGAGACGAAGCCTACGCGGGCTCGCGCAGTTTCTTTCGCTTCGAGGCCGCCGTGCGCGACATCACGGGTTTCTCCAACGTGATTCCCACGCACCAGGGCCGCGTCGCCGAGAATTTGCTGTTCTCGACCATTGGCGGTCCCGGCAAAATGATCGTCAACAACACGCATTTCGACACTACGCGCGCCAACGTCGAAGCGAACGGCGCGGAAGCGCGCGACGTGCCGATCGACGAAGCGCTGCATCCCGAGGTCGAGCACCCCTTCAAAGGCAACATGAATGTGCCCGCCCTGGACAAACTGCTTGCCGCCAACGCCCGGAACATTCCACTGGTGGCGATGACAGTGACCAATAACTCCGCCGGCGGCCAGCCGGTTTCGATGCAGAATATCCGCGAGACCGCGGCGGTCTGCAAGAAGTACGGCGTGCCGTTCTTTTTCGATTGCGCGCGCTACGCCGAAAACTGCTGGTTCATCCACCAGCGCGAGCCGGGCTATCAGAACAAGTCCGTGATCGACATCGCGCGCGAGATGTTCAGCTACGCCGACGGCTGCTGGATGTCGGCGAAGAAGGACGCGCTGGTCAATATCGGCGGCTTCATTGCCATGAAGGACGGCGCGCTCGCGCAGACGCTGAAGACAAAGCTGATCCTCATCGAAGGTTTTCCCACTTACGGCGGCCTCGCCGGGCGCGACCTTGAAGCGGTGGCGATCGGCTTGTACGAAGGACTCGATGAAGATTACCTGCACTACCGCACAGCGCAAGTTCAATACCTCGGCGAATCGTTAATGGCTGGGGGGGTGCCGATCGTACGTCCGGTCGGCGGCCATGCCGTGTTCATTGACGCGAAAAATTTCGTGCCACACATTCCGCCGGCGCAGTTCCCCGGCGTCGCGCTGACTGTGGCGATGTACCGCGAAGCGGGCATTCGCGCGCGTCGAGATCGGGTCGCTGATGTTCGAGGCCAAGGACAAGGTGACGGGCGAACCCATACATCCGCCGCTGGAACTCGTGCGGCTCGCCATTCCGCGCCGCGTCTACACGACAGCCCACATGGCCTATGTCGCCGAGTCGATCAACGAGATCTACAAGAACCGTAAGACTGTGCGCGGCCTGCGCCTGACGTACGAAGCGCCGATGCTGCGCCACTTCACCGCGCAACTGGAAGAGATCTGAAGAGAAGTATGAAGGACAAAGTATGAAGGATGAAGTGCGGAGCAAGCCGCCTCGCACCATCCTCATCACCGGCTGCTCTTCAGGCATTGGGCGGGCGGCGGCGGTGCGGCTAGCGCAGCGCGGGCACCGCGTGATCGCCACGGCGCGCCAGCCGGAAACCCTCCGCGACCTCGAACGCGACAATCTGAAGATTACCGCTTGCGATGTGTCCGATGAAGTCTCGATGCAGCAGGCGGTCGCGTTCGCGCACGATACGTTCGGCCCGATTGACGTGCTCGTCAATAATGCCGGTTACGGCCTGACCGGACCGGTGGAGACCGTACCCGTCGACGAAGCGCGGCGGCAGTTCGAAGTCAACGTGTTTGGAGCGATGCGACTGGCCCAACTCGTGCTGCCCGAAATGCGCCGCTCCGGGTGGGGGAGAATCATTAACATCTCGTCTGTCGGCGGGCGGATCGCGCTGCCGGTGGCGGGCTGGTACTCGGCGTCGAAATTCGCGCTCGAGGCGCTTTCTGATGCACTGCGAGTGGAAGTGGGACCGCTGGGCGTTTCCGTCGTCTCCATTCTGCCGGGGCCGGTGCGCACGGAATTCCTGCATAACATGGATATTGTGCCGTTGCCGCCGGAGATGCCGCGGCGTTATGAATTACTGCTCGCGCGGCTGCACAGCCATCAGGCCAACCGGCTGTTTGAGATCAGCGCCGAGGATGTAGCGCGGGTGATCGAACGGGTGATCGCCGAGAGCCGCCCGCGGCCGCGTTATCTGCTCACGCTTCCGGCCCGGGTCGGCATCCGCCTGCGGCCGTTTTTCACCGACCGTGGCTGGGACCGGTTTATCACATTTTTCTATGGATTACACAAGCTCGACCGCAAGGGTCCGGGCAAAGGAATAGATCGTGCGTAACGTGCGGGCGGTTTTCTTTGATCTGGATGGCACGATTGTCGACTCGATCCCCGCGCATTCCCGCGCGTGGCGACAGATCTTAGGCGAAATCGGGATCACTCTCCCCGACCTCTACATTGAGTTGCATGAAGGCGAGAAGGCCGAGGAGACGATCTCCCGGCTGGCCCGGGAGCACAACCTTGAGTTCGCGCACCGCGAATTGATGGAATTGATCGAGCGTAAGCGGACACTGTATCGCACCATGGCGCCGCAGGGGCTCGCGCCCGGAGCGCGCGATATGATTGAGCGCCTGGTGGGAGCCAACATCGAGTGCGACATCGTGACCGGTTCCGTGCGCGGCAACATCGACAGCGTCCTGTCGCCGGCGGAAATCGGCCTCTTCACGCATATCGTAGCGGCCGAGAACTACGCCTTCGGCAAGCCGCATCCGGATTCCTACTTGACGGCATTACGCCTGAGCGGTTGGCGTTCCGAAGAGTGCGTCGTCCTCGAGAACGCGCCGCTGGGGATCCACTCGGCCCGCGCCGCGGGCATCCGGGTGGTGGCTATCACGACCACACTGCCCCCCGAAAACCTGCACGAAGCCGACCGCGTGGTCCGCACGTATGACGAATTCCTGACGGCGATTTAGAAGCGGAAAGAGATCCGAACATGGTGATGCAGACCCCCAATGTGATCACGATCGAGCGCCACATCCTTGATCAGGAGCAGCAGAATCCCGAGGCGACCGGCCAGTTCAGCCGCCTGCTCTACCAGATGGCCTACGCGGCCAAAGTGATCAACCGCGAGGTGCGCCGGGCGGGGCTGATTGACATCATTGGGGCTACGGGCGACACCAATATACAGGGCGAGGTCGTACAGAAACTGGATGTGATCGCGCAGCAGACGATTGTCGACGCATTTGATCACATCGGCGTGCTCTGCGCCATGACGTCGGAAGAAGTCGACGACGTGATTTCCATTCCCCCGCAGTTCGATCTCGGCAAGTACACATTGGCGTTTGACCCGCTGGACGGTTCCTCGAACATTGCGGCCAACGTCAACATCGGCACGATCTTCTCCGTACACCGCAAGGTAACGCCGGGGCGCGACGGCGCCGACAAGGATCTTATGCAGCCGGGACGGCGACAGGTGCTGGCGGGCTACGTCATGTATGGTTCCTCGACGATGATGGTCTACACCACCGGCAAGGGCGTATCCGGCTTTACCCTCGAGCCGTCCATCGGGGAGTTCCTGCTTTCTCATCCCGATATCCGCGTACCCGAAAAAGGCAGCATCTTCAGTTGCAACATGGGCAACTACCATTACTGGAGTGAAGGCGTTCGCAAGTATGTGGACGAATTGACGCGGCCCGAGCACGAGCAGAATCACCCCTACACCAGCCGTTATATCGGGTCGCTGGTGGCGGACTTCCATCGCACGCTGATGTACGGCGGCATCTTCATGTACCCGATGGATCTCAAAGATCCCCAGAAGCCCAAGGGCAAACTGCGCATGCTTTATGAAGCGGCGCCGATGGCGATGATCATGGAGCAGGCCGGTGGCATGGCCACCGACGGCATCACCCCGGTCCTCGACATCGAACCGAAGGGTCTGCACCAGCGCACGCCGCTCTTTGTAGGCTCGCGCCACGAAGTCGCCGAAGTCGGCCGCTACATCCAGCAGCACGGTTGACGCGACTTCCGCTTGAATATATGAAGCGGCCCGGCATTGACTGCCGGGCCGCTTCGTTTTCATCGCAGAGGATCCCACGTGATCCGGGATTCGCCGGCACATTATATCGATACCGGCACCGGTTCGACCACCGGCCGCACTACTTTCTGCAGCCAGATTGCGGCGACAATCCAGACGAAGAATAGCAGCGCCGCGCCGCCAAAATAAGGCGCATCGGGCGCGAATGTTTGAAATAGCCACGTGCCGAAGAGCGGTCCCAGCACGCGTGCGAGGGCGCTCAAGCCCTGCGCAGTGCCCAGGGTCATACCCTGCCGGTTTTCGTCCACCGAGCGCGAGATGAGCGAGGCGAGGGTGGGATTGGAAAGTGCCGAACCCAGCGCATAGAGCGGCACTACCAGCACCATACCGAGCGGCGTATGGACGAGCGTGGTCAAGAGCAGACCGAGCGCCATCAGGAATAGTCCCCAGATCGAGAGTCGCGCCTCGCCGAAGCGTTTCGTCAAGCGGCCAATCAACAGTCCCTGAATGATCGCGGCGATGATTCCCACTTCGCCGAGCAGCGCGCCCACGCCCATGACTCCCAGCCCAACCTGGTGCTCCCCAAAGAGGGCAAAGGTCGATTCCATGTTCGAGAAGGCGAAGACGTGCAGAAACATGATTGGCAATAAAAAGGCGAGGCGGGAATTGCGAAAGGTCTCGCGGACGAAACGCGGCGAAAGATACGAGGGGGATATCTTGCGGCGACTGTGGTGGAGCGATTCGGGCAGAGAGAACCAGGCCCAGATGAAGTTTCCGCCCGCCAGCACAGCCGCCACGAGGGAGGGCGTTCCGTAGCCCCAGCGCGAGAGGAGGCCGCCCATCGCCGGTCCGAAGATAAAGCCGAGGCCAAAGGCCGCGCCGATCAAGCCCATCCCTTTGGCCCGGTTCTCCGGAGTGGTGGAATCGGCAATGAACGCCTGCGCGGCGGGGAGGGAGGCGCTGGACAACAGCCCGGCCAAAGCGCGGCCCACGAACAGCATCGGCAGGGTTGTCGCCAGTCCGAAGACCAGAAACGCGAGGCAGGAACCGGCTAAACTCAAAAGAATAATTGGCCGCCGGCCAATCCGGTCCGAAAGCCTCCCCCACACCGGGGCAAACAGAAACTGCATGAGACTAAACGACATGGAGAGAAAGCCGACCGTAAGCGGAGTCGCCCCATAGCTTTCCGCATAGAATGGCAACGCCGGCAGGACCAAGCCGAACCCCAGCAAATCGATAAAAATTGTGATAAAAATGATCGTTAAGGGGGAGCGCTGGGATTTCATGGTATTTCGGAGTTCGGGCAGTCGCCGTCGACTGGTCTGTTGGTCTATGAAAAATCGAAACATAAGCAATTTCGGTGAGAATGTAAAGCCCCACTTTCCCAGTCGGAATATCGCTAACAGACGGATGTTGAAAGTATGCTTGGAGTTGCCTATATTTAACTTCTCCGCGAGAGTGGTGGAACTGGCAGACACGCCAGACTTAGGATCTGGTGCCCGAAAGGGCTTGGGGGTTCGAATCCCCCCTTTCGCACCGGGTAAACATGGGAGCATTCTTGGACGTCCAGATTCAAAAAGAGCAGCAGAGTCCCGTCGAATACCGGCTACAGGTGACAGTTCCGGCTGAACACATGACGGAGAAGATTCAGACGGAACTGGAGAAGGTTGCGGCCAATATCAAACTGCCGGGTTTTCGTCCCGGTCACATTCCGCGCCGAGTGGTTGTGGAACGCTTCGGCAGCGCGGTCACGCAGGAAGTCTTGCAGGACGTGCTGCAGGATGCGTACCGCCAGGCGTTGGAAAAATCGGAATTGAATCCCGTTTCGCCCGGCGAGATGGACGACGTGCAGTTCAAGCCGGGCGATCCGCTGACGTTCACGGTGAAGGTGGAGATCGCACCGGAGATCGAAGTCCCCGCGTTGAGCGAGGTTTCCGTCGAGATGCTGGATCCGACCGTGGAGGACGTTGACATTCTGAGCGCGCTGGACGAGCTGCGCGAACAGCACGCCGTGGTCGTGCCGACGGAAGATCCCGTGGATCGCACGTCGGTCGTCACCGTGGACTTGCAGGAACTCGACCCGTCCGGACTTCCCGTGGTGGGTCACGCGCAGAAAGGGCTGACCATCGACATGAGCCGCGAGAATCTCGACGAAGAGTTGATCAAGAAGCTGATGGGAATGGCCTGCGAACAGACGACCGTGGTGGAGTTTCCGGTGCGCGCGAAAAACGCGGACGAGGAACCGAAAACGACGCGGTATGAAGCCGCCGTCCGCAACATTCAGCGCAAGGAATTGCCGCCCCTGGACGACGAACTGGCGAAGACGATCAACCCCAGTCTGGCCACGCTGGACGACCTGAAGGCCGATATCCGCCGCTATCTTGACGCCCGCGCCAAGCACAGCGCGCGCGAGCGCATGTTCCGCACGGTAGTCGAAGAACTGCTGCACAAGAGTGAGTTCGTCGTGCCGCCGCGGATGCTGGACGACTACCTCGAACGCATGGCCGAGGACGCGCTCCATCGGGGTCATGATCACCGCCATGACGGACGAGCACGAAGGACACCATCATCACCACCACAGCGAAGCCGACGAAGAGAAGATCGCGAAGTTCAAGGAGAACTACCGCACTTCGGCGATCTGGAATCTGCGCTGGTTCCTTTTGCGCAAGAAGATCATCGAGCAGCGCGGGCTCGAGGTGACGGCGGAGGAATACCGCGGCGAAATCGAGCGGCTGGCGCAGGTGGACGGCCAGACGCGCGGTGAATTCGAGAAGCGGTCTGTCGGCGGAGCAGAAGGATCGAGTCCGCGAGGATCTGCTGGAGCGCAAGGTGCTCGCGCTGATCACGACGGAAGTGCAGACCGTTCCGCGGCCCGTGAGCCTGGCGGAGTTTGAAGGCCGCACGCCGGGCCGCGTCGTTGCGGTGTAAGAGCTAATATCCAATTCAGGAGAATACATTCCCATGGCACTGGTCCCGATGGTCATTGAGCAGACCGGGCGCGGCGAACGCGCGTACGACATCTACTCGCGGCTGCTCAAGGAACGCATTATTTTTATCGGTTCGCCGATTGACGATCATATCGCCAGTCTGATCATCGCCCAGCTCTTGTTCCTGGCGGCGGAAGATCCGGAGAAGGACATCAGCCTTTACATCAACAGCCCCGGCGGCGTGGTGACGTCCGGCCTGGCGATCTATGACACGATCCAGCACATCAAGCCCGACGTGGCCACCATTTGTCTGGGCCAGGCGGCTTCGATGGGCGCGTTCCTGCTCGCCTCCGGCGCGCCGGGCAAGCGGAGCTGTCTGCCGAATTCGCGGATCATGATTCACCAGCCCGCGGGCGGCGCTCAGGGGCAGGCGTCGGATATCGACATCCAGGCGCGCGAAATTCTCAAGATCCGCGCCCGCCTGAACGACATGCTGGCGTCGCACACCGGACAGCCGCTCGACAAGATCGAGAAGGACACCGACCGTAACTACTTCATGTCCGCCGAGGAAGCCAAGGCCTACGGCATCGTCGACGAGATCATCTTCCCGCGCCACGTCAAGGGCAAGGCGGAGAAGACCGAAGGCAAGTCCGAAGGCAAAGCCGACAAACCCGACAAGAACGAGCCCAAGTCGTGAGCGACGCCGATAACCTGGAGCAATTCTGTTCGTTCTGCGGGCGTACCGAACGGCAGGTCAGCACACTCATCAAGCACCATGACGGCATCGCGATTTGCGACGTCTGCGTGGAGCACGCCCATCAGATCGTGGCGCTTTCGCGCGGCAGCCGCCGCGTCATGCCGCTTGAGAAATTCCCCGTGCCGCGCGAGATCAAGCGCAAGCTGGACGAATACGTGATCGGGCAGGACGACGCCAAGCGCAAGATCGCCGTCGCCGTCCACAACCATTACAAGCGGATCAGTTCCGAGGACTTCGGTTCCGACGTCGAACTCGAGAAGTCCAACATTCTGCTGATCGGGCCGACGGGTGTGGGCAAGACGTTGCTGGCGCAGACCCTGGCGCGCTTCCTGCAGGTGCCGTTCGCCATTGCCGACGCGACCACACTGACGGAGGCGGGCTACGTGGGCGAGGACGTGGAAAACGTGCTGGTGCGCCTGTTGCAGGCGGCCGACTACGATCTGGCGCGCGCCGAAATGGGTATCGTCTACATCGACGAGATCGACAAGATCGCGCGCAAGGAATCCAACGTCTCGATTACACGCGACGTTTCGGGCGAAGGCGTGCAGCAGGCACTGTTGAAGATTCTTGAAGGCACGGTGGCCAGTCTGCCGCCGCAGGGCGGGCGCAAGCACCCGGAGCAGAAGCTGATCCAGATGAACACGAAGAACATTCTGTTCCTCTGCGGCGGCGCCTTTGAAGGGTTGGAAAAGATCGTCGCCGGCCGCGTCAACCGCCGTCTGATGGGATTCAACGCCGACAGCGACACTCGCGCCGACACGGCGGGCATTTTGCACCGCGTGGCCTTCGAGGACCTGCACCAATACGGCCTGATTCCCGAACTCATCGGACGGCTGCCCATCGTCAGTGCCCTCGATCCGCTCTTCGAAGAGGCGTTGCTGCGGATTCTCACCGAACCGAAAAACGCGCTCGTCAAGCAGTATACGCGGCTGTTTGAAATGGAAGGCGTGAAGCTGAACTTCGAAGACGCGGCCTTGCGCCGCGTCATCGAGCAGGCCCAGAAACGCAAGACCGGCGCCCGCGCGCTGCGCGCGATCACCGAGGAGGCGTTAACAGACATTTTGTTCGACCTGCCGAGTTTAAAGGACGTGGCGGAAGTGGTTATCACCGCCGGCACGATTTCCTCGCGCGAAGCGCCCCGCCTGATTCCGCAGAAGAAGCGCAAGAGCGCCTGAGAGACTTTTCCGCTTCTGCCGCGATAGCGATGACAGGTGACGGCTCCGCAGCAGCCGTCACTTTCTCTATGATCCCGCGATCGCCGTCACCTTTCCTGCCATCCATGATTTCACGCTTAGCCTTCACATCTGTTGTGCTCGCGTTGCTGGCCGTGTATCCGGCGCAGGCGGCGCTTGAACCGCCGCGTCTCGCCGCGGTCCGCGACAGCTCCAGCGTGCGCGTCGAGAAAGGCGTGGAACTGGTGAGATCGACGGAATACGCAAGCCTTCGCCGGGTACTGCCCGGTCAAGCGCGGTTCAACGGTTATGGCCGCTGGAAAACCGATTGGCTGCTGCCAGAAGGCGACAACGACCGGATCCGGCAGGATGGGCGCTGGTACAGCGCGCTCAGCCGTCCGTTGACGCCCAGCGCGGACGTGTGGCTTGCCGCGGCGGGCGAGCACTTTGACGACCGGCCCTACAATGTCAAGCCGCGCGCGCAGATACCAGTCGACGTTACGCCGGGGTCGCCGGAGATCGAGACCGCAGTACCCCGGCCGCAAGAGATCAGCGCGGTGCGCATTCTGCGCGGGGGCGCGGGTCTGTCTGCGCATCCGTGGAAGCCATTCAAGGCCGACGCGGCGCTGGGCCCGGTGCAGGACAAACGCATCGGGCGCGTGCGCTCGGGTCTCGGCCTGTGGACGCACGCAAACCTTGACCATTGGGATCTCGCGGACTGGGAGCAGTCCCTGTCCGTGGATTACAACCGTGAGACACCGAAGAACTATCGCAACGAGGATCTGGCGGCGCAATACGAGGTCTTCCGCGAGTTCTTTGAAGGTAATTCCAACCGTGCGCAAATCTCTTACGGCACACTGTGGCGCGACATCGTACTCGACGCGACGGGGCGCGCGGCCCGTCGGCAGGAGCGCCATTACGCGGTGCGGGACATCCTCACTTACAGCGTGTTGAGCGGTGTGCGCGTGGAAATGACGGGCGAAATTCTGAATAAGCGCACAGAGCAGAGTCAGCCGGGGCTGCCGGTGTCTTCGCTGGAGGAGGACCAGGCGGGATTTGCTGCCGCCCTGCAGGGCCGGCGTGGGCGGACGACGGGTGAGATGCAGCTCGGCGTGCGTTCGGTAACGCAGACGATCCGCGGCGATATTTTGCAGGGTCACAAGACGGATATGGCGGTGGCGGGTCGCACCCCGTTCGTGGGTCACTCGATGCTGGGATTGCGGCTCGCGGTCAGCAAATACGCGCTGGACACCCGCAATCCCGCGAATCATGACGATCGCGATGAGTTGCGCTACACGGCGGAATCTTCGTGGTCGACACCGCTGCTGCCGGGTCTCGTCTACGAATTGCACGGGCTCGTGCGGCTCGACCATCTGGTCTACATCTTCCACCAGTCGAGCGCGAATAACCGTTGGGCGCGGCTGTTCCAGGCGGGCTCGACGATCGCTCACCGCCCGACGGAGAGTTTTCAGCAGGTTGTCCGGCTGTCAGTCTCGGCCAGTTACCAGGACTACGATTTCGACGCCGATGCGCGAATATCGCGCTCAACGGTATTCCGGCGCGTTGTGCTGGCCGACAGCGCGGCGCTGCGCATATCGCCGCGCCTGCGCCTGTCCGCAATGCTGAGCTGGCAGTTGGAGGAATTCGGGCGGCTGTTTTGGGAGAGCTTCGAGGAAGAGCGCAGTGACGAGACCCGCTCGTTATCGGCGTCCGCCGGCGTCGTCGTGCGGCTGACGCGAACCCTCGAGACGGGTGTGGGCGGAGTATGGGACGGGCGTAAAGGAGTGCGCTTTCCCAGCGGCACAGCGACAGAGAAGACCGTATTTCAGAATCTGCGCTCTTACGGGCCGACATTTTCAATCGAGCGCAAGGTCGGCCGCGGAATGTTTCTCCTGTTGAACGGACGCGCGCTGCGGCAATTCCAGCTCGAGCGAAACGACCGCTGGCTGGTGACCGGCGAACTGGCGGGAGGGGTCCGATGGTAGTGCGCGAGTGGGGTGAGTTTGTCTATGCGCCGCCGGACGCTAACAGGGGAGATGTGATTACGCTGCCCGCGGAGGAAGCGCATCATTTATTCCGCGTGCGCCGGATAGCGCCGGAGGCGGAGGTGTTCGTGACCGACGGCGCGGGCATGGTGTTCCGATGCCAAACGCGCGTAGGAAACGTAGTGGATGTCGTGGAATCGCTGCCCGAATTCGGTGAGCCGCCGCAACCGATTACGCTTTGCATGGCGGCGCTGAAGGGCGACGCGAACCGTGACGTAGTTGATACCGCGGCGCAGCTCGGCGCAACAGAGATCCGGTTTTTTCCGGCGGCGCGCAGTGAGGGCAAGCTGAAAGTGGAAAAGCTCGAAGAAGCTCCAGCGTGTAGCAATCACGGCGATCAAACAGTGCGGACGCGCGCGGCTGCCACAGATTGCGGTGTCGGATTCACTCGCCTCCGCGCTGGCCGCTTTGCCTGTGGGGTCATTGCGATTGCTGGCCCATCCGTGGAATGGACCGGCTGGGATGGAATTAATGCAAGGGAACCAGCCGTTGGTGTTGATTGTCGGCCCGGAGGGCGGACTGACCGAGGGAGAAGTGATTGAGGCGATGCGGGCGGGTGCGTTGCCCTTGCGCCTGGCCATGCGGCGATTGCGTTCGGAGACAGCCGTAGCCGCGGGCCTCAGTTATCTGCTGGGGCGGCTGGGGGAATGTGCGGCGATGGGGAGTGGATAATCCCACCTTCCTCCACCCCCCTAACCCCTCCGTCAACGGGGGGAATAGAAAATGAAGAGGCCCCGCAGTGTTGCAGGGCCTTTTTGACTTCGGGTGGGTGACGCTCACGAATCGACGCGGCGTCGGAGTTGCCGGGCGATATCAGCGAGCACCTCCGGACGAGTGTAATAGCCGTCGCGAATCCGGGAGCGGATACCGGTCATCAGTTCGACCTGCTTCATCAGCTCGCGGACGGGGATGACCGCTTGTTTCGCGGGCGGAGATGTGTATTTTAGATCGTGCTTCAAACTCATGGCAGGCGGGGCGGCGCTCCATAAAAATAAGTCCTCACCCCTATTATCGGCGGAGAAAGCAGACACTTGATGGGTTGCAACCGTCAAACGATGCGGTGGGCGTTCGGACCCAGGCGGTGGATCAGCAGATGCAGAATATCATCATCGAGCGCGCTGGGCATCGTGGCGAGGATCAAACGCAACGCCTCGTAGCCACTCATCGCAGGTTTATAGACCCGGTGCGACGTGAGCGCATCATAGACGTCGGCGACGCTGCAGATGCGGGTCTCGAGTGGAATGAAGCGTCCATCAATGCGGCGCGGGTAGCCGTGGCCGTCGAGCCGCTCGTGATGGTCGCGAATGACGGCGAGGGACTGCATGCCGATAGATTCGTGGATCTGCATCAGACCCACGCCCAATTCAGGGTGTTTTTCCATCTGGCGCACTTCATATGTCGTGAGGCCGCCGGGCTTTTTCAGGATCTCCGGGGCGACACGGCTCTTGCCGATGTCGTGCAGCAAGTAGCCCAGGGCGAGGTCGTGGATCTGATTTGGTGTAAACGAACCGGTTTCCATGGCGAGGGCGGTGCCCAGCACCGAGACATGCACGGCATGGGTGTAGAGCGAGTAGTCGGTGGCGAAGAGTTCGACCATTGTCCGCAGCATAGCGGGTTCAGAGGAGATCGTCGTGACGGTGTGCGAGACGATGTTGCGGTTGGCCGTAAGCAGCAGTGGCGAAGCGGGTTGGTCGTAAGCGGATTTAACGAGTGACTGGGTGGTTTCGTAGAGGACTCGGGATTTTTCCTGTGGCGGCACCTTGTCCGAAGCCAGCATCTGGCCGACGGTCCGGTCCACGTACTCATAATACTGTCCCGCGTCGTCGCCGCGCACGTAAAGCGTGTTGACCCCGTTTTCGATCAATTCCTTGCGTCGCTTCTCCGAGAATTCGAGGCCGGTGGCCTTGTAGAGCATGAAGCGCAGACCGTGCGGACCCGGCAGTGCCAGATAGAGTTCAAACAGCGCGCCCGAATCGGGCCGCAGTGTGATGAGCGGCGCGGCATGATAATGCTCGACACTGGGTGCGACGACTCTGGGATTGATGGCGATAGCTGGCATGATACTTCTCAGAGGGCAAAGGGCGTGCCGGAAGAAAATGCGAAATGCGAAATGAGAATTTCGAACTCCGAATCAATAGAAATAAAGTGGATTACGAACGGTAGCGATCCACCGGCGTGTCGAAATCGATCTCCGGGACTGGCAGGCCGAACGCAACGGTGTTTTCGTCGGGCAACCGCATTTGATTGAGACTAACGACAGTCCTGCTGGGATTCGCTGAGGTCATTGCTATATGCGGTTCCATTGCCGATTGCATCGCCGGTATGGTTGCAGGTTGAACAGCGATTTCTCGCTCTGGAGGCACGGTCTCCTGATCGAATGTGCAACGGTGAGTAAAAATGGCAGAAGCGGCTCAGGAAGATTCCTGAGCCGCTTGCTTTGTGAGGGCGGCGGGGCTCGAACCCGCGACACCCGCCTTAAAAGGGCGGTGCTCTACCTGCTGAGCTACGCCCTCACGAAAGCCAAACTCGAAATTCGAAATCCGAAATTCGAGTCAGAAGAGAATCCGAAGAAAATGAACGGTCGGAGCAAAGATACGAAAAAATCGAATACGATGCTTAGCGGACCAGGGTTTGGTTGCGGGAAGGGCCGACGGAAATCATGGCGGCCGGAACTTCAGTGAATTCCTGGATGAATTGGAGGTAGTCCTTGGCGGCTTGCGGAAGATCGGCCCAGTTCTGGACCTGATCGATGGGTTCGGTCCAACCGGGAAGCTCTTCGTAAACGGGACGGCATTTCGAGAGCAGCCGCGCATCCGAGGGGAAATGGCGATAGGTGCGGGTGCCGTCCTCGTAGCCGACACAGACCTTGAGTGGATTCAGCCCCGTCAACACGTCGAGCTTGGTGATGGCCCACACATCGATGCTGTTGACGCGGGCCGAGAAGCGGGCGACCACGCCATCAAACCAGCCGCAGCGGCGGGGACGGCCGGTCGTCGCGCCGTATTCATCGCCGCGCTCGCGGAGGTTGACGCCATCCTCCCCGGGACCGAGTTCGGTGGGGAAGGGACCTTCGCCGACGCGCGTCGTATAGGCTTTGATGATGCCCATTACGCGGTCAATGGCGCGCGGTCCGATGCCGAGGCCGGTGCAGGCGCCGCCCGCTGTGGGATTGGAGGACGTGACAAAGGGATACGTGCCCATATCAATGTCGAGCAGCGTGCCCTGCGCGCCTTCGAGAATGACTTTCTTGCCGGCGCGTACGGCCTCGTGGAGCAGCACCGAGACGTCCTTGACGTAGGGATCGATGCGCTGGTCGAAGGCGAGGTATTCATCGACGATGGCGTCGACGTTCATTTCCGCCGCCTGGTAAATGCGAGCGAGGATGCGGTTTTTGTCCTCGACGTTGGAACGAATCTTTTCACGCAGAAAATCGCGGTCTAAAAGATCGACGATGCGGATGCCGGTACGGGCGACTTTATCAACATAGGCAGGGCCGATGCCGCGGCCGGTGGTGCCGATTTTGGTACGGTCGGCCTGCGCTTCGTAGACCTGGTCGAGCAGTTTGTGGTAGGGCATGATGAGATGCGCCTGATGGCTGACGAAGAGGCGGCCGCGCAGGGATATGCCGGCGGCCTCGACCTGCGCCACTTCGTCTAACAACGCGACGGGATCGACGACGACGCCGGCGCCGATGACACAGACGGTATTCGGCCAGAGGACGCCCGCCGGGAGCAGGTGAAGGACAAACTTCTGACCGTCATGGACGACCGTGTGCCCGGCGTTAGCGCCGCCCTGATAGCGGGCGACAACGTCGGCGTCGGCCGAGAGGTAGTCGACGATCTTACCCTTGCCTTCATCGCCCCATTGGGCGCCGAGGACGATGGTGACCATGCCGTGAATCCTTTAACAAAAACAGCCCCGCTCGCGCGGGGCTGCGAGGGTGAGAGCCGGAAGAGTTACCGTTTTTTGCCTTTAAGCGCTTCGCGCTGGGCCCACTCAAGGACGACGGGGGCGGCGATGAAAATCGTCGAGTAGCTGCCGGCGATCACGCCGACGAGCATGGCGAACGCGAAGCCGCGCAGCACGGGGCCGCCGAAGATGAAGAGCACGAGGACCGTGAAGAACACCGTCAGCGACGTGATGATCGTGCGCGAAAGGGTCTCGTTGATGCTGAGGTTCATGATCTGGGCGAGGTTCATCTGCCGCAGCTTCTTCAGGTTCTCACGGATCCGGTCGTAGACGACGATCGTGTCGTTGATGCGAGAAGCCGAGGATCGTCAGCAGCGCGGCGAGAACCGACAGCGAGAACTCGTAGTTGAAGAAGGCGAGAAAGGCAAGGGTGATCAGCACGTCGTGGAAGAGGGCGATGATGCCGCCGACGGCGTACTCGAACTTGAAGCGCCAGGTGATATAGATCAGCAGGAGGATGATCGCCACCACAGCCGAGATCGTGGCCTGACGGCGCAGTTCGCTGCCGACCTTGGGGCCGACGACTTCGACGTTACGCAGTTCGGCTTTATTGCCGGGGAAGGCGTTGGCGAGCTGTGCCATAACCTGTTTCTGCGTTTCTTCGCTATTTTCGGCGACCTTCATGCGGATCAGGAGTATCGTCCGGCTGGCCGAGGCTGGAGATTGTCTTGACTTCCCCAACGTTCAGAGCGCCGCGAGGGCACTGCGGACCTGGCCGTCGGAGAGCGGGCTGGGCGAAGCGGACCTGCATGTCGAGGCCGCCGCGGAAGTCGATGGACCAGTTCATCGCCGCGAATGCCCATGGTGACGAGGCCGGCGACGATAATGACCGCGGAAATGCCGATGACAGATCCAGCGCCGGCGAGACGAAATCAATGGTGGTTTTGGCGAAGAACTTGGGCATTAGACACTCAATTTCTTGAGTTGGCGGCCAGCGGTGAAGGCGTCGTACGACGAGGCGGGTGACGAAGATCGCGGCGAAGAGGTTAACGATGATACCCACGGTGAGGGTCAGCGCGAAGCCCTTGATGGAACCGGTTCCATAGACCAGGAGCACGACGCCAGCGATGGCCGTGGTGACGTTGGAGTCGATGATCGTAACAGTGGCGCGCTCGAAGCCGGTTTCAATTGCCGCGCGGACCGTTTTGCCGAGCGCGAGTTCCTCGCGGATGCGTTCGAAGATCAGCACGTTAGCGTCGACCGCCATACCAATGGTCAGAATCATACCGGCGATGCCGGGCATGGTGAGCGTGAACTGGAACATGGCCAGTATGGCCAGCAGCAGGAACATGTTGATCATCATCGCGAGGTCGGCGATGCCGCCCGAGGCGCGGTAATACCAGAGCATGAAGAGGAAGACGACGGTAAAGGCCCAGAAGACGCTGGTCTTGCCGGCTTCGACGGAGTCACGTCCCAGCGACGGACCGACAGTGCGCTCTTCAGCGATGGTGACCGGGGCAGGCAGCGCGCCGGCGCGGAGGACGATGGAAATGTCGCGGGCCTCGTTCATGTCGGACAGGCCGGTGATGATGGCCGAGCCGCCGGAGATCTTGTCCTGGATATTGGGGGCCATGTAGACCTTGTCATCGAGGATGATGCCGAGGCGCTTGTCGACGTTGGCGCCGGTAACGCGGGCAAAGGTGCGACCGCCATCTTTGGTGAACTGCAGCGTAACGACGGGCTTGCCGGCTTGTTCTGGATCAAAACCCTCGCCGAGTTTGGACTGGGCGTCGTCAATGGTCGCTACC
Source organism: uncultured bacterium (assembly GCA_963735175.1). GTDB lineage: Bacteria > Electryoneota > RPQS01 > RPQS01 > RPQS01 > CAVTJX01. The sequence continues at coordinate 487,867 of CAVTJX010000016.1, read as the reverse complement.
AGTCATTTCGGCCTGCTTCTTGACGAGATAGAGCGCCCAGTGTTCCGTTCCGGCTTCACCGGCGGGCAAGGTCTTGTTGGACCAGACGAACTGCACGTCGCCGGGAATCAACTTCTGATATTCGCGCGAGGCAAGAAGACGGGTGACGCGGCTCTTGTTTTCGGCGGGCACGAGAATGTTCTGCGTTCCGCCCACAAACAGACTAAGCAGCGGGTGTTCTTTGCTCGACGTATCGGCGGCGGCGCTGTCGGCGGCGGCGTTTTCAGCAAAGAGCTTCTGCGCTTCAGTGGCGGCGGTATCGGTCTTGGCGGAGTCCTTCGCGGCGAGCGCGGTGGTATCGGCTTTGACTTTGGCACTGGTGTCCGTCGTCGCGGCTTGCAGCGAATCCGGAAGGGGTTGACCCTTGATGGAGGCGGCAATGCCGGCATCGAGCTTGGTCAGGATGTCGCGGGCGCGATCCGCATCGACAAGCAGCTTGAATTCGAGGAGCGCGGTGCGGCCCACAAGTTCGCGGGCGCGGATTGGATCCTTAACACCGGGGAGCTCGAGGGCGATGCGGCGCGTTCCCATCTTGACCAGTGAGGGTTCGGAAACGCCGAACTGGTCGATGCGGTTGCGCAGGATCTCAAGCGAGCGGTCGACGGCGTCGTCGGCGGCCCTGGTAAGATCGGAGACGATGGCTTCGTCCGTTTGTCCGGCGTCGCCCCAGTAGCGATTAAGCGAAGCGTGTTCGCGGCCGGCGATGGCGCGCAGTTCGTCGAACACGTCGACATTGCGGCGGGTCGCGGCCTGACGCAATTGCGCCATGATCCGGTCGAAGGCGTCGTCCTTGCCCTTGGCCTGGTTGTCGAGCATCTTGACGATGTCGACTTCCAGCACGAGGAACATACCGCCCTGCAAATCAAGACCGAGCTTGATCGCCTTCGGGCGGTAATACTTCATGTCCTTGAGGAAGTCGCCGCGCAGGTACTCGAGTTTCTGAACGGCCTGTTCTTTTTGCTCGGGGGCAAGGTCTGACGCTTCGATCTCAGACCGGAGATCCACGTCATCGCGATAGACATCCGTGCCCAGTCGATCGAGGGGGAGGTTGGAGAGGCTGGCGAGTTCCACCAGGCTCTTTTGTTCCTCGCGGGCGAGCTGTTCATACTTCAATGTCGGGTAGAGGTAGTAAACCCCGAGCCCGAGGAGGATGAGCAGGAAGATGAACCGGTTGCGGACAGATTTCATGGGGAAGCTTTGTGAAAATAAAGGCTTTACACTGTGTCAGGAATTAAGAAATATAGGATATTTGTCACACATTGTCAAGACTTTTGTAGGCATCGTCCCGCAGTAAATTCAAAATCTGCGTGAAATTATCGGGGGGTGGGGCGCTAAACTCGAGCTCCTGACCTGTGACCGGATGTACAAACCCCAGGACGCGGGCATGTAAGGCGACATCGGCGATTAAACCCAACGCGTCGGTATAGAATTTCTTGCGGGTGCCGGGCATTCCGGCGATGCGCTTCAGGCGTCCGCCGTAAGTTGTGTCACCGAAAAGGGGATGGCCTTCGTATTCAAGGTGCGCCCGGATCTGGTGGGTCCGTCCGGTTTTCAATCGGAGCGAAAGGAACGTGATATCCCGGTACGTTTCTTCGACGTGAAAGGTCGTAATCGCGGTTTTACCGCCGTGGCGGACGACAGCCTGACGCAAGCGGTCGCCGGGGTGGCGGCCGAGGGGGGCGTCGATTTCGCCATCGGAGACTTTAAAGCGCCCCCAGACGAGGGCCGCATACACGCGCTTGACCTGTGCGGTCGGAGAACTGCTCCGTCAGGCGGCGGTGGACCGATTCGTTTTTGGCAACCACCAGCAGACCGGAGGTGCCCTTGTCGAGGCGGTGGACGATGCCGGGCCGGATGGTTGGACCGGCGTCGCTCCAGCCCAGATGGTGCATCAGGGCATTCACGAGCGTGCCGGAGAAATGGCCGTGCGCGGGATGCGTGACCATGCCCTGTGGCTTGTTCACGACCAGCAGATGTTCGTCTTCGAAGTAGATTTCGAGCGGGATGGCTTCGGGACGGATGTCCGAAGGGTGGCTGGTCGCGGAAGAAGATTTCGATGCGCTCGCCGGGGCCGACCTTGTGGGACTTTTTGGGCACAACACCGTCGACGCGAACGAGACCCGCGTCGATCAGTTCATGCACCTTGTGCCGGGAAATGGAGGGGAGGGCTTGCTGGAGGTAGCGGTCAATCCGCAGCCGTTGTTGACCCGGTGCGGTCGTCAGCAGGAAGGGAATCGGATTCTGGAGAGAATCGGGCATGAGGGTCCGCCGGGGAAGGTCGGGAGCGTTGACCGCGCGCAAACAGGACCAGCAGCGCGAGCAGGGTGATGCCGACGGTGATGCACGAGTCGGCGACATTAAACACCGGCCAGCGCTGCATGATAAAATCGGGGAAGTCGGCGTCGACAAAGTCGGTTACTTGGCCGAAGATGGTCCGGTCGATGGAGTTGCCAAGCGCCCCGGCGAGAAACAGCATAACGGGCCAGCGCAAAGGGTCGCCGTGTTTCGCGAGCCGGTAAAGAAAGATGGCCAGCGCGACGGAAGCTCCCCAGCCAAAAATGAGCAGCAGCGGCATCCCGAAGTACCGCGCACCGAAGGCAATGCCCGGATTGAGGACATAGGTCAGGCGCAGCAGATCGGTGCCGAGCAGGGGGATGGATTGGTAGAGATCGAAATACTGCCGGACGAGTGCCTTGCTGACCTGATCGAGGATCAAGAGCGTCGCCGCACCCGTATACCATGGCCAGACCGGACGCCGGTGTGTCATTCCGAGGGGTTGTTTTCTTCTTCGTGGCGTTTTTTGGCGGCGATACTCAGCCGGGCATGGGGAATCGCCTCGAGCCGTTTGAATTCGATGGGCTGGCCGGTTTCCTGGCAATAGCCGTAAGTACCGGCGTCGATGCGCTCGAGAGCCTGGTCGAGCAGGCGCAGCATTTTGCCTTCGCGGCTGGCGAAGAGGAAAGCCTTTTCGCGTTCCTGGGCGTCCGTGCCTTGATCGGCCATATGATAGCTGTACGTCGAGTTATCCCCGGCGTATTGGTCGGTCGTGGAGTCCATGGAAGTTTCGCGCAGGTAAGTCAGTTCGCGCAGAATTTCCTTGCGGCGGTTGAGGATGATGTCCCGGAAATACTCTTTCCATTCCGGTCCATAGAGGGCAGGTTTATCTCCCGAAGGCCACTTGCCGTGCTCCTTGGGCGCTTCCACCTTCTCCGCCTTGTGTTTCGTCGACGATTTGGCAGCCATGCCACTCCCGTTATTTATCGTTCGCTTGCTGCGAGGATTCCGCGACACGCCGGATGGCGAGGGTCAGCGCGTGGCCGTTGGAGTCGACCACGACTCCCGCCACATCATTTTTAAACTCAAAACTGCGGGCTAAAGTTTCACGGCAGATGTAATCTCGATAGTCACCCAGCGCACGCTCCAAGGCGGAGGAGGGCGATTGCAGCTCGACGTGAATCCGGTCCGTGATTTCGAAACCCGATTGCTTGCGCAGGTTCTGGATATGGTGGACGACCTCGCGGGCGAAACCTTCGGCTTCAAGTTCGGGCGTCAGTTCCGTATCCAGGGCAACGGTCATGTAGCCGTCGGATTTCAGCGCCAGGCCCGGTTGTTCCTGGCGGCGAATGACGATATCATCCAGTGTCAGTTCAAAGTCATCGAAGCGGAACGACTGTCCGGCTTCGAGTTCACGAATCCGGGTGTCCGTTAGTTCACTTACGGCTTTCGCGACTTCCGGCATCCGCTTGCCGGCCCGTTTGCCCAGCACTTTGAAATTGGCGGCGGCGGATCGTGTCACGAGATCGCCATCATCGTGACGAAGTTTCACCGACTTGACGTTTAATTCGTCGGCGATAATCTGCAAGAACGGGGCCAATTCGTCCTTCTGTCGACGCGTCGGGCACCACCCAGACCATGCTGGCGAGCGGTTGGCGGACCTTTAAGTTCCGTTCCTGCCGCAGCGCGCGGGCCAGGGTTACAGCTTCCGTGACCCGTTCCATGCGGGCTTCGAGATCGGGGATCTGCGTTGCTCGGCTGTCGGGCACCGGGTAGCTTGCCAAATGCACACTTTCGGCGGCGTGAATATTCAGACTGCGCACCAGGTTCTGATATATGTGCTCAGACAGGAACGGCAGAAAGGGGGCCAGGGTGTGGGTCAGTCCCGTCAGCAGTTCATAGAGTGTCGCGTAAGCCGTGGCCTTGTCGCTGTCGCTTTCGGATTTCCAGAAGCGGCGGCGCGAGCGGCGAATGTACCAGTTGGTGAGCAGGTCAAGGAACCGCGTGATGGCGCCGGCCGCCGTGGCGACATCGTAGACGTCGAGTGCTGCCGTCACGCTTTCGAGCATGCGGTGATACTCGGAAACGATCCAGCGATCCAGCAGCGTCGGCTGCGTCTCTGCGTTTTTACCGGGGTGCCAATCGTCGATCAGCGCGTAGGTGACGAAAAAGGTGTACGAATTCCAGAGTGGTAAAATCACGGCGCGCACGGCATCGCCGATTTCCTCTTCGCCGAAGCGCTTGGAGTTCCAGGGATTCGACGAATAGAAAATCCAGCGAACCGGATCGGCGCCGAATTTATCGAAGAGCGCGAGCGGATCGACGACGTTGCCGACGGACTTGGACATCTTGCGGCCTTCGTGATCGAGCACGAGTTCCGTGCAGATGACGTTTTTGTACGAAGACCAGTTGCGGGGGTCGCCCCAAAACGATACCTCACCATACCAGTGCGCTAACTTCAGGCCTGAGCATTAATTGACGCGCGGTCAACAGCACGGGAACCCGGTATCTCAACTAATACCTTGGCGGCCTGAACCATTAACTTTGCTTCGTGCGCTTTCGCCTTCGCGACAAGACAGGAGCAGGCGAGCAGGGTGTAGAACCAGCCGCGGGTCTGGTCGAGACCTTCGCAGATGAAGTCCGCCGGGTACTGCGCGCGGAACTGCTCGGGCGAACCGGGTTCGGCGGGATAGCCGAACTGGCCCCAGGGCATGATGCCGGCGTTGAACCAACTGTCGAGCACGAAGTTCTTCGCGGCGCATTTCGCGGCCGTCGGCGGCGCGCAACACGATCTGGTCGATTTCGGGCTTGTGAGCGTCGAAATTATCGGGCAGCTTGCCGCCGGATTTTTCCACCAGCGCGCGCAGTTCGGAAGACTCGAAACGCAGACGGATTCGCTGCCGTCTTCGGTTTGCCACACGGGTAGCGGACTGCCCCAGAAGCGCTCGCGGGTGACGTTCCAGTCAGTGACGTTTTCCAGCCAGTTGCCGAAGCGGCCTTCGCGGATGTGCTCGGGTTTCCAGCCGATGAGACGGTTCGCTTCGAGCATCATGTCTTTGAGAGCGGTCGTGCGGATGAACCACGCGGGACGGGGGAAGTACATGAGCGGCATGCCCGTGCGATAGTCGAACGGATAGGCGTGGGTGTACTTTTCTTTGCCGATGAGCAGGTTCTTTGCCTTGAGGGCCTTGAGGATGTCGACATCGAGGCCGTCCTCACGGAACCAGCGCCCGGCAAAGGGCGTCACGTTGTCCGCCACGAGGCCGTCGGGGCCGACGGAGAGCACGAGCGAGGACGCCGTTTTTGCGGAGGATGCGGAAATCGTCCTCACCGTAATAGGCCAGATGCACGAGACCCGTGCCGTCCGCGGCGGTGACGTATTCGTCGGCGACGACGCGCATGGCGCCGCCGTCAGCGGGGAGCCAGTTCCACATCGGTTCGTATTGTATTCCAGCGAGTTCCAGGCCAGTCTTGTGGCCAACGATGTGGTGCTTGCCGAGCAGCGGCTCGAGGGCGAGGTGGCGGGCTTGGGCGAGAATCAGGCGATCGCCCTGTTTGCCGGCGTTGTTGTCCTCGAGCAGTTCGCAGATGATATAGACGATTTCCGGATGGACGGCGACGGCGAAGATTCGACAGCAGCGTCCAGGGCGTCGTCGTCCAAGCGGTGAGGTAGAGATTGGCCTCGCCCTTGACGCGGAATTTGACATAGAGCGTGATGTCGGTGACGTCCTGATAGCCCTGCGCGACCTCGAAATTGGAAGAGCGTAGTGCCGGTGCGCGGGCTGTACGCCATCACGCGGTAGTCGCGGTAGAGGTAGCGTGGCGACTGGCCGAGGCGCAAGGCGAGTTCGCGGGCTTCACCGTCGAGTTCCAGATTCCAGGCCTGCTTCAGCGTCCACCAGTCGGACTGCATGTAATAGGGTTGGTAGGTGGCGTAGGCGTTGGGGAGGTCGACGAAACGACCCAGCTTGGTGATGGCCGTTTCCCACAGCTCTTATAACGGAAGACGGTCTTGCGGCACTCTTCAATGAAGCGCTGCTCGACCAATCTTGGTAATCTCGAGCCTGGAGGAGATGCCGAGGGCTTTCTTGGCGGTCATTTCGACGGGCAGACCGTGGGTATCCAGCCAGCTTGCGCAGCACACGGAAGCCCTGCATGGTTTTGTAGCGCGGCCAGAGGTCTTGAGGGCCGATTGCATCATGTGACCGACGTGGGGCACGCCGTTGGTGCCGGAAGGGCCGTCGTAGAAGACGAAGTCGCCGCGGGGCGCGGGGCGTGCAACGGACTTGTCGAAGATGCGCTCGCGACTCCAGAAATCGAGGAAGTTCGCGATCGAGAGCCGGCAGATCCAGTTTATTCGGAATCGGGTTCAGCATGTATTTCTATTCAGTCCAACTTCGGAAGAATGCAGCGCGATCCGGTGGATCTCATCCGTTGGAACGCGCGGCGGTGCGTGGCCATGACGGGATCCCAGTCCCGCTTCCTCGGAGGAGCGGGTGCGCAGGCGGCGAATGAAAATGAAAATTAACAAACTGGATATGGTGACAATCAATACATTCCATACGAGGTAGCTGACCATGCCCGCAGTGGTCGAGGACCCAATGTCAAATCGACGGCGGTCCAGAAGCGCGCCGGCGAGATCTGACGAGGCCATTGAACGACGAGCAGTTTGGCGGTCAATCGTTCGAGCGGTGTGCGATGGAAATCGGCGCGGCGAGCCAGGTGGCGAGGCCGAGAAATCCATAGCCCCACACTCGAGACCCAGCTTAAGGAACGCGGATTCGCCATGGAGAGCATGCTGATGGCGAAGTCGTTGTCGGGATGGTAACCGCCGGTCAGCGCCGGAAGAAACGTCGTCTGGCTGATGTAGCTGAAACTTACCAGCGTCACGAAGACGAGGGTGAATCCGAAGGCGGCCATGCCGCGCGTTTTCATGCGAACATCCGCAACCTGATAAAACGCGGACATCAGGAAGACATAGCCGACGGCATGAATGAAACTGGCAAGAAACGGCAGCGTCTGCACGCGCTGGAAGTGTTCCACGAAAACCATCGGCCCTTTCCACGGCGGCTGCGGCGCGACCAGCGTCACCAGGGCGAGCCCGAGCGGCCCGGAGAGCAACAGGCCGACAATGGTTGCCGCTGCGCCATACACGGCCATGCGTTCCGCGGCCGCTCCGTGGGAAAGGGAGGTCATGGAGTCTGTTCCTTCAGCAGGATATGCATCAGGTATGTCTCGTCACGATCCATAAATCCTCTGTGCCGAGGATAGAATATGCCGCCGGAGACTATAGTTTGGAACCCGCTCAATCGCGGGTCGTTCCAGCAACTCTACATTGCGCCCGAATATCTGCTTGAGTTCATCTTCAGCATGGATCACATCAAACAGCGTCCAATGGCAATCCGAAGCGAAGGTCACCAGCACATCGACGTCGCTATCCGGGCGGAAATCCTCGCGCAGCACCGAGCCGAAGAGGGAGAATTCGATGATCTTCCACTGCTGGCAAAAGGCCTCGAGGGCCGGTTGGTCGATGGGGATGCGGGGGGCCATGACGGAGATGTTTACACTTTGCGAAGTGGTTTTATTGGAAACGTCAGTCTGTCGATTCGAACAGGTTTAGCGGGAATATCTGAGAGGTTCAATCTTATAAGGTTGAAGTTCGGGATGCTCATCACAAACGTAGTTGTGGTAGTTGGCTACCCAGTAATACTTGCTCCATATTTGAGGCTTCCCAATGAACTCCTTTAGCTTTGCATCTACTACTCTACGATGTGTTTCAAATTGACCTTCATCAAAGGCGCCGCTTGGAAGACATGCGGCTTGGAGGTAGTTAACAAAGTACTGTTGATCTGAATCCTGGAGAACATACCAGAATTGTCTCGATCTTTCTGGCGGGTTATAATAACCGATATGACGACGAAGGTATTCGATCAGCGAATCTGTCAGAACGATCCGAGGATCGCGGGCGACATTAACCTCGGCATCATGCGCGATTAATAATCCATCGCCAAAGATGAGATCCTGGTCCATGTAATACTGACCGACTGCTAAGCCGCCGCGAACGAAATAGCCGTGACAGGCGAGATTAAGCTGAAAGAAGGCGAGTTCTTGGAGTAGATACCCGATTTCAGGTTCACCCTCGCCATTAATAGTATCTCCCAATTCACTACTGAGTGGCACGCCTAATGCAATGCAATCCGAAAAAGTCTTTATCTTCCAAGATTCTCGAACCCTGTTGCCATGAAGATCAAAATTGTAGGCCACCCAGCCTAATGCGTCATCCAATGCGGATCGATACTCCCTAAGCAGATCTAAATAGGTTCCGCTTTCGAAGGAAGACTTCAGCGCGTTGGTGAATCCAAGAACATCCAAAAACGCTACCACAGAAGTCCGCGTAATTGGTTGCATGTTTTCGTCAACAAACTGCGATGGTTGGTTATCCATCGGTACTACATCCGCTCGATGAGGCGTTTCATGATGGCGGTCATTTTGGGCTCGGCTTCGGTGCGGAGCCCTTATTGTGGCCGGGGCGGGTAGATCTGCACAGCTTCGTCGAGTGCGGAACGTACGGCGACATAATTTGTCCGCTTGAAATCGAGTTCTTCCCGAGTGTACGGCACGAGATCGACCATCTCATTGCGATCCCAGATTTTGATGAGCTGTGAAATTCGGTCCCGCCAACGCATGCCCTGAAACCGCTCGGACACAATGATCAGGTCGTAGTCGCTGTGAGCCCGGCTGTCACCGCGCGCACGGCTGCCAAACAAGAGGACTAGCTCTGGTTGCAATTCGGCTCGCAGCCGCGAAAGAAACGGCGCTAAATCCTGTTCAACTGATTTTGTATCCATTCCAGGATTCCTTCGGATTTGGCTAACACCTCCGCGGCATACTCCTCGTCATAAATCTCGGTCATCTTTTCTGTGGGGAAACCGGGATAGCGCGTATCGATATAGCGGGACGTCAACTGTCGCAGGAAGTCGAACTGATCTCGTGGAAAGGAAGTCGGTTGGGCAATTTCAGCCAGCGAATGGGTGCGCGGAAACATCGCGTCGACTTCCGAAATATAGAGTCCCTTCAGAGCTTTCTCTATCATCTGCTGACAATGAAAGACAGCCGCCGGAAACTTCTGAGCGTCATAGAGAACGCGGGCTGTTTCCAAATCGCTGATTGCGAAATCGATCCATCGTTGCACTTCCTGACGCATGGCCTCTTTCCCTTACATCCGCTCGATGAGGCGTTTCATGATGGCGGTCATTTTGGGTTCGGCTTCGGCGGCGGTTTTCAGGATGTGCGGGATATCCGCGGGTTTCAGGCAGTCGGCAAAGCCCTCGTCGGTGACGATGGACATGCCAAACGTTTCCATGCCGCTGTGGCGGGCGACGATGATCTCGGGAACGGTGGACATGCCGACGACGTCGGCGCCCATGTTGCGGATCATGCGGTACTCGGCGCGGGTTTCGAGATTCGGGCCGCTGACGACGAGATAGGTGCCCTTCTGGACCTTGAGCTTCAGCTCCATCGCGATCTCTTCGGCCAGGCGCGATGAGGCGGCGGCTGTAGGGCTCGCTCATGTCGGGGAAACGGGGGCCGAGATCGTCGTGGTTGGGACCGATGAGCGGGTTGTCGCCGAGGAGGTTGATGTGGTCCTCCATGATCATCAGGTCGCCCGCGCGGTAAAGCGGATTGACGCAGCCGCAGGCGTTGGAGATCAGCAGCACTTTCACGCCCAGCGCCTTCATGACGCGCACGGGGTAGGTGATCTGCTGCATGGTGTAGCCTTCATAATAATGAAAGCGGCCCTGCATTGCGATCACGGCCTTGCCGCCGAGGCGGCCGAAATGCAGCTTGCCCGCGTGGCCTTCCACGGTGGAATGCACGAAGTGCGGAATGTGCTCGTAGGGAATTACATGGTCACTGTCGATCTCGCGGGCGAGGCCGCCAAGACCGGTGCCGAGGATGATGCCGATTTCGGGAGGCGACTTGAGCCGCGGAGCGAGGGCGGCAACAGTCTCAGCGAGTTGGGGTTTCAGATTTGTCATCGCGAAGATGGGGAGATTCCTGTTCGAGGAGGTCGATCAATTCGGTCTGCGCTCTTAAAAGGAAGCGCAACCGCTTGACATAAGCATCGTGGTGGACCTTGAGGGCCCGCAGCTCTTCTTCGAGGGCCATGATCTCGCGTTGGGTGCCGAGCTTCATCTGCTCGGCGTCAAGGCGGGCCTCCCGCAGGATCTGCTGTCGTTCCTGTTCGGTCAGTTCACGCGATTGCCGTTGGCTTTCCTGCAATGCCAGTAGCGACTCATGCAGGTTCTGTTCCATGTCCTGATAGGTGGCGAGCCGGGCGGCAGACGTGCGATTTTGCTCGAGCAGCGTCGCGGTTTGCTGCTGGAGCATGGTAATCTCGTCAGCGACGCGGTCGAGGAAGGCGTGTACTTCTGCCGGGTCGTAGCCGCGCAGCGAGCGGGAGAATTCGTGTTTGGAAATATCCAGCGGCGAGAGATTCATAGCACACTCCGCTGTCCAAAGAGGGCGGTTCCGAGGCGGACTTCCGTTGCGCCCTCCGCAATGGCAAGAGCATAGTCCCCGGACATCCCCATGGAGAGGGCCGACCAATGAGGAGGTTGTACCTTCGCGCGGACCTCATCGAAGACCGATCGCAGCGTGCGAAAGCTCTGGCGCACGATAGCCTCCTCGGAAAGATTTGGGCCAACGGTCATGAGGCCTGCGATCGTCAGATGCTTGAGCGGCAGAAGTTTCTCCACCGTGTCCGCGACGGCGGCTGGAGGGATGCCATATTTCTGGGTTTCCCCGCTGGTGTTGACCTCGAGCAGAATGCGTGTGTGGCGGCCAAGGGATTCGGCCGCGCGGTCTATGGCTTCTGCCAAGGCAGTGCTGTCGACGCTGTCAATGCTTGCCGCAAGCTGCACGGCTTTGCGTACCTTATTAGACTGCAAGTGCCCGATGAGGTGAACAACCAGACCAGGATGCTCTGCAACAATCTGTCCATCGCCAAATTTTTCAATAGTTTCCTGAACACGGCTTTCGCCCACATGGCGGATGTCTAAGGCATACGCTTTGCTTATTGCTTCCAAGGGGAACGTCTTTGGTCACGGCGATAATCGTCACGGCGGACGGTTCGCGATTCGAACTTGCGCAGGCCGCTTCGATATTCTGCCGTATTGTCTGGTAGCGGTCGCGTGTCGGCTGGTCCAGCAGTTCGGCCACGCGTCACCTCGTAGCATTGGAATTAGACGAAACATAAAATATACGACGAATGAGTCAGATCTGCAAGGTGTGGATCTGAGTGATTAAAAGTTCTCATCCTAACTGTCCAACATACAACTACATAATTAGTTTCTATCAAGTTAAGAAGTCTTGTGCGACTTTTACAGTGAATCGGTATTTTAAAATTTCGGCCCGGGTTGCTATTAAGCTTCGTTTAGAGAAAGTGCATCGCAAATAGAGTTGATTTCAGAATAAAAATTAACTACATTCATTCGGAATGTGGTGTGCAGGGGACTGCTCGCCTTGTTTCGCTTGTAAGACATTGATTAAATTTACGGTTGGGTGGTTCTGCGGCCCCCCGGCCCGAAGACCGCGACAAGCCTTCGGAGCTCCATGAGACCAACACTCATCCACCTCGTGGCGTTATTGCCCATCTTGCTGCTTCTCAGTATCGGGACGCCGTTGCAGGCCGCACCGATTTCGGCAGAGGGTAACGCGAAACAAATTCAGACTCGCAAAGCCGGTGCTGACCACGGCCAACTATCCGAGCGTGAAAAATGGAGTCTGGCCCGCGAGTCCTTCACGCAGGCTCAGGCGGAAGAGAAACGCAAGGATAGCGAGGCAGCGGCCTACTATTACGAGGTGACGTTGGAATTGCTGGGAAGCCTTGACATGGCTTCCATCGAAGTGCCCACCCATCGGGTGCTGGCGTTTCAACGGAAGGTTTTGCAGAAGTACGACCACTTCTTGGCCTCGATTGACAATTTGCCGTCGACCGCCGGACCGATGGCTGTGATGGAGTCGGTGAGTCCAAAGGGCGCACCCGACGAAGAAGAATTACTTGACAAGCAGGCGGAAGACCGGGACCTCACTCCGGCGCCGATCACGCCGAACGCAAAACCGCTGCCGGAAGTGCCGCAAAAAATGAACGGGCAGGTAGCGGGCCAAATCAACTTCTTCATGAACAAGGGGCGGAAAGTCATGTTGAAGTGGATGGAGCGCTATGCCTACATGATGCCGCGCTTGCGCCCGATTATACAGGAAGAAGGTGTGCCGGAGGATATCGTATTCCTGGCGATGATCGAATCCGGTCTCAATCCCAAAGCCTATTCGCCGGCACACGCCGCGGGCGTGTGGCAGTTCATTCCGGGCACAGGCAAGATCTATGGATTGAATGTCGACCGGGTCTACGATGAACGGCTGCATGTTGAGATGTCGACACGCGCCGCTTGCCGCTATCTCCGCAAGCTCTATGACGAATTTGGCGACTGGTATCTGGCGTTTGCCGGCTATAATTGCGGTGAGATGCGCGTGGAACGCGAGATCGTGCGCAGCCGGACACGTGACTACTTCGGCTTAAGCCGTCTTCCGAAACAGACGCGCGGATATGTTCCGGCCTACCTGGCCACGCGCGCGATATGCCGCGATCCTGAAAAGTACGGTTTTCCGCCGCTGCCGCCGGAGATCGCCTTCGAGAGCGACGAGGTTTGGGTTAACGGTTGCTATCAACTGAATAATATCGCCAACGCTGCCGGACACGATCCGGTGCTGGTGTGCGAACTCAATCCGGAATTCCTCCGTGGCGTTACGCCCGATGGCCGGGCGGTCAAAATCCGTTTGCCGCGCAAAGCGGACTCGCAGTTTGCCACACGTCTCGCCAACATGCCGAAGACGACGGTGACGCAAGACGAGAAGGTGCATAAGGCAAGGGCCGGGGAAACGATGACCTCCATCGCGCGGCGCTACGGCGTATCGGTGGCGGAACTGAAAGCCGTTCCTGAAAACCGGAGGTTCGCCAAGTCGAATCGCCTGCGCGCCGGTCAGCGTGTGACCATACCGGTCACGAAGGTGAATCTCTCTCCGAACGCGGTGACAACGGCGAAATCCGACGCCGCACCGGGCACGGACGTCGCGGTGAAGAACGATCCTAAAGCGTCGCCCGCGGCGGATATGTCAAAATCCACGACGACCGCACGGGCCGCGAAGGACGAGATTGTATACACGGTACATCGCGGTGAGTCATTGGGGAAGATCAGCCGGCAACTCGGCGTGCCCGTGGCCGAGATCTGCCGCCAGAATGACATTTCGAATCCCAATCACGTACTCCCGGGCCGCAAGCTGCGGATTCGCTTCAATAACCCTGCTGCCGAATCTCCGGTGGCCGCGTCCAAGGTTCAGCCTGCAGCCGATTCACGGATGGCCGCGGTCAAACCGGTAGAACCACCGGTGGTCGCCGAAGTCAATACGCCCACACCGCCACCGACTGACTTGGCGAAGTCGCAGACGAATCGCATGAAACTCCCCGATCCCCGCAACCAGCAGATGCACACGGTACAGCCGGGGGATACGGTATGGTCGATCGCGCGGATTTATGGAAAGGATCCCTATCAGATCCTTTCATGGAACCGCTTAACGCGCAAGAGTCGCATTTATCCTGGTCAGGAACTCATTATCAATCAATAGATAAGCTGTCCGCATGCGGTTGAGGGTGCGGAAAACATGTGGCGGGTCCCAACAGTGCCGGAGGCCATGCAGTTGAGGCGGTTCCCGCGATAGTAAACTTATAAGGGGCCTTCGATGACCAAGCAGGATCTGGTGGATCGTCTGTCAGACGGCATTGGCATGCCGAAGCCGGAAATCCAGGCTGTGGTCGACGGATTTCTGGGGCTTGTAATGGAAGCGGTTTCAACCGGCAATCGGGTGGAGCTGCGTCGCTTCGGTGTCTGGAAGCCTGTCAATCGTAAAGGGCGGCATTTGCGGACGCCTGATGGTGTGCATGAGATTGATCTTCCCGACCGGCCCACGGCGGTCTTCGTTCCCGCGGCGGAGTTCCGGGGACGGATGGCTGAGTTGAAACTGGAGGACGTGAGCGATTAGCGCCTGGCGATCGCTGTAAGCCTTCCCGCTGTTCTCAAAGAGTGGCAGACTGAATCCAGTCCGCCCGGTACTTCCGCACCCCCCGTGCGGAATTCGCATTCCTTGTATTCCATTTCAGATAGCAGTAACCTTAACACCGCCGCACCGTCAGAGGACGTCTGCGGCCGAAAGGAGTTTGCCTTTTGCCCTGTGGAAAGAAGCGCAAGCGACACAAGATGTCCACGCACAAACGTAAAAAACGCCTGCGCAAGAATCGTCATAAGAAGAAGATTCGTTAGTACCGCGGTACGCTGGCTCACAATCAGACTGAGAAGCGCCGCTGTCGTTGCCGGAGCGGGCCTTGTTTCGATAAGGCCCTTCCGTTTTTGTAAGCGGTTGCTTTACCCCGGAATCCCCGGATTGTAGCCACCCTCCCGTGATAAGGATCGCCCTGCGATGCTCGAGGACAAGATCTATTCCGTGAGCGAGATCACGCGCGAGGTCAAGCGCGTGATCCAGGAGGGCTTCGGCGCCCTGTGGATCGAAGGCGAGATCTCGGGCTATAAGCGCCATTCCTCGGGGCATCGTTACTTCACGCTCAAGGACGGCGGCGCGCAGCTTTCGTGCGTTATGTGGAAAGGGAGCGCCAGCCGCCTGGCATTCGAACCCGCCGATGGGATGAAAGTGCGGGCGTGGGGCAATCTGGAAGTGTACGAGCCGCGCCGCTATCAGCTGATGGTGGCCCTGATGCGTCCGGAAGGTGTCGGTGAACTCGCGCGCTTGTTTCAGGTTCTGGTCGAGAAGCTGAAGGCTGAGGGTCTGTTTGAGCGCGCGCGCAAAAGGCCTTTGCCTGCCTATCCCGAGATCATCGGTCTGGTGACTTCGGGAGACGGGGCGGCTTTGCATGACATGCTCACCGTTGCCGCCCGGCGTTGGCCGCTGGCGCAGCTCGTGCTCTGCCCGGTAAAAGTGCAGGGAACGGGCGCGCCGGAGGAGATCGCGGCGGCGATTGCCGCGTTCAACCGCGTGAGCGCTGCGGACGTCATCGTCGTAGGCCGCGGCGGCGGCTCACTCGAAGACCTGTGGGCCTTTAATGACGAGCAGGTGGCCCGGGCGATTTTCGCTTCCCGGATTCCCGTGGTTTCGGCAGTGGGTCATGAAGTCGACGTGACGATCGCCGACTTCGTGGCCGACGAACGTGCGCCGACCCCTTCGGCCGCGATGGAGATCCTGCTGCCCGACCGGATTGAGGTTGGCGGTTATGTGGCGGAACTTGCGCGCCGGTTGGCAGCGCGGCGTACCGAAAAGTTCCGTCACCTGCGACAGCGACTGACGGCGCTCTCTCAGCACTGGGCGCTGAAGCACCCGGCGAATGTTGTGCATTTGACCGCGCAGCGGCTGGATGATCTCGAGACGCGGCTTGAGTCTGCTTTCACGCGCTCCGTCCACGACAAACAGACTGCCGTCGTCCGGGTCAAGGAACTGCTGACGGCCTATCATCCGCGCGCGACACTTGATCGTGGCTATGCCGTGGTGCAGGATCCCGCCGGCCGCATCGTGCGCAACGCGCGGGAACTCTTCGCCCGGCGCGACGGTGTCGATCAGTTTTGCCCGGGGTGGCGCGGAGGCGGAAATTCGCACGATCACCGATGATGGGATGATCCATGAATCTCACTGACGAATCCGGCGGCAAAGCGCCCGAGAACATCGCCTCGTTCGAAGCCGCGCTGGGACGGCTCGAGACGCTGGTCGGCCAACTGGAGGGCGGCGACGTGCCGCTCGAACAGTCGCTGCAAACGTTTGAAGAAGCCCAACGGTTGATTGCCTACTGCGAGCAGAAATTGCAGGCGGCCGAAAAAGCGTTGAAACTGCTGTCCAAAGATGCCGACAGCGAACTGGGGCCGGCGGACGCGACACGCACCTGAATCCCTAAAACTGTGGGGACTCGTGGCATGACTCTGGGCTTGATGGGCAATCCGGCAAAGCCGAATTTTCGCGTTGAGCTGCCGCTGGTGATTGACGAATTACACCGGCGCGGGGCTGCTTTTGTGATCGATACCGCCATCGGGCATGGCCTGGACCTTCGGTCCGGCGAGGCGCTGCCGGTGGAGACGGTACCCGATGCCGCCAATCTCGTGTTGAGTTTCGGCGGGGACGGCACACTCCTGCGCAGCGCGCGCATCGTGGGCAATCGCCGCATTCCGGTGCTGGGCGTCAACCTCGGCCCGGGACTCGGTTACCTGACGGAGCTCGGGATTGATGAACTGGCTCAGTCGCTGGACCGGATCCTGAGCGGCGACTATGTGGTTGAAGAGCGAATGTTGTTGACCGCGACGCTGGATGACGATCCCGCGCCGTTGTGCTACGCGCTGAACGATGTCGTCGTCGGCCACGCCTCGATTTCGCACACGATGCGTCTCGAAGTGCTGATTGGCGGGCGGCCCGTTACCACTTATCGTTGCGACGGACTGATCGTGGCGACCGCAACGGGTTCGACGGCGTACACTCTGTCGGCGGGTGGACCCATCGTTGAGCCGACACTGAATGTGATGATCGTCACACCCATCTCTCCGCATACGTTGACGATGCGCCCGGTTGTGATTTCGGCGCAGCGCACGGTGGAAATCCGATCAATGGAAGTCGGCTTGCTCGCCGCCGACGGCGAGTCGATTCGCGAACTTCACGCAGGTCAGGTCATCCGCATCAGCCGGGGGCCATATCCGGCACTCATCGCCAGCATCACCGGTCACGATTTTTACCAGGTCCTGCGGAGCAAACTGCAATGGGGCCGTGCGTAGTCGAGTCTATCCGAATAAAGTTGAACTTATATGGGTTTTTTCGATAAAGTAAAGCAGGCGTTCACGAAGACCCGCGAAGTTCTCGGTGACAAACTCACCGCGGTGTTTCGTCCCGGGCGCAAGCTGGACGCCGAGCTGCTGACCGAACTTGAAGATATTCTGCTCAGCTCGGATGTAGGAGTTGAAACCACCGAAGAACTGATCCAACGGTTGCGCGAGGCCGCGCGCGAGGACGGCGGCCGGACGGCGCCGGAGCTGCTGCTGCGGCAGCAGATCGTAGAAATGCTGCGCCAGGCCGAAGGCGTGCCGGTTCCTCAGGCGCATCCGCACGTGGTGCTCGTGATCGGGGTCAACGGCACGGGCAAAACGACAACGATCGGCAAGTTGGCTTATTTCTTTAAGAATCAGGGTAAATCACTGGTCTTAGCGGCGGCGGACACATTCCGTGCGGCCGCTATCGAACAGCTTCAAATCTGGGGCGAGCGGGCCGGAGTGCGGGTAGTCGCTGGCGCGGCTAATGCCGATTCGGCGGCGGTTGCCTTCGATGCATTGGACGCCGCGCTTTCTAAAGACGTGGATATCCTGCTGATTGACACTGCCGGACGCCTTCATAATAAAGTTAACCTTATGAAGGAACTGGAGAAGGTTTCCCGCGTGCTAAAGAAGAAGGTTCCAGAAGCACCCCACGAAGTGCTGCTCGTGCTCGATGCCACGACCGGCCAGAACGGTTTGAACCAGGCGCTGGAATTTACCCGCGTCGCGCCCATCAGCGGCCTCGTGCTGACGAAAATCGACGGCACGGCTAAGGGCGGCGTGATTCTCGGAATCTCACGGCGACTCGGCATTCCGATCCGCTATGTGGGTTTCGGGGAGGCGATGGAAGACCTGGCTCCGTTCAACGCAGAAAAATTCGCTGAAGGGTTACTTGGCGACATGAGCCGCACCGCCGTAGAGGATTAAATGCCCGTTATCCACCCCAGCACTTTCGACGCTTCCGAACTGCGCTTCGCGATCATCTGCGCACGGTTTAACGAGACCGTGACCCGCGCGTTGCTCGACGGCGCGATTGCCGCGTTGAAAGCGCAGGGCGCCGCGGACGAAGCAATCGAGGTCGCCTGGGTTCCAGGCTCCTTTGAATTACCGCTGGCCGCGCAGCAGGCGGCGGCGCGAATTGAGATTGACGCTGTGATTTGCCTGGGGGCGGTGATTCGCGGCGAAACCCCGCATTTTGATTTTGTCAGTCAGGCCGCGGCCACGGGGATTCTGAATGCCGGGCTGCAAAGCGGCAAACCCGTGACCTTTGGAGTGCTAACGACCAACACGCCGGAACAGGCGTTCGAACGCGCCGGCGGCAGGATTGGCAATAAAGGCGCCGACGCCGCACTCGCCGCCGTGGAAATGGCCCACCTTCTCCCTCGCCTCGGAGGCTTCCCATCGTCCTTTTGAACACTCTGAAAACCCCTACCGTAGACGAGTGTTGAGGAGAAACACATGAATGTCCGCATTCTGGGACTCGTTGCCTGCCTGCTTCCCGCCGTACTTTTCGCTCAAGCTTATCAGTGGACCACTTTCACATCGACCTCCAGCGTCGTGGCGATGACGCTGGCGGGGGATCACGTCTGGACTGCGACCGAAGGCGGTCTCGCCGGATACGATTTGGCCACAGGCCAGTTTGATACCTATACCAATACTCGCGGCCTGTTGATGAATCGAACAGTCGCCGTGGGCCACGATGCCGCCGGATTTGTATGGGCCGGGCTGACCAATGGTCTCATTACGCGCGTCAGTCCCCAAACCGGCGAAGTGCGGCAGATCGACGACCTGCAGCAGGGCGGAGTGTTCGAAATTACGGACATTCTTCCGGTGGGTGACGAAGTTTTCGTGGCAAGCAACAACGGCATTTACCGGTTTTCTTATTTCCCCGCGGCTGACAACTACCGCGTGCGGGAATCGATCCGCGTCTTAGGCGGTTTCTCCAGTGAAACGCGGGTATCGGCATTGGCGGTGGCGGGCGGCTTTCTCTACGCCGGTACAGGGGTCGGTCTGGCGCGGGCGAGTCTGGCGAGCGAAAATCTTAGCCAACCATCGGTCTGGGAAAATTTCACCACAGCCAACGGATTGGTGGAGAACGCAATCCGGGAAATGCAGGGATACGACGACTTGTTGCTGATCGCGACCAGCGGCTGGCTGGCTCGATTCACGGGCGGTGGTTTCACCACGGAAGCCTGGGTTGGCGGGGTGACGGATTTTTCCGACGGTCGGCTGAACGGCAACCTCTGGGCGGCCAATGCAAACCAGGTTTATATCCGCGATGGACAGACCGGATTATGGGCGAATTACAATCCGCATCTCAACGGCGTCTCCGGGATCGAAGTGCTGGAGTTCGGCGATCGCACCGAGGTTGTGGCATCGTTGATGGATGGTCCACAGGGGCGGGGGGGGCTTGTCTTCGCGGACTACCCGGCGGACAGCGTTTGGGGCGAACCTCGCCGCGCAGCGGGAATGGGCGGTAACTCCATCACGGCATTATGGGTAGATCCCGAGGGCCGCTTGTGGGTGGGCGGAGGCGGTCATACGTCCGGTGTTTACGTATGCAGCGCGGACGAGAAGACGTGGACGAACTACACGCGCAGCACCGGCTATGATTATCCCTTCTTTCGCCGTGCAGCGCTGAGCTTTGTCAACGACGATTTCGGCGGCATCTGGGCCAGCAGCCAGGGCGGCGGCATCGCCCGCTTCTTTGGCGATACGGTATTCGTGTACAATACGACCGACAGCGCGAGTTTCTATGACGCGGATGGAGTGTTGCGTCCACGCGTTTCGGGAATTGTCGGTGATCCGACCTATGTTGAAAGTCGTCTGGCGCGCAACGTTCGCGGCGACATTTACGCGACGAACCTTGAAGCAGTCAACGGCGTGGGTCTCGCACGCATTCCGCGAGAATGGATCGCCCAGGGTAACAATCGCGGCCCGTGGACTTACCATGTGCCGAATCCGTCGAACCCGCCCGTGGGAACGAGTTTCGTGGACCAGGTGATTGTGGATCCGCTAGAGCGAGTGTGGATCGGCACGGGCCGCAATCCGATTCGCGACTATGTGCTCGACCCACGCGGCACCCCCGGCGACACGGTCGGCGACAGCTGGCTACTGTACCAACCTAAGGATCGCCAGGATGCTGTCACGTGCTTTGAGGACATCAGCCCGGTGGTGTTGGATTGGGACATTGATGCGCAAGGCTACCTGTGGATCGGCACAGTCAACGGCGCGTACTATACGCAGGGTGGCATTCCCGCCGACCTCAGCCAGCTCCGTTTCATTTGCGTCGTGGACCTACCCATTGGCCGCCGCGTGAACGCGGTGCATGTCGACGCCCAGGACAATAAGTGGTTTGGCACGGACAACGGCGTCGCAGTGCTGGATAAGAATTTCAATTGGATCCATGTCTTTCAGACCGCGACCAGCGTGGCTAATCAGTCGGACCTGATTGCGAACGAGATTACGGCGATCACCTCGAATCCGCACACGGGCGAGGTTTGGATCGGCACTGCCGACGGCCTCTCGCGATTCACCTCGCCGTATGTTTCCGCGGGCGGGGATTTCAAGGAATTATGGCCGTATCCGAATCCGTTCCGCGCCGACGGCACACAGCGATTGTGCATTGATCCGGTGCGGCTCGGCGAGCGTTTTGACGACCTGCGGATTTATACGATTTCCGGGCGGCTCGTGCGCAAGCTCACTTGGCGGGAGATGACGGCGACGGAGCGCGACGGCGGTTGCCAGGGCTGGGACGGCCGCAATGACGAAGAACAATTGGTAGCGGGCGGAGTCTATCTGCTGGTAGCCTCGACCACCGACGGCCGCTCAATCACGGGCAAAGTCGCGGTGTTGGGAAGGTAACAGGGGATCTATGCTGCGGCAGCTGACCATTCGCGACTACGTGCTGGTGCGCCACGTCTCGCTGGAATTCGAGGCGGGTCTCACCGCGCTCACCGGTGAAACCGGCGCAGGGAAAAGCATGGTCTTCGGCGCGCTCGACGTGCTGCTGGGTGAGCGCTTTCCCAAGGACGCGGTGGCGCCGGGAGCGGAACGCGCGGTTATCGAAGGCACGTTTTATCTGCGTGAGCCCGATTTGCTGCGCGGCGTGATTGCCGCGGAGGACGAAGCCGAAGATCGCCACGAACTGCTGTTACGCCGGGAGATCACCAACCAGGGGCGCACGCGCTCGTGGCTGAACGACCATCCGGTGCCGCAAGAAACGCTGCTCAAGCTGCGCGATCTGCTGGCGGATTTCCACGGACAGCGCGAACATCAATCGCTGTTCAAATCCGCGCGGCAACTCGAATACCTCGATATTTTCGCGGACACGCTGGCGCAGGCGACAAAGGTGCGCGGACTGTATGAGACACGGGTCGCGCTGAAACGCGAACTGGCGCAGGCGCAAGCGGCGCTGGAGGCGCACCGCAAGGATCGCGCGCTGCTGGAATACCAGCTTGAGGAAATTGAGCGGTTGGGATTGAAAGCAGGCGAAGACGATGCCATTGACGTCCGGCTGCGGAAGTTGGAAAGCGCCGAGAAGCTCGCCTTCGAGGCTGCGCGACTACTGGCGCTGCTGACGGAGAACGATCCATCTCTCGTAACATTAGCGGGCCTCGCGCGCAATGCCGCGGCGGGAATCGCCAAAGTCGATCCGGATCTTGCGGAAGTCACGAGCGAACTGGCGGAGATCAATTCGCGCTTAAAAGACCTGGCCACTCAGGTGCAGGACTATCAGGACGGGTTGTCCTTTGACGAGATCGAACTCGAACGGTTACGGGAGCGGCGCACCGTGCTTTGGGATCTGCGCCGCAAGCATGGCATGTCGATTGAACAGGTGTTGGACCGCGCGGGTGAGCTGAAAACACTGCTGGCACAGGGCGAGACGCTCGAACGGCGTGTGGCAGAGTTGCAGGCTGAACTCGACCGCAGCGGTGACGCGGTGGTGAACGCCGCCGAGGAATTATCGCAACGGCGGCATGTGGCAGCGGCGGATTTTTCGGCGCGCGTATTGGAGACGCTTAAGCCGCTGGGCTTACCCGCGCCGCAATTTGAGGCGGCGCTGCAAACGCTGCCCGCGCCGCTCGATCCCGAGCGCTTGAGCGCCGACGGAGCCGACCGCATCGAATTTCTCTTTTCTGCCAACCCCGGCAAAAAGCCCGTGCCGATCCGCGAAGTGGCTTCGGGCGGCGAATCTTCGCGTGTGACGCTCGCCATCAAATCAGCCCTCTCGGAAAAAGCCGAATATCCGATGATGGTCTACGATGAGATCGACCTCGGCATTTCCGGGCGCGTGGCTGACCAGGTGGGCCGGGCATTGGTGAGGCTGGCGCGGCGTCATCAGGTTTTGTGTATCACGCATCTACCGCAGATCGCCTCGCGCGCCGACCATCACCTCGCCGTCAATAAAACCACGCGCGGACAAAGCGCGGAGACGACCGCCCGTTTCCTTAGTGAAGCGGACCGAGTGCAGGCCATTGCCAGTCTGATCGCCGGCGAAAAAGTGACCGATCAATCCCTCGCCACGGCCAGCGAACTGCTGCGCCAGAGCGGCAAACTCTAATAGCTTCTCCAAACACCCTTGGATAAACTGGTTATACATGGTGGCCGCCCGCTGGAGGGCGAGATCCCGATCTCGGGCTCGAAGAACGCCACATTGCCGCTGTTGGCCGCGACGCTGCTCGCGCCCGGTACGTATCGCTTTACGAACGTGCCGCCGCTGCGCGACGTGCGCACGATGTCAAACTTGCTGCGCATTCTTGGCGCACAGGTAGAGGAACGCGACCACGAATTGCGCATTGACACCGCGCACGCGCGCCACAACGAAGCGCCTTACGAACTGGTGAAGACGATGCGTGCCAGTTTCTATGTGCTTGGTCCGCTCGTCGCGCGTCACGGTGAGGCGCGTGTCTCGATGCCCGGTGGGTGCGCCTGGGGACCGCGTCCGGTAGACTTGCATATCAAAGGCTTGGAAGCGTTGGGAGCGACTTCGGACCTCGAAGAGGGATTTGTCGTTGCCCGAGCGAAAAAGCTCAAGGGTGGCGTGTTTGAGTTTCCGATTTCGAGCGTCGGCGCTACGGGGAACGTGCTGATGGCGGCCGTACTGGCCGAGGGCACGACGCAATTGAAGAACGTCGCCGTCGAGCCCGAGATCACGCAGCTCGCGAAATTTCTGACGCGCATGGGCGCGGACATCGACGGCATCGGCACGCGCGACCTCGTGATTAAAGGTGTGCCCGAACTGCATCCGGTGGACGCGGCCATGATTCCCGACCGCATTGAGACCGGCACTTACGTTTGCGCGGTGGGCATGGCCGGTGGCCGCGTGCGGCTGCTGCACTGCGAGCCGCGGCACGTGGAAGCGCCATTGGCCCTTGCCCGTGAAATGGGAGTGCAGATCACCGTCGCGGGCGATACGATTCTCGTTGAGCGCGATTCCGCGCGTCTGAAGCCAATGCAGGTGACGACGGACACCTATCCCGCGTTTCCCACCGATCTACAAGCGCCGTTCATGGCGATGGCGTCGCTGGCGGACGGCGAGAGCCGTATTACCGACACGATTTACCGCGACCGCTTCACGCATGTCGCCGAGCTGTCGCGGCTGGGGGCAAAGATCGCAATGGAGGACAACACCGCGATTATCACGGGTATTCCCGAACTGAAGGGCGCGCCGGTGATGTCGACGGACCTGCGCGCCTCGGTCTGCCTCGTGCTGGCCGGGCTGTGCGCACACGGCACGACAGAAGTGATGCGCGTCTACCATCTCGATCGCGGTTACGAGAAGATAGAAGCGAAGCTGGCCGGCGTTGGGGCGCAGATATCCCGCGAGGAGGGCGAGTTGTGAGCGCGGGCTTTGTCCATCTTCACAACCATTCGGAATACAGCCTGCTCGACGGCGCCTGCAAGCTGCCCGAGCTGATCCAGCGCACGAAGGAGCTGGACATGCCGGCGATTGCGCTGACCGATCACGGCGCGCTTTTCGGCGCGATGGAGTTTTATTTCGCGGCGCAAAAAGCGGGTATCAAGCCGATCATCGGCGTCGAGACCTATATCTGCCCGAACCGCTTCGAAAAATCCTCGACCGGCGGCAATCGTGGCGAATACGCCAATCACCTGCTGTTGCTGGCGAAGAATGAGACCGGCTATCGCAACCTCGTCAAACTGTCATCCATCGCCTATTGCGAGGGTTTTTATTACCGGCCGCGCATTGACCACGAGATCCTGACGAAGTATTCAGAAGGGCTGATCGCGACCTCGGGCTGCCTCGCCGCCGAAATTCCCTCCGCGCTGCTGAACGACGACGATGAGGGCGCATGGAAGAAAGCAGTGTGGTATAAAGACCTCTTCGGCGACGACTTCTACATTGAACTCCAGTGGCACAATCTGCCCGAAGACCAGAAAGTCTTCGGCAAGTTGCAACAACTCGCCAAGCGGCTCGGTTCGAAGCTCGTCGGTACCAACGACACTCATTATTTGCGGCGCGAACATGCCGAAGCGCACGACGCGCTGCTCTGCATCGGGACCGCCGCCAACGTCGCTGACGAAACCCGTCTGCGCTTCAACACCGAAGAATTCTACCTTAAGACTCCCGAAGAAATGGGTAAGCTCTTTCGAGCTGTGCCCTGAGGCAGTGGAGACGACGCTGGAAATCGCCGCCAAGTGTGACCTGAAACTCGATTTTTCGAAGAAGCACCTACCGCGTTTCCCGCTGCCGGAGAGCGAGACGAGACGATTTCGAATATCTGGTGAAACTGGCGAACGCGGGTTTGGCGACGCGCTTCGCGGACGTGACGGACGCCATCCGCGAACGACTCAGCTTACGAGTTGGAGATGATTCGAGCGAATGGGATTCGTCGGTTATTTTCTGATCGTCTCCGATTTCATCCGCTACGCGCGCTCCATCGGCGTGGCCGTGGGTCCGGGACGCGGCAGTGCGGCGGGTTCGCTTGTCTGTTACGCGCTGGGAATCACGGATATCGATCCGTTGCGCTTTGAACTTTACTTCGAGCGCTTTCTGAATCCCGAGCGCATTTCGATGCCCGATATCGACATCGACTTCCAGGACGAAGGCCGCGAAAAGATCATCGAGTACGTGAAGCTGAAGTATGGCGCGGAGTCTGTGACGCAGATCATCACCTTTGGCCGGCTGAAAGCCAAAGCCGTAGTGCGCGATGTGGGACGCGTGCTCGGCATCGGCTATGGCGAGGTCGACAAGTTGGCGAAGAAGATTCCCGAAGGACCGAACGTGCGGCTGCGCGTGCCCGAAGGAATGTCGGGAGCGAAGGGCGCGCGGCAGGACAACGCCGGAACTTGAAGCGCTGCTTCAGGAGAACGAGGACTACCGCAAGATCTGGGCGATCGGCGAAGTGCTGGAAGGCACCTGCCGCCACGCTTCAACGCACGCGGCGGGAGTCGTCATCACTCCGGGGCCGCTGACCGATTACGTGCCGCTCTACAAACAGTCCGACGGCAGCATCACCACGCAGTTCGACATGAACATCGTGGACAAGATCGGGCTGTTGAAGATGGACTTTCTTGGGCTGCGCACACTGAGCGTGATTTCGCGCACGCTGGAAATGCTGAAAGTGCGGGGCGTGGTGCTTGATCTCGGGCAGATTGCCGAGCAGCACGACGACAAGACGTACAAGCTGTTGACCGACGGCGACACGATCAGCGTGTTTCAGCTGGAAAGCCGCGGCATGCGCGAATGGCTGACGAAGCTGAAACCCAACAGCCTCGACGACATCGTCGCCATGGTGGCGCTCTACCGGCCCGGCCCGATGGACATGATCGGTGATTTCATCCGCCGCAAGCATGGGCTGGAGAAGATCACCTATCTGCACCCGAAACTCGAACCGATTCTGAAGACGACCTACGGCATCGCCGTCTACCAGGAACAGGTGCTGGCCATCGCCCGCGACCTCGCCGGATTTTCCCTCGGACGCGCCGACATTCTGCGCCGCGCGATGGGGAAGAAAGATCCGAAAGAGCTGGCGCGGATGAAGGAACAGTTTATCGCGGGCTGCCAGGAAACGAGCCAGATGCATCCGGCGCAGGCGGGACTGCTTTTTGATCAGGTGGAAAAATTCGCCGGGTACGGATTCAACAAAGCCCACGCCGCGTGTTACGGTGTGCTGGCTTACCAGACGGCCTACCTCAAGGCGAATTTCACCGCGGAGTTCATGGCGGCGGAAATGACGTCGATGCATGGCGACACGCGCGTCATGCCGAAGCTCATCAATGAATGCCGCAGTTTCGGCGTGGCCGTGCTGCCCCCCGACGTCAACACCTCCGATCGCTATTTCACAGTGGTCGAAGGCAAGATCCGCTGCGGTCTCGAAGCGGTGAAGAATGTCGGCGGCGGGCCCATCGAGGCGATCTTACAGGCACGGCGGCAAGGTGGGGCATTCGTGTCATTTTTCGATTTTGCTGAGCGCGTCGATACCAAACTGGTCAATCGCAAGGCGCTGGAGAGCCTCATCGGCTGTGGCGCGCTGGACAGTTTGGGCGGTCACCGCGCGCAGTATATGACGGCCGTCGATCAGTTCTTCGCCTTCGCTGCGCAGTCGGGACGCGAGCGCGACCTCGGCCAGTCCTCACTGTTCGGCGGCGGCGACGGTCCCGGCGAAGCCGCGCGCGAGCCGGAATTGCCGAAC
The DNA here is from genome assembly GCA_963735175.1 of uncultured bacterium. Lineage (GTDB taxonomy): Bacteria > Electryoneota > RPQS01 > RPQS01 > RPQS01 > CAVTJX01. The sequence continues at coordinate 460,989 of CAVTJX010000016.1, read as the reverse complement.
ATCCCTCCGTATTCGTCGGACCAGGCGCTGAGCCTCGAGAAGGAACTCATCGGTTTCTACGTTTCGGGCCATCCGCTTGACGACGTGCGCGGCGACATCGAGCAGCTTGCCACGGCGAGTCTCGGCGAGACATCCGATTTGACGGACCAGCAGATGGTGCGCCTCGCGGGTGTGATAACGGAAATCCGCCGCAGCACAACGCGCAAGGGCAAGGCAATGGCCAGCGTGACTTTGGAGGACTTCCTGGGCAGCGGCGAACTGCTGGTTTTCGGCGATGTGCTGGAGACCTACGGTCACAAGCTGAAGAAGGAAGCCAAACTTGTCTTCCACACGCGCGTGAGCTGTCGCGAGGAAGAGGATCCGAAGTTCATCACCCAGGACATCTACACGATTGAAGAGGCCAAGGCGGAATTCGCGCGCAGTCTGTGGCTGACGCTTAGCGAATCGAGTCTCACCGAGTCGACGCTGGACGCGCTCGAGGATCTCTTCCTACGCCACAGCGGCAACGTGCCCGTCTATTTCAAGGTGCAGCAGGCGGGCAGCGAGCGCATCATCCAGTCGCGCCGCTATCGCCTTGAAGACTTCCTTGCAGGTGCTGAAACAGGTGCAGGATATGCTCGGCCAGTCGCAGGTGAAAACGGGTTAGCGGCGTGAAGAAACATTGCGGTTCCAACGTCCGTCCGCGGCGGGTGGCGTTTCAGACTCTTGGGTGCGCGAAAAACACGGTGGATTCCGACAGCTTTGCGGCGCTGCTGCGAGGCGCGGGTTTCGAATGCGTGGCGCAACCGCACCGCGCGGATGTCTGATCGTCAACACCTGCGGTTTCCTCGATGACGCCAAGGTGGAATCGGTGGAAGTGCTGCTGGCAGCGATCCGCTGGAAGGCGGCGCGCGAGGGCCGCGAAGTCTACGCCATGGGCTGTCTGACGCAACGCGACGGCGGCGAGGTCCGCGACAGCATTCCCGAACTGGACGGCGTCTTCGGCATCGGCCAGTGGTCGGCATGCTGGAGGCGCTGGGCACGAATCCGCTGGCGGTGGATCTGGACGGCGCGGGCATTACCAGCCATGTGGGCGCGGCCGGTCCGGGTTCGGCCTATCTGCGGATATCCGACGGCTGTTCGCACGCCTGCGCCTTCTGCGCCATTCCGCAGATGCGCGGCCTCTACCGCAGCGAACCGATCGAGGAGCTGCTGCGCGAAGCGGCACTGCTGACCGCAAGCGGCGTGCGTGAGATCATGCTCATTGGTCAGGAAACCACGAGCTACGGCGTGGATCTCTACCGCGAACGCAGACTCGTGGAACTCTGCCAGCGGTTGTCGGAACTGCCCGGCCTCGAGTGGATCCGGCTGCTCTACGCGCATCCGCCGTCCACGCCGCCCTATCTGCTGGAGCAGCTCGCGGCGATTCCAAAATTCGCGTCGTATATCGATTTTCCGGTCGAACACGCCTCGGACCGGGTGCTGAAGCGGATGAACCGCCGCACCACCGCCGCGAAGATGAAGGAAGCCATCGCCGCCTTTCGCGCCGCGCGTCCCGACGCCTGCGTGCGCACGACGGTGCTGGTGGGTTTTCCGGGCGAGACCGACGAGGATTTCGCGGAGTACTGTACCGCTTCATGGAAGAGGTGCGGTTCGAGCGCGCGGGCGTCTTCGCCTATTCGCCGCAGGACGGCACCACCGGCGCAACAATGACCGATCGCATTGAGGAGGGTATCGCCCTGGACCGCCTCGATCAGCTCATGCGCCTCCAACGTCGCATTTGCCTCGAACAGCATCAGGCGCTGGTGGGGAAGACGATGCCGACGCTCGTCGAACGCAACGGTCGCGGAATTTCGTGGGGCCGGAGCGCGTGGGATGCTCCGGACATTGACGGGCGGGTGCGCGTGAACGGCATCGTCTCGCCCGGGGAGATCGTTCCGGTCCGGATCACCCGGGCACATGCTTATCAATTGGACGGCGAGCCGCTCTCGCCGGGCCGTGAAATCGCGCAGAGGGACTCATGGTTAGAACGTACCTTGCCTGTGCTCTCGTCGCTGTAGCGCTCTGGGCTTCCGCCGCGCCGCGGCCGTCGAAGGATCCCGGTGGCCTGATGTCCGAGGGCAACGGGCCGCAGTTTCGGTGCCAGCTTGGCCAGCGCTTGGGTCCCGGAGGCCGATTCCCTGCGCTTGATCGCGGCGATCTCAGTACCCTATGACAATATCGTCTTCCTCCGCTCCGATAGCGGCTTCACCGCCGCTTTTGAGCTGGTGACCACGGTCTTCCGCGAAGACGGGAGTCTCTTATAACGAACGCATCTCTAACCAGGCAGTTGGCGCGGCGACATTTGTCGAAACCAACAGCCGCATCCGCAACGCGGTGCACGTCGAAGAATTTCTCGTGCCGGCCGGCGACTATAAAGTGCGGATCACGCTGACGACCGACAAGGAAGCGCACCGCCGCTCGAAGTGGGAAGGTACGATCGCCTTGAAGACCAGCGATCCCGTTCTGCGGCTCTCCGACGTCTACTGGGTGACTGAGGACGTGAATCTTGCCGAACTCGGTGTGCCGCGCCTGGTGGAGAGTTTTTCGACCGCGGAAGACTCCGCGCAGGCGCGTGTACAGCTTTTCAGTTCCGTTCCGCGCGAAATTCAGCTGACCTGGACGTTGCTGGGCGAATCCGGCGACACGGTGCAGACGACGCGTTCGACCGTGATGCCCAGCGGCACGGTGCAGACGCTGGAATACGAGTTGCAAATCAAGGGTTTGACGTCGCAGCAATATGTGCTGAAGCTGACCGCGCGCGGAGCGGATCGCACGGAAACCCGTGAACGCCAGTTTCATGTCCGCATCCCGGGCATTCCGGTCTCGATCCGCGACCTCGATCTGGCCGTACGCCAACTGCGCTTCATCGCTTCGGGCGCGGAGTATAACAAGCTGCGCCAGGCCACTGGGGCCGAACGCGAGCGGCTATTCAAGGACTTCTGGGTGCGACGCGATCCGACAAAGGATACGGACGAAAACGAGTTGATGGACGAGTATTACCGCCGCGTCGAATTCGCCAACGAGAAGTTCAGCACCAACCGGGCCGGATGGGAATCGGATCGCGGCCGCATCTACATTCTATATGGCGAGCCTACGGACATCGAACGACATCCCTTCGAAGCGGACTCCCGGCCATACGAGGTCTGGTACTACAGCACGATCTCGCGCCGCTTTGTCTTCGTCGACTACACCGGTTTCGGCGACTATTCCCTCGCCACACCGGAGTGGGGTTATTAGTGATCCTCCCGCGGCCGCTTCGACCCGGCGGAAAAATCGGCATCTGCACCACGTCCAGCCCGGTCAAGCCGGAGCGCTTGACGGCGGCGGTGGAAGCGTTGCAGGCTCTCGGCTTTGAAGTGGAAACAGCGCCCTCGGCCTACGGGCACTGTGGATTTCTGGCCGCGCCCGACGACGTGCGGCGGCGTGAACTCGAAGAAATGTTTGCGCGTGAGGATATTGACGCGGTTTTCTGCGCCCGCGGCGGAGTCGGTGCCAGCCGTTTACTGGCGACGCTCGACACGGCGCTGATCGCCCGCGGACGGAAACCGTTTTTGGGTTTCTCCGATATCACTGCGCTGCACTGGCTGCTTTACGCGCGGCAGGAATTCATATCCTACTCCGGTCCTGTCGCCGTGGAGTGGGACGGCAGCTCCAGTGAGCGCAGCTTGCGCAACGCGTTGCGGATAGTGATGGGTGACGCTCCCGACGATCTGCTGGCGGATTTCCCGCGTGACAACATCCGCGTGCTGCGTGGCCAGGGTAAGCTGACGGGACGCCTGCTGCCCGGCAACCTGACGATGATCACAACCCTCCTCGGCACGCCCTTTTTGCCTCCCCTTGCGGGCGCGCTACTCCTCATCGAAGATATCAACGAACCGCCGTACCGCATCGACCGCATGCTGTTTCATTTGCGGAACGCCGGCGTGCTGCATCAACTCGTAGGGCTGCTCTGCGGCGATCTTGGCGGTGAAGCCGGGGAACCGGCTTCGGAGGAAGTGCAGCAGTCGCTGTTGGACGCGACCCGTGGTCTGGACTATCCCCTGGTGATCAATTTACCGCACGGTCACGGACCGGAACGCGTGACACTCCCGGTGGGCGCGCCGGTCGAGTTCGACCTCGACCGCATTACGATGGGTTTACGGCTGCCTGCCTTCGAGGAGGCCGCGGCATGAGCCGGCTGCGCCTCGCCGTCTTTGTTTCCGGAAACGGAACGTTGTTTGAAACCCTCGCCACGCGCTGCCGAACGGGTGAACTTGACGCCGAGCCCGTGCTGCTGATTTCCTCGAGCGCTCAGGCCCCTGCCCTCGAACGGGCGCGGCGGCTGAATGTGCCGTACCTCGTGTTGCGCACGAAGGATTTTCCGGCGTCTGAAGCGCTTGAAGCGGCGCTGCTGGAGGCGCTCCAGCGCCACGGCGTGAACTTCATTTGCCTCGCGGGCTATCTGAAACTCGTTCCCGCTGCCGTTGTCCGCGCATTCCGGCATCGCATCTTGAATATTCACCCGGCGCTGCTACCGGCCTTCGGGGGCGAGGGCATGTATGGCCGCCGCGTGCATGAAGCCGTAATCGACAGCGGCGCGCGCATCTCGGGCGCCACTGTTCATCTCGTTGACGAAGCCTACGATCGCGGGCCAATCGTATTGCAGCAGGCCGTGTTCGTTCGACCCGACGACACGCCGGATACGCTGGCCGCCCGCGTTCATGCCATCGAACACGATCTGTACGTCGAGGCGGTGCGTCTCTTCGCGCAGGATCGAATCCACATCGAAAACCGCCGCGTTCAAATCCTCGAAGGACCCCGTGTATGATTCCTGTTCGCCGCGCGCTGATTAGTGTTACCGATAAAGCTGATTTGATCCCGCTCTGCCAGGGTCTTGCCGCCCACAAGGTGGAGATTCTCGCTTCGGGGGGCACGGCAAGTGCCATTCGCGGCGCGGGCGTGGCCGTCACTCCTGTCGAACAGTGGACCGGGCATCCCGAGGCGATGGAAGGCCGCATCAAGACGCTGCATCCGCGTATTCATGGCGGCATCCTCGCCCGGCGGGATCACGCCGGTGACGTCGCCGACATGAAGCGCCTCGGGCTCGAACCCATCGATTTGGTGGTCGTGAACTTTTATCCCTTCCGCCAGGTGTTGGCGGCGGGCAAGTCGCGCGAAGATATTATTGAGGCGATCGACGTCGGCGGACCGTCGATGGCGCGCGCCGCCTGCAAGAACGCGAAGCATGTCGTCGTGCTGACCGATCCCGCGCAATACGAAGAGTTTCTGGCGCTGCTCGATCAGAACGCGGGCCAGGTGCCCCGCGACTACGCCGCCACCTGCGCGGCGCGGGCCTTCGCTAATATGGTGGCCTACGACAGTGCCATCGCCGACTGGCTGAACGAGGGGCATTTCGCGCCACTCGCGCTGCGCCGCGTGCGCGGTCTGCGCTACGGCGAGAATCCGCATCAACGCGGCTGGTTGTTCGCTCCGCACGGCGCTCCCGCTGCCGGTCTCGTCGCCGCGGACCAGCTTGCGGGCAAAGAACTTTCCTATAACAATCTGCTGGACGCCGAGGGTGCGCTGCGGTTGGTGGCCGAATTCAGCGAGCCTACCGCGGTGATCATGAAACACGTCACCCCCTGCGGAGCGGCGGTGGCGGGCACGGTTGCCGCGGCGCTGGAAGCCGCGCTGGAAACAGACCGCGTCTCCGCCTTTGGCGGGATCATTGCGCTCAACCGTGAAATGGATGGCGCGGCGGCCAGGGCGGTCTCCGAGATGTTTCTTGAAGTGATCCTCGCGCCGGGATTTTCCGCTGAAGCGCGTGAAGTCTTCGCGAAAAAGAAGGCACTCCGCCTGATCAGCTTCGCCTGGGAAGAACTGCTGGCGCGCGAAATGCCGATGGAGTTGCGGCCCATCTGGGGTGGATTCATCGCGCAGGATGCGGACTTCGGGCTACCCGAACTGAATCAGCTCAAGGTCGTTACAAAGCGCCAACCGACAGACGCCGAGCGCGCGGCTATGCTCTTAGGCTGGAAGGTGTGCAAGCACGTACGCTCCAATGCCATCGTTTTTTCCGACGCGCGCCACACCCTCGGCATCGGCGCCGGGCAGATGTCGCGCGTCGATTCGGCGCAGATCGCGGTGCAGAAAGCGGCTACCGCCGGCCTTGTCCTCACGGGCTCGGCCTGCGCCTCCGACGCTTTTTTCCCCTTCCGTGACGGGCTGGACGTCGCCGCCAAGGCCGGGGCGACATGCGTGATTCAGCCCGGCGGCTCAGTTCGCGACGACGAGGTGATCGCCGCCGCCGACGAGCAGAACCTGGCCATGGTATTTACGGGTCGCCGTCATTTCAAACACTAACCTGCCGAGAGAAGCAACATGATGTGGCCTCGCAACGTTGATCAACCGCTCTATGTCCGTCCGTCCTCCCGCGTTCGCTACATGGGCAAGGATTATATCGTCCGGCGCGACGTGACCGGCGCGATTTACGAGCTGGTGGGCCGGATGACCCGCAAATTGCCGAGCGTTAAGGATGCCATCGACGCCTCGCGCAATCAGAAATTGGTCTGTCAGTGGGGTGGCTATTACGCGGTCTATACCCGCGTCGATGATGAAGAGAAGCCGCTGATCATGGCGTTCCTCTGGGAGTTCGAAAAGAAACGCGGCCTGCAACCGCCCAAGCCGGACGAGTCCATCCGTCTGTCCGACGAAGGGTAAGCGTTCCGCGACTCATGTTCCTGTAGCGCGCCGGCGTTACCGGCGCTTTCACAATGTGTCTACGAAAGGTAAAAATGCCCATGTCGTGGGGTAGGCTATTTTCCAACGAAATTGCGATTGACCTGGGAACCTGCAACACCCTGGTATACGTGGAAGGCAAGGGCATCGTCGTGCGCGAGCCGTCCATGGTGGCAGTGCGCAAGCGGGATAACAAGGTTATCGCCATTGGCACCGAGGCGCGCGAAATGCTGGGCAAGACGCATCGCGACCTCGAAGTTGTTCGACCGATGCGTGACGGCGTGATCGACGATGACGAACTGGCCGAAGTGATGATCCGCGCTTTCATCCGCAAGGCTGTGAAGAACCGCCTCCTGCGTCCGCGCGTAATCGTTTGCGTACCCTCGGGCGTCACCAAGTCCGAAAAGCGAATCATCCGCGATAGCGCCGAGCACGCGGGAGCGCGCGAAGTCTACCTCATTGCCGAACCGATGGCCGCCGCGCTGGGCGTCGGCCTGCCGGTCAATGATCCCATTGGCAGCATGGTGATTGACATCGGCGGCGGAACTACGGAAATCGCCGTAATCTCGCTCTCCGGCATCATTACCGACACGTCGATTCGCGTGGCGGGGGATGAGCTTGACGAGTGCATCGTGCAGTTTATGCGCCGCAACTACAACTTACTCATCGGCGATCGCACGGCCGAAGAGATTAAGATGCGCATCGGCTCCGCCGTCAAGCTCGAACAGGAACTCTCCATTGTGGCGAAAGGCCGCGACCTGGTTGAAGGCGTGCCCAAGGCGATCGAGATCAATTCCATCGAGATCCGCGAAGCGCTGGCCGAGCCCGTTTCGCAAATCGTCGACGCCGTCCGCACCGCGCTCGAGAAGACCCCGCCCGAACTGGCGGCCGATATCCGCGACCGCGGTATCGTGATGACCGGCGGCGGCGCGCTGATCAAGGGCCTCGACGTGCGGCTGCGCGAAGAAACGTCCCTGCCCGTAATTCTGGCCGATGATCCGCTCACCTGTGTCGTCCGCGGCACGGGTAAAGTGCTTGACGATTTTGAAACGTACCACAAGGTTCTTCTTTCCTCCTGATCCGCCTCTATGAGGAGTTCCCCACCGCTTTTTGCTCCGCGTCTGGACTGGCTGATATTTCTCGCGACGCTCGGCCTTTCGCTGGGTCTTCTGTTCTTCGGCAACGGCACGCGGGTGGTGACCGTCAAGCAGGAGTTCGGCGGGATCATCGCGCAACTGGGCCGGCCCGTGATGCTGGCCCGCCGCACATTCGGTCTCTGGAAAGAGAACGCGCTCTTGCGTGAGCAATCGATTTCCCTGAGCCGCGAAAACGGCGAGCTGCGCGACGCCGCTCTGGAAAACGACCGGCTGCGAGCCATGATCGGCTTCCGCGAGCGTTTTCCGCTGCAAACCCGGCCGGCCGAAGTAATCGGTTATCCCGGTTCGCAAATCGGCGGCCGCATGCTGATCGACGCCGGTGACCACAGCGGAGTACGATTGAATTCCGCCGTGATTACGCCCGAAGGTCTCGTCGGCAAGGTCACCGAGGTCGCCACCTTCACTTCGCTCGTGCAGACGCTGCAGGGCAACGCCTATGGCGTTTCTGTGATGATCGAACGCTCGCGAGTGGCCGGCATTCTGCGCTGGCTCGGACCCGAGGAATGGACGATTGTCGGTCTGGCAACGGGCGAGGATGTCCGCGTCGGCGACCTCGTGTTGACGACGGGCGCGGGCAGTGTGTTCCCGGCAAACATTCGCGTCGGTGTCGTCTCGCGCGTGATGGCACAGGGCGAGCCCAACGCCGGCTGGTGCCGTGTGCGTCCGTTCGTACGTTTTGAATCCCTGGAGGAAGTGTTTGTGGTGACGGAGTCCGGACGAACCGATGGCGCGATGGACACACTGATGGCGCGGGATGGCCGCCCATGAGTTATCTTGGCCTCGGTCTCGTCGGTTTTCTGCTGCTCATTCTCGATGTGACGCTTGGCGGCCTGCTCTCACTGGGCGCCGTGCGGCCGTCGCTGACATTGCCGTTCGTAGTTTATGTCGGCTTGTTGCAGGGGCCGATTGCCGGCTCACTGTTCGGCGTGAGTCTTGGCCTTGGGCAAGACATTATGGGCGCGCTGCCCCTTGGAGCCACGTCCTTCGCCTATTCGATTGTCGGCTTTGCCTGTGGCAAGCTGTGGAACGAAGGTCCGTTTCGCCTCCTCTGGCCGTGGAGTGTGTTTTTACTTGTGGCCGGGACCTTTGTGGAGGCGGTCGCCAATTATCTTGTGGCGCGCGGTACGGGACTGGATTTCATGCCACTCTACCTGCGTAGCGGTTTACCGGCTGCCGCCTATACGACCGTGCTGGGTCTGCTCTGGTTTCTCTCGCCGTTGCACCGCGTTCGACCGACATGAAAGTAGCCAAGGTCAACCGGGAATCCATCCGGTTCTGGTCTTTCCTCGCGATAGGATTGCTGCTGTTCACCCTGCTTGCCGTGCGTCTCTTTGCCGTGCAGGTGTTGAACTGGCGGGAATATCGGGATAAATCCGATCACAACCGTTTCCGGCTGATTCAAATTGCTCCGCCGCGCGGCGTGATGCGCGACCACACGGGTAAACTGCTGGTCACCAATCGCGCCGCCTATTCCTGTTATGGAGTGCCCAACGAACTTTGGCGTGATAAGCGCAGCATGGAGTTGCTGGGGCGGGTGCTGCAAATGCCGGACAGCTTCCTTGCCGAAGAGGTCATCCAGCCGTTCCGGCGCACGTTCGCGCCGATGCGCCTCAAACGCGATCTCTCGTTTGCCGAGCTCTCAGCCTTTGAGGAAGTCCGCGACCAGATCCCCGGCGCGTTCCTCGAAGTGGAACAGAAGCGCTCGTATGCCGGCAAGCTCATGGCTCACGCCATCGGTTACGTGAGTGAAATTTCCAAAGAGGAGCTACCCAAGTTTCCCGGCGTCGCCACTGGCGACCTCGTCGGCAAGCGCGGTTTGGAACGTCTCTACGACGACGAACTGCGTGGCGTGAAGGGCCGCCGGTTCTCCGTCGTCAACGCTCTGGGGCAGGAAGTTTCGGAAGTCGAACAGCTTGAACGTGTCCAGCCCGTTGCCGGTAAGGAACTTTGGCTCGCCATTGATCTCGATGTGCAGGCGCTGGCCGAATCGCTTCTGACCGACAAGGTCGGCGCGGCGGTCGTCATGGACGTGCGCACCGGTGGAGTCGTCGCCATCGCCAGCGCACCCGCCTATGATCCGGAAATCTTCGCCGGCAGGGTCAACGCGTTGCAGTGGAACTCGTTGATGGAAGATCCCAATAAGCCGATGCTGAACCGCGCCGTGCAAACCATGTACCCGCCGGGTTCCACGATCAAGCCGGCGGAGCTGCTGGAAGGTCTGCAGAGCGGCACGATTTCGCCGGCCTGGTCCATCAGTTGTCCGGGTTCGTTTACCTTTGGTAACCGCACGTTCAAGTGCTGGAAGAAGGGCGGCCACGGCCACGTGGTGCCGTTGCAGGCGGTCGAGCAGAGCTGTGACGTCTTCTTCTACAAACTCGGTCTCGAACTGGGGGTCGACGGAATCCATAGCGCTTACAGCCGCGTCCATTTAGGAAGGCCCACCGGCGTCGACCAGACATCTGAAGCCAGCGGCCTCATTCCGTCCGTCGATTATTACAACCGTCGCTACGGCCCGCGCGGCTGGACACGGGGCTTTATCCCCTCGATCGCGATCGGTCAGGGCGAAGTGCTGGTGACGCCGATGCAGATGTGCGCGTACGCCGCCGCCATCGCCAACGGCAAAGTCTGGCGCAAACCTTATCTTGTAGACGCGATCTTTGATCCGCAAACGGAAACGCTAACCAAGATACCCCATGCCGATCCCGAGCCACTCAACGCCGATTCGCAATGGATCTGGATGGCGCAGGAGGGAATGCGCCGTGTGGTCTGGGGCGCGGGCACAGCCGCCCGTCAGCGCGACGAAGAAGTGAAAATTGCCGGCAAGACCGGTACCGCGCAGAACCCGCACGGCGACGATCATGCCTGGTTCATCGGCTTCGCCCCGATTGATGATCCGATTGTCGCCACCTGCGTGCTGGTCGAGTTCGGTATGCATGGGTCTTCCATTGCGGCTCCCATCGCCAAGGAAGTGATGAAGCGCTATGTCCTGGAGGAGCGCGCGCGTAACGGGCAGCCGCCGACGGGAAATCCTGACGTCGCGCATACGGTCTCGGCTCCGCCGCCGGTGCCTGCTGAAGGGGACGGCCGCTGATGACAGTCCGCAGCTATTCCGGTCCCGATTATCCGATTTTCCTTTCGATTTTAGGTCTCGTCGGCATTGGACTGGTGGCGAATTACTCCACCAGCTTCGCCGAAGGTGAGCTGACGTTCACGCATTTTTACCGGCAGCTCATCTGGGGCGCGATGGGCTTCATGCTGCTGATGGGCACGGCGACGATTCCCACCAAGTACTACCAGTCGATGGCCTACATTGGCTACGGCCTGGGAATTCTCGGGCTCTTGGCGGTGTTTCCGCTCGGCCAATCGGCAATGGGCGCCAAGCGCTGGATCGTCTTCGGCGCCTTCCAGTTGCAGCCCTCGGAAATCGCCAAGATGACAACGCTGCTCGGCCTCGCGCGGCTGCTGTTTGATTTTCCGCGCGACCTTGGCAAGACGTGGCTGACGCTGACGGCTGTGGCGATGGCGGTGGTGCCGATGGGCTTGATCCTCGTCGAGCCCGATATGGGTACCTCGCTGGTCTTCCCCATGATGATGTTTTGTGTGCTGGCGTGGGGCGGGATTCCCTTCTGGCATCTGCTGCTGATGCTCTGCCCTGTGGCGGCGGTGATTACCTCTTGGCAGACCACGCTGCACATCGTCACACTCGTCGTGCTCCTCATTGTGCTCTATTTCTCGGCGAAGAAACTGGTACCGGTATTACTGGCCGCCGTGCTGTTTCTTGTTGTCGGCTCAGCCACGCCCCACCTCTGGGGCAAACTGCACCCGTACCAGCAGAAGCGGCTGCTCACGTTCATCGATCCCGAATCCGATCCGCTGGGTTCGGCCTACCAACTCATCCAGTCGAAAATCGCGCTGGGCTCGGGCGGCATGACCGGTAAGGGCTTTTTGAACGGCACACAGACGCAGCTCAAATTCCTGCCCGAAGGCCACACTGACTTCATCTTTTCGGCCTGGGGTGAGGAGTTCGGTTTTCTCGGCACGATTCTCGTCACGGCGCTGTTTGTGACGATCTTCTACCGCGGCATGCGCCTCGCTTCCAAGTGCCACAACCCGTTCTACTCGCTGGTGGCCGCGGGCATCGTGGGAATGCTGGCTGCCCAGGCGTTGACAAACCTCCTGATGACGGTGGGTATGTTGCCGGTGACGGGCGTACCCCTGCCGTTTATCAGCTACGGCGGCAGCTCCCTGCTTACATGGATGACCATGGGCGGGTTATTGGTAGGCATCAGCTTTCGCTGGCGGGAATACTAAAGCATGCGAATTTTTCTGTCGCTGCTGACCATGCTGGCGCTTGTGGGGGGATCGCGGGCTGAAGAATTGCTCTGGCCGCTGGCGGGGCATAAGACACTTACCGGCGGCTTTGCCGATACCCGTCCCGACCATTTTCATGGCGGCGTGGACCTGCGCACGCTGGGCGCGCATCTGCCCGTGCTCGCGCCCGCCGACGGTTGGGTCGAGCGGTTGGCGGTCAATCCCACCGGCTATGGCCGTGTGCTCTATTATCGGCATGGCGGACGGCCGCACCGCCGTCTTCGGCCACCTGCACCGTTTCGCGCCCGAGTTGGAAACCGTGCTGCGCGATTCGCAGCTCGTCGCCGGCACCTACCGCGTCGAGTGTTCCTTTGAAGGCACGGCTCTGAAGCGCTTCCGGCGCGGCGAAACGCTGGCCTACACCGGCCAGAGCGGCATGGGCCCGCCGCATTTGCATTACGAGATCCGCGAGGGCTCGGTGCAGACCGATCCACTGGCGAACTACCCGCCCGCCGACCGGACGCCGCCGGTGATTGTCAGTCTGGCGTGGACGCCGCTGTCGGACTTTTCGCCCGGCTCGGCGGGCCGCAAGCTGACGCTGACGCCGGCGGGCAATGGCTGGCAGGCCGGCCCGGTTTCCGCCTCCGAACCCGTCGCCTTTTATTTGCAGACCTACGATCCCGGTCCCTGGGGCCGGAACGCCGTGCCCTCGGTGCTGCGTGTCAAGGTTGGCGACAGCACGGTCTTCGAGGGCCATCCGGCACGGATTGATCTGCTGGGCCCGCGTGACATCTACCAGAAAATCGTCTGGGCCGTGCGCCGCGAGGGCAACACCGATCTGCGCCGCCTCTTCGATCTGCCGCCGGCGCCGGCGTACCTCGATTCCGCCAGCGACGACCGCGGCTGGATCGCCGCCGCAAAGAACCGCGCCGTGCGCATCGAAGTTGAGGACCGCGCCGGCAACGTCAGCAGTGTCCGCCTGACCGTGACCGCCGGGCCGTGGCCCAAGCCCTCGCGCAAACCCATTCCACGCACCCTCGAGGCCGGCGATTTTTCGCTCGCCACCGCCACCGACCGCACCGCTACCTGGGCCGATGTGCAGGTGTCCGGTCCCGCCGAAGTGCGGATCGCGCCTGCCAGCTTCGCCTTTGGCAACCGGCTGCGCCTTTCGTACCGGTGTTCGCCCGCGAACGGCGGCGGACGGCCCTATTTTTATGAACTGGCGAAGGGCTGGAAGAAACCGCTCTTTGCCATTCCGGGTGGCGCCTCCGATTCGCTAAGCTGTTACGTGCTGCGCGCGGGCACCTACGGCATCGCTTACGACGCCGATCCACCCGACCTGTTGCTCTCGGTTTTAAAAGGCCGGATCAAATTCAAGGTCACGGATGCGATTTCGCTGATCGACGACTCCTCTGTGCGCTGTACGGTGGATGGCCACGTAGCCATTGCCGAATATGAATACGAAGAAAAGGGCGGCTTTATCTGGACGCAGAAGCCTCTCGCGCGAGGCCGTCATGATGTTACCTTGACGGCGGCCGACCGGGCGGGCAACAGTAAAACATGGCAGGTCGCGATTCAAGTTCCCTAATGATGAGGTAAGGAGCGATGATCCCGATCCGGGACGAAAATCCGAGCCACCGCCCACCGGTGGTCACGGTCCTGCTGATTGCGATCAATGCCGTGGTTTTTATTTTTCAGTTCATGCAGCCGCCCGAAGCGCAGGTAGCGTTCGTTTACGCCTTTGGGGCCATTCCCGCGCTCTTGACGCGTGATTTCCTGCAACTCCCGGCTCCGCCGGAGATGTGGCGGACGCTGTTTTCCTCGATGTTCCTGCACGGCGGCCTCGGCCATCTGGGCGGGAACATGCTCTATCTGTGGATCTTCGGTAACAATATCGAGGACTACCTCGGCCACATTCGCTTTTTGCTGTTCTACCTGTTTTGCGGCTTGGTGGCGGCGCTGGCGCACACCTTCACCGATCCCTCTTCAACCATTCCCATGATCGGCGCTTCGGGAGCGATCAGCGGCGTCCTCGGAGCCTATCTGCTGCTGCATCCCCGCGCCAAGGTGATTGTGCTCGTCTTCATCGTCTTCATCATTCGTTTCATCCGCGTGCCCGCCATGATCGTGCTGGGGATCTGGTTCGTAATGCAGATCTCGGGCATCCTCGGCGGCAGTGACGGGATCGCTTTTATGGCACACATCGGCGGCTTCGTCGCCGGTTTGGCGCTGATTCGCGTGTTTGGCGGCTTCCGCAACCCCCGCCGCCCCTACTTTGCCTAATTCAAACCCAAGCCCTGCCGATGCCAACCGTTCAACTCGACAAAGCCTACAATCCCGCCGGCGTTGAAACCCGCCTCTACGACACGTGGGAGTCCCGCGGCTATTTTACCGCCCCCGTGCGCCAGGGCCGCGACCCGTATGTGATCATGATCCCGCCGCCCAACGTGACGGGCATTCTCACCATCGGCCACGTGCTGGTTAATACGTTGCAGGACATCCTTATCCGCTGGCACCGCATGAAGGGCGAGGACACGCTCTGGCTGCCGGGCACGGATCATGCGGGCATTGCCACGCAGATCAAGGTCGAAGCCGAACTGCACAAGCAGGGCCTGACGCGCTACGACATCGGCCGCGAAAAGCTTGTCGAAAAGATCTGGGAGTGGAAGGAGCTTCACGGCGATATCATTCTCAAGCAACTGCGGCGGATGGGCGCTTCCTGCGACTGGTCGCGTGAGCGCTTCACCCTCGATCCGGGCTTGTCGCGCGCCGTATCCACGATCTTCGTCCACCTTTACAACAAGGGCCTTATCTACCGCGGCAAGCGCATCGTCAACTGGGATCCGGCCTCGCGCACGGCGCTCTCCGACGAGCAGGTGGAATTCCGCAACCTGAACTCGCACCTCTGGCACCTCCGCTATCCGCTCTCCGACGGCTCGGGCTATCTGATCGTCGCCACCACCCGTCCCGAAACGATGCTGGGCGACACCGCCGTCGCGGTCCATCCCGAGGACGAGCGCTACACGGCGCTGCACGGCAAGACCGTCACGCTGCCGCTGGTCGGCCGCAAGATTCGCATCGTGCCCGACGACTACGTGGACCGCGCATTCGGCACGGGTTGCGTGAAGGTCACGCCCGCGCACGACCCCAACGACTTTGAAATCGGCAAGCGCCACGACCTCGAGTTCATCACCGTCATCGGTCCCGACGGCCGCATGACCGACGTCGCGCCGGAAGCCTACCGCGGCTTGACCCGCGAGGAATGCCGCAAGCGCGTGGTGGCGGATCTGGAGGCGCTGGATCTGATCGAAAAGATCGAGCCCTACACCCATTCCGTCGGCCACAACGAGCGCACCGGCACGGTCATCGAGCCGCTGCTTTCCGAGCAGTGGTTCGTGAGCATGAAGGGCCTGGCCGATCCCGCCATTGACGCCGTGCGTGAGGGCCGCGTCACGTTCTATCCGCGCCACTGGGAAAAGACATACTTCCACTGGATGGAAAACGTGCGCGACTGGTGTATCTCGCGCCAGATCTGGTGGGGGCACCGCATTCCGCTCTGGACCGTGCAGGAAACGGGCGAGATCATCTGCTCTGTCGACGATCCCACGAACGACCCGAAGTATGCGGGGCTGACGCTGGTGCAGGATCCGGATGTGCTGGACACGTGGTTTTCCTCGTGGCTCTGGCCGTTCTCGACGCTGGGCTGGCCCGAAGAAACCGACAGATCTGAAGCACTTCTTCCCGACCAGCACGCTCGTCACCGGCCCGGACATCATCTTCCTTTGGGTGGCGCGGATGATCATGGCCTCCGAAGAGATCTTCCACGTCGCGCCCTTCAAGGAAGTCTATTTCAACGGCATCGTGCGCGACATGAAGGGCCGCAAGCTGTCGCAAGTCGCTGGGCAACTCGCCCGATCCGCTGGTGGTCATCGACCAGTACGGCGCGGACGCGCTGCGCTTCACCATCATTTCGCAGACGCCCCTGGGCGGCGACATCCGCTTCGGCACGGAATTGTGCGAGACGGGCCGCAACTTCGCCAACAAGATCTGGAACGCCTCGCGCCTGCTGCTGATGAACCTCCCCGAAGAGGGCGAGACAGTTCCCGTTTACGCCGGTGGACAGCCTTCGAGCAGATGCCGGACAACCTCATCGACCGCTGGATCGCCTCGCGCTTCTTCTCGACGACGCAGGAGGTCACGCGGGCGCTGGAGGAAATGCGCTTTGCCGACGCGGCCAAGACGCTGTACGCCTTCGTGTGGAACGACTTCTGCGACTGGTATCTGGAACTCATCAAGCCGCGCCTGCAGGCGGGTGGGGACGAGCAGCAAGGCCGCGCTGGCGCACGCCCTGGGCGTGCTGCACGGCACGCTGCGGCTGCTGCATCCGTTCATGCCGTTCCTGACCGAAGAACTCTACCAGACGCTGCGCACGCTTGTCGGAATCCGCCTGGCCCGAGGCGCAGCGCTCGGAAACGATTTTGTTTGCGCCCTTCCCCGAAGCCCGCGCCGAGTTCATCGCCAAGACGGTGGAAGACGAGTTCGCGCTGCTGGAAGGCGTCGTCAGCGCGCTGCGCAACATCCGCGGCGAGCTGCGCGTCAACAAGAACACGCCCATGGAAGCGGGCGTCATCGGCGCGGCGGGCGAGCAGGCGGCGTTCCTGCGCGACTTCTCCGGCGCTCATTCAACGCCTCGCGGGCCTCGAGCATCTAAGCTTTGACGGCCAGAAGCCGCGCGGCAGCGCCTCCGCCGTCGTCAGCGGTCTGGAAATCTACGTGCCGCTGGGCGGTCTCATCGACCTCGATGTGGAACGGGGCCGTTTGGGCAAGGAACTGGAACGGCTGACGAAGCTCGTCGGCGGCTCGCGGGCGCGCCTCGCGAACCCGCAGTTCGTGGACAACGCCGATCCCGAAGATCGTCGCCTCCGAGCGCGAGAAACTCGTCAATCTGGAAGCCGCTCTCGAAAAAGTGAACCGCTATATGGAAGAAATTAACGCCATCAGCGAGGCCTGATCATGAAAGTGCTTGCAGCACTGGCAGCGTTACTGTCGCTGTCGTTCGCCGCCGCCGCCGCCACCGGCGTTGCGCTCACCGTCTATAACCAGAACCTCGCCCTCGTGCGCGACACGCGCGCCATGGAGTTCAAAAAGGGCAGCGGGCGAGATCCTGTTCCGCGACGTCTCCGCGCAGATCGACGCCACCAGCGTCCATTTCCGCGCGAACGGCGTCACCATGCTCGAGCAGAATTTCGACTACGACCTCGTCTCGCCCGACAAGCTGCTGCAGAAGTACGTGGACCAGGAGATCGACGTCGTCAGCAAGACCGGCGACATCACGCGCGGCACGCTGCTGACCTCGGGCGCGGGCACGTCCGGCAATCAGGTGGTGCTGCGCCAGACCGACGGCGCGGTGCGCAGCCTGCTGCTGGAAAACATCGCCGAGATTCGCTATCCCAATCTGCCTTCGGGGCTGATCACGCGCCCGACGCTGCGCTGGCTCGTGGACGCCGATAACGGCGGCAGCAAGGAAACCGAAGTCTCGTATCTGACCACTGGCCTTTCGTGGCGGGCGGACTACGTGCTGGTGCTGAACGAAGCCAACACCCGCGCCGACCTCGACGCCTGGGTGACGCTGGACAACACCTGCGGCACGAGCTTATGAAAACGCGCAACTGAAGCTGATCGCGGGTGACATTCACCGCGCGCCGCAGGCACAGCCGCCACATGCGATGATGGTGCGGGCGATGGCGATGGACGCGCGTGGCGGCCAAGCAGTTTGAGGAGCAGTCGTTCTTCGAATATCACCTCTACACGCTGCAGCGCCCGACGTCCGTTCTTGAACATGCAGACCAAGCAGGTCAGCCTCTTTCCCTCGACGGCCGTCGGCATCAACAAGATCTACAGCTACGACTGGCGGCAGAACAACGACCGCGTGGGCGTCAGCGCCGAATTCCAGAACAGCGAAGCCAACGGCCTGGGCCTCGCGCTGCCGGCGGGCCGCGTGCGCGTCTATCAGGCCTCGGGCAAGGGCAGCCAGGAGTTCATCGGCGAAGACAACGTCGAGCACACGCCGAAGAACGAGAAGGTCACGGTGCGCATCGGCAACGCCTTCGATATCGTCGCCGAACGCACGCAGACCGACTACCGCCGCATTTCCGACCGCGTCGCCGAAACCGATATCCAGGTGAAGCTCCGCAACCACAAGAAGGAAGCGGTGGAGGTCGTGGTCACCGATTACTTCTACGGCGACTGGGAGAGTTCTGCGCTCCAGCGTCGAAGCGAAGAAGATCTCTTCCAGCAAGGTGGAGTTCCGCGTCTCCGTCACCCCCGAGCAGGAAGCGATCCTCACCTACACCGTCCGCACCCGCAACTAACCCGCAGCGCCTTTGTTCCGTGAGTCCCAGCAGGAAAACACCCGTAGCGACATCCGCCGTCGTGCCTAAGCCCGCGCCGCCGCGCGTTTGGGATGGCACGCGCCTCGGCGACGAAGCCACCTGGGTCAAGGGGGTCGGTCCCGAACGCGCCAAGGTGCTGGCCACGCTGGGCATCAATACGGTGGGCGACCTGCTGGAGTTCTATCCGCGCCGCTATCTGGACCGCTCGCGCATCCTTGCCATTCGCGATTTGCAGGAGACCGAGAGCGAGATCACGGTGGTCGGCACGGTCAGCTATCTCACTCCCAAGCGCAATCGCCGTGGACGCCAGTGGCTGACGGCCGGGCATCTATGACGGCACCGGCACGCTGCAGTGCGTCTGGTTTCAGGGCATTTCCTACTGGCAGAGGCAGCTCAAACTGGGCGAGACCGTAGCGGTTTCCGGCGTTGTCATGGAGCGCGACGGCTGGGAAATCGTCCATCCCGCCGTTGACCGTTTGGGCGAAGACGGCGACCGCGAAGCGTTCAACACGGGCCGCATCATCGCCCTTTATCCGGGCGGCATGCCGCTGCGCCGCGTGGGTCTCGAGAGCGCCACCTTCCGCCGCATTATGCGCGCCGCGCTGAATCTCGCGGGCCACGAATTCGTCGAGTACCTGCCGACGGAAGACCTGCAAGGCCATCGGCGCATTCCCCTGCGGACAGGCGATGGAACAAATCCATTTTCCCGAGAGCCACGACGCGCTATACTCCGCGTGGCAGCGTGTTCGCTACGAAGAGCTGTTCTTTTACCAGATGCTCTTTGCCCACCGCCGGCGACTGAACCAGACCCTGCCCGGCGGCGTGGCCTTCGACACCATCGGCCCGATCACGAAAAAAGTCATCGCCGCGCTGCCCTTCCAGCTGACGGAAGGACAGAAGACGGTGTTGCACGAAATCCGTTCCGACTTGCAGGGGCGCACTGCCCATGCAGCGGCTCTTGCAGGGCGAAGTCGGCTCGGGTAAGACGGTGGTGGCGCTGATGGCCATGGCCATGGCCGCCGATTCCGGTTACCAGTCGGTGCTGATGGCGCCCACCGAATTGCTCGCCCAACAGCATGCGCACACAATCGTGGCCCCTGCCGAAGCCGCCGGATTGCGCGTCACGCTGCTGCGCGGCAAGCAAAAGGTTGCCCAACGCCGCGAAATCCTGCACAACATCGCCAATCACGACGCGGACATTGTCGTCGGCACACACGCGGTGCTCGAAGAGAAACTCGCCTTTCACAAGCTCGGTCTGGTGGTCGTCGACGAGCAGCACCGCTTCGGCGTAGAACAGCGCTCGGCCCTGCGTTCCAAGGGCACGCGTCCGCATCTGTTATTGATGACCGCGACGCCGATTCCGCGCACGCTGCGCCTGTCGCAGGTTGGCGATCTCGATGAGTCGATTCTCAAAGAACTGCCCGGCGGACCGCGCCGCGTACAGACCTTGCGCCGCGGCGAACTGGACCGCGACAAGATCTACCGCTTTCTTATCGAGCAGACTTACGCCAATCAGCGATGCTTCATCATCTGTCCGCTGGTCGAAGAATCGGAAAAAGTCGACACCGAAGCGGCCATCGACTACCACCAGCGTGTCTCCCGTGGTGCGCTGCGCGAGGTCAAGGTTGGCCTGTTGCATGGCCGCATGACCTCCGATGAGAAACAAATCGCGCTCGACAAGTTCCGTTCCAGCGAAACCCCGATTCTCGATTGCCACCCCCGTCGTCGAAGTGGGCGTCGACATCCCCGAAGCCTTCGTGATGCTGGTGGAGAACGCCGAACGTTTCGGCCTCGCCGCGCTGCACCAGCTTCGGGGCCGTATCGGCCGCAAGGGGCAAAAATCCTGGTTCATCCTCCTGCCCGCTACCAAGACTACTCCCGAGGCCGAATCCCGCATCAAAGCCCTGTTGGAAACCGATGATGGCTTTGTCCTGGCCCAGCGGGATCTGGAACTGCGCGGTTCGGGCGAAGTCTTTGGCACCCGGCAGAGTGGCGACATGGAGCTGCGGTACGCCGATCCCGTCCGCGATGAGGCCCTGCTGCTGGCCGCTCGCGAACGTGCTTTCGCTTTGATTGAGAGCGATCCCGACCTTTCACGTTATCCCCAATTACGCGTCCGATTCCAGCAAAAACATGCCCATAGACTGGAATTCCTGGCGGGTGGATAGCAACAACCCACATTACTAGCCAACCCGCCACGATTCCATCCCCTACTAGCCAACCCGCTCCTGCGGGTTGGACTTCGCTCTCGGTTCCGGCACGCAGGAGCGTGCCGGCTAGTATACCCCGCTGGGGCTTGCATTTCTTCAGCCATCGGCCTATATTAACCTGCTATGCATAAAATCATCGCCATCGTCAATCAGAAGGGCGGAGTGGGGAAGACCACCACTGCCATTCACCTCGCGGCGGGTCTCGCCCTCGAGGGCCATCGCACGCTCCTGATTGACATGGATCCACAGAACAACGCCACCGCCGGTGTGGGTATCGCTGCCAGCGAATCCCGGCTGGGCGCCTACGATCTGCTGATCAACGACTGCCCCGTTGCCGACGCAATCACCCAAACCGAAGTCGCCCGTCTCGACCTCGTCAGCGCCGATACCCGGCTCCACGGCGCGGAAATCGAACTGGTATCCAAAGACAGCCGCGAACACATCCTCGCGAATGCACTGACGAAACTCGCCGGCGATTATTCCTTTGTGCTGATCGACTGCCCGCCGTCGCTGGGGCTGCTGACGCTGAACGCGCTCACGGCGGCCTCCTCACTCATCGTACCCATGCAGTGTGAATATTTCGCGCTGGAAGGGCTGGCTCACCTGATGAAAACTGTCAAGCTTGTGCAAAAACACTTGAACCCCGCCGTCGAAATCGAAGGCATAGTGCTGACCATGTACGACGGCCGGCTGAACCTCTCGAAGCAGGTGGCCGAGGAGATTTCACAGGTCTTCGGCAGCCGCGTTTACAAGACCGCCATCGCCCGCAACGTGCGGCTTTCCGAAGCGCCCAGCTACGGCCAGCCGGTGTACGTTTATGACGGATCGTCTCGAGGCGCGCAGAATTACCGCGACCTCACCCGTGAATTCCTCGCCGCCCAGGGCTTGACGGCGCAGGAGGCGGCATGAAACCTCAGCGCAAAGGTCTGGGTAAGGGCCTCGCCGCCCTGATCTCCGAAGCCGACGAGCCCCAGCAGGCCGCGGCGGGCGCCGTGGTTTCCGAAATCGCCATCGGGCTCATCGACCCGAATCCCTTTCAACCGCGGCAAGTCTTTGACGAAGACGGCTATCGAGGAACTCAAGCAGTCGATCCTCACACAGGGTCTACTTCAGCCTGTTCTGCTGCGCAAGCAGGGCGAGCGCTACCAGCTCATCGTGGGCGAACGCCGCTGGCGTGCCTCCCGCGCCGCTGGACTGGCCGCGATTCCGGCACTCGTCCGCGATGAGGCCAGTGATGAAGATATGCTCGAACTGGCGATTCTGGAAAACGTCCAGCGCGAGGACCTGAATCCCATCGAGGTAGCCCAAGCCATCGTCCGCCTCCAGACGTCATGCCGCCTCACGCAGGAAGTCGTCGCCGAAAAGCTCGGAGTAAGCCGCGCCCACATTGCCAACACGCTGCGGTTGCTGAAACTTCCGGGCCGCATTCAGGCCGCGCTGTCCGCAGGCCAGATCACCACCGGTCACGCCCGCGCGCTGCTGTCGGTTGCGGATGAAAAGCAACAGGCCAAACTTTTCGAACGCTTCCTCGCCGATGGCCGCCCGTCCGTCCGCGAAGCAGAAGATCTGACCCGCGAAGCATCCGGCAAGGCGAAGAAAACACGGCATGTGACCGTTTCCGGTATCGACCACCGGCAGCAGTTGGAACTGAACAAAATTGAAGAGCACCTGCGCCGATCGTTGTCCACCCGCGTCCGTATCAAACCCAAGGGCAAGGGCGGCACGCTGGAAATCCAATTTTACACGGCCGACGACCTCGAGCGGCTGATTAACCTTCTGGAGCGGCGATGAAACGCCCCCCGTCCGACCGCCGTCTCCGCCGTGAACCGCCGCATGCCCCCGCGCGCCCCAATCTCCGCACGGATGATTGGCACAGTTCCGCGTGCCCCTGCACCTCAGCAGCCCGGAGAACTCCTCCGGGCTCTTTCGCATCTACGGTCGCCGGGCGGTGATGGAAATCCTGCGCCTCGGTCTGGTCAAATCCCTGGAGGTGGCCAGGCAGGCCCATGGCCGTGCCATCGAAGAGATCCTGCGCCTTGCCGCCGATCACCGTGTGCCAGTCTCGCGCATGGAGTTCGTGGAGGAGGAGGACGGACAAGCAGAGCAGGGCGTTCGCGCTTTGGCTTTGCCGCCGCCGGTCCGCGGCAGACTCTGCGCCGCTTTGTGGAAACCCTGCCCGAGTCTCCCGACACCACTGTTGTTGATGCTGGACGGGATTACCGATCCCCACAATTTCGGCGCGATTCTCCGTACGGCGGAATGCGCTGGGAGTCACTGCCGTATTGATTCGCGAGCGCCGGCAGGCCCCGATCACCGATACCGTGGTCAAGACCTCCGCGGGCGCCGCTTACCTTGTGCCGGTCTTTCAGGTAGTCAACCTCAGTCAGGCATTGCGGATACTGGCCGAAAACGGCTTCTGGTCGGTTGCTGCTGTCGCCGAAGAAAATAGTCGTTCGTACCGCGATTATCGCTGGACTGGAAAGACGGTTCTAATCGTTGGTGCCGAAGGGACGGGCGTTTCCGATTTATTGCGGCGCGATGCCGACGAACGAATCTTGATCCCGATGGCTGGAAAGTTGGAAAGTCTGAACGTATCTGTCGCTACCGGGGTTATCCTCTTCCATGCCGCAGCCGCTCGAGAGGGTCGTTAAAACCACTAAGTATGACATTTCTTGCGCACTTGCTTATCCGCCAACAATAGAGATTGCAAGTATTTCCCCGATGTAAACCGATGTTTTTGAGCAAGTTTTTGCTTGACACTTTTTGGAGCAATCGCTATATTTAGTGTTCATCATTCGTAAAACTAAGAAAATACATACGATTGGCTACGAATAAGAGACGCGGCTGGAAGCTTCTGATCATCCCCGAGGATGAATCCAACGTTCGCCAGTTCCGCTTGCATAGAAAAGCTGTTATTACCTTTGTGACTCTGGCTCTGCTCGTGATTGTTTATGCTGCCGTGGAAACCGTCCTCTTTTGGATGGTGGCGCGGCGGGCGGCTGAAGTGGAACCCCTCAAGCGCAAGGTGCGTGAGCTGGAAGGTTCCAGCGACCAATTAGCCAGACTTGGGTCCGAGCTGACCCGTCTCAAAGCGTTTGAGCAGCAATTGCGCCGGACACTGCAAGGGCAGGAGTCCGGGTCTCCTCCAGTCCCTTCCCTGGGATGAATCCCGCTCCGACGCGTCTCCCCACGCCGATCGTCTGAATTCTCCTCCCGTCGCCACGCATGCCGCTCTCAGTCCTTTGGGCGAGGCGCGAGGTCTTGGCGGTCTCGCCTATACGGCTATGGATGTGCCGACGGTGCCTCCGGTCCGGGGTTACGTGACGCGCCGCTATATCGCTCCCCAAGCGCTTCACCAAATTGTGCATGAGGGTCTGGACATCGCCGCGCGCGAAGGCACTCCCGTGTTGGCCGCGGCCGATGGCCTGATCCTGTTTTCCGATTGGACCTACCGTTACGGCAACCTGGTCGTCATCGCCCACCGTTCCGGCTACGTTTCCTTTTACGGGCACAACCAGGTGCTCTTCGCGCGTCCCGGCAGCCGGGTCCATCAGGGCGAACCCATCGCCCTGGTTGGCAATTCCGGTGTCAGTACCGCGCCCCACCTGCATTTCGAATTGTGGCGGGACGACAAGCCTGTGGATCCGCTGACGCTGCTGAAGGTCGCCCCGTAGCCTGCCTTGACCGCGCTCGCCGGATCTCTCCGGCCACACCGAATTTTAGTCATGAGGTTTGCCATGAGCAAATGGAGTTCCTCCAGTCTTCGTCCCTCCGCCAGCGCCGATATTTCGACGTTGCTGAGTAAGGACACCGAGATTCGCGGCGCAGTCAAAGCGCAGGGCTCGATCCGCATCGACGGCACCGTAATCGGTGACGTCCTCGCGACAAAGACCGTCACTATCGGCGCCAGCGGCATTGTCGAAGGCAACGTCAGCGGCGAAGATCTCATTATCGCCGGCAAGATCAAGGGCACACTTAACGCACGCGGCCGGATCGCCCTCGAGGCCTCGGCCCAGATTGAAGGCGACCTGCACACCAGTCGCCTCGCGATTGCCGAAGGCGCAGTATTCCGCGGCCTTTCCAATATGGGCGTTGCCGTGCGCTCCGGCGTGCGCGTCCCCGAGCCGAAAGCGCCAGCCGCCCGTGAGGGCGTCGACCGCGTTGCTGCAGCCTGATCCCCCGCAGCGCCCGCCCTATCGCCGCAGCGGTTCGAGCTATTTGCGCGACCCGCTCCAGATGGGGATTACGATTGTCGGAATTACCGCGGCATTCGGCGGTGCGGGCTGGTGGTTGGATTCGCTCCTTGGCACGTTCCCCATTCTCATGGCCCTCGGTGCGATGCTGGGTCTTTTTGGCATCATCTACTTGACCTATATCCAACTCCGCGCTTCCGACAAAGAGGAATCGTCGAAAAAGGACGATGACCGGCCCGGAGGAGCGTCATGATCATCGGCTTTCTGATCGGCCTCGGGCTTGCCGCCGTCGCCGCCGTACCGGCCCTCCTGCTGAT
This sequence comes from uncultured bacterium, assembly GCA_963735175.1. GTDB lineage: Bacteria > Electryoneota > RPQS01 > RPQS01 > RPQS01 > CAVTJX01. The sequence continues at coordinate 435,671 of CAVTJX010000016.1, read as the reverse complement.
GTGGGGCGGCCGCCAGGGTGACATGAAGGAACGCCTCAAGCTCTGGGGCATCGGCGTTCTGATCCGCTTCTCAATCATCGGCGTCGGTCTGTATTTTCTCTTTACCGAAACCGCCATCGCCCGCATTCCCACCGTCGCTGGGCTGGTCATCGGCTACTTCGTGATTTACGTCGTTGAAGCTAAATCAGCCCTGCGTTCCTGAATCCCCGCATGAAATACCTGCTCTATAGTTTGCTTTTGCTGGCCTGTTGCGCTCTGCCCCTGTCCGTTTACGCGCAGGAACACGCCCTCGCGCCTGCTGATACCCTCATGCATGCCGTGTCCGCGGAAGGTCAGGCCGAAGGCGGCGAACACAAAGGCGATGTCGGCGAAACGCTGATCGAGGTCCTCTCGCACCACTTGCTCGACGCGGAAAAGATTGAGTTTTTCGGTTTCGAGATCCATCTTCCCACCGTCACCGTCGGCACACTGCGCCTGATCACCAAGCACCAGGTCTGGTGGGTCATCGCGATGCTGCTGGTGTTTCTTGTCGTGCGGATTGCCGGGCGGCAGACTTCGGAAGTGCCTACGGGTTTGCGCAACGCCTTCGAAGTATTGATCGTCTTTTTGCGCGACGAGGTTCTGCGTCCCAACCTGCACGGCTGGGCCGACGCGTTCCTGCCGTATTTCCTGACGCTGTTCACGAGTATCCTCTTCTCAAATCTGCTCGGCCTCTTGCCCTGGGGTTCGTCCGCCACGGGTAATATCAATGTCACGGCGGGACTTGCGCTTTGCTCGCTCGGTCTGATGATCGGCATGGGCATCAAGCAGAACGGGCTGATGGAATTCTTGCATGTCTTCGCGCCTCCGGGCGTTCCCGGCTGGCTCATGCCGCTCATGATTGTCATTGAGATCCTGAGCTTCCTCATCCGCCCGTTCGCACTCACGATCCGTCTTTTCGCCAATATGCTGGCCGGACATGCCGTGGTGGCGACGCTGCTGGGGCTGATCGTCACCCCGATTCTGGCGCTGCCCAGCGTGGGCATGGCCGTGGGCGTGACCTTCCTCGAAATTCTGGTGGCCTTCATTCAGGCCTATATTTTCTGCATGCTGACTGCGGTGTTCATGAGCCTGACCATGCACCCGTCGCATTGATCGCCGCCTTCACACGTTTTCATTTATCCCTAAGTAATTTTCAACCGGAGTAATTTGGAATGCCTCAGGGTCTTCATCTTCTGGGTGCGGCGCTCGGCGCCGGCATGTTCGCCATTGGCGCCGGCTACGGTATCGGCCGCATCGGCAGCGCCGCGATGGAAGCCATCGCCCGCCAGCCGGAAGCCGCCGGCAAGATTCAGGGTGCCGCCCTCGTCATGGCCGGCCTCGTCGAAGGTGCCGCGCTGTTCTCGTTCGTCATCCAGATCCTTGTCTGGACCAAGTAAGCGGCCGCGCTTTCGAAGCGCTTTCGTCCTCTATCGTCGGCGGTTCTCACGTGTAAACGGGTAAGCCATGGGACTTCAACACGTCCTGAGCATCGAGCCCGGCTCGGTGCTGTGGACTATTATCACCTTTCTGCTCGTCGTCTGGCTGATCGGCAAGTTCGGCTGGAAACCGATCCTCGCGGGCCTCAAATCGCGCGAGGAAACGATCCGCCGTGACCTCGAAACCGCCCGCGCCGAACGGGAAAAAGCGGCCACGATGCTCACCGAGTATCAGGCCGCCCTCGCCGGCGCGCGCCGCGAATCCTCCGAGATTCTGCAGCGCGCCCAGGACTCCGCCTCGGCCATCGTCGAGGAAGCGCGCGCCAAAAGCCGCGAGGATTCCCAGCGCGAGGTCGAGCGGGCGCGCGGCGAAATCGAGCGGCTGGCCGAATCCGCCAAGACCGAATTGCGGAGTCACGTCGCCGAACTCACCGCCATGGTCACCGCCAAGCTTATCGGCCACGCCGTTGATCCGCGCCAGCACGAACAGCTCATTCGCGAGGCCCTGAAGGAGGATCGGTGAGGCAGGTTTCCCGCGCCCTCGTCAGCCGTTATGCGCACGCGCTATTCTTCGCTGCCCGCGACCTGAAAGTCCTCGACGCGGTCCGCGCCGACATCGACGCCCTGAGCGCCGCCATGCGCGACTACCCGGAACTCTCGTTGTTGCTCGCCAATCCGCGCCTCCCGCGCGAAAAGGTGCGCGGCATCCTGCGGTCACTCGCGGACAAGGTCCACGCCGCGGACCTCTCCCGTAACTTCCTGAATCTGCTCGTCGATAAGGACCGCCTCGCGATCCTGAATGATCTGGGGGACACGTTCGACCGCCTGTGGCGCGATGCACATGGCGAGATTGACGTGCGTGTCGACACCGCGGTGCCCGTTTCCGATGAATTGCGCTCCGTTATCCACGCGCATCTTAAGGATCGAAGCGGCCGCCAGCCGCAGATCCAGTGGAACACCGATCCGGCCTTGCTGGGCGGGATCGTCATCGTCTGGCCCGACCGCGTCTTCGACGCGTCGCTGGCCCGCAAGCTTGAGAATTTGAAGGCGCAGATGGCGCTGGGCGCCTGATCCCTGTTGTTATCGCATTAACCGATCGGATAAGCCCGACTCATGAGAGTAAGACCCGAAGAAATCACCTCCATTTTAAAAGAGCAGATCACCGACTACCAGGCGCTCTCGTCCGTCGACGAAGTTGGTCGCGTGGTCTTTGTCGGTGACGGCATTGCCCGCGTCTATGGTCTCGAAAAGGCCATGTACGGCGAGATGATCGAGTTCGAGGGCGGCACGATGGGCATGGCCCTCAACCTCGAAGAGGACAATGTCGGCTGTGCGCTCTTCGGCAGCGATGCCAAAATCGAAGAAGGCACCGTCGCCAAGCGCACGGGCCGAGTCGTGCAGGTGCCGGTGGGGGACGCCCTCGTGGGTCGCGTCGTCAATCCGCTGGGTGAACCGCTCGACGGCAAGGGTCCGATCAACGCCAAGCAGTTCTTCCCGGTCGAGCGCCTCGCCACGGGCGTGATCACGCGCCAGCCGGTGAAGGAACCGCTGCAGACGGGCATCAAGGCCATCGACGCCATGATCCCCATCGGCCGCGGCCAGCGCGAACTGATCATCGGCGACCGCCAGACCGGCAAGACCGCGATTGCCGTCGATACGATCATCAACCAGAAGGGCCAGGGCGTCATCTGCATCTACGTCGCCATCGGCCAGAAGGGCTCGACCATTGCCAAGGTGGTCAAGACCCTCGAGGACGCCGGCGCCATGGAGCACACCATCGTCGTCTCCTCGACGGCCGTCGAAGCCCGCGCCGATGCAGTTCATCGCGCCCTATGCGGGCTGCGCCATGGGCGAGTACTTCCGCGACAACGGCAGCCATGCGGTCTGCATCTACGACGACCTCACCAAGCACGCCTGGGCCTACCGCCAGCTGTCGCTGCTGCTGCGCCGGCCGCCGGGCCGCGAAGCCTATCCGGGCGACATTTTCTATCTGCATTCGCGCCTGCTGGAGCGCGCGGCCAAGCTGAACGACGTGCTGGGCGGCGGTTCGCTGACCGCGCTGCCGATCATCGAAACCCAGGCCGGCGACGTCTCCGCCTACATCCCGACCAACGTGATTTCGATCACCGACGGGCAGATCTTCCTCGAATCCGAACTCTTCTATTCGGGCATCCGTCCCGCCATCAACGTCGGCATCTCGGTGTCGCGCGTCGGCGGCAACGCCCAGACCAAGGCCATGCGCCAGGTGGGCGGCACGATGCGCCTCGACCTCGCGCAGTACCGCGACCTCGCGGCTTTCGCCCAGTTCGGCTCGGATCTCGACAAGGCGCACGCTTGCGCAGCTCACGCGCGGCCAGCGTCTGACCGAAGTCCTGAAGCAGGGACTGTTCGCGCCGTGGCCGATCGAAGAGCAGGTGGCGATGCTGTGGCTGGCGACCAAGGGCTTCCTCGACGACCTGCCCATCGAATCCGTCAAGCGCTTCGAGAGCGACTTCGTCAAGCACATGCGCGGCGTTGGCAAGCCCGTGCTCACGGAAATCCTCGAAAAGAAGATCATCGACAAGGATCTGGAAGCGAAACTCCAGGCGATGATCACCGAATTCAAGGCCGCGTGGGGGAAGTAACGCATTCTCGAACGGAGCGTCCGGTCGAGCGTGGCACCGCCATGGGAAGCTTCCGCCGCTCCGATATCCTGTTGGGACTCGCGCTTGCCGCCGGCCTGTTCTCTTTTTACCGCGGAGCGTCTCGACCCAACACGGCGGACCTGTTCCATCTGCAGTTCGCCGCTTACGAATGGCATGTCGGCACGCCTCAGAAGATCTATTCCACATACGCGGCCGACGATTTCGATCAATGGCTGACGGAATGGCAGGTCGTGGCCGCTCGGTTGCAGCCCGACAGCATTCCCAATTTGCATTTCTATCCGCCTTTCGTCGCGGCGGCGCTGGCCCCCGTGGCCGATGTCCCGGTGGTCCGCTGGCGCAATACGCTGTTCATTGTCAATCTGCTGCTGATCCTCGCTCTGGCCGGACAAACCCTGCGCTTGAGCCGGACGCCCTGCGGCTGGCGGCCCTTTTTATGGGCACTGGCACTGGTGCTGCTGGCTAACGCGACGACGTATTCGGTGGCGTTCAGTCAAATCACTCTGGCGTTGGCAGTGATGGCCTGGGCTGGATTCCTGGCCCTGCGGGCCAACATGCCCGTTTGGGGTGGAGCCACCCTCGGCCTGATGGCGACGGTGAAACTGACTCCCCTCGCCCTGCTACTGTTTCCCGCGCTGCGCGGCCGCTGGCGGGCTGTGGCCGTCGGCATAGCGGTCTTTGGCGGCGTCTTTCTGTTGTCGTGGGTCCTGCTTGGCTCGGAGATCCATCGCCAGTGGTGGGCCGTGAGCCAGTCGGTGGCCGGCCACGTGTGGGCAAACGGTCTCGATCAATCGCTTTCCGGCTGGTATTCGCGGCTCGTGCTGGGCTATTCGATGGCGACGATGCCCTTTCCCGCGACGCCGGACATCGTGACCCTGCGACTGATTGGAAATCTGGTTTTCGGAGCGGGCAGCGTGCTCGTGCTGTGGCTGCGGCGACGTTCGCTGGCCGGTGACGACGCCTTTCCGGCGGCGGTGGGACTGCTGATCTGCGGCGTACTGTTGTCGCTGCCGTTCATGTGGACGTATTATCTGGTGCTGCCGCTCCCGGTTCTCGGCTGGGCGCTGGCCCGCACGTGGGCAGGGGGTGACCGCGGAGTCTGGGCTCTCTGGCTCGGGGCATGTACGCTTCTACTGTGCATCCGACTCAACCGTTTCTTCAGCGGCTCTCTGTCCGGCACGGCTTATCTCCGGGCAGTATGCGCTGGGACTGGTGATGTTCTGGGTTTGGTTGCTTCGCGAAGTCTGGCTTCAGGGGATGCGGGCGACCGGTGATGAAAACGCGGCCTCCCTCCCGAACGGACCCAAGCCTGCGCCGACGCAGGTCGGATGAAACTGCCAGGAAGAGGACTGCCGTGATGCGTCGTGCACCGGATTGGCTCCTTGCGCTGCTGCTGTTGGTCGGCGCTTTTCTCTGGCAGCGCACCGCGTTTCCGGCTTGGATGGTGGACCTCTTTCACTTGCAGTATGCTGCCTACGAGTTCCGGGTCGGTGAAACGGAGTGGATGTACACCACCGATGACCACTTTGGGCAATGGTTGGAACACCGCGCTCCGGTAGCGCGCGCGCTGCAGGCCGAAGGCGATCCCAACGCCGATTACTACGCGCCTTTTCTCCCCGCTGTGCTCTCACCGCTGGCCGCGGCGCCTGCCCCCACATGGCGCGACGTGCTCTTTGTCATCAATGTTGGACTCGTCTTTGGTCTCGCGTATCTCTGCCTGCGGGCTAGTGAAGCGAAACCTTCACTGCGCAATTACCTCTGGGCCTTGGTGCTCGTGCTCATGACGTATCCGATGGCGCGTGCGACGCTGCTTGGTCAGCAGTTGCCGTTATTGGCGGTACTGACCTGGGTGGGTTTGCTATCCATGCGGGGAAAACGGCAGATCGCTGGGGGCATCGTCCTCGGAGTGGTGACCGCTATTAAGCTGTTTCCGGCGGCGTTTATCGCCCTTCCCTGGGTAACCGGAAAGCGACAGGCGGTAGTGGCGTGGATGGCGACCACAGCAGCCATTTTCGGCGTATCGTTGCTGACATTGGGGCTGCATCTTCATCAATTGTGGTGGGCGGCGCTGCACGACATTGGTTCGGTCGTTTATCCGTTCTTCGGGAACCAATCGCCCACGGGCTGGTATGCCCGAATGGTGATGCGGTACGGCCTGCTGGATACCAATTTCCCTCCACCCCTGGAAATTTTGCTCGTGCGCTGGGCGGGTTTCATCTTGTTTGGCGGGATGTCCGCTTTCCTGTTGTGGAAGTTGCGGGCGCGCCGCGACGATACGCTGTTCATGCCGCGCGCAGGGCTCATCCTCAGCGCCACCATTCTCATACTGCCGGTGGCATGGGAGCACTACTGGCTCTTCGTTTTGCCCACGCTGGGCTGGGCGATTTGCGACGTCTGGCTGCGCGGCGACCGCCGCTTCTGGGAGTTATGGCTGGCTGCCGCGACGTTCTTCTTCACCATGAAGCTCACGCACTTTTATGGCGATAGCATGTTCGGAGAGATCATGTCCGGTTCACAAACGCTCGGCATGTTGCTGCTCTGGATCTGGTTTGTCCGCCGCGCGTGGCTGCTAATGGCTAACCGCAGGACCGAACCTGCGCGGGAACTCCGTGCGACCGCTGCGTGACTGGCTGTTGCTGATCCTTGCCGCTGGGCAGTTTGTCCTTGTGGCGCTGCCGCCCGGCAATGCGGACCTGCTTTCCATCCAGACCTTGGCCCTCGATCTGTCGCGCGGTGACGTGTCGCTGCTTTATCCGGGCAAGCGACTTCGCGAACAACGCCGCCTGGGTGCGCCATCACGAAGCGAATCTCGCGCTGCTGAATTCGCCGGGCGAGCCCAACTGGTGCTTCTACCCGCCGCTGATCCCGTGGCTGGCTGTGCCGATGGCGCGGGCGAATCCCGAAGTCTGGCGACTGGTATGGGCGGCTGTGCAATTCGGACTGCTGGCGCTGTTCATTCTGCTCATTGCGCGCTTGCTTGTGGTCACGGCGAATATCTCGCGTCCCTCGTACATACTGTTGACCGCGCTCGTTATCGGCAGTTACCCCGTAGCTCGCGCCGTTTCCCTCGGGCAGACGACCATCCTCATCGCGTTCCTCGCCTGGGGTGGAATACTTGCGGGCCAGGTGGGGAAGACGTGGCTCGCCGCTGTCGGATTAGCCGTCGCCGCGCTCTTCAAGCCCTTTGTCCTGCTGGCGACGCTGACGGATATCTTTCGCCGCCGCTTCCGCGTAGCGATCCTGACGGCCGTCGTGTTCGCGACTTTATTCACCCTGTCGCTCGCCGTTGTGGGACTGGGCGCGCATCGCGACTACTGGAACCTGCTGACGACGCTCGGAGTAGCCCAGACCGCCTACGTGGGCAACCAAAGCGTCATGGCCGGAATCGTGCGGGTGATCACCGACCTGCCCGTGCTCGATTACGGCTTCGGACATCGGGCGAGTCTCACGCTGCTTGGCCGCATCATCGCGGCGCTGGTACTAGCCACGGCGGCGCATTTCCAGTGGCACTGCCGCCGGGCGCCGCTTCTGGCTTCCACCGGGCTGTGGTTTTCCGCGGCGCTGCTGGCGCTGCCCATTTCCTGGGAACATCATCTCGTACTGCTGCTGCCCGCCGTCGCCTGGCTGTGGGCGAAGCCGCGGGATCTTTTCGAATCCGGCCTGCTGGCGGCGTCGACGCTGCTCATCGTCGTCAACTGGACGCCCCTCGCCGCCGACGCCGGTGTCGGCCGCTTTATTGCCTCCTTCCCGTTGCTGGGTAATCTTCTGTTGTTCTGTCTGCTGATCATCGTTCACTGGCGCGCGCGGAAAATCGATCCCGCCGCGGTGTGACTTCTGGAGTGCTGAATGCCCGGTCTGAAAGCGATTAAGACGCGAATTCGCAGTATTCAATCGACGCAGCAGATCACCCGCGTGATGAAGATGGTGGCCGCGGCGCGGCTTAAGCGCGCCCAGGAAAACATCGTCCATGCCCGCCCCTATGCGCTCCGCCTGCGCGAAGTCATCCGCGAATTGGCCACCCGCGTCGAACCGCGAGCATCATCCGCTGCTCCACCTGCACGAGCCGAAGTCCGTCGGCATCATCGTCGTTACCGGCGACCGCGGTTTGGCCGGCGCTTTCAACGGCAATATCATCCGCCGCGCCCAGCGCCTGATGGACGAGCACACGGCCTTCGACATCCACCTCCTCACCGTGGGTCGGCGCGGAACGGAATTCTACACCCGCCGTGGCGTTGAGATCAGCGAGCGCATGTCCGGATTCTTCAACCACCTCGAATTCGCTCACGCCGTGCGCCTCGGCCAGAGCGTCATCGACCGCTTCTGCGAACACGATTTTGACCGCGTCTTTGTCGTCTACAACGAATTCAAATCCGCCATCCAGCAGAACGTCGTCGTCGAGCAGCTTCTGCCCATCGTCCCCGACCCGCACGACGAACACGACTACACCGCCGACATCATCTACGAACCGTCCGAGCTGAAGATTCTCGAGACGATTCTGCCGCTCTATGTGAAGATCCAGGTCTGGCGCATTCTGCTGGAATCCTACGCTGCCGAAATGGGCGCGCGCATGACCGCCATGGAAAACGCCACGCGCAACGCGCAAGACCTGATCGAATCGCTCACGCTTACTTACAACAAGGCCCGGCAGGCCGCCATCACCCGCGAGATTCTCGAAGTCGTGTCGGGTGCCGAAAGCCTGCGCTGATGCGGATTTCCACGCGGATTGCCGCGACATCTCTTTCGTTACTCCCTGCCTGCATCCAAGCGCCCCGATCTCACTCTGAATAACGTATCGCTGCGCCGACATCAATGATTGTACTTACACCCGAGAAGGACGTGAGCTAAAATGGCGTACTTTGGCGGAAAGAAACGCGTCTCCATATTCGTGGACGGCGCCAACATGTTTTACACACAAAAAAAAGGTCTGGGCTGGTTCTTCGATCCCGCCAAGCTGCTTAAGGTCCTGCGCGCCGACGACGAACTTACCGACGCCTACTGGTACATGGGGCTGAAGCAGCCGCCCGACCCGCGCGACGAAAACTTCGTGCGCTTCCTCGCCTACGCGGGGTACGTGGTGCGCACCAAGGGCCTCAAGACGATTTACGACGCCGAAACGGGCGAGACCACGCAAAAGGCCAACCTCGACGTCGAAATCGTCATGGACATGTTCAACACCGTTGAGAACTTTGATAAGGCGGTGCTGCTTTCCGGTGACGGCGACTTCGAACGCGCCCTCGAACTGTTGCGCTCGCGCGGCAAGGAAATCTGCGTCGTCTCTACGCAAAACTGGATCGCCGCCGAATTGCGCATGGCTGTCGGCTCACACTTTGTAGACCTGCAGGATTTGCGCGACCGCATCGAACGTACTGACCGCCAGCCGCCGCCGGTAGCCACTCCACAGGTGGCGCCTGAATCGCGCGTGACCTCGAACGATCCCTCCAGCGGTGCCTGAACCTCAGCATTCCCCTGCGCCCGCCGATCCGCTGCGCGAGAACGTGCTCGGCCTGCTCACCGATGTGCAACACGGCTCGCTGGCGCTTGAGGATGCCCTCGAGAAGTTTGACGATCTGCTCGCCGGCCTGCCACTCTATCCGGCCGCGCCGGTGCTGGCGCTGGGGGATGCGCTCGGTGAGCCTCTCGAACGACTGCCCGGCCTGGCCATCGAAATCACGCTGCGCCTCGTGTCGTCTTCGGTCCGATCAGTGCGCGGCGTGGCTGTCGCTGTCATTCACCGGCTGGCGCGTTTCCAACCCGCCATCTGGGTCGACACCGTCCGGCACATGGTGCGCGACGACGACTGGGAAGTGCGCGACCTCGCCGCCCACGCCTTTGACACGCTGGAAACCGGCGACGGCGCGGTAGACTTCCATCTCGGCTACGTCACCGACGTCGTCCGCGGTTGGGTGGGCGATGAAGATTATCTCCTGCGCCGCGCGGCTTCGCAGGCATTGCTCGGCTACGCCGCGCGGCACGCCGACTTCCGCGGAATCCTGCTCGATCTACTCGATCCGCTGCTCGAAGACGATCTCGAATACGTCCGCCGCAGCCACGCCGCCGCGCTGCGCGCGCTCGGCCGCGCCGATCCCGCCGCCGTGTTCGAGTACCTCGAAGCGTCCCTCGAAACCATCTCCGGGTACGGCCGCGAGACGTTTCACTTTGTACTCGAGCATCCCTTCGCCAACCGCCTTCCCGAGCGCAAGACCGCCCTCCTCGCCCGCTTATAATTTCCCCCGTTGACGGGGAGCAAAGGGGGGATGAAATCTTCTTCTTCCGCGCCTTTGCCGAGGCAGGTCGTCCGCGCCCTGCCCGGAATCGTCCCTGGCCGCCGAGGCAGGTCGCCGGACCTGCCCGGAATCCGTAATCTCGACATTGGACCATTTCAAGATAGGCTTCCTTCTCCATGAACAAAGGCAAAGGCACTGTCAAGCAGATCATCGGTGTGGTGGTCGACGTCGAATTCAACGATGGCGAACTGCCGCCACTGTATACCGCGCTCCACGTGCCGCGTGACGGCGGCAGCTTCCTCACGCTCGAGGTTCAGCAGCATCTCGGCGACAACACCGTGCGCACCGTGTCGATGGACCCCACCGAAGGCCTGCCGCGCGGCGCCGAAGTCGTCAGCACCGGTGCGCCGATCACCGTGCCCGTGGGCGAGGCTACGCTGGGCCGCATCATGAACGTCGTGGGCGAACCCGTCGACGGTCTCGGTGAAATTAAATCGCCGCACCATCTGCCGATTCACCGTCCCGCGCCGCCGCTCATCGAACTCGATACGAGTTCCGAAATTCTCGAGACCGGCATCAAGGTCATCGACCTCATCCAGCCCTTTGCCCGCGGCGGCAAGATCGGACTCTTTGGCGGCGCCGGCGTCGGCAAAACCGTCATTGTACAGGAGCTGATCAACAACATCGCCAAGGCGCACTCAGGTCTTTCCGTATTCGCCGGCGTTGGCGAACGCACGCGCGAAGGCAATGACCTGCTGCGGGAAATGGTGGATTCCGGCGTCGTTAACTACGGCAAGAGCTTTGACCACAAGTCCTTCCGCATGGAGACCGTGGATCGCGCCGCGCTGCTCGAATCCAAGGTCGCCTTCGTTTTCGGGCAGATGAATGAGCCGCCGGGCTCGCGTTCGCGCGTCGCCCTTACCGGCCTCACGCTGGCGGAATATTTCCGCGACGAGCAGGGCAAGGACGTGCTGCTCTTCATCGACAACATTTTCCGCTTCACGCAGGCGGGCTCGGAAGTCTCGGCGTTGCTCGGCCGCATGCCGTCCGCCGTGGGCTACCAGCCGACGCTGGCCACGGAAATGGGCGCGCTGCAGGAACGTATCACCTCCACCAAGAAGGGCTCGATCACCTCGGTGCAGGCGATTTACGTCCCCGCCGACGACCTCACCGACCCCGCCCCGGCGACGACCTTCGCCCACCTCGACGCGACCACCGTGCTCTCGCGCAAGATTTCCGAAGCTCGGCATTTACCCCGCCGTGGATCCGCTCGACTCGACCTCGCGGATTCTCGATCCGTTGGTGGTCGGCGATGAGCATTACAACACCGCCCGCCGCGTGCAGATGACGCTGCAGCGCTACAAGGAACTGCAGGACATCATCGCCATTCTCGGTATGGATGAACTTTCCGACGAGGACAAGCAGACCGTTGACCGCGCCCGCAAGCTGCAGAAGTTCCTCTCCCAGCCGTTCCACGTGGCTGAGGCATTCACGGGCCGTCCCGGTGTGTATGTAAAGATCAAGGACACCGTCCGTGGTTTTAAGGGTATTCTCGAAGGCGAATTTGACCATATCCCCGAAGGCATGTTCTACATGAAGGGCGGCATCGAGGACGTGCTGAAAGAGTTCGAGAGCCAGCGCGGCAAATAACCTATGGCAAAAACCTTCTCCATCGAGATCGTCACGCCCGCCGGCCCGTTTTTCTCGGGCGAGATCATCCACGTCCGCGCTCCGGGCGTCGATGGCGATTTCGGCGTACTGGCCGATCACGCACCGCTGATGGCCGCGCTCCGGCCCGGCCGGTTGCGCGTCGATGATCCCGACGAGAGCTTCGACTTCGTCGTCACCGGCGGCTTCTTCGAGGTTCACTCCAACCGCGCCGTCGTGCTGGCCGAGTCCGCGATGCGCCACGAGGACATCGATCTCGAGCGTGCCCGTCAGGCCCGCGACCGCGCCTTGAAAATGGTGGCTGAAGCGACGACTCCCGAGGCCGAAGAGGAAGCTCGCACGGCTCTCGAAAAAGCCGTCGCCGTCATCCAGTTCGGCGAGACCAAATAGCCTGCCGATCCTTCCGACCGTCCCAGCGGACGCACCTAACAGTGCGTCCGCTCTTTTTGTCACTGCCGTGCTCATAGCGTTCGCCGAGCGGGGTCTAACGTCGCCACGGACAAAGGCGTGGGTACAAACAGGACCCCGCCGGAACCTGGTGTCTTGGCTGCGAGCATTACGGCTGGGTCCTGGTCTCCTCATGTCGTTAGGCGATCGCAATGTCAGACCCCGCTCGGAGTAGCCCATTTCAATGGACCCCGCCTCCGCCTTCATCGTTCATCGTTTGCTTCGCGGCCCGCCGTTTGCCTTACACATAGTGAGACCGATCCCGTTTCCAACCGTACCGGTGAATCTATGTGGCGTGTAATTTTCAAGATGATGGTACTGGCCAGCCTTGTGCTGCCGGTAGTTTGCCTGGCCGATGTCGATTCGCTGCCGCAGGCGGTTGCGAATGCGCAGCATCTCCTGACCACGAAAACCCTCGATCGGTCGGCAGGCACTGTGGCAACGGAGGATCTGTTGCGTTTGGCCGCTCGCTATCCCGATTCGCCGTTGGTGCCCGAAGCCTTGCTCGTGGCGGCGCAGATAGATATTGTCTCCGACCACGGTGACGCCGCGCTCGCATTGGCCCGGCGTGTGGTCATTGAATATCCGCTTTCCACGTCCGCACCCGCGGCCTTCGACCTGGCCTGGGACCGCCTGACGATCGGCGGAAAAAATCCCTTGGACGGAGTGGAACTGGCCGTATATTTTGCCTCCGCGCTGGGAACCTCGCCCGCTGCTTCGCGTTACTATGCGCTGGCGTTTGAAGCGTATCGTGCCGCGCAGCAGTGGCAAAATGCTTTAAACGTCGGGGCGCAATTCGCGGCGCAATGCACCGCCGGACCTTCTGATGCGCCGTTGCTGCTGGCCTTGAGCGAAATCGCACTCGCCGCGAACGACACACCGCTCGCGCAAAAGACGCTGGAGAACTTCCTGAGTCGCTTCGAAAATCTCCCGCAAGCCATTCCGGCCCGCGTGCAGCTTGCGCAACGTCTATGCCGTGACAAACAACAGGGCGGCCGCCCGCGAACAATTACTCGCTGGCCTGGACCGCCTTTCAAAAGCACCGCCGCGCTTCCGAATACGCGCACAGTGACGTTGTCCACGCCGCCGCGCGCGCCCTGTGGGAATTGCAGGCCGCGCCCAAACGGGAACTCGAACGCCTTGCCGCCATCGGCGAATCTGCCGACGAAGGATTGATCCGCGCGCAGGCCGACGAGCTGCTGAACGCGTATCAGGAAGTGATGCGCACCGATCCCGCCCTTGCGCCGCAGGCGTTGCAGGCGTCGGGTGACGTCCGTGCCAGTGTTGCAGAGGCCTTGCTGGCGACGGGTTTTCGTCGTGCGTTAGGCGAAGTCGTTGCGACGCGAGTCGCGCCCTACCGCCCGGCCATCACCGAATACGGGTCGGCCATCGCGCTCTATAAGCAGGCCTACACGCGCGCCAAACTCAATGAGGAATCGGCGGAAGCCAGGCAGGTCGCCGGTCACGCATCCGTTCGCGCTTTCGAATTGACGGCGGGCGAAGGCGATGCCGTATGTGCCTGGGCGCTGGAACTTTCGCGGAAAGCGCCGCCGATTACGCCCGGCACCGCAGGCAAAGACGCACGCATCGCTTACCTCACGACCACCGTTGCGCCGCTGCTCGAAGAGGGTTTGACCTATAAGACACAGGCGCTCGCCTTAAGCGCGACGATGCCGCTGGCGCAAAATGCGGAAGTGCTGCGCCGCTCCCTCGACGTGCCGCTGCGGCCCGTCATTGAAGAACTCTTCACACTGTGCCATGAGCGGCTGAACACCGCCACCGCTAGTGCCTCACAGCTTGCGCAGACTTTTTCTTTCGGCTTTCAGGGTAGTTCCACCGGGCCGCTGATCGACGATGCCGAGCAGGATTTCGCCGAGGCCGCGGAAATCGCCGCCGGATTGCAAAGCGCGCTCCTGCAGCTTTATGGCCAACTGCAGCAGAGTTACCTGCCGCCCACCGCGCTGGCTTACTGGGACAGTCTCACCGTCAATTCGTATCATGATTACGCGGAACTCTGCCGCGATTTTCAGGACAACCTTGCGGTCTGCCTCAACCGCTTGAACAAGCCGAAGGACGATTCCGAGGCAGCTCTCCACAAACGTCTTCGCGCGTTTGCAGGAACGTGGCGCCTCCTCCGAATTCGCCGGCCTGGTCCGTTGGCACGAGTTCGCCACCGGGCACGACGTGGATCACCCGTTCAATGCCCAACTTGCCGCCCGCCTCGCCAAGCTGGATCCGAAAACCTACGGCAATCCCGACGAGCTACCCTCCGCCAGCCGCCGCAAGCCTTGATTATTAAGGGAGAAATTCCCATATTCCCCCTGCCCCCGGCGGGCAGAGACACACAGCACCGCTCCCGGGCGGTGCTGTTGCTTGTTTCCCTCCCCGCTGGCGGGGGGGCACGGGGGGGTGGGAGTTTGCTTTGTTTCGACTCCCACTAACCACATTGACTATATCACGAATCCATAACATTCCGAACCTCTCCCTATGACGCGTCGCACTCACACCTGCGGTGAACTCCGCAAATCCGATGTTGGCAAAACCGTTCACCTGCAAGGCTGGGTGGCGCGCAGCCGCGATTTCGGCGGCCTGATCTTCATCGATCTCCGCGACCGCTACGGCAAGACGCAGGCCGTTGTCCATCCCGAAGAAACTCCAACTGTCGCCGCCCTGGCGCACGAACTCCATGCGGAATGGGTGATCGAACTCGACGGCGTAGTCCGCGCACGCCCGGAGGGAATGGTCAATGCCGAGCGGTCCACCGGCGAGGTGGAGGTGCAAGTGACGGCATTGAATGTCCTTAACCGCTGCCTGCCGCTGCCGTTCCAACTGGACGATGCCGCCAAAGCCACCGAAGAGCTGCGCCTCAAGTACCGCTACCTCGATTTACGCCGCCCCGAAATGCAGGAAACTCTTGTGCTTCGGCATAAAGTCGCGGCGATCGTCCGCGAGCATTTCTCCGGCGAAGGCTTTCTGGAAATTGAAACGCCGTTCCTCGTGAAGAGTACGCCGGAAGGGGCACGCGATTATCTCGTTCCCAGCCGTATTTTTCCTGGGCAATTTTATGCGCTGCCGCAATCGCCGCAGATCTACAAGCAGATTCTGATGATTGCCGGAATGGACCGTTATTTCCAGATTGTCCGCTGCTTCCGCGACGAAGACTTGCGCTCCGACCGCCAGCCCGAGTTCACGCAAGTGGACGTCGAGATCAGCTTCCCCGACCGCGATACGATCTTTGGCACCGCCGAACGGCTGTTTACAAAGATTCTCCGGGCCGGATGGGGACACTGAACTGAAAACGCCGCTGCCACGACTTTCCTACAAACATGTCATGGAAACCTACGGCAGCGACAAACCCGATTTACGGTACGGATTGCCCTTCCATAACGTGACAGATAGGTTACAAGTTACCGATTTCCGCATCATTTCCGCCGCTCTGGCCGAAGGCGGCGTGGTCATTGGCCTCTGTGTAGAAGGCAAAGCCGGGCTGTCGCGCAAGGAAATCGGCGAAGTGGAAGACCTCGCCCGCGCCTCGGGTCTGCAAGGTGTTCTGTCTGTGAAGGTTACGCCCGATGGATTTGCCGGCGCTCTGGCCGGAAAAGTCGCCGACGAGACCCTTAAGGCCGTCGCCAATCAAATGGGCGCAAAGCCGGGCGATTTAATGCTCCTCGCCGTGGGCAAAAAGTCTTCAATTCTAAAGGGTTTAGGCGTTCTGCGGCGGAAGCTTGGCGGATCATTTCAAGCTGTATGATCCGAACTCGCACGAAAATCCATCGCTCTTCTGGGTCGTCGACTTCCCGCTGTTCGAGCAGGATGAGGAAACCGGCGAGTGCTTCCCATCTCACCATCCCTTCACGGGTTGGATGCCGGAGGATGATCATCTGCTGGAAACAGAACCGTGGAATGTGCGCTCTACTTCGTATGACCTCGTGATGAACGGCAGCGAGCTGATCTCCGGGTCGATCCGTATCCACGATCCCGTACAGCAGGCTAAAGTCTTTAAAATGCTGAAGATATCGGATGAGGAAGCAGAGCTTCGTTTCGGTTTCCTGCTCGAGGCTTTGCGCTACGGAGCCCCGCCGATGGGCGGTTTAGCCATCGGCCTCGACCGCACGATCATGTGTCTGACCGGCGGCTTCGATCCGCGATGTCATCGCCTTCCCGAAGACCAATCTGGCCCAGTCGCTGATGGATGGCTGCCCGTCGCCGGTCAATCCGCAGCTCTTGACGGATTTGCACATTCGGCAAGTTTCCCCGGAATCCTGAGCGCCGCTTGCAACGTTTTATAGATAGCGCCTTGACTTACCATCCGTTTATTGCTATTTTATCGGATGGGTATCGGTTTAAACGCGGGTTGTTCATGCAGGAGCGTGTGGCGAACGCCTTATCCTTCCGCCGCCTCAATCTAATGTTCGTGATTTCGCCTCTGTCCCTGCGAGGTTTCTCACGGGTGCGGAGGCATTTCTTGTTTACGCTTTAGTCGAAGGGATTATAAACTGCCAACTCGTTCGCAACCACTTCCGGCCGTGCCTGAAGACGCGTCGGAAATTGTCGAGATCCCGGTCGAGGAAGGGGTGCTGCGCCCGCTGCTCGGACCGGGTGACGCGAATCTGCACTACGTCCAACGATTTTTAGGCTCGCGCATTACGGCGCGCCGCGAAAAGATACTGATCCGCGGTTCGCAGGTCGATAACACGCAAGCCGTGGGTGTGCTGACTGAGATGATTGGCCGCACCCGCCGCAAGGGCACCATGTCGCCCATGGACATCGATACCATTCTCCGCTTTCAAGGGAGTGCCGTGCAACTGGAACCGCCCACGGACGACGACGGCGCGTGTTCGTTTCGCGCGGGCGACCGCACCTTCGGCCCGCGCAGCCGCGGGCAGGAAGCCTACTGCCGGACGATCCAGAATTACGATATCACCTTCGGCATCGGCCCCGCCGGCACGGGCAAGACGTTTCTGGCGGTGCTCGTGGCCGTGTCGCAGTTCCTTGCGGGCAAGTACGATAAGATCATCCTCACGCGCCCGGTAGTGGAAGCCGGTGAAAACCTTGGCTTTCTGCCCGGCGATATCAATGAGAAGGTCGATCCCTATTTCCGTCCGCTGTACGACGCGCTGATGAAACTGCTGCCCGCCGAGCGGCTGCGCAAGTTTTTTGACCGCAGCGCCATCGAAATCGCGCCGCTGGCCTTCATGCGCGGCCGCACGCTGGAAAACGCGTTCGTGATTCTGGACGAAGCCCAGAACACGACGACCCTGCAGATGAAGATGTTTCTGACGCGCCTGGGCGAGAACTCCCAGGCCGTCGTCACCGGCGACATGACACAGATCGACCTCACGCCGCGCTCCGCCAGCGGACTGCTCTCGATTCACGAAATCCTGCGCGATATCGAAGGCGTGCGCTTTGTCTATTTCGACCAGGGGGACGTCGTCCGCCATCCGCTGGTGGCGAAAATCATCGGCGCGTACGAGGACTACAACAACCGGCAGCAGGATCGACCGCACATGGACACTCCGGCCGCCGCCGCGCCGCCGGAAATCGAGGGAGACGCGCCCGCGCATGACTGATCACCCTCCCGCACGCAGGCGTGCCGGTGGAATCCTGGCCGTGCATTCGCAGGTTCCCCGCGCGCGCTTCCGCAAACACTTTCTGCTCGCCTGCGCGCGTCACGCCGCGAAACACATTTCCGGAAACATCGGGCAGATCAATTTCGTGGTCGTGGGCGACCGCGAAATGGCGCGCCTGCATCGGACGTACATGGCTATCCGTGGAACTACCGACGTGTTGACGTTTGATCTCTCGGAGCGGTCCGCGCGCCGCGTCGACGGCGACGTGTATATCTGTATCGATCAGGCCCGCCGTCAGGCCGCCGACTACCGTGTGCCACTGTATCTCGAAACCGCGCGTCTCGCCGTACACGGCGTGCTGCACCTCGCGGGTTTTAACGACCGCACGGAGGCCCAGCGCGCGAAAATGCGGACGCTCGAAGACCGTTCGCTGGGGGCAGGGGGAGCGCGTCGATGAGCATGGCTTCATCCCTGTTCTGGGGCGGTCTCGCCTTCTTCCTGCTCGTGGCGCTCTCGGCCTTTTTCTCCGCTGCCGAGACCGCGCTGTTCTCGCTCACCCGCGCGCAGATCGACGAGCTTTCAGAGCGTCGCGATTCCGAAGCCCGGCGGCTCTCGGCATTGCTGCGCGATCCGCGCCGCCTGCTGATCGTGCTGCTCAGCGGCAACACCCTGGTGAATATTGCCGCCGCCACGATTGCCGCCTTTGTCACCGGCCAGGCGCTGGGTGACAGCGGCCACGTGAGGTGGCTGGTTATCGTCGTGCAGGTGTTGGTCGTCACGCTGCTCATCCTCACGCTGGGCGAGGTGATGCCCAAGCTCACGGCGGTGCGCGATCCGCTGCGCTGGTCGCTGAACGTCAGCCCGGCCGGTCATCGCGCTCGGCTGGCTGTTGACGCCGCTGCACCGCATTCTGCTGCCGTTCACCGATGTCGTGGCCCGGGCGCTGGGTGTGGAACGCCGCCGCCTGTGGGTATCGGAAGAGGAGATCAAGACCCTTGTCGAGGTCGGCGAGGAACACGGCGCGCTCGAGAAGTCGGAGAAGGAACTGATCCATTCGATTTTCGAGTTCGGCGACACCACCGTGCGCGAAATCATGGTGCCGCGCACCGACATGGTCTGTCTCGACGTGCGGACGCCGCTCTCCGGCGTGCTGGATCTGATTCACAGTTCGCAGCACACGCGGCTGCCGATCTACGACGGCTCCATCGACAACATCGTCGGCATCCTGCACACGAAAGATCTGCTGCTGCATTTCCCCTTCGATCAGAATTTTGTGCTCCGCGCGATCCTGCGCAAGCCGAATTTCGTCCCCGAAACCAAGCTCATCAGCGAACTCTTGAAGCAGTTCCAGGATCAGCGGCTGCACATGACCATCGCCGTCGACGAGTACGGCGGCACCGCCGGCCTGGTGACGCTGGAAGACGTGATCGAGGAAATCGTGGGCGAAGATCCAGGACGAGCACGACACCGAAAGCCCGCTCTGGACGCGCCTCGACGACAACACCGTCGTCGCCGACGCCCGCGTGGACGTCGGAAACGATCAACAACGTGCTCGACGACGACGTGCTGCCCGTCGATCAGGATTTCGAAACGCTGGGCGGCTTTCCTGCTCGCCGAGATCGGCGATTTTCCCGAAGTCAGCGCCTCCATCGAATTTCACAATTACACCTTCATCGTCGAGGAAGTCGAAGCGCACCGGCTGGGCCGCGTGCGCATCGTCCGCCGCGGCGAGGCGCCATGCGGAATCCGCAGCATGACCTTCAAGGAACAACTGCGCCGTCGCCTGTGCGGCCTCTACTGGTCGCTGCGGCAGGGCAAGCCCCAGGGCAAAATTGCCATTCCCCGCGCCGGATTGCGCCCGCAGCATCTGGCCGTGGTGCTGCCGCCTGAGTTTCACGATTTCGACGTGGCCCTGCCGATTCTCGTGCCGCTCATCGAGCGCATGAATCCGTACACCGCGACTGTGCTCGTGCGCGAGAATTTCCGCACGTGGATCTCCAACGACTGGGGCCTCAAACTCTGCTGCTTCGACTATGCGCCGGAGAACTGGCTCGGCTTTCCCAAGGAATCCGTGCGCCGCAAGGCTCGCGATCTCGAAGCCGACGTGCTGGTGGACCTGACGCCCGGCTTCAGTCCCTACACCGCGGGCCTCAGCGCCGCCACACAGGCGCCGCTGCGGATCTCGCTCGACACCGAAGAGGGCAACGATTTCTACAACGTCTTCATCGCGCTCGATGCGCAGAAAGACCCTCGCCGAGCGCTACGACGTGCTGCTGCGCTACGTTTGATTCCTGGCGTCCCTGATGCGATGACCGGCGCGCCTCGCTGTGAGGTTCGCCGGTTTTTCGTGGCTGGGATTTGTTGCAGTTACAGGTCCGGCCCGAAATCCGCATTATGGTCTACGCGCTCTCCAAGCGGCTCCCGCGGGGATATTGAATCCAGATTCCGGCCGGGTTTTTGTTTGTGCGCCGGCGTTTGTTCCGTCCATGCCCAACCCGGCTCGTCCGGTGCCTTGGGGACTCGTACTCGTTTTCTCATTTTCATTTATCCCGGATCCCCCTTGTCCACACCCGATACCGCCCCCGCCGAGTTCGCCCGGCTGCTCGAAATCATGCGCCGCCTGCGCGCGCCCGACGGCTGCCCGTGGGACCGCGAGCAGACGCACCGCAGCCTGCGCCCGTACATGATCGAGGAGATGTACGAAGTCCTCGAGAGCATCGACCGCGACGCCTACGGCGAGCTGAAGAAGGAGCTCGGCGACGTGCTGCTGCACATCGTCTTCCACACGCAGATCGCGGAGGAAGAAGGCCTGTTCACGGCGGCGGAGGTGATCGCCTCCATCAACGAGAAGCTGATCCGCCGCCACCCGCACGTCTTCGGCGACGCGGTGGTGACGGGCGCGCGCCACGTCGAACGGCAGTGGGAAAAGATCAAGCTGAACGAGGATCACAAGCCGCGCCTGCTGGAAGGCGTGCCGCAGGCGCAGCCCGCCCTGAACCGCGCCTTCCGCGTGCAGGAAAAGGCCGCGGGCGTGGGTTTCGACTGGCCCGACATCGCTCCCATCTGGGGGAAGATCGACGAAGAGCTGGCCGAACTGCGCGTCGAAGTTGAACGCGGCGACGCCCGCGCCATCGAGGACGAGATCGGCGACATGCTTTTCAGCATGGTCAACCTCGCGCGCAAGCTGCAAGTCAGTCCCGAGGACGCACTGCGCGGCACAATCGCAAAATTCACGCGCCGCTTCGCCTACATCGAAGACCAACTCGCGCAGCAGGGCAAAGCTCTGCACGATACGACGCTCGATGAAATGGACGCGCTCTGGAACGAGGCGAAGCGAACAATACCCGAGGCGGAATGAAAAAAACCGGACTGGCTTCCACCGATAAAGTGAAATTCGCGGCCATCGACCGCGCGCCCTTCCGCCGCCAGCGGGAGGAAATCGCCAGATACCGGCGAAGCCGACGGCGCGGAACGCGCGCTGCTGGTGGGCGTGATCTGGGACCGCATGGCCGGGTCGCTGGCCGAAGAATACATGGCCGAACTCGACATGCTGGCTCAGACCGCGGGTGCGCGTGTCGTTTCCAAAGAACTCGCCAAGCGCGGCAAGGCCGACCCGGCCACGCTGGTGGGCAAAGGCAAGGTTGCCGAACTGGCGCAGATCGTGGAGGAAACGAAGGCGGACATCGTCATCTTTGACGAAGACCTTGCGCCCGCGCAGGTCCGCAATCTCGAAAAGGCCTTCGGCAAGCGCGTCATCGACCGCACCGGTCTGATCCTCGACATCTTCGCCCGCCGCGCCCGCACCCGCGAAGCGAAAACGCAGGTGGAACTGGCGCAGCTCCGCTATAACCTGACGCGCCTGACGCGCGCCTGGACGCACCTCGAACGGCAGCAGGGCGGTATCGGCATGCGCGGTCCCGGTGAAACGCAGATCGAAACCGACCGCCGCATGATCCGCACACGCATTCGCCTGCTGGAACAGGACCTGGCGCACATCGAACGCGTCCACGATACGCAGCGCGCCAACCGCACGGGCATTTTTCGCTTTGCCATCGCGGGCTACACGAACGCCGGCAAGAGCACGCTCATGAACGCGCTGACGCAGGCCGGAGTGTACGAGGAGAATCTGCTCTTCGCGACACTGGATTCCACCACCCGCGCCTTGCAGCTTGGTCCGCGCGCCAAGGCATTGCTGACGGACACGGTCGGATTCATCCGCAAGCTGCCCACGGGACTGGTGGCGAGCTTCCGCTCGACGCTGGCCGAAATTCGCGAGGCCGACTGCATTCTGCACCTCGTCGACCTCGCCTCGCCGTCGGTGCGCGACCAGATGGTAGAGGTGGAGAAGATCCTCGCGGAAATGGGCCTCGCGGCGATCCCGCAAATTCTCGTCTTCAACAAAATCGACGCCCTCGAGGATGACCTCCCGCTGCGCTGGGCCACCCAGGAATATCCCGAAGCGGTGTTCATCAGCGCCCGTCAGGGCACCGGTCTCGACCTCCTGCGGGAGCGGATGCGGGCCGCGCATGCCAAGGACTTGGTTGAACTTGAATTGGCCATCCCTGCCAGCGATGGCCTCTTAATCTCCGAACTGCACCGCGTCGGGGAGATCCTCAAACAAAGCCACGACGACAACCGGCTGCTGCTGCGGGTCCGACTCCCCGAAGGAGAGGCACGGCGACTGGGTCTCCTGCCCGGCACTGCCAGCGGCTCGGATTGATCCAAGCCGTTCTTTTTGTCCCTCAAACATCCCTCCGTTCAACAAATCCCTGTTTCTTCAAAATTTCACTTAGGTCTACCATCAAGGCTCCAAAATTGACGGGATTTTGCTCGGGGTCAAAGCGATTGGCACGCTCGGGACGGGCGGGCCTTTGGAACCGCCGGTTTAGCAAAGGTGGCTTGGAAGTTTAATATACGATCTCCACTTTGGCTATATTTTGTATGAACTTAGCAATTGTGGATAACTTTTTACTTGACAAGTGGGGAACTTTTATGTATATTTGCCGCTCATTATACTATACGCCGGGTTTAATAAACTTGACTGGGACTTTTTGAAGATTGGCGAGCGCATAAGAAACCTTCGCCTCGCAAGCAACCTGACCCAGGAGGAGCTTGCCGACCGGGCGGACCTTACAAAGGGTTTCATCTCGCAGCTCGAGCGGGACCAGACCAGCATCTCCGTGGATAGCCTGCTGCAGATCCTGACGGTCCTGAATGTTAAAGTCACGGATTTCTTCCGGGAGACGGCTCCCGAAAAGGTGGTGTACAGCGCCCACGAACGCACGGGCCTTGAGGATACTGGGGCGGAACGGTTCGAACTGCTGATTCCGGGGGGCACCAACCGCGAAATGGAAGCGGCCTACGTGACCCTTCAGCCCGGCCAGCAGACCGATCCCGTGAAGCCGTTCCAGGGAGAGGCGTTCGGTTACATCCTCCGCGGCAATCTGACGCTCCGCTTCGGCGGGGAAATTTATGTCGCGCGCGGCGGGGACAGTTTCTATTATTCCGGCGAACGCGAGCACATTCTCGAGAACAGCAGCCGGAGACCGGTGGAATTTCTTTGGGTTACGACGCCGCCCATGTTTTAGCTTGCGGGCGGTGTACGACCTTCACCTTCACGCTTTAAGGAGACTGTGAAATGAAGGCTCTGGGTCGTCAGATCGTAGTCGAGTACTACGGCTGTAATCCCGATGTCCTGAACGACGTGGCGTTCGTCAAGCGCTCGATGCGCGCGGCGGCGATCGAAGAGCGGAGCCACGGTGGTGCAGGAGGCGTTTCATCTCTTCAACCCGCACGGGGTTTCCGGCGTGGTCGTCATCGCCGAATCGCATCTGGCGATTCACACGTGGCCCGAGTATGGCTACGCGGCGGTGGACCTCTTTACGTGCGGCGACGATGTCAGCCCCGATGTGGCCTTCGAGTACCTGAAGGAGAAGCTCGGCGCGACCACCTTTACCGCCTTCGAAATGAAGCGCGGCATTCTCGATGTGAACGGCGGGTCGGCCCAGCTCCGGCACAAACCGGACGCGCTGCTGGTGGAGGCCTAATGGTCATTGCCCGACCGGACAAGTTTTTTCTTGCGGCCGGCTTTGCCGAAGGCTTGACGGAACTGAACGCATTTGACAATGCGCTGATGCAGGCGGGGATCGGCAACGTGAACCTGATGCGCATCAGCTCGATTCTGCCGCCAGCGGCGGTGGAAATTACCCCTTCACCCAAGCTGCCCTACGGCTCGCTGGTGCCCACCGCCTTTGCGGAGGAAGCCTCGGACGTGCCGGGCACGGTGGTATCGGCGGCGGTGGCGGCGGGAATTCCCGACGACCCCACATTGCCCGGCGTGATCATGGAACATCACATCCAGGGGCCGGAAGAGCAATGCCGCAAGGAAGTGGTGGCCAAGGTGGAAGAAGCCTTCCGCATGCGGGGCTACACATTGGCCGGGGTCCGCGTAGCTTCGGCTTCGGGCACGGTTAAGCACATTGGCTCGGCCGTGGCGGCGGTGGTTCTCTGGACCTGAGACCGCACAACATTATTGGCGATAGATTCTCAGCAAAGCCCGCTGGCGTGTAATAACCTTGGCGGGCTTTCTGTCTCCGGACGCATTCACACACGAAACCCAAGGGAATAAAAGCGCGCATGGAAACCTGGTTCAAGGAGACCTTCGGCGACATTCAGGCCGGCTGGCGAATCACCGGCGTCCTGTATCACAAACGCTCGCAATTTCAGGACGTGGCGATTGTCCAGACGGTGCAATTCGGGCGGATGCTAGTGCTCGAAGGCGCGGTGATGACCACCGAAGTCGACGAAGTCGGCTATCATGAAATGCTCGTGCATCCCGCCATGCTGGCGCATCCCAAGCCGCGCGCGGTGTGCGTGGTAGGCGGGGGAGACGGCGGCACGGTGCGCGAGGTGCTGAAGCACTCCACCGTCGAGCGCGTGGTGCTGGCCGAGATCGACGAAGACGTGATCACGGTCTCGAAGAAGTACCTGCCGTCGATTTCCAAGGCATTGGACGATCCGCGCGTGGAACTGGCCATCGGCGACGGCGCGCAGTATCTGAAAGATCATCCCGGTGAATTCGACGTGATCCTCAGTGATTCCACCGATCCCGTGGGCCCCGGTGTGGTGCTGTTCGAGGATCCGTATTTCGTGGCGGCGAAGAAAGCCCTGCGCGGCGACGGCATCTTCACGACGCAGTGCGAGAGCCTTTGGATCCACGCCGACACCGCCCGCGACGTGGTCAAGCGCCTCGGCCGCCAGTTCGGCACGGTCCTCCCGTATGTCTCGTCGATTCCCACGTACCCCACGGGCACCTGGGGCTTCGTGATTGCCTCCGACAAGATCGACCCGCGCACGAGTTTTGATGCCGCACGCCAGGCGGAGATCGCCAAGACCACACGCTACTACACCCCCGCGCACCAATCCGGCGCGTTCGCGGTCCCCGCGTTTTTCTACAAGGATTAATGCTCCCCAATATCCTAGCGGCGGGCTCCGCCCGTCTCTGAATTTTCGGAGCCAATGACGGCCAGAAGGCCGCCGCTAGAAATAATAAAGTCGTGGTGGTGAATCACCCTGGAACGCCGCGCGGGACTTCCTTATCCCGCGCGTGAACCAGTACTCCAATTTCCTAACGTTGGGCTCCGCCCGTCTCGGGAATTCGGAACCGATGACGGCCAGAGGCCGCCGCTAGGAAAGATTGTGACGTGAAGGCCGCGGATTGCAATTCGATCTCAGCGTAACTCTGGAGGCGCCGTGCTTCGTCTGCTGCTCGCCTGCCTGCTACCATCGCTGCTCTTTGCCCAATGGCAACCTACGATAATATGGGAGCGCCCCGGAACGTTAGCTGACGCCTGGTATGGCTTGCAGGTCTTTGCGCTGGGCGACCAGAACGCGGACGGCTTTGCGGACTTCGGCGTCTCCGGCTACGGTAATACCTCGCGGGTAGAACTGTTCCACGGCGGCAACCCGCCGGCCCCAACGCCGTACATGTCCTTTCGCTGGGATAGCACCGGCTACCGCTTCTACTACGGCGGCAGTTTCGGTGACGTGAACGGGGATGGATATACTGATTGGTATGTGGCCACGGAGACACCGTTTCGGACGGTGCGCTGGGAAATCTATTTTGGCGGCCCGGCCGCCGACACTCTGCCGGACGTGATCCTTCGCACACCGCGCAATCCTCCGGCCCATGAAGTTCGTCTCCGCCCACTGGGCGATATTAACGGCGATGGCTGCGATGACATTTACAGCGAAGATTACATGACCGATGTGGCGCAGGTGTACTTCGGCGGCAACCCCATGGACACGCTCGTAGATTGGACATGGCTTGGCCATGGGAGCGAGCCAGAAGCGGCGATGAGGGGCCATGGAGATCTGAATGGCGACGGCTACAGCGACTGGCTTTCCGAAACCTGGACCCCCGGTATTGTCTACCTATGGGTCTTTCACGGTGGGGTGGTGCCAGATACCAACGTGACCTACACGATTTATGGCGACAACTCGGGCGAGGATTATCTGGACGCGGTGGCGATTGTCAATGACTTGAACGGAGACGGCCGCGATAAGTTGTTGGCCACTGCCTCTCAAGGATTGGCGCTGGGCTGGGGCGCGGAGCGGGTGCATGACGATCCTGATTACTTCTTTGCCGATCCCTGCGCTGGGGGCGGCGGAAGCCAGGTCCGGAGTATCGGCGATTTCAACCACGACGGTTACAATGATTTCGTGAAGATTTCCGAAACCTGTAGCGGCTGGTACTGGAATGGGCTGTGCGCCCTCTCGGCTCGGGCACCCGCTGCCGCCGCAAGCCCCCGCCGTCATTCTGGATGGCGATGGTCCGCCGTTAAACGTGCTGGGGTTTTCCGATGCGGCGGGCGTGGGCGATGTGAACGGCGATGGGATCGACGACCTGCTGCTGGGCTCGCGGCAGGTCAACGGCATGCGCGGGCGGGCGATCATCATTGCCGGTGATCCGCTGCTGCAAGTGGGCGTGGAGGAGTCGCGATCTCCGCTGCCGGACAAATTGGAAGTGACCGTCTTTCCCAACCCCTTCAACAGCACCACCGAAATCCGTTACGCGCTGCCGCACTCCTCGCACGTTTCGCTGAAGGTGTTTGACGTGACGGGGCGCGAGGTGGCGATGCTCGTGGATCGAGTTGTTGCGTGCCGGCGAACAGCACGTGGCTTGGAATGCGAGCGCGGTGGCCTCCGGCGTGTATTTCGTGCGCCTCGCCGCAGCGAGAGAGGGCGCTGACGCGGAAGGTGCTACTGGTGCGGTGAGCGGGCGGACACATGGGTCCGCCCCTACGATAGCGGAGGACATGGCAAGCCATGTCCCTACAAGAGCTTACGCGGAGATCTGTAATGGCCGCTGATGTGACTTTGCTTAAGGGTACCCCGTTCATCGGGGCGCAGACGGAAGATGGAAGGCGCGCGGGTGGTGTTGTTCGGCATGCCGTTTGACAGCACCACCTCCTTCCGCCCCGGCGCGCGGTTCGGACCGATGGCGATCCGGCAGGTGTCGGATGTACTGGAAACGTATTGCCCGCAGATGCAGCGCGACCTTGAAGACATCGCCTATGCCGACATGGGCGATCTACTGCTGCCGCCGGGCGATTCGCGGATCACCCTTGACACCATCTATCGCTTTGTGACGCGCGTCGTGGCGAACGGGCAGATCCCGGCCGGATTGGGCGGCGAACATCTGCTCTCCTTGCCGATCATCCAGGCCGTCCACGAGCGCCATCCGGACCTCTGCATCGTCCACTTTGACGCCCACATGGACATGCGCACGGACTATCTGGGTGTGGAACTCAGCCACGCCAGCGTGATGCGCAAGGTCACAGAATTTCTCGACCCGCAGCGCATGCTGCAAATCGGTCCGCGATCGGGCACGCGCGACGAGTTTGCCGCCGCTGGCCAAGCGTGGCAATCTCCGGGGAGCCGAATACTTCCCCCG
Organism: uncultured bacterium; assembly: GCA_963735175.1. Taxonomy (GTDB): domain Bacteria; phylum Electryoneota; class RPQS01; order RPQS01; family RPQS01; genus CAVTJX01. The sequence goes on along the minus strand of CAVTJX010000016.1, from coordinate 407,708 downwards.
CCGAAATCCGCCGCTGGGTGGGGGAGCGGCCTGCTCTATGTGACCGTCGATCTGGACGTGCTGGACCCGTCCGTATTTCCCGGCACCGGCACCCCCGAACCGGGCGGCGTGTCCTTCCAAACCCTGCAGAACTGGCTGATCGGCCTGTCCGGCTGCCACATGGTCGGCTGGGACGTGATGGAATTGGCACCAGCCTATGACGCGTCGCAGGTCTCGTCAATTGTCGCGGCGAAAATCGTCCGGACGCTACTGTTGGCCAGCACATCCAAATAATAGGGACGGGTATCGACTAACATCGGTCATTCGCCGCCAGATTTCGGCTTTTCCTTGACAACCTGCATGGAAATCGGTATCTTAAAAGCACTTTCAGCGATTGAGATTCCATGAAATCGGGTCTTGCCATCATTACAGCCTTCAGGGTGAAATCGGCTGCAAGCAAAAAAACTTCCGGGTAGTCGCGCGACGCTCCGTTGACGCTGCTTCGGAAGTTTTTGTCTTTTCTATCCCCGCACTTCTCTTCACGGACCCGGACTCTGCGCGTCCGGGCGAACTTCCATTTCATGTCCCTCCACACTGCTTTCCTTCCCGCCGCCCAAGTCTCGCCGCGCGTTTCCACACGCGCCCGGCTGCGCTTGCCCATCTATCGTCAAAACGCATATTCCCAATATCCGGAGAACCACACCATGAGGCCCAGAACGCTTTATGTGTGGGCGATAATCGCGCTGGCACTGTGCCTGTTGCCCCTGCGCGCTGTTTGGGCGCAACCCTGCGGCGTGTTGCATCCCGTGGAACAGAACGGTTTTCTCGACGGCACGCTCGCCATCGGCGATCTGCTGTCGTGGGAATACACCGACGTCGACACCGAGGCCGTGCTGCAGGACGTGTACACCATTGACCTGCGCACGCTTACGGGCGTGGCGGGCGATCAACGTGTGCTCACGGGGAGCAGTGTGACCGTGCGGCCTGTGGCGCTGGCCGAAAACGACGTGCTCACGTGGCTGCCGGTCACGCGCACGGCGTGGAATCCGGCCGACAGCGCGGGCACGGTGACCACCGTGCGTGTGTGCTCGCTCAGCGTGGCGCTCGACAATGCGCCGCCGGCGATTGCGGCGGGCTGCATCCTCGGCAGCACGATCATCAACGGCAATTACATCGACAATCCATCTCTGGCGGGACGCAACGATACGCTGCGCATCTTCTGGCGGACCGTGGGGGCGTGCGACGGCGGCGCGAGTGTGGGCGGCCATCGGCTGAACGACGACGCGGCGCACCTCGCGGTGTGGTTTGACGATTTTCTGGATTCGCTGTTGTATTCGGGCGCGCAGCGGCGCTTCCCCGTCAACGCGGCGGCGATGGGCCTGCAAACGGCGGGCAACGACACGCTGGCGCATCTGTGGGTGGGACGCGCCTTCAGCGCCTTGACGAACGATACGCTGTATATGGATATTCCTTTCAACGCGACGGCGTGGCCCGACAGCATGCAGTTCTGCATCGCCGAGGCGCTGGCCGCGGCGGACACGATTTACGCCTGGGGACTCGACGACGCGGGCAACCGCTCGAACCGCGGCATCGTGCCGGGTGGCGTCTGCCTCGACAACGTGCCGCCGCCGGCGGAACTTGGCTCGGACATTTATTACGAAACCTGCGGCGCGCGCTTCTCGCCGGGACACTCACTTTACACGAATCTTTCGCCCGACTCGACTTTCTGGTTCAAGGATAAAGTCGACACGGCTTACAACGCAAGATGACGCTCTTCACGTCTTCGACAAAGTCTACCTGATCGGCTTCGGCATTCGTACCGCGCCGGATGAGGATCCGGACGGCACCACGGGAGCGGTTGTGGCCGCGCCGGACTATGTTCATCCGGGCGCGCCCGCGAGCGCAGTTCATGCCGTGCCGTGGGAATTCTACGGCGCCATTGACGACACGACACAGAGCGTGCGCTTCATCTGGTACGGTAAGCAGGGCTCTGGTGCGGGCGATGCGGATCTGTCCGCCGATCCCGCGTTCTGGAATTGCGACTACGGCCTGTTGCTGGGTGTTTCGCTGGAACGCTGGATGGACGCGGCGGGCAACAATCGCATCATCCGCGCGGACCACGATCTCTCGACGGACATCGACGAGAACTACACGAACCTGAACCAAATACAGACGGTAGCGGATCTCTGTCCGCCGCGTGCGAGTTCACCGGGCGATACGCTGCATTTTGTCACGCCGTTACCGGCGGGACCGGCGTTCGGGTCGCTCGCCACCTATGAATGGGCGGGACCGAATGGCGTGCTCGCCGATCCCCGGTTGCGCTTCCGCACACAGCGGAATTTTACACAGGGCCTGGCGGATGTTTGCCTGCAGGAGCGCGCACTGGAGTACCGCGTGCGCGTGGATTCGCTGCTGATTCCCGGGGGCGCGGACGCGTGGACGCCGGGCGCCGACAGCGTCTTTTTCTTCAGTAGTACGCACGCGGCAATTGGCGTGTCTTCCGGCGGCTGGACGCCGCTTGCGTTCACGGCCAACGACATCAACAGCCCGCAGATCAGTTTCAACTTCGGCCATCGCTTCGCCAGTGGCTATCTGCCCGACGGCCTGTACCGGCTGACGCTGGAAGTCAAGGATCCGGCGGGAAATGTCTACCGCGAACCGGGCATCAACCTGTGGCTCAGCGGCGCGGGCCCGGACATCACCGTCGCGCAGTTCGTGGACGCGGGCAACGTCTGCCGCGCGGATTTTGCCATCGGTCAGGATTTATGCGTGCGCGTGGTCACGGATTCTACGGCGGCCTCCGTACTTGTCGACTGGAGCTGCGTGCATGGCATCGCGGCGGTTGCGGATTCGGCGCTCCTGACAACATTCGAGAACAGCGGCAGCTTGCGCGTCTGGACTGCCTGCCTGCCGGTAACGGCGGATATCATCGACGGCGATCCCGCGTTCAACACGTGGGAACTGGACTCGGCGCGGCTGTCCTGCGTTTCTGGCGACGGGCACTTGGCGATTCGCGTAATCGCCTATGACGCCGCGAACTACCCGACGCGTTACGACGCGCCACCGTCCAATCCCTGCCGTCTTGCGACCGTGGGCGGGACCGGCTGCGCGGCGTTCCTGCGCGCGCCGGAATTCTCCTTTTACGATCCCGACAGCCTCGAATTGAACGATGGTGATTTCCGCAACCGGGTCGCGCCGTATGACGTGTTTGCGCCGATGCCGCGCTGGAATGCGATCTCGCCGGGCTCCATCAGCGGCTCCGGTGGCGCGGGCGAATACGACGCGCGGCTGAATCATGCCCGCGACGGCCAGCAGGACAGCGTGTGGGTGCGGCTGTTGCTGCACCTTGCCGCCATCAGCGCGGACACCACCGACACGCTGGCGCTGCGCCTTACGAACGATATGGGCACGCCATCCACTGCCGATGATCGCGTCCGCGAAATCCGCAAGGGGCTGTTCCATCCCGCGCTGGCGGATATGTTCCCCGACCCGGTCAGCGGCAACACGTGGTACGACGGTTTTCAGGAACTGTGGAATCTCGATCTGAACGTGCTGGAATTCCGCTATCTCTGGCATGGCACGTGGTTCGACGGCACGGGTACCGACAGCCTGATGCTTGTGCCGCTGGGCGCGAAGGGTGTCGTACATGTCAGCGCCACGTTGATCGAAGGCGCTGACGGCAGCGAATGCTCGGCCATCACCGGCCTGCTACGCGTGGACAACACTCTTCCCGATTTCGTAGCGGTGTTCCCGGTGGACACACTGACCGGCACGACCGAGACGGTGGAGAATCTGCGGCCCCGGCCCGTGTGCGGCATCTGCTACGGCGACGGCGACCGCTTCCGCGTGCGCGTGCGGCTGAACGAGGAAGTGCATTACGACGCGGCGGATTACCCGAATGAAGCCGGCTCTGCACAGCGCGTTGAACGGCGCCTGGCCGCTCACTCGCGGTTGGCAGCTTTCGCCCATTGACCTGCGCACCGGCAAAGTCGTCGGCTTCGGCCCCGACAGCGTGGTGGTGAACCTCGACAGCGTGCTGGTCGACAAGCGCAGCGACACCGAAGTATATTACACGCTGGCCGGAACGATTCACATTCCGGCGGCGGCGACGCTGCCCTATGACAGCGTGGCGCTGGTGATTCGCGCGGCGTGGGACCAGGGCGGCAATCCGGGCCGTTACAACAACCCCGTGTTCGACGACGCGTGGCGCTGGGACAGCGCCGAGGACACGACCTTCCGCATCATCCTCCATCCGCGCTTCGCTGGCGGGTACGGCCACGGCCGCGCCCTCGGTCACGATCACGGGCCCCTGCGGCGACCGCTGCCGGCTCGACAATGCCACGGGCTCCGTCACCGCCGCGTTTGAATCTGATGGCCTTGATGTGACCCGCGCCTGGCTGACGGTCGTGCGTGACGACGGTTTGTTTCGCCGCGAATCTGGGAGACCTGACCGTCGATGCGCTCGACACCAACCGTTTCCACTTTACCTTCGGCGGCAACCTTTGCGGCTTCTGGCAAGCGCACGGGCTCGACATGGGCTGCTACCATTTCACCGTGCACTTCACCGACAACACCGCCGCCGAGGACAGCCTGACCGTGACGATGGATTGCAGTGGCAACGTGACGGAACTGATCTGCATCGACTGCGAACCCGCGCTGCCCGCCGCTGTCACGCTGGACAGCCTGCGCCTCACCCGCTGGGACTGTGTCGCGAACGCGCGCATCACGGTGCATGGAAGCCATCGCCGGCATTCCGGCGGAAATTGGCGGGCGCGAGCAGGGCATCGGCGTGATTGGCCGCGTGCCCGGGCCGCAACAGTTCGTGCGCAGCCTTTACCTGTGGGCCGAAAGCGCGGACGCGCCGTTTGCCGCCGCCGTTGTCGACTCCGTGATTTTCGACACGACCACGACGAGCGCCGGACGGAGCTTCGTGTTTGACTGGAACACGGCCGCGCAGACCGGCGGCGGCGCATTCGTCTATCCCACCGGCCAGTACCGGCTGTGGCTGGAAGTGCGCGATGCCGTGTGCCAGGCGCAGATCACCGACAGCTTTGCCGTGAATCTCGATCAGGCGATTCCCACGGCGGCGATTGTGCTGATCAACGGCCATGCGCCGAACGCGCTCGCGCCGGATACGCTCGACGCGGGCCTGGGCGGCGACAGCACCGTGCTGCATATTGACTGGACCGACGGACTGGTGCCCGATGATTCCACCCAGCCGCACAACCGTGTGCGCGTGTGGGCCAAGCGGCAAAGCGATGCCAACCTTGCGGTGTCGTGGTTTGACGGCGGCCTGGTCACCTTCCCGGCCGCGTGTGATCCGCATGCCGCCGTCCTGCACAGCCGCCTCGCGTGCGACGTCACCTATGATCTCGTGGCGGTGGCTGCCGACGAGTGGGGCGCTGACGCCGAACTGAACGCAAACGCGGCCGTGATGGCCTTTGCCGCGGGCCGCACGATTGACGTGCGCGTGGTCGATACGACGCCGCCCGTCACGCAGCTCTGGGGTCTGACGCTGCCGGACGGCCGCCTGGTGGCCTTCGATCAGCAGAATTTCGTGGCGGAGATTGGCGGCGGTGCAAGTATTGTGGTCACGCTGAATGCTTTCACGGCCAATGGCGACCCCAATGTGGACCACGTCCTATTCCAGTACAGCCTCGATGCGCTGGCGTGGACGGACATCGCCACGGACGACGTCTCCGAGTGTACCTCTGAGCTGCGCGGCACTGACGCCACCCCTGCCGTGGTGGTGCGGGTTGCCGGATTCGATTCTTCTGGCAGGCCACGTGGCCGCTCGGCGATCTGCGCGGTGACGTCTATCTGCGCGTCATCGGCACCGACCGCTGCGGCAACAGCGAGGCCGACGCGGCGGTGTATATCCTCTCGATCGATGTCGATGCCGCCATTGCCCGCGCTTTTGTGTGGCGCTCCGACGTGCATGTAGATACGCTTGCGTGCGCGAACTGGAGCGAGCCGCAGATCGGCGCGACGTTTCACCGCAGACGATTCTGACACTCGGTGCATGTCCCGATACAGCGATGCACGACGCCTACGGCGCGATCTGGTACATCAAGCGTGCCGACGATCAGCCGCTCGCGCCGTCGAGCTGGTGCGCGCTGGGCGACGATTCCACTGCGCCGTTCAGTCTACGCGACGTGAACCTGTGGAGCGGCCCCTGTGCCGTGCCGCAGGCAGGTGTCACCTATGACATCGCCGTGCTCACGACGGACCGCCTCGGCAACCGTCTCACCTTCTCGCAGCTTTTGAATTTCGGCCAGGGCGCCACGTGGCAAGACAAGTGGCAATGGCTGATCGATCATTTCTATCTGAAACGTTTCCGCGTACTCGATACCACCGCGCCGGTCGCATTTGACCTGATGGCCGGGCCGGATCAGACGCCGGATTCCTCGGCCATCTTCCTCACGGGCAATGTAACGCTTACCGCGTACGTCAACGCGCCCGACGTCGTCGCCGTGACCTTTGCCGTGCGCGCGCAAGGCGCAAGCGGCCCGTGGACGCAGATTGAACGCGTGGTTGGCGATTCGGGTGCATTTTCGCCCGTCGAAGGTCATTGGAATACCGAACTGCTGAACGGTATCTACGTTCTCGGTGCGTTTGCCGAGGATGCCAACGGCAACATCGACGGCGACTTGAGTGGCGTGGGCGCCGGTCCCACTTACACGCTCACGGTGCACGTCGACAACGAACGTCCCGTCGCGGATATCGTCAGCGTAACGGCCGGCGGCTTGCCGGTGACGGCGCTCGAACGCAGCCGTGCGTACCGGTGGGCGTTCAGCGCCACCGACAACTTTGCCGCGCGCTACGTCACTCTGCTCTACCGGCACGCGGGCGGCAATCCCGCCGCGTGGATTGCCGTCGACACCGCGCGCACGCAGCCGTATACGATCGAATGGACCATCCCGCCGCAGCTCGTGGTGGGCTGGACCTACGAATTTGCCGCTGTAGCCACCGACCTCGTGCATCTGACGGATCTAACGGACGCGCAGCAGCAGTATCTCGTCGATACGACCTTTACCATCACCGATGAAGATGGCGGGCATCGCGCTCTTACACCATCGGCGGCCAGGACGCCGCCAGCCTGCCACACATTAACGGCACCAACGTTGCGCTGGTCGCGCACAGCGACGGCAACTCTGAACAACGCCCGCTTCGTGTGGGTACAGGACGGCGACACGACGGAGATTGGTACGGTAGAAGGCGCCTTCGGCCAGACCGTGTGGACGTTGAGCGGCTGGGATGTGTCACCGCTGCCGGAAGACACGATTCAAATTGGTGTGGTCGGGTTGTCGGACATCGGTGGCACGCAGATCGCGCGTGGCGAGGATTTCCGCATCGCCATCATCGACCATCATGTGATTATAACAGTGGATTCGCTGTCGCCGCAATCGCATGCCTTAATCGGCGGTATCTGTGCCTTGGACGCCACACCGCAGACCGACGAATTGACAGTTGACCTCGCCGCCGGAATCACCGACATCGACACCGTGCGCTTTGAATGGAAGCAGACGGCCGATCCCGACGTCGAAAGTTACTGGCGCCTGGCGGGCTTCGGCATCTATGACGCGAGCACGAATTCGTGGACGCTGGATTGGAATGCGAGCGCGCTGGAGTGCGGTCTGATCGACGTGCGTGCGCGTCTCGGCGACAACGCGGTGCCGCAGTCCAACGAAGACACACTCCGCATCGACGATTCCGTGCGCGTCGACAACTGCGCGCCGGTGGTGGCCATCTCCAATGTGAATGGTGACCTGACGCCGGAGAATGCGGAAATTGCGCGCGGCCAGGTGGCCACGATCATCGCTACCGTTACCGAGCCGTTTGCCAACGGCGGCAATAGCGCGGTGGACAGCGTGTGCTTCTACGTGGGTCGCATCGCGGCGGGCGACAGCGCGGAAAGCTGGACGCTCGTCGGCTGTGACACCGACGGCGCGCCGTGGCAGGCGTTGTGGAACACCGGCGGCGCAACCTTCGCGGCTTACGATCTGCGCGCGGTGGCCTGGGACGCGGCGGGCAATTGTGGCCTGGATCTGAACCGTGTGACGATCACCGATCAACTTTACCAGCGCGCGTGGATCGTCGGCTTCGATACCGACAACGGCTTCGGCTGCCAGGACCGCTTGTGGGCCGTAACAGACGACTGCGAGCCCAATTTCACTTCGGAAGTGCGCTTCCAGTATTCCACGAACAACGGCGCCGCCTGGGTGAGCCTCGGCAGCGACGTTAGCGGCGAACTTTTCTGCGAAGCAGGGCTGGATTATCACGTGTGGATGATTGCCTTCGAAGCCGACAGCGCTCCCACCGGAGCGGAATACCGCGCCGTGGCGAGCGACGAGTCACACAACGACGATCCGAATCCGCCGCGCTTCCTCTTCAACGATGTAACGAATTCCAACGCGTCGGCGATCTTCAACGAAGACCTCGTGCGTGTGCCGGTCACGGCCGGGCAGGTGCCGTGGGTGTTCAGCGTGCTGGAAACGGGCACGACCGCGCAAAACTGCTTTACGGCGGGCGCGCTGGTCTGCGTCAATCCCGTGTCAGGCAATCCTGCGCTTCTACCAAGGCGTGCTCGATGCTACAACCAAGCCCTGCGTGCTGAATGGCACGGACGGGCGCGAGACGGTCTTCAGCAGCGTGCCGGTCGATCGCGGCGGCACTACGTTCATGGTGCTGACGCGTTACCAGATGGCAATTCATGCGGTGAGCGCCGCCGCAGGTTCCAACGGCTGGCTGGTTTCCGAAGACAATCAGGCGCAGGTGTTTGTGCCCATTGACGGTGCAGCCGGCACGGGGACCCTTCTGGTTCGAACCCGAGGCCGACAGTGGCGCAGTGCACTGGATTCCCCCCGCGCAGCCGTGGTTCGCGTTGCTCTCGCCGGTGGAATATGTGATGACGAAGGATCTGGGCACTGGCCTGCACGTACCGCAATACCGGCTGCGATTCAATCCCGCGCTCCTGCCCGCGAATCCGCAGAGCTGGCAGGTTGTGGCGGCATATTACGATGCGGCGACAGGATTGTGGAATGATCGCGGCGTGATTTACACTCTGCGCGACCTTACTCTTGGAAGTGTGGAATTCTCCTTCCCGCCGCAAACGAGCTGGAACGCGTCGGATCTGAATACCGCCTGTCCCAACAAGCTCGTGGTGGCAGTACTCTTAACAGCCATTCAACCCCTCGACGCGTGGGTACGCATCGGCGATAACGCCTGCCCCACTGCGCCCGACAGCACGTATTACGCGCCGGGGCGCGGGCCGACAACGGACTGCACACCGACGTTCTTCGCGGTGCTGCGGCAGGGCGAATTCGTACCCGCGCAAAGCAGCATCGACGTCGTCCTCGACAGCTTGCGCATCATCAATAATGGTGTGGCCGCGGCCGGATTTGCCATTGACTACAACCTCGAGACGGGTGTCCTCAGTCTCGCCTTCGCGCCCGATGCCGCCAATCTACCGCCATATTTCGGTTGCCTGAACGCGGGCCCGCATGCGATACAGATCCTCGTCGGCGAGCAGCAGACGAATCCTACACCGTTCTTCGTCGATGCCACGCCGCCGCAGGTGATCAGCACTCCCGGCTGGGTGCAGACGCAGATCACGCTCGCTGCGGATATCGTCGATGCCGAAGCGGGTCTTGACACGGCCTCCATCGCCATCGTGCTGCGGAACTGCGCCGATGAAAATGGCGCGACCGTGCGTCTGGCGCGGAGCACCTGACGCTGACGGCGATTGCCAACGGGTATCACGCGACGATAACTCTTCCGTGGGAACAGGTGCAGCACCTCTTTGCCGCGCAGTCGCCGGAGCTGATTGACCAGCTCTGCGCGGACTGGGAAGCGTCCAACAAAATCTGCCTCCGCAACACAGCTAACGAATCGCTGACATATTTTATCGATGGGCAGCCGCCGCATGTCACGCCACTTTCGCCCGTGGGCGCGGCGCTGGACGATGACCACGACGGTGCGGCGAATGAAGATCCCATCGACTGCCTCGATAACGACACCGATGGCCGCGTCGACGAGGACCCGGTTAACTTCCTCACGGCCATGCTCCCCCTTGGCGAACGGCCACCAATCGAATTCCTCGCACGCGATCTTGTCACCTGCGGCAGCGGCGCAAACGGTTTGAACCTTGCCTCGCTGAGACTAGAAATCGACGATCATACTTACGTGCCCGCAGACACCGCCAACGCCGCGCTTGACTTCCATCTTCAGGTTCTGAACGGTCCGCGAACTGCTGGTGCGCTTCGGCGGGCCGGCATCGGGCGCGGCGGCGGATACGCATTACACGGCGGGTGAACACCACATTGTGGTGACCATCGCCGATAGCCTTGGGAATACTGCCGCGGGCTTTGGCTGGAATTATTTCCTGCGCGCGGCAGGCCCGGTAATTACTGTTGCCGATACGGCCCGTGCCTGCGGACTCTGGTTCGATCCCGAGACCATCAACCACTTTGAATTCTGCGTGGATGCGATCGCGGACGCGCCGCTAAGCACCGACGGCATCCGCTATACCGTCTACGCCGTGCCCGGCGGGGCGCGATTGCTGGGGCCGGTGCCGGTCGATCCCGCAAACCCGTTCCATGAGTGCGTCATGGTCACGCTGCCCGGCGTCGTTGCCCGACGGCGAGACCGGCGTGGAACTCGTGGTCGACGCATTCAACGTGCAATCGACTCCGGAAGATTCAACGCTGGGCGCGTCTCAGGCCCGCTACGCCTACTGGGCCGATCGCGATCGCACCGCTGATCACGGATCATCAACCGGCGGACGGCGCGGTCTTCACGCGCAACGACGCCATTGTCGTGGACGTCTTCTTTAATGATGACGCGCCCGCGGCGCTCGCAGGCAAGACCGCGAGGATGCGGATCGCAAACGTCCGGTTCACCTGAACATCGCCGATCAAAGTTGTCCGCCATCGTCGCCAAGACGGACCATGGCGCAAACAGCCTTGACGGCTCGGGAGTCGATACCGCCAGCGTGCAGCTGTACGCTGCTCACCCCCGGCGGCGAGACGATACCCCTGACGCAGTTTGCCGAGCTTGACAACGCGCACGCCGCGCGTCATACTTGCCCGTGGGCCAGGCGGCCGGACGCAACACCCTCAGCGCTCGCGTGCAGGATTGTGTCGGCAACGCCGCGGTGGTCTCGTGGACCTTCAGGGTCGTGGGCGCAGCGCCGGAGATCGGCTTCATGCCGGTGGCGATGGATACGGTGTGCGGCCGGGAGGGCTTACTGGAGCCCGGGGCATCCGCTGCGCCTGCTGGCCACCGTGCGCGAAACCGACAGCGTGAACATCGCCCGCGACGGGCTGCGCGTCGACATCCTCCGCGTCGCCGCCTGCCAGAGCGGCCTCTGTATCGATACGCTCGTGCCCAATGCGCCGTTCACTCTCGGTGTCGTGCAACCGGATCCGCTGGACGTGGGACAGATCTTCGAGCTCAACGGTTATTATCAATTGCCGGACGCGGCGAACGCTCTCGAGCTGCGCATGCGCGGTGCCGCGACAAATGTGCTCGGGCTGACCGCGCATGCGGCGCAACCGTGGGCGGTGGACGCCGTGGCCCCATGGATTCAACCGGTATCGCCCGCGGCGCAGGCGATTCTGCCGCTGGACTTGCCAGTTACCATCAGCGCGACATTCGGCGACGGCGAGCTCATGGCCGCCATTGCCGGCGGCCGTTCCGGCGCGGCTTACGCTTCCCAAGAGCGGACCGGTGCGCGGCGGCAAGGACACCGCTGTACAGGAATCAGGAACAGTGCCGAGTCCCGCCTCGGCGCGTGGAGCATGCAGTATCCAGCAGTCTCGATGAAACCGAGAGCGACAGCGGCATCGATACCGCCTGCGTGGATCTGCGGCTGGCGATGGCAGGCGGCGAAACGCGTGACCTGACGCCGGACGCACCTCATCAGCACGAGCGGAATCACATGGACCGACAGCCTCGCCGAAGGGCAGTACACGGTATTGCTGTCGGTCTGTGACCGCCTCTGCAATTCCCGCAATCCGTGCAATGGAACTTCGAAGTGTCGCGGCACGCGCCCGGCGACCGATACGCAGGCGCCCATCATCGTTTCGGTGGATCCCAATCCCGCCGACACGCTCGCCAACAATTCCACGCCGGTCTTCATTGTCGGCATTGCCGAGCAGGGAAGAAGTGAACTCGACTCCGCCTCCATCGTACCTGCGGCTGGAAATGGCGAACGGAGACACCACGGCCGGCGAACTGTCGATTGATTTGGCCGCCAACCGCCTCACTGCCACGGCAAGTCTGCGCGTGACGGCGCTGCGTTCCGGTCGCTACCGGCTGTTTGCTGCGGCCTTCGGACCTCGCCGGCAACCGTGTGGATTCGATCTTCACCTACATCGTGGGCACGACGGGCGATCTCGATAATCCGGCGGATGCTGCTCAACCAGATTCCCTACAACTACCCGAATCCGTTTGACGCGGGCGAACAAACGCGCTTCTGGCTGCCGCTGTCCGACGGCGGCGGCGCGCAGGTGCAAATCCGCATCTTCGACTTTGCCGGGCAGCTCGTCAAGGATCTCTACAACGGTACGGTGACGACAGCGACGGTGATCGAATGGAACGGGACGAACAACGCGGGCGCGCGCGTGGCCAACGGCGTGTACCTCGCGCACGTACGCCTCGGCGCGGGCGGCGGAGTCAAGGAAGACATCGTAAAGGTGGCCTTCCGCAGTAAGCAGTAGCGGCATGCCATCCCTGGGATTGACGCGTTGAAAGCCGAACATTTATCGATATGACGATAGGATCAGGAGGACGGAACATGTCCCCGAAACGAACCGCCGGCGCCGCGCTGTTGCTGCTGGCACTGTTGGCCGCGTCGGCCCACGCCCAGAGTAATCACGCGGCTCCCTGGCTGCGCATGGGTGTGGGAGCGCGGGCGATGGCGATGGGTACAGCGCAAACGGCGGCGGCCGAGGACGCCACGGCGGCGTATTGGAATCCGGCCTCGCTGGTGACGCTGCACGCCTATGAAGCGTCCCTCATGTACTCGGCGGGGATGAAGGCCGAGCGCAGCTTCAATTTTCTCAGCGCCGCCATGCGCGCCAAAGAAATCGGCGTCTTTGGATTCTCCTGGGTGAACGCGGGGATTACCGGCATTCGGCGGTACGACGCGAGCCAGAATTTCCTTGGCACCATGGACGTGGCGCAAAACGCCTTCCAGCTCAGCTTTGGTCGCACGCTGACAAAGGGCGTCGCCGTGGGCCTGAGCGCCAAGTATCTCCACGAAGACCTTGCGGCGAACACTGGCTATGGCGTCGATGCCGGCGTTCTGGTCAGACCCTACGACGAGCTCCAATTCGGCGCGATGGTGCGCGACATTGCCGGCAACGACGGCCGCGATCCCGTGCCTTTTGAGGCGCGCCTCGGCTTCGCTTACAGCCCCGTCAAGCCCATCACCTTTGCGGCGGATCTCATTCAGGTGAAGGATGAAAACACCACCGCGGCGCTGGGAATTACGTACCGAACGCCCATCAACGCCAACACCGATTTCTACCTCGCGGTGGGACACAACGATCTCGCGGGCGGGCGCGGCTTCACAGCCGGCACGGGCTTCGGCTTTGAAACGTTTGCCGTACAGTATGCCTATGTCACCGAACCGGAGGCGTTTCTCGACGCCAACCATCGCCTGTCGGTAAATTTCTACCTCGGTGAGCGCGGATTGTTCGCCAGTCTCTTCGGTACGATGCACAAACCCCGGACTCCGTGTGATAAGAAGTCCGAGGAGATTATTCACCGCATCGTGATTGAAGGCAATCCCACGCTCAAGGTGCAGCTTGAAGTGCTGCAACCGGCGCAAAAGGACTCGATCCGCACGGTCTGGGCCGCGCCCGGCGGTGTCGTCAGTTTCCCCGGCGTCAACTTCGCCATCAATTCGGCGGTGATTTCCCCCGAATTTGCGCGCGTGCTCGACGGCGCAGCGCAGCTCATCAACGAACATCCCGAAATCGGGCTGCTTGAGATTCAGGGCCACTGTGACAGTACGGGCAACGACGCCATTAACATTCCGCTCTCGCACAACCGCGCAGGCGAAGTCCGCGACTACCTTATCTCGCGCGGCGTTAGCGCCTCGCGTCTGACGGCCCAGGGTTACGGAGCCACGCGACCCATCGCCCCGAATGAAACGGAGCAAGGCCGCTACCAGAACCGTCGCATCGACATCGTCCGCATCCGATGATTGCCATGCTTCGCTGGCTGGATTTCCTTTAAGGTTGTCATTCCCGGCCCCTTCTGGGACTCCCGGGGTACTATAAGCAATGGCTGCCGCCTGGGTGATCCTCAAGCGGTAAAGATGGGTGTCGGTGAAGAACGCCGATTTGAGTAAAAATTCACAATTTAGCCCCGGCCGTTCCGATTCGGCCGGGGCTTTCTAAGTTTCGGTATAACAATTGCAAAATGACTTGCCGTCGGGTCAATCCTGCAGCGAATGGATTGCTTTTCTGACTTTTGCTTGCTATATTGGAAATCTGAAACAACTTAGACCGGAATCGTAGAGCTATGTCAATTAACAGCTTGCTCGAGAAGGTTGCCCAAGGAACCCTTCGCGTAGGGGTAATTGGGATGGGGTATGTGGGTCTTCCGTTGGCGGTCGAATTTGCCCGGAAGAATATTCGCGTTACAGGCATCGAGTCCAGCGCGGAAAAGGTGCGGCGGTTACTGGCCGGTGATTCCTACGTCCTCGACGTGGACTCGAAGGAAATGGCCGGATTCGTGAAGAAGGGACTGCTGACGGCGACCACCGATTATGCGGTGATCAAGGACCTGGACGCGGTTTCCATTTGCGTGCCGACACCGCTCAACAAGTCCGGCGACCCGGACATCTCCTTTATCCTGGCCGCCCGCGATGCATTGCTGAAGTACGCGCATCCAGGGCTGCTGCTGATTCTGGAAAGTACGACCTATCCGGGATCTACCGAAGAGTTGATCGTGCCCGCGCTCGAAGCGGCAGGGCTGAAGGTGGGCGAGGACGTCTTCGTGGCCTTCTCGCCCGAGCGCGTCGATCCGGGCAATCCGATCTACCACACGCACAACACGCCGAAGGTCGTCGGCGGTCACACGCCCGCCTGTGTGCAGGCGGCGCTGGCGGTGTACGGGCTGATCATCGAGCGGCCGGTACCGGTCTCCTCGACCCGCGCCGCGGAACTGGCGAAACTGCTCGAAAACACCTTTCGCTCGATCAACATCGGGCTGGTGAACGAGCTGGCGATCATGTGCAATCTGTTGAACGTGGACGTCTGGGAAGTGATTAACGCCGCGGCCACCAAGCCCTTCGGCTTCATGCCGTTCTATCCCGGACCGGGATTGGGCGGCCACTGTATTCCCATCGATCCGATCTACCTCTCGTGGAAACTGAAGACGT
This sequence comes from uncultured bacterium, assembly GCA_963735175.1. Lineage (GTDB taxonomy): Bacteria > Electryoneota > RPQS01 > RPQS01 > RPQS01 > CAVTJX01. The sequence continues at coordinate 392,332 of CAVTJX010000016.1, read as the reverse complement.
TGAAATACCGCGCGCGCTTTATCGAACTCGCCGATGACATCAACCGCTCGATGCCCGATTATGTGGTGTCGCGCGTGGCGATGGCGCTGAACGACCGCACGAAAGCGCTGAAGGGTTCGAAGATCCTCGTGCTGGGCGTGGCTTACAAGCGTGACATCGACGACCCGCGCGAATCGCCGTCGCTCGACATCATCGAATTGCTGGATAAGCGCGGCGCCGATGTGGTCTACCATGATCCGTTCATCGAATCCGTGCAGATCGACGGCAAGCGGTATTCGTCTGTGCCCATGTCCGAAGGCTTGATTGACTCCAGCGACGTGGTGCTGATCGCCACCGATCACACGACGCTGGATTACACGATGATTGTCAAGCGCGCGAAGCTTGTCTTCGACGCGCGTAATGCTACCAAGTCCATCGGACCGCGTCCCAACGTTGTGAAGCTCTAACCGGTTTCTATGAAGCGTTTCGTCGGGATCCTCCAGCTCATCCGGCCGCACCAGTGGGCCAAGAACCTTGTGCTCTTTGCCGCCGTGCTGTTCTCGCCGGCTAAGGTTGTGCTGGAGGATCCCGACGTTTTATTGGCCGTTGTGCAGGGTTTCGCCGCGTTCTGCCTGCTGTCGGGCGGCATCTACGCGCTAAATGATGTGCTCGACCTTGCGGCCGATCGGATGCATCCCCGTAAGCAGAACCGGCCGCTGCCCTCGGGCCGGATTTCCGTGCCGGTAGCGCTGCTTGTCTCTGGGTTGTTTTTGCTGGCGGGACTGTCGTGGTCCTATGCTCTGAGTGTGAATTTTGGTTTCATCGCCACCGCCTACGTGGCGACGAACATCGTTTATTCGCTGGGCCTGAAGCGAGCCGTCGTGCTCGACGTGCTGTTGCTCTCGGCGGGCTTTGTCTATCGGGCCGTGGCCGGTGTGGCAATTGTCGGTCATTTTCTGACGGAAGTCTACCTTTCCTACTGGCTGATCCTGTGTGCGTTTCTCCTGTCGCTGTTTCTGGCGCTGGCCAAGCGGCGCCACGAAATCGCCACGCTGGGCGAGGCGGCGGCAGCGCACCGCGCCAGTCTTGCCAACTACAGCCTGCCGCTGATCGACCAGATGCTATCGGCGCTGACCGCGGCCACGCTGGTTTCCTACTGCCTTTACACCATCTCCGACGACACACTGCGCCACTACGGGACGCACAACCTGTTCTGGACGATTCCGTTTGTCGTCTATGGTCTCTTCCGTTATCTCTATCTGATTTATAACCGTAACGAGGGCGGCGATCCCACGAGCCTCCTGACCCATGACCGCGCCACGCTGGTAAACGTGGTGATGTGGGCGTTGGCGTCTGCGGCCGTCGTCTATCTCCGGTAGGAGGGCTCCGCGTGAGACGCGCAAGGTTCAGCCATGGCGGCCGTTTCCTCGGCGTAATGGCGCTGGCCGTGCTTGCCATTCTGAGCGGTTGCCGGCGGCAGAATGATCCCCGCAACATCTCAGGACAGGTGACAGTGGAAAGCGGTGACGCCGGTGGGGTGACCGTGGAGCTTTTCAACGCCCCGTCCCCCGAAAGCAACACTCTCTGGTCGACGACCGCGCAAAAACCCACCGTCGGCTTTCCCTATTCGCTGGCGGCCATCTTTGAATTCCGCGCTGAGCGCCGTCAGACGTCCGGCCATGCGAGTACCCGCGTCGGTGACCCTGTTGAGACGGATGCCGAAGGCAAATTTGAATTTCAGGATGTCCCCGAAGGGGAATTCGTAGTCGTTGTGAGTAAGGCGGGTTTCGGCTGGAGCAAACCGCTCGCCGTCAGTACCCGCAGCGGCGCCGCGGATATGGGTCTGGTCACGCTCTATCCCGAGCAGACCTTTGCCGCCGGTTCGGCCATCACGGGCAACCAGCGCTGGCTGGCCGGGCATCATTATGTCGTGGCCGCGAATGCCAATCTGTCGCTCAGCGCGGGCGCGACCCTCGTTGTCGAACCCGGTGCGTTTGTGCGGCTCGGCAATTTGAGCGAATTCCGCATCCGCGGCTCGCTTGACTGCCGGGGAACGGCCGCGGATCCCATCATTTTCACGTCGAGTGATATTGAGAATCCGTCCGCAGCCGCCGGTTGGCAGTACATTCATTTTTACAGCACCGCCAGCCCGCCTCTGTTCCGCTTTTGTTCGTTTACCTATACTGACCAGGCGATCCTTTCGGATAAAGGCGGCGGCCGGATCGAGTACTGCTACTTTGCGGAGATCAGCAGCGAGGCCGTGGTGCTGACTGGCACCGGCAGCGCGGTGGACTCGGTGGTGGCAGTGGGCAACGTGTTCGACCACGTCCCGGTCGGACTGCGGACGGAGCTGGTGCAAGGAACAGGCCTGTCGATCTCCCATAATGTCTTCTGGCTTAGCGCCAATTACGGTCTGTACTTGAAGCGTGTGCATGGCGGCGATGTTTTCTGCAATTGGTTTGGAAGTTGCGGCCGCTCCGATTCACTCAGCACGTCGCAAACGGGCGGCGTTTATCTCCAGGATCTTCAGGGCACGCACCTCCGGCGCAACGATTTCCAGACGAATTGGTACGCTATCGTGCTCGGTTCGCGCGTGGATTCTTCCATGTACATCGAGTACAACCGCTTTTCGCACAGCTACCGGGTACTGTACGTGGGAGTCACACCGGACGCGACTGGTCCCTCCTTTCCGCATTTCAACAATAACTGCGCCGAGCAGACGGAAAACTTCAGCCTGTACCACACCGCCTGTCTCGTCAACACTCAAGCCATCGACGCTCGGAACAACTTCTGGAGTTCAACCAGCGAAGCCGACATCCGGACGCGGGCGATCCGGGATTGCGACGACGACGACGACTGCCCCTGCGATGAATTCGTACCCTTTCTGCTGACCTGTCCCAGTAGCGAGACGGGGCTCTGTCGGTAGCCCGGAGACTTTGTGCAATACATCGGCAAGGACGTGCTCACGCAGGGATCGCTCCTGCATCTCGATCCCGACAAAGCCTGGAAACGGCTGCGCTCGCGTGCCAAGCAGGGCATCCGCAAAGCCCAGCGGGCCGGTGTGCGCATGGTGGAGAGCCGTGACCTCGATCTGATGGCGCGCGTCTGGTACAACCCCGACACGCTCACCCGCACCCTCGAACCCGAGCAGAGGCTGTACCTGGCGTATCTCGGCGAGGAACTGGTGGGCGGAATCATCGTCACGCCAGTTTCCCCGAACACGCTTTTTTACCACTATGGCGGAACGAACGAACTCGGCAAGTCGGTGGAGACCAACGCCTTCCTCCTCTGGCATATTGTCGAGCAGTTTCAAGGTACCGAATATCAGTATCTCGACGTCGGCGTGAGTTTCCGCCCCGAATTGCAGCATTATTTCCAGAAATACTGCACGCAGTCCTACCCGATTCTCTTTCATCCGCCACTTGACGACGTGCGGCCCAAAATCGGACTGAATCCCGTGGCCGCCGCAGACCTCGACTGGGTCGAGCAGCAAGCCGTCGCGATTAACACCCAGCTTTCGGAATATTTCGAGGCCGAGTTCACCTATCTGCCGTCCTGGCCGTACGCGCTGCAATCGGCGCTCCGCGCACTGGCGCTGCCTGCAGGCGCGACCGTGGGAGTGTGGGCGTCGCTTGGTGAATCCTCCTACATTGCTGAACTCACGGAGAAATTCGGCGATCGCTTCCGTTTCGTGCCGCGCGATATGCGCGCCGACGCATACCTCGTCTGCCACCGCTGGGGCGTGCCCTGCACGGCCGTCGAGGCGCTGTCCACGGAAGCCGTGCCGCTCGTGGAAGACTGCCGCGACGTACTGTATCATCGGGTGGGCGAGTTACCCCTTGGGAGCTTTGGCCGTTATGCGGTGTTCGATTTTGCCCGCTGGTTCCCGATGCAGTTCGGCGCGGTGCTCGTCGGCGAATTCTTCCCCGACCGCCACATCTGGGATCATTTCCACTGTCTCGATGTCACCAAGCGCAACGTCGTGCGCGAGCTGTTGCAGCTTCACTGGCCGCAGCGCGATCAGTACGCGCAGCAGCGCAAAGCGAACGTGAAGCGCTACGCGGAGCTGTTCAGCCTGTTAGGTATGAAAGCCGCGGTGGCGCAGCCGCACGACGTGCCGCTGGGTTTTCTGCTGCAAGCCGAAGGACCGTATGGCGCGGAAACAATCCAGCGGCGGTTGCGCGAGTTTGGCGTGACGACGGAGATCGACACGGGCGATAACGTGATTGTGCTGCCCTGCCACGCGGGCTTGCGTCGCAGTCATGTGGACTATATTTTCGGAGCGTTTCGCGGCATGGTCAATCCTTGCTACACCTTCGTGCGGACGGATCCCGCAAAAGAGTAATTTATGAGTCAGGACCGATTTCTCGTCACCGGTGGCGCCGGCTTCATCGGCTCGAACCTGGTGGAAGAATTGCTGCATCGTGGACATGCGGTGGCGGTGCTCGATAACTTTTCGACGGGCCGCAGACAAAATATCGCGCCGTTCTTGAAGGACATTGAACTTTTCGAGTCCGATCTGCGCGACGCGGTTGCCGTGGCGCGGGCGATGCAGGGCCGCGATTTCGTGCTGCACCAGGGTGCGCTGCCCAGCGTTTCCCGCTCGGTGCAGGATCCCATGGCGACCAATGACGTCAATGTAACCGGCACGCTGAACGTGCTCGATGGCTGCGCGCGCGGCCGGCGTCAAGCGCGTCGTCGCCGCCTCGTCCTCCTCGGTCTACGGCGACACGCCCACGCTGCCCAAGGTCGAATCCATGCCCGTGCTGCCGATGTCGCCCTACGCGGTGTCAAAACTGGCCACGGAAAAATACCTCGCGGCCTTCCATAAGGTTTACGGTCTCGAGACCGTCGCCTTGCGCTACTTCAACGTCTTCGGCCCGCGCCAGGACCCGACCTCGCAGTATTCGGCGGTAATTCCGCGCTTCATCACCACGCTGATGCGCGGCGAGCAGCCCACGATCTACGGTGACGGTTTACAGTCCCGCGACTTCACCTTCGTCGCCAACACCATCGACGCCAACCTGCGGGCGTGCTACACCGCGGACGTGGCCGGCGAGTTTTTCAACGTCGCGTGCGGCGAGCGCTTCACGCTGCTCGATCTGCTGCGACTGACGGGCGAGATCCTTGGCCGCCCGGCTGTTGCGCGTCACGAGCCCGGTCGCGCGGGCGACGTCCGGCACTCATTGGCCGATATTTCGAAGATTAAACATGCCATGAACTACGAGCCGCAGGTGACGTTTCGCGCGGGACTCGAACGGACCGTGGCTTTCTTTTCACAGGAGACCGCATGAACGTGCCGATGCTGGATCTTCCGGCGCAATTCCGGAAGATTCGTGACGAAGTGATGAAGGAGATCAACGAGATCTTCGAAACGCAGTATTTTATTCTCGGGCCACGGGTGAAGAAGATCGAGGAGCAGATGGCCGGACTGGCCGGCATGCACGCCGGGATCGGCGCCTCCTCGGGTACCGACGCGTTGATTCTGGCGCTGCTCGCCACAAATCCCCGCGCCGGCGAGGAAGTGATCACCACGCCCTATACGTTCTACGCCACGGCGGAAGCGATCATTCGCACGGGTTACAAACCCGTCTTTGTCGACATCGAGGCGGACAGTTTCAATCAGGATCCGGTGCAAACCGAGGCCGCGATCACGCCGCGCACCAAGGCGCTCTTGCCCGTGCATTTGTTCGGCCTCGTGATCGATCCCGATGTCTGGCAGGGAATGGCGAAGCGGTATAAATTGTTCCTCATCGAAGACGCGTGTCAGGCGGTAGGCGCGAAACGCATGGGAAAGGTCGCGGGCGGCATCGGCGATCTCTCTGCGTTTTCATTTTATCCGACGAAGAACATCGGCGGTGCGGGTGACGGTGGCATGGTGCTTGCGAAGTCCGAAGCGCTCGCCAACCTCGTGCGCATGGACCGCATGCACGGCGGGCGCGACCGCTATTATTACGATCGCATCGGCATCTGCGGCCGCCTCGACGAAATCCAGGCGGCGGTGCTGATGGTGAAGTTCAAATACCTCTCCGAGTGGAACGAACGCCGCCGCGCCGTGGCCCGCCTCTACCGCGAACGCCTCGCCGGTGCGCCGGTGCGCTTCCAGGCCGATCCCGCCGACGCCTACCACACCTATCACCAGTTCGTGATCCGCGTGGAAAAGCGCAACGCCCTGCGCGACTATCTGAAGGCGCGCAACCTCGGCTGCGACATCTATTATCCCGTGCCGCTGCACATGCAGCCCTCGCTCTCGTATCTCGGCTACAAGCCCGGCGACTTCCCCGTCGCCGAAAAGCTGGCGCTGGATTCGCTGGCGCTGCCCGTGCACGCCGAACTCAGCGACGAACAGGTGGAACTGGTCGCCCAAGCCATTCAGGATTTCTATCGCGGCGTGCCCGCCTGAGTCCCCGGCCGGGGACTTTAGGCCGATCCCGCGACTACGGTCATGCCACAGACGAACGAAAAATCCATCTGGCTGCGGCTCTTTGCGCAGATCGCCGACGTCGTCATGACGGTCATCGCCTTCGTGACGGCGTTTGCCATGCGGACGCAGATCCGGTCGGCCTATTTCTTCGGCAGCGCGCAGTCGGTGGAGAGCTACTACAACGTGCTCATCATCGCCGTCGTGGTCTGGTGGTTTCTGCTGGATTTTCAGAAAGCCTATACGGAATCCCGGCGCTTCCGGTTGATGACGGACCTCAATATCGTTCTGCGCACCGTGTTCATCGGCACGGTCCTGATGTTCGCCATCGCCTATGCGCTGCGGCTCGAAGTACCGCCCCGCAGCACGACCGTCCTCTTCGTCATCATCGGCACCGGGTTGCTGCTGCTGAACCGCGTCTTCTTCAGCTACGTCCGGCTTTACCTGCGGCAGGAAGGCTCGCTGGCAAAGACGATTCTACTGGTCGGCGCGGGTGAAAAGGCGCAGCGTTTTTTGAACTCCGTGCGCGACCACGCCGACTGGGGTATCGATCTGATCGGTTTCGTGGAACTCGACCCCGCCAAAGTCGGACGCGAAATTATGGGCGCGCAGGTGCTGGGAACCCCGGACGACCTGCCGCGTATCCTGCATGAGTACCCGATCCAGGAAGTGGTGTTCGCCGTCTCCACGCGCCAGCTCGAGGACTGCACCGACATGCTGGCCCTCTGCGAGCAGGAGGGCGTGAACACCGTCATCCTCTCGAACTTCTTCTCCAGCCTCGTGGCCCAGGTGACGACGGAAATCCTCTACGATCAGCCGGTGCTGATCTACCGCACCACGCGCCACAAGGAATGGCAGCTGCTCGTCAAGCGGCTGTTCGACATCGCCTTCTCGGCCATTGTCCTGCTCGCTGCTGACTGCCGCTGATGGCCACCGATCGCGCTCGTCATCAAGCTGCAGGACGGCGGGCCGGTCCTCCACTGGCAGAAGCGCGTCGGGCGCTGGGGCAAGGACTTCCAGTTTCCCAAGTTCCGCTCGATGGTCATCAACGCCGAACAGCTCAAGGCCGAGCTCGATGGCGAAGAACGAAATGCAGGGCGTCGCCTTCAAGATGAAGGACGACCCCCGCGTCACGAAGATCGGCCACTTCCTCCGCAAATACAGCCTCGACGAACTGCCGCAGCTCTGGAGCGTGCTGAAGGGCGACATGGCGATTGTCGGGCCGCGTCCGCAGATCGAATCCGAAACCAAGCGCTTCGAAAGCTGGCACCGCCGCAAGCTCTCGGTCAAGCCCGGCCTCACCTGCCTCTGGCAAATTTCCGGACGCTCCACCATCAGCAGTTTCGATGAATGGGTACGGCTCGATCTCGCCTACATCGACAACTGGTCGCTCTGGCTGGATTTCAAAATCCTCGTCAAGACCATTCCGGCCGTCCTCTCCGGACGCGGCTCGCACTAAGCGCCGCCGCGTCTGCTCTCCTAAAATTCTGCATGAAAATTCTGATCACCGGCGGCGCCGGATTCATCGCCTCGCACGTGGCCGACGGCTTTCTCGCCGACGGCCACGAGGTCGCCGTTCTCGACAACCTCAGCACCGGCTTCCGCGCAGAACGTGCCCGCCGCCGCGCGCTTCTACGAGGCCGACATCCGCGACGGCGCTGCGCTGCGGCACGCTTTCGAAGATTTCCGCCCCGAGGTCGTCGACCACCACGCGGCGCAGATGGACGTGCGCAAGTCGCTGGAAGATCCCGTTTTCGACGCCGAGACCAACATCCTTGGCACACTCCGCGTGATCCTCGAAGCTCAGCGCGCTGGCGTCAAGACGATTCGTCTACGCCTCCACCGGCGGCGCGGTCTACGGCGAGCCGGAGCATCTCCCGGTGGCCGAAACGCACCCGGTGCATCCCGAATGCGCCTACGGCATCTCCAAGCACACGGTCGAGCACTACCTCGAACTCTACCGGCTGCTCTACGGGCTGAACTACGTCGTGCTGCGCTACCCCAACGTCTACGGCCCGCGCCAGAACCCGCACGGCGAGGCCGGCGTCAACGCGATCTTCACGGGGATGATGCTGAAGGGCCAGACGCCGACAATCTTCGGCGACGGCGAGGCGCTGCGCGATTACGTCTATCGTCAGCGACATTGTCCAGGCCAACCGCCTGGCGCTGCTCCGCGGCGACGGCCAGATCGTCAACATCGGTTCGGGCGTCGGCACCTCCGTCAATCAGATTTACCGCAAGCTGGCGGCGATCATCGGCTTTCCCGCAGCCGCCCAACTACGCCGCGGCGCGCGCGGGCGAGATTCAAAAAGTCTACCTCGACGCCGCAAAGGCCGCCAAAGTGCTCGGCTGGACGCCCACCGTCTCCTTTGACGACGGCCTGCGCCAGACCGTGGCCTGGTTCCGCGCCAAAGCCATGCTCCCCGCGTGAAAGCCATTCTGCTGGCCGCGGGCGTCGGGCAGTCGCCTGGGCGAACTCACGCTCAGCACTCCCAAGTGCCTGCTGCCCGTCGCCGGTCGGCCGCTGCTGGACTACTGGCTGGAAGCCCTCGCACGCGCGGGCGTCGCTGATGTGCTGATCAACACGCATCATCTGGCCGCGCAGGTCGAGGATTACGTCCGCCGCCTGCCGCCTCATCCGCGCGTGCAGACCTTTCACGAGCCCGAACTGCTGGGCAGCGCGGGTACGATCCGCCAAGCGTGGGACTTTGTGGCCGGGGAAGAAAGCTTCTTCATCGTCTACGCCGACAACTTTGCCCGCGTGGACCTCGCGCGGCTGTTACGACTTTCACCGTGCAAACGGCAACCCGTTGCTGACGCTGCTGGCCTATCCCACCGACGAGCCGCGGCGCTGCGGCATTCTGGAACTGGACGGCGACGGCCGCGTGCTCTCCTTTGAGGAAAAGCCGCAGTCGCCGCGCAGCAATTTCGCCAACGCGGGTATCCACGTCGCCGCGCGCGGCCTGTGGGAGTATCTGCCCGCGACGCTCCCCGCCGATCTCGGCTTTCACGTGCTGCCGCGCCTCGTGCGGCCGCATGTACGGCTACGTCACGGACGAATTCATTCAGGACATCGGCACGCCCGAAACCTACGCGCGCGTGCAGCAACTGGCCAGCGGCGGAACGCTCTAACCATGGTCATCACCCAGACACCCCTGCGTCTTTCCTTCGCCGGCGGCGGATCCGATCTCGCCGAGTTCTACCGCCACGGCGCGGGCCGCGTGATCTCGACGGCGATCGATAAATATATTTTCGTCATCGTCAAGGACCGCTTCGACGATCTGATCGTGCTCAACTACTCGCGCAAGGAGATCGTCAACGACGTCTCCGAAATCCAGCACGAACTGATCCGCGAGGCGATGCTCCAGACCGGGCGTCGGGCGCGGCGTCGAAGATCTCCACCATGGCCGATATTCCCTCCGAGGGTAGCGGCCTGGGCTCGTCCTCGTCGCTCGTGGTCGGCCTGCTCAACGCCATGTATGCCTTTCGCGGCCAGCAGGTGCCCGCCGAGCAGCTCGCGCGCGAAGCCTGCGACATCGAAATCCGCCGCTGCGCCAAGCCCATCGGCAAGCAGGACCAGTACATCGCCGCCTACGGCGGTTTGCAGGTGCTGTCGCTTCAATCCCGACGAAACCGTGGGCGTCGAACCCGTGGAACTGTCGGCGCGGGCGATGTGGCAGTTCGGTTCCAACCTCATGCTCTTCTACACCGGGCGCACGCGCTCCAGCGCGGCGATTTTAACCGAGCAGAAAGAGCAGACGCACCGTGCGCCGCCATTACCTCGAAGAGATGCTGCCGCTGGTGGACCGCATCCGCGCGGCGCTCTGCGAAGGCCGCTTCGAAGACGTCGGCCAGGCGCTGCACGAAGGCTGGATGCTGAAGCGCAACATGGCCTCGCGCATCAGCGACGGCGAAATCGACGCGATCTACGAGCGCGCGCTGCGCGCCGGCGCCCTCGGCGGCAAGATCGCCGGCGCGGGCGGCGGCGGTTTCCTGCTGCTCTACGTTCCGCCGGAACATCAGGAACACGTCCGCGCGGCTCTCACCGGCATGTTCGAACTGACCTTTCTTCCCGAACGCGACGGCAGCAAAGTGATTTTTAACTTTCCGCCGGTATCGCTTGAAATGAGCACCGATCCCCGCCGCTCCCATATCCAGGACTACCTCGACACGCTGAAGCGCGTGCTGGACGAACTGCCGCTCGACGCGGTGGAGACCGTGCTGCGCATCTTCGAGGACGCCTATCGCCGCGACGCCACCGTCTACATCTGCGGCAACGGCGGCTCGTGGGCTACCGCCGGCCACTGGGTGTGCGACATGGCCAAGGGCACCATCTGCGAAGGCCGACGTCGCCTGCGGATGATCAGCCTGGGCGACAATCTGCCGATGCTCACCGCCTACGCCAACGACGTGCATTACGACCAGGTGTTCGCCGAGCCGGTGCGCACCTACGCGCGCGCGGGCGACGTGGTGGTGCTGCTCACCGCCTCGGGCAATTCGCCCAACATTCTCGCCGCCGCCCGCGCGGCCGAAAGCATGCGGCGCGATCACCGTCGGTCTGATCGGCTTCGGCGGCGGCCAACTCGCCGCCCTTGTCGATCATTCGATCACCGTTTCCTGCAAAGAGTATGGGCCCGTGGAGGACCTGCATCTGGTCCTCGATCACATCATCAGTCTCCATCTGCGGGCCTTCATCGCCAATCACAGCAACTGAGGCCGCGCGCCTGCGGCCTGTCTTCTCCCTCATCGTGAGTGTCATGTTATGAACCTTGTCGTCATTGGAACCGGATACGTTGGCCTCGTCACGGGCGCCTGCCTCGCCGAGACCGGACATCACGTCACCTGCGTGGATATCGACCGCGCGAAGATCGATGCTCTGAAAAAGGGCATCGTTCCGATCTACGAACCCGGCCTCGAGGAAATTCTGGCGCGCAACGTCGCCAAGGAACGCCTGAGCTTTTCCACCGATCTGCCCAGGCGCAATTCCCACCGCCGAAATCCTGATGATCGCCGTCGGCACGCCGCCCGCCGAGGACGGCTTCGGCCGACCTCCGGCATGTGCTCGACGTCGCCGAGACCATCGGCAAGCATATGGACGGCTATAAAATTGTCGTCAACAAATCCACCGTGCCCATCGGCTCGGGCGACAAGGTGCGCGAAAAGATCCGCCAGTTCACGACCCATGAGTTCGACGTCGTCTCCAATCCCGAGTTCCTCAAGGAAGGCGACGCCGTCAACGACTTTCTCAAGCCTGACCGCATCGTGCTGGGTGTCTCTTCCGAGCGCGCCGAAGACATGATGCGCCGCCTCTATTCGCCCTTCCAGCGCACCGGCCACCGCCTCGTCGTCATGGACATCCGCTCGGCGGAAATGACGAAGTACGCGGCCAACGCGCTGCTGGCGACGAAGATCTCCTTCATGAACGAGCTCGCCAACCTCTGCGAGAAGGTCGGCGCGGACGTCAATTCCGTGCGTCTCGGCGTCGGTTCCGATACGCGCATCGGTCCGCAATTCCTCTTCCCCGGCGTCGGCTACGGCGGGTCGTGCTTCCCCAAGGACGTTTCCGCGCTGTTGAAGATCGGCGCCGCCGCGGGCAATCCGCTGCAGGTGCTGGCCGCCGTGGACGAGGTCAACGCGCGCCAGCGGCTGCGCGTGGCCGAAAAGGTCGATCAAGCGCTTTCGGCGAGGACCTCAAGGGTACGCACCTTCGCCCTCTGGGGTCTGGCCTTCAAGCCGCGCACCGACGACATGCGCGAAGCCCCGGCGATCTACACCGTCAACGAACTGAAGAAGCGCGGCGCCAACCTGCGCGGCTATGATCCCGCCGCCATGCACGAGGCCCGCCGCATTCTCGGCGACAGCATCACGCTCTGCGACGACAGCTACAGCGTGCTCAACGGCGCCGACGCGCTGCTCATCATGACCGAATGGCAGGAATTCCGCGATCCGGACTTTGAGCAGGTCAAGTCGCTGCTCAAGGCTCCGGTGATCTTCGACGGCCGCAACCTGTTTGAGCCTGCCGAAATGCGCGCTCGCGGTTTTGAATACACCTGCATCGGCCGCCAGTGAAATCGGCTTGCCGACGATTCCGGTGGTTCGCTATTGTTCCGGCGATTTTTGGCTTGCTGGCGCTGTTCTCGTGCGCGAAAGTCGGCGTCCCGCCCGGCGGCCCGGAGGACAAGACCGGCCCGTCCATCGTCCAGTGTTATCCCGCCAACAACGCCGTCATCGTTCCGCGCAAGCTGGTTGCGCGGCTCGTGTTTTCGGAACCCGTGAACCGGTCCTCCGTCGAAGCGGCGCTGTTTCTCTCGCCCGATCCGCGTCAGCGCCTCATGTACCGCTGGCGCGGTCAATCGCTGGAACTGATCTACCTCGACTCGCTGCTCGAAAACCGTACCTACGTGATCAGCGTCGGCAGTCAGGCCAAGGATCTGCGCGGCAATCCCGTCGGCGAGTCGATTACCATTGCCTTCTCCACGGGAATTGCCATCGATCGCGGCGCGATCAGTGGCTGGCTTGCCGATGCCGAATCGCCTCAGGCCGTCAACCTTTGGGCTTATGAACTGACGGCTGATTTCGCTCCCGACCCACGCATCACGCCGGCGGAATACAGCTTGCAGGCCGGTAGCGACAGCCGCTTTCATCTGGGCTATCTGCGCGCCGGCCGCTACCGCGTGTATGCGGTGATCGACCGCAATCACGACGGCCTGTGGAATCCGGCCGCGGAACGGCTGGCGATTCCGCCCTGGGACGTTACCGTGCGCGATTCGTCGTATGTCCCCTGGTTGTCGTTCCGCCTCGAATCGCAGGACAGCACGCCGGTCACCGTGCGGGCCGCGCGCGAAGTACATGCCCGGCTGTTCGATGTGCGTGTCAGCCGCGATATCCGCGCGCTGCAAACCACGCTGCTTTCCGAATCGGGTGACTCCAACCGGCAGCTCGCAACCTACCCCGATACCTCGGGCCGCGATCTCTGGCATGTCTTTCCCGAGCGCGAACTGACGGCGGGAACGTGGCGCGTCTTTACCACGGGTGCGGATTTGTTCGGGAATCTTTGGACTGCCGTCGATACGCTCATCGCGCGGGCGCGGCCCGATACCGCGCGGCCTAAGATTGTGCGCAGCGATCCGCCGCTGCGCGGCAAAGCGCGCACCGTAGCGCCCCGCATGCGCATCGAGTTTGACGAACCGATTGCCGTGGATTCGCTCGCCCCGTGGGAGTTCTGCTTCCTGCGCGCCGATACCGATTCCGTGGACGCCCGCGTCAGCATTGACAGCGCGCTCTTCCTCGACCTGACACCCGCGCAGCCGTTTGAAGAGGGTGTACGCTATCGTTTACGCTTCAACGGCAAGCGTCTGCATGACCTTTCAGGCAACGTATTCTTCGACACCACGATGGTCATGCCGTTCTCGTTTTATCCCGTCGATAGCCTGGGTACATTTGAGGGCGATCTTACGGGCGCGGGTGCGGGACCGTTCATCGTTCGTGCCTTGACCCTCAAGAAACGCCAGGAAGTGGCAACTGTAACGATGCCGGGTTCCGGTCGTTTCGCTATTGACCGGCTGCCCGCCGGCAAATATCTGCTCGAGGTCATCCGCGACGCTGACGGCAGCGGCGCCTATTCCTACGGACGCTTTCAACCGTTTCAATTCGCGGAACCGTTCATTCTTCCCCCCGACACCATTACCATCCGCGCCCGCTGGCAATTCGAACAGCGGGTGACGTGGCCCGAAACCCCTTAGGAGCGCACGGCATGCTCCATTCCGTGATTATGGCCGGCGGCGTTGGCACCCGCTTCTGGCCGCTCAGCCGCCGTCAGAAGCCCAAGCAATTGCTCGATCTCCTCGGCGAAGGCACGCTCATCGAGCAGACCATCGCCCGCGTCGAGCCGCTGATTCCGCCCGAACGCCGTTGGATCGTCACCAATCGCGAGCAAATGGCCATGCTCCGCGAGGCGGTGCCGTCCATCGCCGAACGCCAATTCATCCTTGAACCGCTGGGCCGCAACACCGCGCCCGCCATCGGCCTCTCCGCCGTCAGGCTGTTGCGCGAAGACCCGGACGCGGTGATGATCGTACTGCCCGCCGACCATCGCATTCACGACGTCGAACGCCTTCCGTGAATGTTTGCGCGTGGCCTCCGAACTTGTCAGCAACTCCGATATGCTGGCCACCATCGGTATGGAACCGTCGCGCCCCGAAACCGGCTATGGCTACATCCAGATCGACCGCGCCAATCCCGTCATCGACCAGCGCGCATACAAGGTCAAGACGTTTGCCGAAAAGCCCAACCTTGCCACGGCCAGGCTGTTTCTCGAGAGTGGCGAGTTTCTCTGGAACAGCGGCATTTTTATCTGGCGCGCGGATGTCATCATGCAGCAGCTCGCCGAGCACTTGCCGCAGTGGTACAGCGGCCTGCAGGAAATCGCCTCGGCCATCGGCACTCCCAGGGAGACCGAAATTACGCGCCAGGTGTTCGCCAGTCTGAAGGGCATTTCCATCGACTACGGCGTGATGGAGCATGCCCCGCGCGTCGCGGTGGTCAAGGGCACCTTCGGCTGGAGCGACGTGGGAAGCTGGGACGAAGTGTGGCGGCTCCTGCCGCAGGACGCGCAGCAAAACGCCTGCCGCGGCAACGTGCAGATCGTGGCTACCAAACGCAGCCTCGTAATGGCGCAGGATAAGCTGATCGCCCTCGTTGGCGTCGAAGACCTGGTGGTCGTGGATACCGGCGATGCGCTGTTGATTTGCCCGCGCGAAGGCTCGCAGCAGGTGCGCGCGCTGGTGGAGGCGATCGAAAAAGCGGGACTGGACCGTTACCTGTAGGCATTATGAAAGCGGAACGACTCGTACAACATCTATCGGATACGGCGCGCAAGATCGGCTACCGTGTGCGCTCCGAGGAAGGCAACTTTCACGGCGGCTCCTGCGTCTTCGTCGAGGAGCGGCTGATCATCATCAACCGTCGCATGAGCATGGACGAACGCGCCGAACTGTTAGGCCGCGTGCTCGCCGACCAGAACCTCGACGGTGTGTTTCTCCTGCCGGAAGTCCGCGCTTACATAGAGAGGCTCCAGTCGACTCCCCGGTTGCCCGAATCCGGCGAAACTCCCGCTGAACCACCGGCGGAGACGGGTGGCGAACCTCCGGTCGCGGACGCCTCATGACCGCCGAGCAACTCGTTTCCGAGCTGCTGGCTGGCTCGCGCGTGGCGCTCTCGCGAATCCTGTCACGTGTCGAAAATCGCAGCGCCAACGCGATTGAACTCTTGCGGTGCCTATCACCCCGCATGGGCCAGGCCTTACGCATCGGCTTCACTGGCCCTCCCGGCGCGGGCAAAAGCTCCCTCGTCGCCGCCTATGTTAAAGTCCCTGCGCGCGCAGGGCCGCCGCGTGGCCGTGCTGGCGGTCGATCCCACCAGTCCGTTCTCGGGCGGCGCACTCCTCGGCGACCGCGTGCGCATGAACGCGATTGCTATGGATCCCGGCGTTTTCGTGCGCTCGCTGGCCACGCGCGGCGATCTGGGCGGCCTCGCCGAAGCGGCGGGCGATATGGCCGATGTACTCGATGCGGCGGGCTTCGACGTGATTCTCTTCGAGACCGTCGGTGTGGGCCAGTCCGAACTCGAAATCGTGCAGTACGCCGACACCACCGTGGTCGTGCTCGTGCCCGAGTCCGGCGACGCCATCCAGGGCATGAAGGCCGGGCTGATGGAGATCGCGGACATCTTCGTGATCAATAAGTCCGACCGCGAAGGCGCCGACCGCTTCGCCGCCGACCTGCGAGCCGCGATGCATTTGAAAGACTGGGGCGAATGGACGCCGCCGCTCGTCTCCACCGTCGCTGTAAAAAGCGAAGGCCTCGTCAAATTCCACGAGGCCCTGACACAGCATTTCGATTATTTGAAGCAGTCGGGTCGCTTCGACCAGCGTCGCGCCGAGCGCCTTCGGGGCCGCATCCGCCGCTTGGTGGAGCAGAAACTGGCCTCCGAATTCTGGACCGCTGAGCGCGTCGAAGCAATAGAAACGGCGATCCGGTCAAACCGGTCGCCGTATGAAATCAGCCTCGACTTGCTGAAAGACGTCCGCTAACAACCTGGATCGCCGTGCGGCCTCTCCAAAGGCCGCCGTCTGTTCTACTATTCTGACTCGAATTTCGAGTTTTGGATTTCGAATTTCTTCTTCGTGGGGTGGAAGGGCTCCTGCGTATAGAGCATGCCGCAGGCCGCGCTCTCGGCCACGCCACGGCTTTCGCGCAGCGTACAGTCGATGCCCTGCTCCACCAGCCAGCCCATAAAGCGGTCGATGGCCTCGTCGGATGAGCGGAATCAGCGATCCGCCTGTTGGATGCAGCCGAATCAGATTTACCTTCGCCGGAATGTTGCGCAGCAAATAGCGCAAATTGACGGCATCTTCGCGGCGGTCGTTGTAGTCCTTGATCATGATGTATTCGAACGTCAGCGGATGCCGCGTCACGTGCGCCATCTGCCGCAGCGATTTCATCAGCATCTCCAGCGGGAAGGCGCGGTTCGCCGGCACGATCGCGCTGCGCCGCTCGTCGGTTGTCGCGTGCAGCGAAATCGCCAGCTTCGCCAGCGGCATCTCCGCGGTCCAGCGCTCAATCATCGGCACGATCCCCACAGTGGAAACCGTGATCCGGTTATGCGACAGCCCCACGCCGTCCGGATCGGTCAACAATCCCAGCGCCTTCACAACGTTGTCATAATTGTGCAGCGGCTCGCCCATGCCCATAAAGACGATATTCGTGAGCCGCGTCTCTTCCCGCCGTTCGAGTTCCAGCACCTGCAGCACGATTTCGCCCGCCGTCAAATTGCGAAAGAAGCCCATCTTCCCCGTGGCGCAGAACGTGCAGCCCATGGCGCAGCCCACCTGGCTCGAAATGCAGACCGTTTCTCCGGGGCTGCCGGGCAAGTAGACGGATTCCACGCGCAGGTCATCGGCCAGCCCAAACAGGTATTTGACGGTCCGGTCCGGTGCCGGACCGCTGCGTAAGACCACGGACAGACCGCCCACCTCGGATGTCTCGGCCAGCCGCGCGCGGAAGGTGGCGGGGAGGTCGGTCATCTCGTCAAAGGTCCGGGCGCGGCGGCGGTACAGCCACGAATAGAGCTGCCGCCCGCGATAGGCTGGCTCGCCCAGACCCGCTACGAAACTTTCCAGTTCCGTCCGGGTTAAACCGATAAGCGTTGTTTTGGATTGGATCATATTGTGACGGCCTGTGGGCTGCAATGCTGCAATTAATATACGAAGTCCGGCGCGGATCCGCAAACCGCCCTTGCTAAGGAACTCTCTAAGGAGACTCTATGGCGCCCGCCAGTGATCTGGATGCCTTGAAAGCTCTGCGCGAATCGCGCGACGCTCTGAAACGCGAAATCGCCAAGGTCATCATCGGCCAGGACGAGATGGTCAACGAACTGTTGATCTCGCTGTTCTCCCGCGGCCATTGCCTGCTGGTCGGCGTGCCCGGCCTGGCCAAGACGCTGCTCATTTCGCACGCTCGCGCGGGTGCTCGATCTGAAGTTCAACCGCATCCAGTTCACGCCCGACCTGATGCCCTCCGACATCACCGGCACGGAGATCGCCGAAGAGGATCGCGCCACGGGCCGCCGCTCGTTCCAGTTCGTGCGCGGGCCGGTCTTCGCCAACATCGTCCTGGCCGACGAAATCAACCGCACGCCGCCCAAGACCCAGGCCGCGCTGCTGCAGGCGATGCAGGAACACGAAGTCACGGCGGCGGGCGAGACCTACATCCTCGAAGAGCCGTTCTTCGTGCTGGCCACGCAGAACCCCATCGAGCAGGAAGGCACCTACCCGCTGCCCGAGGCGCAGCTCGACCGCTTCATGTTCAATTTGTGGATGGACTACCCAAGTCTTGCCGAAGAGCAGGAGATTGTGAAGACGACGACTTCTGCTGCCGTCGCGACCGTCAACAAAATTCTCTCCGGTCCGCAGATCATGCAGTTGCAGGATCTCGTCCGCCGCGTGCCTGTGGCCGACAACGTCGTCGATTTCGCGGTCAAGCTCGTGCGCCGCACGCGCCCCAATACCCCGGACGCTCCGCAGTACGTGAAAGACTACGTGAGTTGGGGCTGCGGCCCGCGCGCCTCGCAATACCTGATCCTCGGCGCCAAGACCCGCGCCGCGCTGGATGGCCGCCCCACCCCCGAAATCGAGGACGTCCGCGCCGTCGCCCTCCCCGTCCTCCGTCACCGTCTGGTCCTAAGCTTCAACGCCGAAGCCGACGGAGTAAAAGTGCAGGATATCGTCAGCCGACTGCTCGACGGCAAAGCCTGAGTAACATTGGGAATGAAATTTATCTTCTCAAATTGCCAGACTTCAAAACAATTCGTCGCCTATGCAAAAACGGCGAACGAGGTACTCAAGGGTATTGACAACAAAGTGCCTGGAATTTACCTTGACTGGAGCCTCGTCACAGTGGTTGATCCTGTCTTTGCTGTCACACAGGCTTCGTTAATCCAGGTGGCTAACAATCACGAAATCCAACCGCTGACAGCGAAGCTACCTGGAGAAGAAGCTTTCCGTACCTTAGCGGGTATCGGTTTCTTCGGATTCTTATTCGATAGGAATGAGCACTTCGTCGAGAATCCTGAAGATTACTTCCCATTAGAGCAATTCAATCGTGCAGACAGAACGCTTGTGTCTGAATTGGCGCAGTACTTCTGTGAGCGTTTGCCGCTGATCGGCGACAAAATTGATCGCGTTGAAGCGACATTGGACGAGCTGATGAGCAATGTTGAGAAGCACAGCGGTTCACCCATTGGAGGGTTCATTGCCGGCGAGTATCTGCCAGGGACAAAACATCTTCAGTTCGCGATCAACGACGTTGGCGTGTCCATTCCAGGTCACTTGTCGAAATTGCCGCGATATCAGAGTGGCTTCAGCGATGCCGCGCTTATTAAAGAGGCCTTTAAAGAAGGCGTGACTGGGACGGAGGGACAGGTACCGCGACGCCATTTTGGATCGGGACTTCCTTATATTCGTGGGCTTACCGAGTCTGTAGGCGGCAGTCTGCGTGTCTACTCAAGAAGAGGGCTGGCAAGTCTGAAGGACAATGAACTATCTGTTGAAGATGTCGAGGCTTCCTATCCCGGCACTCTGATTGTCATTGATTGGCCAGCGCAATAGAGGTTCTGATGGTAATCACAGTAAAAGCGGCAATTCAGGGTCCGGCGGCAATTACGGCAGAGCTTGGTGTTCAAATCCGAGAGATGTATGGCAATCGCTGGCATAGCGAATCCATCGAGTTCGATTTTGCCGGTGTTCGCAGTGTTTCACCATCATTTCTTTCCCAAGCCACAATGCCCGTGGTACTGGCCTATTCGAAGTCGGACTTGGCACGCAAGCTCATTTTCCGGAATACTCCTGCAACATTTGATCTTGTCTGGCAAACGGTCTTGCGTGCTGCCGAGACAATCAGAAATAGTGCTACCGACGCGGCCTGATACTGATGCCATCACCTAATCTCGATCTTCTTCGCCCCGAATACGTCTCGCGCCTGAAGAATATGCAGCTTCGCGCGCGCTCCGTCGTCGAGGGCTTCATGGTGGGGCTGCACAAGTCGCCCTACCACGGTTTCTCGGTGGAGTTCGCCGAGCATCGCCCCTACATGCCCGGCGATTCGCTGCGCAATCTCGACTGGAAAGTTTTTGCCAAGACCGACCGCTACTATGTCAAGCAGTACGAAGAAGAAACCAATCTCAAAGCGTATCTGCTGCTCGATGTTTCCAACTCGATGAACTTCGGCACAACCGGCGTCACCAAGTTCCAGTACGCCTCGTACCTCGCGGCAGCCCTGTCCTATCTGATGATCCAGCAGCGTGACGCGGTGGGCCTGGCGACCTACGACACGGCGCTGCGGGCCTATCTGCCGCCGCGCTCGGTGCGGACGTATCTGAATGTCTTGCTGGGGCAACTGGAAAAGACCCAGCCCACCAGCGGCACCGACATCGGCAAGAACCTGCACGCCGTGGCCGAGCGCATCACACGCCGCGGGCTGATCATCGTCCTGTCTGACCTGCTCGACGATCCCGCCGCGATCCTGTCCGGCCTGAAACACTTCCGCCACGACGGCCACGAGGTGCTGGTCTTCCATATTCTCGATCCACGCGAAATCGACTTCGCCTACTCCGGTGACGTCCGCTTCCACGACCTCGAGACCACCGAAGAACTGCTGACCCAACCGTGGCATTTACGCCGCGAATACCGCGAACTCATGGCCTCCTTCATCGACCGCCTGCGCCACGGCTGCCGCGAAGACAGCATCGACTACACCCTGCTGAATACTAAAACGCAGTACGGTGAAGCATTGATCCAGTACCTTACCAAGCGCAAACAATTGCGATAGCGATTCGTATTCCGCTTCAATTCTACCGCCTCTGCCGCATCGGCAGGGGCATTTTTTTACTCTTCGATCACAGGACAGCAGCGGTGCTATATTCACAACGAAAAAATAAATCACATAATAACAATTATTTACTGAACATTGAGATGCCGCCATTATCTGGGATAATCCTGTCGATATTGTGGCATATCACTTGCTTGACGTTATAACACGGCTTATAGCCCTTGTTCATCGTTATTAACCCATTTCAGGATCCCCGATGACGACGTCACTCACTCGCACCTATGTGCGCCGCAGCCGTATCAACGCCATGGACTTCGACAACGAACGCATTCGCCGCCTGCGCCAAGAGCTCAACATGACCCAGGAAGAGCTTCGCGCATGAAATCGGCGTCACCTTTGCCACCGTCAACCGCTGGGAAAACGGCCGCACCACGCCCAATAAGGTTGCTCAGAAAGTCCTACTGCTGCTGGAAAAGAAACTGCACAAAATGAAGAGCAGTTGACCGCCTTGTCCACAAACGGGCGTGAAAAAGCCGGAACCATAAGGTCCCGGCTGAAAATCGCTTAGTGAAGGCCTGGCGTCAGTCTGCCCGGCGGATGTCCATCTGCTTGCAGAGCTTTTCCAACTCCTGCTCGGCACCCTCTTCCATATCCTTGGAGTCGGCGTAGTCGCGCAGTTGCTTGGCCAGCAGTTCAATCCCCGTGGTGATGAAGCTCATCGCCTTGGGGTCGGCACCGCGTTCTGCCAGGATCTGCGAGGACTTCCCCAGCATAGTCATGGCAAGACTGTAAGTCAGGAAGATCCGGCTGTTTTCCATAGTTTCTTCAAACGTCGACATACGCAGCTCCTTATCTTGACATGGTATCTGTTGGTCCATTTCAACCATATGGCCACGATGCATTTGAACCACATGGGGCAACTCACGAACCGTAGTAAATATACTCATCATAGAGCCCCTGCGCAAGCCATTTGTGACGCGGTCGCAACCTGATCGGAGACCTCGGCATGAAACGATTTGAACCGGAATTCGATCAGTGGACCGATCAAAATCACTTGCCTTTTTGCCCATTATCGTCGCAAGAAAGCCAAGGGAATTCAAAGGTTCACCCGGCTCACCACAGCTTGAAGCTGTTATGGCAATCTGTTATGAAGCTTGTGGGTCAGCCACGCTCATCGCGGCACAATCGGAGAGGCATACCCCGCGCCAGTTCTTGAAGCCATGCCTCTCTCGCGACTTAGCTTGCCTCAGACCTGCAAACGACTGCATAGTGGATAATTCCCTCTGCTGCCGTTATCCCTGAGGCTGTGCTATTCCCCACCAGTTAATATTTCTCCATCTTTCTTCAGCTTGACGCTTTCATGGGATCCTCGTATCTTGGGACTATATCCAAGATCTACAGGATCCCTTTTCTTGTGACCTTCCCTGACTTCCGGGCTGTTGAAAACTATCTCAATTCGCTTATCAACTACGAACAGACTTTTCCGCTCGGCGGCGCGCGTGACCGGCCTAAACTCGAGCCAACGCTTCATGCCGTCCAACGGCTGGGCCTGTCGCTGCGGCTTCCGCGTGTCTATCATATTGCCGGTACAAAGGGCAAGGGTTCGGTTCTGACATTTCTGGAGGCCCTGCACTCGCCCGATCGGCCTACGCTCTCCTTCAGCAGTCCCCATCTGGTTTCCATCAAAGAGCGCATTTGCCTGAATGGTGCGCCGCTCGATGACGACGTCTGGCAGCGGGGATTCGCCGTCATCGCCCCGGCGCTCGCCGCGGAACCGCGCATTCGCCTCAGCTACTTCGAGTCGACATTCATCTTTTATCTGTGGGCCGCCCGCGAGTTATCCACCGCCGTTCATATTGTGGAAGCGGGATTGGGCGGGCGCTGGGACGCGACCAATACACTCGAAGACACCCTCGCCGTGCTGACGCCCGTGGATTATGATCACACGGAAATCCTCGGCAATACGCTCACGGAAATCGCCACCGACAAAAGCGGCATCATCAAGTCGGGCGCGACGGTGGTCGTGGGGCGGCAGCCCGCCGAGGCGTTGCTGGTTTATCAGGACCGCGTCGCGGAAGAGCAGGCCACTGCGGCCTTTTTCGGTGTCAATTACCGCTGGACTATCGAGGCCGATACCACGTTTCGCTACGAAGACGCCTTCTTCCGCGCCCCCGGCCTGCGCCTCGCTGTCAGCGGCTTCCACCAATGCGACAACGCGGCGGTGGCGATTCGCGCCGCCCGCGAAATCCATCCCGCGCTGAGTGCCGATGCGATCCGCGATCGTCTCGCCGCCTGCGTGATTCCCGCGCGGCAGCAACTGCTGCCGGGACACCCCGCGGTACTGCTCGATGTCGCGCACAATCCCGTCTCCTTCCGCGCCCTGGCCGAAACGCTGCAACGCGACTACGCGGATCGGAAAATATCCGCCGTCATCGGCATGATGAAAGATAAGGACGCGCGCGGCTCCCTCGAAGCGATCCGGTCATGCGTCAGTGACATCACCTTCGTCAAACTCCACAACCCGCGCAGCGCGGACCCGGATACTTTACGCGCGGTGGCGGAGTCGCTCGGCATCAAGTCCAGCGTAGCCGCCTCACCCGAGCACGCCTTCGAGCAGTTGCACGCGGGGAAGGATACGCTCGGTCTTGTCGTCGGCTCGTTTTATCTGGCTGGGGACTATCTATCATGGCGGGATCATGCCGGAATTGCCTGAGGTCGAAACCGTCGTGCGCGGCATCCGTTCGCAGCTTGTGGGTCGGACCATTGTGCACGCGCGTTTTTCCGTGCCGCGTCAGCTTCTGCCTCAGACGCCGCGCGCCCTCGCGCGATTGCTTAAGGGGCAGCGCATCACCGCCGTCACCCGTCGCGGCAAATTCATTCTCATCGAAACTGAGCGCGGCACCTTCCTCGTCCACCTGCGCATGACCGGCAGGCTATACATGCGCTCGGCTACCGCTCCAGCACTTGTTCACGAACGCGCCTGGCTCGAACTCGATAACAACCGCCTGCTGGTTTTCCACGACCCGCGTACGCTGGGCACACTGCGCTACTTCCCCGCCGGCGATGCGATCACGCCGCTGGCGGGCATGGGCACGGAACCCCTCGAAGGCGTGATGGACCTTGCGGCTCTGCACGCCAAACTCAAGCGGCGGCAGATCGCCATCAAGCCGTTGCTGCTGAATCAATCACTGTGGGCGGGCATCGGCAACATCTACGCGTCGGAAGCGCTCTGGGAAGCCGGCATCGATCCGCGCAAATCCGCCGCGCGGATCACAAAAAAAGACCTCGCGCGCCTGCACCAAGCCATCGTGGATGTCTTGACCCGCGCCGTTACCTTCGGTGGCACCACCATCAGCGACTTCGCCGCTCCCGATGGTACAACGGGCCGCTACTACAGCGAACTGAATGTCTACGACCGCGAGGACGATCCCTGCCCCCGCTGCCGCCACACGATCCAGCGCATCGTCCAGGCCCAGCGTTCCACCTACTTCTGCCCCAATTGTCAAAAACGCCGCTGATCATTTCCAGTCCCCCCGTTGACGGTCCGCGAAGCGAGATCTCGACGAAGTCGGAGGAGGATAGGGGGGGTGGGCTCTGGATTCTCTTCTCCGTACGAGACGCATTAACAATCGCCGCGCGGGAATTCCGCTTCCCGCGTGTCATAAAGTCTCCCAATTCCGTAGCGTCGCGCTCCGCCCGTCCCCCAATATTCTAGCGTCGGACTTCGCCCGTCTCGGGAATTCAGAACAGATGACGGCCAGAAGGCCGCCGCTAGAAATGTAAGGGTTGCGGATCGCAATTTGGCATAACTCCGCCGCGCGGGGATTCCGCTCCCTGCGCGTGTAGACGAATGTCTGATCTTCCCGGCTTCATATTTGGATTTCGGATTTCATCTTCGAGGGCTGCCATGATCCGTCTACTGCTGGCCTGCCTGCTCACCTCATCCCTCACGTTCGCCCAATGGACGCCCGAGGTCCTGTGGGACCAGAGCGGAGCCCAAGACACCGCGCGCTATGGCTGGAGGGTTCTGGCCTTGGGGGATCAGAACGACGACGGCTATGCCGACTTCGCCGTCTGGGCGCAGGGCAACGCCGGGATCAACGGTGTCGGCCCGCCCGGGCGGGTGGAGCTGTTTCACGGCGGCAATCCCCCCAGCACCATTCCTTATCACGTCTTCACTCTCGACAGCACTCTCACGGTGATCTATGATGCCAGGGTCGCGGGGGACATCAACGGGGATGGCTACAAGGATCTGCTGCTGGAGTTCGAGTGGCACGGCGACTGGCATACGCGCAGCGCCTACGTCTTCTACGGGGGGCCCATGCTGGACAGCCAGCCGGATGCGCGGCTGCCGCCCTACCCCTACGCCTTTTTCGGCTGGTCCGGGCCGGTGGGGGATTTCAATGGCGACGGCTTTGACGACCTGTATCTGCGTTTCTCGCATGACGACTCGACGCGCATTTATTTCGGCGGCAACCCGCCGGACACGCTGTCTGACTGGGTACGGCACAGCCCGCCGGCGCAGGTGGATGAACTCTCGCCCTACAGCGCGGGGGGCGATCTGGACGCCGACGGTTACGCCGACTGGATCAGCAATACCATCTTGCTGGGCGGTCAGTTGTTTGCCTACATGGGCGGGGCCGCGCCCGACACCGTCCCCGGCAGCACGATCCCGCTGGAGCCCGACTGGGCAGCCCTCGGCATGATCAATGACGTGAACGGGGACGGGCGCAGCGAGGTGTTGACCAGCCACGGGGGCTATGCGGCGGCGGTGCGCTTCGGGCAGCGACCCTTACGCCCGGAAGTGGATGTGCAACTGGACCTGCCGGCGGAGCGGGTGGATGGCTTCCAGAGCGCCGGGGATGTGAACGGTGACGGCTACGGGGACTTCCTGGCGGGCGGTCGCTACGTGAACTACGTGGCGCTGTATCTGGGCGGCCTGCCGCTGCGGACGACGCCGGTGTGGACCCGCACGGGGGCGATGGTGAGCAGCGAAGTGCGGTCGTTTCGCGGCGTGGGGGATGTCAACGGCGACGGGGCAGCGGACTTTGCCGTGGGCTTCAATGGGGATTACTGGCCGATGCGGCACGGCCGTGTCCTGATCTTTGGCGGGGACACGACGCTGCCGGTGACGCCCCAGGGACCAGCGGCATTGCTGCCGCAGAGTCTGACGGTGTCGGCCTATCCCAATCCCTTCAATAGCACCACAGAAATCCGCTACGCGCTGCCACGTTTCTCGCATGTCTCGCTGAAAGTGTTCGATGTGGCAGGGCGCGAGGTGGCGGCGCCTGTGGATCGCGTCGTTGCCGCCGGGGAACAACGCGTGCAGTGGAATGCCGAAGGCGTAGCGTCCGGCGTGTATTTCGTGCGGCTTGATGCTGGAGAGCAGACTATCACGCGGAAGGTGTTGTTGGTGCGGTAGGGGCGCGATTCATCGCGCCCGCGGACGGTTGCGCACAAAACAGAATGTAAAAGGCGGAACCTCACGGCTCCGCCTTTTCAATTTAAACGAATCGCCGCGCGAGGATTCCGCTCCCCGCGCGTAACGCGTCCTCTACCGCACGAGCAGCAGCTTCACCGGCTTGGTCTGCCCGCCGTTCCAGCGGATCTGCGCGAAGTACACGCCCGAGGCCCGGTCCAGCCCCCAGTGCAGCGTTCCCTTCGCCGCCGTGATTCGCCGCTGGTCCACCATCCGCCCCAGCACGTCAAACACCACTAACTCCGCCCCGCGCACAGCGGGCAGGGCATAGGCAAGATTCGTCGTGCTGTTGAATGGATTCGGATACGCCGCGCCCAGTGTGGCGACGGTCGGCAGGAACACAGGCACGCCGGGCCGCGGTGTCACACTTAGCACGTCATCTGCCCACGCGAAGATCCGCGTCATCATCGCGGTCAACGGATCGCTGCTGCCCACGCCCGAAATCGCTTCGATTCCGAAACCCAGCACTAAGGCGTGACCATCGGCGCACTCGACCGCGGCCACCGGGCCGGTGGAATCGGCATAGTGCGCGACGACGCGGCTCGTGCCCAGCGCCTGCAACGATGTCACGGCGGTCTGGTTTCCGGCGCCGCTCCCGCCGATCAGCAGGTACCAATCGCCCTGAAACGGCGCCCCCGCAGTTTGGATCGAAAGCGGAACGTGCAGCGAGTCGCTGGCCACGGCGACCTGCAGCGAATCTTCAAGAAACGCGCTGCCGGCGAGGTCGTCCACAATATTCTGTCCGCTGAGCACGACGCGATTGCCCTGCGCGATGTAGGCCGCAAGCAGTGTCTGATCCGTGGCCGACAGCACGGCCCCCCGCGCGTTTCCCGACAGCCAGATCACAACTCCGGGCTGGGGTAGCAGGCTGTCGGTCAGCGCCACGCTGTTGGATAGTTCGGCCTGGTCGTAAATGATATTTCGCGTATGCAAGTTTTCGGTGACGAATTCTTCCAGGGTCGTTGTCGAGTCATCCTCCACAATCAGCAGGTGGGGCGTGCCGAGCATGAACTCCACCGTGTCGGTAAACGTGACCGCGCCGTCATTCGCCGTGACCCCGATGACGACCGCCGCCCATTGATCGGCGGCGTCGCCCGCAATGTGTAACAGCACGGGCGACAACGTTGCGCTGTCGCCGGCCGCCAGTTCCGTCAGCGTGATGACTCCGTTCTCCGCCGTGAGCGCCGCCGAATGCGGGACCACCGTGACGACAATGCCCGAAGCCGGCGGCGGATAGAGAATCGCTTCGTTGGCGAGATCGAATGTCAGCTCGATGGTCTCCCCGGCTTCAAAATAACGGTCGCCGTCGCCGGTGCTGCCGCCGCTGCCGTCGGCCACGGCGTGCCGATTGCGGATCGCGAATTCGGGATCGTTGCCCGGGCCGATTCCATGGTCGCCGAACGCGTTATAGATCGTCAGGCCGTGCGGCGTGCCGTTCAGCAGGTTGCCGTCGTCGTCGTCCGTCTCGATCACCGCGGTGAAATAGCCGAGAAAATCGTCCGGCAGCGCGTAACGTGAAAAATGCGCGAGCTCGTCGGTCAGTTCCGCGCCCAGCGCCGTGCGGATCTGCCACAGCGATTCGGAGATGAAGCGGCTGTCGTCATGCACCTCTCCCACCCAGTCGTCGGGGAAGAAGTGCGCCTCCAGCAAATTGCGGAACCAACTGTTAAAGGAGCCGCCGATGTACTCCCCCATGTACGGATCGCCGTTGATGGTGCCGCCGAAATAATCCGAGAACGCCTCATCCAGCGCGCCGGATTGACCCGCATAGGGAAGCGTGTTCTCGGGGTAGATGCCGTCGGTCACGCCGTGCGTGTATTCATGGTAAATGATGTCGCTGAACATCCCGAAATTCCGGAAGTTTGCGCCCCTGCCGAAAACCAGCGCGCCGCCTGTCCAGAATGCGTTGTCGGGGATCTGACTGTAATTGGCCACGGCCGGGATGGGCGCGTCCATTCCGCTGAAGGTGGAATCGAGTGATTTGTACCACCCGTGAATCCGCAGCACGTGGTAGTAAATGTTGAGTTCTGCCGCGGTGGCGCCGTCCGTACCCACAGCCCACGCCAGGTTCAGTGGCGAATACGGCGCATGTTCCGTCCGCCTTATGGCGCGTACCGTATCCCCCTCCACAATGACCATCACATAGGAACCGGCGAGCGGCACATAGAGCTGAGCGGAGTCGCCCACCATATGCGTAAACGCGCCGTCCACGTCGGTCGTATCCTCTTCCTCGCCGTTGACCCAGACGCTTTCAAAGGAATGTGGCGCGGTTTGTACCGGGCTCTGAATGTACGGCTGCCAAAATGGGCCGGTCACGGTGCCGCTGACGTTGTCGGACTTGACCCCCGGCCAGTTTAGCAACACCTCGCCCGAAACCGCGTCGACAATTCCTTCCCAACGTTCGTGCACGTGTTTGCCCGCCACGCGCACCCAGTACACGGGACGCAGGGCACGGCGCTCGCCGTCAGGAAACCAGGCGGCAAAGCTGCAATCCCGCTCCAATGCCCACGCCGCGGACGGCAACATCGCCGACAGTGCGCCGGCGGCTGTGTTTGCGTCCAGCAGATGTGTGTCGACGACAGGCCAACGGTCATGCGCGCGCAGACTCCAGCGGCTGATCTCGCCTCGCGCGTTGCGCACGATGTCGGCCCGTCCGCCCAGCACCGGGAGCTTCTCCCGCATTTCCCGGAAGTAATCGCGCGTCAGTCCCCGCACCGTCGTTTCCCGGATCGCCTCGAAATCCGCATGCGTGCCCGTGGCATCCGTCACCCGTTCCAGCAGCGCTTGCGGTGTGTTCACCGTGCCCACCGCCACCGGAGTGCCGATCCCCATCACCGGAGCGTCCAGTGCCGGGCTCCACAAAATCTGCCACCCTGAAAACATCCCGGGATTCGGCAATGAAGCGCTCGACCGTCGTTGCAGGTCGCGTAGTTCGTGGCTGGCCGGCCATTCGGCGGCCCAGACCGCCAGTGGCAGCGCCGTGAGGAAAAGTAGCAGGTACATGGCCCGGAACAGTCCGGGCCGTTCGTTCAGTGCGTTCACAACGACTCCAGAGAATGGCTTAACGGTAGAGGAACAGGGTTGCGCGAATCATAGACGCGTCCGCCGATTGTTCGGAGACACGCCGGCCGAGAATTTTCTGATCCGGGGTCCAGATGTAATAGTGATGCCGCCACTCGAGGCGGTAGCCGAGACCGTTCGATCCCCACTTGGCTCCCAACGCGAAATCCACGACGTTGCGGACATCCGAGAAACGGGTGAGAATCAGATCGCCGTTCGGAACGCCCAGCGCGATTCCGCCGCCCGCGGCGGCAAAGGGGATAATGCCACGCCACACGAACGGATGCGCCGCCACATTCATCACGGCTTGATAGGCCACGACGTTGCGGTGCCACGCCGCGTCCGCTTTCTTGCCGAAGGGCAGCGTCACGTCCGCATCCATTTCCAGACCCAGCTCTTTTGTAATGTCGAAGCCGCCGTGCAGCGAGGCCCAGACGAGGTAACGGCGAAGTTGCGTCGTTTCTGCCCATGTCTGAAACGCAAACGATCCGCCGGCTTCCAGGCCGGAAGTGTGCGGGCGGTACGCCGCGTGCGCCGCCGCCGAGGGCGGGGTGTCCAGCCAAATGCTCTCGACCTCCGCCCGCCCGTACACCTGTAACGGCGGCTGCGGAGTGTGGCGATGCGCTTCATCCGTGGTGAACACCGCAGTGGTATCCTGGCGCAGTACAACGCAGCGCAGTACCTCGCCGCTTTTCAACCGCACGTAGTCTACCGCCTGCGTGGGACGGACCACCGCGAAAGCCAATAATATCGGCAACAGTACGCCGAAGGTGGATCTTCTTGTCATGTTTTCATTGGGATGCTGTAGATCCGGTTCCTGTCTAAACATCTAAATTAATAAAAACTGCGCGGAAGTGCGAGCGATTGCTCACAGGAATTCAATTTCCTGAATCCGGAGTGAGTCCTGAAGAGGGCAGTTTCAGTCCAGTTTCGGGCGGATTCTGACACGGTTTCGGTAAGCTGATTATTCATAAATGACTTGGGAATCATAAGCGACCCTTGATACAGTCTCCAAGTGTGTGCGAAATCTCGATTTGGGTCGCCTCGATGACTTGTATTCGCAGACGACGGTTCGTATATTAACTATACTGCGAAATATCTCTGCCTTGAGCGTAACCGACCCAATGGCGGGGGTTTCCGTAGGATTACGAGAAATTGACTGCCTTTATCTGCATCGTTCATTGCTTAGGTATCCACGTGCGAATCACTCGACTTGCAATTCTCGGTTCATCTCCCGTAGTGCTCCGCCTCCCGTCTCCGCAGGCGGAGGCATCGTCGGCGCCACCGTGGATCGTACTCGGCCCCAATGGTTCGGGCAAATCTCTCTTAGTGAAAGCCCTGCTCGCGGCTTTCGCGCCGGACGCCGAGCGTGCCGCGCTCTGCGCCGATTTGTCCGAGGGCGGCTTCGAACGCATCGAAGTGGATTTCCTATACCAGAACCGGAAGGGATGCCTCGTCTGCCAGTTGCCGGACGGTGCGCGAGAAACGACGTGGGGACCCGTTGAGCCAACGGCAATAAATGAACTCGCACCGGTCCATCTGCAAGACAATGGGACCGCCCCCGAGCGGCCTTCGGACTTTCTGCCGAGTGAAGTGTTCGCGCGCTTCCATGTGGTTGCCGCCGGACGCCTGACCGTGCCGGGTGATACTCCCATTGCCGAGGACGTCGAACGCGTCCTGCGCCGCCCTCTCGAATTCGAACTGGATGGCTGGCGGACGCGTCAGCGGGAATTGCGCGGCGAGCACGGCGATGGCGGCAAGCTGGCCGTCGCCCGCGCGGACTGGGAGGAAGCTACGCTCGCCCAGGAGCGCAGTGAGCGCTTGCACACCGCTCTGGCTGCGGAAGCGCAGCGGCGGCAGGAACTCGAACTGCGGATCGCCGAAACCTACTCCCGGGTGCAGGTTCTCTACGCGGAAGCTGAGGATCTGGACAAGGTCTGTGCGCTGGCCAATCGCGCCGTGCGGCTGGAAACCTGGATTGCCGAAATCCGCCAGGAATGCTATGCCGTGCTGCAACTGCGGGAACAACACGAATCGCTGCAGGCGCGGCTCGAAAGGGTGGACGAAAATCTGCGAAAGGCTCCCGACGACTTGGGATCGTTGATCGAGCAGTTCGTCGCCGCGACCGTTCGCGAGCGGGAATTGGTAGCCGAAATCACCGGCTTGCATGTGGAACGTACGCGAATGGCGATGGAGGTGCAGCGTGTCCAGGAAGAACTCGCTATGTTGGCGCCGCCCGAAGATGATTCGACGGTGGTGCGGGCTGAGGCGCTGTTGCGTGAAATCGACGCCGCCAAAATCGAACTGACATCGCTGTTGCGGGGCCGGATCGAACTCGTCCGCCAGCGTGAAGGCGTGCAACAGCAATTGCAGCACGAATTCGCGCCCGTGTTGGCTTTAAAATCTGAAGATCTTTGCGTGCTGGATGAATTCGCCGCCGCCGGTGAGGCATCGTCCGCTGGACCCAAACGCGAAGCGGCTCTCGCGGCGCTCGGTGAAGCCCGTGAGAAGGCGACGCAAGTCCGGGCCAAACTGCGCGAGCGGTTCGCGGACTTTCAGGCCTATGACGCGTCCACCGTCGGACGGCTGCGCGACTATCACGACTTGCGCCGTTTGCAAGCCACGCTCCGTGGGGACCTGGATGGATTGCGGGCCCGTGGCGCGATCCTGAAACGCAAGTCCCGCCGGCAGCCGGGGATCTTCTGGACCCTGTTGGTCGCGATTGCCGTCTTCGCTGCGACGGCGAAGTTCCAGGGCTGGGATATTGGCTTGCTGGCCGGCATCACCGCCGGCGGCTTGATGATGCTGCTATTCGGCTTCCTTTGGACCCGGGCGCGCCGCGAGCGCGATGCCGTCAGCGCCGCCGAGGCCATGACCCAGAAAAGTCACGATGATGTTACCGCCGACGCCGGGAGACTCGAGCGCGCCCTCGGACCGCTCGCCCTGATGCCGTCCCTCGACAAGGCCCTCGCCCGGTTACGGGAGTACCTCGCGCTCTGTGATGAACGCGAGCGCTGGGACACGACCGTGGCGGATCTCGTCGAGGGTGAAACGCCCGCTGCAACCGATGACATCCCCGCCGAGTTCGCGCGCCGGCTGCCTCCGCCTCTTTCGGGAATGAGTGCCGCGAACCTGCGCCGCCTGTACCAGGACTTTCAGAAGCTGGAATGGCGGTTCAATGAACTTCAGGCGGACTGGGCCGCCTATGCCGAAGGCGGCGCGGCCGCCCGGCGGATCGTCGAACTGGAAGACAAGGTCACCGCCCGGACGCGGGAACACGCCGAACTCACGGCATTGCTGCAGCAGCGGCGCCAGGCTCACGAAACCGCGCGAGCGGAACTCGCCGCTCGCCTGAACACTTTGGAGCAGCAGGCGGCCTCGCGGCAGTTGCTGGTGGACCGTGAATCGCAAATTGCCGGCATCCGCGCTCGCATGTCCGATTTGAATCGCGCCGCCGGCGGTCTGTTGGCCAATGGCGATCTGGATGGGTTGCAGGCCGTGTGGTCCGAACGCGAAGAACTGCGGCAGCAATTGCGGGACGTGCGGCGGGCTGTCTCCGCGCGCCAGACCTACGACGAACTGCGCGCCCGCGAAACTCTGCTGAACGAGGAAGCCGCCGAAGTGCGCCAGCGCCTCGGCGTGAAAGACCCGCTCTATTTGCTGCACGGCGAGACGTCGGAATACGCCGCCAAGTACGCCGGGCAAGAGCAGATTATCCGCGGCGGGATCAATGAAGTCGAAACGGAACGCCGTCGCCTGCAGTTGGAACTCGAAAGCCTGCGCTTGGAGGACCTGGAAACCGAACTCGCCGCCCAGCGGCCCCTCGATGATTTGCGCCGCGAAGCGAGCCTGTTCCGCGATCGGGTAGATTCACTCGAACGCGATCTGATGACCACGCAGGAACTCATCACCGCGATCGTGGCCGAACTGAACGAGATCGGTCATATCTCGTCTGAGCAGTTGAACGACGCCATCAACCGGCAACTCCGGCGCCTGTCCGGCGAACGGCTCTTCGAAATCCAGTTCAGCGACGGTACGGGCTGGATGGTCACGGCCTTCGACGGTACGACCCGCCGACTCGCTTCGCTGTCCGACGGACTGCAGGATCTCGTGCGGTTGTCCGTGCGCCTCGGCGTGCTGGACACGATTCAATCCTGCGATACCAATCCCGTCGTCTGGGACGAACCGTTCGCGCATCTCGATGACGCGCACTTGCAGCGCGTCCGTGACGCGTTGAACCGCCTCGCCACCGAACGGCAGGTGATTCTGCTTACGCGTCATGCAGTCTTCGAGACGTGGGGCACGCCGGTCTCCCTGACCGCCGAGGAGCGCGACACCGCCTGGCGGTGAGCAGCTCGCGACGCTGCGCCCGATCGCGCGGACGCCCATGATATGTCGCGCGGGGTTTATACCCCGCGCGTTTCATTTTTTTACCGCACGGCAGGTGTCTTTCGGCTGCGCCTGTCCCTCTTTCGGTGTTGCATATTCCCGATCCGACCGTCGCTCGGCACATTCTCCACGATAAAGTGCCCATTCCCTGGCGGGAAATAGGTGAGAGTCTCTCGACTTTCGAACTTCAGGAAAATCCGCGGCATGCCATTGTCGATGCCAAGATCCGCGGCTCGATAAGAACACGCAAATAGCGGTAAGCGCACGAAGCACTTGCCGCTATTTCTTTCAGATCGACGAGTCCTTTATGCGAGATCGCAACGCGTGGCGTTCATCAGTTCGTCGATGCGCGCGACCTGTTCCAATCCGAATACTCTGCCACGCAGCGCGGCGTATGCCTTACCCGAGAGCTTGGTTTGCGTCAGGCTTTTCACCTTGACGTCAAGCTCGTCGTCGGACATCGGCGAGCGTGGATCGCCCTTGGGCCAGTCGAGATGACGCGACAATGTGCGCCCATCGGTCAATGTGATGCGCACGTTGCACGGTTGCAGCTTTGGGAACTGGGCCTCGAACGACGCATCGGCGCGGACCTTGATTTTGGGCAGCGTTTCGCGGATCCGTGTGTCGACGAGGAATTCTTCGCCGAAGATGTCCGGCGTCACGCGGCGCAACACCATCGCCGCCGCGAGGCAGTAGGGCAGGGAGTGATCGGCGGTCTCGCGCGTGGTGGGATTGTACTTCGAGGGATCGGAGAGAATATCGGCGGCCTTCGCCAGCGTGTCGATCTCCACGAGCGCAATCTGCTCGCACTGTAAATCGTTCTCCAGCACGAGGCTGAGCACACCGGAAATCGGCGCGTGCGTCAGCGCTTCGGTAGGGAACGCTTTCATGCCGCAGATCAGGATCTGCCAGTCCTGGCCAAGACCGTTGGTCAGGCGATTCAGATCCCAGTCCGGACCCAGGCACTGCGTGAGCCCTTCCTTGCCGTCGATGACATGGGCCGGTCCATGATAACCCTTTTCCGCCAGCAGCGCCGCCTGTACGCCGCTCTGCGTCGCCATGGGATCGACGGTGTTCTTCATCATGGTCAGCTTGCCCGCCGTGACGCAGCCGAGCGTCATCGAATGCGAGGCCGAAATGCCCATCGCGTGCGTCAGTTGTTCCGCGTTCAGGCCGAGCATTTTGCCGGCGACGAGGGGCGAGACGAAGGCAGTCAGGCTGGCGTGATGCCACTTGCGTTCGCGGATCCCCGGCAGACCCGCCTGGCAGAAGCGCATCTCGAATTCATAGGCCAGGGCAATGGCCAGGATCAGGTCGCGTCCCGAGCGGCCCCTTGCCTCGCCCGTGCTGAGGGCGGCGGGAATGAGGTCCGAAGGATGGCTGGGATCCTGGTTCCAGTAAATATCATTGTAGTCGAGGGCACGGATCAGCAGCCCGTTCACGAGGCTCGTGTGCAGCGCCGGGGCGCGTTCGCCCGTGCCGATCACGCTGGATTCTCCCGGGCCGCCGAGATCGCGCATGAGTTCGCGCATCATCGCCGCGTCGCGCGTGTCGAGCCCGCCGTAAGCGCAGCCCAGTGAGTCCCACAAAAACCGTTTCACCTGATATACTGCCGCGGCCGAAAGATCCTCGTAGCGGACCTGCGCGGTGAAGGCGGCAAGCTGTTCAGCAACCGTCGCCAAAGTCTCCTCCCGTTTTAAAAACTCCAAAGGTAAAGTTCCAAATTGGCTTTCGCCAGAAAGGCCAAAATCGAGAGCAGCCCGATGAGCATGGTCAGGCTTTCGGCGCGAACCGCCGTCAGCAGCCGCACGCGGCCACGCGTTTTATGAAAGCTCTCGGGATGCACGAGGCGCCGCAGACTGAACCAGCGCGGCACGGCCAGGCGGTACTGCTCGAACTGTGCGCCATAGCGGCGCTGCAATACGCCCTCTTCCCATTCGATGACCAGGGCGGTGGAAATGCCGCCGCAGATCAGGGTCAGCAGCACGAACCACGGCATGCGTGACATCATTGCAATCCCCAGCGCAATCGCGGCTTCGCCCATGTAGACCGGGTTGCGTGTGACCGCGTACGGACCTTCGGTAATGAGCGGCAATTGCTGCGGATCGTGGATCGGATGCTTGGTGCCGGCAAAAGTGAAGCACACGATGCGGAGCAGCGTGCCAAACAAAATCCCAATCGCGCCGCCGATCATCATATAGTTTCCGCTCAGCACCGTCATGAAATGGGTGTGCACGAGCAAGCCGATGGCCAGCAGCGGCACGATCCCCCATTTGCGATGGCGGTAGAGCCAGTATCCGGCGGTGTGGCGCATTTCATCGGCGGTGGGAGAGGACATGCGGTTTCCGGTCTGCCCCAGACAGAAGGATTTACTATTCTCGCAAACGCTTGAGGATCGCAGGGCGGGTCGGTTGCCGGGTGACGACTCGTGGCAGCGCGGAAACCGCAGCCCGTTGAGAAGGCGCGACGGATGCCATAGATTCACGGCATTCCGAGGGACTGACTTTGCCGCAGGCTTGGCGAAATTCGGGACAGAATCGGGCGGTGCAGGAAAGCGAGCACGGCCGACTTTGTGTGGCATCCTGCAAAGGGTCAATGCGCGTGTGTCCACCCGCTGGGATACATTGGCAGGCGCGTTACGCGGAGGGTGAAGCACGGCCGGAATGCCGGGTCACGCCTCGGGTAAGCTCCGGCGATGTGCATCTTTGCGTCCGCGGCACGCGTCAAATCCGGTGCGCGTTGCCTTCACGATTCGTTGTAGCGCGAGAAATACGCTGCGCTACTCCGTGTGATGTAGCGAACGCCTTAGCCGTTTTCGCGGCGGATCGTTGCCGGGGAGCAACCAGGGTCGGACCGCCCGAATTATGGGGGAAAGCGGTCCTGCTTTTGCTTTTCTTTGGTCGGACGCGCTGCCTTCCGAGCGCCAAGTTCGAATTTGATGGCAGAGTCAGCAGAACCCCCAGCCGGACCCACCGGCAGGTTTGAACTTACTCAGAATCTGCTGAAGAATCAAGGCGAAAGTCGTGTCTGCCGGGTCGCGCAAATTATGCCAAGTGATTGAGGAACAAGAATGATAACGGTCAATCCCCAGAACTCAGGGGCTTCGTCGCAAGCCGACACACCTCCCCCGGGCGGCATGCATCAACAGGAATTTCAGACGCTTGATCTGGCGTTCCTGGGATCGCTGCTGCCGGGAATTATTCACAACTTCGCGACCCCGCTCTCGGGAGTTTTGGGGGCCACGCAGTTGCTGGAGAAGCGCGCTTCGACGATCGAGGAACTTGTCAACGAACACGAAATTCTGAACACCGCGGAGCGCGAGGAACTGCTGAAGCAGTTCGAGCGCAACCGGACGAATGTGGATATTCTCGCGCGCAACGCCAAGCATCTCGCGGATCTGTTGCAGGTGCTGGTGCAGCGCATCAATCGCGGCAGCGGCACGTCGCGCGATGCCTATTCGTTGAACGATCTCCTGCAGAACGAGTTGCGGTTTCTCGAAGCGCATTTAAGTTTCAAGCACAAGGTGAAAAAGCAGATCACGATGTGCTCAGGACTCGCGACGGTGCGCATCGTCTACGGCCACGTGGCGGCGGCGCTGGAAGAATTTGTGGTGGGGACGCTGGCGACGCACGACCTCAGCCGCGGCCTGTTGGAAATGGATTTCGCGACCGAGGACAACAGCCGCCAGGCGGCGCTGGCGGTGCTGGCGCGTTACATTCCGTTGGGATCGCCAGCGCCGGCGGACCCGCTGGAATCATACCTTGCTTTGGTGCGGAGTGAAGGCTGTCAGACCGAACTGACGTGCGACGACAGCCGCCGCAGCCTGCGCCTGATCTTTCCGCGTCCCGAAGCGCCGGCTTGATTCTTTCCCCGCGCCTTCGTATTTTATGACGACATTTACAGTCGAGATCTTCGGGTCTCGACTGCCGTTTTGGGGTGTAGCCGGTGATGGAGCAAGGGCGGGTCGCGCGGGAAACAGTCGTGGTGCGGTGGATTGTCCGAGGCGCTTGATCCGCCCCTACCGTTTGAAGAATATGCACTAACTCGGAGTTATGATGGATGCGGCGATGATCCAGCGGGCGCGGAGTTTATCGGATGAGGCGGGGATCGCCGCCGAAGCCGCGCGGCGCGGCGGCGTGGTACTACTCCGCTTCTGGCAGCAGCTCCAGAGCACCCAGATTCACGAGAAAGGCAAGGGCGACCTGGTGACTGCGGCGGACGTCGCGGCGGAAGCGGCGGTGACGGAATTCCTCGCGCGGGAAATGCCCGAGGCGGCCATCATGTCTGAAGAAGGCACCGAACATGCAGGGCAGGGGCGCATTTGGTATGTGGACCCGCTGGATGGCACGACGAACTTCGTGCAGAAATTTCCGGTCTTTGCCGTGAGTGTAGGGCTGGCCGAGACCACCAACCGCGCGAGCGCGGAAATGCGCTGCGGCGTGGTGCTCAATCCGGTGAGTGGCGACTTCTTTTATGGCGCGCATGACCGGGGCAGTTATCACAATGAAAAGCGGTTGCGGGTATCGGATAAAACAGCGATCGGCGATTGCGTGCTGGCGACGGGCTTTCCCCGCCGCTACCTGTCGGAACTACCGGATTATTTGAAAGAGTTCGCGCTGATCTTCAGGGAGTGCCGGGGGATTCGCCGCGCGGGATCGGCAGCGCTGGATTTATGCTGGACGGCACAGGGGGTCTTTGATGGCTTCTGGGAACATCGCCTCGCGCCGTGGGACGTGGCGGCGGGAGTGCTGATCGTGGAGGAAGCCGGTGGGATGTGCACGGACTTTGCGGATTCGCGCGCGTTTCTGGAGAGCGGCGATATTCTGGGGGCAGCGCCGGAAATCCATCGGCAGGTTTTACTGCTCATACGGGAAGCACGAAGAGAAAGATGAAGGGCGGAACGCCACTTTCGGCGGGGTCCTGTCTGGGCCCACGCGGTTGTCCATTCCAAGGTTAGACCCCGCGCGGCGATTGATAAATAAGAGCGCCATCTGCTCGTTGCGGATGGCGCTCTTTCTATTGGGAATTCGTGTTGTGATTAGTGGACAGGCCAGGAAGTATCGGCCGTAAAGCCACCCTCGTGTTCGAGATGCAGCGAAAGCGTGCCGGGGGCGGGAGGGTCGAATTCATAGATGCCGGGGCGGAGCGAATCGTCCACCAGCGCTCGTGTGGGGTTGGACACGACATTGA
The DNA here is from genome assembly GCA_963735175.1 of uncultured bacterium. Taxonomy (GTDB): domain Bacteria; phylum Electryoneota; class RPQS01; order RPQS01; family RPQS01; genus CAVTJX01. The sequence continues at coordinate 353,430 of CAVTJX010000016.1, read as the reverse complement.
GCTTGACACGGCCCGGAGTGCGCACATAGAGAGTAATCTTCTCGCCGGGCAAAATCGCGGCGGGAACGAGGTTGCTCACCGCGGAATCGGTTCCGGGCAGCGGGGGCGTCGCAGTGATCACCACGGGAAACACGGACTCGCTGCTTTGGCCGATGGCCGCGAGCTTATAGAAGTAGCTGACTCCCGGATGCACCAGCGTGTCGCTGAAGGTGTATTCCATGACGTCTTTCGCCGTATGCGCTTCCACATCCGTGAGTACGGAGAAGTTGCCCACTTCCTCGTAGCCGCGATAGATACGGAAGGAACTAATCGTTGGCGATTGCTGATCGAGGGTCCAGTTGATGCGCACGGCGTCGGGCGTGGTGGCATGTGCCGAAAAGAGCGACAGCACGGACGACAGTTCGGGCAGGTCTCCGGCGGCGGCAGGCAACACGGCGGCCAGACCCAGACACAACATCATCGCGAGCAGACGGCTTTTCATGGTGTCTCCTTTAACGAAGAACGAGGAACGAAGAACGATGTACCAAGATGTCAGCGCGCCGCACGCGACACGGACGGCGGCCTGTGGAAAGGCCGCACGGCGAGCTACGTTTCACCTGCGGGCGGCGGTTCGAAGCGCAGGGCTTCGCGGCGGCCTTCCGCTTCGTTGACATTCCACAGCAACACAAACCCGGCGGCGAAAAAGATGAGTAGCGAGAGAATTCCCAGACGCAAGCTGCCCGTCAAAAAAACCGCGAGGCCGAAGATGAGCGGACCGATGGCGCTGGCGAACTTGCCCGAAATGCCGAAGAAGCTGAAGAACTTAGCGGAGCGGTGCGGCGGAATGAGCGCGGCCTGCAGCGAGCGCGACGCCGCCTGTGAACCACCCATCACCAGCGCCGTAATGACGCCAAGGATCCAGAATTCGCGGCGCGCATCGCCGAATATTCCAAGTTGCCAGCCCCAGAGGAGCACCAGCAGCCAACCGGCGAGGCTGATGAGAATCGTGCGGCGATTGCCGAGTGAATCGGCCAGCCAACCGAAGACGAGCGCGCCGCCGAAGGCGATAAACTGGATCATGAGGAAGAACACGATCAGCTCGGCACTGCTCATGTGCAGTTCCTGATTGCCGAAAATCGAGGCCATCACGATGACGGTCTCGATGCCGTCGTTATAGAGCAGATAAGCGAGGAAGAAGCGCTTGAAGTTCGGCAGTTCGCGCAACCGGGGGAGGAGGTGGCGCATCGCGTGGAGCGCCGAACGCACACCGCGGCCGATGAAGCGGCGGCTGTGCTGCATGCGGTAACTCGGCACGGCGCGGAGAATCGGAATGGAGAAAAGCGCCCACCAGACGGCGACGGAGAGAAAACAATCCTGCACGGAAAAGTAGCCTGCGGGCAGACCCAGCAAACCGGGGTAGCGCAGCATGATGAGGTTCACCGCGAGCAGCAGGCCGCCGCCGATGTAACCCCAGGCCCAGCCGATGCCCGAGACTTTGCCGAAGTCTTCCATGTCGGCGACGTCGTAAAGCATCGCATTGTAAAATACGTTGCCGCCGGCAAAGCCGAACTGAGCGATCAGAAACAGCCAACCGCCCCACAGCCAGTCGCCTTCGTGAACCGTGATGAGCAGCGCGGTCGCCATCACGCCGAGCGTCAGATGCACGGCCAGCATTCGCTTCTTGTAGCCGCCGAGATCGCTGAGCGCGCCAAGGAACGGCGTGGCCACAGCAATCAGAATCATTGCCAGCGAAACGAACAGCGCGAAAACCGTGGCGCCGGGCACTTGCAGGCCAAGGATCTGCGTCCCCATCGGACCGCCGGCGACCACACCCGCATAATAGGTATTAAAGATGACCGCAAGTATCGTTGTAGCGAAGGCGGAATTGGCGAAGTCGTAGGTCGCCCACGCCCACACCTGGCCGGGATTGTTGCGGCGAAACGTGAAGAACTTATGCACGCAATTTACCGCACGAGGCGCAGGGTCCGCACCTGCACGGCTTGATCCGCGACCAGGCGGCAGAGAAACACGCCGCTGGAGACCGGGGTGGCTGCGTCGGAATGGCCGTCCCACAGCACAGTCGTCATCTGGCCCGTTCCCGTGCCGGTATAAAGTGTCCGCACTTTCTGACCGAGCACGTTGAACAGCTCGAGTCGCACATTTTTTGCACCCAGCGGTGCGCGGAAGCGAATGGTGGTGGAGGGATTGAAAGGATTGGGATACGCGGACTCCAGATACGAAGTCATCCGGCAGAACGGAGCTTCGGAATCGGTTTGTCAACTCCCGAGAGACTGTCGCCGAACCAGGCAAAAGCGCGGGCGAGGAACAGGTCGCGGCGCATGGTGTTGCCCGCGCCGGAGACGGCTTCGAGTCCGAAACTCAGGAACATGTAGCGACCGCCCTGCATATTCGCCAATCACGCCGCAAACCTCATCGGGAGCGTTGCTGTATTGCAGAATGCCGATGGAGCCAGTTAGCACAGTGACGGAAGCCGGACTGTTTTGATTGTACGCGCCTGCTGAGCCGATGAGCAACAGGGTATCGCCGGCCATGAGGGGCACATCGGGGATTCCGGTAACGCGGACGGCACTCACGTCGGCGGTGCGCGGCGAGCAGTGCAGCACGTCCGTCAGGAAATCCCGGTGGGATTCCGGCAGGTCCGTGATGTTCTGTCCGGTGAGCAATAAATGCCCGCCGGCGCTCAGATGATCCGTCAGATTGTGGATATCACCCGCGTTTAACGCCGAAGCTTCGTCATCGCCGGTAAACCAGATGACGGTCGGCTGATTCGCCGTGATTGCCGGCTCCGGCGTCAAGTCGGGAGTCTGTCCTGACGCGGCCACGTCCCAGCGCCGGAAAGTGAGGTCGAGGCTGTCGAGGGATGCTTCAAAGTAGCGTTCGTAGCTGGAGTCGGCGTCGTCGTCGATGAGCACGATCTCAGCCGGGGGAAGAATCGCAAGGACGGAATCGGGCGATCCCAGAGATTGGAGGTTCACGACGCGTTCCGTCTCGACAAAAGGCAGGGGCGGTATAATCCGGATTCGGTTTTGCCCGGCCATCAGGCGGCGCGTGCCGTGATCGAACATCCCCTGGGCATCGGCGTCGGCTTCCGACCACAGTGAGTCCGGGTAGGCTTCGTGGTAGAATTTCACGTGCGCCGCGAGTCCGCCGGTAAGATCGGCGGAAAGTACTGTGCCGAGCACGGAGACACTGCGGCGGATATCAATTACTTGAGTAAGCGAGTCGTTGCTGGGGTGCATATCGCCGAGGGTGACAACGGAAAGCCGCAGGCCGGGCACAGCCGGCAGCAGGCTGTCGTCCGGCGGCGTCCAGCGGCGCGGGAGCGTGACGATCGAATCCTCACCCGCATAGAGCAGAACTATGGTCGAATCGGCGTAAGGTATCCCGGGCGACACAGTGTTGATACTGACGGCATGGAGGGTCATGGTGAGCGAGTCGGCGCCGTTGTTGGCCACGTGTACGCGGACCGCCAGCGAATCGCCGGCGAGATGCGGCAACGCGGGATCGGGACTGACCACTCCGATGACAGCGGCATCGCGCCGGGGAGCATTGGTGATGATCCGCTCCATTCCCATCCAGCCCATATAGGCGCTGACCCAGGAATGGTCGTTGGTGGAGGTGAAGCCCGTACGGCCGGGGTAGATGCCGCCGTCGTTGTCGGTGTCCAGTCCGATCAGCGAATCGGCGATGGACACACCGTTCAGCCAGTAAACATCTTCGCGCGTGATCTCCCAGACGGCGAATTGCGCATTTGCGTACCAGGTGCAGAAGGAGTGATTCCAGGTGCCCGTGGACTGCCAGACGTCAAGCTGCGAGCCGTACTGCGTCAGCCACGTTTGTCCGCTGTCGGGATATTGCGTGAACAGACTCTGGCAGACGCCCCAGAGGGCGGTACCGCCGCAAAGCGCCCAGGACTCGTTGGCGTTTAGCCGCGCGGGATTGGACTGAAACCACAGCCGGATCCGTCGCGCCTGTGTGAGTGTGAAGTCGCGCCAGTCCGTGCGTTGGCGGTAAAGCGAGTGCGGATACATGCCGCCGATGGCGAGACCTTCGGCCAGCGGATTGATCTGCCCCAGCGACGTGCTGAGCGGATCGAACGCCAGCAAATTGGCCGCCGTCCAGATGGCGCAACTGTCGGCATACCAGTTCCATGTGGTATCGCCGTAGGCTTCGCGGAATTTGAATACAGCTTCGAAACCCCAGCCGCAGTTGTGCGCGGCATAATAGCCGCTGCCTTCCTCGCGCCAAGCCGGAAAGTTCAGGCAATATTGCCAGGCGAGGCGGATAGCGGGAGCATAGGTCGCGGTGTCGCCGGTCCAGATCGCGTATTGCGACCAGACGCGAATCGCTTCCTGCGTGTTGTCGGTCTGGATGATATTCTGGTCGCCGTCGCTTTCGCCTTCGATCATCCCGCCGAGTTCCGGGCCTACCTCTCGTGTTCTGCATGGAGACGAGGAAGTCACACAACATCCGGTAGTGGAGGAAGTAGGCGGGTTCATCGAGGGCGGCGCCATGGCGCGCATCCGGCAGCGAGACCCGTGAAGCCGTTGCCGCGCCGCTGCGCGAGAATTCGTCGGCGATCTGCTGCGGGGTCCAATAGGGAGTCGCAAAGAGGGCCGGACAGGCGCTCAATGCCGAGGATCAGGACGCCCGCGATTCGCAATACTTGCCGTGTGTTCATGGCGATGGTCTCCCGCCGATGCGATCAATTTACATGAACTTTTTAAAGACTCTGAGGATGCCCTGATTCCAGGCGACGCGGTGCGTAACGCCGGTGCCGGTGGCGATCTCGTGCTTGTGATCGAGGTACCACTGATAGCTGTGGATGAGGGCGTCGGCGTTGGAAAACTGCGGTTTCCAACCCAACATTTTCTGCGCCTTGTCGATGGAGACGAAGCTGTCCTGGTCGGCGGTGCCGTAGATCCACTTGTACATGGGGGAGAGGTGCAGCGATCTTCAAACAGCGTGAGCGCGCCCTTGACCAGCCAGGCCGGGGTGCCCCAGGGGCGGGCGCCACTTTTGGCATAGACACACATCGCGCCCATGTCCTCGCGCACGGTTTTAAACTCGGCCGCGCCGATGTTGAAGGTGTCGTTGACTTTTGATTCATCCAGCGTCGCGGCGAGGAAGATGGCTTCGGCGAGATCTTCCCACTTCGAGGAGCTGGTAGCGGTTTTTGCCGTTGCCGATCATCGGCACGCGCTTGCCGTTTTCCACCCAGTCGTAGAGGATGGCGAAGATGCCGAGGCGATAGGCGCCGATGAAGGACTTGGGGCGGAGGATGGGCACGCAGAGCTTGTCGCGGAAGGACTCGGCGATTTTTTCGCCGTCGATCTTGCTCTGACCATAGGGGCCGACGCCGTGCAGCCTGTCAGTCTCGAAGAGCGGGTGGTGGTCGGGGATGCCGTAGACCGAGGTGGAGGAGATGAAGACGAAGCGGCGGATGCCGGCGGCGAGGGCGGCGTCCAGCACTTTATTCGTGCCGCCGACGTTGGTCGACTGGATGTCCTCGGGTTTCCACAGCGGGAGTGCGGCGGCACAATGGACGATAACATCCGGTTTGTGCTCGGCCAACAGTTTGTCCATGCCGGGGCGGTCGCGGACATCGTGGGTGATGAAGACGCATCCCGCGGGGTATTCGGCTTTGTCGTAGGGGGCGATGTCCTCGAGGACGATAGCCCAGCCTTTTTTGGCGAAGCAGTGCGCGGTGTGCAGCCCCAAAAAGCCTGCACCACCGGTAATGAGAACCTTCAATTCTGGTGAACCTCACGAGGGATAATGTGGGCGCGGGAACAAGACCGAGTCTCTTGATGCCTCCTCGATCTTCGGCAACTTCAACGAATCGGAACCCTTACTCGACCGGTTGCGGTATAATAAAAGACAACTGTGTCTAATTTTGTCGTCAGCAATCAAATTATTGTATTTACGGAAATCGCGTGGCGTTGCCCAGCGGATTTTAGGTGAATCACACTCGATTGGGCCACGATGGCTTGGGAATAAAAAAGATACCAATCCCTTAGGGAAGTTGCAAGGGCAAGGGGAAGTGGGTCGTGAAGAGTCCGGCAAGCAGCATTGACAACGACACTGGTGGTCAGTATATTATCAGGTTGCATTCCACGGGAGGTTGACATCACAGCGCACGATTATCCCCGCGACCATTGCGGGATCATGGGCGTCTACGGGCATCCCAACGCCGCCGAACTGACTTATCTGGGCCTGTACGCGCTTCAGCACCGCGGGCAGGAATCCGCCGGCATCGTCTCCACCGATGGCAGCACGCTGTTCGACGTGCGCGGGATGGGCCTGGTAGCGGACGTGTTTAACGATCATTCGAAGTTTCACGCCCTGGCCGGGAACCGGGCGATAGGTCATGTCCGTTACTCCACGGCGGGCGGATCGAGTCTGGTGAACGTCCAGCCGCTTGTCGTCCGGACGAAGGACGGGCCGCTGGCCGTGGGCCATAACGGCAACCTGGTCAATACGCGCGAACTGCGGTCGAAGCTGGAGCAGGACGGCGCCATTTTTCAGACCGAGTCCGACACCGAACTCATCGTGCATCTGATTTCGCGCTCCAAAGAAGAAACACTGCGGGGGCGCGTGGCGGAGGCGTTGCGGCAGATTGAAGGCGCGTTTTCGCTGATCTTCCTGTCGAAAGAGGAAATGGTCGTCGCACGCGATCCCCACGGCTTCCGGCCGCTTTGCCTGGGGGGCAAGGGAGACGTGATTGTCGCGGCCTCGGAAACCTGCGCGCTGGACCTGATCGACGCGCAGTATGTGCGCGACGTGGAGCCGGGGGAAATCATTACCGTCAGTTCGCACGGGCTGGAAAGCATGCGCTATGCGCCGGCCTCGCTGCACATGTGCGTCTTCGAACTGATCTACTTTGCCCGGCCCGACAGCCGCATTTATGGCGACTCCGTCGACCGCGCGCGGCGCAAGTTGGGCAAGATTTTGGCCGAAGAGTCGCCGGTGGAAGCGGACATCGTGATTTCCGTCCCCGACTCGTCGAACACGTCGGCGCTGGGTTATGCGCGGGCGAGCGGCATCAAGTATGAGCTGGGTTTAATCCGCAATCACTACATCGGCCGCACCTTTATCAATCCTTCGCCAGTTCATGCGCTCGTTCAACGCCCGCGTGAAAGTATAATCCGGTGGTGGGCGTGCTGAAGGACAAGCGGGTGGTGATCGTCGAAGATTCCATCGTCCGCGGCACGACGCTGAAGAAACTGGTGGGGCTGGTGCGCAAGGCGGGGGCGAAGGAAGTGCACGTGCGCGTGGCTTCGCCGCCGGTGCAGTATCCGTGCTTCTACGGGATGAACTTTCCGACGCGCAAGGAACTGATCGCCGCCTGGAACACGCCCGGAGCAGATCGGCGAGTATCTCGGCGTGGATTCGCTTAAAGTACATTTCGGTGGAAGGGATGCTGGCGGCGACACACAACGAGCCCGACCGCTTCTGTACCGCCTGTTTCACCGGCAAATATCCCGTTCCCCTTTCGAGCGCCGAATCCCAGAGCCTGCTGGACTTCAGTGACCAGGAATGGGCGAAGGCGGAACTCGAACGGGTGCTGCACTCCCTCGACTGAACGAATCCGTTTCTCACCGGCAATCCCGAGGCCCCCTTTCTGAGGCAACGTCCGTGACGGATCCCGCGAAACGCCTGTACACCGTCGCCAATGCGCTCAGCTTTGGCCGGTTGCTGCTGCTCATCCCCCTGTTCGTGTTTTTGCGGCAGGGGAAGGATGGCAACGGCAACCTGTGGGCGATCGGCGTGATGGGCGCGGCGCTGCTGACCGACTGGCTGGACGGCCTCATTGCCCGCCATTTCCGGCAGGTGTCGGATTGGGGCAAGGTGCTGGATCCGCTGGCGGACAAGATCTGGATTGGCTTTCTGGCGCTGTTTCTGGCGATGCCGTGGCGCGAACACCCGCTGCCGCTGGGCTTCTTTCTGTTGCTGATCGTGCGGGATTTGGCGATTGTCGGCACGGCGATTTATGTTTATCGCCGCATCGGCACGATTCTGACCTCGAACTGGTTCGGCAAGGTGGCAATGGTGGCCGAGGCGATGACGCTGCTGTGGTATACGGTGTACTGGACGCATCCGGCGATGCCAGCCCTCAGCCCGGCGGCGCTGATGTGGGTGACGACCCTGCTGATTGTGATTTCCAGCGTTTCGTATATCTACCGGCTGCGCGCGGTACTGGCCGCAGCGCGCCAGAATCCTGCCTCTCACCCGTCCGACTTCTCCTCTCAACGCGAGTTCCTGAAACCGCAAACTATCGCGGTACACCCTTCTCACCACTTCCCAACAAATATGGGTGAAATCCAAGATATGATGGTGAAAGTACTGGAGCGACACGCTTCGGAACTTGTTGCAAACCTCGTTATTGAGAAATTCGAAGCCTATGGGATTCGTCTTTCGCCCCGCCAGAGGAAGAGAATTAAGAACAACGTCGCAGCAGAGCGCGTTGACAAAATTACAATACGTGAGTGGCGATTCTGGGAGCGGAAGATTTTGTCAATTGATTTCTCTTCGGAGGAGTTGGCTGAGATAGAAAGAAAGATATCTGGCATTGTCAAGGATCTCGCGGATGAGCTCGAACCGCTTTCTGATGAAATCGCAGACGATATTCTGACAGATATGAAAGCACGGTGGCCACGTGAGCGTCGGATCCAAGCAAACGACCGTGTTCGGTTTCAGCGCAACCTTGCCAAACAGTGGAAAGCGCCGTTCGATGGATTGGCGATGATGTTGGCGCTAGCCCGCGAATTGAGCATGCGCATAGGCAAAGATGCACAGGAATCTGCCACTGATGATAATAGACATCTAGTTGAAGTACTTGTTCTCCTACACGCACGAGCATGCCAAGTAGCAGATGAAATAATCACTTGCTCTCCGCTGGTTTCGCAGACGGTGCGATGGCACGTTGGCGTTGCCTACATGAAATCACAGTGACTGCGCACTTTATTCGGGACCGAGGTGAAGTATTTGCCGAACGTTACTTGCTTCATGAGGTGGTGGAATCGCGTAAGGCAGCCATGCAATTCCAAGCACATGCTGTGCAGCTTGGCTATGAACCTTATAATGAAGCTGAAATGAGAGCGATTGAATCCGACTACACGAATGTGAGGTTACGATTCGGAAAGCAGTTCTTGTGTCCCTATGGTTGGGCTTCGGAAGGTGAAGGTGATAGAGTCACACGCTTCACTGATCTAGAAGCAAGGTCAATGTCGAGCATTTACGGCCCTACTACAGAATGGCCAGCTACAATGTCCACGCTAACCCGAAGGGAGTACTTTTTAAACTTGGGCCCTTGCCGGGCGAAAAGATGTTGCTAATTGGCCCATCAGAACTCGGTTTTGCAGACCCGGGACATTGTACTGCAATGTCACTTACGCAAGTAACATCTGTTCTTGGGATGCTTGATATCACCTTTGACACAATGGTTGGCGTTCGAGTCTTAAAAAAGCTCTTCGATGAAACCGGAGCAACCTTTCATGCTGCTCAGAACGAGGTAATAACCGAGCACATGTCGTAGGCTTAGTGTCAACTACTTCTATCCAGCACTCACATTATTTGGGCTTTAATATCGCAGGTGGTCACTCAGGAGGCGATCATCAGGCGAAAACTGAAGTAATTCTTACTATGTTTCATTGAGATGTCCCTTCGCTTCTACAACACCTTGACTCGTCAGGTGGACGAGTTTACTCCGCGCGATGCGGGCAAAGCGGCGATTTACACGTGCGGGCCGACGGTGTATTCGCGCGCGCATATCGGCAATTTCCGGACGTTTTTGTTTTCGGACCTCGTGCGCCGCTACCTCAAGTATCGCGGCTACGCAGGTGTATTCGGTGATGAACATCACCGATATCGACGACAAGACGATTCGCGGCGCGCAGGCGGAAGGGGTGTCGCTGCGGGAGTACACCGATCGCTACGCGCAGGCGTTCTTCGCCGACCTCGACACTGCTGCGCATCGAGCGCGCGGATTTGTATCCCCGGGCCACGGACCACATTCCGGAAATGGTGGGGCTGGTGCAGGCGCTGATCGAGCGCGGCCATGCCTACGAAGCCGACGGCAGTTGGTACTACAAGGTGGAATCGTTTGCCGATTATGGCCGGCTGGCGCATCTCGATTTGTCGGGCCTGCGCGCCGGGGAGCGGGTGGCAGCGGATGAATACGAAAAGGAAGACGTGCGCGACTTTGCGCTGTGGAAAGCGTGGGAACCCTCGGACGGCGACGTGTTCTGGGAGACGCCGATTGGCAAGGGGCGGCCCGGCTGGCATCTGGAATGCTCGGCGATGTCGCTGAAATATCTGGGCGAGGATTTTGACATTCACCAGGGCGGGGTGGACCTGATCTTCCCGCACCATCAGAACGAAGTGGCCCAGACGGAAGGCATGACCGGCAAACGGCTGGCGCGCTACTGGCTGCACTCCGAGCATCTGCTCGTTGAAGGCTGCAAGATGTCGAAGTCGCTGGGGAATTTCTACACGCTGGACGATCTGGCGCAGCAGGGCTGGAAACCGCGCGAGGTACGCTACTCGCTGATGACGGCGCACTACCGGCAGCAGCTCAATTTCACGCTGGCGGGGCTGGAAGCGGCACGGGCGGCGCTGGAACGGCTGGACGCCTGCACGCGCAACTTGCAACTGGCGGAAGGGCCGGGCGGGGCGGCCGATCTGCCGGAGGTGCTGGCGCGGCACGAGGCGGATTTTCAGGCGGCGTTGGACGACGACATGAACTATCCCAATGCGTTAGCGGCGCTGTTTAATCTGGTGCGGGAAGTTAACTCCCGCTGCGCCGAGCTGAAGATCGGGCATGCGGAGGCCGAGGCGGCGCTGGGGGTATTAAGGCGGCTCGATTCCGTATTAGGTTTCCTTGATGTGGACCGGGCGGAAGAAAGCGACGCTGAAATTGAGGCGTTGATCGAGGCCCGGAATGCGGCGCGGAAAGCCAAGGATTGGGCGGAAGCGGACCGGATACGTCTGCTGCTGGCGGAGGCGAATGTGATCCTCGAGGACCGGGCGGGGAAGACAATTTGGCGCAGAAAGTAGAGGCGGGAGCGACTTAGCTGTCCCGATTTGGCCTGATTTTTGGATAATTGGCGAACAAAGTACTCGGACAGGTCTTGACAAAGAATACAGATCTGCTTAACTTAAGGTCTTGTGTTTTCCGAGGTGTCATTCGACGCTGGCGTAGCTCAACTGGTAGAGCAGTTGATTTGTAATCAACAGGTTGCGGGTTCAAGTCCTGTCGCCAGCTCTGGGCTTCCACTTGCCGAATCTGCGATTTGGCCCAGGGAGGCATAATTTCCGGTGGCGTGCCCGAGTGGCTAAAGGGGGCAGACTGTAAATCTGCTGGCAAACGCCTACGATGGTTCGAATCCACCCGCCACCACTATCCGCGACTTTTTCACTTCTCCTATAAGTATTTGATTTTCCTGAGCCTTAAGGTGCCCGGACGGCTCCGAGTGCATCCCGAGGAGGCTCTTTTTCGTCGATTTGATTCTCATGCGGGCGTAGCTCAGTTGGTAGAGCATCAGCCTTCCAAGCTGAATGTCGCGGGTTCGAACCTCGTCGCCCGCTCAAGACATGCGAAGTAAATCCGAAAATCCGAAGTCAGACAGCTGGATTGGGAATTGACTCGGATTTCGAGTTTCGGATTTTGCATTTGGCTTTCGTGCTCGTGTAGCTCAGATGGTAGAGCGCGTCCTTGGTAAGGACGAGGTCAGCGGTTCAATCCCGCTCACGAGCTCCGTTGGATTTTCCGATTCGTTGGCGCCTGCCGGACTGCGCATATCCGCTGGATCCCGCTTGCCTGGCCCGCTTCGGGCCGGAATCGTCACTTGATTTTTCAACTGCAAGATAACGAATAATTTAAAGCTCTTTTGAGGAGGTTCTTTCAGGATGGCTAAGGCCAAATTTCAGCGCACGAAGCCCCACGTGAACATCGGCACGATCGGCCACGTGGATCACGGCAAGACCACCCTGACGGCGGCGATCACGCAGATCCTGGCCAAGACGGGTTTGGCGCAGGCCGCGAAGTACGACGAAATCGACAACGCTCCCGAAGAGAAGGCCCGTGGCGTCACGATTAACGTCCACCATGCCGAGTATGAGACCGACGAAGCGTCACTATGCGCACGTGGACTGCCCCGGCCACGCCGACTATATCAAGAACATGGTCACCGGCGCGGCCCAGATGGACGGCGCGATTCTGGTGGTGGGCGCCGACGACGGCCCCATGCCCCAGACCCGTGAGCACGTGCTGCTCGCCGGCCAGGTGAACGTGCCGGCCATGGTCGTCTTCCTGAACAAGGTCGACCTGGTGGATGACCCCGAACTGCTGGAGCTGGTCGAAATCGAAGTCCGCGAACTGCTCACGCAAGTACGGCTTCCCCGGCGATAAGATTCCCGTGATCAAGGGTAGCGCGCTGGACGCTCTGTCCAACATCGATGACGCGGACAAGACGAAGTGCATTTACGAACTGATGGAGGCGGTGGACAATTACATTCCGCTGCCGCCGCGTGAGAAGGACAAGCCGTTCCTGATGCCCGTCGAAGACGTGTTCTCGATCACCGGTCGCGGCACGGTGGGTACCGGTCGTATCGAGCGCGGCGTCTGCAAGGTCGGCATGGACGTCGAAATCATCGGTCTCGGCCAGCACAAGAAGACCGTCGTCACCGGCATCGAAATGTTCCGCAAGCTGCTGGACGAAGGTCAGGCCGGCGACAACGTCGGCCTGCTGATGCGCGGCGTGGAAAAGAAGGACCTCGAGCGCGGCATGGTGGTGGTGCGCCCCGAATTCGATCAAGCCGCACCACAAGTTCGAAGCGCAGGTGTACGTGCTGTCGAAGGAAGAAGGCGGCCGGCATACGCCGTTCTTCCCGAACTACCGTCCGCAGTTCTTCTTCCGCACGACCGACGTGACCGGCTCGATCACGCTTGCCGGAAGGCGTCGAGATGGTCATGCCGGGCGACAACATTGTGATGACCGTGGAACTGATCACCGACATCGCCATGGACGAAGGTCTGCGTTTCGCGATCCGTGAAGGCGGCCGTACCGTCGGCGCCGGCGCGGTGACGAAGATTCTCGAATAAAGCTTGTTTCTCCGGAAGGGCCGTCTCGCAGGCGGCCCTTCCGGTGTCTGTCGTACTTGTCCGCAAATGCGGGCCGGACGGCGTAGCTCAATTGGTAGAGTACCGGTCTCCAAAACCGGGTGTTGGGGGTTCGAGTCCCTCCGCCGTGCCACTTTACGATACCCACCCCAAGGACGATCATGTTCAGGAAGCTGATCACCTACCTCAGCCAGGTCAGAACGGAAATGGCCAAGGTCTCCTGGCCGTCGCGTGCCGAGATGATGGAATCCACACGCATTATTCTGATCCTCATGTTCGTGCTGGCGATCGCCGTCTTCCTCGGTGGATCGGATACTCTCGTACGGTCTGCAGAAGATCCTGTAGCCCGTGACGGACCGCCCGGTGAACCTGGAAACGATCTGCTGCCCGGTCTGCGGTTCCGAGGACTATCAGCGTTATCTGGATGTGCGCGACCGTTTCCAAACGGTGCCGGAGCTGCACTTTTCGATTGTCCGCTGTACGCGCTGCCAATTGCTCTTTACCAATCCGCGCCCCGACACAGAGTCGCTGGCGGCCTTCTACGCCGTAGAGGGCTATGATCCCTTCGTCAGCAGCGGTGCCGACCGGTCGCTGAAAAGCCGGCTCTACCGCCTGGTGCGCCGTTTTACCCTGCGGCGTAAGGTGACACGGGTGCTCGCGGGCCTTCCACGCGGTGGTAAAGCCCTGGATGTGGGGTGCGCCACGGGGGAATTTCCCGCCGAGCTACGCGCCCGTGGATTTGAAGTGTTCGGCGTCGAACCCGACGAAAAAGCGGCGGCCTACGCGCGCCAGACACACGGCCTGACGGTGTGGACCGGGAATCTCGCGCAAGTGCCGGACTACGTCGGACCCTTTGACCTGATTACTCTCTGGCATGTGCTGGAGCATGTGCCGGACCTGACGGCGACACTGGCGCGGCTGCGTGAAATGCTCGCGCTGCATGGCCGGTTGGCGATGGCCGTTCCCAATCCCGGGTCACTGGACGCCCGTCTCTATGGCGCAGACTGGGTCGCCTGGGACGCGCCGCGGCACCTGTACCACTTTACGCCCGAGGTCATGCTGGATGTGCTCGACCCGTGCCGGGTTTACGCCGGAGCGCCGGGGAGCGGTGGCCTTCGACGCGTTTTACCACTGCCTGTTATCCGAACGCGGTTCCAGCGGCGGCTGAGCCCGTGCCACCATGCGCGGTACGCGCAGTTACCTGCAGGGGCTTTCCCGGCGGGACGGTTCGTCCGAACTTTATTTTGCCCAGCGGAGCTAATTGAACAACCCCGTGACTTCCACTCCCGACACACAAGCGGCGGCCGGCGGCCTTGCCTGGTACGTCATCCACGTGTTCACCGGCCAGGAAGAGAAAATCAAAGCCTTCCTGCAGGAAGAAGTGAAGCGTCTGGGTCTGGAAGACCAGATCACGCAGGTGTTGATTCCGAAGGAAGACATTATCGAGATGCGGGACGGCAAGAAAAAAGCCAAGACCCGCGTCTTCTTTCCCGGTTACATGCTGGTCGAGATGCTGCTCAACAAGTCGACTGAGCATTTGCTGATGAACACGCCGCAGGTGATCAATTTCGTCGGCCCGAAAAACAAGCCGCAGGCGCTGCGTAAGGCGGAAGTGGACCGGATTCTCGGCCACGTCGACAAAGCCGCGGCGGCACAGGTGATCGAGGTGCCGTTCAAGGTCGGCGACAGCATCAAGGTAATCGACGGCCCGTTCAAGGATTTTACCGGCGTGGTGCGGGATATCAATCTCGAGAAGCGCAAGGTTAAAGTGACTGGTCTCGATCTTCGGCCGTTCCACGCCGATTGAACTGGACTTTTTGCAGATTTCGACGGATCTCACGACATAAGCTTTTTCCCGGCCGCGCCTCTCGGCAGGGATCGCCGTTCGCGTTGAACATATAACGGACACTCTGACAGACTCATGGCAAAGAAGATAACCGGTATTATTAAACTCCAGCTCAACGCGGGCAAGGCCACTCCGGCCCCCCCCGTTGGCCCCGCGCTTGGCCAGAAACAGGTCAACATTATGGAGTTTTGCAAACAGTTCAATGCACGAACGGAAAAAGACGCGGGGATGATTATTCCGGTCGTGATCACGGTCTACCAGGACAAGAGTTTCACGTTCATCACCAAGAGTCCTCCAGCCTCTGTGCTGCTGCGCAAGGCAGCGGGCCTGGAAAAGGGCTCGGGTGTGCCGAACCGCAACAAGGTCGGGACCGTGACGATGTCTCAGGTGCGGCAGATCGCCGAACTGAAAATGAAGGACCTGAACGCCTACGATGTGGACCAGGCGAGTCTGATGGTGAGTGGCACCGCGCGCTCGATGGGCATCGTCGTCCAGGGCTGACCCTTAATCCGGCTGGGAGGCATCGCGCCGCTTGGACCAGCCCCAAGGAGTGATATGATTACGTCGAAGCGCACACGCGCCAACGAAAAGCTGATTGACCGGCGGAAAGAGAACACGCTGGAAGAAGGCGTCGCGCTGCTCAAGAAAACCGCCCCGGCAAAGTTTGACGAGACCGTCGAAATTTCGCTGCGGCTGGGTGTCGATCCGAAGAAGGCCGACCAGATCGTCCGCGGGACGGTGGCGCTGCCGCACGGCACGGGTAAGACCGTGCGCGTGCTGGCGATCACGAAGACGAAAGTCGACGAAGCCAACGCCGCCGGCGCCGACCATGTCGGATTTGAAGATATGATCGAAAAGATCAAGGGCGGCTGGACCGACGTGGACGTGATTGTCGCCACGCCTGAAGCGATGGCGGAAATCGGCAAGCTCGGCAAGATCCTCGGTCCGCGTGGCCTGATGCCCAATCCCAAGGCGGGCACAGTGACTCCGAATCTCGGGCAGGCGATCAAGGAGATCAAGGCCGGTAAGGTGGAATTTCGTGTGGACAAGTTCGGTATCCTGCATCTCGGAGTGGGCCGCCTCTCCTTCTCCGATCAGATGCTGGCCGAAAATCTGACGGAGTTCTTCCGCAACGTGATGCGGCTCTGGCCGCCGACGGCCAAGGGCCAGTACGTCAGGACGGTCTATCTGACGTTCAACGATGGGCCCCGGCATCCGGCTGGCCCGTTCGGTGGTGGAAGGCGCGAAGTAATTCGGCGGCCGCCGCCGGGCACACATCATTCGTCCGCCGCTTAAGGGCGGCGCACCGCTGCGGAAACGCGGCAAGAGACTGCGAAACCGTGCAATCAATGGAAACGGAAACTGTCAAGCGATCGCCGAAGCCGAAGAAGATAGAGACCGATCCAGGAACTGACCGAAAAGGTGTCCCGCGCGCGCGGCATCTATTTCACGGAGTATAAAGGGCTGACGGTCCTGCAGATCAGCGACCTGCGCCGGCAGTGCCACCACAGCCAGGTGGAATACCTGGTGTGCAAGAACACCTTCGCCCGGCGGGTGATGACGGAGCAGGGCTACAGCGAGGCGCTGGCGCATCTGACGGGGCCGACGGGCATGGCCCTCGGCTACGACGATCCGGCGGTCCCCGCCAAGATCCTGCACGACTTCGCGGCGAAGAACGATAAGCTCGTCTTGAAGGGCGGTGTGTTCGAGGGCAAGGCGATCACAGCGAAGGATATCGAGGCGATCAAGGATCTGCCCAGCCGCGAGGCGGCGCTCTCGATGCTCGTTGCCGCGATCTACGGGCCGGTGCAGGGCTTCTACAATGTCGTCTCGGCGATCTTGCGCGACGTGGTTTCGGTGGTCGACCAGATCGCCGAGCAGAAGAAGGCGGCGGCCGAATAAGCGGGCCGCATCACTAAGTACACAAACAAAGATAGACGGAGCCTACGGTGAATCAGATCATCGAAGCCATCGAGAAGATGACGGTCATGGAGCTGGTCGAGCTGAAGAAGGCGCTCGAAGAGAAGTTCGGCGTAACCGCCGCCGCTCCCATGATGATGGGCGCCATGCCGGCGATGGGCGCCGCCGCGGCCGCGCCGGTCGAAGAGAAGACCGAGTTCGACGTGATCCTGTCCGGTTTCGGCGCCAAGAAGATCCAGGTCATCAAGGTCGTGCGCGAGTTGACCGGTCTGGGCCTGAAGGAAGCGAAGGACCTCGTGGACGGCGCGCCGAAGCCGGTGAAGGAAGGCGTGCAGAAGGACGAAGCCGAGAAGATTAAGGCGAAGTTGGAAGAGCAGGGAGCCACGGTCGATATTAAGTGACCGGATGTACCCTCTGCGTCCATCAGATCCCTTTCCGCTGAGCATTAAGGTTGCCGAGTCAGTCCGCGGCCTACGTGGTACCGACTTGGCAATCTTGCGTTTATTGCGGGACGGTTTTCGGCGTCTGAAATCGCCCCGAATCGCCCCAAATTTCGGTCTTGCGGCTTCAGTGCCGCTCACTCTCAATCAGGGAGATCAGCGTTGCGCGATACGCGAAAAACCATCCAGCGGATCAACTTCTCGAAGATTCCGGAAGTCCTCGAACTGCCCGACATGCTGGAAGTCCAGCTCCGCAGTTTCGAGGACTTTCTGCAGGGCGACACCGCCCCCGCGAAGCGGAAGCCGTCGGGTCTGCAGGCGGTCTTCAACAACATCTTCCCGATCATTGACAACCGCGAAACGCATATCCTCGAGTTCGTCGAATACTACGTGGAAGCGCCGAAGTACGACGAGGACGAGTGCCGCGAACGCGGCGTCACGTTCCAGGCCGCGCTGAAGGCCAAGCTGCGCCTGTCCTCGCGCGACGAGGCCAGCGAGACGGGTAGCTTCGACAACACGATCGAAAGCGACGTCTATCTGGGCAATCTGCCGCTGATGACCACGTCGGGCACGTTCATCATCAACGGCGCCGAACGCGTGATCGTCAGCCAGCTGCACCGCAGCCCCGGCGTGTCGTTTTCAGCGACGACGTGCATCCGAACGGCAAGCAGATCTTCACGGCGCGCATCATTCCGTTCCGCGGCTCGTGGATCGAGTTCACGACGGACATCAACGATGTGCTGTACGTGTACATCGACCGCCGCAAGAAATTCCCGGCGACGACGCTGCTGCGCGCGCTGGGCCATGCCACCGACCGCGACATCCTGCGGCTCTTCGACTACATCGAAGAAGTGCCGCTGACGCGCAAGGACCTGCAGAAGGAATTCGGCCGTCCCTTTGCCGCCGACGTGGTCAACGAGGCCACGGGCGAAGTGCTGTTCCAGTCGGGCGCCGAGTTCAACGAAGAAGCGTTGAAAACGCTGGTCGCGGCCAAGGTCACGCGCGGTGGAACTGCTGCGCGTGCGCAAGCGCGACGTGATTTACGACATCCTGCGCAACACGCTGAACAAGGACAAGTCGACGAGTCCCGGACCGCGCGCTGGAAGTGATCTACCGCGAACTGCGCTGCGGCGAGCCGCCGGACATCGACACGGCGCGCAAGTTCCTGCAGCGGCTCTTCTTCGACGAGAAGCGCTACGACCTGGGCACCGTCGGCCGCTACCGCATCAACAGCAAGCTGCAGCTTGACGTGCCGCTGGAGACGACCGTTCTCACGGAAGAGGACATGGTCGCGATCCTCAAGTACGTGCTCAAGCTGCGCATCGGCAAGCAGGCGCCGGACGACATCGACCACCTCGGCAACCGCCGCGTGCGGACGGTGGGCGAACAGCTTGCCAACCAGTTCATCGGTGGCGCTGTCGCGCATGGCGCGGACGATCAAGGAGCGCATGAACCTGCGCGACAGCGACGCGCTGACGCCGCAGGATCTGATTAACGTGCGCACGATTTCGTCGGTCGATCAACACGTTCTTCGGCACCAACCAGCTTCGCCAGTTCCTGGACCAGGTCAACCCGCTGACCGAGCTGACGCACAAGCGCCGCCTGTCGGCGCTCGGCCCCGGCGGCCTGACGCGCGAACGCGCAGGTTTCGAAGTCCGCGACGTGCATTACACGCACTACGGCCGGCTGTGCCCGATCGAGACGCCGGAAGGTCCGAACATCGGCTTGATCTCCTCGCTCTGTACCTACGCCAAGATCAACGAGATGGGTTTCGTTGAGACGCCCTACCGCGTGGTGAAAAGCGGCAAGGTGACGAAGCAGATCGAGTATCTGTCGGCGGACGAGGAAGACCGCGTGGCCATCGCGCAGGCGAACACGCCGATCAACCCGCGCGGCGAGTTTCTGACGGACCGCATCAAGTGCCGGCACCGGAGCGATTTCCCGATCCACAACCCCGACGAACTCGACTACATGGACGTCGCGCCCTCGCAGATCGTGTCCATCGCCGCGGCGCTGATTCCGTTCCTCGAACACGACGACGCCAACCGCGCGCTGATGGGTTCGAACATGCAGCGCCAGGCCGTGCCGCTGCTGCAGCCGCAGACGCCCTACGTGGGCACCGGCATGGAGCGCAAGGCGGCGGAGGATTCGCGGACGCTGATCCTCGCGCCGGACGACGGCGTGATCGAATACGTGGACGCCAACCGCATCGTTTTCCGCGCGCGGCCGAAGCCGGTGGAAGGCAACGGCAAGGAGCCGGTCGTCACCGAGCCCGTCACGTTCAAGCTGAAGAAATTCTACCGCACCAACCAGGACACCTGCATCAACCAGCGGCCCGCCGTGACCGAGGGCGAGCAGGTGAAGAAGGGCCAGGTGCTGGCCGACGGCTGCGCCACGGAAAAGGGCGAGCTGGCGCTGGGCCGGAACGTGCTGGTGGGCTTCATGCCCTGGAACGGTTACAACTTCGAAGACTCGATCATCGTCAGCGAGCGCATGGTGTACGACGACGTCTTCACGTCGATCAACATCGAGGAGCTCGAGCTGCAGGTGCGCGAGACCAAGCGCGGCGAGGAAGAGCTGACGCGCGAAATTCCCAACGTGTCGGAAGACGCGGTGCGGGACCTCGACGAGGACGGCGTGATCCGCATCGGCGCTTCGGTGCGGCCCGGCGACATTCTGGTCGGTAAGGTGACGCCGAAGGGCGAAACCGACCTGACCCCTGAAGACAAGCTGCTGAAGGCGATCTTCGGCGACAAGGCGGGCGACGTGAAGGACGCGAGCCTCAAGGCCCACACCGGGATGTACGGCATCGTGATCAACACGAAGCTCTTCAGCCGCAAGAAGAAGGACGCCAAGACGCGGCGCGAGGACAAGAAAGCCCTTGAGGAACTCGAACAGCGCCGGGAGCAGGAAGAAGCCGCACTGCGGCGGATCCTGGCCGAGGAACTGTACGTGATTCTCCGCGGCCACCGCGCCCGCGAACTGCGCAATCGCACGCTGGATCAGATCCTGATCGCGGAAGGCGCGCCGTTCTCCGAAGCCGCGATCCGCAACTTCAACTTCGAGGACATCGAAGTCGACCTTCGCGCTGGACGGAGAACGAAGCCGTCAACGAACAGGTCGAGCAGGCGTTCGAGAAGTACCGCGACCGGCTGTTCATCGTGCAGACCGAATACAAGAACGAGAAGTACCGCATTCAGGTGGGCGACGAACTGCCCCCCGGAATCGTGCAGCTCGTGCGCGTGTACGTGGCGCAGAAGCGCAAGATTACGGTGGGCGACAAGATGGCGGGCCGCCACGGCAACAAGGGCGTCGTCGGCAAGATCGTGCCGCTCGAAGACATGCCGTTCCTGCCCGACGGCACGCCGCTGGACATCATCCTCAACCCGCTGTCCGTGCCGTCGCGTATGAACATCGGGCAGATTTTCGAAACCACCCTCGGCTGGGCGGCGCACCGCCTCGGCGTCTATTTCGCGACGCCGGTATTCGACGGCGCGAAGAACAGCGACCTGCAGGACTATCTGGCGCGAGCGGACCTGCCGCTCAACGGCAAGTCGTACCTTTTCGACGGGCGTTCGGGCGAGCGTTTCGACCATGAAACCACCGTCGGCTACATCTACATGATGAAGCTTTCGCATTTGGTGGACGACAAGATTCACGCGCGTTCGATCGGCCCATACAGCCTCATCACCCAGCAGCCGCTGGGCGGCAAGGCGCAGTTCGGCGGCCAGCGCTTCGGTGAAATGGAAGTGTGGGCGCTCGAGGCCTACGGCGCGGCGCACATCCTGCAGGAAATCCTCACGGTGAAGTCGGACGACGTGAACGGCCGCGCCCGCACCTACGAGGCCATCGTGAAGGGGGAGAACCTGCCGACGCCGGGGATCCCCGAATCGTTCCATGTGTTCATCAACGAATTGCGAGGACTGGGGCTTGACGTCAAACTTCTCGAATAGCGACGCATCTTGGCGCGCCGGAGTGATCCGGCGCGGATCCCGGTCCGTGCAATCCACTCATGGAGACAATTAATGTTGCCGCTTTATCAAGCCGACGACATTGAATCGGGGAATTTTTCCAAGATCTCGATCTCGCTGGCATCCCCCGATACAATATTATCCTGGTCGCACGGTGAGGTAACGAAGCCGGAGACCATCAATTACCGCAGCTACAAGCCGGAAAAAGACGGCCTGTTCTGCGAGAAGATTTTCGGTCCGGTCAAGGATTGGGAATGCCATTGCGGCAAGTACCGCGGCATCCGCTACAAGGGCATCGTCTGCGACCGGTGCGGCGTGGAAGTGACCAAGAAGGACGTGCGGCGCAAGCGGATGGGGCATATCAGTCTCGCCGTGCCGGTGGTCCACATCTGGTACTTCCGCAGCCTGCCGTCAAAGATCAGCTATGTGCTGAATATCTCGACGCGCGATCTCGAACGCATCATCTACTACGAATCGTTCGCGGTTATCCAGTCCGGCAAGAGTTCCCTGCGCCGCAAGGACCTGCTCTCCGAGGCCGAATACCTCGAAGTGATGGCGGAGATCGGCCCGCAGGAAGAACTGCCGCACGAAGACCGTTTCATCGCCAAGATGGGCGGCGAGGCGGTGCGTGACCTGCTGGCCACGGAGAACGTGGAAGAAGTGGCGCAGGAGCTGCGCGCCCAGATTCGCACCGAATCCAGCGCCCAGCGCAAGCACGACGCGATTAAAAAACTGCGCGTGATCGAAGCATTCAAGGACGGCGCCAACGGCATCCAGAACCAGCCCGACTGGATGGTGATGTCGGTGATTCCCGTCGTCCCGCCCGATCTGCGTCCGCTGGTGCCGCTGGAAGGCGGCCGTTTCGCGACCTCGGATTTGAACGACCTCTACCGCCGCACGATCATCCGCAACAACCGTTTGAAGCGGCTGATCGAGATCCGCGCGCCGGAAGTCATTCTGCGCAACGAAAAGCGAATGCTGCAGGAAGCCGTCGACTCGCTGTTCGACAACGGACGGAAGTCCGTGGCCGTGCGTTCGGACGGCAACCGGCCGCTGAAGAGCCTGTCGGACAACCTGAAGGGTAAGCAAGGCCGCTTCCGCCAGAACCTGCTGGGCAAGCGTGTCGACTACTCAGGCCGCTCGGTGATCGTCGTCGGTCCTGAACTGCGCCTGAACGAATGCGGATTGCCCAAGGACATGGCGGTCGAGCTGTTCAAACCCTTCATAATCCGCAAGCTGATTGAGTACGAACACACAAAGACGGTGAAGTCGGCCAAGCGGCTGGTGGAGAAGAAGACGGACGAAGTGTGGGCGATCCTTGAAGAGATCATCAAGGATCATCCCGTCATGCTCAACCGCGCGCCGACCCTGCACCGCCTCGGTATCCAGGCATTCCAGCCGCTGCTGATCGAGGGCAAGGCGATCCGCCTGCACCCGCTGGTCTGCGCGGCCTTCAACGCCGACTTCGACGGCGACCAGATGGCGGTCCACGTGCCGCTCTCTACGAGGCGCAGGTGGAAGCGCGGCTGTTGATGATGGCGAACCACAACATCCTGCATCCGGCGCACGGGCGGCCCATCGCCGTGCCGTCGCAGGACATGGTGCTCGGCCTCTACTACCTCACGAAGCGCAAGGTGGGCGAGCCTTACGAATGGAAGGCGTTCTCCAACGCCGAAGAGGTAATTGTCGCCTACAACGACAAGAAGATCGGCCTGCACACGCGGATCCGCGTGCGCCTGAACGAACGCCTGAACGAAACGACGGTCGGGCGTGTGATCTTCAACCGCATCCTCGCCCCCGAGATCCAGTCGACGCGATTCTTCAATGAAATGCTGGCCAAGAAGCGCATTGAAGAGATCATCTACTACTGCATTCTGCATGTCGGCATCGGCAAGACGGCCGAATTCCTCGACCGCCTGAAGGAGCTGGGCTTTACCAGCGCCACGCGGGCCGGGATCTCGATCGGACTGGCTGACGTGGAAATTCCGCCCGAAAAGGACAAGATCATCGAGGACGCATACCGCCGGGTGGAGGAGGTGTCGAGCCAGTACGAGGACGGCATCATCACCGACGGCGAGCGCTACAACAAGATCATCGACATCTGGACGCACGCTTCGACCGACGTGGCCGAGGTGATGTTCACCCAGCTCAAGAACAGTCTCGACGGTTTCAACCCCATCTTCATGATGGCCGACTCGGGCGCTCGTGGTTCGAAGGAGCAGATTCGTCAGCTCGCCGGCATGCGCGGCCTGATGGCGAAGCCGCAGAAGACCATGACCGGCCAGAAGGGCGAAATCATCGAAAGCCCGATCACGGCGAACTTCAAGGAAGGCCTGTCGGTTCTCGAGTACTTCATTTCCACCCACGGCGCGCGTAAGGGTCTGGCCGACACCGCCTTGAAAACGGCGGACGCCGGTTACCTCACCCGCCGCCTCGTGGACGTGGCGCAGGACGTGATCATCCGCGAGGTGGACTGCAGCACGCTGCGCGGCATCTTCCTCGAGGAAGCGCAGGAAGGCGAGGAAGTCACCGAGCAGCTCCATGAACGTGTCATGGGCCGGGTGTTGTCCGAGCCGATTTTCGATCCCATCACTGGGAGCAAGATCCTCGAACAGAACACGCTGGTGGCGGAGAAGGAAGCGGCCATTCTGGCGAACGCCGGTGTGACCCGCATCAAGATCCGCTCGGTGCTGACCTGTGAATCCGCGCGCGGCGTGTGCGGCATGTGTTACGGTACGAATCTCGCCACGGGACGAATCACGGACATCGGCGAAGCCGTGGGCGTGATGGCGGCGCAGTCGGTGGGCGAGCCCGGCACACAGCTCACGCTCCGCACGTTCCACATCGGTGGCGCGGCCTCGCGTGACGTGGCCGAGTCACAACGCGTGGCCAAGCGCACGGGTTCGGTGGTTTTTGAAAACGTCGACTTCATCCAGCGTGAGGATGGCAAGAAAATTTCCATCCGCCGCAGCGGCCTGATCAAGCTGCTGGACGAAAACAACCGCCAGGTGGCCCGCTACAAGCTGCCCTACGGCGCGGAAGTGTACGTCAACGAAGGCCAGCACGTGAACGACGGCGAGCTGCTCTTCGAGTGGGATCCCTATTCCGACTCGATCCTCGCCAGCGTCGGCGGCGCCATCCACTATGTGGACATCAAGGAAGACGCCACGTTCCACCACCAGGTGGACGAAGCCACGGGCATGAAGCACAAGGTGATCATCGAATCCAAGGACCGCAAGCTCAATCCGCATGTGGTCATTATGGATCGCCGACGGCAACCGGCTCGCGAATCACATCCTGCCGATTGGTTCGCACGTCCTGGTGGTGGACGGTCAACCGATCAAGGTCGGCGAGCCACTGGCCAAGATGCCGCGCAAGTCGGGCAGCATCCGCGACATCACTGGCGGTCTGCCGCGGGTCACGGAGTTGTTCGAAGCCCGGCGCCCGAAGGACCCGGCGACGGTTTCCGAGATCGACGGCATCGTGCGTTTCGGCGGCCTCAAGCGCGGCGTGCGCATGGTGACGGTCACGTCGCTCGACGGGCAGGTGGAACGCAAATACGCGGTGCCTTACGGCAAGCACATCCTGGTACATGACCATGACCGCGTGAGCGCGGGTGAAAAGATCACCGAGGGTTCCGTCGTGCCGCAGGACATCCTTGCCATCCAGGGCGCCTGGAAGGTGCAGGAATACCTCGTCAAGGAGATCCAGGAAGTCTACCGCAGCCAGGGCGTGCGCATCAATGACAAGCACATCGAAGTGATCGTCCGACAGATGCTGCAGAAAGTGCGGATCGAGGATCCGGGCGATACGGACTATCTGGAAGGCGACCATGTCGACGGCCTGAAGTTCATCAAGCTGAACGAGAAGATGCTGAACAAGGTCGTGGTCGAGGAGCAGGGCGATACGCCGTATCGCGCAGGCTGGCTGGTCGAACGCGCCGACTTCAACCGTGAGAATCGCAAGATTCGCACGGCAGCCGGGGCGGAAGGCAAGTCCCGTCTCGCGAAGCCGGCCACCTCAACGCCGGTACTGCTCGGGATCACGCAGGCCAGTCTGTCGACGGAAAGCTTCATTTCGGCGGCCAGCTTCCAGGAGACGACCCGTGTCCTCACCGATGCGGCGATCTCGAAGAAGGTGGATATCCTCTCGGGTCTGAAGGAAAACGTGATCATGGGTCACTTGATTCCGGCGGGGACGGGACTGAGCCAGTACCGTCCGCTGCGGGTTCGTCGTCCTCAGGAAGAGGAGGAGGAATTGGCGAAGGACTTCAAGATCACGATGCCAATTCTGGGTGCGGACGGGACCGAAAGCTTTGAGGTTCCCCCTCCCGGAGAGGAAATCGCTGAAGAAAAGAGGCAGAACGCCGGAACGTGATTTTCGCTGCGCAGCAGGCCAATCCGCTGGAAAACAACGGGTTGGCCTGTTGCGACGGGCGGAAACCGGTTGGAACTTCAGACATAACAAGTTTGTGATGGCCTTGACAAAGTAAGGCAGAATCACTTAATTTGTAAGTCTAAGCCGAAAAGGGGACCCATTCTTTGCCTACGGTTCAACAATTAGTCCGCGCCCGGCGCGAACCCGCGAAATACAAGACATCTGCTCCGGCTCTGGCCCGCTGCCCGCAGCGACGCGGAGTGTGTACCCGTGTCTACACCACGACGCCAAAGAAGCCCAACTCGGCGCTCCGCAAGGTAGCCCGCGTGAAGCTGACCAACGGCATGGTGGTCACGGCTTACATTCCGGGCGAAGGCCATAACCTGCAGGAGCACTCGATCGTGCTCATCCGGGGCGGTCGTGTGAAGGACCTCCCGGGGGTTCGCTACCACATCATTCGTGGCATTCTCGACGCCGCCGGCGTGGATGGCCGCAAGCAGGGCCGTTCGAAGTACGGCACCAAGAAGAAGGCCGCCGCGGCTGCCAAGGGCGCCAAGGGCAAGAAGTAAGCACCTTTCGGAATTCCGAAACGTGGCCACCAAGCTGTTGACCCAATCCCCATCCCTGTATGTCCAGACGTAAACGAGTTATCCGGCGCGAAGAGCTTTCCGATCCGAAGTACGGATCCGCCGAAGTCGCGGCCTTTGTCAATGGCCTGCTTCGCAAGGGCAAGCGCTCCACGGCCGAGAATATCATGTATGGCGCCATGAGCCTGATCGAAGAGCGGGCGAAGAGCGATCCGCTGGAAATCTTCCTCAAGGCGATGAAGAACGTCGCGCCGGTGGTCGAGGTCAAGAGCCGCCGCGTGGGCGGGTCGACCTACCAGGTACCGGTGGAAGTTCGCGCCGGACGCCGCCAGGCCCTCGCCATCCGCTGGCTCATCGGCTATGCCACGAGTCGCGGCGAGAAAACCATGGCACAGAAACTGGCCAGCGAATTGATGGCTGCCGCCAAGGGCGAAGGCTCGGCGATCAAGAAGCGCGACGATACGCACAAGATGGCGGAAGCGAACAAGGCGTTTGCCCATTTCCGCTGGTGAAATTCGGTTTTGCAGCGATTGTTTTTGTTCTTTGACTTCATAAAGGTATTGCAGAGATAACGTGACTGTACCGACTGTCCAACAGAAGAAAGGCTCCAGCACCGCCCCCCGCGAGGTGGCGACCCGTTTGTCCCTTGATCTGACCCGTAACATCGGGATCATGGCGCACATCGACGCCGGCAAGACGACGACCACGGAGCGCATTCTGTTCTATACGGGCCGCCTGCATCGCATGGGGGAAGTGCATGAAGGCGCCGCGACGATGGACTGGATGGAGCAGGAAAAGGAACGCGGCATAACGATTACGTCCGCCGCGACCACCTGCTACTGGAAAGACCACCGCATCAACATCATTGACACCCCCGGTCACGTGGACTTCACGGTCGAGGTTGAGCGCAGTCTGCGCGTGCTCGACGGAGCCGTGGCCCTGTTCTGCGCCGTCGGCGGCGTCGAGCCCCAGTCGGAAACCGTCTGGCGCCAGGCGAACCGCTACAAAGTTCCGCGGATCTGCTTCGTCAACAAGATGGACCGCGCGGGCGCCGACTTCTTCCGCGTCGTGGACATGATCAAGAGTCGCTTGCACGCCAACCCCGTGCCGGTGGCCATCCCGCTGGGAGCGGGCGACCTGTTCAACGGTGTGGTTGACCTGATCACATTCAAATCGGTCACCTGGGTCGAAGATTCGCAGGGGCTGCGCTACGAAGAGTTCGATGTCCCCAAGGACATGTACGATCTGGCGCACCACTGGCGCGAAAAGCTGCTGGAATCGATTTCCGACTACGACGACCAGTTGATGGAGAAATTCCTCGAGGAAAAGCCGATCCCGGCCGAGGAAATTCGCGCCGCCCTGCGCAAG
The DNA here is from genome assembly GCA_963735175.1 of uncultured bacterium. Lineage (GTDB taxonomy): Bacteria > Electryoneota > RPQS01 > RPQS01 > RPQS01 > CAVTJX01. The sequence continues at coordinate 325,798 of CAVTJX010000016.1, read as the reverse complement.
GCGACGATTGACATGAAGATTTTCCCCGTCCTCTGCGGCTCGTCCTTCAAGAACAAGGGCGTCCAGCCGCTGCTCGACGCGGTGATCGAATACCTGCCCTCCCCGCTTGACGTCGGTCCTGTCCACGGGATTCATCCCAAGACGGAAAAAGAAGAGAGCCGCCCGCCCGATCCGAACGAACCGTTCGCGGCCCTGGCTTTCAAGATCATGAACGACCCCTATGTGGGCAAGCTCGACGTTCTTCCGGGTTTACTCGGGCCGGCTGCAGACGGGCGTGATGGTGATGAACGCGTCGACAGGTAAGAAGGAACGGATCTCGCGCCTGTTGCTGATGTCGGCGAACAAGCGTGAAGACGTGGAAGAAGTCGCCGCCGGCGACATCGCCGCCACGGTCGCGCTGAAGCAGGTTCGCACCGGCGACACGCTGTGCAACGAACAGCATCCGATTCTGCTGGAGAAGATGGAATTTCCGATCCCGGTGATCGAGATTGCCATCGAGCCGAAGTCGAAGGCCGACCAGGACAAGATTTCCGAGGCGCTGGCCCGCCTCGCCGACGAAGATCCCACCTTCCGCGTGGGCTTCAACGAGGACACGGGGCAGACGGTGATCGCGGGGATGGGCGAGCTGCACCTGGAAATCATCGTCGACCGCCTGTTACGCGAATTCAAGGTGGACGCGGTCGTCGGCAGGCCGCAGGTTTCGTACAAGGAATGTATTCGCAAGGCCGTCCATCAGGACACGAAGTTTTCCAAGCAGTCGGGCGGACGCGGCCAGTTCGCGCACGTGGTGATCGATGTGGAACCCGCGCCTCCGGGCACCGGCCTGATCTTTGAGAACAAGATCGTAGGCGGAGCGATTCCCAAGGAGTACATCCCCGCCGTGGCGAAGGGGATGGAAGAGGCGATGAAGACAGGTGTACTGGCGGGCTACCCGCTGGTGGACGTGAAGGTGCAACTGGTTGACGGCGCGTTCCACGAAGTCGATTCGTCGGAGCTGGCGTTCAAGATCGCCGCTTCGATGGCTCTGAAAGACGCGGTGCGCAAGGCCAATCCGGCGCTGATGGAGCCGATCATGAAGGTCGAGGCGGTCACGCCCGACACCTACCTCGGCAACGTCGTGGGCGACCTCAACAGCCGCCGCGGCCGGATTCTGGATATGCATCCGCGCTCGGACGGCCAGGTGGTCAACGCGCACGTGCCGCTGTCGGAAATGTTCGGCTACGCCACCAGTCTGCGGTCGATCACACAGGGCCGCGCGATCTTTTCGATGCAGTTCGACCACTTCCAGGAAGTTCCGATTTCCGTTTCCGAAAAAATTCTCGAAAGACGATAACCAGCGGCGCGGTCCGGCAGCGCGAGCTGCCGATCCAGACCGTGAGTGCAATCCGGTTTCCAAGGTGAAAAAAGGTTTTATCCGCATCCGGTTGAAAAGCTACGATCATAACCTGATCGACAAGTCAACCGAGAAGATCATTCAGACCGCCAAGACCACGGGCGCCGTGATCTCGGGACCGATTCCCCTGCCCACACGCCGCCAGGTGGTGACGGTCAACCGGTCGCCGCACGTGGACAAGAAGTCCCGCGAACAGTTTGAGACGCGCATTCATAAGCGGCTGATTGACATCCTCAACTCGACTCCCAAGACGGTCGATGCCCTGATTCGCATCGAACTCCCCGCCGGCGTCGACATCGAAATCAAGACATGATCGGACTCATCGGACGAAAAGTGGGTATGACCCGGGTCTTTGACGCGAAGGGGAACGTGATTCCCGTCACCGTCATCGAGCTGGGGCCCAACCAGATCACGAATCTGCGCACCGCCAAGCATCACGGCTACGTCGCGACCTGCCTCGGCTTCGAGCAGAAGCGCGACAAGCTGGTGAACATGGCGCAGAAGGGGCATTACGCCAAGTTGAACCTCTCCGCGCCGCGTGTGGAGCGGGAAATGCGCGACATGGCCCTCGAAGGCCGGCGCGTGGGCGACACGCTGAAGTGCGACCTGTTCACGCCGGGCGACCTGATCCAGGTCATCGGCACGTCCAAGGGCAAGGGCTTCGCCGGCGTGATCAAGCGCCACAAGTTTTCGAGCCCGGTCGGCAGCCACGGTACGCACGAGTTCTTCCGCCACGGCGGCGCCATCGGCGCGCACACCTTCCCCGGCCGCGTGTGGAAGGGGCTGCGGATGCCGGGCCGCATGGGCACGGACCGCGTCACGGTGCGCAATCTCAAGGTCGTGCGCGTCGACGTGGACGCCAATCTGATAATGGTAAAGGGCGCAGTGCCCGGGCCCAATAAGGGCGTGGTCTTCGTCCAGAAGTAGTGAAAATCGCCATGCAACTGCCCGTATATAAACGCGACGGCTCCCAGTCCACCGAAAGCGTGGACCTGCCCGACGCCATGTTCAGCGGCGAGCCGAACGACCATGCCATCTGGCTGGCGGTGCGCAGCGAAGAAGCCGCGCAGCGCCAGGGCACGGCCCACACCAAGACCCGTTCCTTCGTGCGTGGCGGCGGTCGCAAGCCGTTCAAGCAGAAGGGCCGCGGTATGGCCCGTCAGGGAACCAGCCGCAGCCCGTTGATGCCCGGCGGCAGCACGATCTTCGGTCCGCAGGCCGCATCTCTATCACGTGACGGTGCCGGCCAAGATCAAGCGGCTGGCGCGCCGCAGCGCGATGATCCACAAGCTGCGCGAAAACCGCGTGCGGATCGTCGAAGATTTCACGCTTGCCACGCCGCAAGACCCGCGAAATGGCGGGCCTTGTTCGCCGCCCTCGGACTGGCGAACGAGAAGGTGCTGCTGCTGACGCCCGACTTCGATCTGACGATGGCCCGCAGCGTGCGCAACATGCCGCGCGCCTGTCAGCAGAAGGCGGACGCCGCCTGCGACCCGCGAACTGATGGACTGCTCGATCATCGTGCTCCAGCGGAGCGCGGTCTCGAAACTCGTGAAGGTGCTCGACCATGCTGCATAAGAGGCTCGTACTCCGCAAGCCGCTGCTGACCGAGAAGGTCGCCGGCATTCAGGACGCCCACAATCAGTACGCCTTCATGGTGGATCCCGCCTCGAACAAGGTCGAGATCAAGCGCGCGGTGGAGCTGAAGTATTCCGTCACCGTGGTGACGGTGAACACGCTCAACGTCCGCGGCAAGATCAAGCGCATGGGCCGCTTTTCCGGCAAGCGCGCCGACTGGAAGAAAGCGATCGTCACGCTGAAAGCGGGCGACCACATTGAACTGGCCCAGAACGTCTGACGACTCCCGCGAGCATAAAAAGCCATGCCTGTAAAAAAGTTTAGACCTCTGACTCCCTCGCAGCGTTTCCGCACCGTGCTGGAGCGCACCGGGCTGTCGAAGGAAGGTCCCGAGAAAAGCCTGCTGGAGCCGCTGAACAAGAGCGGCGGCCGCAACAATCGTGGACGCGCGACCAACATCAACACCGGCGGCGGCCACAAGCGCGCGCTACCGGGTGATTGATTTCCGGCGCGACAAGTTCGACATTCCCGCCCGCGTGGCGCGGCTGGAATACGATCCCAACCGCAGCGCCAACATTGCCCTCCTGTTCTATGTCGACGGCGAGAAGCGCTATATCCTGGCTCCCAACGGCCTGCAGGTCGGCGACAAGGTCATGTCATCGCGCACCGAGGCGGAGATCCGCGTCGGCAACGCGCTGCCGCTTGGGAAGATTCCCCTCGGCTCGTTCGTACACAACGTCGAGATGAAGGTCGGCAAGGGCGGACAGATTTCGCGCAGCGCGGGCACGGGCTGCCAGTACACGGCCAGCGACGGCACCTACGCGCTGCTGAAGCTGCCTTCGGGCGAAATGCGCCGCATTCCCACCGCCTGCCTCGCCACCATCGGCCAGGTCGGCAATGGCGATCATGAAAAGGTCACCTCGGGCAAGGCCGGCCGCACGCGCTGGCTGGGCCGCCGCCCACACAATCGCGCCGTCACCAAGAATCCCGTCGACCATCCGATGGGCGGTGGCGAAGGGCGCAGCTCGGGCGGCCGTCATCCGTGTACGCCGTGGGGCAAGCCCACCAAGGGTTACAAGACCCGCAATCCGCGCAAGAAGTCGAGTAAGTACATCGTCCGCCGTCGCAACGTTCAGACACGAGGCTAAGGCTTTATGGCAAGGTCGCTGAAAAAAGGCCCGTTTATCGATCCCCGGCTGGACGAGCGGATCCACAAGATGAACGACGCGCACGAGAAGAAAGTACTCAAGACGTGGTCGCGCCGCTCGATGATTTCGCCGGACTTCGTGGGACACACGCTGGCCGTCCACAACGGCAAGAAGTTCCTCCCGGTCTACATTACGGAAAACATGGTCGGGCACAAGCTCGGTGAGTTCGCTCCGACGCGGACCTTCAAGGGCCACACGGCCAAGAAGGCCGAAAAAGTCGCCGCCAAGAAGTAGGAAGATTCATGGAATCGCGCTGTGTGGCAAAATATATCCGGATCACGCCCCGCAAGATGCGGCTGGTGGCCGATCTGGTGCGCGGCCAGAGCGTCAACGAGGCGATCGGCCTGTTGAAATTCACGCCCCGCTCCGGGGCCAAGCCGACGCTGAAAGCGATTCAGTCGGCGGTGGCCAACATCATCAACCGCGACGACGCGCGCGATGTCAATCCCGACGAGCTCGTGGTCAAGCTGATTTTCGTGGACGAAGGTCCGACCTTCAAGCGCTTTCTGCCGCGGGCCATGGGCCGGGCGACGCCGATCCGCAAGCGCATGAGCCACCTCACCGTCGCGGTCGCCGCCCTCGAAGCGCCCGCCCCGGCTGAAGGTGACGCGCCGGTCGAAGAGCCGACGGTGAAGCGCGCCGCGCCGAAGAAAGCCGTGGCTAAGCCGGCCGCCAAGGCGGCCACGAAGTCCGCCGCGAAGAAACCGGCCAAGGCCGCGACGAAAGCCCCTGCCAAGAAGTCTGTCAAGAAGAAAGCGGAATAGCCCGTGGGTCAGAAAGTTCAACCGGTCGGCATGCGCCTTGGCATCATCCGCACGTGGAACAGCGCGTGGTTCGATGAACGCAGCTTCGCCGACAAACTGCACGAAGATCTTTACCTCCGCAAGTATCTCGGTCAGCGTCTGAAGGGCGCCGGTGTGGCCGGCATCCAGATCGAACGCACGCCGAAGCAGCTCACGCTGACGATTCGCACAGCCCGGCCGGGAATCGTGATCGGCCGCAAGGGCGCGGAAGTGGACAAGCTCAAGGCTGAGCTTCCGCAACCTGACGAGCCGCGACGTGCAGGTTAATATTTTCGAGATCAAGCGTCCCGAACTCGAAGCCAAGCTCGTCGGCGACATGATCGCCCAGCAGCTCGAAGGCCGCGTCAGTTTCCGCCGCGCGATGAAGAAGGCGATGCAGACGACGATGCGCATGGGCGCCGAGGGCGTGAAAGTGCTTTGCTCCGGCTGCCTGGGCGGCGCGGAAATGAGCCGCCAGGAAGGCTATATGGAAGGCCGCGTGCCGCTGCATACGCTGCGCGCCGATATCGACTACGCGCTGTGCGTGGCCAAGACCGCTTATGGCACGATCGGCGTCAAGGTCTGGATCTGCAAGGGCGAGGTCATCGGCAAGAACGCGCTGGCGCAGGGCCAGATTCGCGCCGGCGGCCCGCGTGAACCGCGAAGCGAGCGACCCGAGCACGACCGTGGCGTCCGCCCCGGCGGCGACCGGGACCGTGATCGCGATCGCGACCGTGACCGCGAACGACCGAGATAATATACCCCCGTCATGCTTACACCGAAACGACTCAAATTCCGTAAATCCCAGCGCGGCCGCCGCAAAGGATCCGACTATGCCGGCAGCGACGTCTCCTTTGGGCAGTACGGGCTGAAGGCGATGGGTGACTGCTGGATGACCGCCCGTCAGATCGAGGCGGCCCGTGTCGCCCTCACGCGTCACGTCAAGCGCGGCGGCAAAATCTGGTGCCGCGTGTTCCCCGATAAACCCGTGAGCAAGAAGCCGCTGGAAACCCGCCAGGGCAAGGGCAAGGGCCCGATCGACTTCTACGCCGCGGTGGTCCGTCCCGGCCGGATTCTGTTCGAGATCGAAGGCGTCGATCAGACCACCGCCCGCGAAGCGATGATGCTCGCCGCGCAGAAACTGCCGATCAAGACCAAATTCGTCGAACGCGAGATCACGCACACGTAACGGGGATTGACACCAATGGCCAAAGGCACACACGGATCACTGAAGATGGTCGAACTCAAGGAGCTGACGCCCCTCGAGTTGTCGAACCGCCTGCGGGAGTGGCAGGAATCCCTCGAAGACGCTGGCTTTTCAGCTCGACAGCGGGCAGCTCCCCAACACCGCGCGCGTGCGCACTGTCCGTCGGGACATTGCCCGCCTCCGCACCGTGATCCACGAGCATGAACTCGGGCTCCGCCAGCCCAAAGGAAAGACCGAATAATGGATACTCCCGTGCAGAGCGCTCCCGAGGCCACCCGCGGCCTGCGCAAGACCCGCGTCGGCGTGGTCGTCTCCAATAAGATGAACAAGACCATCGTCGTCAAAGTCGAACGCCGTGTCAAGGATCCGCTCTACCAGAAGTATGTGAAGCGCACCCACAAGTTCATGGCGCACGACGAGCAGAACGAGTGCGAAATCGGCGATCGCGTCCGCATCATGGAAACCCGTCCGCTGTCCGCCCGCAAAAACTGGCGGCTGGTGCAGGTCGTCGAGAGAAGAAAGTAGCCGCAGATGATCCAGGAATTTACGATCCTCAACGTCGCCGACAACACCGGCGCCAAGAAAGTCCGCTGCTTCCGGGTCTACGGCGGAACGCTGCGCCGCGTGGCCTCGGTGGGTGACATCATCATGGTGTCGATCCGCAGCGCCATCCCCAACGGGGCGGTGAAGAAGGGCGAGAAGTCGCGCGCGGTGATCGTCCGCACCAAGAAGGAAGTGCGCCGCAAGGACGGCTCCTACATCCGCTTCGATGAGAACGCCGTCGTGCTCATCGACAAGGAAAACGAGCCCCGCGGCACGCGTATCTTCGGGCCGGTGGCCCGCGAGTTGCGCGAAAAACAGTTCATGAAGATCGTGTCGCTGGCCCCCGAAGTCGTCTGACGACCGGCTCGCACCGAACCCCTATCCTCCCCTTTATCAGACACGGAAACAGGCGATCATGGCCGTCCATCTGAAAATCCGCAAGAATGACCTCGTCGTGGTGGTTGCCGGCAACGACCGTGGCAAGCGCGGCAAAGTGCTCAAGGTCTACCCCGACAAGCTGCGCGTCGTCGTGGAAGGTGTCAATTTCACGAAGAAGCACCAGCGTCCGACGCAGGCCCGTCCGCAGGGCGGCATCATTACCCGCGAAGGCGCGATTCACGTTTCGAATGTCATGCTGCTGGACCCGAAGTCGGGCAAGCCGACCCGCGTCGGACACCGCGTCCTGACCGGTGGCGAAAAGAAGCAGCGTGTCCGCTACGCCAAAGTATCCAACGAGATGATCCGCGATAAGCGCTGAACAGGCTAAAGCTTCCGGCAAGCCTGCCGCTAAGCCAGGGAAAGGCGCCCCGCCGCAGGGTGCGGGCAAGAAGAAGGGCGCGAAAGAGCAGAAGGGACCGCAGTCCCTCGCCGGGGTGCGGCCTGCGCTGCCCGCCGGCTGGGTTCCGAACTGGAAAAAGCATTACGACGAGAAGGTAATCCCCGCGCTCAAGAAGCGCTTCGAGTACCAGAATCCGATGCAGGTTCCGCGGCTGACGAAGATCGTCATCAACATGGGCTTGGGCGAGGCCGTGACCAACCCGCGGATCATCGACAGCGTGCAGCGCGAACTGGCGGCAATCACCGGACAGCGTCCGGCGATCAGCAAGGCCCGCAAGTCGATCTCGAACTTCAAGCTGCGCGAAGGCATGCCGATCGGCGTGTTCGTGACGCTGCGCCGCATTCAGATGTGGGAGTTCCTCGAACGGCTGATCACGATCGCCACGCCGCGCATCCGCGACTTCCACGGGTTGCCGGACCGGGGCTTCGACGGCCGCGGCAACTACACGGTCGGGCTGAAAGAGCACATCATCTTCCCCGAGATCGACCTCGACAGTGTCGAGAAGATTCGCGGCATGGATATTACGTTTGTGACGACGGCCCGCACCGACGTCGAGGCCTATGAGCTGCTGCGCGAGTTGGGTGTGCCCATGCGCAAAAAAGAGCAGAAACCGGCGGCCCCGGCCGCGGTCTGATCCCCTGAGTACTATCGGCAACCTCCAAATCTATGGCTAAAACCTGCCTCATCGCGAAGGCGAAGAAAACCCCGAAGTTTTCCGTCCGCACTCACAATCGCTGCCGGCGCTGCGGGCGGCCGCGCGCCTACCTACGCAAGTTCGCGCTGTGCCGCATTTGCTTCCGCGAGCTGGCCCTCGCCGGTGAAATTCCCGGTGTGGTGAAAGCCAGTTGGTAAGAGTCGGTCGAACCAAGAATCTTTATTCCCTATGCCTACCACGGACCCCATTGCGGACTTTTTGAACCGCATTCGCAACGCCCTGAAGACCCGCCGCCCCCGCGTCGACATCCCGTTTTCGAAGATGAAGAGCGAGCTCGCGCGCGTGCTGATGGAGTGTAATTACATTCACGACTATGTGCAGGTGGACGAGGGCCCGCAGGGCTACTTGCGCGTCTATCTCAAGTACACGGCGCAGGGCGAATCCGCGATTCGCGGGATGCGCCGCAAGTCCACTCCCGGTCTGCGCCGCTATGTCAACAGCCGCGAGATTCCGCGCGTGCTGAACGGCCTCGGCGTCTCGATCCTCACGACCTCCCACGGCGTGATGACGGGCAACCAGGCGCGCAAGCAGGGTCTGGGCGGCGAGTTGATCGCCGAAATCTGGTAGCCGTAATCCATCCTTCCCGCCCGCGGGCGGTGTAAGTTTGAGGAAAGCCAAGCGTGTCACGTATCGGTCGAGCACCCATCGCGGTTCCCAGCGGGGTCGACGTCAAGATGGAAGGCAGTTTCATCACGGTCAGCGGGCCGAAGGGCCAATTGGCGCGCAGCTTCCATCCCGACATAGCCATCACTCGAGAAGACAATACGATCACGGTCACGCGTCCCACGGACGCCAAGCACCACCGCTCGCTGCACGGGCTGACCCGTGCGCTGCTGGCGAACATGGTGAAGGGCGTGACGGACGGCTTCCGCCGCGAACTGGAAGTCACCGGCGTGGGTTACCGCGTCGAAGCGAAGCCGCGGGGCGTACTGCTGAGCGTCGGTTTCACGCACGGCGTGTTCGTGGCGGCGCCCGCCGGCATCAAGATCGAAGTGCCGCGTCTTAACGTCATCGCCGTGTCCGGCTGTGACGTCGAATTGGTAGGCCAGGTGGCCGCTGAAATCCGCGCCGTCAAGAAGCCGGAGCCCTATAAGGGCAAGGGCATCCGTTACGTCGGCGAAGTGGTTCGCATCAAGGCCGGCAAGACCGCGAAGTAATCCGGTAACAGTCTTGGCCTGCCGCGCGATGGTTAATACCGTCGCATACGGCGGGCGTCAGTCAGGAAATTCCATCCCATGTCGACCCTATCCCAGAAAAAAGCCAAAGGCCGGGCGCGCCGTAAGAAGCACATCCGCAAAATCGTGTCGGGCACGGCCGTGAGGCCGCGCCTCGTCGTCTTCCGCTCCGAGCGGCAGATCTACGCCCAACTCGTCGACGACGAGGCCGGGATCACGATCACCGGCGTCTCCTCGCTGACTCCGGAGCTGCGCGACAGCCTCAAGGGCAAGAAGCCCATCGAGACCGGCCAGGCTCGTGGGCGAAGCATGCGCGCGCAAGGCGCTTGAAAAAAGTATCCAGCAGGTCGTGTTCGACCGCAACGGTTTCCGCTATCACGGCCGCATTCAGGCGGTCGCCGAAGGAGCCCGCAAGGGCGGTCTTCAATTCTAAAGGATTCGATGAACGATCAGCAAGAACGCGGCCCGCGGCGGCGGGATCGGGAACGCGACTCGGATTACTCCGGCGGCGAATCCCTGATTGAAAAAGTCGTGGTCATCAACCGCGTGGCCAAGGTGGTCAAGGGCGGCCGCAACTTCTCCTTCAACGCCGTCGTCGTCGTCGGAGACGGCAAGGGCCGCGCCGGCTTCGGCATGGGCAAGGCCAACGAAGTCGTCGACGCCATTTCCAAGGCCACGGGCCAGGCGAAACGGTCGATGAAGCGCTACCCGCTCATCGGCGTTACGCTGCCGCATCCCACCTTTGGCAAGTTCGGCGCGGGACGCGTCTTTTTACGCCCCGCCACTCCCGGTACGGGCGTGATCGCCGGCGGCTCAGTGCGCCTCATTATGGAGTGCCTGGGCGTGCGCGACGTGCTGACCAAGGTGATGGGCACGAATAACCCGCACAACGTCGTCAAGGCGGTCTTTGTAGCCCTCGACGAAATGACCGACGTGCGCATGGTGGCCGAACGCCGCGGCATCTCGCTGCGCGAAGTGTTCACCGCATAACACCGAAAGCTTAGCGCACCCTCATGGCAAAATTACTTAAAGTCACGCTCGAACGGAGCACCATCGGCCGGCAACACGTGCAGAAGGACACGGTTAAAGCCCTGGGCTTTCACCGTCTGCACGAGACCCGCGTGCTTCCCGATAACCCCGCCGTGCGCGGGATGATCAACCGCGTCTCCCACCTTGTGAAGTGGGAAGAAGTCGAAGGGATAACGGCATGCCTCTGAACAATCTTTCCCCCGCTCCCGGCTCAACCCACTCCAAGAAGCGGCGCGGTCGCGGCTCGTCCTCGGGCCTTGGCGGCAGCGCTGGGCGCGGCGAAAAGGGTTACTATTCCCGCTCAGGCTCGACCAAGAAGCGCGGCTTCGAGGGCGGCCAGATGCCGATTCACCGCCGCCTCCCCAAACGCGGCTTCAAGAACATCTGGGCTGACCAGGTTCAGGTCGTCAATCTGCGCGACCTCGTCAAGCTCCCCGCCGGCACGATCATCGAACCGGGTATGCTGGCCAAGGCCGGCCTGATCCGGCACGCCGACGTGGCCGTCAAGATTCTGGCGACGGGTGAGGCCGTGCGCGCCTTCGAGATCCACAATTGTGAGGTTTCCGTGGCAGCCGCAAAGAAAATCGCCGATGCCGGCGGTAAGGTGGTCACAGCCTGATGTTAGAACGTGTCCAGAACATTTTCAAGATCCCCGAACTGCGGGATCGCATTCTCTTCACGCTCCTGATCTTTCTCGTGTACCGCATCGGCGGACACGTTCCGGTTGCCGGCATCAATGCCGGCGCTCTGGCGGAGTTTTTCCAGCAGAATGCCAACACGCTGTTCGGGCTCTATGACATGTTCGTGGGCGGCGCCTTCCAGCGGGCCACGATCTTCGCGCTTGGCATCATGCCCTACATTTCGGCCTCGATCATCTTCCAGCTCATGGGTACGGTCGTTCCGTACTTCCAGAAGCTGCAGAAGGAAGGCGAGGAAGGGCGCAAGAAGATCACCCAGCTTACGCGCTACGGCACCGTCGTCATCGCCGCGCTGCAGGCCGGCGGCGTCTCGATCTTCCTCGAGCGCCTCGTGGCCACCTCCGGCGCGCCGGTCGTCCCCAGCCCGGGTTTCGGCTTCCGCTTCCTGACGATGGTGACGCTGGCCGCGGGCACGACGCTCATCATGTGGTTGGGCGAGCAGATTACGGAACGCGGCATCGGCAACGGCATTTCACTGCTGATCTTTATCGGTATCATCGACCGCCTGCCCTACGCCATCATCGAAGAGGCGCAAATGGTGCAGGCCGGGACGCGCAATATTCTGGTTGACGTGCTATTCATCGGGATGTTGTTCGCGATCACGATGGCGGTGGTCGGCTTAACCCAGGGTATGCGCAAGATACCCGTGCAGTACGCCAAACGCACGGTGGGCCGCAAAACCTACGGCGGGCAGAGTACGCACATCCCGCTGCGCGTCAATTCCGCCGGTGTAATGCCCATCATCTTCGCACAGTCGATCATGTTCATTCCTTCCTCGGTGGCGACGTTCCTGCCCGAGGGCGGACTCCATGACGCGGTCGTCAATATGTTCTCGACTCAGGGGGCGACCTATCTTGTCATGGAAGCCTTGCTGATTATCTTCTTCACCTATTTCTACACCGCCATCGTACTCAATCCCGTGGACCTGGCGGACAACATGAAGAAGAACGGCGGTTTTATTCCCGGCATCCGGCCCGGCAAGCAGACCTCCGATTTCATCGATTCGATCCTGTCCCGCGTCACGCTGCCCGGCGCCTTCGCGCTGGCGGCAATCGCGGTTCTGCCGACGATCATCACTTCCCGCTTCAACGTGTCCTATAATTTCGCCAGTTTCTTCGGCGGGACCACGATTCTGATCGTGGTCGGCGTCACCCTCGATACGCTGCAGCAGGTTGAGTCGCATCTGGTGATGCGGCATTATGACGGTCTGATGAAATCCGGTCGCATTCGCGGCCGCCGCCGGATGTAACTGTCCGTTACGGCGCTCCGCTCTGACCCGGGAGTGCGGATGTCCAAGTACACCCTGATCCTGCTCGGCGCCGTGGGAGTGGGCAAAGGAACGCAGGCGCAGCGTCTGGCGCAGCACCTCGAGATCCCGCAGATTTCGACCGGCGATATCTTGCGCGCTGAGGCTCAAGCCGGCACCGAGCTGGGAAATAAGGCCAGCGAATTGATGAACCGCGGCGAGTTGGTGCCCGACGATGTGATCATCGACATGGTCCGCCGCCGGCTGCTGGCGGACGACGCCGTCCGCGGCGCGATCTTCGACGGCTTTCCGCGCACCGTGCCCCAGGCGCAAGCGCTGGAAACGCTGCTTGAGGACGTGAACCTGCCGGCCCCGCGCGTGATCTCCATCGAGGTGCCGCCGGAGGTGATCATCGACCGCCTGTCCGCGCGCCGGGTGTGTACGACTTGCGGCGCGACGTTCAGCCTGAAGACGAATCCGCAGGTCACCGAGCAGCATCGCTGTCCCAAGGGTCAGCCGAACGTGATCCAGCGTGAAGACGATCAACCCGCCACAATTCAGGCGCGGCTGAAAGTCTATGACGAGAAGACGCTGCCGCTGATCAATTATTACCGGAAGAACGGAAACCTTCGTCAGATTTCGGGTCTCGATTCGGAAAACGAAGTTTTTGCCCGGTTGCTGATCGCCATGGATCCGGAACTCGCGTGATCATTGTCAAGACCGACCGCGAAATCGAACTGATGCGCCTGGCGGGAAAGCTCCTCGCCGGAGCTTTCGAGGTCGCCGCGCCGCTGATGAAGCCGGGCACCGTCGCCCGCGACGTGGACCGGGCCGTGGACGACTACATCCGCGCCGCCGGGGCCATCGCCGCGTTCAAGAATTATCCGAATGCGAGCGGCAATCCATTTCCCGCCTCCGTCTGTTTCTCCATCGAGGCCGAAGTGGTGCACGGCATCCCGGCTGGGCAGATCCTGCAGAGTGGCACGATCATCGGCCTGGATATCGGAGTACAATTTCGCGGCTTTCACGCCGACGCGGCCCGCACCTACGCCATCGGCGAGATCGACGCCTCGCGCACGCGGTTGCTGGAGATCACGGAACACGCGCTGGAACTGGGGATTGCCGCGGCCCGCGCGGGCAACCGGCTTTCCGACATCGGGCATGCCATCCAGAGTTACGTGGAAGCGCAGGGCTGCGGCGTCGTCCGCGACCTCGTGGGACACGGCATCGGACGGCGGCTGCACGAAGATCCGCAGGTTCCCAACTACGGCGAACCGCACCGCGGGCCGCTCCTGCGCAAGAACATGACCCTGGCCATTGAGCCGATGATCAATCTCGGCACCCACGAGGTGGATATGATCGGCGAGTGGCAAGTCCTCACCAGGGACCGGAAACCGTCGGCGCACTTCGAGCACACGGTTGTCATCACCGAAGGCGACGCGGAGATCCTGACACAATGATTCGACCCCGACAGACGCATACACATACTGCCCCGAGCCCGAGACCCGCGGAGAAGAAAACCACGACCAAGGAATCTGCCATCAAGGTGGACGGCGTGATCGAGGAATGCCTCCCCAACGCCACATTCCGCGTTGTTCTGGAGAACCAGCACAAGGTGTTGGCGCATATCTCCGGTAAAATGCGCATGCACTTCATCAAGATTCTTCCCGGGGACCGAGTGACGGTGGAGTTGTCGCCGTACGATCTGCATCGCGGCCGCATCACTTACCGCTACAAATGATTTTTTTTCGACCCCGATTGACCGTTATCCGGGACACTCCCACCCATGAAAGTCCGTACGTCCGTCAAGAAGATGTGTGAGTATTGCAAGATCGTGCGCCGCCGCGGCCGCGTCTATGTAATCTGCTCACGGACGAAGAAGCACAAGCAGCGCCAGGGCTAAGCCCGGCGGCGGTTTTCCGACTCAAGCAACCTGACCCTCAGAGGCATTTGTTGTTATGGCGCGTATAGCCGGTATTGATATCCCCCGCGACAAGCGCATTGAAGTGGCGCTGACCTACGTGTTCGGCATCGGGCGTCCGCTCTCGCAGCGAATCCTCACCGATTGCGGCGTCGACTTCAACAAGCGCACCCATCAGCTCACCGACCCCGAGCTGGCGGCGATCCGTGCCCGTGTGGCCGACCTCAAAGTCGAAGGCCCGCTGCGCACCGAGATTCAGACGAATATCAAGCGCCTGATGGACATCGGGTCCTATCGTGGCCTGCGCCACCGCAAGGGTCTGCCCGTGCGCGGCCAGAACACGAAGAACAACGCCCGCACCCGCAAGGGCAAGAAAAAGGGCCAGGTGATTCACAACAGGAAGCCCGCCGCGAAGTAAGCGGCCGCTACAGTGGGGGCATCCGTCCGGCAGAGCAGCCGGGTGGGCTTAACCGGAGATTCCAGTTTTGGCTACGGCGAAAAAAGAGACCAAGAAGAAAAAAGAACGCGTGGAAGCGACCGGTGTGGCGCACATCAAGTCGTCTTTCAATAACACGATCATCACGATCACCGATAACTACGGCAACACCATCTCCTGGGCTTCGGCGGGGAAGATGGGACTCCGCGGCAGCCGCAAGAACACGCCGTTCGCGGCGCAGCTGGCGGCCGACAACGCCGCCAAGGCGGCGATGAGCCTCGGCCTGAAGAAGGTAATCATCGAGGTCCGCGGACCGGGCGGCGGCCGCGACGGCGCGATCCGCTCTCTGGCGGCGTCGGGCCTGGGGATCATCACGATCCGCGACGTCACGCCGCTGCCGCACAACGGCTGCCGGCCCCCCAAACGCCGCCGCGTCTAATTTCCGTGACGGGCGTTCTCAGTTCAAATACTATTCGTTTGACAGCATACAGAGGCTATGGCTCTTAATCACCAACCGGTTTGCCGGATCTGCCGCCGCGAAGGCCGCAAGCTCTACTTGAAGGGCGACAAGTGTGTCGGCCCCAAGTGCACCTTCGACAAGAAGGGCTACGCCCCCGGCATGCACGGCCGCAGCCGCCGCGGCAAGATCTCGCAATACGGCATCCAGCTCCGCGAGAAGCAGAAGATCCGCGAGACCTACGGCCTGCTGGAGCGCCAGTTCCACCGCTTCTTCACTGAAGCGCAGCGCCAGAAGGGTGTGACCGGCGAAAACTTGCTGGGCATGCTCGAAAGCCGGCTCGACAACGTCGTTTACCGCATCGGCTTCGCCAGCTCCCGCCGCCAGGCGCGGCAGTTGGTCCGCCATCGTCATTTCCTCGTGAACGATCGCATCGTGAACATTCCGTCCTTCGTGCTTCGGGCCAACGACCGCATCCGCGTGCGCGAGCGCTCGAAGAAGCTGGGCGTGATCCACGAGGCGATGCAGAAGGCGCGCGACGCGAAGATGATGACCAATCTCATGCTCGACAAGGCGAAAATGGAAGGTGTGTTCGTGACGGTTCCCAGCCGCGCGGAAATCCCCTTCGACGCCAACGAGCAGTTGGTCGTTGAGCTTTACTCCCGCTAATCATTCCCTCGAGGAGATACATGAACGGTTTGAATTTCCAGATGCCCGAGGCGGTGGAAATCGATGAGTCGACGCATACCGACACGTATGGCCGCTTCATCGTCCAGCCCCTGGAACGCGGCTATGGCGTAACCATCGGCAACAGCCTTCGTCGTGTACTCCTGTCGTCGCTGCAAGGCGCGGCCATCGTCTCGCTCAAGATCGACGGCGTGCTGCACGAATTCGCCACCATCCCCGGCGTCGCCGAAGACGTGACGGAAATCGTGCTGAATCTGAAGCAGGTCCGCTTCAAGCTGCTCAACAAGAAGCCGGACAAGGTCGTGCTGCATCTGCGCGGCCCCAAGGAATTCACGGCCCGCGACATCCAGATCGGCAACAACGATTTCGAAGTTCTGAATCCCGATCATCACATCGCGACGCTCAACCGCGACGCCGAAGTGAAGATCGAATTGCAGATCCGCAAGGGGCGCGGCTACGTGCCCGCCGAGGAGAACCGCCCGGCCGACGCGCCGATCGGCACGATCCCCCTCGACAGCGTGTTTTCGCCGATTCGCAACGTCACCTATACGATCGAAAATACCCGCGTCGGCCAGCGCATCGACTACGAAAAGCTGACCCTCGAAATCTGGACCGACGGTTCGATCACTCCCGACGACGCGCTGACCTTCGCCGCCCGCACGCTGCGCGACCACATTCAGCTCTTCATCAACTTCGACATCAAGCCCGAGAAGGAAGAGGAAGAGGATATCGACGAGGAGACGCTCCACATCCGCAAGTTGCTGCGCAAGCCGGTGGAGGACCTGGAACTGTCCGTGCGCAGCGCCAACTGCCTCAAGGAAGCGCGCATCCGCACGATCGCCGACCTCGTCCGCCGCGAAGAACCCGAGATGCTCAAGTTCAAGAACTTCGGCCGCAAGTCCCTCGTCGAACTGACGGAGATTCTCAAGTCCAAGGGCCTGCATTTCGGGATGGACGTGGACAAGTATCTCAACCCCGACTACGAAAAGAAATGAGACACCTTAATAAAGGCCGCAGCCTCAGCCGCTCGACCAGCCACCGCAAAGCGCTGCTGAACAACCTCGCGCAGGAACTGTTCCAGCACAAGCGCATCCGCACGACGCTCGTCAAGGCCAAGGAACTCCGGCCGTTCGCGGAGAAGCTGGTGACCACGGCCAAGAAGGGCCACGTCGCGGCCCGCCGTCACGTCGCGCGCTTCATCAACCGCCGCGCGGTGGTGCAGAGCCTGTTCGACGAAATCGCCCCGGCCTTCGCCGAGCGCCACGGCGGCTACACCCGCATCATCAAGCTCGGCAACCGCGTCGGCGATAATGCCCCGCTGGCGATCATCGAACTCGTCGGGTACGAAGGCGTCGTCGTCGCCAAGGCCGAACAGAAGGCCGCAGAGAAGGAAAAGAAGGAAAAGGCCGCTCGGCGAAGAAGGGTCCGTTGGCGAAGAAAGTCTGCCAAGAAGAAGTCCGAAGACGGCGAGAAGAAATCTGCCGCCAAGGCCGCCCGTCCCAAGAAGGAGCCGGGCCGCAAGGGCGAAGGCGCCAGCCGCGCCGCCACGAAGAAGTCTCCGTCGCAGAAGAAGAGCGGCGAGCGCTAACGGCAGCACGCGGTGCTGCACCTGATGGCGTAGCCCGTTGAATTCTGCGCGCTTCGCGCAGTCTATATAGTACTAATGGAAAAAGGCGAATCTGTTTCGGATGCGCCTTTTTCTTTAGGTAGACGTCGCTTGTGGCGGGCGAATGTGTCCCGCGCAACGTTTGTCGGTATGGGAACGAATCAGAAGCTAATCGCGGCAATCACTGGCGTTAGCGCGGACCGCTACAGCACCGAATGCTGGGTTGCATTTCCAAATTGAGGTGCGTATATTAGCAAAAATAAGACTTTCCCCTTCTGGTCTGCCCATCTGTTCCCCCGGCCATCGACAGTTCATCTGTTATAAATTACAAGCAATTAACGGTCACATTTGCGCCGGGACCCACTTTTTGTGAGTAACTTGCTATGACTCTAACCGACATACCACTCCCGCCGCGAGGCACGCAGCTCTCCTGTAAGGGCTGGATTCAGGAAGCCGCGCTGCGCATGTTGCTGAATAATCTCCATCCCGATGTCGCCGAAGACCGCGAGCAGTTAATCGTCTATGGCGGTGCCGGAAAAGCCGCCCGCAATCGCGATGCGCTCTTTGCCATCATTGACGCGCTGAAGAAGCTGTCGAAAATGATCAGACGCTGCTGGTGCAGTCGGGCAAACCCGTAGGTGTGGTGACGACGCACGTCAATGCCCCGCGCGTGCTGATTGCCAATTCCAATCTGGTACCGCAGTGGGCGAACTGGAAGTACTTCCACGAACTGGAAGCCAAGGGCCTCATCATGTACGGCCAGATGACGGCGGGCTCGTGGATCTACATCGGCACGCAGGGCATCCTGCAGGGCACGTTCGAAACCTTCGCCTCTCTGGCGAAGAAGCACTTCAACGGCTCGCTGAAAGGCACGTGGACATTGACGGGGGGCCTCGGTGGCATGGGTGGCGCGCAGCCGCTGAGCGTCACGCTTTGCGGCGGCGCGGTGCTGTGCGTGGACGTTGACCCGGTGCGCATCCAGCGGCGCGTGGAGATCGGCTATTGCGACAAGGCCACGGAAAGCCTCGACGAAGCGCTGCAGTGGGTGCTGGCGGCCAAAACAAGCGGCACGGCATTGTCCGTCGGTCTGCGGGGCAACTGCGCCGACGTGCTGCCGGAACTGCTGAAACGCAACGTGCTGCCCGACGTGGTGACGGACCAGACCAGCGCGCACGACGAACTGAACGGCTACGTGCCCAACGGGATTTCGCTGGAGGACGCCCGCGCGCTGCGCAAGAGCGACCCTGCCGAATACATCCGCCGCAGCACCGCGGCGATGGTGGTGCATACGCAGGCGATGGTGGAATTCCAGAACCGCGGCGCCGTCACCTTCGACTACGGCAACAACCTGCGCGGCCAGGCGCTGCGCGCGGGATTTGAAAACGCCTTCGCCTATCCGGGGTTCGTCCCCGCCTATATCCGCCCGCTGTTCTGCGAAGGCAAGGGCCCGTTCCGCTGGGCCGCGCTTTCGGGCGATCCCGCCGACATCTACACCATCGACGCGGAAGTGTTGCGAATCTTCCCCGAGAACGAGAACCTGCGCCGCTGGATTGTGGAAGCGACGCCGAAGATTCCGTTCCAGGGAATTCCCGCGCGCATCTGCTGGCTGGGCCAGGGTGACCGCGCAAAGCTGGGCCTCGCCATCAACGAACTCGTGCGCGCGAAGAAAGTCTCCGCGCCGGTGGTGATTGGCCGCGACCATCTGGATTGCGGCTCGGTGGCTTCGCCCTATCGCGAAACCGAAAGCATGAAGGACGGCTCGGACGCCGTGGCTGACTGGCCGATCCTGAACGCGCTGGTGAGCACCGCCTCAGGCGCGTCGTGGGTGAGCTACCATCACGGCGGCGGCGTGGGCATCGGCGCCTCGCTGCACGCGGGCCAGGTGATCGTCGCCGACGGCACGGCCAGCGCCGCCGCGAGATTGCAGCGAGTTCTTGACCAATGATCCCGCAATGGGTCTCTTCCGTCATCACGACGCGGGCTACGAGCTGGCGACGGAGACGGCGAAGGCGAAGGACGTAAAGATTCCCGGTTTGAATTTCTAAGCACAACGGATATTCTGGGGTTTCCCATGGAACATCTTCAGCTCGAGCGCGACGGCGCAGTGGCGGTGGTAACGGTGAACCGGCCACAGGCGATGAACGCGCTGAATGTAGCGGCGATTCTGGAACTAGACGCGCTCTTTGCCGATCTGGAGCAGGACAACAGCGTCGGCGCCGTGATCGTGACCGGGGCGGGGGAGAAGAGCTTCGTGGCGGGCGCGGATATCGAGGAGATCCGGGATCTCGATCTCGTCTCCGGCAAGGATTTTGCCGCACGCGGCTTGGGGCTCTACTCGCGCATTGAAAAGCTGCACGTGCCGGTGATCGCCGCCGTGAACGGCTATGCGCTGGGCGGCGGCTGCGAACTGGCGATGGCCTGCCATCTGCGCCTCGCTTCGGAAACGGCGAAGTTCGGGCAGCCGGAAGTCAATCTGGGGATCATTCCCGGTTACGGCGGCACGCAGCGACTGGCGCGACTTGTAGGCCGCGGACGGGCGCTCGATCTGCTATTGACAGGCCGCATGATCAGTGCCGCCGAAGCCAAGGAGTGGGGTCTGGTGAATCAGGTTATTCCGCCGGCCGAGCTGCTACCAGCAGCGAGGAAGCTCGCGGTAGATCTCGCGGCTAAGCCGAAACTGGCAGTGATGGCGATTCTTGAAGCGGTTGACGCGGGTCTGCAATTGGGGCTTGATCAAGCGTTGCAGGTGGAAGAGAATCTCTTCGCATACTGTTGCGGCACCAAAGACAAGAACGAAGGCACATCCGCGTTTCTTGAAAAGCGGAAAGCCGGAATTCAGGGGACACTGACCGCATTGGCTGACCTGTACATTCATAACATCGGCTTGCTGGCCACGCCGCGCTTTGCCGAGCGCGACACCCAGCAGCGTCCAGTGCACCAAATCCCGCGCGCGGCCATCCTCATTCAAAATGGCCGCGTGACGCGGCTGGCGCGGAAGCCGAGATTGCGCCGCGCGTGCCGCAGGGCATTCCGCGCTATGACGCAGCGGGCCGGTTGGCGCTGCCGGGATTCGTCGACTGCCACACGCATCCCGTGTTTGTGGGCAACCGCGCGCACGAGTTTCATCTGCGCAACGCGGGCAAGACCTACCTGGAAATCGCCGCCGCGGGCGGCGGGATTCAGGCGTCCGCCGCCAAGGTGCGGGAAGCGTCCAGCGAGCAGGTCGTCGCCGAATCGCTGCCGCGTTTCGCGCGCTCGCTGCGCGGCGGCGTGACCACCATCGAAGGCAAGTCGGGCTATGGTCTCGACT
Source organism: uncultured bacterium (assembly GCA_963735175.1). GTDB lineage: Bacteria > Electryoneota > RPQS01 > RPQS01 > RPQS01 > CAVTJX01. The sequence goes on along the minus strand of CAVTJX010000016.1, from coordinate 304,969 downwards.
GGGACGGCGAAGTGAAGCTGCTGGAAGCGCTGCGGGAAATCGGCACGCGCATTCCGCAGCGGCTGGCGACGACGTTTCTGATTCACGCGGTTCCGAAGGAGTGGGCGACGCGGCGCGCGGAGTTCGTGACGGACGTCTGCGAACGCATGACTGCCCGGCGTGGCCGCGCAGAAGCTCGCCACCGCAGTCGACGTCTTCTGCGAGACCGGCGCGTTTACGGTGGAGGAATCGCGCTTGTTTCTCTGGCGGGCGGCGGAACTGAGCCTGATGCCGATGATTCACGCCAACCAGTTCGGGCATTCGGGCGGCGCGCTGCTCGCGGCGGAGCTGAAAGCCGTCAGCGCGCATCACCTCGAATATCTGAATGACGCAGAGATCGACGCCATGGCCGAGCGGGCGTCGTGGGCGTGGCGCTGCCGGCGAGCGTCTTCTTCCTCGGCAATCTGCCCTATCCGCCGGCGCGGCGAGATGATCGAGCGCGGGCTGCGCGTGGCGATCGCAACGGACATGAACCCCGGATCGTCGATGACCGAATCGCTGCCTTTCTGTTTAACGGCGGCGGCGATTTACTGCCACCTGACGCCGGAGGAACTGCTCTGGGGCGTGACGCTGGACGCCGCGCGGGCGATGCGCCTGGAGCGCGAGGTCGGCGCGCTGGAGACGCGGCTATCACGGCGACGTGTCGCTGTGGGACGTGCCCGACCTGGAATCGCTGGCGTATCATTTCGGCGACGTGCGCGCGGCCGCGGTGGTGATTGGCGGCGAGGTGGTGTGGCAGGATCGCGATGCCAACGCCGACGCTATTAAGATCGGCACGTCGGGCTGGAAGTTCGACGACTGGGCGGGCAGCTTCTACCCGCTGCGCGTGCCGCAGACGAAGTGGCTCGAGTATTACGCGGCGCGCTTTCCGATCGGCGAGATCAACAGCACGTATTACCGCATCGCGCCGCAGGCGGCGTTCGCAGGCGATCGCCGAACGGACGCCGCAAGTTTTCAGCTCTTCGCCAAGGTCCACGCGGACGTGACGCACGCGCGCGAACATCCCGGCGATTCGCTGCGCGCGCTGCTGGCCGCATTGTTGCCGCTGAAAGATGCGGGCAAACTCCTGGGATTGCTGGCGCAGTTTCCTAACCGTTTTCAGTATTACGCGCGAGAGCGATGGCGTATTTGCTGCACGTGCGCGATCTGCTGCGCGGGCGAGCGGCTCTGCGTCGAGTTCCGCCACCGCAGTTGGCTGGAGGATGAGCCGCTGGCCGCGGTGCGCGAATCCGGCCTCACGTGGGTCTGTCCCGACGAGCCGGAGCTGCCGGATCTGATGCCGCGCCGTTTCCTGGCGACGTCGGACATGTCTGTACGTGCGGCTGCACGGGCGCAACGCCGGCGCGTGGTACGACCGCAGCGCCGGTGATCGCTACGATTATCTCTATTCCGAAGACGAACTGCAACGCGTGGGCGCGGAGATTCAGCAGGCGGCGCAGTCGGTCACGAACGGCTACGTGCTGTTCAATAACTGTCATGGCGGACAGGCGCCGCGCAACGCGCTGCGGCTGATCAACTGGTTCGCCGGTGAACGCGACGCGAACGCCGGAGAACAGGGTGGCAATGGATTCACTCTTTCAGCAGATTAATCAATCGGTGCACGCCGATGCGTGGCGCCGCTTCCGCATCACAGCCGAGCAACTTGTCGGGCTGACGCATCTGGTGCGCGCTCTGGGATATGCAGTTACGGAAATCACGCCGCGCCGGGGCGGACCCGCAATCACGAAAATCAGCGATCCGGCGGGCGTGCTGTGTGTGGCTGAACCGTCGTTCCGCTCGCCGTCGCCTTTCAGCCTGGGCGCGGATCCATACGCCGTGGGCTATACGGATTCCGCCGATGCGATTCACGAATGCGGCGAGTGGTTCAGCGCGGCGCGGGATCTCGGCCCCGCCGTGGAACTGCCCGAGCATGGGATCTCGCCCTTGGCCATGTTGCTCGAACGCGAGGAGCGGACGGCGTGGCTCGACCTCGAGCGGCAAATTCTACAGGCGCTGCAGCCGCTGAATCAGCTTGATCTGGAAGCGGAACCGCTGTTCATGAACCTGAGTCACGCCATCCGCGAAGTGCTCGCGCCCGATCTTCTGGAATTGCAATTGGACACGCCGGGGGACTTCTGGCCGGGGCGCACGTCTGAATGGAGTTGGATTCAAACGCGGTGCGAAAACGAAGTTTCGCTGGCGCTGACGCCACGCCTGATGCGGCTGCTTTACCGTCGCGACCGCGTGTTGTTCGTGGAGGATCTTGCGGCGGCGCCCGACATTCATGCTCGAACCGCCCGCGGAATCCGGAACGTTTCACTCGGGTTTTCTGCTGCCGTTCTCCTCCGGCGCGAAGCCGTTGGGAACGTTGCGTCTGCTGTACCGCCGCCGTCTGGCGCCGCTGCCGGGGGACGTGGAAGCGGTGGAGCTGTTTCGCCGCGAGTTGGCGGCGATCCTCGACCGTAGCCGCACGCATCTGCGGATGCAGCGCATGGCCACCGTGGATGGGCTGACGAATCTGTTCAACCACCGTTTCTTCCGTGACCAATTGCGCACAGAGTTTCAGCGGGCGTTGCGTTATCAGAAGATGATGGCCGTGATCATGATCGACATCGACGATTTCAAGGGTTACAACGATACCTACGGCCACCTCGCGGGCGACCGGGTACTGGCGGAAACGGCGCGAGCGATTCGCGGCGCCGTGCGCGACATCGATTTTGTGGCCCGTTACGGCGGCGAGGAGTTCGCGCTGATTCTGCCCGAAGTGGAAGCGGCCAGTGGCCTCATCGTCGCCGAGAAGATCCGCAAGGCGGTAGAAGGCGCAGCGTTTCATTTCCGAGGACGGCGAAGCGATCGGCGCCATTACGGTCTCCTGCGGCGTGACGGACAACGCCGCCGCGGGCGCGCCGGATGATCTGATCGAACGGGCCGACCGCGCGCTCTACTGGGTGAAGCGGCACGGGCGGAATCTGGTGCGGTTGGCGGCGGACGGTGATGATTAGTCCTCCGCTGAAGATCCTCTTTCTGTCCTCCGAGGTTGCGCCGTTCAGTAAGACTGGCGGCCTGGCCGACGTTAGTTCCGCGCTGCCGTGGGCGTTGGCGCGGTTAGGCTGCGACGTGCGGGTGCTCACGCCGCGCTATGGATTTATCGATCCCGCGCGCTATGGTTTGCTGCGCGACGACAGAATGCCCGACATTTCCGTGGATTTGCGCAGGCGCGCTCTGCGCGCGGGATTCAGCCGTCGTGAAGGTGCGGCGGGCGAACCCTCGATTTACTTCGTCGAGTGCGATCCGCTCTACGACCGCCCCGGCGTCTACGTCGATCCCTTCACGAACCGCGATTACATCGATAACGATTACCGTTACATCCTGCTCTCGCGCGCAGCCTTCGCGCTTTGCGCGGCGCTCGACTGGGAACCGGACATCATTCACTGCAATGACTGGCAGACGGGACCGGCGCCGTTCTACTTGCGGCAGGCGCGGGGAAACGGCAAATTCCCGGCTACGCGCTCGCTGTTGACGATTCACAATATCGCTTATCATGGCCTGTTTGGCGCGGAAACCGTGCCGCGCATCGGCGAGGGCGCGGAGAATTACTATTTTCCGGGCGGACCGCTGGAGTTCTACAGCCACGTTAACTTTCTGAAGATGGGATCTGGAATTCGCCGACACGCTGAATACCGTCTCGCCGACGTACGCGCACGAAATCCAGAGCGGCTACGAATACGGTTACGGCCTGGAGAACGTGCTGCGGACGCGCGGCGGCGTGGCGGGAATCCTCAACGGGATCGACGTCGACATTTGGAATCCGGCGGCCGATCTGCATCTGGCCAGCACGTATACGGCCGACACGCTGGAGCGCAAGGAAGCGAACAAGCGCGCTCTCTGCCGCCGTGTGGCGCTGCCCGTTGACACGCAAACGCCGCTCATCGGCATGATTTCGCGCATCGTGGCGCAGAAGGGTTTCGAACTGGTCGCGCCGGTGCTGGCGGAGATCCTCGCGTCGCCCGCACGGATGGTGATGCTGGGCAGCGGCGATCCTCATTTCGAGCAGCTCTTTTCAGAGTTCGCGCGCGCACATCCCGACCGCTATTTTGTGTGCATCGGCTATGACGAAGACCTCGCGCATCAGATTGAGGCGGGCGCAGACCTGTTCCTGATGCCTTCGAAATACGAGCCGTGTGGGTTGAACCAGATGATGAGCATGCGTTATGGCACGCTGCCCTTAGTGCGGGCGACGGGTGGGCTGGCGGATACGGTAATCGATGCCGATGCCGATCCGCAGCGGGGCACCGGATTCAGTTTCATCGCTTACCATTCGCAATCACTGCTGGAAACGCTGCAACGCGCGTTGACGGCGTACGCCGACAAACCGCGCTGGCGGGGTCTGCAACGCAACGCCATGCGCCAGGATTTCTCGTGGGATCATTCGGCGCGGGCATACATGGAATTGTACGCCGCCTGTTTGCAAAGCGGGGAGCGCGTGCCCGCGTGAAAACGATCCTCGCCACGTTACTGTTGGCCGTCTTCGCCTCCGCCCTTAATGCGCGAGGGTGACAGAAAGTGCTGCCATCGACGACCGTGCAGCTCCGCGACGCGGCGGACATTTCGGTGTCGGCGGAAGGCACGCTCTATATCGCGGACACGGGCCATCATCGCGTGATCGCCGTGGACAGCACGGGGCGGCTGATTGCCGAGACCGGCGGCTTCGGCGGCGCGCACGGCCAATTTCAATGGCCGCGGGCGGTGATCGCAAACTGCGGCAACGCCGTGTGGGTGCTGGATTACGGCAATCGCCGCATTGAGAAATTTTCGCGCTCGCTGGAATACCAGGGAACACTGCCGGTGGATTCGGCCGCGGGGGAGGATCGGAGCCAACCCGAGGCGATGGCGCTTTCCCCGCAGGGTGACCTCTACGTCTTCGACCGTGACGGCGGGCGGCTGCTGCGCTATGATCCGCTCTTCACACTGCAGGCGGAGTTGGGACGCGGCGGCGGCTCGCAGTTCATCACCAACATTTCCGCGATGGCCTTCGTGCCCGGTCGCGGCCTCTATTGGTGGTCGCGCGGCAGCGGGACGATTGACCGCGCCGACGCGCTGCTGAATCCACTCACTCCACTGCGCCTGTGGGGCAAGGTGGACGACATGCATCTGGCCGCGGCGGACACCTGTCTCCTCTACGGAACGCTGCGAGCGGTTTTAATGCAATGCGCCGCGAGCACGCCGCCCGATACTCTAATCTTCGCGGAGGCGTTTAACGCGCAGGGCGTGAAGCGGCTGGCGGGGATTGCGGTGGCGGCTGATCTATACTATGTGCTGGATGGCGGAGCCAACACCGTGTACCGTTTCCACCGCACGCGGGAGTAACCTCCACGACGGGGACTTCGATTTTCAAAGCGCACGCCGGTCTGCGGACGCCGCTGCTGCTGGCGGCACTGCTGCTGCCGCTGGCCGCTGACGCACTGCCGTTGCGGCAAGGGAGCATCACTTACACGGCCGTCGGCGCGCGTGATACGCTGTTCACACTGCCGCCGCGTGGTTAATCCTCGACTCGCTGCATGTGTTCCGCAACGCCGAGGAGCTGGCGGAGTTTACGGACTGGCGCGTGGCCGAGCCGGGCAATCGCGTGTGGGTGTTCCGTCCGCTCGCGCCGGGCGATACGCTGCGCGTCGATTACGCCTATGAGGCGGCGCCCATTTTCCGCTCGTACGCGCGGCGCAGCCTGCGGGAAATCGGACGCGAGATCCGCACTCCACTGCGGACTCCGCGCGGATTGTGCCCGCGCCGGTGGCCGAAAGCGCCTCCATGGAGGGTTGGAGCCGTCTGAACAAATCGGGGTCGCTGATCCGTAGCGTGCAGGTGGGGACGGGGCAGGATTTGCAGCTCGAATCCGCGCTCAACTTGCAAATTCAGGGGCGCGTGGGGCGCAACGTGGATGTGGTGGCGGCGTTGACCGACCAGAACACTCCCATTCAGCCCGAAGGCACGACGGAGAATCTGAACGAGCTGGAAAAGATTTTCGTCTCCGTGCGCAGTCCGCATTTTGCCACCACGCTGGGCGATTACACGCTGGATCTGAAGGGCGGGCAGTACGATGCCTACAACCGCAAGCTGACGGGTGTGCTGGGCGAAGTGAATTACCCCGGCGTGTCGGCGTCCGCCTCGGGCGCGGTCAGCCGCGGGCAGTTCACGACAAATACTTTGGATGGCCAGGAAGCAAACCAGGGTCCGTATCCGCTGCGGGGACGGAACGGCGAAATCAACATGGTGGTGCTGGCCGGAACGGAGAAGGTCTGGCTGAACGGCGAACTGATGCGCCGCGGCGAGGGCAACGATTACACGGTCGATTATTCGGCGGGAGAAATCACCTTCACCGCGCGGCGCGTGATCAGCAGCGAGTCGCGCATTGTCGTCGATTTCGAATACGCGAGCGAGGATTACGAGCGGCTCTACGGCGCGGGGCGCGCGGCGGTCAATTTCGGCGGTGACCACATTGCCGGCAGCGCCACGATCATCTCCGAATCCGACGACCGTTCGCGGCCCGTGGGTCTGGCGTTGACGGCGGCGGACCGCGAGGTGCTGGCGCGCGCGGGTGATAATCCTGATTCGGCGGTGGTGGCAACGGCGGATTCTATCGGGTTTCTGGGCGGCGATTACATACGCGCCGACACGACATACGCGGGCGTCGTTTACACGATCTTCCGCTTCGTGCCGCGCGATTCGCTGAACAAGCCGACGGGCCAGTGGCGCGTGCTGTTCGACGATTTTGGCGTGGGACGCGGCGACTACGATGCGGCGGCGAACGCGCTGGGAGTGACGTATTTTCGCTGGGTGGGGCCGCAGGCGGGGCGCTACCGGCCTTACCGGCGGTTACCTCTGCCCGAGCGGCACAGCGTAGCCGATGTGCGGCTGCGCACTTCGCCGTTGAAGGGATTGACATTTTCGGGTGAGGCTGCCGCCAGCCAGCGTGACCGCAACACATTTTCACGTGCCGACGACGCCGCCAACGACGGCAAAGCGCTCACCGCCCTTGCCGCGTTGGACCGGGAAAAACCACGACTGCTCTTTGTCACACCATACCGCATTACGAGCGACGTGCGCGTGCGCTGGCGGGACCGGCATTTCGTCGAGCTGAACCGGGCGCCGGAAGTGGAGTTCGCGCGCGACTGGAATGCCGCGCTGAATGCGGGCACGGCGGAAACGATCCGCGAGGCAAACCTCGCAGTCAGTCCGTTTAGCGGAGCGACAGTGCGCGGCGGTTACGGCGACCTGGAACGCACGGGTGGCTTTTCCTCACGGCGAAGGACTGCCGGCCTGTCAGCGCTGCTGCTGAAACAATGGAACTTCTCCGCGGACCATTTGACGCTGGAGAGCGCGGATTCTCTCGAGCGGGCGACGGGGCTTCTGGGTGCGGCAGAACGGCGGTGTAAACGGCACGCGCGGCCGCTTTTCGCCGCGCGTCGCTGTGCAGCGCGAATGGAAACGCGACCGCGCACGCGGACTCGCGAGCGGTTTCCGCTTTTTTGATTATCTTGGCGGAATGCGCGTCGATCTGCCGGCGCATTTCAATCTTGACGGCGAGTACCGCCGCCGCCTGGACGAGCTGATCGCCCTGAGTGGTAATCCTTTCGATGCAGCGCGGACGTACACGGCGTCCTCGGAAGCGGCATGGAATCCGCCCGAAGGCGGGCGGACGCTGGCGCGCTTCACGCACCGCGAAAAGAATTACCTGACGCTCGATTCGACGGACATTGTCACCAATGTCGGACATCTGGAAACGCTGATCGCGCCGCGCAGCCGGATCGTGGAGGCGAACGCCGTCTACGACGTGGCCAACACGCGTTCGCAAAGCCAGGTGTTGATCACGCAGGAGGTTCCGGCGGGCACGGGCAATTACCGCCGCGAAGGTCGAGCGCTTCCTGCCCGATGACCAAGGGAATTATTTGCTGGTGCCGCGTTACACCGGTTCGTTCGCGCCGGCGACGGAATTGTCGCTGAACGCACTGGTCTCGGTGCGGCCCGACGAATTGCCGCCCCTGCAAGACGAGATCCGTGGCTGCGGGCGCTCTCGACGGAGACGGAACTGGTGATCGAAAAGCAGACGCGGCGGCCGCTGGGCGCCGGGTTGCTCTTGATGGATCAGCGGCTGTTCCGGTGACGATTCGACAACGCTGACGGGCAGTTTGTCGCTGCGGCAGGATCTGAACATCAACCGCCTCAGCCAGAAGCTGGCGGTGCGCTTACGCTATCGCGAGTCGCAGTCGCTGCAGAATCAGTATTTAAACGGCGGCCAATCGCGTTTCCTGCACGAAGGCGGCGCGCGAGTGCGGGCGCGTTACTTGCGCTTCTGGCGCGGCGAAAGTGAAGTGACGCTTACGCGCGAGGTCATTGCGTTACAACTCGGGGATTTTCCCAAGCCGCGACATCGATCGCGCGGAGTTCGTCACAGGTCAACACGCTGGCGCTCTCGTTGCGCTGGGAAGCCGGTCTCGACCTGCGCGCTGTGGAAGCGAATGACGAACGTACGACGTCGCAGGTCAGCTTGCGCGAACTGAAGCCGCACGCGGCGCTAATCCTGACGGGGCGGGGACGTGTCGACGGTGAAGTGACGTGGATCCACGCGTCGTCAAACCGGAAGACGATTCCCTTTGAACTTGGCCAGGGCTCCAACCGCGGCGAAAATCTGCGCTGGACGCTGCGCGGCACGTACCAGTTTGGGCAGACATTTTCGGGGTCCGTCAACTACACGGGACGGCGCGACGCGCACGAGCAGACCTTCCATACGGGCCGGCTGGAAGTGAGGGCGTCGTTCTGATGCGCGTGCGTATTCTCATAATGTTGCTGTTGTTGGGATCTGCCGGCACGGCCGGCGCCGCAGCGAGCGTGTTGTATTTCACGGCAACCGAAAGTTTTCATCGGCAGACCTCACGCGCTTTCTGGCTGTCGAATCCGATTCGGGTTTGACCGCGGATCGGCTGAACGAGCGGCTGGCGGCGCTGGTGGATTCGCTGGCGGCGCGCGACTTCCTCTTTGCCCAGATCGACAGTGTGCGTGAACGCGTAGGCAGGCGCGGGCGGCGCGAATTGCACGTCTATCTGCGGGAAGGAAGCCTGGCGCGCGTCGCGGCGCTGCGCTGGCTGGGCGACAGCACGCGCGTTTCGGCGGCGGTAGCCGCCCGGGCACTCTGCCGCTCGGGAACGATCTTCCGCTGGTCGAATGTCGAATTCGATACGGAACTGCTGCTGAATTATTTCGAGACCGTGGGCTATCCGTTCGCGCGCATCGACGTGCAGAAGCTGGAAACGGATTCGGTAGTGGGCACGGTGGATCTGTGGCTGCTGCTCTCCAGCGGGCCGCTGGCGAAACTCGAATTTCTGTCGTTTCCGGGCAACCGGCACACCAAAGAATCGTTTCTGCGGCGCGAGGCGCGGCTGCCGCTGGGTGGCGTGTATGATCAGCGGCGGATCGACGCGGCACGGCGGCACTTGCGGCGGCTCGACTTCATCCGGCGCGTCGGTCCGGCGGAAGTGGCTGTCAATTCCGTGGGGCAGACCGGACTGCGGCTGCCGCTTGAGGAAGGCCGCGCCACGCGGCTCGACATCGCGGCGGGCTACGTGCCGCAGGCGGAAACCCGGCCGGCTCTCTTAAGCGGCCTGGTTAACGTCGAGTTCCTGAATCTCTTCGGCGCGGGACGGCGCGCGCGGCTCCACTGGGAACGGCCCGACAAGCGAATACAGGCGGTGGAAGTGGCCTATCGCGAGCCGTGGATTCTGAATCAACCGCTGGCGCTGCGCGTGGACTTTGCCCAGCGCATCGAGGATACACTGTACGTTACGCGGCGCATCGGGCTACGCGGCGAGCTGGAACTGCCCTCAAATTTCGGACTGTGGGGTACAGTACAGCAGGAAGCCGTCATCGCCGACTCGCAGTCGGCGGCGGCGCTGGGATTGCCCGACAGCCGCACGACGTATTTCGAAGTCGGGCCTTTCCTACGACACGCGCGACCATCCCACCAATCCACGCGCTGGCGTATTTTTTTCCACGTTCGCCGGCACGGGCTGGCGGCAGCGCGAGCGCAGCGCGGCGGGACTCGCCGCCGGGTTCGTTCCGCCACCATCGGGTTGGGCTGGACAGCGAGATCGCGCAGAAGTTGCTGCCGTTCTGGATCGGAGATCTGGGCCTGCATGCGCGCGCGCTGCGGACCACGGAGCCCGAAGGTTCTGCTGCCCGACTTGTATCGCCTGGGCGGGGCGCGCACGCTGCGCGGCTACCGCGAAGAACAGTTTTTAGGATCGCGCATCGGCTGGGCGTCGGCGGAGCTGCGCTACTGGCTCGGCCCGGCTTCGCGGGTGTTCGCGTTTTTCGACGCGGGAAGCGTCTATCGCCAACCGCGGGCGGAGGTGGCTCGAAGTCGAATTCGACCTTGTTCCGCACGGGCGAGGGCATCGGCCTGCGCCTGGAAACCGATCTGGGAATCTGGGGAATTGATTATGGAGTGGGCGAGGGCGATGCGTTGCTCGGCGGCAAACTCCACATTTCCCTTTTAGTACGTTTTAACCGTCCTCGCTTAGCGGCGCGGGCCTCACCAACTGACGCAGGGCACGGGCTCTACGCGCGGCGTTTCCGAAAGGGGCGCCAGCGCTCCGGCACGCGACTGCGGGATGAATTGGAAATTTATCTCCCGTGAAAAAAGAACTTATTATCAACTCCACCGTCACCGAATCGCGTATCGCGCTGCTGGAAGACGGAGTCCTCGTCAATCTTTTCGTCGAACGCCCGGAACATGAACGCCACGTGGGCGACGTCTACAAGGGAATCGTCCGCCGCGTGATGCCGGGCTTGCAGGCGGCGTTCATCAACATCGGCTGGGAAATCGACGGCTTCATTCACTTTTCCGATCTCTTCCAGTCCTCGGTGGAACTGGCGGAAGGTATGGAAATCGAAGAAGTCGCCCAGCCGGAGAAGCGCCCCGGCGCCAAGCGCGCCTACAAGCCGCGCCCCGAACAGCTCAAGCCCGGCCAGGAAATTCTCGTGCAGATCGTCAAGGAGCCGTTGGGGAAGAAAGGACCGCGCCTAAGTTCGCAAATCTCGCTGCCGGGCCGCTTTCTCGTCCTGCTGCCGGGCGACAACATGGTGGGCGTCTCAAAACGCGTGCCCGACATGAAAGAGCGCAAGCGGCTGAAGAGTATCCTGAAGGCGATCCGGCCCGAAGGCTTCGGCCTCATCTGCCGCACGGTGGGCGAAGGGAAGCCCGAGGAGGAAGTGCGGCGCGACATGCGCACCATGTACCGCTTGTGGATGATGATCGAAAAGCAGATCGACGCCACGCCCGCCCCGGCCCGCGTGCATAAGGAAGCGAGCCTGACATCGAGCATCATTCGCGATTTGTTTTCGCCGGACATCGACCGCGTGATCGTCGACAGCCCGAAGCTGCACCGCGAGATCCGCGCCTATGTGCGCTCGGTCGCTCCCACGCTGCTCGAACGTATCCAGCTTTTCGAGGGCAAGGAGCCGGTGTTTGATGCTTTTAAGATCGAGGCGGAAATCGAGAAGGGCATCGCGCGCAAGGTCTGGTTTGGCGGCGGCAGCTACTTGATCATCGAGCAGACGGAGGCCGTGGTGACGATTGACGTCAACAGCGGCCGCTACGTCGGCAAAGAAGGTCAGGAAGAGAACAACATGCGCGTGAACCTGAAGGCGGTGCAGGAGATCGCCCGCCAGCTCCGGCTGCGCAACCTTGGCGGAATCATTATTATCGACTTTATCGACATGCTGGAGGACCGCAATCGCCGCCGCGTCTTTGACGCCATGCACGCTGCCATGAAGGACGATCGCGCGAAGTGGGATATGGCGCCCATCAGCCAGTTCGGCATCCTCGAGATGACGCGCCAGCGCACCAAATCCAGCCTCGTGCATACCTTTAATGAGCCCTGCCCGACCTGTGGCGGCACGGGGATGGTGGTGGTTAAGGAAACGGTAGTGACCCAGTTGCAATCTTGGGTACGCCGTTTCCGGGCCCGGGACAGGGGAGATGGGGCTGACGATCCGAGCCCATCCCGAAATTGTGGATTATATCACAACCGGGCTGCGTTCGCATCTCCGCCAGATCATGTGGGAATCCTTCATGTACATCAAGCTGGAAGCTGACGAACAGCTAAAGCTTGAAGAATTCAAGTGTTACAGCTGGAAACACAAGAAGGAAGTGACCGAAGAATACCGCGCATAGCGGACTTGACAAATTTGCCGGAATTGCTTATCTTTGTAAGCTTTTATTCAACCACCCAAACCGGTTCCCATGTACGTCGTATTTCAAGCCCCCGGCCGCCAGCTCAAAGCCGAAGTCGGCCAGCAGCTCCGCGTAGATTTCCTGACCAACGCCAAGGAAGGCGATAAGGTCGCATTTAACAAGGTGCTGTTCCTGGCCGATGGTCAGAAGGTACTCGTTGGCACCCCCTATGTGGCGGCGAAAATCCACGCCACCGTGGTCAGCCACATGCGGGACCGGAAGCTGATCGTCTTCAAGAAGCATAAACGCGTGGACTACCACAAGAAGCAAGGCCACAGGCAACGCTTCACCACCGTTAAGATCGATTCCATTGAAGCCTAAGCCTTCAAAGGCGGCGGCAGCATTCGAGGATATTTCTCATGGCGCATAAAAAAGGACAGGGATCCGGCCGTAACGGGCGTGACAGCCAGCCCAAGATGCTGGGCGTCAAGCGTTTTGCCGGTCAGTTCGTGCTCGCGGGCGAGATCCTTCGTGCGGCAACGCGGCACGCGCATCCATCCGGGAACCCATATCGGCATGGGCCGCGATCACACGCTGTTCGCCCTGGTCCCCGGCAAGGTCCGGTTCGAGACCAAGAACTCCGGCACGCGCAAGCTGATCCACATCATTCCTGAAGTCATCGCCGAAGCGTAAGCCGGCGACTTCTGCTGCCCGGTGCCGCCGGGACTAAAGCGACCTTCGCTCCGTTTCTATCGCGCGGTCCCAACCTGGGACCGCGCGTATTCTTTTCCAGCGCGCGGCGCTGGCGCCGGTCACCCCTCCACGGCTTAGGCAACGGGCTCCGTCCCGTTGCATCGTGAGGAGAGTGCGGCGGGACAGAGCCCGCCGCCCAAGCCGGAAAAACAATTGCCGCCTTTCCCACCGCTCACAGTGACATCCATCCTGGATGTCTGATTCTACATTCTTAAACGAAAAGAAGCATTCCCATGAAAGTTACCGTCATCGGCGCGGGCAATGTCGGCGCGACCGTCGCCTACGTGCTGGCCCAGCGTAACATCGTCAACGAAATCGTACTGGTCGACGTCGTCGAAGGTATCCCCCAGGGCAAAGCCCTCGACATGTATCAGTCGGCCGCGGTGGAAGGTTATGATACGCGCGTCATCGGCACCAACGACTACGCGCCTACCGCGAAGTCGGATATTATCGTCATGACGGCGGGCAAGCCGCGCAAGCCGGGCATGTCGCGCGAAGACCTGCTGGCTGTAAACATCGAAATCGTGAAGGACGCCGTCGGCAAGGCCGCCAAGGTTTCGCCCGATGCGGTGCTGATCGTGGTTTCGAATCCGCTCGACGCGATGTGTTATGGCGCGCTGAAGATCTCGGGCTTCAAGCCGAACCGCGTGATGGGCATGGCCGGAATCCTCGACACCGCGCGCTTCAAGGCCTTCATCTCGATGGAACTGGGCGTCTCGATGCGCGACATCGACGCGATCGTGCTGGGCGGCCACGGCGACACAATGGTGCCGCTCGCCCGCCAGACACTGGTCGGCGGCGTGCCGCTGACCAGCCTCTGCTCGAAGGAGAAGATTGACGCCATGATCCTGCGTACGCAGAACGGCGGCGCGGAAATTGTCAAGCTGATGGGAACGAGCGCGTGGTATGCCCCGGCCGCCGGCACCGTCGACATGGTAGAAAGCATCGCCCTCGACCAGAAGCGCGTCATGCCGTGCGCGGCGTGGCTGCAAGGCCAGTACGGGATGAAGGATCTCTACATGGGCGTGCCCGTGGTGCTGGGCAGGAACGGCGTCGAGAAGATTCTCGAAATGCCGATGGACACCAGCGAGAATGCGATGTTCGCCGCCTCCGCCGAGAAAGTTCGCGCCACCGTCGCCGAGACGAAACTCTAAATCGAATGCACAGATCCGCCGTCGGGGGGGTACAAACCCCCGATGGCGGTCTGTTCGCCGCCGTCGCGGTCTTCAAGGCCGCGATGTCGCACAACGTTTGAGGGCAATACCCATGAAGACCGTAGGTGTCGTGTTGGCGGGTTGCGGCTTTCTGGATGGCGCCGAGATCTACGAATCGGTACTGACGCTCCTGGCGCTGGATCGTGCCGATGTGACGGTGCAATGCCTCGCGCCTGACGTCACGCAGCTGCATGTAGTCAATCACCGCACGGGTGAATCCACCGGCGAAAGTCGCAACGTGCTGATCGAAGCGGCGCGCCTCGCGCGCGGCAAGATCGAACCGTTAAGTAACGCGTGGGTCGACAAGCTTGATGCGGTAGTCTTTCCCGGCGGCTTCGGCGCGGCGAAAAACTACTGCGACTATGCCGTCAAAGGCGATGATTGCGCAATTCTGCCGCTCGTGGAATCATTCCTCCAGGCGTGGATGCAGACCGCGAAACCCATCGGTCTGATTTGCATTTCGCCTGTCGTTTTCGCCCGCGCCTTCAAGGGGCAAAGTCTGCATCCACAACTGACCGTGGGCGCTGCCTCGGGAGCTTCGGCCAGCCTGGAAGCCTTCGGCGGCCGGCACGTCGTGGCGACGGCCAGCGAGGCGGTGGTAGATCGGGAGCATCGCATCGTCTCCACTCCGGCTTACATGTGCCAGACCCGCATCTCCGAAGTTGCGCGCGGGATCGAACACCTGGTCGCGGAACTATTGGCCATGACCAACAGCTGACCGCCGCGGTCCGTCGGTGTTTCGAGACGGCGACATCTCCACTTGAACTGACACAGGGACCGGCGTGCCAAGTCGGTCCCTGTGCAATTCTACCGGGCCAGTCTGGAACAGCGGGCTCGGCTTTTGCATCCAGTATCACCCAGCGAGAACCCATGAGCGACTTTTTCCCCATCGACCTGCGCAGCGATACCGTGACCCGCCCCACTGCCGCTATGCGAAAAGCCATGGCGGAAGCCGAGGTGGGCGACGACTGCTTTGACGAGGATCCCACGGCGAATCGCTTGCAGAAGCGGGTCGCGGAACTGCTTGGCAAGGAAGCTGCGCTGTTCGTCCCCAGCGGCACGATGGGCAACCAGGTGTGCCTCGCCGCGCAGACGCGGCCCGGCGACGAAGTGCTGCTGGACGAACAGGCGCATATCCTGAACTACGAAGGCGGCGCGCCCGCGCTGTTAAGCGGCGTCCAACTGCGGCCGCTCGCGGGCAAGCGGGGAATTCTGACGGCCGATCAGATCGCGGCAGCGGTGCATGGCGGGCGCGACCACGTTTCGCCGACGGTGATGGTCGCCGTGGAAAATACGCACAACCGTGGCAGCGGCACGTGTTACGATCCGGCCGAACTCGCCCGTATCGCCGCCGTGGCGCGCGCTAAAAAGCTGGTGATGCACATGGACGGCGCGCGACTGTGGAACGCCGCCGTCGCGCTGGGCCGGCCCGAAATCGATTTTGCGACGCACGCCGATACGGTGTCGGTCTGCTTTTCCAAGGGCCTCGGCGCTCCGGTGGGCAGCATGGTGGCGGGCACGGCGGATTTTATCGTCCGCGCGCACCGCTACCGCAAGCTCTTCGGTGGTGGCATGCGGCAGATGGGTATTCTGGCGGCGGCGGCGCTGTACGCGCTCGATAACCACCGCGTGCGCCTCGCCGAAGATCATGCCAAAGCCCAGGAGCTGACAACGCTGCTGCTCGAAAGCGGTAAGGTGGAGATCGAGCGGCCGGTGCAGACCAACATTTTGATCGTGGAGATTACGCGCAGCAAAATCGACGCCCCGGAACTGACGCGCCGCTGCGCTGCGGACGGCGTACTCTTCTTCCCCGAAGGCGCCGCGAAGTTCCGCCTGGTCACGCATCTGGATATTGCGGCTGAGGCAATCAAACCTGCCGCCGAAATAATTTTAAAGCACCTCGAAGCATAGAAGGTCATGCCCGAAACGCCGCTCAAAGTCCTGATTGTCGACGACGAACTGCATATCCGCGAACTGCTGCGCAGCTTTCTGGAAGGCCGCGGCATGGTTGTACAGGCCGTGGAGACCGCCGAAGACGCGCTGGCGCTGCCGGATCTTTCCGAGATTCAGGTGGCGTTGCTTGATATTCAGCTCCCCGGCCGGGACGGACGTGAATTGCAGCAGGAACTGAACAGCCGTTTCCCGGGAATGGCCAAGATCCTGATGTCGGGGCAGGCGGATCTCGACGACGTGATCGCCGCCTTTGCCGATCAGGCGTTTTCGTTCATCAAGAAGCCGTTCGCATCACTCAAGGAAATCGCGGTGCTGATCGAGCGCGCGGCGGAGGTCAAGCGGCTCGAACTGCAAAACCGTGACTATGCGCGGCGTCTCGAAGCCCACAACGCGGCGCTGACGGAAACGGTGGTCGAGCGCACGGTCGAATCGCAGCGCTATCAGCGGATCCTCGAACACCTTTTCCACATCAGCTCGGAGATCGGCCGCAAGGAACCCGAGTCGCGGCTGCTCGACTTCCTGTGCCAGGCGGTGGTGGAGGCGGGCGCGTATCGCCGCGCGGTGCTGCTGCTGGCCGACGCGCGCTTTCGCGTGCGGCATGTCGGATTCTGGGAGGAAGGCGGCGAAAGCACGCGGCGCGCGCAACTTCAGGCGCTGCTGGATCAGCCGTTGCGACCCTATGAATTCGACCGCGACGACGAGCGCATCGGCACGGCTATTTACGCGCATTTCCCACGCGAGCGCTTCGAAGTCGCTGAACCGCAGGATCGCTGGCAGGCGGGCGACAACCTGTTTCTGCCGATGTTCCGGCAGGACGGCGGCGTCTTCGGCTATCTCTCGCTGGAAGGTCCGGTCGACGGCGCGCGCCCGGTGGCGGAAATCGTGCGCCTGATGGAAGTGCTGCTCGGCCACGGCGCGCTGCATCTCGAAGCGCACGAGCTGCGCGACACGCTGACGCATCACACCGCCGACCTCGAGCGGCTGTTTGAAGAGCGGACGCAGGAGCTGCGAATTTCCGAGGAGCGTTTCAGCCGCCTCGTCAATGCGACCACCGACATCGTTTACGTCACCGACGCTAACGACCGCCTGACATACCTGAACGACGCTTTCACGCGCGTGCTCGGCTATGGGCGCGACAGTTATCTCGGACGGACGCTGCGGCGGATGCTGGAAGACTTGATGACGGAAAATCCCATCAACCACCGCGCGCTGCAGGAATTGGCGGAGTGTGTAGCCGATCACGCCGTGCATCACGTGGAACTGGTGACGCGCCAGGGTGACAAGCGCACGCTGGAGATCAATCGCACGGTTGTGCGGCCGGGCGGAGCGGTGCACAGCACGCAGGGGATCCTCCGCGATATTACGGAACATCGCGTGCTGCTGCAACAGCTCGTTACGGCGGAGCGCCTCGCGGCGACGGGGCGTCTGGCGGCGGGCGTGGCCCACGAAATCAGCAATCCCCTGCAGGCGATGGTCTCGCAGCTCAAGATGGCACAGTCGAAAATTGCCGCGCGCGAAGATCCCGCCGAAAGCCTGCGCCTGATCGAGCAGGGCGTCGAACGTCTGCGGCACATCGTCAATAGCATGTTGAACCTGCATCGCGCGCCGACGGAAACCGCGGCGGTCCATTTAAACGATGTGACCGAATCCATGGCGGCGCTATTGAAGCAACAGCTGCACGAGCGCAACGTGCGGCTGAGTCTGAACCTCGAGCCGCAATTGCCGCCGGTCTCCGGTTCGCCGCAGGAACTCCAGCAAGTCGTGCTGAATCTGATGCTGAACGCCATCGACGCTATGCCGCAGGGTGGAGACCTCGCTGTTTCCACGCATGCCCTGCCGGAGACGGTGGAGCTGACCGTGCGCGATACCGGCGTGGGTATCGCGGCCGAGCACCTGCCGCAGATATTTGAACCGTTCTTCACCTTCCGCGCCTCGGGGCAGGGTACGGGATTAGGGCTGTATCTCAGCCGCAACATGATTGAAACGGCGGGTGGCAAGATCAGCGTCGAATCGGAGAAGGGCAAGGGCGCGGCGTTTACGGTCTCGCTACCGAGGCGGTAGCGTTTCCGACGGCCACCCCCCTTAGCCCCCCCCCGTGAACGGGGGGGACAGATGGAATACAGATGAGGCGCACCTTGCGGGGTGCGCCTCGTTTTAATTGCGGGAATCGCCGGTCTCAAAAGAGGCTGGCGTTTTTCATGCTGTACCAGATGTCGCCGCCGATGATGACGTGGTCGAGCAGTTCGATGCCAAGGATTTGTCCGGCCTTGGAAAGCTGCCGCGTCATCTCGATGTCCTCGTTCGAAGGTTCGGCGTCGCCGCTGGGATGATTGTGCACCAGCACCATCGAGACCGCGTTATGCGAGAAGGCGGGGCGGAAGACTTCGCGCGGATGGAGGATCGCGCTCGTCAGCGTACCGATGGAGATGACCTCGTCGGCTACGAGGCGCTGGCGGTTGTCGAGATAGAGGCCGCGAAACTGCTCGCGCTTGAGCTTGCCCATTTCGGCGGCGAATTGGAAAATATCCTCCGGACCGCGCAGCACGGGCGCGTCCGCGTCGGCGGCGAAGAAGCGGCGGCCCAGTTCGAAAGCGGCCACGATCTGCAGCGCCTGCGCGTAACCGATGCCGAACGTCTCGACTAACGCCTGCGGGTTGCGTTCGGCGGCCACGGCCCGCGAGCCATATTCACGCAGAATGCGGGCCGCCAGGCGTTCGAGCCGCGACTGCGATTCGCCGCCGGTGAAAATCAGCGACAACAGCTCCCCGGTGGAGAGCGTTTCGATGGCGGCCGCGGGTGACGCGGGGAGGGGCGGCATGTCGGCGCCGGTCGCAAGCGCTGCCGGCCGGGCGGGTTCGGGCGTAAGGGGTACCGAGGCGAAGAGCGACGCTTCCGTCGCCGCGTACACGGTTTTCTTCACCCCGTAAACCAGCACGTGCCCCAGCGGCGCGACGCCCGTGAGTTCGATGGCGCGCTTGATCTCGATCAGCCGGTGCTCGAACGCGTCGCGCTGCTCTCCGAGGCGGCTGAGCGACGGCAGTAAATCGAGCTTAATCCGTTCCAGCGATTCGCGTTTCAATTCGGCCAAGGCCGTACCGCTGGTTTGTTCGGGCGAGATATCGAGGTAACGCAAGTGGTGCAAATCAAGCGCGCGCAGTTCACGCTGCAGATCCTCACTCGCGAGCCACGGGAGCGGTTCGCCGCGCAGGGCTTCGTCGCGGTCGCGCAGCAGCCGCTCGAGACTGAGCAGATTAATCTGCCGCGGAGTGCTGACGGCGAGGCTGAATTCCAAAGCCACGAGCGGCGCGCGCTGCTTTAAAACGCGCAGGCAGTCGCCAATCAGCGCGGCGCGGTCGGTCACGCGGCCGAGGGTATGGACGAGAAACACCGCATCGAACGCGTCGGCGGCAAACGGCAACTCCGCTCCCTGCCACGCGGAGAATTTGACGTTATCCGGCGTATCGAGCGCGCGCTTCGCGGAGATGGCGGCGGAAAACGCCTGCACGAGATGCGCTTCGTCGTAGCGCTGCGCGATCAAGTCGAGATAGCCGCCGCGACCGTCGTCGATGACGAGCGCGCGCCGGCCTTCGAATGTTGCCAGGCATTCGCCCAGCGAGGGGGAAACGGGAATCGCGGTCATGGTTAACTGATGGTCGAACCGGAACAGACTTCGCCGTCCACGGACAAGAGAACGAGTTTGCCATCGGCCTTGGCGGCCAGTAGCATGCCTTCGGAAAGTTCGCCGCGTAGTTTGACCGGTTTCAGATTGGCGACGACAACGATCAACCGGCCCACCATTTCCTCGGCCGAGTAAAATTGCGCGATGCCGGCGACGATCTGCCGAGTGGCGCCGCCGATATCGACTTGCAGCCGCAGCAATTTGTCGGTGTTTGCCAGCTTTTCGGCAGCGAGCACCTTGGCGACGCGGAGTTGGACTTTCGCAAAGTCCTGGATCTCGATCAACTCTACGACGTTTTCCGGCAGCGGCAGAGGGGGCGGAGCCGGAGTGGTTTTGGGTGAGCCGTTGCCGAAGAGTTCGGGCAGCGTCTTCGCCAGTTCAGCTTCGTCGATGCGCGGAAACAGCGGCTCGCCCGCTTCCAGCCGCGCGCCCGCGCGCAGGCGGCCCCAGGCGGCGGCGTCGGCGAGGCGGAAGTTCTCCACGGGCTCTCCCAGGCGGCTGAGTAGTCTCGCCATCTTGCCGGGCATTACGGGGTAGAGGATCACGGCGGCGATGCGCAGCGCCTCGGCGCATTCGTAGAGCACTTCGCCGCAGCGCTGCTTATCGGTCTTCGCCAGCGCCCACGGCGCGGACGATTCGAAGTAACGGTTCGTGGCCCGCACGAGCTGCATCGTCTCTTCGATCAGCGCGTGCAGGCGGAAGTCGCTGATATAGGCGGGCACGTCGCGAACAAGAAATTGCGCCATCTCCCGCAGGCTGCTCTCCGGCTCTCCTGCCGGAGGAATCCGGCTGTCAAAATGGTCGCTGACCAGCTTGGCGATGCGCGAGAGCAGATTGCCCAGGTCGTTGGCGAGATCGCTGTTGATGCGCTGCACCAACAGCTCCGGCGTGAATTTCGCGTCGAGTCCCACCACCATGTCGCGCATCAGAAAATAGCGCAGCGCGTCCGCGCCGAAGGCGCTCAAGAGCGGCGGCACGCCCACGGGCTTTCCCGCGGATTTTGATATCTTCGCGTCCTTGAAATTCCAATAGCCGTGCACGGTGAGGTGCTGGAACGGCGCGATGCCCGCTGCGTGCAGCATCGTCGGCCAGTAAATCGCGTGCGGCTTAAGAATATCCTTGCCAATCAGGTGTTCCACGTTGCGCCACGCGGCTTCCCACGTTTCACCTGAGCCGTAGTCGATACCCGTCAGGTAGTTCAACAGCGCGTCAAACCAGACGTAGGTGACAAAATTGCTGTCGAAGGGAATCTCGATACCCCATGTCAGGCGCGTCTTCGGGCGCGAGATGCAGAAGATCTTCCAGCGGCTCGCGTAAAAAGCCCAGCACCTCGTTGCGGTAACGTTCGGGGCGAATGAAGTCCGGGTGCTTGTCGATGTAGTCCAGCAGCCACTGCTGATAGCGCCCCATGCGGAAGAAATAGTTCTGCTCCTGCACGAATTCCGGCGCCGTGAGGTGATCGGGGCACTTACCGTCGACCAGTTCCTTCTCCATCAGAAAGCGTTCGCAGCCGGTGCAGTAAAGACCGCCATACTCTGAGAAGTAAATGTCGCCCTTGTCGTAGACGCGCTGCAAAATCTCCTGCACCAGCCGGACGTGCGCGGGGTCGGTGGTGCGGATAAAGCGGTCGGGGAAGACCAGCAGTTCGGGCCAGAGCGCCCGGAAGCGGGCGCTGACCTCATTCACGAATTGCTGAGGTTCGATACCGCGGGCGGCGGCCGAGCGCGCGATCTTGTCGCCGTGCTCGTCCGTACCCGTCAGGAAAAACGTGTCGTCGCCAAGCAGCCGGTGATAGCGCGCGACCGTGTCGGCCAGCACCGTGGTGTATGCCGTCCCGATGTGCGGGTCGGCGTTCACATAGTAGATTGGCGTCGTGACGTAATAGGTACTCATGAACTTTCGGATCGTTTGGATGGGCGCGGAAGGCCGCGCGCATGGCGATTAATCGTCGTCGTCTTCGTCGTCGGCATCCGGAGCCGGGGCGTTGGCGGCCGGCGGATTGCCAGTCGAGTCGGTGGGTTTTTTCTTGCCGCGGCGGCGCTTGCGCTTCTTCTTGGCCGGTCCGGCGGCGGCCTGGGGAAGGGGCGCGTTGGTACCCACCTGGATCTCTTCGCCGCCGGCGCCGCTTTGCATCCCAAGGCCGCCGCCCGGCAGCAGCGTCACGCGCTCGCCCTTGCGCAGTCCGGCCTCGGGAAAGACCGGTTCATCCACGGTCGTCACGACAGGCTGGGCGGGAATAGCGGGCGGTTTGCGGCCGCACGTGCAGATGCACTCGTTTTTCGGCATCTCGGGCCGCCAGTTGGAAAGCTCAATGAATTCCGCCGTTGAATATTTTTCTGTGTCGCCGCTGGCGAAGCGGACCTGGATCTGCTCGCGGATTACGTCGAGCTTGTCGATCGCGCCGTCGCCCTTTACGTCGTCGCGCACCGGATGGCCGACCTTCGGACACGAACGCTGGAATTCGCGATACACGTCCAGTTCATAGCGTAGGCAGCACTTCAACCGGCCGCAGACTCCCGACAGCTTGGATGGATTGAGCGGCAGGAACTGGTCGCGCGGCATCTGCGTCGTGATCGGCTTGAACTCGTTCAGAAATGTCGAGCAGCACAATGGCCGCCCGCACACGCCGTAACCGCCGGTGCGCTTGGTTTCGTCGCGCGCGCCGATCTGCCTCAGGTCGATGCGCGTTCGAAAGGTCGAAGCCAGATCCTTCACCAGTTCGCGGAAGTCGACGCGGCCCTCGGCGGTGAAATAGAACGTCATCTTCCGGCCATCCCACTGCAGCTCCACATCCACCAGCTTCATGTCGAGGTTGTGGTCGTGGATCTTCTGGCGGGCGACGGTGCGGGCGTCGGTCTCGCGCTCGCGGTTGCCCTCGAGCATTTTCAGATCGGCGGTGGCGGCCTTGCGCAACACCGTCAGTGTCGGCGTCTGGTCGCTTTCGATGCCGGGACGCCAGCCGAGGTGGCTGATCCGGCCAAGGTCGTGTCCGCGATCGACTTCGAGAATCGCCGGATCACCCACCTGAAACGGGAATTGCAGCGGGTTCAGCGCATATTCCTTGCGCCGCCCCTTGAATTCAAGTTCCAATATATCAAGCATGCCGGACCTGGGGTTTGGGTTTAGTGGGGACTAACGGACCGAGTGCCGCGTGCAGCCGAATGGCCAGCGCGTACATCACCAGGTCCTGCGTATAGCCCCGCGTTAAGTAATTGGCGGACTGGTCCACGAGTCGGGCCGCGGTTTCAAAGTCCGCCGCGGGATACGAGTTCAGCAACCGCGCCATCGGCTCCGTAAATTCAGCGAACGTCAGGATAGTGGCGGCTTCATTTCCGGCGCGGGATATGGACACATCGCGTAAAAAGAGGCCGAGCATTTCGAGCGCGGTCTCACCGGGCTGATCGCCCATGTCCATCAATTTGGATGTGGTGTCCATGATCATCGCCGGATCACATTTGGCGGCCGCGCGCAAGTAGGCGATCACATGTTCTTGCAGCTTAGGCAAATCACTGCCGGCCATTTCCCGCGCCCGCACCAGCCGGCCGCCGCAGAGGGCCGCCGCCGCGTCGGCGCGCTCCGGGCTGATGCCGCCCGCGATCAATGCCGCGCGAATTTCATCGCGAGGCAATGGCGCCAGACGCAAGCCCTGGCAACGTGAGCGAATCGTCGGCAGCAAAAGCGGTTCGTTTTCGGCGATCAACAGAAAATAGGCTTCGGGTGAAGGCTCTTCGAGCGCTTTCAGCAGCGCGTTTTGCGCCGCGTGATTCATCGTATCCGCCTGAAAAATCAAAAATACTTTGCGGGGCGCGCTGAAGGGCTTCAACGCCGCCCAGCGCAGCACACTGCGGATCTGCTCGATGCGGATCGACTGCGGTTCGTTCTTGGTCTTGGGATCGTCCTTCTGCCGCTTGCCCTTGGGCAGCACCACGGGCGTGTAGGGATCACGGGCGAGGGCCGCCGTGAGCTGCGTGACACGTTCGGCAACGGCGATGGATGGGTCCTCATCCGTGGAACTGCCTATGCCGTTTTCGCGTTCACCGGCCTTCTTGGCGGTGGATGGAAGCGGGAAGATCAGATGTAAATCCGGATGCTCGAGGCGGGCCGTTGCGTGGCATTGCGGACACTCGCCGCAGGGCGCGAGCCCGTCACGTTCGCACAGCAGCAGGGCGGCGTATTCCAGCGCCACCGCCGCCTTCCCCACGCCCGACGGCCCGGCGAAGAGACTGGCGTGCGCAGCCCGGCTCGCGCGCAGACTGTCGGCCAGTTGTGTGCGCAATCGGGTTTGTCCCACCACCTGCTGCCAGTGTAGGCGGTTCAACGCGGCGCGAGCCACTCCAGAGGATTCTTCTTCTCTTTTCCTGACCATAATTCGAAATGTACCCGGTGATCCTCGGCGGCCGCGTCATAGCCGGCGTAACCAAGGACCGCGCCTGCCTTAATGGTATCGTTGGATTGGACCACGATCTGCCCCAGCTTGGCGTAGACCGTGAAGAACGCCCCCGGATGTTCGAGAATGCACACGTTGCCGTAACCGCGCAGCCACGTGATGGAAGAGACGCGGCCGTCGGAAACCGCGCTGACTTCCGCGCCGGAGGCGGTGCTAATATCGATGCCCGGATTGTCGGTTTGCGTTTCCGTTTCGCGGTTTTTCACAAGGCCGAATCCCTGTGCCAGGCGGCCGGCGCACGGCCATGGCAAGCGGCCTTTCTGCGTGACCAGCGGCATTCCCGCCAGCGGTTCGCCGCGAGCGCCACGGGCGATCAGCTCCTGAATCGCGTCCTCAGCCTGCCTCAGCTCCAGCTGCCGCGCCGATAAAAATTTCTGGTCTTTGCGGATGCGCTTCAAGCGGGCTTTGTCAGCGGTTTTCCGGGCCGCCAAAGCGGCGACATCCGCCTGCAAAGAAACCTCGATCCCGGACGCCCGCTGCTGTTGTATCAGCAGTGCCTGGCGCTGCGCGCGCAATTCCTGAGTCCGCTGAAAAACGTCGCTTTCGACCTCCTGCAACGTGTCCACCGCCGCCCCCAATGCGGATAGGGCCCGGCGTTCCGTTCGTTGCAATCGCGCCAGAACGACGCGCCGCGCTAATAATTCGCGCCAGGAGCGCGAGCCGAGCAAGAACTCCAGCGAGGTCCAGGCCGACAGACGCCGCTCCGCCAGAAGCACCCGCGCCAGAGACTGCTCGAGTTGGGCTTGGTCGTCCTCCAGATCCAGCAGGCTGACGCCCAGTTGCGCCAGGTGCTGTTCGCTCAGATCCAGCTCGCGTTCGAGGGTCATAACGCTGTCTGTGGCGATCCGCGCCTGGCCCTGTTGCGTGCGGATCAACTGTTCCAGCAGGGCGGTCTGCCGCTCGGCTGCGTCCAGATCCGAAAGCGCATCCCGCTCCGAACTCTGCCCTGTCTCTAACTCCCTCTCGACCTGCAAAAGCTCCCGCCGGAGGGAATCCAGTAACTGCCGGGGATCACTCGATGGAGTTTCGGCTCTGCCGGACCCCCCCACGATGATGAGGCAAAATATTGTAATCCCGACAGTTGCGTGCATAGGGCCGATAAAGATTGCTAAATCAAAAAGATAAGGCAAGCATGCGGAAAATGCAAGCGGCAATGTTCGGCCCGAATAATGGTTGCATTTGGGTCTCAGGGACCCTATCTTCCCGGTTGTGCGTCCAAGAGGTAGCACTCGCATGATGAATCCCAGTCCGAATCCAACGTCCGGCACGTCTCCGCCGGCAGTATGAGACGATGTCACCTCGCTATAGCATCATTATTCCCGCCTACAACGAAGCTTTCGAACTGCCGCAGACACTGGCGGCGTTTCGCGTAGCCGCCGGGCGCTATCATGAAGCAGGTGGTATCGGCGGCCTGGAATTCATTGTGGTCGACAATGCCTCCACCGACTGCACGGCGGAAATCGCGCGGGAATGGGGCGCGACGGTGGTGAATGAGCCGCGCCGCCAGATCGCCCGCGTGCGGAACCGGGGAGCGCGCGCGGCCACGGGCGAGATTCTCATCACCTGCGACGCCGACAGCCGCCCGCATCCCGCCATCTTCACGCGGATCGAGCGGCGGCTCGATGACCGGACGTTCGCTCTGGGCTGCGGCTTCTGGTCGTCGGAGATGCGGTGGTGGTATCTGCCCGCGTTTTTCGGCGTGAATCTGATCAGTGTGCTCTGCCGTTTGCCGGCGGGAATGTTCATCCTGCGCCGCGCGGATTTTGTGGCCCTGGGCGGCTTTGACGAGCGGCTCTATGCGCTCGAAGACGTCGATCTTGCCCGGCGGATCCGGGCCGCGGCCAGACTTCGCCGGCAGCGCATTCGGATTCTGCTGCGCGCGCCCATCGACACCAGCACGCGCAAATTCCGGCTCATCCGCTGGTCGTCGTTCCTCGCGTTTCTCATTCGATTTTTGCTGCATCCGCGTAAATACACTACCCGCCGCGCCTGCTGGGATGCCTATTATTATGGCGCGCACCTGCGGGAAAATTGACCCCTCTTGCTTATCATGAACCTTGTGATTGTCGCCGTCGGCAAATTGCGCGAGCCTTACTATCGCGCCGGGGTGGACGAATACCTGTCCCGCATCCGCCACTTTCTGCCCATCGAGCAGATTGAAGTCTCGACCGGTACCGGCGAGAGCACAAACGGTCAGGGCAAGGGTGCGATTGCCCGCGAAGCCGCCGCTATCGAAGCCAAACTCGGCAACGGACGCGTGGTCGCCCTCGATTCCACAGGGAAAAGCATGACCACGGAGCAGTTTGCCCAATGGCTGCAGGACCAGATGAACGCCTCCGTGCCGCGTTTGAGTTTCGTGATTGGCGGCGCCTGGGGGCTAGGCGCAGCGATCACCGAGAAGGCCGATCTGAAACTCAGCCTCTCGCCTATGACCTTCCCCCACGAGCTGGCCCGCCTCGTCTTAGCCGAGCAACTCTATAGAGCGCTATCCCTCTGGAAGGGACTGCCGTACCATAAATAAGCTGCGTAAAATACATGGCGTATCATGGTCCGGTTAGGCAACGGGCTCCGTCCCGTTGCGCGCCCTGTGTATGCGGCGGGACAGAGCCCGCCGCCTAAGCGTGCGAGGATGCTGCGTGGTGTTTCCTTACCCTATTCGTTAACAGGCGCTTACGATGATGCAGGTGCCTTGACTCGAAGCAGAATTATCGGTATATTAGCGCAATTTGATCATCCGGAGAAGCTGCCGTTGTCCGCGTCCCCCACTCTTACGCAGGAACAGATCCTCGAAACGCTGAAAACCGTGAAATTCCCGAAGCTCTCGCGGGACATTGTGTCCTTCGGATTGATTAAGGGCGTGGAAATTCAGAATGGCGTCGTGCATGTGCAGGTGAAGCTCTCGTCCAAAGATCCCAACGTGCCCGTCACCATCGAGAACGACATCAGCAGCGCGCTGAGTACGCTCGCCGGTGTGCGCGAAGTCCATGTGGACATGAATTGGTCGCAGCCGGATGCGCCGCCGCAACACGCGCCGCACGGTTCGCCGCCCTCGACGGAGCCGTTGCTGCCGGGCGTGCGTCTAAAAATTGCCGTGGCGTCGGGCAAGGGCGGAGTGGGGAAGAGCACCGTAGCCGCGGGCCTCGCGCTGATGCTGCAGAAGCGCGGCTTCCGCGTCGGTCTCGTGGACTTTGATATCTACGGCCCCAGCGTGCCCACGATCATGGGTCTGCGCGAAACGCCGAAGGTGATCGACAATAAAATTCAGCCCCTCGACCGCATGCGGCATGAAACTGATGTCGATGGGTTTCCTGGTCGATCCCGGTACGCCGATGATCTGGCGCGGGCCGATGGTGCATCAGGCCACCGAGCAATTTCTGCGCGACGTCGAATGGGGCGAGCTGGATATTCTGATTGTCGATTTGCCGCCGGGCACGGGCGACGCGCAGATGACGCTCTCGCAGAAGGTCGAGCTCGACGGCGCGGTGATCGTCTCCACGCCGCAGGACCTCGCGCTCATCGACGCGCGCAAGGGCGTGGCGATGTTTGAAAAGATGAACGTGCCCATTCTGGGCATTGTCGAGAATATGTCCGGTTTCACCTGCCCGCATTGCAACGAGACCACCTACATTTTCGGCACGGGCGGGGCGGAGCGTGAAGCGCGGGCGCTGGGTGTGCCGCTGCTGGCGCGGATTCCGCTGGTGCCCGCGCTGGTCGAGGCGTCCGACCGTGGCGATCCGACCTCCGCCATCGAGGCCGATCCGCAGCTTTCGCGCCTCTTACGAATCGCTGGCCACGCAAATCAGCGACCGCCTCGGACTGACCGTGTCGTAATTTTGTACTGTAGGGGCGGGTCTGAGACCCGCCCGTGTATTAACCGGATTCCCCATGGCAACGATTGAAGATGTCTATAACGCGCTGGCCAAGGTCTACGATCCCGAACTCGCGCTGCCCGTGACCGATCTCGGCCTCGTCTATGACGTGCAGGTGGACGGCACGAAAGCCGAAGTGAAGATGACGCTGACGACGATGGGCTGCCCGATGGCCGGTTCGATCACCGAAATGGCGCGCCGCGCCATCCTCGAAGTCGACGGCATCACCGACGCCAATGTCGAGCTGATCTTCGACCCCCCGTGGTCCATCGACATGATGAGCGACGAAGCCCGCATGCGCCTGGGGATGCTGTAAACACTATTCCTGGGCAACGGGCTCTAACCCGTTGCATTCCTCCGCAGAATTCTTCCCGTTACTAGCGGCGGCCTCCGGCCGTCATCCGACGTCATGCATAACATGCGCAAACGCAACACGGGTCGAACGCTGCTGGCGGCGCTCGTGGCGATGCTGTCCACCTCGTACCTTACGACGCTGACGGGCGTTGACCGGGCGGCGCACCCGGTTCACTATGCGATCTACTTCTTCGGGATCTTCGCGGTCATCTATTTCGGCATTCTCTATTTCCCGTTGGGGTGGAAGAAGCCGAACCGCCATCCGGCGATTAATCCGCCATCGTTTGCTCGCTTTCGCGACATAATCGCCGCGCGGGGTCTAACGACGGCAAACACATCGGCAGGGTTTTTCCTCGTCGTCACGCTCCAGCAATAGTTTCTACCCCATTTCATCTAACCCTTTAATCCGTTCCATGAGAGAACAGGAAGGGCCGTCCCATGAACCGATTCCTTCAGAATCCCTCCCCGGGTGCGGGGCGGGATTTTCTCTGTCCTGAACGCACGCTCGCCGATAGTGGGCATGATCCGCCGCGCGGAGCTCCGCCGTCGCGGGTTTCAAGCCCACGATGGATCCAGTGTCATGGCGGCCTTGAAGGCTGCCACGGCGAGATCATCGTCGCTGATCGGATATCCCGACTCTTTCCTAAACCTATAATATACCCCTATGGACTATAAAATCAAATCGGTGCTCGTCGACGCGGCGGGATTCAACCGCACGATCACGCGTCTCGCGCACGAAATCATCGAACGCAATCGCGGCACGGAGCAGCTCGGCTTTGTCGGAATGCAGACGCGCGGCGTCTTCCTCGCCCAGCGGCTGGCGAAGAAGATCGAAGAGATCGAAGGCATCCAGTTGCCCGTCGGCGTCCTCGACACCACCATGTACCGCGACGATTACCGCACCGCCCTCAAGCAGCCGCAGGTGCAGGTGACGGAGATTCCCTTCGATCTCTACGACCTGAACGTGGTGCTGGTGGACGACGTCTTGTACACCGGCCGCACCGTGCGCGCCGCGATGGATGCGATCATGGACATCGGCCGCCCGCGGCGCGTGCAACTGGCGGTGCTGGTGGACCGCGGCCACCGCGAATTGCCGATCAAGCCCGACTTCGTGGGCCGCAACGTGCCCACCAGCATCAATGAAGAAGTGCGCGTGCGCATGGCCGAAGTCGACGGCGAAGACGGTGTCTTACTGGTGGAGGTGGAACCCTCATGAGCCTGCTGCCCCATAAACACATGCTCGGCCTCGAAGGCTACAGCGAGCAGGATATCACGCTGATTCTCGACACGGCGGCGCGGATGAAGGATATCCTCGACCGGCCGGTGAAGAAGGTCCCTACGCTGCGCGGCGTCACCGTCGTCAATCTCTTCATGGAGGCCTCGACGCGCACGCGCATCAGCTTCGAACTGGCCGAGAAACGCCTCAGCGCCGACACGCTGAACTTCAGCGCCTCGGGCAGCAGCCTCTCCAAGGGCGAGACGCTGCTGGACACGGCCCTGAACATCGAGGCCATGAAGATCGACGTCGTGGTCATGCGCCACAAGTCGCCGGGCAGCCCGCATTTCCTGGCGCGGCACCTCGATTCCATCATCATCAACGCCGGCGACGGCGCGCACGAGCACCCCACGCAGGCGCTTCTGGACATGATGACGCTGCGCGAGAAGTTCGGCACGCTGAAAGGACTAAGAGTCTGCCTCGTCGGCGACATCAGTCATTCACGCGTCGCGGTTTCGAACATCATCGGCCTGATTACGATGGGCGCGCACGTGACGCTCTGCGGGCCGGCGACGCTCATCCCGCGCGGCGTGGAACGCTTCGGCCTCGACATCACCCACAACCTTGACGAGGCCATTCAACGCTGCGACGCGCTGAACATCCTGCGCATCCAGCTCGAACGGCAGACGAGCTGGTCTCTTCCCCTCGCTGCGCGAATATCAGAAGTATTTCGGCCTGACGCGCGAACGGCTCGACAAGGCGTCGCGCGCCGCTGACGATTCTCCATCCCGGCCCCATGAACCGCGGCGTGGAAATCACCAGCGACGTCGCCGACAGCGACCATTCCGTCATCCTGCAGCAGGTCACCAACGGCGTCGCCGTGCGCATGGCCGTCCTTTATCTGCTGGCCGGCGGCACCCAGCCCCAGACCGCCAGAAACCCGAGTCTGATCCCATGAAAAAATCCTATTCCAATATCGCCGCGCCCACACCCGCCAAGGACCTCCTGTTGGCCGGGGCGCGCGTGCTCGATCCGCGCCACGGCCTCGACCAGGCGCAGGATCTTTACATTCGCGACGGCAAATTCGCCGCGTCCGCGTCCGCAGACGCCGACGTGCTTGACCTGCGCGGCCACATCATCACGCCCGGCTGGCTCGATCTGCACGTGCATCTGCGCGAGCCGGGCCGCGAAGTCGCCGAGACCATCGAAAGCGGCTGCCAGGCGGCGATGAACGGCGGCTTCACCGCCGTCGCCTGCATGCCCAACACCGAACCGCCGCTGGACGACATGGGCCGCGTGCAGTGGGTGATGGAGCGCGCCTCGCGCTCGCCCGTCGATGTCCACGTCGTCGCCGCCGCCACGCGCGGTCGGGGCGGCAAGGAACTGGTCGAAATGTCGGAACTCGTCGAACTGGGCGTGCGCGCCTTCAGCGACGACGGCCGCCCATCGAGAACACCGCCGTGCTGCGCCACGCCATGGAGTACGCCCACATGCTGGGCGCGTGCGTCTTTCAGCATGCCGAAGATCCCTATCTCTCCGCCGGCGGCGTGATGAACGAAAGCGAATGGTCGACGCGCCTCGGGCTGCCGGGGATTCCCAGTGTCAGCGAAGCCATCGACGTGATGCGCTGCATTCTCATGGCCGAATACACGGGTGCGGCGGTGCACATCTGCCACGTTTCGACGGCGGAAGCTGTGAACTGGGTGCGCTGGGCCAAAACGCGCAAGCTGCCCGTGACGGCGGAGGTCTGCCCGCATCACCTGCTCTTGACCGATGCCGACTGCAAGGATTTCGACACCGATTTCAAAATGAGCCCGCCGCTGCGCACTGAGGCCGACCGCCAGGCCTGCCTCGCGGGCCTCGCCGACGGCACGCTGGACGCCTATTGCACGGACCACGCGCCGCATTCGTGGGAGACCAAGATGCAGGAGTTCGACCTCGCGCCGATGGGCGTGGTGGGACTGGAAACGGCCCTCGGGCTCGCGCTGACGCATCTGGTGCCCAAGGTGCTGGATCTGCCGGCTCTGCTCGAGCGGACGGTCTACGGCCCGCGCGAGATCCTCTCCCAACCGCTGCCGAAGATCGCCGTGGGCGAAACGGCCAATCTGACGATCATCGACCCGCAGGCGTCCTGGACGGTAGATCCGGCGGCCTTCCGCTCCAAGTCCCGCAACACCCCGTTCAAGGGCTGGCCGCTGACGGGCCGCGCGCGCGGCATTGTAAATCGCGGCTTTGCGGTGATCAAAGACGCGTGATTCCGTGTCTGCTCTCCGCCGCGCGGGGTCTACCGGGGGTGAGGACACACGCACAAGCAAGACCAGGACCCCGCCGTCATGATCAGTCCCCGAATGCGGCGGGATCCTGTCCTTGCCACGCCATTGGTCGCGCCGACGGTAGACCCCGCGCGGCGAGGGTGGCGTTAGCCCCCAGCCTGCCCGCCCGAGCGCTGGGGAACTGGAAAGGATTGCAGGCGTTTTAGAAATAGCGAATTTACTGGAAAACTCTCTTCAACACCGAGGCACGGGATGGACTGCTGGAATAAAACTACTTTCGTCATGGCCGTGGCTGTTCTGGGAGTGTTGTTCATAGGCTGCCGTTCCACCTCCATTCCGGATGGGACGGTCGTGTCAGTGGTGTATTCCAGCGATGTGCGCGGCAAGCTGGAGGGTTGCGGCTGTAAGCAGACCGGCGGCGGCATTGCCCGGCGCAGTACCGTGCTGGCCAAGGCGCGGGCGGAAGATCCCACGGTGCTCTATTGCGACGCGGGCAACTTCCTGACGGGAACCTCGCAAGCCGACAGTTCCCGCGGACTCGTGACCGTGGCCGCCTACAACCAACTGCAAACCGGCATTGCCAACATCTCCGAGCGCGAGCTGGCGTTTGGCGTCGATGCCTTCCGGAACGCGAAGAAGGACGCCAAATTCGAGTTCGTCTCAGCGAATCTGCGTTTCAAGGGCGACGCGCTGGCCGCGCCGTACGTGGTTAAGAAGGTGAAGGAAGCGCGGGTCGGCGTCGTAGGAATTTGCGGCACGCGCGACGTAATGCGGACCGACAGCGCGTGGCTGCCTGCCGGCGTGACGATTCTCGATCCGCTATCCACGGTGCGCGAGGCTGTGGTTTCGCTGAAGGACAAGGTCGATCTGATCGTGGTCCTCTCGACGTGCGGCGACGGGATGGATTCGCTGATTGCGCACCAGGTGCCGGGTATCCATCTGTTGATCGGCGGCCGCAGCTTCCGGCCCAACGAAGCGACGCCGTGGCTGATTGACAGCACGCGCGTGGTGCGCGGGCATCGCGACGGGCGGATGCTGGGACGGATGGACATGGTCTTCGGACCCGACGCCAACATCAAAACCTTCCATCCCACGCAGGTGGGAATCGAACACGATGCGCCGTCGGACGAAGCCATGCTCGCGGTGGTGCGCAAGTTCATCCCCAATTTCATCGACAATCCCGCCGAGCGGAATACCATCATCAGCACGGCCAGCACCCCCACCAACCTCGGCACTGTGAACGGGCGATAAGACATGTTCCGCGGTGGTGACTCTCCAGAGTCACCACCGCGAACATCAATAGAAAACCCGGTAGCAAAAGCGCTGCCGGGTTTTATTATTTCCTGTAGGGGCGGGTCTAAGACCCGCCCTCTTTGCGTCACCAAGGCATTTATTTCAAGAGTACCATCTTCTGCATCGCGGAAAACCCATTCGCCTCAAGGCGGTACACATACATCCCGCTGGGCAATCCCGTCGCGTCAAAAGCCACGCTGTGCCGCCCCCCCGTCTCCGTGCCATTGACGAGCGTCGCGACATGCTGGCCCATGAGATTGTACACCGCCAGCGTCACCTGCCCCGCCTGCGCGAGATCATAGCCAATCGTCGTCGTAGGATTGAACGGATTGGGATAGGCACCATGCAGCGCGTATTCTGTGACCAGTGATGCCGCATCCGCGGCAGGTATGGCCTCGACGCTCTGCAATTCCTCGCGCTCGCCTGTCGTTGAAATGCTCGTCAGCGTGTAGCGGTAAACACGGCCATTCATCACTTCGTCATCCGTCCACGCATACTGCTGCTCGCTAGCGCTGTTTCCCTGGCTTTCCTTGATCGCCACAACTTCCCCGTCCCGCGCAATCTCAAACCGCGCGTTGTCCTGCTCTGAGCCTGTGCGCCAGTTCAGCGTCACGCGGCTGTTGCCGGGTGTGGCGGTAAAGGCGATGAGTTCTACCGGCAGAAGTGCATCGCACAATCCTGTTTCCAAGAATCCAACCACACTAAGAGAAGCTGGATTGCTGATATTAATGATGCGCAGTCCACGGTTAGTGGCAGAATATACCACATAGGCAAAACTGCCATTGACAGCCACACCATAAGCAAGACCGGGAATCGCAATGTAACCAATTTGTGTTGGCGAGGTCGGATTGCTGACATTAATGATCCTTAAACCACCGGGACCATCCGCCACATATGCATATTCTCCGCTGAGAACAACATCTACAGCATCACCAGGTGTGTCATAAAAACCCACCAGTGTCGGAGCAGCCGGATTGGCGATGTTGATGATTCGCAAACCGCTGAATCGAGTTGCCAGATAAGCATAGCTACCGTTAACAACCACATCCATTGTGGTTTCCGGACTGTTAATGGAGCCAACTTCAGTAAGCGATGACGGATTGCTGATATTGAGGATCCGCATTCCGCTATTGCCATCGGCCACATAAGCATAGTTACCGCTGATGACAAGGCTGCGAGAACGATCGGGAGTGTCATAGTAACTTACGTTCGCAGGAAGTGAAGGATTACTGACATTAACCACGCGCACGCCGCCATGCCAATCGGCAATATAGGCCAAATTTCCAACAACGGTCACTCCGTGAGCATATCCCGGCGTATCGAAAACACCGACCTGTGTCGGCACGTAGGGATTGCTGATGTTGAATACACGCAAACCGTAAGTGTAATCCGCTACGTAAGCATAATTGCCGCTAAAGGCAATTCCTTCCGCATCACCGGGAGTGGCAAAGCGTCCGACCAGCACTGGGACGGCCGGATCGCTGATATCAACAACTGCCAGGGTACTATCGCATCCACCTATGTACGCATAGTGGCCGCGAATTGCGACGGCGAGTGATTGCGTCCCGATATTTAGAATCTCGGAATCATCCTGCGACCACGCCCCTCCACAAACTGCCAATAGACAGAAAATTACAACTGACACTTTCCACACATGCCTCATGTTCGGAAACCTCATTATAAGGAAGGTTTTCACAAAAGGTAATGCAGGTTCAGACGAGACGCAAGATTCACCCAACATAATTTTATGATTTACCTTAAATATGAAGGAACTTAGAATATAGTTGATATATTTTGACGCAAGTCTCCCGTTCTCAAAGATATGAACAAGAGTGCAAATATCTCTTGACAATGACTCACATATGCCGTATATTAGTAACGTAATGCCAATTTACTGTTATTTATAAGGCACCTTATATGTCAAACAGATACCATATCTTACCCGCCGACTTCTTTGAGCTGCCACTCTGGCAGCGCGCCCGGCGCTATTCGGAAGCCGAAGCCTACCTCGATCTGAAATCGAATTGCGCGTTTCGCATCACCCGTCTGTTTGTGGGCCGTCAGCAGGTCGATCTTCAACCCGGCGAACAGATTGCCACGCTGCAGGGGCTGGCCGAACGGTGGCGGTGGGACCGCCGCACCGTGCGTTCGTATCTCCGCGAGCTTTCGGTGCAAGGCCTGTTGACCGTCACTTGCCAGGGTCCGGTCATGGTGCTCATGCTCTCCACAGGACGCACGGTGCTGCTGAAACCACCGGCACTTGACTCGCAATCCCCGCTGCCATTGCCACCCGCGGATGATGCGCTAAGTGATGAGGCATGTCCACCGTCTTGCCACCAATCTAATAAAGTAGATTATCTAACACAAGAAAAAGAAGTAATCGATTCTGGATTTGATTTGGAATCGAAAACGCAATCGAACACAACGGCCCGAACGAAAAAGAGTGCCGCGAAGCCGTCGAGCGTTCCGCGCGTCGTCACGGACGAAGATCTGCTGCCGCCGTGGGTGCCGGATCCAGCCGTACAGTTTCCGCCGGATTATCCGATCCACGAATATGCGGAGCACCTGCGGTCGCGGCTCACTGGCAAGGGCCACATTCGCTATCGTGGCACCATGATGTCCGCGCTGCGCCGCGAATTCGAACAGAAATGGCTGGCCGAGCATCCCGATGAGGCCGCGCGCCTGGGAATCGTCGATGGCGGAACACCGGCGGATGCCGCGCCCGCGTCGCCCGGCGAGCAGGAGCAGGCGGCGTGAGGGAATGCGACGCGCAGCGCAGGCGGACGGGTGACTCTGGAGAGTCACCACGGCGGATTCAAAATTCCGTCTCTGACTCGAGTTTCGAATTTCGGATTTCGAATTTTCTGATGCGGAAACGCCCCGGTACACGGATACCGGGGCGCCCTTGATGACCGACGTTCTCATGCTGGCTCGCTTCGAACTATCGGGTCACATCCTGTAAATTTTCTCCTGGGCGGCGGGCTCTGTCCCGCCGCATTCTCCACAAGAGCAACGGGGCAGAGCCCGTTGCCTAGGTGCCCATAAGGCGTATTTGCGGGGCAAGATCCAGCCAGCGCAGCGGCGGTAATCATCGGCGTCAGCGCAACGGATCGAACGTCATGTTCGCGTCAGTCCATTTGCCTTCTTAAAAACGTGGGGACTTCGAAGGCGTCCTCGCCGACCACGACCGGTTCCAATCTGCCGTTGCCGCTCTCCCGCATCAGCGGCTGCACGCTGGAGGGTTCCTGCAGCCGAATCACCTTGGGTTCAAAGGCGCGCACGTCGGAGGGCGCCTGCCGTAGCGGTTCGTAGGATTTGCCGTTGCCGCTCGCGGCGCGCGGCGTGGTGACCTTGGCTTCCGCCTGGTTAAAGCCGGTGGCGATGACGGTCACGCGCAGTTCGCCGGTGGCGGTGGGATCGGTCACCGCGCCGAAGATCACTTCCGCGTCTTCGCCGGCCGCTTCGTAAATCGCCTGTGTCGCTTCGGAAACATCGTGCAGCGCGAGGTCGCTGCCGCCGGTGATATTGATGAGAATCGCGCGCGCGCCGCGAATCGAAACTTCTTCCAGCAGTGGGGAGGAGATCGCCTGCTGCGCCGCTTCCACCGCGCGGTGGTCGCCGCGGCCCACGCCCACGCCCATCAGCGCGTCGCCGCGCATCGCCATCACCGTGCGCACGTCGGCGAAGTCCACGTTGACGATCCCCGGCACCGCGATCAGATCGCTGATCCCCTTCGTCGCGTGCAAGCAGCACGTTGTCCGCCATTTTGAAGGCGTCCATGAGCGTGGTGTCGCGTTCGACGATGGAAATCAGCCGCTGGTTGGGAATGACGATCAGCGTGTCGACGTGCTGCTTGAGGTCGCCCAGGCCGCGCTCGGCGGACGCTAGCCGCTTCTTGCCTTCGAAGGCGAACGGCTTGGTGACGATGCCGACGGTCAGCGCGCCGACTTCCTTGGCGATTTCGGCCACCACCGGCGCCGCGCCCGTGCCCGTGCCGCCGCCCATGCCGGCGGTGATGAAGACCATGTCCGCGCCCTCGAGGGCCGCGCGGATTTCTTCGCGGTTTTCTTCCACGGCCTGGCGGCCGATTTCGGGATTGGCGCCCGCGCCCAGCCCGCGCGTCGTTTCCCGGCCGATCTGAATTCGCTTGGACGCGCCGTTTTGCTGCAGGGCCTGGGCGTCGGTGTTGACGGCGATGAAATCCACACAGGCCAGTCCGGCTTCGATCATGCAGTTCAGGGCGTTGCCGCCCGCGCCGCCCACACCCACCACCTTCATTTTTGCGCTGCCGACGATTTCTTCCGCGAATGAAAACCGGAGCGAC
Source organism: uncultured bacterium (assembly GCA_963735175.1). Classification (GTDB taxonomy): domain Bacteria; phylum Electryoneota; class RPQS01; order RPQS01; family RPQS01; genus CAVTJX01. The sequence continues at coordinate 267,350 of CAVTJX010000016.1, read as the reverse complement.
TCCATAATCAGTTTCTCCTCGGTGTGTATCTTGAAAATGTTTAGAAAATTCCTTGCAGCCATTCGCGGACGCGGCTCGACGTGCGCTGCGCCCAATGGTCGCCGTCGCCGTCCTGCAGCTCCGCCCGGCGCGTGCGTTCCAGCGCGTAATGCACCAGGCCCACCGCCGTCGCGAACTTCGGTCCCAGTCCCAGGCCGTCGCCGGGAGTCTCTTCGCGCGGGGCGCCGATGCGCACGGGCAGCGCGAAGATTTCTTCCGCGATTTCCGCCATGCCCGGCATCGACGCGCCGCCGCCGGTCAATACCACGCCCGCCGACACGCTGTCCAGCGTCCGCGAACGGACCAGCTCGTCACGCGCCAGCGTCAGAATTTCTTCCACCCGCGGGCGCGATAATCGAGACCAGCATGGCGCGGCTCATTTCGCGCGGCTCGCGCCCGCCCACGCCGGGAATCTCCAGAAATTCGTTTTGGCCCACGACGCGCGGATGCGCCGCGCCGTTTTCGATCTTGATCGTCTCGGCGGAATCCACCGGCGTGCGCAACCCCACCGCGATGTCGCGCGTGATGTAATCGCCGCCGTAGCCGATCACCGCCGTGTGGCGGATCGAGCTGTTCTGAAAGATCGCGAGGTCGGTGGTGCCGCCGCCGAAATCCAGCAGCACCACGCCGAGTTCTTTTTCGTCCTTCGTGAGCACGCTCGCCGCCGACGCCAGCGGTTCGAGCACGAGATCCAGCACCTGCAGGCCCGCCCGCTTGCAACAGGTGAGAATGTTCTGCGCCGAAGAGAGCGCGCAGGTGACGATGTGGACGTTGGCTTCGAGCCGCACGCCCGCCATGCCCACCGGCGCGCGGATGCCGCGCTCGGTGTCGACCACGTATTCCTGCGGCAGCACGTGCAGCATGCGGCGGTCCATGGGCAGCGCGATGGCGCGCGCGGCTTCCACCACGCGGTCGACGTCGCTCTGCGTCACTTCGCCCGTCGGTTCGCCGCGCAGCTTGCTGATGGGAATCGCGCCGCGCGAATTGATGCTCTTGACATGCTCGCCGGCCACGCCCACCCACACGCTGCCGACGGTCGCGTGCGCGGCTTCCTCGGCCAGCGCCACGGATTTCTCGATGTCTTCGGTGGTCTGTTCGAGGTTGATCACCACGCCGCGCCGCAGGCCGCGCGAAGGCACGCAGCCCACGCCCAGCAGGCGGATCTCGTGTTCGTTCACCGGTTCGGCGATGACGGTGACGATTTTCGTCGTCCCGATGTCGACGCCGCACAGCGGCTCATTGTGGTTGCCGATCTTTTTCATCATCCGTTGGTCCGTTCCGTTGTCACAGGAGTACTCATCGACACGACAATCTTGCCCGGAATCCGCAAGTCCATGCTCTGGCAGCGGGTGCGCTCGCCCTGCGGACTGTCCCGCAGCAGTTTCAGCGCGCCCAGCCAGGCCAGTTCGGAAGCGCCGCGCCCGAGGTTGAGCTCCAGCGGCGGCTGCGACAGCGTGGCGTGCATCTGCCCGCCCGCAAAATAGACTTCGCTCAAATTTCGCCATGCGTCATCCGAGACCGCGCGCAGCACGAGGATCTCATGCAGCAGCGCCAGTGTCGACGAATCGCGCACTGCCACACCGTCGCGCAGCGTGACGGCGCGGGGTGGGGTGAGGATCGGCAAATCCCACTGCCAATTGTCGGTGAGCGGCGCGACGGCTACGCTGTCGGCGGTGATCATGAACAGGCCGTTCCGCCGCGCACGGCCGCCACCGGTACGCGCTCGGTGACGCGGATTTCAATGGTGTCGGGCAGCCGCCGCCGCACGTAGGCGTAACGAATCCACGGATGCGCTTCGAGCCGCTGGCGTACCTGCCGCACCGGCACGTGAAACAGCGCGGCACCCGCGGGAATCTTCGCCAATGTCAGAATCTGCTCCTGCGAGAGCGCGCGGTTGCCGGCGACGGTGACGCTCGCCACGCGGTAACGGTTCGACGCGGCGACGATCTGCGCGGCCAGCAGCCGTCCCAGCGGTCTCGCCCACAGCGGGAATCCGAGCCCCAGCAGCGCCAGCGCCAGCGCCGTGATCAGCGTGACGCGCCGCGCATGACGGCGCTTTGCGCCGCGCGTGGGAACGCGTTTTTCAGAGCGTGATGGCGAAGGGGTCTTGCGCGAAGCCAACGGGGCGGACCTCAGTTTCCAGAAGAATGCCAAACTTGTCAAAGACGCGGCGGCGAATCTCGCGCACCAGCGCCGTCACATCCGCCGCGGTGGCGCCGCCGGCGTTGATGAAGATGCCGGCGTGTTTCAGCGGCACCATCGCGCCGCCGATGCGCGTGCCCTTGCCGTCGACCGCCTCGATCAGCCGGCCCGCGAAATCGTCAGGCGGCCGCTTGAAGATCGACCCGGCGCTGGGAAAATCCAGCGGCTGCTTTTCGCGCCGCAGTTTCCACACGCGCCGCATTTCCTTGTAGATCTCTGGCTTTGCGGCGGGGCGGAGGCGGTAGCGGCTTTCCAGAATCAACGTCTGCTGCAAAGCGGTGGCGCTGCGGTAACTGAACCCGATGCCGCTTTTTTCCAGCCGCTCGATTCGACCTTCGGCCGTCAGTACGTCGACGTCGATTACGGTGTCGGCGATTTCGCCGCCGTACGCGCCCGCGTTCATGAACAGCGCGCCGCCCACCGAACCGGGAATGCCGGACAGCGCTTCCATGCCCGAATAACTCAATGTGGCCGCGAACAGCGTCAGATCGAGCAGCCGCGCGGCGGGGCCGGCGTGAATCACATCGCCGTCATTTCCGATTCGCGCCAGGTCCCCGCCCGCGCGAATCACCACGCCGTCAAAGCCATTGTCAGAGATCAGAATATTGGAGCCGTGACCGAGATAAAACCAGGGTGTGCCTTCCGCGCGCACGATTCGCATTAACTCGGCCAGTTCGATCGCGCTGCGGACTTCGCTGAGGATCTCCGCCGGGCCGCCGATCTGGAAACTGGTATAGGGCGCGAGCGGCGCATGCTCATGCACCACGCCGGGCAGCAAGCGCGCCAGGCGCTCACGCGCGGCGCGATCCATCACTCTCGCTGACCAGTTCCTGCGCCACGCGGGTAATGCTGCCCGCGCCCATCACGATCAGCGCGTCGCCCGCGCGTACTACGGCACTCACGCGCGCGGCCAAATCGTCGTTTCCGATAAGCTGCACCTGCGTCGCGCCCGCGTCACGCGCGGCGGCGGCGATCAGTTCCGAGGTGATGCCGGGAATCGGCTTCTCGCGTGAGGGGTAGATGTCCGCCACCAGCGCCACGTCGGCCACGGCCAGCGCCTGACCGAAATCGGCGGCGAAATCGCGCGTGCGCGTGAACAGATGCGGCTGAAACAGCGCCACCAACCGCCGCCCGGGCCAGCAGGCGCGCGCCGTCTTCAGCGTGTTGGCGACCTCGGTGGGATGATGCGCATAGTCGTCGACGACGATCACGTCGTTCACCACGCCCTTGATTTCAAAGCGGCGGTGCACGCCGGAGAATTCCGCCAGCGCGTCGCGCGTCACGGCGATGGGCACGTCGAGGTCGTCGGCCACGGCAATCGCGGCCAGCGCGTTGAGCACGTTGTGGCGGCCGGGCGTCTGCAGTTCGAACTTCAATTCCTCGCCCTTGTCGCGCACGAGGCGGAAAGCGGTGCGGTTCTCGCGCTGCACGATGTCGAGGGCGCGGAAGGCGCAGTCGTCGCCGAGGCCATAGGTCACCACCGGACGCTTGATGCGCGGCAGGATCTCGCGCACGTGCGGTTCGTCGCCGCAGACCACCACGTTGCCGTAGAAGGGAACCTTGTTGGCGAATTCCACAAACGCGTCCTGCACCCCTGCCAGATCGGTGTAGGTGTCGAGATGCTCCGGCTCGATGGTCGTGATCACCGCGAGCGTAGGGGTGAGCTTGAGAAATGAGCGGTCGAATTCGTCGGCTTCCACCACCAGCAACTCGCCCGTGCCCATGCGCACGCCGGATTGCAGTGCCCGCACGATGCCGCCCACGATCAGCGTCGGATTCAGTCCCGCGCGTTGCAGGATCGTGCCCACCATACTGGTCGTGGTGGTCTTGCCGTGGGTGCCGGAAATCGCGATGCCGACTTTCAGCCGCATCAGCTCGGCCAGCATCTCGCTGCGCGGAATGATCGGCAGATGCGCCTCGCGGGCGGCGCGCAGCTCCACGTTCTCGGGGCGTACCGCCGCCGAATAGACCACCACGTCCGCGTCCTTCACGTGCTCTACCGCGTGGCCTTCATGAATCACCGCGCCCAGCCGCGCCAGCCGTTCGGTCACGTCGGAGAGCGCGAGGTCGCTGCCGGTCACGTCGAAGCCGAGATTCAGCAGCACCTCCGCGATGCCGCTCATCCCGGCGCCGGCGATGCCGATCATATGCACGTGCCGCACGCGGCGGAATAGTTTCTGGGGAGTCATGGGAGCGAGAGGGCGATTTGGGCGATGCAGCGCCGCGGCGTCGGGCCGGGCGATGTGGCGCATGGCGAGGGCCATGGTTACGAGCGTGGACGCGGGCGCGGTGCAACGCACGATGGCGGCGAGCAGCGCCGCGGGCGTCAGTTCAAAATCGTTGATCACTTCCGCCGCGCCGTGGTCGATCATCGCGTTGGCGTTGGCAGTCTGGTGATCGTCGGTGGCAAAGGGATAGGGAACGAAGAATCGCGGGCACACCGGCCATCGAAAGCTCGGCCAGCGTCATCGCCCCCGCGCGGCAGATGGCGATGTCGGCCATCGCGTAGGCGCCGGGCATGTCGTCGATGAATTCGAGCACTTTCAGATTTCCGGCGCGGGTGGCCGCGTCGATCACCGCCCGGTTGACGGTCGTGGGAAGGCCCAGCTTGCCCGTCTGCCAGATGACGTTGTAGCCGCGCGCTAAAAGTTCGATGGCGCCGCCCACGGCTTCGTTGATCGACTTCGCGCCCGCCGAGCCGCCGAACACGAGCAGTGTTTTGCGCGCGGGATCGAGCGGCCAGCGTTGACGTGCGGTTTCGCGGTCCAGCGTGTGAAACGAATCGCGCAGCGGATTACCCGTCACTTCTACATGCGCTTGGGCGGGCAGGCGTTTCACCGCGTCTTCAAAGCCCACGCAGACGACGTTGGCTTTCGCGGCCAGCTTGCGTGTGGTATAGCCGGGGAAGGAATTCTGTTCCTGTAAAAGTGTGGGAATGCCCAGCCGTTGCGCGGTCCACAGCACCGGCCCCATCACATAGCCGCCTGTGCCGATCACGACCTGCGGCTTGAACCGCTTAAGGAGGAGGAAGCTCTGCGCCACGCTGACGACGAGTTTCAGCGGCAGCAGCAGATTGCGCAGTATGTGGCGACGCGAGAAGCCCGAAGATCCAGATCCGCTTCAGCGTTTCGTGCTCGCGCGGCATCACTTTGGCTTCGAGTCCCGCCGCCGTGCCCGCGAAGATCACCTGCGCGCCGGGCGCCTGCCGCACAATCGCCTGCTTGATGGCCAGGGCGGGGAAGACGTGGCCGCCGGTGCCGCCGCCCGCGATAATGACGTGCGCGCTCACCGGACCTCGCGCGGATAATCGAAACGCTCGGCCTGCTGTGCCGACTGCCGCGATATGTTCAGCAGAACGCCGATCGCCCCCAGCGTCATCATCAGCGACGAACCGCCATAGCTGATAAAGGGCAGCGGCTGGCCTGTGGCGGGCAGCACGCCCAGCGTCACACCGATGTTGACGACCACCGAGAGGCCGATGGTGCAGGTGATTCCCGCCGCCAGGAAGCGGCCGAAGCCGTCGGGCGCGCGCAGCATGATCTGCCAGGCGCGGACGAGTAAAAATCCAAACGCCACCAGCAGCAGCACGCCGCCCACGAGGCCGAGTTCTTCGCCCACGATGCTGAAGATGAAATCCTTATACGGTTCGGGCAAAAAGAAAAACTTTTGCGTGGACGCACCGAGGCCGATACCCGTCACGCCGCCCTGCCCGAGACCGATCAGCGATTGCTTGACGTGGTAGCTGGCCTGCAGGGGGTTGATGATGCCGTCGATGTAAGCCGTGAGGCGCACGCGCATGTAGGGCGTCAGCCAGGCGATCAGACCGAGCGGCACGATGGACGCACCGCCGACGATGAACATCGGCCGGAGCGGGATTTCGGCGAGGAAGAACATCAGCGCCACGGTGCCGAAGATCAACAGCACCATCGACAGATTCGGCTCCAGCAGCAGCAGGGCAATCGTCATGATCGAGGCCAGCGCCGAGCCCATGAACGCTTTCTTGCGGTCGTTCGCGAAAGGATCATCGCGTGTCGCGCCGAAACGCAGCGCGAGATAATTGATGAGCGCGAATTTCGCCAACTCGGCTGGTTGAAAGCTGATGCCGTGCAGGTAGATCCAGCGGTGTGCCGTCGCGCCCGGCGGCTGCGGAATGAAAAGCACGGCGATGAGCAGCGCCAAGGCCACCAGCCACAGCGCGCGCGCCAAACGCTTCAGCACATGATAATCGGTGAAGGCCAGCACGGCCATGCACACCAGGCCGATGGACAAGCGGCCCACGTGGCTGCGGAAGATCGCCAGCGAATCGCCCCCGTACGACTTCCACGAATGCGCCGCCGACGAAGTCAGCACAAAGATGGCGCCGCAAACGCACAGTCCCAGCGTGACCGCGAGCAGCCATACGTCATAGCCGACGCGCTTTTCCAGAGTGCTGGATCCCGGCAGAGTGGGGGAGAAGGGATGACTCATGCGCTCTTCACCAGGGCTTTAAACACACGGCCGCGTTCTTCAAAATTGTTGAATTCGTCAAAAGACGTGCAGCCCGGCGAGAGCAGCACGGTATCGCCCTGGCGGGCTAACTCGCGCGCGCGCGTCACGGCCGCTTCGAGTCCCGCGACGGTTTCCAGCGCGGGATGCGCCGCCACTTCGCTCGTCACCTTAATGGCGGCTTCGCCGAAGGCGATCAGGTGCTTGAGCGGACGGCCAAAGCGGGTAGCCAGCGGCGCGAAGGATTCCTTTTTGGGCCGTCCGCCGAACAGCAGGATGACGTTGGCGGCGAAGGAATCCAGCGCGGTCATCGTCGCCACCATGTTGGTGCTCTTGGAATCGTTATACCACGCCACGCCGTTCACATTGGCCACGAATTCGATGCGGTGCTCCACGGCCTGCGCGGTCTTCAGCGCCGCGCCGATGGCCTCGAGGCTCGCACCATAGGCGAAGGCGGCGGCGGCAGCGGCGGCGGCGTTGAGCGCGTTGTGACGTCCCGTCAGCGGAAAATCTTTCAACTCGATGATGCTCTCGCCGCGGTACAGTAGCCGTTCGTCCGTGGCGCAAAAATCAAAGGCGGTTGAACGGCCAAAGCGCACCACGCGGCCGGGCAGGGTCTCCGCAATCGCCGCCACGCGCGGGTCGTCGCCGTTGATCACGGCAAAGTCGTTCGCGCTCTGGTTGCGAAAGAGCCGGGCTTTCAGTTCGGAATAAACCTGCATCGTCCCGTGGCGGTCGAGGTGATTTTCGAAGAGATTCAAGAGCACGCCCACGTGCGGCCTGATATCCGGCGAAGTTTCCATCTGAAAGCTCGAAACCTCGACAACGAAGACGCGCGATTGCGGCGCGGGCAACATACCGCTCCAGGCCGCGCCGACGTTGCCCGCCATCACCGCGTCGTAACCCGCCGCGCGCAGCATGGCGGCGATTAAATGCACGGTGGTAGTCTTGCCGTTCGATCCGGTCACGCCGATCCACGAACTGTCGCACGCCTTGGCGGCGAGCTGCAGCTCCGACCAGACGGGAATCCCGCGCGCCTGCCAGCTCGTCTCCAGTTCCGCGGATGGCACGACGCCGGGGGAGAGCACCACGAGGTCAAAAGCTTCCTTCAAGACTCGGTCATGGCTGCCGGTTTCGATCTCGATTCCGGCCTTTTGCAGCTCGCCGGCTGCGGCGGACAGGGCTTCGGCGGGCTTCTTGTCGGAAACCAGCGCGCGCCCGCCCAGCCGCGTGACGAGCGTCGCCGCTCCGCTGCCGCTGCGCGCCATGCCGATAACCGCCACCCGCTTGCCGGTCAAATCGAGCGCCATGCGCTTACCGCACCTTGAACATCGTTAAGCTCACAAGTACCAGGATCACCTGCACGATCCAGAAGCGCACCACGACTTTCGATTCGTGCCAGCCGCACTGTTCGAAATGGTGGTGGAGCGGAGCCATTTTGAACACGCGCCGCCCCGCGCCGAACTTCTGTTTCGTGTACTTGAAATAGAGTCGCTGGATAATGACGGAGAGCGCTTCGATGACGAAAATGCCGCCGATGATGACGAGAAAAAACTCCTTCTTCAGCAGAATCGCCATCGTCCCCAGCGCCGCCCCCAGCGCCAGCGCGCCCGTGTCTCCCATGAACACCTGCGCCGGGTAGCCGTTAAACCAGAGGAAGCCGAGGCCCGCGCCCAGCAGCGCCGCGCAGAAGATCATCAGCTCGCCCGAACCGTCGAGATAGATGACGTTCAAATAGTCGGCAAATTTCACGTTGCCGGTTACATAGCTCATCAGCGCGAAGGCCGCCGCCGCAATCGAGGTCACTCCGATGGCCAGCCCGTCGAGTCCGTCCGTCAGATTTACGCCGTTCGATGTGCCCATCAGCACGAGCACGATCACCAGCGGATACAACATGCCGAAATTCAGCATCACGTTTTTGAAAAACGGCAGCGTCGTGCGCGTAGCGTCACCGGCGAACCCCGTGCCGAACAGCTCAGGGAAAACCATCACGAAGAGCGCGATCAGCGCGCCGATGGAAAGCTGGCCCAGCAGCTTGTAGCGCGCGACGAGGCCCTTCTTCTTCTTCTTCACGGCCTTCAGATAGTCGTCGAAAAAGCCGACCACGCCCATCCACAGAAACGCCAGCAGCGTGAGCAGCACGTACAGGTTCGTAAGGTTGGCGAAGAGCAGCGTGGGAATGGTGACGGCGATGATGATCATCAGACCGCCCATCGTCGGCGTGCCCGCCTTGACGAGGTGCGTCTTCGGCCCGTCGCTGCGAATCTCCTCGCCGATCTGATGCTCTTTGAGCTTGCGGATCATCCACGGCCCGAAGATGAGCGAAATGAGCAGCGCAAAGAGCGCGGCCATGGCCGAGCGGAACGTGAGGTAGCGGAACAGGTTGGCGCCGCTGATAATGTCGCGCAGCGGCAGGAAAAGATGGTAAAGCATTAGCCGAAAATTTCTTTCACGTCACGCGCCGCGCGTTCCAGCCGCATCGAGCGCGACCCTTTCACCAATATCGCGTCGCCGTCCCGCAGGTAGGCCGCCAGCGCGGGCGCCAACTCTTCGTAAGTCCGGAAGGCCTGCGCTTCAATGCCCGCCGCTTGCGCCGCTTCCGCCGCCAACGGCGCGTGTTCGCCCACAAACAGCGCCAGCGCCACCTGATAATTCGCGGTATCGCGGCCCAGACTCCTGTGTTCCGCGTCCGCGTGCGCGCCCAGTTCGTTCATGTCGCCGAGGATCGCCACCCGTCGCGCGCTCTTTAATAAGGAAAGCGTCTCCAGCGCCGCGCGCATGCTGGTGGGATTGGCATTGTAGCTGTCGTCCACGAGCGTGGCCTTGCCGACCGCGATCACTTCCAACCGCCCGTGAACGCCGTTCCAGCTCAGGACGGCCTCGCGGCAGGCGCGCGTTTCAATTCCCAACGTGTGCGCGACGGTCAGCGCCGCGAGGGCCGAGAGCGCGGCGGGCCACCCCGGAACGCCCAGCGCGAACTCCGTCCCGTGAAAGCAGAAGCGCGCCTGGCCGGCATCATTGTAAGCGAGCGTCTCGCCCGCGTGGAAGGCGCCGTCCCAACTTGCCGGCGGCGGCTGAAAGCCGTATCCGATGCGCGTGCGGCAGGCGGCGGCCTCGGTCACACACAAGGCGTCGTCCGTGGGCACCAGCGCCGTTCCAGCAACGGCCACTGCGTCGTACAATTCACCCTTGGTCCGCGCCACGGTCTCCAAATCGCCGAAACCCAGCAGATGCGCCCGGCCAATGGAGGTTACCAGGCCATGTGTCGGACGCGCAAGATTGCACAGATACGCGATATCCCCGGCATGTGACGCGCCCATTTCCACCACCGCAAGCTCGATGTCGAGCGGTGTCGCCAGCAGCGTGAGGGGGACGCCGATTTCGTTATTGAAATTGCCCTGTGTTCCCGTGGCCTTCACGCGGTCCTCAAGCAGATGCAGCAGTAAATCTTTCGTCGACGTCTTGCCGTTGGTGCCCGTAATCCCCAGCACCGGAAACGTCCAGCATGCCCGCCAGGCCACCGCCGCTTTCGTCAGCGCTGTGTGCGTGTCGGGAACGACGATCAGGCGCGGACGGAAAGGCGCCGCGAGCTCGCTCTGAAACCACTCCGTCTTCACCACGGCCGCTTTTGCCCCCTTGGCAAAAGCCGCGGCAACGTAACTATGTCCGTCGTTGCCCCCCGGCAGCGCCCAGAAGGTGTCGCCGCTTGTCAGCGTCCGCGTGTCAATGGCGATGGGGCCTAGCGGCAATTCGGGCGCCAGCGCGGCATGCTCGCCGTCCAGTGTTTGGCAAAGCCAGCCTACAGTCGGCAGTGTCATGCCGCGAATCCCGCTCGCGCGAGCCATGCAATTGCTACTTCGCGATCGTCGAAGGGATGCCGCACGCCGTGAATCTCCTGATAGGTCTCGTGCCCCTTCCCGGCAATGAGCACGATGTCGCCTTCGCCCGCATCGGACAGCGCCTGTTCGATGGCCCAGCGGCGGTCGGCGTGTTCGATGTGACCGGCGTGCGCGGGCAGCCCGGCCGACATGTCGCTGAGAATCGCCGCGGGATCTTCCGAGCGCGGATTGTCACTGGTCAAATAGAGGCGGTCACTGCGGCGAAAGGCGGTGGCGGCCATCAATGGCCGCTTGCCCTTGTCGCGATCGCCGCCCGCGCCCACCACCGTCAGAATGCGGCGGTGCTCCAGCGCGCCCAGCGTGGAGAGCATCTGTTCGAGGGCGTCCGGCGTGTGCGCGTAATCGACGACGACGGTAAACGGGGCCGAAGACGGCACCATTTCGGCGCGGCCGCGCACGGGTGCGATCGTTTGCAGCGCGGCTTGGATCGTTTCCAGCGGAATTCCCAGCGCGCGCGCAGCGGCGATCACCGCTAGCAGGTTATGCACATTGAAGAGGCCAATCAGTGGCGCGGCGATGACGGCGGTTCCGGCGGCGGTCACGAGATTGAAGCGCATGCCGTGGCGCGTCAATTGTAGCGCTTCGGCCCGGTAATCCGCCGCGGCGTGAATCGCATAAGTGACAACTTTGCCGCGCGCCGCATGGATGAAATGATCCGCGGCGGGATCATCGCGATTGATAACGGCCGTTCCGGCGGCAGCCTGTTCGCGGAAGAGGCGGAGCTTACACTCGCGGTAAGCGTCCACAGAACCGTGATAATCGAGATGGTCGCGCGTTAAATTGGTGAAGATCGTCACGCGAAAAGGCAGCCCCCACGTGCGTTCGAGATCGATGCCGATGGACGTCGCTTCCATCACCACGTGGGTAAAGCCCTGCGCGCGCATGGCGGCAAAGTGCGCGGCCATGTCCACGGACTCGGGCGTGGTGCGCGGCGAATCGGCGGCGGGTTCATCATAATAGATGCCCAGCGTCCCCACCATTCCCGTGCGCATTCCGGCGTGACGCAGCACGGCCCGGAGCTGCGTGGCCACGGTGGTCTTGCCGTTGGTGCCGGTCAGCGCTGTCAGCGTCAAATCGCGCTCGGGATGGTCGTACAGGCTCCATGCGAGTTCGGCCAGTGCCCGGCGCGCGTTGTCGACTTCAACCACAGGCACGGAAACGTCCGGCAGCGGCGATTCGGCAACCACGGCCACTGCGCCATTCGCCAGCGCATCACGGATGAAAGCGGTCCCGTCAGCCTTCAGCCCGCGCATCGCCACAAACAAACTGCCCGGCTGCGCCGCGCGCGAATCGTAGACGACGGCGCGCACGAATGGATCCGTCGCGCCGTGTACTTGAGCGCGGGGAAGATCGTTGACAAGTGCGCTGAAGCGCTTCGCGGCGGGAACAAGCATCAGTGGAATGTAACTACCCAGTGATCCCGTGAAGTTCACAGACGGTGCCGGCGGGAACCAGCGTGCCGGCCGGTGGAAACTGCGTCACGACTGTGCGGCTGCCAAACATGCGGAAACTCAGATTTCGCCGCGAAAGTTCCTGAAGTGCCAGGCGCAGGGGCCATCCCTTCTAAAGCAGGCACCGCCACCAACGAGGTATCCGCGCCGGCTGTGACGCGGTATTCCACCGTCGCGGCGGCTGCTTGGGGCAAGTACGCTGCCGGCCTGGCTGTAAGCGGTTCCTCACGGTTGCCGCTGACAGTCCCCAGATTGACGACCATTTCCACCGGCGGGGCAGGTGGCGGAGTCGATTGCCGCGGCGCGGAAAATTCCTGCGGCCGCAGGAGACGCATCTCTTCGACGATGTGCTTGAAGATGGGACCCGCCACCGAACCGCCAAAGTGTTCGCCACGCGGATCGTCGATCATCACCAGCAAAACAGATCGCGGATTCTCGGCTGGAAAGAAACCAATGAAGGAGGCAATGTAACGATTGGAAAAGTACGTATTGTGTTCGTGATCGACCTTTTCGGCGGTGCCGGTCTTGCCCGCGATCGTGACGTCCTGCACCTTGACGATCGTCGCCGTGCCGTGGTCGACGACGCCGACCAACATTTCGGTGAGGGCCGAGGCGATCGTCGCCGGAATTACGCGGCGGATGGCCTCCACCGGATAATCGGTATGCACGCCCGAAATGAAATCCACCGAACGGACGAGCCGCGGCTTCAGCAATTGCCCGCCATTGGCGATGGCCGCGTAAGCCATCGTGAGTTGCAGCGGCGTGCAGGAGATGCCCTGCCCAAAGGCGAGCGTGGCCTGCGTCGGGCCGCTCCAGGTTGAGGGCGGCGGCACGTAGCCCGCCTGCTCGCCCGCGATCTCCACCAGCGTTTTGTTGCCGAAACCGAAGGCGCGCAGCTTGTCGTAGACCTCGGCGGGGCTGAAGCGCTGGCTGACCTTCGCCGCGCCGATGTTGCTCGACAGGGCGATGATGTCGTCGAGGGACAGCGTGCCGTGCGGATGGGAATCGTGAATCACCGCGCCGCGCACCGCCCACGAGCCGCGCTCGCAGTCGATGAGCGAGGTCCGCGAGAGCTTGCCGCTTTCGAGGGCTTTGGCCACCGGCACAACCTTCATCACCGAGCCGGGCTTAACGACGTCGGTCACCGGCCAACACTTGCGGTACTCCGGTTTGAAATCGCCGGGATGGTTGGGATCAAAGCTGGGCAGCGTCGCCATCGCCAGCACATCACCCGTATGCGGATCGACCATGATCGCGCAGGCGCGTTCATAGGTGCGGTCTTTCAGCCCGTCACGCATCGCCTCTTCGACGATGGTCTGCAATTGCAGATCGAGGGCGAGCGTCACGTCGGCGCCGCGGCACTCATCGGGGATGGGTGAAATCGCGGCCTCGGTCTTGCGCAACGCGTCCACCCGGCACAGTTCCTGATAGCCTTCGCCGGAAAGCTCGTCGTCCATCGATGCTTCGACGCCTTCCTGCCCCTTGCCGTCGACGTTGGCGAAGCCCACCACCACGGCGGCCGTGCCCGCGCTGGGATATGCGCGGCGCGGTTCCTCATCATATTGGAAGCACGAGAGCTTGAGGGCCTCGATCTTCTCCTTGGTCTGCCAGTCGATGCGGCGCGCGAGGTAGGTGAAACCCGGGGTTTGCAGCTTTTCCTGCACTTCGCGCTTGGACTTCTGCAACAACGTCGAAAGGGTTCCCGCGACGTTTGCGAAGTTCACCACGTAGCGCGGGCGATAACCGATGGCGTAGGTCAGGGGGAGCGTGACGGCCAGGGCGAGGCCATTCCGGTCGTGAATTTCGCCGCGGGACGGCTTCTGGTAGCGGGTCATCAGCGACTGACCGCGCGCGATCGCCTTCCACTGCGCGTGCTCAAAGACCTGGAGCTGCACCAGCCGGAGGGCGAAAATCGCCAGCATGCCCAGCATCAGCACGCCCAGCACGCGCTCGCGGGGGGTGCCGAGTCGTTTCCTACTCATGGCGACCGCCTTGCAGCATCAACGCCTCGCGGCGGGCGGCGGGAGTGAGGATGGCGGCGTCCAGCGTCACTGTCTCCGTGTGCCCCGGCAAAGCCCACCAGCCACGCTGATCGCGGGCCCAGCGGGCAATGCGTGGGTAAGCGGACTCGGCCTCGATCTGCCCGAGAGCTGCTGGATTTCTTTTTCGAGGGTTTCAATATGGGAGCGTTGCTGGCCGACGTCGAGCGTCAGTCGGTCATTGGCCAGTTTGCGCCATGTGACGCCGACCGCCAGCAGTCCCGCGAGGATGATCCCGGCGCAGATCCGGAGTACGGGAAGCTGCCGTCGAATCACTCGCGGTAGCTTGCGGGGACGATAAAGGGAGGAGGGGAGAGGCTGGGATGCGTAGGCCACGAACGGGGTGTGTTACGTCAGTTTCTCGGCCGCCCGCAGTTTAGCGCTGCGAGCTCGGGGATTCTGTAATATTTCTGCGGCGTCCGGGACGATGGGCTTCTTGACGAGGAGTCGCCCGGCAGGCTGATCCGTCAGGGCGAGGGGCAGGCCGAGGAGATCCCGGCGCACTTCGCACAACGACTTGAGGTAGGTTTTGACGACGCGGTCTTCGAGGGAGTGGTAACTGAGGACGACCAGCCGGCCACGAGGCTTGAGGATCGACCAGGCCGCGGACAGCCCGGCATCAAGTTCCTCGAGTTCGCGGTTGACCGCAACCCGCAATGCCTGGAACACTCGCGAGAGGCTCTTCATCCGCGTGGCCGGAACCGACTGGCTGATGATGTGGGCGAGGGCGTCGGTGGTGGAAATTGGTCCGTGTTCGCGCTCCCGGATGATCGCCTTGGCAATGCGCCGGGCTTGCGATTCCTCTCCATACCGGAAGAGGATGCGCGTCAACTCGTCGAGGTCAAGCCTCTCTAAAAGTTGCGCGGCACTCTCGCCGGAGGCCGGATCCATGCGCAAATCGAGTGGACCGGAAAAGCGATGGCTGAAGCCACGGTCGGCGGTATCGATCTGGTGGGATGAAATTCCAAGGTCCAGGAGCACGCCGCACACGCCATCGGTTCGCGCGGACTGAGTCAATCGGTCCAGCTCGGAAAAGAGCCCTTGAACGAGGATTGCCGTTTCCGGAAGAACTTTACGCGCCCAGGCGATAGCGTCCGAATCTCGGTCACATCCGATGATGCGTCCCGCTTTTGAAAGCCGCTCGGCCAGAAGCCGGCTGTGACCGCCACCGCCTACAGTACCATCCACATAGAGACCGTCGCGGTCGGTGACCAGCAGGTCCAGGGTGGCTTCAGCCAGGACCGGCACATGGTACACCGGATCGGCGGCGCTGTCGTTTGTGGTGAACGTGGCGTTGTGTTGGGGGTTAGAAACTTGCGCGCGGCGGCCCGATTGCATGCTGGCCGCCGCGTGGTGTCAAAGGAACGGAAACTGCCTTGACAATTGCGAAAGTGTGGGAAAGGTGCTAAATTGTCAGGCAGCGGATTTAGAAAGGCCCCCGCAGCCCGTCTGCGGGCGAGCTACGGGGGGATCCGCCAAAAGGCGGATGGCGCTTCCTTCCATCAGGGAGCGGGTTTGGACCTGCGGCTGGCCGATCAGTTTCCCAAGCGCCGCGCGGGCCCGGGCATTCAACGGAGCCATGCCGGACAGATCCAGCACGAAACTCCGGCAGCCTCGGTTATGAAAATGGACGAGGATCGCGTGGAGCTGCGTGGCTTCGGGTGCGCGGAAGTTGCCTTGCAGTGCAATGCTGACTTCGCCGCCGAATTGATGGATATTGGCGTGCAGTCCCATACTTCAGGCTTTCGTCGTTCCTTGATCGATAAGTTTGTGCCAGGCATCGCCGGGCGTTAATTGCCGGGTGTTGCGATAGGTTTCGAAGGCCTTCGCATCCCAGATTACAAAGTGGTTCCAGCGCCCCATGAAGACCACTTCCCGACCAATCCCCGCCTGTTTCAACAAGCTCTGCGGAACGGTAATCCGACCTTGACTGTCTAATTGGCGATAGACGGCTTCACTCAAGAGGGCTGTATCGCGGGCTAAACTGTCCATACTGGCAAAGCCCAAGGCGTTCGAGTCGGTCTTTTCCCACACGCTGTTAAATAAATCCAAAGGAAAGGCGTTCAGGAAGTCTGACGACCCCGGTGTTAAGACCAGTGTGCCATCACTATCTTCCGGCAGGGCGTGACGATAATCGGCTGGAATGGACAGCCGACCTTTATCATCAATCAGTCCCGGATAGTGACCGAGGAAAGGAATCTTGCTCCGCGTGGGCACGTCTTCCACTTTCTTCCATTTTGTGGGAATTCGCCCCAAAGATAGGAGGAAGTTCCCCCAATGTCAAGTGATTTCTGTGCGTATTCACGATCGGTGGATAAGTGATAAAGTCTACGATTTTTGAGAGATACAGAAGCCTTTTTCAATTTTGTTGATCGCTGACGAGATAATTACAGAGGAAAACGGCCTCTCACAGAGAGAGTCTTAGCCGTCCAGCGAGCAATTCTGATACAGTTTTGCCACTGCCTACCGGAAAACATTAAGACAAATCACGCTGGATCTGTAACTCGATCGCACATTTCAAGCACGCACAAGCGCACTTCGTTTTTTATCTATCCGTACGCGGCTTCGCCGTCAGTGCACTTTAATCTGACCAGCGTGCCGCGTTTTTTCAATCGGCAATCCTGAGGTAAATGGCCATATTCCGGCCATGACATTCCACGAATGGCATTCCACACGTTCCTCAAATGGTTCACCCTGTTCCTCGTCAGCTTCCTGATTCTGGTGAGTCTTTCTGCCTGTAAAAAGGACGAAGACACGGAGAATCCATGGCATGCGGCTGTACTCTGGCCCGAAGGCAGCCGCCCGGTGCCGTCGGTTGTGCAGGGTGATGTGCTATTCGTCAAAGAGCAGGCTCCGGCGGGATTCTATCATTTGCGTGGACGGCACTGCCACGCATTTGAATCCCTCCGGGCCGGAAGTGCGCACTGACTATGCCTGGTCCCCGGACGGCAGCCGGTTCTGTTTCTCCAGTCCCGGCGAGCCGGGCAGCTCTACAGCCGGAATCTATATAGCCACCCGCGAGAACCCGACCAGCTTTACGCGGCTGTGGGATCGCGGCGAGCATCCCCGCTTTATCCCCGGGAACGAATTTATCCTTTGCTCGGGACCAGCCGGGACGATTGAAGCCGGCATTTGGCAGCTCTCACTTGCGGGCAGTGCGCCCGAACTCGTCATCCCGGCGGCATTCGCTCCGGAAGTGTCGCCCAACGGGCTGAGGATCGCCTACCTGCTTCCCATTGCTACCCTGAACAACCAGCTCGTAGTTCTGGACCGCGAGACCGCCGCCCGGGACACCCTCACCAACAATGTCCTGAACTTCAGTTGGCTCGGCGACTCCCAAACGCTCGTCTTCGAAAGCGATTCCAGCGGCTCCCAGTTGATTGGATACATCCGGCTCGAGCTGGGAGCCACGCCCATCGAGGTCGGTTTCGGCACGCGTCCCGCGGGTTTCCCCGGCAGCAGCGATTTTGTGTATACGGGGCTTGTAGCCGACCGGCTTGCGGGTCTGCGCATCGCCGCTCCCGGTCGCCCCCCCACCCGGATCACTATCGGCGGCACGTGGGCCATTCCCGCCAGCGCCACCCGCATCGTCGCCCAGGACGGCGCCGCTCTGGTGGAAGTAACGCGCTGATCGCCGCGCGGGGTCTAACGATAGAAGACAGATTCGCGTGGGGGCAATCAGGACCCCGCCGTAACTGGCCAAGAATCACCAGGCATCGCCGTAGTTGGGAGTTCCATGCTGCGTCAACACACAAAGTCCGCCAATGCGAGTAGCGATCACTTTGTAACCACCGTCACTCGTGTCCGGGGGCAATGGTTCACGCAACCAAAGCTCTGCAATTCAATCCTCGAGCTCCTCGAAGGATACCGAAAAAAACAGAATTTGGATTGTCTCGGCTATGTGCTGATGCCCGACCATCTGCATGTCTTGCTGCGTCAATGGGAGGACGGTCCGCACATCTCCTGCTGCCTTCGGGATTTCAAGAAAGTGAGTTCAACCAGATGCCGGCCCCGGGACTTCCCACCGGTCACACTTTGGGCCGACGGATTTGACGATGTGCTCGTTCCGGGCCCTCGAGCCATTACAACCAAGCTGAACTATATGCATTTGAATCCGGTGCGCAAGGGGCTCATCTTGGAGATGGACGAGTATCCATGGTCGAGTGCGGGATTTTTTTATAAGGAACTTCCCAGCATCGTTACCGTAACCCGTGTGCAGGTTGAGAACTGGTCATAATGCTGATCATGGATTTCGGCGGGGTCCTGTTTACCCTGATGCTGTTGTCCTCGCTCACGTTAGACCCCGCGCGGCAGGTAGTCGGTTTCGGCGGGGTTTGTAATACGGGCATAACAAAAGCCCCGCTTGCGCAGCGGGGCTTGCTCGTAATTCAGGGGGACGGAATCAGCGGTATTTGGTAATGACGCGCGGGGCGGCGTCGATCCGCAGCGGCTCCTCATCAGACTGGCCGGTGACGAACTTGTGGACGACCTCGTTGTCGGTTTCCTGCGTCTCCGCGGGTGTGCCCGAATAGATCATCTTGCCTTCGTGAATCATCACGATCCGGTCCGAGACCTTGTACGCCGAAACCATGTCGTGCGTGACGACCACGGTGGTGACCTTCAGTTCCTGATTCATGCGGATGATCAGATCGTTGATCGAATCCGCCGAGACCGGATCAAGGCCGGTCGTCGGTTCGTCGTAAAGAATATATTGCGGCTGCATCGCAATCGCCCGCGCCAGCCCGACTCGCTTGCGCATGCCACCGGAAAGCTCAGCCGGCTTCAGCGCCTGCGTGCCGTCAAGGCTGACCAATCGAAGACACTCCGTTACGCGGTCGGCCATCTCCGGCTCGGTCATTTTTAAATGCGACCGCAACGGCAAAGAGATATTCTCGGCAACGGTCATCGAATCGAACAGCGCCGCGCCCTGGAACAATACGCCGAATTTCCGGCGGGTTTTGTAGAGGTCTTTGCGCTTGGCATGGGCAACGGTCTGCCCGTCCACCAGCACGTCGCCGGAATCCGGCAGCAGCAGGCCGATGAGGTGTTTGAGCAGGACGGATTTGCCGCCGCCCGACTGTCCGATAATCGTGATCGATTCGCCGGTCTCAATCCGCAGATTGACACCCTGCAGCACGTGCTTATCGCGAAACGTCTTGTGAAGATCCTTAACTTCGATCATTCCGGATTTCTGAAGGTAGGCGGGTTAAAAGAGGATCATTCCCAGCAGGAAATCGAGCGCGAGAATCGTCAGGCAGCTCCACACGAAAGCGGTAATTGTCGCCTGCCCCACGCCCTCGGCGCCGCCTTCGGTGCGGAAACCGATAAAGCAGCCGATCATGCTCGACGACATGCCGAAGAACAGCGATTTCAACAGTCCGGCAAAGACATCGTAGGTATCGAAGAAGTTGGGAATCAGATCCCCAGAACTGGTTGGGAGTCAGCGAAAGGAAGAGCACGAGCACGATGTACGCCCCCATCATGGCGATGAACACCGCCTGGATGACGAGAATCGGCATCATCATGGTCATGGCCGCGATGCGCGGCACGGCCAGGTAACGGACGCTGGAAATCGCCATCGCCTCCAGCGCGTCAATCTGCTCGGTCACCTTCATCGTGCCGATTTCCGCGGCGATGGAGGCCGCGACGCGGCCGGCGATCACGAGCCCGGTCAGCACCGGCCCCAGTTCGATCATCACGCCCTTGAAGGTGCCCGGGCCGATCAGGTCCATGGGCATCAAACCCTGCAACTGATAGGCGCCCTGCCACCCGGAGACCGCGCCGGTAAAAAAGCCGACAATCAACACCAGCGGCAGGCTGCCGATGCCGAGGTTGATCGCCTGCTGGAAAAACAACTGGCGTTCGGTGAACAGGCCGCCCAATTCCGCGACCACGCGCGACATGAGCTTGCCGAAGCGGCCCATTTCCTGCACGAAGCCCAGCGTTTTACGGCCGATGTTCCCAATGACCGTCTCAGCGATTGCAGTCATAGCGAAGGTGCGGGGGATTAATATTCGGAACCGATGGAAACATAGTAACGGGGCCGCGTGTGGTCCACGCCGTCGGTGGCCCAGGCGATGTCCCAGCGCAGCACGAAAAAGCCGAGGAAGGTGCGGATTCCCGTGCCGTAAGCCACCTGCGGATCGGCGAGGCGGCGCTTGCCCTGGGCGTCCACGGCCGTCATTTTGAACTGCTCGTCAAACCATGCCGCCCCGATGTCCGAGAACAGCGCGCCGCGGATGTTGCCCAGCACCAGCGGCAGCGGAAAGCGCATTTGCAGGTAGGAAATCAGCGGGAAGCGGAATTCGTGGTTCATCGAGGAAGAATCGGTCGCCCGTGCCGCGTCGTTCGAAATAGTCGCCGCCGCGGAACGGCGTCACGAAACTCGAAAAATAAAAATCGTCGATATCGTCGGGAATCTGGTTGTTTTCGTAGCGGCGGTTGATCCAATTGCTGACGCCGCCGAGGAAGAAGCGTTGCGGCGTCGGTCCGCCTGAAAAGCCGCCCGTGAGGCGCGCCGCCCAGGAGTAGTCGCGCCCCAGTCGCACGTAGTCGCGGAAGTCGGCCTTGGCCGTGTAAAACTCGGCAAACGGTTTGTCCACTTGACCGTTCTGTCCGAGCAGTGGACTGTAGGCGAAGGAGATTCGCGTCCGCGCGCCGTTGGTCGGCCCGGTCGAACCCCACAGCACCGTGTCGTGGATGTAAGCGAGCTCCGGCAAGACCACGCGCCGCCGGCTGACCGGCTGGTAATCCTGATTCGGATAATCACGCCAGCGCGCGCGGTCGATGGCGTATCCGCTGACGTTCAGCTCCGTGCGCGAATACTTCGAAAACGGGTACGCCATGTTGAGATCGAGCTGTATCGTCTGGTCCTGCAGCAGCCCGCTGTCGAGGTAGTACACATAGCGGAACAGCCCGGCTCCGTAATTGATCCGCCGCGGCAGATAGAAATACTGAGCCGAGAAATTCGTATTCTCGAGATTGTTGAAGTCGTAATAGAGATCCGTATTCACGAAGATGAGCTGGTTCCCCATCACGTCGGAAAACAGGATCTGCCCGGTGCCCTGCGCGCCGAAAAACGAACTGTAGGCGGCGGTTGCATAGACGAAATCGGGCGTGAAATGCGTGCGGTATTTCTTGGCGCGGAAGCCGCCGCCGGGCTGCCGCGTGGTCGACGTGTCGGCCATCGCCCGGTCCTTCACGTCCCCCGCTTCAATGCCGCCCTGCGCGAACACATATTGCGCATAAGGCCGCGAATTATCGGAAATCTCCAGCGTCGTCGCCGTGTGCGTCGTATCCACGGAGGTGGGGAGCGGTTCGGGCGAGCCGTGCAGGCGGAAATTGGTCGGCTTCAACTCCACGGACGGCAACTCCTGCGCGCTCTTAATCAGATAAACGTCGTAGCCGCCTTCGTAAAACGAAGTGAAGGCCAGCCGCTGGGTGTTCTGCGAATAAGACGGCTGCAGGCAACCCGTCAGGCAGTTGGTGATCGGTTCCGCCTGTCGCGTCCCGAGATCCATGCGGTAAAGGTTGGGAATCCCGTTGGCGGTTGCGGAATAGATCATCCGCGTCCCGTCGGGCGTCAAGGTCGGCGTGCGCTCATCGGTCGGCGTGAACGTCAGCCGCTCGGCCGCGTCCTCGCCCAGCGTAATTCGATAGATGTCCATCTGCTTGTAGGGCAACTGCCAGATCCGCAGCGCGGGCGGGTAGTCGCTGACACGCAGCGAATCCTGCCGGTCCGACGTGAAGAACAGCGCTTTCGAATCCGCCGACCAGGCCGGATCGTCATCGGAGAACAGGTCGTTCGTGACCTGCGTCAAGGACTTCGAATGCAGGTCGTAGTAATACAGGTCGGACGCCCCGTTCTTCAGCCCCACGAAGGCGATGCGGTTGCCATCGGGAGACCAGGTGGGATTGAAGACGCCGTCCATGTCGAAGCGCAGCCGCTTGACCACTTTGTGCTTGTGCACGTCGAGGATATTCACGGCATCGAAGCGCCCCGCCTTGGAGGCAAAGGCAATCTTCTTGCCGTCGGGTGACCAGGAAATGCGGGCGTCGAGCCACTTGAGTTGTTCAAAGCCGCCCGAGCGTTCGCCGCGCAACAGCCGCGTGGTCGTTTCCGCGTCGATGTCCAGCAGCCAGATGTCAAAATATTCCGAGCGGTCGGAGAGAAACGCGACGCGGGAGCCGTCGGGAGAAATCGCGCCGCCGTTATTCACGTAATTGTGCCAGTCGGTGTGCTTGGTGAGCCGCTCGGCGAATTCCGTCGGCGGTTTCAGATCGGCCACATTCGGCCAATAGAGCCGCCGCAACCAGTTCTGCCACTGGCGGTTGAATTCTTCCATGTCCACGCCGACAATGCTCTTAATCGCCCGGTCCACGTCGCGCGTGTTCTTCACCTTGTTGACGAACTCGCCGACCTTCTCCTTGCCGTACTTGCGATCGAGGTAATAGAACACCGACTGCCCGCCCTTGTACGCGAAGTAGCCGTAGAGATTGTTCATCGGCGGCAGATATCCCGAGATCGTGGCGTCACGCATGAACATATCGGACTCGACGTCCCAGCCGCCGCGCGATTCATATTCCGCCAATCCCTCGGTGAACCAGAGCGGCACGTTCGAGGTGGAGACCCCCATCAGGATCGACTGAAAGCCCGTCCCGTAGAACAATCGCATATTCACCGCGTGCGTCAACTCGTGGTGGATCACATGGCGGAACGCTTCGTAATTGCCCGTGTAAGGGAGGACTATGCGGTTCTTCAGAAATTCCGTGAAGCCGCCGACCGATTCCTCGGTGAGGCCGAGGGTGACATTCGTCTGCTGAAAATTATTGTGCGAGCGGTATGTGACAATCGTAATCCGGCCTTGAAGCTGGTAACTCCAGTCGGCTTCGATTTGATGCAGCGCATTTTCCGCCGTCTCCGCGCAGAATTCGGCGATGCGTTCCGATCCATTGGCGAAATACACGTCGAAATGTTCCGACTGAATGTATTTCCAGTTGAACCTTTCGTACTGCACCTTGTTCTGACCGAAACCCTGGGCAAAGGCCGCGGGGACCGCCAGCAGTGCCAGCAGGAGGCAAATCGAGAGGGTTTTCAAAGCGGTCTCCAGAACGCAAAAGAAATTCGAACAATAAGGAACTACAGGCAAGGGTTCAATGATCCACAGTCCTTACCTAAATATTTAAACCTGTGATCTGCGATAAGTTCCCCGCCAGAGATGGTCAGGCCCGCAACTCCGCGAGCAAACGCGCCCCGAAGCTCGGGCTCCAGGGCGGTCGAAGGCAGTCAGGTCTTGATGACAACTGAATCAACAGGCCGAAGCGGTCAGGACGGGCCGAGGACTTCCTCCACCATAGCGAGGAGTTCCTCGGTCTTGATCGGCTTCGTCAGGTAGTTGTAGGCCCCTTCCTTAATCACCTGCACCGTATCCTCGATCTTTGGATAGCCAGTCAGGATGACCACGGTCGCCTGCGGATCAACGGTTCGGATCTCCCGGAACACGTCAATCCCGCTTTTCCCGCGCAGTTTGACATCCAGAAATGTCAGGGCCGGACCGGTCTCGGTATGCAACTTGACGGCTTCCTCGCCGGTCGTAGCGGTCAGGACTTCGTAGCCCGCCGCTTCGAGGAGATCGGCCATCACCTGCAGAATCATCGTGTCGTCGTCCACCACCAGTACGGTGCGTGAACGCGGCCCGAGATCCGCAAGTCGTTGTTTTTCAATATTTACTTTGATTTCTTCGAGATTGTGGGCGTCGTAAAGCCGCCACCCACGCCAGTCGCGACGAACCTTCGTGATCAGGCCCTCGCGTTCCCATTTGAATAATGTGGATTTGGAGATCTGGAGTTGTTCGCAGACCTCTTTGGACGAGTAGAACTTGCCTTCGCTCATGGTGAGTTTCGTTGTGGGCATGATGACTATATTAACTATAGTACAATATACACCGATTGCCCCTTATTGTCAAGTCATCCCACATTTTGTGGCAAAATATTTACACTGGACTGCGGCTGGGGGGGCAGCACACAGTCATTTTCAGGCTATCGCTTGGTCTCGTCGTCGCCCTTGCTGTCTTTATTTTCATCGCCGCGCATGCCTTCTTTGAACTCGCGTGCGCCGCGTCCGAGGCCTCGCATCAATTCAGGAATGCGCTTAGCCCCAAAAAGTAGCAAAAGTAAGACCACAACAATTATTATCTCTGGTAGGCCGAAACGCATGGGTCGCCTCACAGGTGAATTTCACACGTGTCCTAAATTTACGGAATTTCCAGCCTTCTCGCAAGAGAAACATTCCGGACCCGGACGCATCAGTCCGCACTTGCAAGCGGCAAATTGCCTGACGATTGTACCATCTACCCGGATAATGCGTCAGGGGAGGGAAGAGGAGGTTACAAAATAGTAGGCCCGCGTCTGGCCGATCAGTTCGTTGACCAGTGTCAGCGTCGTGTCGGCGGTCGACCCGATCTGCTGTGGAGATTCCCGACTGTAGATCGAGGGTTTTATAGATCCGGTAGAAGGGCGCGCCGGTTGCAGTCCAGCGCAACTGGATATCGTTGCCGTTGGGATAAATCACCACGGTTCCGACCTGTTCAACCCAGCCGTGGGCGCGAATCAGGCGGTTTCCGTTGCGACTATTGGCGTTAACGCCATTTTCCGGAAACCAGTTCCCGTTACATGCGTCAAACACAAAGGACCGGCTAGCGTTGACACTGGAGGTATCGATGCCAAAGGCCTCCATGCCCGGCGCAATATTCTCGACCGCAAGGTAGAAATCACCCGTCATGACCAGCGGTTCACAGGCCGCGTCCCGCAGTTGGCTGGTCACCATGTAGCCACCCGGCACCGTCAGGCCGCCGATGACATTGCCCACCGAGCCGCGCGCCTGTTCCCAGAGGACAGTTCCCGGCAGTCCACCAGGGCCATCCGGAGCCATCACCCGTAAGAGGAACGGATAGTGGGTTGAATCCGGGTGGAAGCCGGCCACGGTCACGTCGGCGGCGTTCAAGACATACGGAAGGCCCGGCGGCGTAAACCGCACAGCCCAGGCCGTGCCCGCAACTGGTACCCAATTGTAGGTCTCTGCCGTGCCGTCATCGTAAGCCAAAGTGACACCCGTCGCAGTGCCGACGGCAAACGTGAGGCTGTCTGTTTGCGTCACCTGTGCGGAAGCGTCCGTCGAACGCACGAAGTAGCCCCAACAGCCGGCCGCGACGGTGATCGCACACGAGACTTCACCGGGATTGCCCGTTGCGGCCATGGCAACAGAATCGTAATTGAACGAACCGCGCAGCCCGTAGAAAAGTTTCGTCGTGACTCCCGCGCAATCGTCGTAAACGTGCGCGGTAAAGGTGAGGCTGCCCGGCCCTCCGTCCGCATGCGGCTCATGCACGAGCGTCGGCAGGGTGGAGGGGATGATCGTAAAATTCGTGGCCGAGGTATCGCCCACCGCGTTACTGACGCCGATAATCCGCAGCCGCGCCGCAGCCGCGGCGGGGCTCGTCACCGTCCAAACTTCCATGCCGTCATTGATCGCGCTGCCGTAGAGCGTTTCCCACCCGCCGGATGGATAACTGCGGTTCAGTTCAATCCGCACATTGCCCGCCACGCCGACGCTCGACCACCGCAAGGTTTCAGCGTGGCAAACCATAAAGCTCTCGCCGCCATTGGGTCGCGTCAGCGTGATCGTTGCCGGCTGAATGCTGAAATCGGCATTTGACACATCGTTTACGGCCGGTTGCGCATCCGAGACGACTTGCACGCGCATGTTGGCGCCGGTATTACCGCTCACGGTCCATGCCTGTGAGCCGTCGTTGGGAGTGCCCGCGAACAGCGTTTCCCAAGCGCCTGCCGGATAACTGCGGTTCAACTTAAGTGTCACCGTGCCCGTCAAGCCACTACTCGACCAGGTGATATTCTGTGAATTCCCGGTATACCAGGTCTCGCCGCCGTTCGGCGCCAACAGGGCAATCGTGGCCGCGGAAGTAATCTGCCGGCGGATTTTCAGGATCACAGGGAGATGGTCCGAACCGTAATAAAGAGCATCAGCGATGCTGTCCGGCACGGCGGTATTCGTTCCGGCATTAATACTCAAGTTGAGGTGGTTACCGTCGTTGCCGTAGGCCAGGTAGCTATCGGTTACATATTGCCAACCCGGCAGGTTCTGGAAATTGTAAGAGAGCAGCGCAAAGTCGAAACGGTCGTCCATGCCGCCCGTGGCGCCGCCGCCGAATTGCTCGACGCGCGGCGACTGCGTGTGGATTCCCTCGAACGTGGCGTTGTCATGCCAGTTGCCCGGCGAGTTGATCGGATCGTACAGCCGCCCCGAGTTGTCGGTGCGGCTGCCGGTGAGATTTGTCCAGGCGGGTTCGGTGGCCGAGTTGTATAAATTCCAGTCGCCGCAGCCAATGAAAAATCCGCCGTCGGGCAGCGAGTTCAGATGCGTGCGCCAGATTTCCGCCTCGGCACCACGTTCAGTTTCGAATCCCGTTGATGCTTTCAGATGCGCCGAATATATCTGGATGTCCAGTGAATCCGCTGAAATTCCGGCCGGACGCAGGCGATAGCCATTGATGTCGCGCAGCGCGGTCGAGAGCACGGTTTGTGGGCCGATAAAACTGAATTCGGAGACCTTATAGAACATCGAATTATCGGTGTCCGGCCCGTCGGAAAACGGCGCGGCGGCATAGGTTCCGGCCTGGCCGTAATTCAAAACGTTGTTCAGAAAGTTGGTCACTCCGGCGGCGCTCGTCATCTCCTGCACCACCAGCAAATCCGGATTGACCGCGCGCAGGGTCTTGCGAAATTCGAGATTGCGCGTATCGGAGTCGGAGCCGGGATAGTTTAAAAGATTATAAGTCATCACCCGCAAGGTATCGTAACTTTGCGCTTTGACGGGAGCCCAGAGACCGAGCAGACAGAGCAGCACGATTCCCGGGGATCGGTTTGTGAAAAGCTTCATCTGGTAGCGCAATGCTTCACCTCATCAGGCGGTTTTAAACACATCCAATCATGGTCTCGACATACCTTACTAATTTAGCACGAAAGAGCCCCGAAAGCAAGGGGAATCCCTACTCAAGTCCAAAATTTACTTGATCTTTATCCGAGTTCTCCTTATATTTCAGTATTGGGGAAGATTTAGCTTAGCCTAATCCGGAACTGCTTTTAGCCGCCTTCGCGGCGGCCCGCCCGGCGGCACGTTCGTCCCCGGATCTACTCTTTCAGGTGTCCCATGTTGTTTCATGATCGACTGCTCCGCACGGACCGGAACTGCGCGCCCAAACGCCCACCGCGTGCGCGTTATGAGATCTTTCAGATCCACAGCGGCTGGTACCACGTGCAAACCGCTGGACGCGGCTGGGTCCCGCCCGTGGATCTTTATGAGACCGAAACGGAACTGATTGTCGAGGCGAATCTCAGTGGAGTTGACCCGGAACAGGTCCAGATTCACATTGAGGGCAACCGGCTGCAATTGCGCGGGCGGCGGCTGGAACAGTGCGAACCCGCGCTCCTCGGCTACCACATCATGGAACTGGAGCGCGGTGTGTTTGAACGCACCATCGAATTGCCGGCGCCGGTGGAGCCGCAGAGCGCCCGCGCCGTTTCCGAACACGGTCTGCTGACAATTCGCATGGCGAAGACCAGCGGCGGTTACACTCACGGCATTTATCCCGCGGATTCCATGGAGGGCTTCGAATGACCGCGCCAACCGGCGTTTCCAATCCTCCGGCGCCGAAGGCGGCCGACGGCGGCGGCGAAGTGCTGCACGTCCCGTCTGTGCTGCCGGCGATGCTGATCAACGACGTCATTATTTTTCCGAATACCATCGCGCCGCTGGTGGTCAGCGCCGAGCCGATTATCAAGCTCGTCAACGACGCATTGGCCGGCTCGAAAATGCTGGCGGCCTTCGCTCGCGTGCCCGAACCGAAGAGCGACAAGCCCGAGGATCAGTTCTTCAAGACCGGCACGGCCGTGCAGATTCTGAAAATGTTCCGCGTTCCCGACGGCACGCTGCGTTTATTGGTACAGGGACTCATCCGGATCGAAGCCAAGCGGATCGTGGAAACCGCGCCGTATCTGAAAGTCGAAGTCAGAACTTTAGCTATCGAGCGCGCGAAGACGCTGAAGGTCGAGGCGCTGACCAAGCGCGTGGTTTCGGACTTCACGAAGCTCGCCGAGTCGAACGCCGCGATTCCCGAAGAAGTGCGCATCGCCGTTTTCAATATCACCGATCCCGGCGCGCTGGCCGACATCGTCGCCTCGAATCTGGAGATACCGCTCGACCGCAAGCAGGAAATTCTCGAAGCGAACGCGCTCGAAAAACGTCTTGACCTCGTGGCCACGCAGATCGCGCGCGAAATCAAGTTGCAGGCACTGGGTTCGGAAATCCAGACACGCGTGGAAAGCGAAATGGCGAGCGCGCAGCGCGAGTATTATTTGCGCGAGCAGATGAAGGCGATCCGCAAGGAACTGGGCGAAGACAGCGAAGGCGGAATGGAAGCGGCGGAACTCGAACGGCAGGTGCAGAGCCGCCGACATGCCGCAACTGGCGTCCGAAGCGGCATTGAAGGAAATCGACCGCCTGCGCCGCATGTCGCCCGCCTCGGCGGAATACACCGTCGCCCGCACCTATGTCGAATGGCTGGTGGCGCTGCCCTGGCACAAGCACACGGACGAGGAACTCGACGTCAACAAGGCACAGCTTGTGCTTAACCGTGACCACTACGGCCTCGGAGAAGTCAAGGACCGCATCCTCGAATTTCTGGTCGTGCGCAAATTGCGGCCGACCGGCAAGGGTCCGATCCTGTGCTTTGCCGGCCCGCCCGGAGTGGGGAAGACCAGCCTCGGCAAATCCATCGCCGTGGCGCTCAATCGCGAGTTCATCCGCATGAGTCTGGGCGGCGTGCGCGACGAGGCCGAAATTCGCGGCCACCGCCGCACCTACGTCGGCGCCATGCCCGGACGCATCATGCAGTCGATCCGCCGTGTGAACGTGAACAATCCCGTGATCATGCTCGACGAGATCGACAAGCTCGGCGCGGATTTCCGCGGCGATCCCGCCAGCGCCCTTCTGGAAGTGCTCGACCCCGCCCAGAACGGCACCTTTCAGGACCATTACCTGGATGTTGAATTCGATCTCTCTAAAGTGTTCTTCATTACCACGGCCAACGACATCGGCCAGATTCCCGCGCCGCTGCGCGACCGCATGGAGATCATCGAGATCCCGAGCTACATCACCAGCGAGAAGGTGATGATCGCGAAGAATTACCTCGTGCCGCGCCAGATCGAGGAGACCGGGCTGAAGAAGAGCCAGATCGCCTTCAACGACAAGGGACTGCTCACCATCATCCAGGGCTACTCGCGCGAGGCCGGCGTCCGCAAGCTCGAACAACTCATCGCGTCCATTTGCCGCAAGGTGGCGCGGGCGATCGTTTCCGGAGATGTCAAGAGCCGCGTCACGATCACGGATCAAACCGTGGAGAAATACCTCGGCCCGGCGCAATACCTCGAAGACATGGTGAACCGGCTGCCCGGCGTGGGCGTAGCCCTTGGCCTCGCCTGGACGCCGGTCGGCGGCGACGTGCTGGTGATTGAATCGACGTGGATGCCCGGCGCGAGCAAGTTGCAGGTGACGGGCCAGCTCGGCGACGTGATGAAGGAATCGGCGGCCATTGCGCTCTCCTACCTCCGCGCCAACTCGCAGCTCTACGGTATCGATAACGATACCCTGGCCCGTCGCGATATCCACATTCATGTGCCCGAAGGCGCCACGCCCAAGGACGGTCCCTCGGCGGGGATCACTCTAACGACGTCGCTCGCCAGCCTGTTCACCAATCGCCCCGTCAAGCACAGCCTTGGCATGTCGGGCGAGATCACGCTTTCGGGCCGCGTCTTACCGGTGGGCGGATTGCGCGAGAAGATCGTGGCCGCCAACCGCCACGGATTGAAGACGCTGATTTTGCCGCGGCAGAACGAGAAGGATCTCTTCTTCGTTCCCGACTATGTCAAGAAGGCGATGACCTTTCACTTTGTCGACGACGTGGGCGAAGTGCTGAAATTGGCGTTGTTGCCGCCGCCGCGCAAGCCGCGGATCTAAACGTGAGCCTCACGCTGCCTCATCCGCGCGCGTGGCCGCTGTGGGATCTGTTTTTCCCACCGCTGTGCGCGGTGTGTGGACGCGCGCTCGATGCTGACGATCTGCTTTATTGCACCCGCTGTTGGGCGGAAGCGCCCGTGGCCGATTTGCGCGACTTACATAAGCTGCACCACGTCAACATGGTCCGCGCGGGCTATCGCTATGGCGCCGCCGACGTGGTTCGCGCCGCGGTGCAGGCGCTGAAATATGAAAGCCGCAAACGGCTGGCGGCGGTGATGGCGCGAAAACTGCTTTCGCATTTACCGCCGCGCTTTGTCGAAGCCGACCTGCTGTGGACGGCGGTGCCGCTGCACTGGCGGCGGCAAATGCTGCGCGGTTTCAACCAGAGCGAGTTACTGGCGCGCGAACTGGCGGCGCTCACCGGTCACGCGCCACCGGTTCCGATCTTGCGACGGGTGCACAATACGCCCACGCAGACGGCGCGCGGCTACCGCCAACGCTCGGCAAATGTCCGGGACGCCTTCGCGATCCGCCCGGATGCCGAGTTGCCGAAACACATTCTCTTGATTGACGACGTGATCACGACAGGGGCCACCGTGGACGAATGCGCGCGGACCCTTAAAACTGCGGGAGTCGAATGGGTGGATGCTCTTTCCTTTGCGCTGGCTCATCAGGTTTAGGCACCATGGCTGCATCCCTTACTCCGGAGGCTGTCCTTGAGTAACCGCGTTCACCCCCGCACCTCGACCGCGCGGGCGGTCGGCAGGCACATGCCCCTCTGCATCTCCCTGCTCGCCTGTTTGCTGTTGCCCTTTACCCTCCATGCCGCCGACGTGCCGGGCGAACTTATCGTGCGGCTGAAGCGCCCGCTTCAACCCGGCAGTCTCGACCAGTCGCCGCGGCTGGGCAATCCCGGCGTAGACGCGTTACTCGCGGCGGGGCGCGCTTCCCTCGCCGCGCCGTTCGCATCCGTGGCCGCGCGCTTTCCCGAGATGGCGCCGGTCGTCGTGCTGCGGGTCGAGGCAAACCTGAATTTCGATTCTCTCCAGCTCGCGCTGACGGGGGATCCCAATGTCGAGTGGGTTTCTCCCAATCATCTCTTTCAGACCAACGGGCTGGACGAAAGCTTCCGTCCCAACGACAGCCTCTATCATGAGGAGTGGTGGCTCGAGCGCATTTCCGCGCCGCTTGCCTGGGACGTCACCCGCGGCGATTCCTCGATTGTGATTGGCATCATCGATACCGGTGTGGATTACCTGCACCCCGATTTGCGACCGAATCTGTGGGTGAATTGGGCCGACGCCGACAGCGACGGGATCGATGACGACAACAACGGTTTCATCGACGATGTGATCGGATGGGATTTTGTCGACGCGCCCACGCTGCCTTCCGGCGGCGACCACCTCGTGCGCGACAACGATCCGATGGACGATCTCGGCCACGGCACCTATGTGGCCGGCCTCGCCGTTGCCGCCACCGACAACGGGCAGTGCATCGCGTCGGTCGGTTTCAATTGCCGCGTCATGAGTCTGCGGGCGGGTAACCGCGAAGGCTATCTTGAGGAAGATGACGTGGCCGCCGCGCTGCTCTACGGCGCGCAGATGGGCGCGCGCGTGCTCAATATGAGTTTCGGCGACATCGCCGCATCACCGCTGCTGCGGGAAACCGTGCGCCTCGTCTATCAGCAGGGCGTGGTGCTGGTCGGTTCCGCGGGCAACAACTATTCCGAGCGCATTCATTATCCCTCGGGCTTTCCCGAAGTGATCGCGGTGGGTGCGTCCGACCAATACGACCGCCGCGCTGAGTTCTCCAACTTCGGGCCGTCTGTAGATCTGTTGGCTCCGGGTTACGACATGCGGTCGACGATTCTTGGCGGCGGTTGCGGCGCGTGGGACTTCCCGCACGGCACAAGCTACGCCGCGCCCATCGTCAGCGCCGTGGCGGGATTGATGTTAAGCGTCAATCCCGAGCTGCACCCCGAGGACGTAAAGCAAATCCTCCGCTCCACCGCTGATGATATTCGCGCGGCGGGTTGGGATCCGGAAACGGTAAATGGCCGCGTCAATGCGCGCCGCGCCGTCGAACAGGCGCTCTACGGAGACGATGTCGTCGCCCGCATTACCGCGCCGCGCACCGATCAGGGCTTTCGCGCCGACTTCGCCGTCTCTCGGCGAAGCCTGGGGAGCGGCCTTCGACCACTACACGCTGTCCTTCGGCTTGGGAGAAGAATCCCGCGCGCTGGAATTATGTTACCAGCGGCGAGGCGCGGGTGAACGGCGATTCGCTGGGTGTGATTCGCATGACCGACCTTCCGCCCCAGGACACCGTCCTCATCGTCCGCCTCGAAACGCACGGCGCCGAAGGCCAGGTGGCTATCGACCATGCGCATGTTTTCATTCAGCGCAGCGCGCCGGAAATTGATACGCTCACCGTGCGCCGGATGCTCGACAGCGACACGTATGGCGATCTGATCGAGGTCGCCTCCAATCAGGTGACGTCGGCGAGCCTGCTGCTCACCAACAGCGCGGGCGATTCGCTGCGCGAGGATTTCGGCTATGTCGAAACGCGCCACGCGGCGTTTCTGTCGCAGCGCGTGCATCCGGGTGTCTGGCAGGTGCGCGTGCGCCTCGAAAACGCGGCGGGGCTGGACACGATTTCCGCGCCGTTCACCTTTGCGGTCAGTGACCCGCCCTTCACTTCGAACCTCTGGGAGCGCACCGAAACCGGCCTGTCGCACGGCTACCTCGGCCCGTTTACCACGGATTACAACGGCAACGGGCAGGCGGAAGTCTGGCGCTTGCCGATCGATGCCGACGGCGGCCTGGGCGATCTACAGGTTTACGAATGGAACGGCGAGGATTTCATGCCGTTGCCTTTGAACTACGGAGTCCATATTCCGCAGGCGGTGGGTGACGCCGACGGTGACGGCCTGCTGGAAATGATGGCGCGGCGCTCATTTGTCACGCGCATCTGGGAGCAGAGCGAAGTCCACGGTCCGTTCAACAGTGTTGTCTTCGAAGACACCTCGAATTGCATCGGCGCAGGTTTCCTCGATCTCGATGCGGATGATGGGCATGGCGAGATCATGACTCGCGTTTACACGGGGCATGACGAATTTGACCAACCGCGTTTCATAATTTATGCGGTGGGTGCGAATTACTCGGTCTCGCCGGTCGACACACTGCCGAATCTGACCGGCGGCGCCAACGACATGGGACCGCCGGATGTGTTGCCGGGCGATCTCGACCGCGACGGTCGCCTCGATTTTGTCTATGGCGACTATGACGGCGATGTGATTTTCTGCAGAGCGGCAGGACGGCAAGATTCAGCAGAAATGGAACGCTCGCCTGCCACTGAACGACGCCACCGCCTGGCTGGCGAAAGGCGATGTCGACGGCGACGGCGCGGACGAGTTCGTTGCCGGTTGTCGCTCCAACCACGCCGGCGGCAGTGAAAGCCAACGCCGCAGCCGCCACTGGGAATACTTCATTTTTAAGAATGCCGCCGACGACAGCTTCGTCGTGGCGGATTCCATTCTCGTTCTGGGAGCCGAGGACGTGGGCGCCCATCCCGCCTCGGTAACGGTCGCGGATGTCGACGGCGATGACCGCGCCGAGATCCTGATCTCCGCTTTCCCCGATTTCTATATCATCTCGCGCGATCCGGTCTCCGGCCATTACCTGCCCCGGTGGTATCAGACACCCTCCGCTTCGAACATCGCCCTCGTCGCCGACTGGAACGGCAACGGCATCAACGAGTTCTTTGTATCCTCGGGCGAACGCTTTTCACGTGTCGAAGCGGCGGCTGCATTTGGGCATCGGCCCGCGCCGCCGCTGAATTTCACCGGCGAACCGCTCGGCCCCACATCTTTGCAATTGAACTGGAATCGGGTTGCTGGCGCCGCCCGCTACCGGATTCATCGCGCCGTCGAAGTCCCGGCCTTCAGTCCCCTTGCGGTGACTGACGATACCACGATCACGCTTACCGGCGCAGCCCAGGATTCGGCCTATGTCTATGCGGTGACAACCCTCGATCCGGCGTTCCCCGACAGCGAAAGCGTCTACTCAAACTACGTGACGCTGACAGCCAGCGCGCCGCCTTCCGTGGAAGATACCGCGCGCTTTGTGCCGCCGCATTTTGTGGAACTGCGTTTCAGCGAACCGATGGGCGAAAGCGCACAGCAGACCTGGTCCTATGCCCTCGAAGACCGGCGCATGCCTGCCGTCGTTTCCGCGGGCGAAGGTGGCCGCGTGCTGTTTCTCGCGTTCGACGGCGGTTTCACGCCCGGTATGCATACGCTCACGCTGCGCGATCTGCGCGACGCGCAGGGACTGCGGCTGCCCGCCGCGGAAGCGACGGTGTATATCGTCGTTCCCGCCGGTGCCGTGGCGGCGCCCTACGTGCTCACGCATCAAATTATCGGCGGTCCGGCGTCGGCCACGGTGCAGATCCAGTTCTCCGAGGCGATGACGGAGTCGGTCACAAATCCGGTGAATTACCGTTTGGATGCGCCGCGCCGCGTGGTTTTCGTATTCCCCCTCGCCGCCGATAACAGCCGCGTGGAACTCGCGCTCGACGACCGTTACCCCGTGGGCGCGCTCGGACTGCCGGCGCGACTGCAATTGCGCAATCTCATCGGTGAAAGCGGCGTGCCGCTCGATACGACTTCTGGCCGCGCCGATCTGATTCTGGGCGGGGCGGCGGCCTCGATTGCCGACGCCTATGTCTTCCCCAATCCTTACAAAGGCGCGGGACCGGCGGGCGAAGCAGGCGTGTTGTTTGCGGGATTGCCGGTGCAGGCCACCATCCGCGTCTTCACGCTCCAGGGTATGTTGGTGCGGAAGATCGAGCATCACAACGCCAGCGGTGCGTCGCGCTGGGACCTCGCCAACGACAGCGGCAAGCCCGTCTCCGGTGGCGTCTATCTCTACACGATTGACAGTGGCGGTGAAACCGTGCGCGGCAAACTGGCGGTATTGCGCTGATGGTGCCCTTCCGCATCGGTCTCACCGGCGGCATTGGCGTCGGCAAATCCACCGTCGCCGCAGAACTTCAGGCGCTCGGCGCGGAAATCGTCTCGGGCGATGAACTCGGCCGCCAGACGCTGGAAGAATCGCCCGCGCTGCTCGAATTGATTCGTGAGCGGTTTGGCGATTCTGTCTTCGCTCCGGATGGCGCGTTGTTGCGCCGCAAGTTGGGCGAAGTCGTTTTTGCGCGACCCGAGGATGCCCGCTGGCTGACGCAGCTTACATTTCCCGGTATTCATGCCCGCTGGCAGCGGGCGGTAGCTGCCGCGCGCGGGCCGGTCATCGTATTGGATGCCGCGTTGATCTTCGAGTGGGGCATCGAGGGCGAATTCGATCTTGTAGTCATCGTTCGCGCCGACGCCGATACCGTGGCGCGGCGGATGCTCGCCAATGGACGGCTCTCTCCGTCCGAGGCCGCCGCCCGCCTTGCCGCACAGCTTCCGCCCGACGTCAAAGCCGCCCGGGCTCACGTCGTGCTCGACAATCAGGGCTCACTGCCCGCTTTTCAAGAGACCATCCGCCGCTTCTGGCAGTTACAAATCGAGCCGGAACTACTTCGCAGGAGAGAGCAAGGGAATGAGTTGTCCGTCTAAGAACATCGGTCTGGGCCATCCTCGCGGCATTGCTCTGCGTCGCCATCGCCGGAGCCGCCCCGGACTTTTCGCTGCCGCAATATTTATCCATCCAAAGCGCCACCAGCCCAAGTCCCGATCCGGCCTCGCAGGAGGTGCTTTATGTTTCCAACATCACCGGCGTGGCGCAAGTTTGGAAGATGAGCGCCTTCAGCGGTTACCAGACGCAGGTGACGTTCGATACCAACGGCGTGGGCCGCGCGTGGTGGTCGCCGCGCGACAAGGATCTGATGGTGGTGTCGGCGGCCGTGGGCGGCAGCGAACGCTGGCAGCTCTATCTCACAAATCCTTCCGGAGGGCCGTGGAATCGTGTCACCTCCAACGATTCCGCCATCTACACCTTCGGCGACTGGTCTCGCGACGGCTCGCGCTTTGCCTACAGCACCAACGCCCGCAACAAAAAGGACTTCGATGTCTACGAATACAACGTCGACGCGGCGCACCACTTTCTGCTGTATCAGGGCGAAGGCCAGAATGACGCGGCGAATTATTCGCCCGATCACCGCTATCTGCTGATCGTCAGACAAACCTCGAATGCAAACAGCAACCTTCTGCTCTACGATCGCGCGAACGGCAAAACGCGCCTCTTCACCAAGCACTCGGGTGACGTTGTGTACCGCAATCCGGTGTGGGACGGTAACGGCAAGGGTTTCTACTTTCTGACGGATCAGGGCCGGGATTTCGTCGGCCTCGCGTACTGGCCGCTGGACAGTGCGGCTTTCCGCTGGGTCGACACGCCCGAACAAGACGTGGAAGAGGTCGCGATTTCGCCGGACGGCGAGTATCTGGCCTGGACCACCAACGACGCCGGCTATTCCAATTTTAACTTTCAAAATCTGCGGCGGGGCACGCGGATTCCGCCACACCGCACTCCGCAGGGGATCATTCGCGGACTGACTTTCGCGCAGGATAACGGGCAACTGATGTTCACCTTCAGTGGCCCAACACGGCCCACGGACATCTGGACCTACGAAACCGCCGCCGACCGCCTGCACCAGATTACCGCCGGCGCCACCGGGGGCATTCCCACCGCCACGCTGCGCGCGCCCGACCTCATCGAGTACGAGAGCTTTGACGGCCGCCACATTCCCGCGTTCTGGTTCACTCCAGCCGATGTGACGGGTCCCATGCCGGTCATCGTCATGGCCCACGGCGGCCCCGAAGCGCAGGCGCGCCCCGCGCTGAACGGCCTCTACCAGTATTTCCTCAGCCGCGGGTATGCGATTCTCGAACCGAATGTGCGCGGATCGAACGGCTACGGCAAGGCCTATAGCGCGCTTGACAACGGCCGTAAACGAATGGACTCCGTCAAGGATTACGAATTCGCCGCGCGCTGGCTGAAAACTCAGCCGCAGGTCGATTCCACCCGCCTCGTGATTTACGGTGGCAGCTATGGCGGTTTCATCGCGCTCGCTTCACTTGTAAACGCTCCGCAAACCTGGGCCGCCGGCGTGAGCCTTGTCGGGCATCACGAACTTCGTGACGTTTCTCGAACACACCGGCGCGTATCGCCGCGCGCAGCGCGAGGCCGAATACGGCAGCCTCGCCGCCGATCGCGAATTCCTCACCGAGATTTCACCGCTCACCCATGTGGATCGGATCGTAGCGCCGCTGGTTCTCGTGCAGGGCGCCAACGACCCGCGCGTGCCGCAGTCTGAGGCCGATCAGATGGCGGCGGCGCTGCGCCAGCGCGGCCGCACCGTCGAGTATCTGCTGTTCGGCGACGAGGGTCACGGACTGCGAAAGCTCTCCAATCGCGTCGCTGCTTACTCGCGTATCGCCGACTTCCTCGATCAGTATGTTGGTCGCGAGTCGATCCAGAAGTAAACCGGGCGGAATCACCAGTTCGGTTTTGAAAAGGTGAGTCATCTGACTCACCTTTGCTTTTCAGGCGATCGTTTGTTTTGGATCATGTATCCTTTTATCACGTAGACTTATTAGTTAGTATACAGCCAGTTAAGCATTAATGGACAGATCTTGTCCCTTAAAGGACTGTTGGTTCGCATTTGTCTTGACACACGGATCTATTTATCGTATATAATAAACCGTACGCTGTTCGGATAAGCCACCATAGGCGGCTGTAATGACGACTAATAAAAGATCTGCGTGGATCGATCGCGATCCGGTTTGTCATGACAATTCTTCCCAGCATTCACGCGCCCGCTCTTCCGGGCGCCTTTTTTGTATCCGATTTATTTCCGTATCCTTCCGTAATACGGCTGTATCTAATCGACTCGGATCATCGTTTGCGAGGCTTCAATGAAACCACAACTGTCCCGTCTGCTGCTGATTTTTGGGTTGCTGGTGGCGGCTTTCATCTTTACGCGTTGGATTGCCCAACCGCGCTCCTTCTACGCCTTCGGCCATTACCGCGGTGACGCGCTGACGGAAATCGGTGCGCATCCCGTGCACTATGCCGCACCAGACGCATGTGCCGACTGTCATGACGAAGAGGTAGCGCAGAAGGCTGCCGGGCCGCATCGCAACATTTCCTGCCAAAGCTGTCACGGCCCGGGTAACGGACACGTGGCCGAGCCGTCGATGGAGAATATCCTGCACCCTGACATACACACTTACTGCGCGCACTGCCATGCCGCAAGCGTGGCTCGCCCGGCGAACTTCCCGCAGATTGCCGTGAAGGATCATGCCGATAATAAATCGTGCGATTCCTGCCACCTCATACACAACCCCGGGGAGATCCGGATGGACGAGGCGCAATGAACATGAAACACGAGTCCGGACCCGCCGTCGAAACGGATGAGAACGCCACCAGTCCGGAAGCTTCCGTGGCATCCAATCGCCGCGACTTTCTGCGTCAACTTGGACTGCTGGCCGCTGCCGCCGCCGCCGCGCCGCTCGCCGCCCGCGCCGAAGCCGTGCTGGAGTCTCCGGTGGCCGCAGCGCACAGCGCGTGTAGTTGGGGCATGGCCATCGACGTGGATAAATGCATCGGTTGCGGCAATTGTGTTGTCGCCTGCAAGGCGGAAAACAATGTACCACTGGATCCCGTGCATTTTCGCACATGGATCGAGCGCTACCGGGAATATCCGGAAGAGACGGTGGTGGATTCGCCCAACGGCGGGTACGACGGCTTTCCGCCGGACGGCGCGGACGATCGGTCACCCGAGCACGCGTTCTTTGTGCCGAAGCTCTGCAATGCCTGCGAACAATCGCCCTGCGTGCAGGTGTGTCCGGTGGGCGCGACCTTCAAGACTCCCGACGGCGCGGTGCTGGTGGACGCCAACTACTGCATCGGCTGCCGCTACTGCATTCAAGCCTGTCCCTACGGCTGCCGCTACCTGCATCCCGTTACCGGCGTGGCGGATAAATGCACCTTCTGCTATCACCGTCTGCAGAAGGGGTTGCAACCGGCCTGCGTTGAAAACTGCCCCACGGGCGCGCGCATCTTCGGTAATTTGAAAAATGACCACGATCCGCTGCGCCGCTTCCTGAAAACGCACAAGGTCTTCGTGCTGAAGCAGCAACTGAACACCTATCCCAGGGTGTTCTATTCGGGGATTGATAAGGAGGTCCGATGACGGAATCGCTGCTGCAACTCGAACACGCCGCCGAAGGCGTCTTCGGCTATATCTACCCCAACGAAACGGAACTCCACTGGAGCATTCTCATTGTGCTCTATCCCTATCTGACGGGCCTTGTGGCGGGTGCGTTCATTCTGGCGTCGCTCGAGCGCGTCTTCAATGTGAGCGCCGTGCGGCCGACTTACCGGCTGGCGCTGATCACGGCCCTGGCCTACCTGATCGTTGCGCCGCTGCCGCTGTTGGCTCATCTCTCCAAGCCGTGGCGCTTCTGGGAAATTCTCGTCACGCCGCATCTGACTTCCGCCATGGCTATGTTCGGCTTCGTGTATATGTGGTATTTGCTGGTCGTGCTGCTGCTCGAACTCTGGTTCGAGTACCGGCGCGATTTTGTGGTCTGGTCGCGCGAACGGCGCGGCGGACGCAGTCGCATTTACCGCCTGTTGACTCTGGGCGTGCGCGATATTTCCGAACCCGCCGTGCGTTTCGACGAATCCGCGATCCGCGTCATCACCATCATCGGCATCCCGTCGGCGTTTCTGCTGCATGGATATGTGGGATTTATCTTCGGTTCGATCAAGGCCAATCCGTGGTGGTCGAGCGTGCTGATGCCGGTGATCTTCCTCTTTTCCGCCATCGTCTCCGGCATTGCGCTGGTCATGCTGATCTACCTCATCAGCAACAAGATTCGCGGCGTGGCGCAGAACATGGAGTGCCTCGACACGCTGGCGCGTTACCTCTTCTACCTTTTCATCATCGATTTTACGCTGGAAGGACTGGACGTAATCCAGCGCACGTATGCCGCCGAGGAATCGTTCGATATTCTGTATGCGCTGGTGCACGGGCGGTTGTTCGAAACCCATATGGTGTTTCAACTCGCGCTGGGCACGTTGATTCCGCTGATCCTGCTGGGGACGATTCAGGTCGCGCGCATCTCCGCCTCCTCGCGCCTGGCGATTTATTGGCTGGTGGGTGCGCTGGTGCAGGTCGGAATCTTCTTCATGCGCTGGAATGTCGTGATTGGCGGCCAGCTCTTCTCCAAGAGCTTCCGTGGATTTACCATTTACAAGCTCGGGATGGTGGGGCGGGAAGGGGGGCTTGCGGCGCTGCTGCTCTTTCTGCTGCCGGTCGCGATCCTGGTGTTCCTGATCTGGTTTTTGCCGCCGTGGCAGGAAGATAAACGATCTGCCAACCGGCTGCCGCCGAACCCGGAACAGATTCTGGAAAAGGTCTGACACAGACCATTTGCAAGAGGAGGTTCGTATGGAGGTCCCGTTTTCATGGCAGCGCTTCGAGCGCATCGCCCGGATTCTGGAATCGATGGGCTATCTCATCGCGGTCTTCGGACCGCTGCTGGGGGTGGGTATGCTCGTATTGGGGGGAGGGGTGATCCGTGTCGCCGGGGTCGGTGTGATCTTCGGCAGTATCCTCGCGGCGGCATACCACATCGGGTTTTCCATGCTCATGAATGCCGTCCGCGATGTGACGAAACATCTGGATACGATGGAACTTGAGCACGCTCCCCACGAGCCGTCCGTCCCCGCCTGAACATCTATGACCGGGCGATGCTCCGGGCCGCCATTCTCTTCCGCATTCGCAGGGACCCCTTGACTTTATGGGACAGGCTTTCCTATATTGGGGCCGAAAACCCTGCGGATGTAACTCAATGGTAGAGTACCGGCTTCCCAAGCCGGTTGT
This sequence comes from uncultured bacterium, assembly GCA_963735175.1. Taxonomy (GTDB): domain Bacteria; phylum Electryoneota; class RPQS01; order RPQS01; family RPQS01; genus CAVTJX01. The sequence goes on along the minus strand of CAVTJX010000016.1, from coordinate 226,249 downwards.
TGCGGGTTCGAGCCCCGTCATCCGCTCTAACAAAAACAGCCCCTTGCGGGGCTGTTTCGTATTCAGGGCGAACTCAAATCCTAACCTCATCCAGCAGACAACCCGCGCTCGCTTGACAATCGTGGCCAATTCACGATCTTCCGTAGATCGACAAGAGGATACACGGCGAGGCCGGGGCAAATCCGGTTTTCGGATATCGAGAGTGGCAATTTTGGGCGCGTGTACTCTGGATTCCAGAATCAACTTTTGATAGGGTGGCAACGATGGCCTACAAAGATCCCCATTCCTGCTGGGTGCCCGGCGCGGCCCAGATCCGGCACGTCGAATTCAATCTCGACGTGGATTTCGACAAGCATGTGCTGCGCGGCTGGGCCGATTACCACTTCACACAGCCCATCGGCGAAACGCTGGAACTCGACACGCGCGACATCCTGGTGGATTCGGTGATTCCGCTGAACGGCGACCGCCGCTCGTTGTCGTGGAGCTTCGGCGAGGAAAATGTGCTGGGCCGCGTGCTGCGCATTTCCGGCGCGCAGGGACTCTCCGGTCTGCGCATCCGTTTCGCCACGTCGCCGCAAGCCGCCGCCCTGCAATGGCTCGCTCCCGAACAGACGGCGGGAAAGAAGCATCCCTTCATGTTCAGCCAGTGCCAGGCGATTCTCGCGCGCAGCGTCTTTCCTTGCCAGGACACCCCCGCCGTCCGCTTCACGTACGACGCCACGCTGCGCGTGCCGCGCGCCCTCACGGCCGTGATGGCCGCCGAAGCGAAGAAGATCGTGCATGAAACCGATGCCACAATGTGCGGTTTCCACATGCGCCACCCGATTCCCTCCTATCTGTTCGCGTTGGCTGCGGGTAACATCGTGGCCGAAAAAATCGGCGCGCGTTCCCGCGTCTTTGCCGAGCCTGAAACGGTAAAAGCCGCGGCCTGGGAATTCGCCGAAGTCGATGGCATGATCGAGGGCGCGGAAGCGCTGTTCGGCGAGTATATATGGGACCGCTTTGACCTGCTGCTGATGCCGCCGTCCTTCCCCTACGGCGGCATGGAAAATCCCACGCTGACCTTCCTCACGCCGACGCTCATCGCCGGGGACCGCTCGCTGGTAGCCGTGGTCGCCCACGAACTGGCGCATTCCTGGACGGGCAACCTCGTCACCAACGCGACGTGGGAGGATTTCTGGCTGAACGAAGGCTGGACCGTCTATGCCGAACGGCGCATCATCGAACGGCTCTACGGCCTCGAGTTCGCCAATTTGCAGGCCGTAAACGGCCGCCACGACCTGCTGGAATCCATGAAGGTCTTCGGTCTCGACTCACCCTACACCAAACTGAAGACGAACCTTGAAGGCATGGACCCTGACGAAGTCTTTTCGTCCGTGCCCTATGAAAAGGGCTTCCTGCTTCTAATGGAGATCGAGCGTGCGGTGGGCCGCGACGTCTTCGACCGTTTCATCCTCGGCTACATCAACGACTTCAAGTTCACCTCCATCACCACCGACCAGTTCGTAGAGTACCTGAAGAGTCATCTGCCCGAAGCGGTGAAGAAGGTGAACCTCGATTCGTGGATCCACCTTCCAAATCTGCCCGCCACAGCGCCGACGTTTACCTCGCACCTCATCGACGAAGTGCGGCAGGCGCGGGCACGCTGGGACAAGGGCGAGCGCGATCTGGCAGCCACTATCAAGCCGTGGATCGTTCATCAGAAAGTGCTCTTCCTCGAGGAACTTCCGCAAAAGCTCTCTTACGACGACTGCGGGCACATCGAGCGGCTCTTCGAAATCGAGACCCAGGGCAACGATGAGATCCTGCAGCCGTGGTTCTGCATCGCCGTGGCCAGCGGCTATCAGAAAACCTTCCCCCGGATCCGCGCATTCCTCGGCGAAGTCGGCCGCGCCAAATATCTGCGCCCGCTTTACCGCGCCCTGCACACCAACCCCGAAACACGGTTACTGGCGCAGGAGCTGTTCGAGGAATTCAAGGACTGTTACCACAGCGTCGCCCGCGGCGCGGTGCAACGGATCCTAGTAGCGAAGCCGGAAGCGTAAACCGCTTAACGGCGAATGACATTTGTTAAATATTGAATGAAGAAGGGACACGATCATCGTGTCCCTTCTTCATTCTGGGTGGTGGTAAACTCTACCGGATCGGCTTGGTCGCGCGGGCCAGCCACAACGCGTCCTGATGGTCGAGTAACGGGGTTAACGTGCGTTTGACCATCGTGTGATACGCGTTCAAATAGCGGATTTCTGAGGAAGTTAAGAGGTGTGGATCAACCAGCCGTAGGTCAATCGGGCAGAGGGTGAGATTCTCGAACCTGTACCACGGCCGCTCGCCGTTCGTGTGCGCCTCATCCTTCACCACGTAGACGAGGTTTTCCGTGCGGATGCCGTAGTGGCCCGTTTCATAATAGCCCGGCTCGTTCGAGAGCACCATGCCCGGCAGCAGCGGAACGCCCTCGCGTGAATACGAAATCGACTGCGGGCCTTCATGAACGCTTAAGTACGCGCCCACACCGTGACCCGTGCCATGCGCGTAGTCGTAGCCCGCGTCCCACAGCGCCTTGCGCGCCAGCGTGTCGAGCTGCCGCCCCGCCGTGCCCGCCGGGAATGCCGCCGTGGCAACCGCGATGTGACCCTTCAGCACGCGCGTGAACTGGTCCTTCTGCGCGGGTGTCGGATTGCTGAGGGCAATCGTGCGCGTGATGTCCGTCGTGCCGTCCAGGTACTGTCCGCCCGAATCGACGAGCAGCAGCCCGCGCTTTTGAATGCGCGCGTCCGTCGCCGGAGTCGCGCTGTAATGCACGATCGCGCCGTGCCCGGCATAGCCGACGATGGAATCGAAGCTCACACCCTGGAAACGGCGGCTCTTGCCGCGAATTCCTTCAAGTTTGTCAGCGACGGAAATTTCCGTCAATGGTTCCTTGCCCACGGCCTTGTCCAGCCAGCTCAGGAAACGCACCATCGCCACGCCGTCGCGGATGTGGGCCTGCTTCATGCCGCGAATTTCCGCCGCGTTCTTTGCCGCCTTCATCGCCACGATCGGCGATTCCTTTTGCAGCAGCGTCGCCTTCACGGAAAGCAGATCCGCGATCCACTGGTTGGTCGTCGCCGGATCGACCCACACCGTCGTGTTCATCCGTCCGAGTTGCGCCAGCGCCGCGCGGAACGTGGCATAAGGCTTAATGTCCACCGTTGGCCCGAATTGCGCGCGCACTTCGGGCGTCACTTTTTCAAGGAGGGCGAACAGCGTCGCCGTCTTGTGCGTGACGATGGCGTAGGCGATCACCACCGGGTTATGCAGCACGTCCGCGCCGCGAATATTGAACAGCCAGGCGATGCTGTCCAGCGCCGCCACGACATGCGCCTGCGCCCCGGCTTCGCTCATCGCCTTGCGCACCCGTTTCAGCTTATCCTGAAAACGCTCGCCCGCGAATTGCAACGGATGAACCTGAATCGGCGCCATTGGTGGCGTGGGACGGTCGTCCCACAGCGCATCGACGAGATTCGCTTCCACGTTGACAAGCTCGATTCCGGCTGCGGCCAGTTCGGTCTGATACCGTAAAAACTGGGATAGCGGAAGCAGCCGCGGATCAACGCCCACGCGCTGCCGCGTCTTCAGTTGCTTGCCGAGCCACGCCCGTGATGGACGGCGTGCCCGGTACGCCCAGCTTCATCAGTGTGATGCCGCTGCCGCGCAGCTGCGCTTCGGCCTGCAGAAAATAGCGGCCATCGGTCCAGAGCGCCGCCTTGTGTTCGGTAATCGCCACATCGCCCGCGCTGCCGGTGAAACCCGACAGCCACTCGCGCCGCCGCCAGAGGGCAGGAACATATTCACTCTGGTGCGGATCGGTGCTCGGAACGAGGTAGGCGTGAATCTTGTTCCGCTTCATCAACCGGCGCAGAGCCGTCAATTTTTCACTGGTTTTCATGGATTGGGTTCCTTCGTCTATCGCATCTCGCCCTTGCCGATGATCAGCCGGTCATACAGCACGAGAATGACGGCGGTGAGCAGACCGAGGCCGCCAAAGATCATCCACATGATGTCCGGCCTTCCGGCGTCGCGCGCCAGCGAGCCGTAAAGCTGACCGGAGAGCAGACCGCCGAAAATATTGCCCAGCGCCACGCACCAGAAGTAAAAGCCCATATACATCGCCACCTTGTTGGACGGCGCGATGCGGCCTACGTATTCCTGGCTCTTGGGCGACGCCGCCATCTCGCCGAAGGCGAAGATGGTGATCGCCAGCGTGACCAACCAGCCGGTGTAGGTCCAGGCCGCCATGCCGATGCCGATGGCGGCGATAACAATGCCGATCACCATCGCCGTGAGCGGAGCGAGGAAGCCGATCAGCCACGAGATCAGCACCTGGAAGATGACGATCGCGCCGGCGTCGATGTTGATGATGTATTCCGGATTGACCTGGCGGTACGTCTCGGCGAAGTTGTGTGTCGTCACGCCGAGTTCTTCGGGATTGGCGTAAGCCACACCGGCCAGCAGATAGGTCATCTGCCGCTGCATTCAGCGGCCGCACCTGGTGGAAGGAGTCGATCTTCGCCGCGACCGGAAGCGCGATCACCTGGTCGGCGGGATTGACGGAGAATTCGCCCGCCGTGGCCGGCGTGGCGGTCACGCCGCTCAGCTTATACAGCGCTTCGCGCAGGATCGAATCGCGGGCCGCGCCCGGAGCGGTGGCCTGCAGCGTCTGCAGTACGCTCGCGCCCGCGGCGGGATCCAGCTTCAACGTGTGAATCGGCAGCATGCCGATGCCGGTGGCAAACGTATCTGTCGGCACACGCAGGTTGAAGCCCCACAGTTCCCGCATGACAGGCTTAATGGCCGCGGTGTCCACCCGCAGATTGCGCGGCGGAATCGTCACGGCGAGTTCGTTGCCGGGAATCGTATCGAAGGCCGCGAGGTAAGCGCCGCTCTGGATCGCCGCAATCCGCGTGTCGATCCGGCTCGCCTGGTCGCTGATCATCGGGCCGATCTGCGCCTTGACCATGTCCTCGTTTACGACCGCGAGATTGCGCGCGAAATCGTCGCCGAACCACTTCCGCGCCGAGCGCACCATGTCGCTGGTGTCCACGAAGTCGCGGATGAACTCGGGGTGCGTCAGGAAAATCTGGTTAAACGAGGTCCAGAAGCCGGAGAGGATCAACAGATAGACGGCGAATTTCCAGTTGCCGAGCTTCATTGGGGCCATCAGGCCGGTGGCGTTGGCGCCGCGGCGCTGGCGCGCCCGCAGCGGAATGTCCACGAGAAAATTGATCAGCACCCAGATGCCGGCCAGCACGCCCAGCGTGCCCCAGCTCAGAACGCGGCCCGAGAGCATGAGCATGATGAGCAGGCCGAAGACCATGATGAACAGGCGGCCGTTGCCCAGCACTTCCACGATCCCGCCCAGCACCTGGCCGATGGTGCGCTTCTTGCCGCTGCCCGCTTCCGTGGTCGGTTCCTTGTAGAACAGGAACAGCCAGAGGAAGTTGCAGGCGATCCAGAACGCCGAGGCGATGAACACGTAGTCCCAGCCGTAGCGCACGCGCACGAATCCGGCCACAATCGGGCCAATAAATCCGCCGATGTTCACCATCATGTAAAAGATGCCGAAGCCCATCGAGGAATTTGTCTCGTCCGTCGTGCGGGCTACCGTGCCGGTGATTACCGGCTTGAAGATCGCCGCGCCTACCGCCACGAAGAGGAACGCCATGAAGAACGTGCCGAAGGCGGTAAACTTACCCAGCAGGTAATATGCCGGGACGAGCACCGAATAGGCGACGATGAAGGTCTTCTTGTAGCCGAAGCGGTCCGCCAGTGCGCCAAACAAAACCGGCAGGAGATAGAGAATAAACGGGACGATCCCCTGCAGCAGGCCGCGCTGCTCGGAGGTGAAGCCGAGCGCGCCTTCGGCCCGGGAGCCGGTGATGTAGAGCGACGAGACGGCAAAGAAGCCGTACCAGGCGAGCCGCTCGAAGATCTCCATCGTGTTCGCCACCCAGAAGCTCTGGGGGAACTTGGAGCGCGGTCTCTTCTTGGCAGGGGTTGCCACGTCCTCGGGGGATGATGCCATGAGGGAAATTCCTGTTGCGTGGGATTTACGCGGGCCGATGATCGTCAAAAAGGCGGGAGCGCGTCGCTCAACCGCCGCCAGACTAATATTTCAGATGTTTTACGCTTTCGCCGCTGGCCTGTAAATCGCGCAGCGACTCGACGCCGATTTGCAAATGCAGATCCAGGTAGTCGGCCGTCACCTTCGCGTCCGACCGGTCTGTTTTCACGCCTTCGGGGACGAACGGCAGATCCGTAACCAACAGCAACGCGCCCTTGGGAATGTGATTGGCAAAGCCGACCAGGAAGATCGCCGCTGTTTCCATGTCGATGGCGATGGCGCGGACGTAGCTCAGATACTCTTTAAACTTCTCGTCATGCTCCCACACGCGTCGGTCGGTCGAATAGATCGTGCCAGTATAATATGGCCGGTTGTGGCGGCTGATGACCTGCGCTACGGTCTTGTGCAACAGGAACGACGGCAGCGCCGGGACTTCCGCGGGGAAGTAATGCGTCAGCATCGTCCCTTCCCGCAGCGCGCCGATGGGTAAAATGAAGTCGCCGGTCGTAAGGTTCTTCTTCAGCCCGCCGCACTTGCCCAGAAACAGGCAGGCTTTCGGCTCGATGGCCAGCAGCAAATCCATCAACGTGGCGGCATTCGGCGAACCGATGCCGAAATTGATGATGGTGATGCCGTCCCTGCTGGTCGCGGTCTGCATCGGCCCGCCAATTCCGCGAATTTCGCAGTCATTTTCCTGCGCGAACCTCTCGACATAGTTGATGAAGTTCACGAGTAAAATGTACTGCCCGAACTCATGCAGCGCCGTGCCGGTATAGCGCGGCAGCCAGTTCTTTACAATCTCGTCTTTGGTAATCATACGGGGTAACGTGCGGGAAAGCGGTCTGCTGCGGATTAGTCAGGCTGGTGGAAACATTGAGGCAGAGGCACAACCGTCATGCCTTATCATTAAAATCTAAACCTTTCCTGCACAAAATGCAAGGAAAAAATGGCCCCGGTCGGTCGGGTTTAGCACAGACAAATCTCAGTTTCGGCAATAAATTTGCACATACGTGCCCAAACACCTGGATCCACTTGTCAATGGAGGTTCATCCCAAATACATAATCCTTTTAATCATAGGCGTTTGTGCCGAAAATTCTACAGACGGTTCTATAGATCAAATAATGTGAAATGGAGCAGTAACGTGATTCAACGGGGTGTCCGGATACCCGTCGGCAATCACCACTTTTTCTGAACCGCCGAACCAGCGAAAAGTCTCGTCTAAAAGCCATAATCTCATGGCAGTGACGCCTCCCGAGAGTAACGATTCCCAGTCATTCATGGCGTACTTGGCCTAAGTGTCATGTTAACAGGGACAACTACTTTCGCGTTTCGATTACCTTACCTGCATCGCTACTTGACAGGACGCCTGTAATGTTCTTTCTTAAAGGACTAAGCAATTTCTTGTGTGAGAACTGCCGTGATCCGATCTTTCATACTGTGGATTGTACTTGCTACCGTATGTATGGGCTCGCTGTTGACTCTTCCCGCCGAAGCCGCCCGTAAACGCGGCCGGCATGGAGCCTCATCCCTCGACCAGTGCGACACGCTCTATGCGCTCGTGATTAAGCCCGAAAGCGGCACAATTCGCTTGACATGGTGGGCTGCGCCGGGGGTGGAGGAGTGGGTCATTTACCGCTCCCTCGAGGCCGATCCGGCCACGGCCACGATTGCCGCCGTCGTGCACGATGCGAACACCTGGCTCGAAGCCGATACCTTTGTCACGGCCCATTCCCGCGCGTTCTACTATCTTACCGGCCGCTGGGTACAGGGCACGCCCGAAAATTATGCCGTCATTGAGGATTTTGAAGGCGCCATCGAATTGGAAAGCTACTCCGCTGCGGAAGACCGGGCCCCCAATGCGTGGGCCATCGATACCGATCATGCCTCGGGCGCAACTGGTCATAGCCTCGAACTGAATGGCAACACCTGGAAACGGCAGCCCATCGACACCGTCTCCCTCCTGGCGGGTACCGTTTGGCGCGTCATTATCAAAGGCATGACTCCCGGCGACAATCAAGCCTTCGGTCTGGCCGACTCGGCGAATGAACTGTGGTATCCGCTCTGGGGCAGCGAAATGCGCCGCTCCAACGCCTGGAGCGTCACCTATCAGGGTTGGTTTGCCACCAATACGTGGGTCTCTGTTGACCTTCCCGTCGGCGACGATTTCAAGGCCCGCTACGGCTACTACCCCGAAATTGTCTCACTACTCTACTCCAACGATAATGACGGAGCCCACGCCGCCGGCGTCATGCGCGTCGACGAAATCCGCGACGCCACCGGCACTGTCAGCCTGCCTCCCATCGCCCGCTTCCGCTGGCAGATCACCGGCTACCCCGCGGCCGACACGATGGAAGTCACCTTCTGCTCAATGGGCTGCGACCCCGAAGGTCCGCTTTATCAGCAACAGTGGAGCTTCGGCGACGGTACAATTTCCTTTGAAGCCAATCCGGTTCACCGCTATGCCAGTCAGGGCGCGTATTCCGTCAGTCTTTCCATTACCGATACGGCGGAACGCGTCGACTGGATCGTGCAACAGGTGCGGGATACCGCTTTTACGGTCGATCGCCGCATCACCATGCTCTTCTCCGGCGACGTGATGATGGCGCGCCGCTATGAAACCGGCGGCATCATTCCCAATCAGGGTGTGAACGCGATTTTCGCGAAGGTGCAGCCGCTGGTCTCGTCCGTCGATCTGGCGATGTGCAACCTCGAGTGTCCGCTGACGACGTACACCACCCACCACCCCACGAAATCGATTTATTTTAAGAGCCGCCCGGAATATGTGGGCGCGCTGGCCTTCGCCGGATTCGACTATGTCGCGCTGGCCAACAATCACAATATGGACTACATGGAACCGGGGATGAACCAGACCAAGCACGTCCTCGATTCCGTCTTGATTCTGGCCAACGGCGCGGGCAGCAACGACGAGATCGCGCGCCAGCCGGTGTTCTACACCAAGGATGGCATGTGTGTCGCCGTACTGTCGTTCTGCAATCGCGACGGCTCATGGGATAACGAACAGCCGTTCCTCGGCGCTGCCCCCGGCCGTCCCGGTTTTGCCATGTGGGACCGCCGTAATATCGAACTGGCTGTCCCCGCGGCTCGCGCGGTGGCGGATATCGTCATTGTGCAGTCGCACACCGGCACCGAATATTCCCTCGAACCCGCGCTGCGCGCTCGCCTCGGTATCGAAGATGAAGAAGAACCGCTGCAAGCCTATGCGTATGACCTGCTGCCCGATACCGCCGACGCCGTGCTGCAACGATATGCCATCGACCTCGGCGCCGACGTCGTCGTCAATCACCATCCACATGTAGTGCAGGGCTTCGAGGCGTATCAGGGCAAGTTGATCGCGCACAGTATGGGCAACTTCGCCTTCGACCAGGAATATTCGGAAACCTTCGTATCCATGGCCGTCACAGGCACGCTGTCGAATCCCGGTGGCGCTTCCGGCTACGCTGTCCATCCAATTTACATCAACCGTTATATCCCCACCCCGGCAACGGGCAAATTGGGCACCTCGATTCTCGATTATCTTTCGGCCATGTCCACCGGTTTTCAGACCTGGCTGGTGCGTTCGTCCGGGGCCGACTCGGCGATCATTGTGCTGAACAACGAGAACGCACAGCGCTTCGGCGCCCCGCGCAACGCCGTGCTTCCCTTGGAAGACCGCGACGGCTTTGCGGTGTCCGCGCCCTACTTTGTCGGCTGGAACGGCTACCTCGCCCAGATGTCCGTGCAGGGCGGCGAAGAATTCTTCTATCGGCTCGGGCATGACGCGCTCTGGTTTGGCAGCATGGAAGGCGAAGGCGCGACCCCCTGGGACCTGAACAGCGCTTACGAAAAATACGATTCCTCCGACTCGAATAGCGGCATCCGCAGCATCCGCTTGAACCGGGCCGGCGGCGGCAGCAATAGCGTCAGCACCAACTTGCTCTATCGCCAACCCTGCAAAGCATCCTCGGATTATAGTATCATGGGTTGGGTCTCCGGCAGCAACACGCTCGACGAATATTTTCAAATGGAAACCTACGCGGCCCGGTCCGGCAGTGCGGCTCTCGATATCTTCGTCCCCGGCGGTGCTCGCGCCGGTACCTACAATTGGACCCGCTACTGGATCAATGGAACCGCGCGGGCGGGCGTCTATTGGTTCGGCGTGAAAATGAACCTGCACGCGCCCGCCAGTGGCGAGGGCCTGGCGTGGTTTGATGACCTCGATGTGGTTGAATGGGATCCGTGGCAATCTGCGCCGGCGGCGGTCACCTTCCCCGGCAACCTTCGCTACGTGCAGGTGCGCGCCCCGACTGGCACATCCAACGCAACCATCAATTTCCAAATGGACTCGGTCATCGTGGTCGCTGAGGCCGATGTCCAACCCATCGATAACCACGCGGTTGGACGATAAAATTACGAAGTCCCCAACTGAATTCACTTTTTGCGGTGAATCCTGCAACTTGAACTGGAGTCAGATCGTATAAGCGTTATGCAACAACCGATTCTTCTGCCGTATGAAGGGCACTATCCGAAAATTCACCGCACCGCCTGGATTGCACCCGGGGCCGTGGTGATCGGCGATACCGAGATTGGCGCCGAGTCTTCCGTTTGGTTTGGAGCGATTGTGCGCGGCGATGTCAACCGCATCCGTGTCGGTTGCCGCGTTAATCTGCAGGATGGGGTCATCTGCCATGTCAACGTCGGCGATGCCGCGCTGATTATCGAGGATGACGTAACCGTAGGCCATGCCGCCGTGCTGCATGGTTGTACCCTGGGTCGTGGCTGTTTGATTGGCATCGGCGCGCGAATCCTCGACCATGCCGTCATCGGCGGCCAGAGCCTCGTCGCCGCCGGATCGGTCGTCCGCGAAGGCGCGCGGATTCCCTCTGGAGAATTGTGGGCGGGCATTCCTGCCGTGAAAAAACGGGATCTCTCCGCCGCGGAAAAACAGGAATTGCTGCATTCCGCCGAGCACTACGCCGCGTATCGGCTGCAATACATGGCGGCGCCGGAACGCATTCTGGAGCATCTGCCGCCCGTGCGCGAAGAACGCTGATCACTGCCGCTTTATTTAATCTGAGGGGATAATGCCAGGAATTAGAACATCCGGGCAGGTGTCGGATACCGGCATCGTCAAATGGTTTTCGCAGAAAAAGGGATTTGGATTCATTGAATCCGCGGGCGGGGAGGATATTTTTGTCCACTTCTCGTCCATCGCCGGAAAAGGCTATCGTGTGCTCGAACCCGGTGACCGCGTGAGCTTTGAAAAAGTGCCCGGCCCCAAAGGACATCAGGCGCTGCATGTTGTGATTTTGAAACCAGAATAAGTTTCTTTCGGAATGCGATTTTTCAGGGTCACCGGCTCTTGCCGGTGACCTGTTTTTTTGCCTGATTTGGGCCGGAATTTTGCACAGGTGTCTGGCAGTGTCCATTCTCCGAATTCATGTTGCCAGGCTCCAACCGATGCCCATTCGCCGCGTCCATTTCGCTGCCGCCTTGTTGTTGCTTGCCTTCATCCCGGGGCTGCAGGCCGCAAGTGTTGTGCTCGCGCCCGGCGCTTCCGGCCCGGCGGGAGTAACGCTGATCTCCAGCTCCGGCCGCGCGGTGGTACTCGAATTCCGCCTTGGCGCGCTGGAGTTGGACAGTTTATCGGAAAGCGGCTTGACTTGGACGGCGCTCTCGGCAGGAGGCATGAGCGTCACCGCCCGCCCCGGTTGGCCCGAGTTGCCGGAAAAATCCGTGTGGCTGGAACTCGCCGGCCGCGAGCCGCGCCTGGTGATTCTGGAAATGGAGACGGTCGAGAAATCATGGGGACAGTCACGCCCGGCTCCCGAACCGCAATCACGTACCAGCGCCGCGCCCGTGCGCATTGCCAGCCCGGACTATTACAAGTCAGCCACTTCCTATCCGTCAGAACCGGCCGAAGATCTCCCTGCACGGTGAAATGGGAGCGACGCCGATGACTCTCGTGACCTTCCATCCGGTGTCGGTGAATCCCGCCACTGGAATCTGGACGGTCTGCACCCGCATTCGCGTGGCCGTTACGATGCGCCGCGCCGCGTCGCGCACGGCTACCGCTGTCGCCGCGGACCCTTTGCAACCGATGGTACGCGCGTGCGTCATCAATCCCGGCCATGACAATCCATTCCCACCGCCGCGCTCACCGCGGCTGCTGATCGTCACGGAGCCGCAGTTTCAAGCCGCGCTCGAGCCGCTCATCGCCTGGAAAACCCGCTCGGGCTTGCCCGTCCGCACGCTCATTTATTCCGCCACCGCCAATAGCCCCGAAGTCCTCCGTGCGCGCATTCGCCAGATCTGTGACAGCCTCAGCGCGCCCCCGGCCTATCTGCTCATCGTCGGCGACGTGGATTTCGTCCCTGCTTTCTACGGTGTCGATAACAGCCTCACCGATCATCCTTACAGCCTGCGCACCGATACGGACTATCTGCCCGACATTTCCGTGGGCCGCCTGCCGTGCCGTAACGCATCCGAGTGTGAAATCTGGGTAACGCGTTTGCTGGCTTACGAGCGCGACGCGCAACTTTCCCCCATCGAGAGCGGCACGGTATTTTCGAGTTCCGTCTGGTACGACCCGCAGCATGGGACGGCGGTCAGCAATCTCCTTCAATCCTCAGGATTGACCCCGGTCGACCGCCTGCAGCAGCCGCAGACCGGATCCCTTGACCTGTTACTCGGTTCGCTGAACGCGGGCCGCCAGTGGGTGTTTTATATCGGGCATGGCAGTGCCGGCGGTTGGTCCTCGGTCGAGCCGGATTTCACGTCATCTACGCTTCCGCGGCTTATCGCCACCAGCGCCCCGGTTGTGATTTCCGTCGCCTGCGCCACCGCCGATCTCGATTATCCCGGTGCGTCCTTCGCCGAACAGTGGCTCATGCGCCCTGGAATGTACGGTCCCATCGCGTACTTCGGCGCCACCGAGAACACGGCGTTTCTGCGTTCGGATACCATCGGTCTCGCGGCTTTGCGTGGTGTCTTCGCCGAACACCTCGAACGGCTCGGCCTCGCCGCCGATCTGGGCCGCCTCGCCGAAGCGCAGGCCTTCCCGCAAGCGGCGGGAGGGCTCACCGAAGAGACCATTCAGCAATTCATATTGCTGGGCGATCCGTCAATGCGCGTTTTTACCGCCGTGCCGCAAACGCTGAACGTCACCCACGCGCAGACATTGCTGATCGGCGCGCGCGAGTTAACCATCAACGTGCGCCGCGGAACGGCGCCGGTCGTCGGCGCGGACATCTGCGTCACGACCCGCACCCCCGGCTATTATCAGGTCTTTCGTACCGACGCGAGCGGCAGCGCGGTCTTTCCTGTCTACATGAGCGCCGCCGCCACGCTCGACGTCACCGTCACCGCGTCCAACGCCGTGCCCTACCTCGGAACCGTGGCCGTGGTTTCGAGCGACCGGCCCGCGCTCGAACTCCGCGCCGTCCGTGTCAGTGATCCTGCCGGTGATAACGACGCCTTGCCCGATCGCGGCGAAGCGTGCGCGCTTTCAGTACAGCTTCAAAACCTGGGCGGTGTCAATTCCTACGCCGGCACTCTGAGTGTCACTGCCACGGATCCGCGAATTTCAATCACTCCGCAAGTCATCCCGGTGCCTGTCATCAATCGCGGTGACAGTCTCTGGCTGACGACGACTTTGCCGTTCACTGTGGCCGATACCGTTTCCGATCAAGCCCTCGTGCTGCTGACGGTCGTTTACATAAGCGCGAGCGGCGACAGCAACCGCTGGATTCAGCCGCTCACCCTGCATGCCCCGCGTCTCGTGTTCCTGGGCAGCGTCTTGATCGAGGATTCCGGCGACGGCGATGGCCGCGCCGAAGGCGGCGAACGGCTGGGACTTCACCTGCGCTTCCGCAATTCCGGCAGCGAACCCGTACGCGAGTTTGGGTGGCGGCTCTTCGACGTTCCGCCGCAAGTGCAAATCCGCGCGGGAAGCGGCTCACTCCCACTGCTGGCTGCGGGCGACAGCGTCACTGTAATCGCGCGGGTTCAGCCCGCCGCCGGTGTTGCCCCCGGCTTTCCGCTCGAATTCACCTGGCGTGATTCCGCCGTGAATATACCCCTCGAAGGCGGCTGGGACCGCGTGCGCGTCGGGCAGGTACCGGTGTTTCTCTATGTCCTCGATTCGCAGCCGCAGCAGGTGGACGCCATTGCCGCCACACTCAGCGCGCTCGGGGTCGGCTTCGAACGCGGCGCGCTCCTGCCCGAAGACCTCTTCCGTTACGCTTCCGTGTGGGTATTTTGCGGCATCTTCCCTAATGCCGTACCGCTGCCCGCAGCCGATGCGGAGCGGTTGCGCCAGTACCTCGACGGCGGCGGCAATGCGTATTGGGAAGGCGGCGACGTCTGGGTCTTCGATCCGCGCACCGCGCTGCATCCCTATTTTCAGATTCGCGGCATCAGCGACGGCAGCGCCGACGCCGGCCCGGTAATGGGCGAGGACGGTTCGGTCCTGGCCGGCAGCCAGTTCGCGTACTCGGGCGAGAACAATTTTATCGACCGCCTCGCCGCCGATTCCGGCGCGGTCGTGCTTCTGCGCAACGCGCGCAGCGGCGCGTCCTATCCGCTTTGCGTGGCTTACGCGGGCGCAACGTATCGCGCTATCGGCAGCTCCATCGAACTCGGCTTCCTGGTGGATGGGCAGTATCCTTCCACGCGCATCCGCGTCGTGCGCGACATGCTGGCCTTCTTCGGGATTGCCTGCTCGGCCGATATTCAGCCGCCCGTCATCCATGCCGAAATCCTGACGCAATCCCACACCGTGACGCGGTCGATTCACCTCGTCGCCGATATTCAGGATGCGAGTGGCATTGCCTCGGCTGAACTGCGTTATCACTTCGGCGAAGGCGTCATCCGTACGCTGCCCCTGATTTTTGCCGACGGCCTCTATCACGCCGCGCTGCCTGCCGTCGCCGTTGGCGGCACCGTGCATTTCCGCATTCGCGCCACCGATGCCTCGCCCTTGCACTCCGAGGCTGAAACGGCTGAAGATACGCTCACGCTGAAGATTGATCCCCGACGGCCACTGGATTGCGACCCCGCCACAATGAGCCGTGCCGCCCTGCAATCCCACATTTCCGGCGACGGCTCGTGGGCGCTGACCTGCTATCCCGAGCGTGCCCCGGCGTTGGAACTGCACGGTGGAGGCGAGAGCGTGCAGTTCACCACGGATCCCTTCGACTGTTCCGCGCTGCAAACCGCCACACTGAGCTTCTGGCATTACCTACGCGTTGCTGATGCCGAACCGGCTGTCGCCCGCGTCATGGGCAGCACGGACGGCGGCCAGACCTTCCCCTTCATTGCTTGGAAAGTGCCGCGCCAGGGTGGCGGCGTCCTGGAAGAAGGGGAGACCACTACCGATAACCTCGCCTGGATGGCGGGGCAGAAATCCGTTGTGCTGCGCTTCGAGTTTTCGGGCGACTGGTACTGGCGGCTGCGCACGATCCGTGTTTCCGGCGCCATGCGTCCACGGACGGCTCCGGTACGCAATCTTGTGATTACAGTTGCATCCCCCGGCGTCCGCCTCTCGTGGAACGCGCTGCCCGCAGCCCGCGGCTATGCCGTGCTTGCCAGCCCCACAATGGCCGATTCAACCTTCCATGAAATCTTCCGCACCCGCGACACACTCTTCGTGGATCTTGACGACTTTTTCCTGCAGCGGTACTACGAGGTCGTAGCCCTGCTCGACGAGGACTCGCCCGTGGATCTCCGACCGGCCGCGGTCCCGCTGCAATCCGCTCCGCTGCGCCTTCCCGACCTCCGCTGGAATCGCAAGCTTTCCCATTGAGAATTCCCCCCCTTGACGGCGGGGATAGGGGGGGTGGGAGGCTCGTCTTATCATCCTACTTCCGCTTCCTCTTGTGAATAATAGGACTTGACAATGCGCCGCGGGATTCGTATTCTATTAAATTCGCATCTTATCTCGCGGAGACCTTCTTATGTATCTAAGATGTCTGCTTTTAGTCGCCCTTATCGGCGCCACAGCCACGGCTGGCCCGCGCCTGCAGTCGCCGTGGGATCCCATTCTCTCGCATACCGCCGAACGTCCGCATCATGGGATCCGGCCGCTTTCCCTGGACGAAGACAGCCTGCACCGCTACAATACTCTTAAGCTCGCGCCACATCTTAGCCTCGATTTCAACACTAATGTGATATCCGGCTTCATGATGGCCGATCTTGTCGCCGACGAACTGCCGCTAAGCCGCATCGACCTCCGCTTACAAAGTGCGCTCACGGTAGATTCCGTCTGGACCACCGGCGTTGTCCATTCCGTGACGTACACTCGCGACGGCTTCGATAGCCTGCAAATTCTCCTCACCCCGGCGTCTTGCGCTTGCCGAGACCATCCGTGTCGGCATCGCTTATCACGGCGTGCCTCAAGAAGATCGAAGCCTGGGGTGGCTTTCATTGGGACCCGGGCTTTGACCCGTGGCGTCCTCCCGTGGCCTATTCGATGGGCGAGGGCTTTAACTTCGATCCGCCGCCGGTGAATTACAACTGGCTGCCGTCCTACGCCGACCCGACTGACAAAGTGCTGTTTGAGGGCTGGTTCCGCGTGTCCACGGACCGCAAGGTCGCCTCGGTCGGCATCCGTGTCGATACCGTGAACAACGGCGACGGCACCACCACCTGGCATTACCGCCTCGATCAACCGTCCTCTACATATCAACTCGCCATCGCCGCATCCAACTACGAAATTCAAGTGCAGCGCGAATCCGGACCGCGCATTGAAAACTTCGTCTATCCCGGATTCATGGATATTGCCGTGGAGCACTTTGCCCTCATTCCCACGGTGCTCGATAGCTTTGCGGCGCTCTTCGGTCCCTATCCCTTCGACCGCTTCGGCAATGTGATGACGCCCAATGGCGATATGGAACACGTCACCTGCGTTTCCCATCAGGACTTCGCCGTACAGCCCGGCCACACCTTCGACTGGTTGCTGATTCACGAATTGTCGCATATGTGGTGGGGCGATTGGGTTACCTGCGGAGATTTTAAAGATCTGTGGCTGAACGAAGGTTTTGCCAGCTATTGTGAAGCCCTTGGCCTCGAATTCCTCCACGGTCACGCCGCCTACATGAATCACATGGTCGGCACTTTCTACAGCAGAGTGCTCAGCTCGCCGGAAAACTTCCCCATTTACGATCCCGACTTCTACTGGGGCAGGACGGTCTATGACAAGGGCGGATGTATCATGCACATGCTCCGTCAGGTCATGGGTGACACTGCCTTCTTTCAGGCGTGGCGCGAATACGGCCAGGAGCACGCCTTCGGCGCTGCCGTCACCACGGAATGGCAAGCCAAGTGCGAGCAGCACTACGGCGATCTCGACTGGTTCTTCCAGCCGTGGATCTACGGCCGTCGCTATCCCAACTACGACGCCGTACTCACCTTGCAGGACGGTGTCACCCTCACGATCAATCAGATCCAGACGTGGAACACGCTCTTCCGCATGCCCATCGACATCCGGCTCATCAGTTGGGAGGGCGATACCACCGAGTTCACGGTCTGGAACGACGCCGTGGCATCCCAAAGCTGGACGCTGATTCCCAACGACACCCTGCAAATCACCGGCTGGCCGCGGCGGATGCAGATCGATCCCTATAATAAAATCCTGAAGCTGGCCACCAGCTTCGTCACCGCCGTGGACGAACCCGCCCCGGCGCTGCCGCGCGAGTTCCGCGTCACGTCCATCTACCCGAATCCGTTCAACGCCGTCGCGCGTATCCGCTTCGATCTGCCGTCCCCCGCGCCCGTAACACTTCGCGTCTTCGACCTGCTGGGCCGCGAAACCCTGACCCGGAACCTCGGCACAATGGCCGCCGGTTCCCATGAAACTGCCTGGGATGGCTACGGCGCCGCCTCGGGCGTCTATCTGTTCCGCATCGAAACCCCGTCTCAGAGCAGAACCGCCAAAGCGGTTCTCCTGAAATAACCTTCCTTCACCTGGAGCGAGTAGAGTTTATGAGTAAGTACGTATACACCTTCGGCAACGGTACCGCCGAAGGGCGTGCCGATATGAAGGCGCTGTTGGGCGGCAAGGGCGCGAACCTCGCCGAGATGAATTTGCTCGGCATGCCCGTGCCCCCGGGCTTCACCATGTCCACCGAAGTCTGCACCTACTTCTATGACCATGGCCGCCAGTATCCCGATACGCTGAAGTCCGAAGTCGATCAGGCGATCAAATACATCGAGTCGCTGACCGACGCCCGCTTCGGCGATCCGGCGAATCCGCTGCTCGTCTCCGTGCGCAGCGGCGCGCGCGCCTCCATGCCCGGCATGATGGACACGATTCTCAACCTCGGCTTGAACGACAAGACGGTCGAGGGATTGATCAAGCGCAGTGGCGACGCCCGCTTCGCCTACGATTCCTACCGCCGCTTCGTCGCCATGTACGGCGACGTCGTGCTCGATCTGAAGCCCGAATCCAAGGAAGAGGAAGACCCCTTCGAGCACCTGCTCGCGGCCATGAAGCGCAAAGTCGGCGCCAGACAGGACACCGATCTCACCGCCGATCAGCTTAAGGAGTTGGTGGCTCAGTTCAAGGCCGTCATCCGCGAACGCAAGGGCGTGGACTTCCCCGAAGATCCCCACGCGCAGCTCTGGGGCGCGGTCGGCGCCGTCTTCGGCAGTTGGATGAATGACCGCGCCATCGTCTACCGCCGCCTCAACCGCATCCCCGAATCGTGGGGTACGGCCGTCAATGTGCAGGCCATGGTCTTCGGCAACCTCGGCGAGAATTGCGCCACCGGCGTCGGCTTCACCCGCGATCCCGCCACCGGCGAAAACGTATTTTACGGCGAATATTTGATCAACGCGCAGGGCGAAGACGTCGTCGCCGGCACGCGCACCCCGCAGCAAGTCACGCGCAAGGGCTCGCAGATCTGGGCGCAGGCGCAGGGCATTACCGAAGCTGACCGTGCCGCCAAGTATCCCTCGCTCGAAGAGAAGATGCCCGAAGCCACGAAGCAGCTCCTCGAGATCACGCACCGCCTCGAAGGCCACTTCCATGACATGATGGACATCGAATTCACCGTCCAGAATGCCAAGCTGTGGATGCTCCAATGCCGCGTCGGCAAGCGCACCGGCCTCGCCGCCATCCGCATGGCCGTCGAGATGGTGCAGGAAAAGCTGATCGCCAAGGACGAAGCTGTCGACCGCATCGACCCGATGATGCTGAATCAGCTCCTGCGCCCGATCTTCGATCCCAAGGCGCTCGCCGGGATCAAAGCCGTGGCGCGCGGGCTCAACGCCGGCCCCGGCGCTGCCACGGGCCGCGTCGTCTTCCATGCTTCCGACGCCGAGGAGTGGGCGAAGAAGGGCGAACAGGTGATCCTCGTGCGCATCGAAACCTCCCCCGAGGACATCCGCGGCATGGACGCGGCGCAGGGAATTCTCACCCAGCGCGGTGGCATGACCAGTCATGCCGCCCTCGTCGCCCGGCAGATGGGCAAGGTCTGCATCGTCGGCTGCGACGCCCTCGACATCGACTACGCCAAGGCGGAAATGGTCGTCAAGGGCACCATGATCCGCCAGGGCGACTGGATTTCGCTGAACGGCTCGACGGGCGACATCTTCCCGGGCCGCATCGCTACCAAGCCGTCCGAGGTCATCCAGGTGCTGCTCGAAAAGACGCTCGATCCCAAGGACGCTCCGAGCTACAGCCTCTATAAAAACCTGATGACGTGGGCGGACGAGTTCCGCCGCCTCAAAGTCCGCACCAATGCCGACCAGCCCGACCAGTGCTTCAACGCCGTGCAGTTCGGCGCCGAAGGCATCGGCCTTTGCCGTACCGAGCACATGTTCTTTGAAGGCGACCGCATCGACACTGTGCGCCAGATGATTCTGGCCGACACGGTGGACGAACGCCGCAAGGCCCTCGCCAAGCTGCTGCCCATGCAGCGCAGCGACTTCGAAGGCATTTTCCGCGAGATGACCGGCAAACCGGTTACCGTCCGTTTGCTCGATCCGCCGCTGCACGAGTTCCTGCCCCACGGCACCAAGCAGATCGAAGAACTGGCCGAGAAGCTCGGTACGACCTACGAGAAGATTCACAACAAGGTCGTGGCGCTCGCCGAATCCAATCCGATGCTCGGTCACCGCGGCTGCCGCCTTGGCGTCGTCTATCCCGAAATCACCGAAATGCAGGCCCGCGCGATTTTCGAAGCGGCTGCCAACAGCCAGAAAGCGGGCGTCGTCGTGCTGCCCGAAGTCATGATCCCGCTGGTCATGACGCTCGAAGAGTTCCACGCCCAGGCGGCGATCATCCGCCGCGTGGCCGACGAGGTGATGGTCGCAACGAAGCAGAAGTTCGCCTATCTCGTGGGCACGATGATTGAATTGCCGCGCGCCGCGCTGCATGGCCGCTGAGATCGCCCGCGAAGCCGAGTTCTTCAGCTTCGGCACCAACGACCTGACGCAGACCACGATGGGTCTTTCGCGGGACGACGCCGGCCGCTTCCTGCCCTTCTATGTCGCGGAGAAAATCCTCCCCGAGGATCCGTTCGAATCGCTGGACATCGTCGGCGTCGGCCAACTCGTGCGCATGGGCACCGAGCGCGGCCGGGCCACTCGCCCCACGCTTAAAGTCGGCATCTGTGGCGAGCATGGCGGCGATCCGCAGTCCATCTACTTCTTCAATGAAGTCGGTCTGGATTACGTCTCGTGCAGCCCGTTCCGCGTCCCCGTTGCCCGCCTTGCCGCCGCGCAGGCCGCGCTGCGCGAAAAGCGGAAGCAAGGGTAATCATTAAGGCTTACGCCGCGCATGAACGCGGATAGTTATCTTGTAATTGCCGGGCCCGGACACGCGCAAACGCGCGTGCTGGGCTCGCGCTTTTTCGGCAGCGCGCTCCCCGTCTCCGGCCTCGAGGAAGTCAACGCCTTCCTCGAGGCGGAGAAAAAGCGCTACCACGACGCCACCCACTGGTGCTGGGCGGCACGCTGGGGCGTGGGCAAAACTCTTGTCGAAAAATCCACGGACGCCGGCGAACCCCACGGCACCGCCGGTATCCCCATAATGCGCGAGATCCAGAAACGCGAACTTCACGACGCGCTGGTGATTGTCACCCGCTGGTTCGGCGGCACCAAGCTCTGGCACGGGCGGTCTCGTCCGTGCCTACGGTGAGTGCGCCGCGCTGGCGCTCGAGACTGCCATGCCGCGAGGAACTGATCCGCACCCGCTTGCCGCGTGGTTTGTCCGTTTGACGACCAGGGCACGGTCTACGGCCATCGCCCATCGCTTCCACGCCGTGGTGGAACCGGAGCCGGCCACGCTTCAAGCGGCTTTTGTGCTTACGGTTGTCCCCGCCTCCGCTGACGCGCTCTTGCGCCGCCCTGCCGAAGATGGCCGTGGCCGGATGCAAATCGAGGTGCTGCCTTGACACGTGCATCCTTCTGGGCCTTCGTCCTGCTGACGTTCGTCGCCAGCGCCTATTTCTCTGCGGATGGAGACCGCCTTCACCGCCTTCGACCGCATTCTTACGATGGGCTGGCTGCGCGCCCGCCGCTTTGGCGCGCGGACCGCGCGCTTCTTGAGCGAACACCCCGAGCGTTTTCTCAGCACGACCCTGATCGGCAACAACGTCAGTCAATGTCGCGTATTCCTCGCTGATGGTGATGATCGCCGAGCGCTCGGGCATTGGCGCGGTCTGGCTGCTGTCACGATCTCGCCGCTGGTGATTCTGATCTTCGCCGAAATCATTCCCAAGATGACCGGGCATGCGATCGGCAATCTCCTCGTCCGCTACGCGTCGTTCCCGCTGCTTGGTCTGCTACTATCTGTTCGCGCCGTTGCGCCTGCTGCTCTATGCCGCTGACGCGCTGGCTGGTCGCGGGGCGATTCGCCTGAAGAAGCCCGCATCAGTGGATACGGTCGCCCTGCGCCGCGATCTTGATCAGGTGCTCGTCGGCGCCGAGGAAGAGGGCGCGGTCAATGCCGAGGAGGGCGAATCTGCTCGAACGCTACCTCGACGCCCGCGATTTTAAAGTCCGCGAGATCATGACGCCGCGCACCGAAATGGTCGCCGTCAGCGCTGACTTCACGCCCGACGACGTGCGCGACGTCTTTCGCCGTACCCGCTACAATATTCTTCCCGTGTACGAGCAGGATCTTCGATCACATCATCGGCTACGTGCATGTGCGCGATTTTCTGACCGAGCGCCATTCCATGCGCGACAGTGCTGCGCACGCTGCATGCCGTCCCCGAAAGCAAGCGGATCGTCGATCTGCTGCAGGAATTCAAGACCCGCAAAAATTTCAGGTGGCATTGATCATCGACGAGTACGGCGGCACGGACGGTCTGGTCACGCTGAAGGACATCTTCGAGCGAACTGGTCGGCGCGTGGCCGAACGCTTCGACCCGAACGAACCCGTGATTAAGCGCGTCGCGCCGGGAAAATTCCTGGTCAGCGGCGCCGCCTTTATCGAGGATCTTGAGGATGCCACCGGGTGGTCGCCTCCCGGCAGGGAGTTTAACACCCTTTCCGGATTCCTCACCGATTACCTGGGCACATCGCCGATACCGGTGAAGAGATTGTAATTGATGAAGTTATCATTCGCATTCTGAGCCGCTCCCCGCGCCGCGTCGAGAGCTGTCTGCTTCGAAACTCCGCCTCTCCAGGAAAGACAGCGAAATGGAAATTCTTGACACCTAACCGGGGAATCAGTATATTGATACTCTATTGCGGGGTGGAGCAGCCTGGTAGCTCGTTGGGCTCATAACCCAAAGGTCGTAGGTTCAAATCCTACCCCCGCTACAACGCCAAGATTAATCCCTGCTATGGATTAGAGCAGAGATTTTTGCTTCTTTAGGGTTTTACGCGCTATCATAAGTCCAATAAGTTGCCACTGGATTCGGCTGATTGTTTGTTTGCACGCACTTTTGCATCGTACTTCTTTACATAAAAGACAACCGGGTCAAGGGCAGTTCAGCCCCCAACATTAAGGGTTTGGGGAGGCCCGACCTGCTATCCCAATTCGCTGCTGATACACGCAAAGAAGTGACGCCAGAATAGGCGAGATTCGAGAAGAAGCCCCGATAGCTGATGCTGTCGGGGCTTTACGCTTGGGTCGTTTTCCAGTGCATATTACCAGTAGATCATGATAGGGAGGGACGACCAAGAAGGGGAGTCACGTCGCCGTTTCCGACGACGCGTTGAAGGAATTCATCCGCGGAACCCTTCGGTTCCAAATCAAACATTACTTCGGCGAGGTCAGCACGAATCGTATTGTAATTCTGGTTCGGTTGATTTCGATAGGGATGGAGCCGAGCCAAAAATTCGTTTGTTGCCATTGCGGCGGCCATCATATTGACACTGATTACAGCCGGGCGATCCTCGCCAACTGCCCGCAGGTATCCCGCTTGCCGCATTTCGTTGTATCGCGTCGGATCGGTCCTGCGTAGAGCTTCCGCAGAACCTGCTCCAAAAGTATATGCGTGGCGGCCCAAAAGGTCTGGAACCACCCGGCTGAAGATAATGGACAGCACCGACCATTCCATTGATCCCTCCGCGCCCATTGGCCACGAGAGCGACACCTACGTCGATATACGGTTGAACGTAGAATGATGTAAGCCAGTCGAGGAGGTCGCGAGTTTCCACGCCATCCGTACATCCGAAGACAACATCGCACGAAGCCACCGCCTTAACTGCCTTGACAGAAACGAGGTTGAGCTGCAGCGGAATGACTTCCTGATCTAGTCCCATTCGTGCTAGGCTGCGCCAGAACCTTGACCTTTGGACGGCGGAGATAGGCGTCCTTTTCGTTGCATTCAGGATGCGGTTTAGATTTTTCTCTCCACAACGTCATCATCAATCAGGACAAGCCGTCCCATGCCGAGCCGTGCGAGTTGCTCGACGACGATGCTCCCCCGTTCCCGAACAGCCGACTATAGCGGCAGACATAGATCGCAATCGATCGATCGTGCCCTGCCCAAAGGCTTGTGCATGGCGTAATGATGACGGACTGCGATGGGAACTGGTGATGTGGTTCCAAAATTGCAGGTCATCACCCGTCACCATCACCGAATAAAGGTCCACCATGTGGTCATCCGGCATGATGGCGCGTCCGAACAATTCACCTGAAGGCAGCATAATGACACTGGCGTGGGGAAGCGAATCGTCCAGCATCAAATGAATAGACGCAAAAAGCTCGTGATCAGTGAAGTCGTCGATGGGCGAGAATTGATCAAGACCGCCAGGATGGCTATGGACCTTCACGATAGCTTGACCATGTCCTAAGATTTCGTCCACAAGGTCGACGACGAGTCTGTCGACCACCGAACCTGATCCACCTAACGAACGCTGCACATATGGTATGGAACGGGGACTACGCGTCTTGTTGTGAAAATGTGGCAGTCATGACTGACACAGCGTCCACAGACCATGAGTGCGACAGCTCCTCCCCGATCTCCGGGGTAAGGGTGGTCTCGCAGCGTTTTGAACTGAACACCGCTCATACGGAGGGAGTGTTTAAGCTTATCGTTTAAGTTCCTCCTTGAGCCATTCAAATACATAGTCAAGATGGTTGGCAATGTTATCAACTCCGCGACGCCACAGATTCGGGTTGCGCCTGTGCCTGGACCACTGTTGGAAAGATTCGCAGCAGACAGGTTGCATCGTGAGCCCGTTAATCGGTTTCTTATCAGCACGCTCGAGGGGCAAGCTGAAGAAAGCCATGTCGATCTGGACTGCCGGATAGCTTGGCGGTATCAGCAGGGCGATTCTCGACGGTTTGCATGTTGTACCCGTCCGGTACCTGCCAATCGTGAATAATGATCCACTGCTGCCCGCCGTGTTTGGCGGCGTGCCACGGAGTTCCCAGCCCGTCGAGGAAGGTCGTATCCTTGTCGCTGAGCGAAAACTTCACGCCGCACGCCGCCTTCAACGGTTTCAGCCATCGATGGCTTCCCGAAGGAGGGTCGGAGAAACGCTTGACGCCCGGTTCGCGAAGATCGACCACGTGGTCCGCATCAAATTCGACCTGCTGCTGCCCGTGTGGTTCGGTCTTGTACTGGTAGAGCTTGTACTTTTCGGGGGTCTTGTGTTAGCGAAATCCAAGATTTCTTGGCCAGTGATCGTCGGCTGATGGAC
The DNA here is from genome assembly GCA_963735175.1 of uncultured bacterium. Lineage (GTDB taxonomy): Bacteria > Electryoneota > RPQS01 > RPQS01 > RPQS01 > CAVTJX01. Next base: position 201,041 of record CAVTJX010000016.1, on the reverse strand, counting down.
ATCGTAATTTTCTTTGTCGATACGGATTTTGAAGCGTTCGACGGTATCAGGTTTCTTCGTTTCCATGATTGGTTTTTTGATTAGGTTGAAATGCTGAATTCTGTTGAAACACTGCCGTACATGAGTATGGGCGCTTGCGGCAGCAGGATCGCTATCGCCACGGCGTGAGGCTGTGGCCGCGCTTTCCTCTCGACTATGGCCCAGTACTGATTAGTCTACTTCATAGATCGTTGTCCTTTCTGAACTTAAAGAGTTGGGGAGGGATACGCCACGACATTATGCTAAGTCTATCAGGATCTTGACTTCTAAAAAGGCTTTGTATTACCTTTACTTCACATTGTGGATAACTGAGTAACCAACTTCTGCCTAGGCAGGTTGTCTTGGTAGATCTGCTTCGTACAAAACCAAACGCACAGGCACACCCCGACATTTGAAGGGCTCGCATGCTTCGAGATTTCTGGTGCGCGATCGAATCCCTTCCTTCGCTGTACGCGCCCCGTCAAAGGTTGTCCAGCAGGGAGAGGGTATTTTTTTGTCTAGGGATCCGTGCTTACGATCCTAAAATTTGTTTTCGAGTCCATTGCGAGGCGGATCTTGGCGCTCACGAGCATGCGCTGCATCACGTCTGCGAGCCCGTTCGGTCGTACAAAAGTCTTAGTCCGAAGGTCGTCGATTCCTAAAAGGAAAACGCGTCTCTTGACCTGCATACTTTCGACAGTCAGACAGTACGCGAATGTGATCTAGAGACTCTTCGCGATAAGAGATCCGCCCGATGATGAGTGGCCGGTGCCGGGACGCGTCCTTTCGACAGCTCTGCGCCCTAGTTCATGAATCAGGTCCAGTCGCTTGTAGAAGTACCGGACTACCTTTCGTTTCGTAAATGCTCGAATGAGATCTGACACCGACTGAGGTCGACGTCAAAGGTTTCCCCGCAGAAAATCTCCCAGAGCCCTTCCCATCTGGTGTCATCGCGCTCGAACAACTTTCTTCAAGCGTCCTGCGTGCCAACGGCTGCCCTCTTCAGCTCGTTGGAAACTAGGATGTCCCATGCCTTCCCTAACAAAGACTTTGCATCAATCCGATTGATGGTGATGAAGGTTCCTTGACCTTCGATAACAGCAAATGCAACATAAGTTCCTTCCTTGGCATTCAGGATCTGGCAGACCTCCTTGGGGAAAGTAACCTGCCGCTTCTGCTTGATCTGCGAGAAGAAGAATCTGGGTCGAAGATTTGTCTCGGAGGGATCAACCACTTCGGCTGGTGATCCAGAGGGGCAGGTCGTGTTCTGCCGTTTGTTGCCATGATACGCCTTGTCCCGTGTTAATGATGGAGACTTCTAGGATAGAGTCCGTCGTTGTTGTATTCCAGTATTTCAACGGATGAAATGTAAAACATTTCTGACTTATTTTCCAGTACTTGATAATTTGTTGATTTTACGCTGAACTAGTCTAACGCGTATGATATTACGGATGTTATGCATAATGCGATATAATTTATGTTTTAGTCTTAATTAAATATGTTCCGCTTATGCCTCTTGATTCCGTCCTTAACTGATCTTGAAATTGGGAGCGAGTTCGAGACTGCATGATTTGCTGATTGGTTATGAACTCGTGCCATTATTCAATTCGGTCTTTCGCAGGTACTTATTCATCTATGCCAATTTGGCGCGATTCGCGTCTTGATCATTGTGCTCCCCAATTGCCATTGTTTCAAATAAGCGTATCGTGAGCAAACATTAACAGCAACTTGGGCGGTTGAATAAGTCTGAGAAATATCTTACATTATATGATATTCGACTGCCTTCGCGGTTGCTTTCGAATTGTTTTTCCACTACTTCCCGTTCTATAATCCCCTGTAGCGGCGGTAATCGTCCGCCCTGATTGAACCTTTAAGAGCGTCTGTATGCTTTCTCCGTTCAAAAACGAGCCGTTTACGAACTTCGCCGATCCCGCCAACAAGGCCGCCTTTGAACAGGCGCTGGCGCTGGTCGAGAGTCGTTTCGGCGAAAAAATTCCGCTGATCGTCGGCGGCGAACGCATCTTCACCGACGATACCATCAAGTCCACCAATCCCGCCAATCCCGAACAGGTGCTGGCCTACGTCGGCAAGGGCACACAGGAACTGGCGCTTAAGGCCGTCGAGAGCGCCAACGAAACATTCCAGACATGGAAGCTTGTCGATCCCGATGCCCGCGCCCGCATCCTCATCCGCGCCGCCGCCATCCTGCGCCGACGCAAGCACGAGTTCAGTGCCACGATGGTGATGGAAATCGGCAAGAACTGGATGGAAGCCGACGGCGACACCGCCGAAGCCATCGACTTCCTCGAATTCTATGGCCGCGAGATGATGCGCCTGAACGAGCGTCAGCCCGTCGTCGATTATCCCGGCGAAGAAAACAATCTTCTACTACATTCCCCTCGGCGTCGGCGCCGTCATTCCGCCGTGGAACTTCCCGTGCGCCATCATGGCCGGCATGACCACCGCCTCCCTTGTCACCGGCAACACCGTCTTGCTGAAGCCCGCGTCGATCACCCCCGTGATCGCCTACCGTTTCATGGAAATCCTCGAAGAAGCCGGCCTCCCCGCGGGTGTCGTCAACTTCCTGCCCGGCCCCGGCGGCGCCATCGGCGACACCATCGTCGATCACCCGCTCACCCGCTTCATCGCCTTCACCGGTTCGATGGAAATCGGCCAGCGCATCTTCCAGCGCGCCTCCGTGGTGCATCCCGGCCAGCTCTGGCTGAAGCGCACGGTGCTCGAAATGGGCGGCAAGGACGCTATCCTCGTCGACGACGACGCCGATCTCGAAATTCGCCGCCGAGCAGATCGTCACCGCCGCCTTCGGCTTCCAGGGTCAGAAGTGCAGCGCCTGCTCGCGTCTTATCGTGCACGACGACGTCTACGACAAACTCCTCGCCCTTGTCGTCGAGCGCACGAAGAAGATCAAGACCGGCCCGACGAAGGATCTTGCCAACTGGCACGGTCCCGTCAGCGAAAAGGGCGCTTACGAAAAGATTCTCGACTACATCGAGATCGGCAAGAAGGAAGGCCGCTGCGTCGCTGGCGGCAACAAGGCCGGATCCCCCGGCTGGTTCATCGAACCGACGATCATCGCCGACCTCGCTCCCACCGCCCGCCTCATGCAGGAAGAAATCTTTGGCCCGGTCCTCGCCGTCTGCAAGGTGAAGTCGTTCGAAGAAGGCCTCGCCGTGTTCAACAACACGATCTTCGGCCTTACCGGCGGCTACTTCGGCAAGCGCCGCGACCACCTCGAAAAGGTGCGCGTGCAGGCCCACTGCGGCAACCTTCGATCTCAACCGCAAGTGCACCGGCGCGCTCGTCGGCGTCCAGCCCTTCGGCGGCTTCAACCAGAGCGGCACCGACAGCAAGGCCGGCGGCCGCGATTACCTGCAACTCTTCCTGCAGGGCAAGAGCGTCACCGAACGCTTCTAAGCCTTGGCCCTGAGTTTAGTAGAGAACAATGCCCCGGTAAGATCTTTGCCGGGGCATTGTCTAGCTCCTCGTCATTGGCATGGCCTTCGGCTGGGAAGCCGTTCCTTTGAAGCGTTCTGCCCCTTCGGAAGGATGGAGAATTCTTTGGGGATTATACAAGTATCAGGAGTTCAGTTGTACCCTCGGCCCGCTCAACCTCTCCATGCTCATCGGTGTGCTGGTTCTGGCCCTCGTTGCCAAGAAAGCCTTCTGCGGTTGGGCCTGTCCCATCGGCTTCCTTGGCGAACTCGGCGCGCGCCTAACGGGCCTGTTCTGGAAAAACCGGCCGCGTCCCTCCGCCCGCCTCGACGGCGCGCTGAAGCTGCTCCGCTATGTCGCCCTCGTACTCGCCCTGATCTTTACCTATAAGACCGGCGAACTCATCCTCCGCGGCTACGATCCCTTCTTCCTGATCTTCTCCGGCTTTGGCCACGGTGCGCTCGGCGCCGTCAGCTGGATCGTGCTTGCCAGTCTCGTCGTCGGCGCGCTTGTCCTGCCGATGTTCTTCTGCCGCTACCTCTGTCCCCTCGGCGCAACCTTCGATCCCTTCAGCCGCCTCGAAGTTGCTGAATACGTACAACGCTGCCGCCTGCACCCAGTGCGCGGCCTGCCAGAAAGCCTGCCCGCAGAACATCGCGCCGCACACCATGCGAAAAGTTGGGCACCACGACTGCACCAACTGCCTCGAATGCGTGGACGCGTGCCCCATGAGAGTCCTGCAAATCAAAGCCACGCTCTAATCCGGAATCCCGACCATGCGCATATCCCGTTACTTGTTGCCTCTGCTGGTGTCGCCCGCGATCTTCCACGGTTATCCTCACGCGGCCACTGACCCAGCAGGACCGCATCCGTCGCCCATGCCCAACGCCGCGCCTGGCGGCAAGACCCTCACCTGCACCGTGGATGGCCTGAAGTGCAAGGGCACCGCCAGTTTCTTTACCGGACTTTACGAAAATACCGCCGGCATCACGGCCATCGAAACCTTCGCCACCGAACACCGCGCGGTCTTCACCTACGATCCCACAGTGATTTCCGCCGACAGCATCCGCCGCATCATGGAAGCTCCCATTCCGCTGCGCGATGGCACGTCACGCCAGGTCTTTACCTGCACCGCGCTGGAGTGATTTGAATTTTCGGTCCTGCGGCATTGCAACTGTCTGTCAGGACCCGTACCTTCTGCTATCCTTCCCCGTCCCACTCCCGTAATTATGCTCCATCCCGGCGACGAAGATCTGCTGTTGGCCGTTGGCCGTGGCGATGCCCAGGCGTTCACCGAGCTTGTGCGCCGTCATCAGGCCGCCGCATGGAGTATCGCCTACCGCTACAGCGGAAATCGCGAAGACGCCGAAGATCTGGTGCAGGACGCCTTTCTGCGGCTGCTGAATGCCGCCCCTCGCTATCGCCCAACCGCCGCCTTCCGTACCTATTTTTCCTGCATCGTTAGCCGCCTCTGTCTCGATCATGTGCGTAAAAAGCGGCCCGCGCCCTGTGCCGATCTCCCGGAGGTGGAATACCCCGCGCCGACGCCCGATGTCCTCGCGTAGAGTTCGAACGCGCCGCGGCCGTGCGTCGGGCAATTCTCCAATTGCCTCCCCAGCAGCGCCTCGCCGTGATCTTAAGATACTATGAAAACTACGGCTATCGTGAGATCGCAGAATCCCTCGACGTTACCGAAAAGGCTGCCGAACGGCTTCTCGCCCGAGGCCGGGAAGCCATCAGTGCCCTGCTGAAGGGCTCCCATTGCGATCCCGGCGGGGGTTTTTGAAGATAATTCGTTTATCTCATTGAGGACCTGAACACTGTGACCTGCGAAAAAATTCAATCTCGGCTGAGCGCCTTCGTGGATGGCGTACTCTCCGCCCGCCAGGCGGCAGAGATTACGCACCACCTTACCCATTGCCCCGAATGTCGTGCCGCCCGCGAGCGCCTCGACTGGCTTGCGGTTGTCCTCCGCGAGGCCGCCGTGCCTGATGCGCCTCCGGCGTTGCAGGCGCGCATTCTCGCCGCTGGCCGCGCGCGTCTCGCCCAACCGCAGACCCGTTCAGTCTTCTGGTATCTGCCGTGGCTTGCTAATGCGAATCGCTTGCCCGGTTACATGAAAGCCGCTGCGTCCATCGTGCTGCTGGTCGGTCTGGGTACGGGCGCGTGGCTGGGCCTGCAGGTCTTGTCGCGGAACGGATCGCCGGTTATTTCCCACACGGCTTCCGAGTCTGATCCCGCCGCTGTCTTTGGTTTCGATTTCTTTGCCGACACCCCGCAAGGCTCTAATCACTCAAGCCTATCTCGATCTGGCGGCAGCCGGCAGCGTGGGGGAGAGGTAATCATGGGAAAGCGAATGCGCCTCTTACTCATCCTGCTCTTCGTCAGCCTGAACGCCGCTTTCATCGGTGTCTGGGCCATGCGCGCTCTTCCCCGCGCGGTCGCTAAACCCGCGCCGATTTCCTGTGCCATGAGCGATTCCTGCAACGTCAGTTGTCCCCTGCACCGCGCCCTCGGCACAACCGACGCGCAGTGGCGAACCCTTCGAACCCCGGCAACGCGAGTTCCGTCACGCCTCCCGCGTGGCCTGCGCCGAAATCCGTGTGCTGCGTACCGAAATGGTGAGCTTCCTCGCTGCTTCCACAGTCCCGCGCGATTCCGTCATCGCCCGGCAGGAGCGAATCCTCGCCCTGCAGCGCCGCATGCAGGAACTTACCGTCGATCATCTGCTCGCCGAAAAACAGGTGCTGACCACCGCGCAGTGGCAAAAATTGCTGGCCCTCATCGACAGCACGGGCGGTTGCGCGAACCACGCCGGCCTCACCGGCGCGGGGACCGAAGGCGAGAACTGCCGCACCCATAAAATGCAAACCCGGACTCACGAATAATCACTTTACAAGGAACAAACCTGATGACGCGACGCACATTGATCTTATGGCTTACAGTAGCCGTAATCGTGTTGGTCGGGATTGCTGGCGTGGCTTTCTCCGGCGACGCCACCACCCCCGCCAAGGAAAATTCCACCTGCGCGAAATTCGTCGACAATAACCGCGACGGTGCCTGCGACAGCAGCGCGGTTTGTCACAAAGACGGCAAGTGCCAGGGCAATTGCAAGGGCGGTGCGATGTGCAAGGACGCCCGCAAGGATGGTAAGTGTGACAAGTCGAAGTGCGGTGGCAAGCTGATGAGCACGGACAAGGGCAAGACGCCCGCTGCCGTCTGCCCGAGCATGACCAACGGCACCTGCAAGATGACCGGGAAAAGCCTGTCCCGGACACCACTGAACATCCCCGGGGAAGGGGGCGCCAGTTCCCGGCGGCACGTGTCGCGCCTGCCGGTCTGGCGATCTTATCCATGCGAGCGGGCATTCCCCGCTCGTGATTTTTTATTCCCCCCCGTTGACGGGGGGGCAAGGGGGGGTGGAATCTGAATTCTTCGAACACCACCGGCCGCCGCGCGGGGATTCCGCTCCCCGCGCATTATTCATTCAGTGTAGTGCCGCACAGCTGTGCGCTTTTTAACTCTTCACCGTAACAAAAACCCCGTGGCAACGCCATGGGGCTTTCTCCGAAACGATTCACGAAAACGGCAGCTACAGCGTCGCTGTATTCACCTTCTTATTTCTGAATTTTGTACTTTGATTGTTCCCCATCATGTGCTCACGCATCGAGTACACCCGCAGCGCCGCCAGCGCTTCGTCTGTGACCCGCTCCGTCGGCAGCAGCAAACGCGCGCATTCCGGACGTTGCCGCGCCAACCGTGTGGTCGATGCCGCCGAAAAATCCGGCGCGCTCCCCACATGAATCTCATACCAGTCCACGCTGCTGTCCGCCGCCCACTCCACCACTGTCGCCGCCGACAGGCGCCGCAGTGAATGTGGAATCTCCTCGCCCCCGTCTCCGCCCGGAGCGCTGCCACCCGTGGTAAACGTAACGCGGAACACCTTCTGCGGCGCATCCGCCGGAGCCGTCCGCGATTGCGCGCGATGATCCGTCCCTGACAGGTAATACTCCACGTTCGTAGCCGCGCTGCTGATGCCCCGGATCATGCCGCGATACAGATCTGTGCCGTCGGGCGTCAGGGGGACGCTGCTCCAGCTTCCGCCGGGTAGTATGCGGTAGTGCAGTATCGTCGCCGTCAGGCTGACCGGATCGCTCACGTGAAAATTGTCCGTCCACATTTCCGCCCGGATCACCAGGCTGTCGGGCCGTGTCATGGCGGCCGGTGGTTGATGGATGATGTAAGGTCCGAAATTCCATGCCAGGTCGCCGTGGACCTGCACACGCGGCTCGAGCTCAGAGTCACAATCGCCTTCCCAGACGTACCACTGCATACCCGGCACGCCCTGCCGCCGCGCCGACTCCGCCGCGCGTAGAAATGTCACATATTTCAGCCACAGCGCGTTTGCCACAATTACAGGATGTCCGTAAGATGCAAAGTAAATGAATGAAGAGTCGAGATTCAGCGTGTATTCGGACAGAGTCATCATCTCCACTGCCGGCGACAACGCCGGTAACGCCCCGATTGTCCAGTACTGCCCCGGCGCCATCGCCATCGCGCGTGAATCGTCGGCATAGATGTCGAACGCGTCCGAGTAAATCCGCACCGGTACTCCGGGACGCCGCGCCTGGATAATATCGTACATCTGGTCGCAATAGTTCCCTACCAGCTGTCCGGCCGTCAGATTGCGCCGTGTACATGCTGGATCGCAATTCGCGTACGAAACTTCGTTGATGTGGATCTTGATAACCGTCCGGGTGCAGCAGGGAATCGATCCGCGCGATCCGCGCCTGGTAATCTACGAGTGATTCCAGTGAACTGAAGCACACGGTCTGTTTGCCGCCAGTGCTGGCCATGATCGGCATTCCGCAGAAAAAATTGACGCGGACCGTATCGCCCACCGCCAACTGCCCCCCCGCGACGCGTTCCAGGCGCGGTATCCGCACGTATTGCGTGTGTGCCAGCACGTCGGTTTCCACAACCCGGTAATCTATACCCTCGTCCAGCAAAAGATTCTGCCGCTGCCGGTAGACATCCATCGGCGTGTCCTGGCGCCGCACGATGTCCTGCACATTCCCGGTTGTAAACCCGGCGTCGTCCAACCACAATGTACCCTGATTGGCGCCCCACGTGCCGAACATCAGCCAGATGGTATCCGCGTCAAATGTGCGGAAGTCGAACTCCGCCACCGTCCAATCCTGTGTCGTGGTCGCGTTAAACGTCACATACCGGTCTTCGTAGCGGTTCATGGGAGTCGTCGTTCCCATCATCCGTATCCGCACCTGTCCCTTGAATCCGGCCACCCGGTACCACACCCGAAAATGCGCCAAGCGATTTCGTCCCACGTACACCCGTTGCCGCAAGTCCAGGCAAGAGGGTGCGCTACGGACAAGTCGAAGCGCGCAGCACTTGTCCCGCTATGCCGGATCGCCGAGTCGCGCGTCATATAGTTGAAGTAGGTATCAGAGTACATGGCGTAGCCGGCAGGCCGGCCATTCGACCAGGTCTCAAACGATCCGTTCTGCATCCACATTGGATAGCCGTTCGGGATGGCACCAGCGCCGGAATCCGTCACCAGCATCGGCAGGTCCTGCACTGGCACGCCTTCCCGCCAGGATAATCACCGACACTCTTTGCCCAGTTGTCCGCCCCCATTGTCAGCCGCCATTGCGTAGTTCTTCAGACTTCGCCCGTCACCGCATTGATTCGCGCAATTGTCGATGGCTCAGATATGCACCGGTTGCGAGTCCGCAATTCCATTCAATTTCGTTCATTCGCGCGGTATAAGCTGCATCGATGATTCGGTGTGCCCATGCCGCCTGGTACTTCGGTGGATACCCCCGTGTTCGCTCGTCCCCACCCGCTTGGACATATCCGGCCAGTCGCGAATGTACGCCCGGTCCACGTAGTACTGACCCATCACCTCCGACATCAGGCACACCAGCGACTGCACGCCCCACCGCAAGCCCCGCAAGTCGCTGCCGCCCAGCAGAATCCGCTGCTCTTCCACTACGAGTTGGTACTCTTCCGCGTGCGTCATGCTGCCCACCCCCGCAATGCCGCTCGAATCCAAGGCCGCGGAAAGCTGCGGAAAGCGCGCTAACGTGCCCATCCACAACACCGGCGTCTGGCCCTGGTACTCCGACCACGCCAGCGCTTCCGGCACACGCCCAATGCGCAGGGCGATCATCCGCCGCGCTTCATCCCGCATACGCAGTTCATCGGCCGTTGGATTACTGGGGATCACGAGGTAAGGGACGCCCGCCAAAACGGCGGGAGTGGGCGCGAGCAAGCCCATCTGCTGTGGCCGGGGATGAATATCCCGCAAACCCGCTTCGGCAGAGGCACAAACGAGTAGTGCCACCGCCAGCAGAATCCACCGCGTTCGGTGGGGACGTGGAAGATACATGGGAGAATCTTTTCGGTAAGTCATGCGCACCCTGCCGCCGCAGAACGACGGCAGGGTGGCTTCACATCGTGTACGCATACAATCATCGTCGGTCACAGGGATTCCTTTCAAATCCTGTGCCACGCAGGCGGCCGCCGCAGAGCCCCAATTTAACCCGCAAACGTCTGGAAAAACCCAGAAAAGCGTGCAGCTTGCATGATCCCCCGTGCGGGCCTGCGCAGTGATCTTCTGCTTCGAAACACGCGTCGACAGTCGGCAACAACATCGTTGCCGGAACTCCACAGTCTCCCCAAACCTCCGTTGCACGGCATCGGATACTTCCCGTGCATTCTATCTAAAGTGCATGAAAACAGCCTATTTTCGGATACATAACGAAGTCAATGGAATCCGCAGTCAGGCGCTCCGATTGCCGATTGCTTTCGGATCCAGAGATTCGTAGTTTGTTACATAATTTCCCCGAGCACTGAGCTTCCGTCCCCGTCATTTTGGGATAATTCGATGAACTTCCGCCTCACGTTCCTTGCCCTCTTCCTGCTTCCACTCTCTGCCTTTGCGGCTGATGGTCTCGACTCCCTGCTCTCCGTGCAGCGCTTCCGCGCGGGTTCTGATTCTGCCAAAGTCTTTGCCGCCCTCGATCATCCCGCCCAAACTGCAATCGAGCCGGGCGAACTCGCCGACTTGCGCTTTCTGCTGGCCTATGCGCCACTCTCCGATCTCACGGCCCGGACGGCGGACGGACTCTTAAAAAATGTGAAGCTCGCCCGCCGTGCTCATGGCACGTTCCTCTGGGGCTCACAAGTGATGGATGAACTCTACCGCCACTTCGTCCTGCCGCACCGTGTCTCGCAGGAATCCTTTGTCGACGGCTGGCGTGAACAATTCTTCAACGAACTTAAATCGCGTGTCAAACACCTGTCCATGACGGACGCCGCCCTCGAAGTCAATCACTGGTGTCATGAATACGTCACCTATAAGGCCTCTGATGGCCGCGATCAGGATCCCCTCACCACGCTCCGCGCCGGTCTTGGCCGTTGCGAAGAGGAGATGATCTTCACCATTTGCGCGCTCCGCTCCGTAGGCATTCCGGCCCGTCAGTGTTACACTCCCTTTTGGGCGCACGTCGACGACAACCACGCCTGGGTCGAAGTCTGGGCGGATGGCCGCTGGCATTACTTGGGCGCGTGTGAACCCGAACCCGAATTGGACCGCGCCTGGTTCACCAAGGACGTCGCCCGCGCCATGCTCGTCGTCAGCATCGCTTATGGTGATTATCGCGGTAACGAACCCGTGCTGAGGCGCCTCGGTTCTTGCACGCTCATCAATTCCACCGCGGTCTATGGCCGAACCCGCCCGCTGACGGTCTCCGTGTTTGACCGCAATCGTCAGCCGCTCCCCGCCACCAGGGTCACATTCAATCTTTTCAACTATGGTTCGCTGCGGCCGGTCGCGATTCTCGATGCCGACTCCGCTGGTCGCATCCTGCTCGATTGCGGCCAAGGCGACTGGTTCTTAACCGCCAGCCGCGACAGCGATGCCGCGCTGCTCCATGTTCCCGCGGCTCAGAACCACGCGGAACTCATTCTCGGCGACCTGTCTGGCCTCGAACAATTAAAGCAGGCCGATTACACGCCGCCGCCCGCCCCTGCCGACCGCACGTTCGCGCCGCACGATTCGCTCTTCACCCGCCGTCTTGCCCGCGAGGATTCGCTGCGTGAGGCTGGTCTCTGGGATCTGTGGGCGCGTGAAGCCGGCGTCAAATCAACCGGCATTCGCCCCGATTCGGCGTGGTGTTACAACACCGCGGTCAGGTTGGCCGTCGATGGTAAAGCCCTCTCCGAGCTCTTTGCGCAGGCGCGCGGCAACTGGGGCGCTCTCTATCGTTTCCTCACCGGCCATTATCCCGATTCCGCCGCTTTATACGACTCTGCCGAAATCACACCCGCTTCACCCTGCTTAATACCCTGTCCGACAAAGACCGCCGCGATTTTTCGTTGGCCGCCCTCGATGATCATTTCCTCACCTGCACGGAATTGTTCGCCGGTCTCGATAAACTGGACAGCGCTTCCCGCGTGCGCACCACGGATTACGTCATCACCCCGCGCATCAATATCGAGCCCTCCCTGGCATGGCGGGGACGGGCTCACTGGCCGCTGCTTCTCTCCAGCCATTCCGAATTCGTCTCCTCGAAGAATGACACAATCCTCAAGGCGTGGTTGAAGTACGCGATCGCCGTCGATACCGTCCGCGACCGCCTCGGCGCGCCGCTCACGCCCGCCGACGTGCTGATCCTCCAGCGTGGCGCCTCCGCCGACATCGAACGCCTCTATGTCGCCCTTTGCCGCGTGGGTGATGTCCCTTCCCGCTTTAATCCTGTCACGGGTCGTCTCGAACGCTGGCAGGATTCAAGTTGGGTCTCCGTTGTCCTTCAGCAACCCACCCCGACGAAATTGGTGCCCGCATCATCCGGCACGTTGCAGGTCACGGCGGAGTCCGACACCGCGATCCTGCACGCTCGCTACATGCAAAGCTGGAGCGTTGCGCTCTGGAAGGACGACCATCTCGAAGCCCTCGAGTTCGAATGGGACGCGATGTACCACTCCTTCACCTGGCCGCAGGAACTCCCCCCCGGCCTCTATTGCCTGACCACCGCTCGTCGCCGTTCCGACGGTTCCGCCCCCATCGCGTTTACGTGGTTTACCATCCGCCCCAAAGAGCTGACGACCATCCCGCTGCGTTTTCGACGGTAAATCTCTGCTAACACGTTTGATTCGATTATCCGGCCCATTCGTTTGGTCGTTTAACAGCCCAGACCGCACGTCTGGGCTGTATTTTATTCGGATGTTCGGCCCTGGACCTCTGAATCCACGGCACGCCTCGCCGTCGTGGCCTTCAAGCCCGCGATGTCTGTCGTCGGCAGCCTCGCCGTCGTGGCCTTTAAGGCCGCGATGTCTGTCGTCCGGTTGACTGCGCAAATTCCCGGGATACTTCCCCACATCCATCCGCCTCCTGGACTCAGTCAGACGATTTCCCCGGAGGCAGAGCACGCCTCGTGCCCGTGATTCTTGCAAAACTCACCCGATTCTGGAGTACTTTGACTATGTAAATCCACGAATCCCGTTGTGCGATCGCTTTTTCATGCGGTGATAATTGAAAAGATACGCAGAAAATGCTTGCATCTCGCGTCATGATCTCATAAATTTCAATCGTATAATTTCAAGTAATTGGCTACTTTCGAAAGTCATAAGTAACTTAGTCCCTCCTGAACATGATAGATCGTTCCCATGTGGGTTCAGTGCACTCTTTGCCGGTAACGCTGATCTCGCCGCACTCCGCCGGGACACGTGCCCTGAGTGCGGCGCTTGACGCCGCCGGGATCAATAATGCCGCTCTGACCACGCTCTCACCTTCGCAGTGGAATAGCGCCCCGCGCAGTGTCGAAAGTGGAATCGTTGTCATTTGGGATGATAACGTCATCTGCCGCGCATCTCACGCTGTTGCCGGATTTGCGTAAAACCTGTCCCAGCGTCCCCGTCATTGTGCTGACCATGCTGACGACGTGCGAACATAAAGTTGAAATCCTCCGCGCCGGAGCCGTGGAGTGCATGACCGCAAACGAGGCGAAGGCAGGTGTGCTGCCGATCGTGCTGCGCCGTGTGCAGGATCGCGTCGCGGCTACGCTGCCACTCGATCTGATGGAAATGCTCGATTTGGCGGGTGAAGCTATTTTCGTGTGCGATATGCAGGATCGAATCATTTATTGGAGCCGCGGCGCCGCCGAAACTTATGGCTACTCCCTTGACGAAGCCGTCGGTCGCGACGTCCGCGTGCTGTTGCGCACGGCCTTTACCGAATCCGTCGAAAATATCAAGTCGATACTCATGGCCGAGGGCGAATACGAGGGTGAACTCATCCATGTGAACGCCTCCGGAGAGCGCCTCGTCATGTGGAGCCACTGGGTGCTGAAACGCGATATTGACAGGCCGTCCCGCCATGACGCTGCAATCCAATCGCGACGTCACCGCTCGCAAACGGATCGAAGACGCCCTGCGCGAGCAAGCCGCGCTCCTCGATCTCGCCCATGATGCCATTATCATCAGTGACGCTCAGGACTGCATCCGCTACTGGAATCTTGGCGCCCAGCGAACATATGGCTATTCCCGCGCCGAAGCGGTCGGCCGCATTGCCTCCGAACTCCTGCGCACGAAATTTTCCATCCCCTTTCCGGAAATAAAGGCGGCCGTCGCGGCGCACGGCGTCTTCGAGGGGGAACTCGAACAAACCGCCCGGGACGGACGCCGCCTGGTCATGGCGACACGCTGGGCTGCCCGCGACCTCGGCGCCGGTCCCCAGGCGACATTTCTTCAGATAAACCGGGATATCAGCGATCGCAAGCAAATGGAAGAATTGCTGGCCAGCATCGCGCAATTTCCCGCCGAAAATCCCAATCCGGTGCTGCGTATCAGCAGCGATGGGGAACTGCTCTACGCGAATCCCGCGACCCGGGCGTTGCTTGCCAACGAAAACTGGCAGCCGGATGATCCGCTGCCCGCCGCCTTCAGAAATCCCGTCAACGCCATTTTGCGCGGTGAGGCCTCCCCGGAATTCGAACTGATCTCCCGCGATCAACGTGTATTTTCCTTCGTTTGCGCGGTCTTGCCCGAAAAGGGTTATGTGAATCTTTATGGCCGGGACGTTACCGAACGCCGGCGCGCCGACGAAATCCTCCGCCGTTACGAACTGCTGGCCGCCCACAGTCGCGACATCATTCTCTTTGTACGCCGTGCTGACGGCCGGATTCTGGAAGCCAACGCCGCCGCCGAGGCTGCTTATGGCTACAGCCGCGAGGAGTTACTATCCTGCACTATTGCGAATCTTCGACTGCCTGATTCCGGCCCCTACATCGCCGAGCAACTGGCGGCGGCGGACAATTTCGGGGCGCTGTTCGAGACGGTGCACCGCCGCCGGGACGGCGAAATCTTCCCCGTCGAGGTTAGTTCCCAGGGCGCGAACATCGGCGGCACGCGCATGCTCATCAGCGTTATTCGTGAAATTGCGGATCGCAAGCGCGCCGAAGCCGCGCTCCAGCGCAGCGAAAGCGAGCTGCGCCTGATCACGGACAACGCTCCCGCGTTAATCTCCTATATCGACGCCGAGTACCGCTATCGCCGCGTCAACCGCACGTATGAAGCGTGGTTTGGATTGCGCGCGGCGGACATTATCGGACGGCCGATGGTCGACGTGTTGGGCGACGCCGCGTGGCAGTCATTACGCGGGATGATTGACCGCGCCCTCTCCGGCGAGACGGTTGTCTTCGAAGGGGAGGTCGACTACGCCCACATCGGGCCCCGCTGGATCCATGCCACCTATACCCCGGATGTGGACTCCCAGGGCCGGGTGCGCGGTCTGGTAGTCCTGGTGAATGACATCTCCTCCGCCAAAAGCGCCGAAGCGGCGTTGCGCAAAGCCTGGGCGGAAACGGAACATCAGCGCTCGCAGCTCGCGGCGGTCTTTGAAGCCGTGGAGGATGGAATTGTCGTCACCGATATGACCGGCACTTTTATCCTCGTTAATTCTGCGGAGGCCCGCATCAACGGCTATGAGAATGCCGCGGACATGCGTCGGGATCTCGCCTACTTTATTTCGGTCTACGAGTTGAGTGAACCCGGCGGCGAACGCCTGCCTGTCGAGCGCTGGCCAGTTTCCCGCGTGCTGCGCGGTGAAACCATCAGCAATCTCGAACTGCGGGGCCGCCGCATGGATACCGGACAGGAATGGTACTTCAGCTTCAGCGGTGAGCCGGTCTTTGACGAACTTCACCGGCAGATCCTCGCCGTCATCGTCACCCGTGACATCAGCAACCACAAGCAGACGGAGGCTGCACTCGCGGAACGTGCGAATCTCCTCGAACGGCTGAATCGCGACCTCGAAACGGTAAACGCCCGTCTGGAGGAGGAGATTCAGGTTCGAAATCGCGCTGAGATTGCGCTTCACGAGGCGAAGATCGAGTACCAACTCCTTGTCGAGAGCCAGACCGATCTGGTCACCCGCGTCAGCCGCGACGGCAAGCGCCTTTACGTCAGTCCCAATTTCCTCGAACTGACGGGCAAGTCCGAAGCGGAAGTCGTTGGTGCCGATTTCCGGTCTGAAATTCACCCGGATGATATCGCGCGCGCCACGCGGGAATGGCAAATTACTTTTCTCGCGCCGCAGTACCGCTCCGACATCGAAGTCCGCTCGCGCACCACGCACGACTGGCGCTGGATCTCCTGGCGTAATCGGGCGATCCTCGATGAAGCGGGCGAACACTCCTCGGTGATCTCCGTCGGCCGTGACGTCACTGATATTAAGCGCGCCGAAGAGGCGCTCCGCAGCAGCGAGGCCCGCCTCCGTGCCACCTTTGACCGTGCCGGCGTCGGTATCGCCGAAGCCGATCTGGACATTCGCTTCACTGCCGTGAACGACCGGATGTGCGAAATCCTCGGCTACCGCCGCGAGGAACTGGTCGGAATGACCGTGCACGAGTTGACGGCTCCCGAGGACCGCGACCTCAGCGACGATCGCAATGCCCGTCTCCGCGCCGGGGAGTTCGATCGCTTCACCTATGAAAAGCGTTACCTGAAACGTGACGGTACCCCGCTTTGGGTCCGCGTCAACGTGGCGGCCGTCCGCGACGCTGAAGGCCGCTGGCTGCGTTTCATCGCCACCGTCGAGGACATTCACGAGCGTAAGCGTGCCGAAGAAGCGCTGCGCCGCAGCGAAGCCCGCTTCCGCTCGGTTTTCGAGGAGGCGACCGTGGGCATCCTCATCGTGGATGCCGACTATACGATCATGGACGTCAATCCCGCGCTGCAGCAGATCCTCGGCTACGACCTTGCCGAAATCCGCGAACGCGGCCTCGAACGCATCTCGCACCCTGAAGACGAAACGGCCTCGCGCGCCCTGTTCACCGATCTTGCTTGCCGGGAGTATTGACCATTACCATATCGAAAAACGCTACTTCCGAAAGAATGGCGACGTGATGCGCGGAAGCCTCACGGTCTTCGGCATCCGCGACGATCACGGCCGTCTGCTCTATACCACGGGCCTGATCAAGGACATCACCCTTCGCAAGGAAGCCGAAGACCGCATCAAGCGCCATAACGAGGAACTCGAACGCCTCGTGGCCGAGCGCACGGCGCAAATCCAGAAACTTGAGCAACTCCGTCTCAAGAGCGAAAAGCAAGTCGCCGTCGGCCGCATGGCCGCCCGCATTGCCCACGAAATCAACAATCCCCTCGCCGGCATCAAGAATAGCTTTCTGCTTGTCAAGCGCGCCATTCCCACCGATCATAAACACTACGAGTTCGTGGGCCGCATCGAAAAAGAAATCGAACGCGTGGCCCGCATTGTGCGCCAGATGTTCGAACTCTATAAACCTGAACGCCGCGAACCCAGTATGCTCCGGCCTGACGAGGTGATCCGCGAAGTGGCCGATCTCCTGACAGGCAATCTGCGTTCACAGGGCGTGAATCTCGAAATCGACACCATCGCGGCGCAACGGCACGGTCCTCCTGCACGAAGATTCGCTCCGGCAAATCCTCTTCAGCGTCATTCAGAACGCCATCGAAGCGACGCCCATGGGCGGTTCGATCCGCATTACCGCCGGCGGCGACGAACGCAGCCTGCGCTTCGATGTCGCCGATCAGGGTCCGGGCATTTCCGACGACCTGCGCTCGAAAATCTTCGAACCCTTCTTTACCACTAAGAGTGAATTCACCGGCGCGGGTCTGGGCCTCGGCCTGTCCATCACCCGCGGCCTCGTCGAGGCGATGAACGGCACGATTGACCTTCGAAAGTGTCCCCGGGCGTGGCACGACCTTTCACATCTCGCTGCCCGTCATCGTTCCACAGCCGGTAACGACGAACTGACGCCGTCCGAATTCGTCCCGACTCGTCCATGCTGCCAAAATAAAAGCCGGGAGCGTTCTGCTCCCGGCTTGCTTTATTCCGGATGCCGGTGCGATGGCGGGATATGCGATCACGGCCTCCCGCCGCTCCCGGACCTCGCTCTCTGGATGCGGCGGATCCGCTCGCCCCAGTTTCCGCCGTTCGATTTCGCCGAAAATGACATAGAACAGCAACAGCACCGCCAGCATCCCGCAGCCGATCAGCGTAAACAGCGTCAGGGCCGCGCCGCCCACCGTCACGCGCGGATTACCCAGCGCCCACACCACCGTATTGACCGCGATCACGAACAACCGCACTTCCGTCGGCCCCAGCCCCGCGAATGAAATCTTAAATACGTCCCGCGTCATCGAAACAAGATACACCAGCGACATCATCGCGTAATAGCCGATGATCAGCAGCAGCGCCACCCGCATATCCATCAGCGGCGACAGTCCCATCCCGAAACAGATGAAAAAGACCGAGATCGTGTCGCTGTAGTGATCCACGAAAAAGCCGTAGCGTTCGCGCTCGATGTGTCGCACCCGCGCCAGTGTCCCGTCCAGGCTGTCGCCCACCCAGTGCAGCACGAACGCCGCGTTCACCAGCCACAGCCAATCGAGGCTGAAGCGCGTGAAAAAATAGCCGATGCCAATCGCCAGCGCCGCGAACTCGCCCAGGTACGTCAGATGATCCGGTACTACCCACCGCGGCAGCCACCGCGCCATCCGCGGCAGCACGCGCCGTTCGAGGGGACCGAGTGAGATGTCGTTGACGCGAAAATGTGGCACTCTCTGATCATCATCATTCGTGTGCCTCGCTGACTGTAAGCCGCGGTTCGCATCACGTTCTATGAAGATTATACCCGTTGTTGCATGGCTGGGTTTCATCTGTTATCCACAAATTCACTTACAACGCAAGTAAGCTGCAGATAGACGCACAAAAAAACACCGATCGGAAATCGGTGCTTTGCGGGTGAGCCACTGAACGGACTCGAACCGTTGACCTGCTGATTACGAATCAGCTGCTCTACCAACTGAGCTACAGTGGCTTGAATTTTGGTAAGAACTTAAGTATAATAAGTTTTCCTGAGCTTGTCAAGATCACGCAGGAGACTTATGCCGCGCCTCGTTTCTGCTAAGTTCTTCGAAAAACCGACGATAGAAGTCGCCCCCGGATTAATCGGCAAGATTCTTGAGGCGGGAGGCGTCTCGGGCCGCATCGTTGAGGCCGAGGCTTACACCACCGACCCGGCGTCCCATGCCTTTCGCCGGACCGAGCGCTCGGCCCTGATGTTCGACACCTGGGGGCACGTCTACGTCTACATCATCTACGGCATGTACCCCTGCCTGAACTTCACCACCGAAAAACAGGGGGTGGGGGCGGTGCTGATCCGGGCGGTGGAACCGGTGGAGGGCATCGACCGCATGCGCCAGCGCCGGGGCGTCCACGATATGCATTCGCTGTGTGACGGGCCGGGGAAGCTCTGCCGCGCCTTCGGCATTACCCTCGCGCACAACGGCACCGTGATCGGCGAAAGGCATCAAGCTCTACCACGGTGCGGCGGGCACGATCCAGACCAGCGCCCGCGTCGGTATCACCAAAGCTCTCGATTTGCCCTGGCGTTTCTACGAGGCCGGCAACCCCTTCGTCAGCAGACGGTAATCTGTATTTGTCTGTGTAAGTGCCGCACAGCAGTGCGCTTTGCATTTTATTCCTGTGCGCTCTTCTTCCAATCGTTCCACTCGGTCCAATCGCAAATAATAGCTCTTCAGCCCCTCGGTACAGTTGCAGCACATGTCAGTCTTGCGGCCCTGCGTGAGAAGCTGCTTGCGGAAGGCGTTGTAGGCCGGCGCTCTTCCAGATCGTTGCGAAGTCGTCGGTGACGGCGTTTCCCATCACAAAATCTTCGTCCTTGTCGAAGCAGCAGGGAACGACGGTGCCGTTCCAGTCGATCATGGTGGAGGTCCACAGCCGCCGGCAGCTTCTGGTAGCGGCGTTTGGTTTCCCAGCCTTTGGCCCGGCGTTCGTAGCGCCATAATTCTTTGAGTTCAGGCAGGAACTCGGCCGCCTGCGCGTCGGTGTAGATCTGCGTGGTCTTGATCTCCACCGTGTCCGCGCCCCATGCGCTCGCCGTCTTTCGCAGCCGCGGGATCTCGTGCTGGTTGTGCTTCATGGGCAGCCACTGCATGACGATCCGCGGCGTTTTTTGTGCCCGCGCGTCACGCAGCCGCCGCAGCGTCTGCATCGCTTCCGCCACGACGTCAAGATGCCCGCCGATGCGGTAAAGCTGATACGTTTCCTGCGTCAGCCCGTCGATGGAGAAGATGATTTCGTCGAGCCCCGAATCCAGCAGCCGCGCGATGAGGTTGCGCCGCAGCAGCAGGTTGCCGTTGGTCGAGGTCATGGTGTAGATGCCGCGTTCGTGGGCGGCGCGGATCATCGCGGGCAGCGCGTCGTTGATCGTCGGTTCGCCCTGATTCCACAGCGCCAGCACGCGCACCTGCGGCCCCACGTTGTCAAGGATGCGGACGAAGTGCGCGAGCGTCATCGTGCCGAGCTCGCGTTTCAATTCGCGCGCGCCGATGGGGCAGAGCGGGCACTGCAAATTGCAGCGGCTGATCGGCTCCATCATGATCGCCACCGGCCGCCCCCACACGACAGGCCGCCGCACAAGATGCGACAGCGCGAGGCTCGCCCCTACCTTAGCGACGTTCCAGACAATGGATGGTTTTAGAGTGAAGCCTTTAGGCAGCACGGTGGGGACTTAACAATGGTACAAGCCGAAACTCGGGCAGATCACTATTTTTTTGACGAAACGAACTGGGGTTAGCTTTAAACAAATATTGGATTTGGGCACATCGTGGATACAGGAGTAGGCTTTCATTTGGCCGAATGACGGAAAGATACGGAGCGAATGTGGATTTCACAAGGAATTAGTTGTTAATGAGCGGAGAGATGATTGGAATATAATATTGAAAGTGGCTGATGTCAAGTGTAATTTGATATTTTGTTCAATACAAGTGTTGCATTGGAGTTAGGGAAGATTGGCATTGGGGTTAATGAGTGGCTCATGGGCAGGGTTCTGCGGGAGTAAACGGCGCCTCCGTTGGGCCATCATCTTGGCGTCGTCCGCGGCGGTAGGATTTCGGTCCCTGTACCAAGCATATGTTCTCGTCCCTCTATAGGGGTAAATCAACGCACGGCCATCAGCGCCATGAGCAAACGGGAAAAACATCATCAACACAGGGCGCAGCGTCCCTGGTCGTGGCCGGGTTAGGCTTTGGATCGGTTCCCGACGTCACAAATGATGCCATTTCCATTTCCTGTAGAGAACAGGGCCGAAGCAAGTTCCGAAAAATGCACCAATCCACAGCCCCCATTTACCGCCGGTGATCAAGCCCCATGACGGGGCGGAATACGGATTGTAGCTTGTCATGTAATTGAGGGCGCCGATTACGCCGCCGATCAGGCAACAAACGACGGCGCCTGTTACTCCTCCCACAGGCATCAGCGCTAGATAGGTCCAGAACGCACGGCGCGCTTCTTCAGCAGTGTACTTTTCCAGCTTTCGCCTTGCCTCTTCTTCAGCCTTCGCACGCTGCAGAATCGTACAGCGTTCAACCCTATCCCGGTCCCGAATCAGGATGGCACGCGGCGTCAATTCGTGGATAATCTGCTGTGCGTCCAGTGCATCGAAATACGTATTCCGAGCAAGGAGTGCAGTCGCCGTTTTAATCCCATCGTCAAGGGTGTGGCATTCGGAATAAGAGAGGTAATCGTGTGATTCGTGCACTTTTAGCAAAGCATATAAATCTGCACGAGCTTGTGTCAATGTTTGATCTCGGAGTTCTTCCAAGGCTTCCGTCACAGCGTCGCGAATGCCATCGAAATCAGGTTCATTAGTCACGCGCAGAGCATACGCTCGGTTTAGTGCAATGCACTTGTGCAATGCGATGAGTGAAGAAATGGCGTCGTCGCTCACCGCGGCAATTTTTGCGGTGTAATAATGCGCCTCGGCCAATCCACTATCCAACTCCGTTGCCTGTCTAGCGCAGGCTGCAGCTTCTTCAAGGAGCTGAGTGCTGCGCTCCGAATTGCCCTCAAAGCGATGTTGGCCCGCGAGGTAGAAAAGGGCAATCGCCAGATCCAGATGAGCTTCCGCAATCGGAGGCACTAAGACCTGCGCGGATTGAGGAGCGTCGGAAACCCTCAAGTCGGCCAAACCATTTCGAATCGCTTCCCGGAGATGCTGCCGGGCGCGGTTCAGGTCAACGACTGTTTCTGAAGGGCTGGCCCCAAACAGGTAGAGACGGCCGAGTTCGAACTGAACGAGGAAATCCGTGTCATCCAGTTTCAACGCTCCGTGAAATTCGTTAAGTGCCTTGGTGAGAAAGCCCTTTTGGACACGGACGCATCCGCGCCGAAAGAGTTCGCGGGCTTGGGTTTGTATCGGATTGCGAAGGATCTCACGAATCGCGTCCAGCTCACGGAGGATATTATCGAGAATTTCCGCCTGTAACTCCATTTGACTCAGAAGCAACCCCATGCCGAGTTCGAAGGAGCTACGGAGTTCCTGCAAGTCGGAATGTAAGGCATAAAAGCCGTCGCGAAGCGTACCATCGATGTGATTGAAAGCGTCGGAGTAAGCTTCTGGAAAGTGATTCTGTGCTGGCTACCGTTACCGATGTGAATTCGTCCAGGCTCCGTGTCATTGAGTTATTGACAGCACGGATTTCGCCCTTCAATTCTTCTTGAAACATATTTTCCTGAAGGTACCGCCCGTAAGGAATACCCGATCCAAACGCATAGGGTGCCATGAATCATCTCCTTCGTGAAATTGCGGCAGAAAAACTGTTAACAGAAGAGCGAAGTACAGTCCATATATATGAGCAGATCCCAATCCCGTGGGATCGTCTCCCCGTATCTATATTCATTGTTCGAGCAGTGAGGCCACCTACTTGGCGATGGCGGGGCTGGCGGTGAGGCCGGGGGATTCGATGCCGATGAGATTGACGAATCCGGGCAGGCCGCGGGCGGACACGGGTCGGTTCGTAAGACGAGTCGCAGAGGACACGACGAGCCGTGTCTTCTACAAAACGCAGAACGCACGACCGATCAAGAGCGCACTGCCGTGCGGCACTACGGGCGGATGGTCCGCGCGGGCGGACACGTGGGTCCGCCCCTACGAACGTACGGTCCATTATGCTGAAGTCATACTTCGTGGACAAGTCGTTTTATTATTCTCGGTCGCTGCCTTCCCAGCGGTCGGCGTTGCGGGGGTTGTCGGGAGGCTCGCTGTCGTCCATGCCGGGGGGCGGCGGAGAGTCGTCGGGCGTCGGCGTGTCGAAGTGTTTCCAGTACGGGCGGGAGTCGATGAACGCGACTTCCGTGTTGTTGAAGTCCTTCGCCATGAAATGGACCGTGAAAATCACGCGTGTGGAATCGGACCAGAAAAATCCCACGCCGAACTTGAGCCGCCGGCGCGCATAGGGGCGGCAGAATTCGAAGTCGGGCTCCACGGCCGCGACCACCTGCTTCAGCGGCGCCGGGACCATGACGCGCACGGATTCGAGCGCGCGCAGGCTGTTGCTGAGAAAATGCAGCTTGGCCGTCGCCGGATAACCCCAGAACTCGCCGTCGAAATACAGTTCGTCCGGCTTGTCCGCGCTGCCCGTGGTTCCGTAACGCTGCACGAGCGTCTCCAGCACCTGTTCGTACGGCGCGTGAAACAACAGCCCCTGAAAGGCGGCGGGCGGCGAGCCGAAGGAATTCGGCGGCGTCGCCGTGTCCGACTCTCGCGGCGCGCGCTTGCAACTCGCGAGCAGCAGCAGAGTGCAAAGCAGTATCGAAAATGTACGCATGGCGTCTCGGAGTCGTTCAGATAAGAGTAGCGACGTATTTGGCGATGGCGGGGCTGGCGGTGAGGCCGGGGGATTCGATGCCGATGAGATTGACAAAGCCGGGCAGACCGCGGGCGGATTCTTCCTGAATGTAAAAATCGCGGGCGGGTTCGCCGGGACGCGTGAGTTTCGGGCGGATCCCCGCCATGACGGGCGCGAGTTCGTGCGGTTGAATGCTGCGACGAAGATAGCGGGAAATACTTTCCGCGACGCGGCCGGTGCCGGCGTCCGTGACGGAATAATCCTCGCTGCGCGTGGCCATGTACTCGGCGGTGGGGCCGAAACGGACGCTCCCTTGCAGATCGATGGTGGCATGCACGCCGAGGGATTTGAGTGCCGTATCGGGCACGGGATACACGAGATGACGAATACCCAGACTGGCCGAATGCTCGAGGCTGTAGTAGAAACCGCGCGTCCAGTGGAGTTCGAGATCGAGCGCGGCAATATCGAGTCCGGCGAGGGCGGCGATGCGGTCGGCATCGAGCCCCGCGCTGTTGATGACGCATTCGGCGGTGACGGTCATTTCGGAGCCGTCAGTATCGCGGATCGTTAATTGGTAGCCCTCTGAGCCGCTAATTCCACCCCCCCTAACCCCCCCGCCAACAGGGGGAGATATGTCAATTCCAATTACCTCGGCGTTGAAGACGAAATCGGCGCCGGACTGCTCGGCTTGGGTCTTGAAGTGGGCCATGAGGCCGTGGCTGTCGAGGATGGCGGTGGTGGGGGAGAAAAGGGCGGCGACGGCGTTGATACCGGGTTCCTGGTCGCTCAGTTCGTCGGGGGATGCCCAGAGCAGATTAGCGACGCCATTGGCATCGGCGTTGGATTTCAGCCATGTCAGATAGGCTATTTCGTCGTCGGTGGTGGCGACAATGTACTTGCCGACCGCGGAAAAGCCGAAATGGTCCTGGGCGGCCAATTCGCGAATCAGGCGGTTGCCCTCGACGCAGAGTTTGGCCTTAAGGGAACCGGGGGTGTAATAGAGCCCGGCGTGGACGACTTCAGAATTGTGGCTAGAGGTGCTTTGGCCGAATTTCCAGGCTTTATCGAGGACCAGCAGCGGCCCGCGGGGGGCCAGTTCCGCGGCGATGGCGAGCCCGACAATACCGGCGCCGATGACGGCAAATTCGTAATCTGGGGTCATAGTATTGAAATATAGCATTTTCGTGGAATATTATCCACTATGAAGCCGGAAGGGAAATGCCCGGGAAGCGTTGCGAGTTTCAACATTCTTGTGTATATTCGATACTTGGGGAGACTGGCAGTGAGCCTGACGTGACCATCCAGCCGTCCGGGGAGGACTGTCATGTGCCGTATCCGGTTATTCTTTGTTGCCCTGTTGATTGTGGGATTGGCGGCGGGGTGTTCATCGCGTCGGGCAAAAGAGCCGCGGCGGGATGTGCGCGAGATACCGGGACCGTTTCCCGCGGATTGGTTCATGACGCAGCGTGTCTGGCCGGAGTCCCGTTTCTCCCCGGCAGACTACAGCACGGCGGAACAGACGGCGGCACGGCTGATGGCGAGCAGCGCGCTGGACGAGCCGCCGTGGATTGCGGTGGGACCGACGAACATTGGCGGGCGAATCGCGGATATCGTCGGCCATCCCACGAATGAGAATTTATTCTACGTCGCCGCGGCCACGGGCGGAATTTTCAAAACGACCAACGGCGGGGCAGGCTGGATACCGGTCTTTGACAATGCGCCGGGGCAGTCGATGGGAGCGCTGGCGATGGATCGCGCGCACCCGGATACGGTGTGGGCCGGAACGGGCGAACCGTGCTCGGCGACGAACAGCTATCCGGGAACGGGAATTTACCGCACAACGAACGGCGGCCTGAGCTGGACGGCGATGGGGCTGGGGGACTCGCAGTACATCGCGCGCATCGTGTTGGATCCGATCCATCCGCAGAGTATTTGGGTGGCGGCGATGGGGGAATTGTACACGACGGGCGGCGAACGCGGAGTGTATCACAGCGCCGACGGCGGCGCGACCTGGCAGCGGATGTTGTTTGTCAACGATTCCACCGGGAGCGAGCGACGTGGCGCTGCATCCGACAAATCCGCAGATCGTTTACGCGGCGACGTGGCAACGGATTCGCAGTCCGCAAATGCGGACCGCCGGCGGCCGGGGCAGCGGCGTCTGGAGATCCCTTGACGGCGGCGCGAACTGGACGCGGCTGCAGGATGGCCTGCCGGCGATGGGGGATTCGGTGGGGCGGATCGGGCTCGCGATCTGCGCGTCGAATCCGCAGGTGTTGTACGCGATCTACGCGAATCATCCCGGCAACTTCAGCGGGATTTTTCGGACGGCGGACGGCGGGGTCACGTGGGGCCGGGTCAACGACAGCGAACTGGAGATTGGTGATCTCTATGCCGGATTCGGCTGGTACTTCGGCAATATCCGTGTGCGGCCCGACAATCCGAATATCGTCTTTGCGCTGGGAGTAAGTTTGGCGCGCTCGACGGACGGCGGTCAGAGCTGGCAGTATGCGCCCGGCGACGTGCATGTAGATCAGCACGCGCTATGGTTTCATCCGGCGCAGCCGACGCATGTGCTGCTGGGCAACGACGGCGGATTGTATCGCTCAACGAACAACGGCAACGGTTGGAGTTCCGTGCCGGGACTGCCGATTAACCAGTTCTATGCGGCGACGGTGGATCACCAGCATCCGGAGCGGCGTTACGGCGGCACGCAGGATAACGGTACGTTGCAAACATTGACGGGTGGGGCGAGCGATTTCGCGGCGATTCTGGGGGGTGACGGATTTTACGTGCTTGTCGATCCCACGAATTCAAACGTGATCTTTGCGGAATACCAATGGGGGGTACTGGCGAAGTCCACGAACAATGGCGATTCCTGGTTGGGCGCGCGCCTGGGAATTGATCCCAATGACCGGACCAACTGGTGCACGCCGGTGGTGATGTCGCCCGCGGACCCGTTGCGGATGTTTTACGGTTCGCACCGGCTATACGAGAGTAACGACGGGGCGGAATCGTGGGTGGCCATCAGCGGAGATTTGACGGACGGCGCGCAGCCGGGCAATCTGTCGTTCGGGACGATCACGACCATTGCGGTGTCGGGGTTGGATCCGCAAGTGATTTACGCGGGCACGGATGACGGCAATGTGCAGGTGACGACCAACAGTGGGTTGATATGGACAAACCGCTCGGCGGGGTTACCGGATCGCTGGGTAACCCGCGTGAGCGTCGATCCGCGGGTGGCGGGGACGGTGTATGTGACCGTGTCGGGTTTTCGCAATGCGGAGCAGAACGCGCACTTGTTCCGCAGCACGAATTACGGCGCGAGGTGGTGGGCGATCAGCGGTGGTTTGCCGGAAGGACCACTAAATGATGTGATTCCCGATTCGCTGTATCCGGGACGGTTTTATGTAGCCTCGGACTTCGGAACGTTTGTAACGCCGGACTGGGGCGCGCACTGGCTGCCGCTGGGGGCGAACCTGCCGCGCGTGCCGGTGCTGGACCTGGTGTTTCACGCGCCGACGCGGCAGCTTGTCGCGGCGACGTATGGGCGCTCGCTGTTCACGCTGGACGGGAATCAATTAGCGCTGGAGCAGCCGCCGCAAATTACGGATTTTTCACCGGCGGATTTCGATACGATCCCCGTCTCGACAAACATGATCTTCTCCGTTACAGCCAGTGATCCGGAGGGCGATTCACTCCGCTATGCATGGACACGGAATGGAAGTATGATCGGTTCCGGTGCGTTCACGGTGTTGGAATTCGGCCAGGCGGGAGTGACAGACACGTGGCTGTAGAGATTTCGGACGGGCTGTATAGCGCGAGACGTGATTGGGTGTTTTACGTCGCGTCAAGTGAAGCGGTGGATAAAACCGCGGGCGCGATCTCGAGTTCTGTTGCTGCTGGCGAGCTATCCGAATCCGTTTAATGCGACGACGACGGTGGCTTATAACCTACCGCAGCCGGGACCCGTGGAACTGACGGTTTACGATATCACCGGCCGCTCGGTGTCCACATTGATTTACGGCCAACGGCCCGCCGGGGCCGGCCGGTTATCCTGGAACGCACCTGGTCTGCCTTCGGGCACTTACATCCTGCGGCTCAGCGCTTCCGGGCAGAACCGCGTTTACAAGACACTACTTATTCGGTAAGGATTTTGTCATCATGGCTTCCCGCATGCTGCTTCAGACCCGGTGCCTTCGCGAAATCGCGCTCGTATGTATTATGGTATTCTTTGCGGCAGCCGCCGGCGCCGCGGACACGCTGCGCGTGGTCTCGTACAACGCGTTGAATTTTTCCGGCGGGACGCAGGACGCCGACCGAATCGACGATTTCCGGATGATCATGCGCGCGATCCATCCCGATGTGGCGGTGATGCAGGAGATCATTTCGGAAAACGCGGTCGATGATCTACTCTCGTATGTGTTCTTGCAGGAGAACGACGACTGGGCGGCGCTGCCGTTCCACAACGGGTATGACACCGACAACGCCTGCTTTTATCGGACTTCCAAAGTCAGTTCGGCCTCGCAGCGGATGATCGGGACAAGTCTGCGCGACATCGCAGAGTATACGCTGCATCCGGCGGCGCTGGACAGCGCGAGCGAACCGTTCCGGATTTACTCGGCGCACTTGAAGGCAAGCCAGGGCACAGACAACGAGGAGCGCCGCCGCCAGGAGTCGCAGGTGCTGCGGACACAGCTCGACCTGCTGCCGGAAGGCGCCCTGTTCATCATGGTGGGGGATTTCAATCTCTACCGGTCGGATGAGCCGGCCTATCAGCTTCTGCTGTCGTCATCGCCCAGCCCGCGCGGACAGCTTTATGATCCAATCGACCGGCCCGGCGCGTGGAATAACAATGGGGCGTTCGTAGATATCCATACGCAGTGCACAGACGGCGGGATGGGCGGAATGGACGACCGCTTCGATTTTCAACTCGTTTCGGAAGCGTTGATGGATACTGCCGGATCCTGCGTGATTCCTTCCACGTACGAGCCGTTTGGGAATGACGGCCAGCATTTCAATCAATCGATCAATGATGGTATTAACTACGCCGTGCCGGACAGCGTGGCTGACGCGCTGTTTAATGCCTCGGACCATCTGCCGGTCGTGTGCAATTACCTGCTACGCCCGGTCGCCTCGCCCGTGGTGAACCGACCCGCGCAGCCGCGCGCCTATCAACTGCTGACGTGCTACCCGAATCCGTTCAATTCGACGCTAACGATTGAGATCGGAGCGCACGGCGAACCGGGCACGCTGGCGATCTACGACGTCTTGGGGCGGCGGATGTGGATACGGCAGGTGGCGGCGGGCACGGTTGCGGCGCAGCCACAGCGGGTGGATTTCTCGGGATTCGGAACGGGCACATATTATGTGCGCTTCCAGACGCCGGCGTTGGACAAGGTGCAGCGGGTGATGTACGTGCAGTAAGAAGGGACAATTCCCGATCCCGAAGGGCCGGACGAGCCGGGTTGGGTATGGATGAAGTCTTACGCGCCGGGACAAACAGAAACCCGGCCGGAATCCGATACCGCTTTCCATAAGGACGGGGAAACAGTAGATGCGCCGCCGCCACGGACTTGTGGAAGGCGAATACAGCGTCCATTTTGTAACAACAGTCACGCGTGTTCGTGGCCTGTGGTTCGTGGATGGGAGTCTGTGCAACGAAGCAATGCGGCTCTTCGAAAAGTACCGGGCTCAAACGGGATTAGACTGCTATGGGTATGTTCTGATGCCGGATCATTGGCATGCGATTCTCCGCCAGTCCACTGCCGGCCCCTTTGTTCAACGCTTTATGGCGAACATGAAGCGGGAAACATCGTATAGAGCACGAGAACTGCTCGGTGATGGGTTTCCCGGTTGGTGTGAGCATTACGATGACGTATTTCTGCCGACTCAAGCGGCGATTCTCAAACGGCGAAGGTATATGCATCTTAATCCCGTCAAACGTGGGATTGTTGAAGCACCTGAGATGTATCTCTGGTCTAGTGCACGCGATTTGTATGAACTCGGGCACGGAGTGATTCAGAGTTTCTTCGTTTTAATGATGCACAACTGAAATTTCCGGCCGGGTTTTTGTTCACACCATTGGATAAGCCATCCCCGTTCCCAACGCGGCTCGTCCGGTCAGTTTGTCGGGGTGAAAGAATTACAGATTCCGGCCGGGTTTTTGTTCACACCAATGGATAAGCCATCCCCGTTCCCAACCCGGCTCGTCCGGTCGAGTTTGTCGGCGTGAAAAGATCTGCAGATTAGAAGGATAGGATCATGGCACAGAAACTTCGTCGCCGGCTGGTGTGGCTGGCGGCCGCACTTTTCGTGATGGGGTTGTTGGGTTGCAGTCATGACGAAGAAGACTTGCAGCCGCCGGCGGCTTCGCGGCAGACGATTGATCTGACGTTTGAAAATCCGGTGGAGATCGAGGTTCAGTCCGCGCGGCATTGGGCGCTGTTGCTGCACGACCGCTCGTCGTCATCCGGACCGGCGTTGCAACTCGTGGATTTGAATGAGGGGCGCGTCTTACGGACGTTGATCCTCGATTACTTTGACGTATACGACGTGGCGTTCCTGCCGGGCAGCGAGGCGTGTTTTGCCGGAAGGCCGCAGGGCAATATCGGCTACGCGGTGCAGTTTCTTTCACTGCCGGATCTGACATTGGGCGCGCGGGTGATGACGGCGGACACGGCGGGCGAGCACGGCTATTTAGCGGTGGATTCGGCGGGCGGGTATGTGTATTATTCGCACGCGGGCGGTGGCGAGCGGGATGGTGTCAGCCGAATATCGATTGCGGACAAGACCTTGGATGACGCGGACGTTTCCGGCGGCGCGCCTTACGCTTTTGATAACAACCTGGTGAACGGACTGTTCAGCACTCCGGCGCGGATCGGGATTGATTACAATGAAGCAACGCAGACGCGCACTCTGGTAGTCGCGAATACCGGTGACGATTACATTACTTTCATTGACCTCGCATTGTGGGGCACGCTGACGCGTAACGGAACGCACGCGTTTCCGATTACGGGTACGCGGCATCTGAGTACGGCCAACGGGACGGGCACGGTGCGGGCGTGGGCGATGTGTGGGCGGGACGGAGTGTTTGCGTTTGCCGGGACGAGTGGCAACACGGCTTATCTCTCGCGCTTTACCGTAGCGTCGGTGGGACTCGATTTTGTGGAGACCATGCCGGCCAATCGCGCGTGGCGCTATCGCAATGCGAATCTGCAGATGCATCCACGGCAGGATGTGTTTTCGGTGTTCGTCATGCAGCGCGACACGTCGCGCCTGGGAATCGGGCAGTACCGGCTGAACAATTTGCAGCCCGTGGCGGAATCGCCGTGGCACACGCAGGTGATCGCCGATTCGGCGATCGCCGCGGTGGGCGTGGACGTGGTGGCAGACAAACTGGTGGTGGGGGATGCGCTGCGGCCAAGGCTGGAGATTATTCCTCTGCGCTAAAGAGAAGGATGAAGGCGGAAGGATGAAGGCAGGACCAAATCTGCGTTTCTGTGCAATTATTTTAGCGGGCGGATTGCGGAAGACCTTAATCCGCCCCTACACAGAGGCAGATTGATGGCATGAGGGAAATATTAATTCGTGCATAAGGACCTATGAAATATCCGCTGGTGGCGATTGTCGGGCGACCGAATGTCGGGAAATCGACGCTGTTCAACCGCATAACGAAGACGAAGAAAGCAATCACCGCGCCCGAACCGGGAGTGACGCGGGACCGGCACGTGGCCGAAGCGGAGTACCAAGGGCGGCGGTTTCTCTTGATGGATACCGGCGGGTGGGTGCCTTCTTCCGAAGACGTGTTTGAAACGGCGATCCGCGAGCAGGTGCAGTTCGCGCTCGAGGAATGCGACACGATTTTATTTGTAACCGACGGGCATACGGGTCCGACGGACATGGATCTGGAGATCGCGCGCATGTTGCAGCGTTCGCCGCGGCCCGTGCTGCTGGCGGTGAATAAGGTGGATGGGCCGCAGCAGGACGCGGAGCCGCCGCTTTTTTATGGCCTGGGATTGGGCGATCCGGTTCCGGTGAGCGCGGCGGGTGGGCGCGCGCTGGCGGAGATGCTGGAAGCGCTCATGGAAAAACTTCCCGAGAAAGGCCGGGGTGAAGAACTGGCGCGGCCGCATCCACTGGTGGCGGTGGTGGGACGGCCCAACGTGGGTAAATCGTCGTTCGTGAACGCGGTGATCGGACGGCCGCAGCACATTGTGACGGAGGTGCCGGGCACGACGCGCGACGCCATCGACACGATTGTAACGTTTTATGAGCAGCAGTTGACGCTGATCGATACGGCGGGTCTGCGGCGCAAGGCACGCGCCAAGGAAGCGCTGGAATTCTACACCTCCGTGCGCACGGAGCGGGCGCTGGAAGAATGCGACGTGGCCGTGGTGTTGACGGACGGACAGGACGGCGTGGTAGCGCAGGACATCCGCATTTTGCAGCAGGCTGAGGAGAAGGGCAAAGGGATGATCCTCGTCGTCAACAAGTGGGACCTCGTAGAGAAAGACCCGAAGACGGCGGACCGGATGCTGAAGGATTTGAACGAACGCTACGCGACGATGAGCTACATTCCGAAAATGTTCATTTCGGCGCACGAGAAACAGCGGGTGTTCAAGACATTGGAAATGATCCTGCGGATACATGAGGAGCGGCAGAAGCGGATCTCGACGCCGGAGTTAAACCGGTTCCTGGCGAGCCTAATGGAGGAGATTCCGCCTCCGGCGGTGAAGGGGCGGGACATGCGATTGCACTATGTGACGCAACCAGCGACGGAGCCGCCGCTGTTCGTTTTCTGGATGCGTTATCCGGAGCTGATCGCCGACCATTACCGCCGCTTTTTGGAACGCCGGTTGCGCGAACAGTATGGATTTGAGGGCGTGCCACTGCGGCTCGCGTTCCGCGCGAAAACATGAGCGCGAGCGCGGCAGCGATCTGCGCCGAGGTCGTGTTGCCGGGCGTGGAGGGAAGTTTTTCGTATCGTGTCCCGGCATCACTGGCGGCGGCGGTTGTTCCCGGCGCGCGGGTGCTGGTGCCGTTTGGCCGGCGGCGGTTATCGGGCGTGCTGGTGGAGGTGACGGTTGGGGAGAACGCGCGGGCGACGCGGGAAATCGAGCACGTGCTCGACCAGATCCCGGCGTTCACGCCGGCGCTTTTGAAATTCACGCGCTGGGTGGCCGATTATTATTTGTGCCCGTGGGGAGACGTGCTGAAAGCCGCTCTGCCCGCGGGCATTTCGCTGGATGAGAAGCGGCATTGGATGCTGGCCGGGGCGGACGGCCGGGACGGGCAGGCAATGTTCTGCCTGAGGCATCCGCAGGCCGAAGCGATATTCGAAGCGCTGCGAAGCGGACCGGTGTCGCCCGCGCGCATGGAAAAGCAGTTCGGCTGCGGACCGCGCGCCGTTCTGTTGAAGGAACTGCAGGCGGAGGGCATCGCGGTGCTGCGACCGGTGCTGAAGCCGCCGCGGGTAAAGTCGCATTTCGATTCGCTGGTGACGCTGACGGAGGCGCTGCGCAGCGGAATACGGACCGGAGTTGTGGCCGCGGATCACATCCAAGCACGAGCAGCATTTGCTGCGGGAAGTATTCGAACACGGACCCGACGGAGTGCTGCGCTCGGAGCTGCTGCGAGGCGCGGCTTCGGCGCGGCGGTTGGCGTTCGCGCGGCTGGTGGCGAATCAGTCGGTGGAACTGCGGCAGGAAGCGGTGACGCGCTGGGATCCGGAGAATGAGACGACGCCGGACGTCATTGTGCCGAAAAAGCTGACCGCCGAGCAGGACGCGGCGGTGGCGGCGCTGACGGCGGCGATTGATCGCACGGCGTTTCAACCGTTTCTGCTGTTTGGCGTGACGGGTTCGGGCAAGACGCAGGTGTATATCGAGGCGATCCGGCACGCGCTGGCGCAGGGGAAGACGGCGCTGGTGCTGCTGCCGGAAATTGCGCTGACGCCGTTTGTGTGGGGGCGGTTCTATCAGGCGTTCGGCAATCGCGTGGCGATTCAGCACAGCGCGCAGAGTCCGGCGGTGAGGTTTGACCTGTGGCGCGAGATCCGCGCGGGGCGCTATCCGGTGGTGGTGGGGGCGCGCTCGGCGGTGTTTGCGCCGCTGTCGAATCTGGGGCTGGTGGTGGTGGACGAGGAGCAGGAATCGTCGTACAAGCAGGAAGAGCCGGCGCCGCGATATCACGCCCGCGATGCCGCACTTGATGCGGGCGCGGATGGAAAACGCGGCGGTGGTGCTGGGGAGCGCGACGCCGTGCGTGGAGACGATGCACCATGCGACGACCGGCAAGTATGAGATGCTGCGGCTGCCGGAGCGCGTGGGCGGGGCGGTGATGCCCGAGGTGCGGATCGTGCCGCGGGTGAAGCGCGAACTGACGGACGAGGAGTGGAAGCAGGATACGAAGGAGCTGAGCAAGGCGGAGCGCGCCGTGCGGCGGTCGCAATTACAGGAACCGCCGATCCTCACCGATGAACTGATGGCCTGTATCACGCAGACACTGGCGGAGGGGCGGCAGGGAGTACTGCTGCAGAACCGGCGGGGCTTCGCGCCGTTTCTGATTTGCGCGGAGTGCGGGCGGATCCCGATGTGCGAGGAGTGTTCGGTCAGCCTGACATATCATCGGCGGGGGGTGGCGCTGCGGTGTCATTACTGCGATCATCGCGAGCCGATGCCCGAGGTCTGTCCGCGTTGCAACGGGACCACGTGGATTGCGGAGGGACTGGGCACACAGCGGCTGGAGATCGAACTGGCGGCGAAATTCGAGCAGGCGAAGATTCTGCGCATGGATTCGGACACGGCCTCGCGGCGCGGGATGCACGGGCGGATGGTGTCGGCCTTCGCGGCGGGGGAGTACGATTTACTGGTGGGCACGCAGATGGTGGCAAAGGGGCTGGACTTTCCCAAGGTGGGACTATCGGCAGTGATTCAGGCGGATGCGGAACTTTTCTATCCGGACTTCCGTTCCTCGGAGCGAGGCGCGAGTTTGATTTTGCAGGTGGCGGGGCGGGCGGGGCGGCGCACGGAAGCGGGGGTGGTAGTGATCCAGACCGCAGCGCCCGATCATCCTTTGCTGGATGTGGTGCGGAATGGCGACTGGGAAGCGTTTGCGCAACGGGAACTGGAGAACCGACGCAGCGGAGGCTATCCGCCATTTTCAAGGCTGGTGTTGCTGCGGGCGATTGGTAAGGAAGAGTCGGCGTGCGCGAAGGCACTCTTGAAGCTCAAGCGCTATGTGCAACATGCGGGGCCGGTGGAGATTCTGGGGCCCGCGCCGGCGGTGGTGGTGCGAGTGCGCGGGTTGTATCGCTATCAACTGCTGGTGCGCTCGGCGCGCGAGGTGGATGCTTCGGGCACGGCACTCCGGAACGCGGTGAAGCAAGGGCTGGCGGAATACAAAGCGGCGAAGGGTGAAGTGGGAGTCGAGATCGAGGTAGATGTTGATCCGCAATCGGTTACATAGTCTGGTCGCATTCCTGCTGCTGTGCTCGTGTTCAGCCTCTGGCGCAGCCGGGGCTGGAGAATTATGCGCGGCAGGATTCGGCGCGTTTCCGGGTGCTGTATGCGCCGCAGGATTCTAAGGTGGTGCCCGGAACTATGGAAGACGATCCGCGTGCGCGTGCCCGAGGTGGAACAGCGGCTGCGACTGGCGCTGGGCGATACGGTGATGTTCGTGATTGCGCCGACGCGCGAAGAGTGGGCGCGCTTGACGCGCGGCGCGCCGTTGTGGGCGAACGGGCTGGCGTACTCGCAGGCGGGAGTGGCGATTTTGAAATCGCCGCGCTTTGGCCTGCCTTATGGGCCGATGCCGCTGACGGCCGTGCATGAGTATGTGCATCTGTTGATGGCGGCGGGCGCGCCCAACGCGCAATTTCCGCGCTGGCTGGAAGAAGGGCTGGCGCAAGTGCTGGCCGGGCAGATCGACTATGTGGACGATGCGTCGCTGGGGCGGGCGGCGGTGGCGGGCCGGGTGCATTCACTGCCGCGGCTCGAGGGTCTGATGGGGATGAATGCCGAGGAAGCGCGGCAGGGATATGCGGAAGCCGCGGTGGCGGTGCAACTGCTGGAGAAGCAGTTCGGGATGGCGGGGATTTCAAACCTTGTACACGAATTGCGGGGCGGGCGGGAGTACAGCGAAGCGTTTACGACAATTTTCGGAATGTCGCCGGGGGATTTCGACAGCATGTATCAGAGCTACGTGCAGCGGAATTTCCGGCTGTCGTTTTTCGGAGACACGGAGCTGTGGATTTCAGGCGCATTTGTAGTGCTGGTGCTGGCGGGGGGAGTGGCCTTGTGGCTCAAGCGGAAGAAGATCAAGGCGCGCTGGCGAGATGAGGAGCGGCGCGAGCGGAGTGTCCGAAGGGGATATACCGCCGCCGCCGTATATTATCAATTATACGATTGTGCGGGCGCGGCGAGACGATGAACGAGGAAGGATGAGGGCGGAGGGATGAGGGATGCGGGGGAAGAGGAAGAAAAGTACTAAGGTGCCAAAGTACTAAAGTACTAAAGTGCTAATAGCTAAAGTGCCAGAGCACCGAAAGTCCTGCAACTCGACGAGTATATCGGTGTGAGGAAGGTGTCATGGCAGGCGAATACAAGACCTGGAGCACGCTTGCCTTTCAGCCCGTACGGGAGGTAATTCTCCCGCATGCGCTGCTGCCGTATCTTCGGGAACACAGCCGCATCCTTGACGCGGGGTGCAACCAGGGGGCTACGGCACTGTTCCTCGCCCAACTGGGACACAGCGTTCACGGGATTGACATCAACACCGACGCCCTCGATACGGCCATTCGCCGCGCTCACGGTCTCGACCTGTCCACCGTGTTGCACTTCGAAGTCGCGGACCTGCTGGATCTGGATACCGACGCCCGGTTCGACGTTGTGATCATGGTGCGGTTCTTAACGTGTCTGACGGATGAGGAAGACTGGCGAAAGGCCATTTCAAAGGCTGGCGCGATGTTGGCAGACGGCGGTCTTCTCTACGTCAATGATTTCCTTTGCACGCCGGAAAGTGAGGACTACCGCAGCCGTTATGCCTACGGGGCGGGGTTAGGCTGGCGCAGCGGCAATTTCGCGGTGAACGATGCGGACGGCACATTGAGGTTTGTGGCACACCACCACAGTGCGGATGACCTCGCGGAGCTATCCGCCGGTTATCAGACCGAGATGTTCCAGAGTTATCCCTCCGTATCCATGCATGGGAACAGCGTCACGGTGTTCGAACTGATTTTGCGAAAACGCAACGGTCCAGCCTGATTTCGCCGCAGATGCTCTGCGCGGGGTATGACGTATTCATTGTTGTTAAGAAGGCGAGCCGGAGGGGGCTCGCCTTTGTTTATCGGGTGTGGTGGGAACGCGAGGGGTGAGGTCACCCCGCGCGGCGGTTCTGAAGTCGGAGTGTCGGATTCCGGGCGGGTTGGCAACCCGCCTCGGCCGGTTATTTCACAAAAATGGTCTGCCAGACATGATCGACGGAAAGCTGGGACAGGCACCAGGGGGTTGGCGTGCCGGTCCATTGGCAAGTGTGGGCGCCGTGGCCGGTGCGGGGAAGGCAGCAGGGGACACCGGCGTGGATCGGCGAGTGGGGCGGGGGGAAAGCGTAGTTGATTTGCGTGCAGCCGTAGAGCAGATGGACGCGTGGTCCTTGCACGGCGACGGCAAGCAGGCCGATGCCGGTGTCGTTGCCGACGACGATTTTACAATGTTTGAGCAGCGCGGCTACGTGCGGAATGGATTCGTTGATGACCGGTACGATGTGAGCGGGATCAACGCGGCGCAAGGTCTCGAGTAGCGTGATCTCACTCGGGCCGCCGAAAGCGAGAACGATGCCGTCGTGTTCGTGAATCCAGCGTGTCGCGAGCGCCGCAAAGTGTTCCAGAGACCAGCGCTTCGTTTCCCAGGCGGAACCGGGAACGAGGCCGAGCAGGGGTTTTGAAATCGCGTGCTGCTCCGACTAGAAACGTCTTAGCCCAGGCGGCTTAGTCGGGTAACACGGGGAGAAAGAGCGGGGCAGGTTTCGGCGGGGTCTTGTCCTTCGCGTGCGGTTGGTCGAACTGAGGGTAGACCCCGCTCGGCGAATTTGATTAGACACGCAAGAGAGCAAGGCGGCGACGGACGTGGTCGGGTTCGACGGCAAGATCGTTGGGGACGACATCGGTGAAACACCAGCGCGCGGCGAAGCCCTCGTAGCCGACGCGCACGGGCGCGCCGATAAGGGCCGTCAGAACCCGGCTGCGGAAGGACGGATGCGCGTTCAGAATAAGATCGAATTTCGCCTTCCGCAGCTCAGCGGCGATTTTCAATGTACCGAAGAGTCCGCGATGCGCGCCGCGCTTGTCGAGAATCCAGAGTTTTGAGATATGCGGATGGCCGCGCAGGATCGGTTCGCCGCGCGGCGCGGTGAGCACGTGCAGCTCGCTCTCCGGCCACAGATTTTTCAGGGAGCCGAGGAGCGAGGTGGTGAAGATGACATCGCCGAGCCAGGCGGTGTCGATGATCAGGATGCGGGCGGGAGTGTTTTCCAACGGCGGTGTAACCAAAGCCATTGTTCCGGTGTTTCGCGGATAGCCGTTTCCAACAGACCGGTCATATGCGCAGTGAGACTATCCGGATCCGGGAAATTTGTGGTATCGATGCGCGTCACCTTAATCCGGTAGCGCTCGCCGGACAGGCGGTGGCTGCGGGCGAAGATTAAGGGGGCTCCTGTGCGCAGGTGGAAAACCGCCGGTCCACGGGGCGTTGAGGCCATTTGTCCGAAGAAAGGCACGAACGCCCCCTCGTCGTGGGCATCCTGGTCAATCAGCAGGGCTACCAGCCGGTTGCGCTTGAGGGCAGACGAGCACCCCACGGACGGCATCGGCCCGTTTGACGATTTCAATGCCGGCCATTTCGCGCTGGCGGTCGATAAACTGCTCGACGAGGTGATTCGACTGGGTGGTCACCACAAAGGTGACAGGGAAGCCAGATTGGGCTACGGTCGCGCCCATGATCTCCCAATTGCCGAGGTGGCCCGAGAAGACAATGCCTCCCTTTCCTTCGCGTAATGCCTCTTCGAGGACGGCCGAATCGTCGAAAATGATCCAACGGCCGATGTCTGCCCGTGAAATTTTGGGGATAATGGGCAGAGTGACGGCTACCATTCCGAAATGGCGATAGATCCGGGCTGTTAAAGCCCTGATGCCTCTCTTCGGCAGGGTCGGGAAGGCCTGACGGAGGTTCGCCTGGGTAACGCGAGTGCGAATTCCAGTATAATAAAAGAGTTGGCCAAGAGATTGGCCGAAAATTGCCCGTCCTTTTCGCGTAAAACAGCGGAGCGCAAGCGAAGTTAGACGAATTGCGGCGTACTCGAGGCGGTGTCGAAGAGGAGTATTCACGTGGAAACTGATATTTACCAAATTGCGTGTAAATAAAGGCAATTCCTTTGGATTGTCAAGAGAGTGTTCGTCGAAAACCTTGCGTTTTCGATCCAAAATTTTTAATTTGAACGGGATGGGAGCACATGACGACCGCCTCACCCATCACATCCAGGGGTGTAGCCGCCGACGCCCTTGCGGAAATTGAGAGCGACTCCGAGTTTGCCGATGAGGTGATTTCGCGTCACCTCACGGAATCGGGTCTTCGGGGCAGTGATCGCGCTTTGGCCGCCGATCTATTCTGGGGCTGCATTCGCTGGCGTGGCCGGTTGGATGCCATCGTAGCACCGGCCTTTCACGGGGACTACGGGCG
Organism: uncultured bacterium; assembly: GCA_963735175.1. Classification (GTDB taxonomy): domain Bacteria; phylum Electryoneota; class RPQS01; order RPQS01; family RPQS01; genus CAVTJX01. The sequence continues at coordinate 161,622 of CAVTJX010000016.1, read as the reverse complement.
GGCCCAGCCCTTGATCCGCGTCCTGTTGCGCATGGGAGCCTACCAGCTCTTCTGCCAGGACCGGATTCCCGATCATGCGGCGGTGAGTCAGACGGTGGAGATCGCCGTCAACCGCCTGAACAAGTCGGCGGCGGGCTTGATCAACGCGATCCTCCGGCGCCTCGCGCGCGAGCGCGAACGGTGGTCGACGCCGCCGGAAGGCGCCGACGAACTGGGACAACTGGCGTTCTTCCACTCGCATCCGCGGTGGATCGTGCGCGAACTTCTGACTCGCTTCGGCGATGAGGAAGTGGTGAAGGTGCTCGAGGCGAACAACACCCGCGTGCCGTTGACGGTCTGTGTCAACCGGATGCGCTGGACAGACGACGAGTTCGTGAAGTTCCTGCGATCGCGGGCGCTGCGTTTCGAGCCGTCGGTGCTGATCGATGGATACTTCCGGCTGTCCACATCGGCGCTGTTCCAATTGCAGCCGCTGCTGGATGAAGGCAAGATCACCGTCCAGGACGAAGGCGCCGGATTGGCCGTCGAATTGTTATCGCCCGTGCCCGGCGAGCGGATTCTGGACCTGTGCGCCGCGCCGGGCGGCAAACTGCTGGCGATTCTCCAGAAGATGCAAGGCCAGGGACAGATCGTGGCCGTGGATATCTCCGAGGAACGGGTTAACCGCGTGCGGCAGAACCTCGAGCGGGTGGGCGCGACGGAGGCCGTGGAAATCCACATCGCCGACGCGCGCGAGTACCGTGACGCGAGAGATGTTCGACCGCGTGATTGCCGACGTGCCGTGCTCGGGCCTCGGATTGCTCCGCAAGCATCCCGACGTACGCTGGCGGCGGAAGAGTCATCACCTCCCGTTGCAGCGCAAGGCGCAAACCGAAATTATTACGCACGCCGCAGAATTGGTGAAGCCGGGCGGCATTCTCGTTTATTCCACGTGCAGTATTTTACCCTCTGAAAACAGCGAAATCGTCAATTCTTTTTTACGATCCTTCCCCGAATTCCATAAGGAAGATGCGCGCGCTTTCGTGCCGGAGTCCGTGGTCGGCGAGCATGGCGACATGGAATCCTTCACGCACATTCACGGCACCGATGGTGCCTATGCCGCACGGATGCGGCGCTCCCCCACCGCCTGAACATGCCCCGAAAAACTCCGCGTCAGTTATTAAGCAGCCGGCGAGCCCAGGTCGCGCTGAGCGTTCTGGTCGTGCTGCTTTTTGTGTTTCTACTGTTTGACCTGATCCTGATGCCGCTGTATACGCGGCAGGGGAGCGAGCGGCCGGTGCCGCGGCTGGTGGGCCTCAGCCGCGAGCAGGCGCGGTCGGTGGCCGAATCGGTGGGCTTTGCGGTGGAGGAAGGCACGTCGAAGATCGGCGGCAACGTGCCGGAAGGGACGATCCTCGAGCAGCGGCCCTCGCCGGGCGCGATGGCGAAACCGGGGCGGACGATCCACGTGGTGCCCGCCATGGCCGCGCCGCCCGACGCCGCGCCGGACGTGACCGGATTGGAACTGCGCGACGCGCAATTGCGCTGCCGCAACGTGGGATTGATTACCGGCGAGAGCGATATCAACTACCGGTTTTCGGAACGCACGCCGAAGGGCACCGTGATTTCCCAGGATCCTGCGCCGGGCAAAAAGGTGGGACGGGGCGCGACCGTGAAACTGTCCGTGTCGATGGGCCCGCAGCCGCAGAATTTCTATGTGCCGTACTTGATGGAGAAGCCGACCGCCGAGGTGGTGACGGCGCTGCGTGAAGCGGGGTTGAAACTGGGCAAGATCTCGCGCAAGGAAACCGATACCTACCCGCCGAACACGGTGATCGCGCAGTCGATCCGCTCGGGCGAAGAGGTAGCGCGCAACACGGCGGTGGACATCGTGGTGGCGGTGAAGCCGGGCACGCAGCCCGCGCCCAAGCCGGATACCACCCAAAGCAACTCAGCGGCGGGAAAAACAAAATGACGAAACGCACCGTGCGCATCGCACCCTCGATTCTCGCGGCGGACTTCATGCATCTGGCGGACCAGGTGAAGGAGTGCGAACGGGCGGGCATCGACGTGCTGCACTGCGACGTGATGGACGGGCACTTCGTGCCGAATCTCACGTTTGGGCCGCCGCTCATCCGGCAACTGCGCAAACTGACGAAGCTGGAACTGGACGTGCATCTGATGATCGAGCAGCCGGAGCGCTCGGTGGAGGCGTACCGCGAGGCGGGGGCGGACGTGATTACGGTGCACCAGGAAGTGTCGCCGCATCTGCACCGCACATTGCAGCAGATTCGCGCGCTGGGGGCGCGGGCGGGAGTGTCGATCAATCCCTCGACGCCGATCGGCATGCTGGAGCCGGTGCTGGGGAGCTTCGACTATCTGCTGATCATGACGGTGAATCCGGGCTTTGGCGGGCAGCGGTTCATCGAGTCCATGCTGTCGAAGATCGTGCACGCGGATCGCTGGCGCGCGGAGACGGGGTTTGAGTTTACGCTCGCCGTGGATGGGGGTATCGATCCGGAAGACGACGCCGCGCGTGGTGGCGGCGGGGGCGGATCTCCTCGTGGCGGGCACGGCGGTTTTCGCGGGCGAGATCGCCGCGAACGTGCGCGCGCTGCGCGAGGCGGCGGGATGCTGAAGCTGCTGACGAGGGCGGTGGGTGATTATCAGGTCAATGCGATTTTAGCCTGGGACGAGCAGACAAAGCAGGCGGTCTTGATCGATCCGGCGGCGGACCTGGAGGCGTTCACCGCCGAAATCGAAGCGCGGGGATTGCTTCCGGTCGCGATCGTGAACACGCACGGCCATCTCGATCATATCTGCGGTAATGCCGACGCGAAGCGACGCTATCCCGTGCCGCTCTATATTCACGAGCTGGACCGGCCGATGCTCAAGGATCCGGCGCGGAACATGTCGGCGTTCACGGGCGAGGAAATCACTTCGCCGGACGCTGATGCCACATTAAAGGATGGCGACATGCTAGCGATCGGAGCGGAGACGCTGAAGGTGCTGCACACGCCGGGGCACACGACGGGGTCGATTTGCCTCTATCAGCCGGGGCTGCTGATCGCGGGCGATACGCTCTTCTGCGGTGGCGTGGGACGCACGGATTTGCCCGGTGGCAGCGAAGAGGAAATTCTCCACAGTATCCGCTCCAAGCTTTATTCCCTGCCCGACGAGACTGCGGTTTACAGCGGTCACGGGCCGAGCACGACCATTGGTGAAGAAAAGCGCACGAACCCTTTCGTCCGCGCCTGAGTATCCCGGTGCGACCGAGATTCATGCCTATTTGAGCCAGATGGCTTACGAGGCGGATCTGCGTCCGCTGACGCTGGAAAGCTATGGCCGGGATCTGCGCACTTTCGGGCTGTGGCTGAAGGGACGCGGACAAAAGCTCGACGCGGTGGATCGACGACAGCTTGAAGCATACCTGCGCGAACTCGGCGCGCTGCTGGAACCGCGAAGCCTGGCGCGGCACATTTCCTCATTGCGTGGCTTTTTTAAATGGCGGGTGACGGAGTCGTACGCGAAGGTCAATCCCGCCGAGGATCTGGATGGACCGAAGCTGCCGCGGCACCTGCCGGGAGTGCTGTCGATCGAGGAGGTCGAGCGGCTGATCGGCTGCGTGGTGGGTGAGGATGCGGTTTCGCTCCGCGACCGCGCGCTGCTGGAGCTGGCCTATTCCTGCGGACTGCGCGTGACCGAACTCGTATCGCTGACGACGGCGTGATCTGCTGCTGGAAGACGAATTGGTGCGCGTGCTGGGCAAGGGCGGCAAGGAACGGCTGGTGCCGATGGGCGATCAGGCACGCGAGTGCCTGAAGGTCTATCTCTATCAGGGACGCGCGGCGATTCGCGGTCACGACAAAACAGGCGGTGCGCGTGTGCTGCCGCCGGGCGCCAAGGACGTGGTCTTTTTAAACCAACGCGGCACACCGCTAACGCGGTTCGGTTTCTGGCGGATTTTACAGCTTTATGTGCAGCGGGCGGGAATTGAAACGCGCGTGACGCCGCACACCTTCCGCCACACGTTCGCCACGCATTTGATTGAAGGCGGAGCCGATTTGCGCGTCGTCCAGGAACTGCTGGGACACGCGTCGATTTCCACCACTGAAATTTACACTCATCTGGACCGCGATTACCTGCGCGAAACGGTCCGGAGCTTTCACCCCCGCGGATAGCCTTCCTTGCAGAATTTCTCGCACATCCTCCCCCTGATTCCCGGTTTTATTCTTGGTTTAACGATTCACGAGTTCAGTCACGCCTGGGTTGCCGACCGGCTGGGCGACTCCACCGCGCGGCGCATGGGACGGCTGACGCTGAACCCACTGGCGCATCTCGATCTGTTCGGGTCGCTGATGCTGGTATTCGCCGGTTTTGGCTGGGCGAAACCGGTGCCGGTAGATTTTGGCGCGTTACGCTCACCGCGGCGCGACATGGCGCTGATTGCCGTGGCCGGGCCGGTGGCGAACGTGATCCTCGCGGCGGCGCTGGCGTTGGCGCTGCGGGCGTTGATGCCCGGAGGTCCGAGTGTGCCGGGACTGTTGCCGGAGGGCGCCCTGATCGTGTTCATGCAGGGAATCTGGATCAATGTGATTCTGGCGGTGTTCAACCTCATTCCCGTCCCGCCGCTCGACGGTTCGCGGATTGTCGCCGGACTCGTACCGGATAGCTGGAATCACGGCTATGAGCAATTTGAGCGCATCGGCCCGTTACTGCTTTTGGGGCTGGTCCTGTTGGCCAGCATAACGGGAGTTTCGGTTCTCAGCAGAATCATCATGCCGGTGGCGAATCCGGTGTTTAAACTGGTAATGGGCGCGTGGTTGTATCTTTAAGGAGCGCAGTCTGCGCGCTGGCGATTTTGCTGGGGCTGCTGGTGCAGTCGACGCCGGCGGCGGATGTGGAATTCGCGCATTCGTTCTGGGCCTATGCCGACAGCGTATTGTCCGACAACGCATTTCAGGGCGCGTCGTGGAGCATCCAGATTTCGCAGGCGAGCACGGGAAAAATCGTTTACGAAAAGGATCCGGACCGGCTGGTGGCGCCGGCGTCCGTGGCGAAAGTGCTGATCGCGGCGGCGGCGCTCACGACTCTCGGCCCGGACTACCGGTTTGCGACGGCTTGTCTGACGGCCGGAGAGCTGTCGGGGGCGGGCAGTCTGAACGGCGATTTGATCTTACAAGCGGGCGGCGATCCAACGGCCGAAGCCAAACACACTTCGTTATTACGCGCCTGGGCGGACAGCCTGAAGGCGCGGGGGCTGAGGCGCGTGGAAGGCAACATCGTCTTAAGCACGTGGCCGTTTCGACTGGAAGGGGCCGCGCCGGCCTGGGGGATGGACGACCTCAACGCGGGCTTTGCTCCGGCGGTGGACGGCTTCGGCTTCAATTCCAATGTCTGCAACGTGGAAGTGCTGCCGGGATGCGCAGACGGCGATGACGCGCAGTATGTGCTCGATCCACCGTTCGCTCCGATCCACATCCGCTCGCGCGTGACGACTGTGCCTAAAGGACAGGCGGCGGATCTATCGATGCAAGTCGCGCCCGAGGACACGTCGATTATCATCGAGGGCCGGATTCCGCTGGGAGATACGGGGAAATTTTTCTGGGTACCCGTGCAGGATCCGGCGCTGTATCTGGGGCGCGCGTTTCGCGACGCGCTGGAAACGACAGGCGTGACCGTCGACGGGGACGTGGTGGTGGACCGCGAATCGCAAGCGAGCGATCCGAGTCGCACGCTTTATGTGCATTATTCGCCGCCGCTCTCGCGGATCGTGGCGGTGATGAACAAGGAAAGCGACAACTACCTCGCGGAATATGTACTGCGGGCGACAAGTTTCCGTTCGCGCGGTTTAGTGGACCGGCGGGCGGGCGTCCACGCCGTGACGGAATATCTCACGCGGCAGGGAATCGATAAGCGCGCGTTTTATCTTGAAGACGGCTGCGGCCTGTCGCGCATGGATTTACTCAGCGCCCGCGCGATGTCGCAACTGTTGGTTCATCTGCACGACGCGCCCGCGGGCGCGGCTTTCCGCGCCACGCTTTCCGTGGCGGGCGAGGACGGCACGCTGGAAGGGCGCCTGACGGAACCGGAATATCGCGGGCGCCTGATCGGCAAGACGGGCTCACTGACGCGCGTCTGCACGCTGGCCGGTTATCTGACCGACACCGAGGGCGAAGTTTACACGCTCGCCATTCTTCTGCAACAACTTCCGTACCACCTTGCCGCGAGTACGCGTGGCGCAGGACCGCCTGCTGAAGCGGCTCATCGACGGTGGGCGGCCAACCAACTAAGCGGTGTTATTGTATGCCTGCGATTGTCGAATGTGTCCCCAATATTTCCGAGGGGCGAAACCTGACGCGGATTCAGCGGATCGCCGACACGGTGAAGACCGTGACGGGCGTGACGCTGCTGGATGTGGATCCCAATGCCGATTACAACCGCTGCGTGATTACGTACGCGGGCGAGCCCGAAGCGTGCGTGGAGGCGACCTTCCGCCTGACGCGCGCCGCCTATGAAGAAATCGATATGACCGGCCAGCACGGCAGCCATCCGCGCAGCGGCGCGGTAGACGTGGCGCCGTTCGTGCCGGTGCGCGACATCCGCATGAGCGAATGCGCGGAGCTCGCGCGGCAGTACGGCAAGCGCGTGGGCGAGGAATTGGGCTTGCCGGTGTATCTCTACGAGGCGGCAGCGTCGCGGCCCGAGCGCACGAACCTCGCCAACGTCCGCAAGGGCGAATACGAGGCGCTGGAAGAAAAGCTGCAGGATCCGGCGTGGGCGCCGGACTTCGGCCCGGCGAAATTCGTGCCCTCCTTCGGCTGCGTGATCACCGGCGCGCGGTTTTTCCTCGTGGCCTATAACGTCAATTTGAAGACCGACGACGTGGAGCTGGCGCAGGACATCGCGCTGCACGTGCGCGAGATGGGCTGGCCGCTGAAGGACGCTTCCGGCGCGGAGATCCTCTCGGCGACGGGCAAGAAGGTGTTCCGCGCGGGGCCGCTCTTGAACGTGAAGGGCATGGGCGTTTACCTGGAAGAGGACAAGTTCTGCCAGATTTCCATGAACCTGACGAACTACCTGATAACCGCGCCGCATACTGCTTTTAAGCAGGTAAGCTTTGAGGCGCAGGCGCGTGGCGTGGAGATTGACGGCTCGGAAGTGGTGGGGTTGATTCCGTTGCAGGCGTTGCTGCTGGCGGCGGACTATTACGTGTGGCGGGACAAGCTCCCACGGCCAACGACGGAGCGCGAGGCGGTGCAGCTCGTGCACGACACGCTGAAGCTGTCGGCGTTCCGTCCGTTTGATCCTGATAAAAAAATCATCGAATACACACTGGAAAGATAACGGCTCTGACCATGACTGTCAATGCCAAGGACTTCCCGGCGCGGCTCGTTTACCAGCCGGTATTGGGATTTGTGGAACAAGTGGCTTCCAAGGCGCCGGCTCCCGGCGGCGGGAGCGTGGCGGCGCTGGCGGGCTCGCTGGGCGCGGCGCTGCTGGTGATGGTGACGAACCTCACCATCGGCAAGAAAAATTACGTGGACGTGGCGGCGCGGATGACGGAACTGCGCACGCGGCTGGAAGAATTGCGCGCGCAACTGACCGAGCGCATCGACGACGACACGGCCGCTTTCAACCGTTACCGCGCGGCCAACAAACTGCCGGAGCGTGACGCAGCCGAGACTGCGGCGAAGCAGGCGGAGATCCTGGCGGCGACGCGGGAAGCCGTGAGCGTTCCGGAATCGACGATGGCGCTGTGCCTCGAGGCGCTGGGTTTTGCTGCGGAAATCGCCGAGCATGGCAACGTGAACACGGTGTCGGACGCGGGCACGGGCGCGGAGATGCTGCTGGCGGGGCTGGAAGGGGCGGCGGCGAACGTGCTGATCAACCTCGCGGGATTGCCGGCCGAAGACGGCCCGGCGTACCGCGCCAAGGTCGCGGCGGCGCGCACCACCGCGCGGGCGAAGCTCGACGAGGTGCGGCGCATTCTCGAGGTGAAAATCGGTGGCTGAGATCCGCATCCTTTCGGAACACGTCGTCAACCAGATCGCCGCGGGCGAGGTGGTGGAGCGGGCGAGCTCCGTTTTGAAGGAACTGGTGGAAAACGCGCTGGACGCGGGCGCGACGCGGATACAGATTACCGCCAAGGGACAGGGGCGCGAGCTATTGCAGGTGGTGGATGATGGCAGCGGCATGACGCGGGGTGACCTCTATCTGGCCTTCGAGCGTCACGCCACGTCAAAGCTTTCGCGGCCCGAGGATCTGTTCGCGATCAGGACGCTGGGATTTCGCGGCGAGGCGCTGCCGTCCATCGCGTCGGTGAGCTTCATCGAAATTCGTAGTCGTACGGAAGCCGACACGGGCGGCACGCTGCTGCGGATTGAAGGCGGAACGATCAGCCATGAATCGCGGATCGCTGCGCCCAAGGGAACGTCGCTGGCGGTACATTCGCTGTTCTTTAACACCCCGGCGCGAGCGCGTTTTCTAAAGAGTGCGGCGACCGAGCTGGCGCACCTCGTGAAGACATTCAAACAGTACGCGCTGGCTTATCCCGAAGATCGGCTGGACGTTCACGCACGACGCGACGCTGGAGTACAATCTACCGGCGGCGAACTTAAAAGTGCGGCTGGAAGATCTCTACGGAGCGGGAATTTCCGACAAAGTGCTGGAAGTCGACTTCGACGCGGCGGGCGTGCGCGTGACAGGTGTGCTGGGTAAGGCGGAGTTGTCGAAGAAGTCGCGCGGCGATCAGTTTCTGTATCTGAACCGGCGGCCGATTCAGAGCCCGCTGATTCACTCTGCGGTGAAGGCGGCGATGAAGGAGCTGCTGGAGCCGGGCGAATGGCCGTTTTATGTGCTGTCGCTGGACGTATCGCCGTCGGACGTCGACGTAAACGTGCATCCGTCGAAGATGGAGGTCAAGTTCGCGGACGAGGCGCGGGTGCATGCGGCCGTGTATCGCGCATTGCGCAACGCATTACCGGCGACACTGACGCACGAGCCGTTGACGGGGCTGGCGGCGCCGCGCGACGAATCGCAGGGAGCCACGCCGGGGAGCATGTGGCCGCTCATGCCTGCGACGGCGGCGTCTCAGGCGGTCGGCGAGTTCACATTGCCGCTGGTTCCGCCGCCACAGACGAGTCAGGCGGTAAATCCGGAGGAAAGACACGAAACGCCGCTGGTGTCACTCTTCCGACCGGCGATTTTTCAGGTGCATGACAAGTACCTGATTTCGCAGATTCAGTCGGGCGTGGCGATCATCGACCAGCACGCGGCGCACGAGCGGATTTTGTACGAACGCGCATTGCGGAGCTTTGAAGAGCGGATGTTCCATTCGCAGCAACTGTTGTTTCCGATGCTGTTGGAACTGACGCCCGAGGAAGATGCGACCTTTGCCGAACTGCGGACGGATTTGGATGACCTGGGATTTCAGATCCGCGACTTTGGCGAACGCACATACAGCGTCGAGGCCGTACCGGCGGGACTGAAACGCGTCTCCGAAGTAGGAATGGTTCACGCGCTGATCGAAGAATACGGCGAATTCCGGCGGGCAAGTTTTGCGCCGCGGGACGCGCTGGCCGCGAGTTTCGCCTGCCGCGCGGCGGTGAAGGCAGGTGACGCACTGACGCCCGAGGAGATGAACAGCCTCGTGGACGAATTGTTCGCGACCAAGTTTCCGCTGACCTGTCCGCACGGGCGGCCCACGGTGATCCATCTGAAATTGAGTGAACTTGACCGCCGCTTCAAACGCACCGAATAACGCATCGCGCGTGTTGATTCTTGCCGGGACCACGGCCTCGGGCAAGACCGACGTTTCCATCCCCCTTGCGGAACTCCTCAAGGGGGAAATTGTTAACGCCGATTCGCGCCAGATCTTCCGCGAACTGGAAATCGGCACGGCCAAACCCAGTCCCGCAACAGCTTGCGCGGGTGCGGCATCATTTCATCAATGAGAAGTCGATCTGCGAGCGCTGGACGGCGGGGGATTTCTCGCGGGAGGCGCGCGGGCGGATTGTGGAGATTCGTGAGACACGGGCACGTGCCGGTGGTGGTGGGCGGGTCGATGCTCTATTTGCGCGCGCTGCTGGACGGCTTTTACGAGGCGGAGGCGGAAGCGGAAATCGATTACGCGGCGCTGCGGGCGGAGCTTGCGGAGCGCGGCGGCGAGGTATTGTATGCGGAACTGCTGGCGCGCGATCCGGAACTGGCGGCGCGGACGAATCCACAAGATCATCACCGGATGCTGCGCGGTCTTGCGGTAAGCCGTGCCGGGGGCGCAAAGCTTTCGGAATTGCAAAGTCAGCCCACGCAACCGCTCGAGCATCCGTTCCATCTGTATTTTCTTTACGGCGACCGGGCACAGACGTATGAGCGCGTGAACCGCCGGGCGCTGGAAATGGTGGAGGGCGGGCTGGTGGAGGAAGTGCGCTGTCTGCTGGCCTCAGGTTTCAACGAGCGCAACTGCAACGCGCTGCGCACACATGGGTATCAGGAAGTATTTCCGTATCTGCGCGGCGAAATTTCCCGCGAGCAGATGATTGAAGACATTCGCAAGGCCGTGCGGCACTACGTGAAGCGGCAGCTCACCTGGTTCCGCAAGGATTCACGGGCGGTGTGGATACAGCGCCGTTTTGACGAATCGGCGGAGGACGTGGCGGAGAGGATTGCGGAGGATTTCCGGACAGGTTCACGGGCGGGTTGCGGCGGACCTTAACCCGCCCCTACGCCGTGATTAAGGATATTATAGCAAACGCCCGCGGTCTTGCGATCGCGGGCGTTCTCTATCGGCGTGTAGCGGAGACCTACATCAGACCCATGCCGGGATCCGTGCACTTGCTGAAGTCGGAGTTGGCTTCGATGGGAATACAGAAGGTGAAGGTGGCGCCGTGGCCGGGTTCGCTGTCGATGGCGAAGCGCACGCCGTAGGGAGTGAGCAGGCGCTGCACCGTGGAAAGGCCGAGCCCGGTGCCCGACGGCTGGCCGCCGTCGCGGCCGGCGAGTGGCTTGGTCGTGTAGAACGGGACGAAGAGCTTGTCGCGGTTGTCGGCGGCGATGCCGCAGCCGTTGTCGGCGACGGTCAGGCGAATGTCGTCGCCGTGGACCTCGGTGGTCACGGACAGGACCTTGTGCTCGACCTCGTGCATGGCGTCGAGGGCGTTACGCACGACGTTCATGATCGACTGCGAGAAGTCGCTGTAGCGGCCGACGATGGTGGGCACGTCATCGGCGAAGCTGAAGTGCTTCTCGACGTTGTGCTTGAACTCCATGTCGGCTTCCTGAAAGCGCAGTTCCTCCTGCAGGAGCTGGTTCAGGTCGATCTCCTGGTAGGAGGTGTCCTGTTCCTGGCGGCTCTTCCACATGAGGTTGCGGACGATGCCGTTGATGCGCTCCACCTGGGTGATCACGCCGTCGATGTCGCGGAAATCGGGGTGCTTCATCTTGATGAGCTGGGCCGAACCGTAGATGCCCATCAGCGGCGTGTTGATATTATGCGCGATGCCGGAGGCGAGGAGGCCGATGGCGGCGAGGCGCTGTTCGGCGAGCAGCTCGTTTTCCATAATCTCCGTGCGTTCGGCAAGTTCCAACTGCTCAGTGATGTCGCGGGCTACGATTTGCAGACAAACCTGGCGTTCGAACTCGACTTTGCCCACGGACACTTGCGCGAAGCGGGGCTGGTTATGGCCGGCCTTGAAAGCGACACGTTCGAAACGCCACTCGCGATGGCCGTCAGCGGCGGCTTCGCGCAGCGCTCCGGCGAAATGATCCCCCGCGAAATCGCTGATCGGGCAATTCGCCAGTTTTGCGCCGTGGAGATCGAGTAGCCGGGCGGCGGCGATGTTGTGATCGCAGACCGTGCCGGTGGCGATGTCGACGAGGAAAATCGCGTCGACGGCCCGGTTAAAAATCGCGCGATACCGCAGCTCGCTTTCGCGCAGTTGGGCGGAGCGCTTTTCCACCAGTTCTTCAAGGTGGCGGCGATAGAGTTCGTTTTCGGTCTGCAGCCGCGTCTGCTCACAGAGGAGTTGGTACTTCTCGTAAGCGCGCTGCACAATGTGCACCAGTTCCTCGCGGCGGCAGGGCTTGGGGACGTACTCGTACGCGCCATGTTGCAGCGCCTCGCGCACCGAGCCGACCGTGGGATCGCCAGTGAACATGATCACCTGGGTGGCGGGACTTTGCGCCTTCAGCCGCCGCAGGAGATCGGTGCTGTTGCCGGGCAGATGCACGTCACACAGCACGACCGGATAACGCTGGTTTGAAAATTGGGCGAACGCGGCGTCCGTGCCGGAAACGGAGTCGACTTCCCAGCCTTCCACACCCAGAAAACCCTGCACAATTTGCCGAATGACCTCTTCGTCATCGACGACGAGCAACCGCCGCCCGCAGAGCGGCGGAGCATCCAAGACCAAGCCGTTGACGGCAGGGGATGGTTTTTCGACCGTCCCGGAGAGTTCGTTCATGCCACTCCTTGTGATGACGCGGCCCGGGACAAGGCTTCGCGGCTGCGGGCCGTGGCATTCAGTCCGGACAGGGTCTGTTCGATAAGATTCTGGAGGTCCACAATCCGGAACGGCTTGCCCAGGAAGCCGTCCGCTTTCCACTTGCCGGCGGATTCGCGCGCCCGGTCGATTCCGTAGCCGGTCACGAGAATCACGGGGATGCCGGGATCGTGGGATTTGATCGATGTAAGCAGTTCGAGGCCGCTCATGTCGGGCATGTGCAGGTCGGAGACGACGAGATCGACCTTTTGCGAGAGGCAGATCCGGTAAGCTTCGCGGCCGCCGTAGGCGCAGATCACGTCGTAGCCGAGCGCGTCGAGAATTTTCGAGAGCGTGTGGACCATGAACTGTTCGTCGTCGACGATCAGGATCCGCCGGCGGCTGCCGGCGGTGTCGGCGGCAGTGAGTTCATGTTCGGCGCTGTCGACGTCGACCATGAAGACGGCGCCCGAGGAGTACTCCTTGATCTTGGGGTCGACGATCTTCGCCAGCCGCTGGATAACAGACTTGATCTTGCCCACTTCCTGGCCGATGAAATCGAGCGACTGCTTGACTTCCACGGAGTCACCGGACAGCTTGAGCCGGATGAGTTCGGTGCTGTTGAGGATGACGTTGAGCGGGGTGTTGATCTGGTCGTTGACCGTCACCGCGGTCTGGGCGATGGCCTTCATTTTTTCGGCGTCGAGTTCCTTGGTGCGCAGATCGCGACGCAACTGCACCCGCTCGAGCCCCATGCGAACCCGGAACAGGAGTTCGTTCTCGTCGCAGGGTTTGATCAGGTAGTCGTGGGCGCCGACTCGCAGCGCATCGACCGCCGAACGCACTGAGGCGTAACCGGTGACGACGATAATCGCAGCGTCGGGGCGTTTCTCATGGGCGAAGCGTACGACTTCGAGGCCGCTGACGCGCGGCATCAACAGATCCGTGAGAATCAGATCGAAGGACTGGGCCTCGATTTTGTCCAGCGCCTCGCGTCCGGAGAAGACGGCGGTGACTTCAAGGCCTTCGCGCGTGAGGATTTCGCGGAAGCCCGCGAGTACCAGCGGATCATCATCGACTACTAAAACGTGAGCAACGTGTGTGTTCATCGTCTCCCTCTGTGCCTATCCCATCCGTGTTCTGAAAGTCAACCGGATCCCGCTCAAAGAAGTATCGTCCCAGCGAAAGGCGGCGGCGCCGCCACACAGTGTTATCATTTCATGGATCAGCACGGCGAGGCCCGAGAAGCCGGCAGTTCCTTGAATTCCGTTCCATTCCGGCAACCCGTCCGTTACGTCCGGCCGTTCGCAGATCAGGTGAATCCAACCATCGCCGTCGTCGACGCGAACGCGGATCGTGCGTTGTTCGACGGCGGGAACGGACAGGGCATCACCGACCAGCCTGACAAGTTCCGGTCCCAAACAGATGACGCGCAATTCCGGATTGGCGTTGGTCGCGGATTCAACGCGAAATTGCTGTTCGGCGAAGGTGGCGTGCAGCCACTCGAGCAGCCGATCGAGCGGTACCTCGTCGGGTGGGCGCGGCAGATTGCCGTAAGCCACCGAGAAGCTTTCGACGACCCGGGCAACGCGCCGCAAGCCGCTGCGAATCTGCTCGAGGCGTACCTGATTCTGCGGATTCGCTTCGCATTCGCGGCTCAGTACGGCGGTTAACGACAGAATCCCCTGCAACGGATTATTGACCTCATGCGCCAGCGCGCCGAGGATTGCAGCCGTGATTCGCTGTTGTTCCATGCCGTCTATGAGTTCCGGAGCCGAAATTCCATCCTCCGCGAATACTGCCGTGGATTCCGGCGGCACAGCGCCACCGAACAAGTATATAACAGAACGACAGAAGGTAAGTCAAAAAGGATCTGAATGCAAGAATAAATGTGGGGGGTCTCTTTTAGATGGACCTCCGGATATATTTAGTAGTATCGCGACGAGGAGGGCACGGCGGCGTTATACTATGCCTAATGACCATAGTAGTTATCGTAGGCGAAATACGGGCGCTTTCGGCGAGAAAGCGAAAAAACAAAACACGGAACCGGCAGGCAGCTCCGCGTTTCGCGGCAATCATAGGGGAATTAGGAACGAAGCGACATCAGAGCGTGAAGTTTGATGTCAGGTTCCCGCCTCTTCCGTGCGGTTTACAGCGGCAGGAACAGCCGGAGCGGCCGGGGGGGTATTTTCAAGCCGCGCGGTGACATCGCGTAACTCCATGCCGATTGCCTGGAGCTGCGAGCGAATGAGAGGGATCATTTCGAGAATCGCGCGGAATTCCTGGACCTCCGCATGGGTAAAGGCAACCGCCTCGGCGGCCTTTTGTTGCCGCAGCCACTTTAAGAGCATGCGCTGGGCCGTGCCGTCGGTGACATTGAACGCGATCTCAGGGCCGAAGACGGCGAGGATCTGCTGTAATGAGACCGTGAGTTCTTCGAGCGCCGCGCATCCCGCCGTCTGCTGTTGTTCGAGAAAGCGGTGCAGATTGACGCGAATGGCCGTGGCCGCGCCGCCGGCCTCGACAATGCGGTCGATGGATGTGCGATGCAAGGCTTCGACGGAGCCGCGTTCGGTCTCGCCGGCGATCACGTCCGTGGCCCGCAGGTTGGAATCGGTTACTCGTCCCTGGATCTGCAGCGTGAGTTCGGCCTGGATATCCGAATCGGAAACGTTGCCGTGAATGCACGCGTGCTGGCCGCTTTTGATCACGGCGCCATGCACGTTTCCGGTGACGCGCAGAGTCCCGGCGCATTCGATGACGGCGCCGGGGCCGACGTTGCCGTCAACAAAGAGCGAAGTCTCCGAGACAATCCGCGAATCCGCGTCAATGTCGGCAACGATCATCGCGGGTTCAAACAAATCCAGGTCGAAGCGCAGCGCCTCGCGGAAGCTTTCCGCTTCGACGACCTGCGCGATAATCTTGGCGGGAGTCATGTCGTAAGCGTCACGGTCGCGTTTGTCGCGGCCCGCCCGTTTGAAGAGCAACAGGCCATCGCGATCGGCGATAAGTTGCGCCCCGCGGGTCACCAGTCGCGTGCCCTTGCCGGCGGCCAGCACCGTCTGAATGCCGCGCCGCGGTTCGAGTTCCCGTCCGTAAATATTGCGGCCAAATCCTTGGCCGCTTGTGGCGGCGGAGGATTCGAGCAGAAATTCGCCGCGGGTCACCGGGCGCACACCCATCCACGCCGAGGTAATATCCGCCTCATTCCCCGAGCCGATGCCGTAGGTGATGCGGGAGGATTGTCCGGAGTGCGGAGGGACGCCGCGGCCAATTGTCACGCCTTTGACGGGCGCTAAAGTTTCTTCGGCGCGTTCGAGGGCCGTCTGAATCACTTGCCAGTCAATGCACTCGAGATCAAAGCCTTCCTGCCGCAGGCGGGCTTCGATACTCTGCCGGGTTAAACGATGTTCGAATTCATCATAGGGGAAGAAATCGGCTTCAAGCGTCATGTCGGAAACCACCGTGCCATCCTCCCCATGGGTGGGGAGAGCGCGAAACCTGGGCGCGCCGCCGGGAACGGGTTGCTTGGTGATTAAGATCTGAACCAGCAGCCCCTCGCGGGTTTCCTGCTTTCCGAGGAGTTTCGTGTACTCCAGGAGCTGGTCCGAAAGGCCGAAGTGGAATGCCAGTTCGGCCTTGACCTCGCGCAGCCGATTGGAGATCTCGGCGGCACTGATCTGTGCGTCGGGAAAGAGGATTTGCACCTTCCAGGTGTTGTACCCCTGGCTGATCAACCGGACCCGATTCTCGGAGGGCGCTGCTGGCATACGAACGGCTACAGTCCTTAACGCTATGAACCCACAATTCGACACTATTCACGCATTTAGTGTGCAAATAGGGTGCCCATTCAGGACCGGTGGATGGTCAAAGTGCTAAACGATGATACCGCGAGGCATCCGTTACGTTAAGGAGCCTCCTCAACGCGGCTTGATGTCGTTCTGTTACGGTCGGAAGTGGAGAGGAGGGAGAGGGAAGGAGGGTGGAAAGGCGGGAGAACAGCAATAAACCAGTTTCTTCGACCATTTCGGTGCGGGAGAGTGCTTCTGTATTGGAAATGGTCGTCCGTCCGAGAATGTGTCCAAATCCCGATTTTTTAATAATATCACGAGAGCACAGGGCCTGTATGAAGGGATCTGTCAGCCATTCGTGGGGCTGAGTAGACATGAAAGCGACGGCCTCGACAGAGTCGAATTCAGCGATGGAGTCGAAAATCTGACGAAGAGTGTCATGTGGGAGGCGCGGGCTCAGGGTCTGGTAAAAACCGGTCCTGTTACTAAAATAATTGGAAATAAAGTCCGTCATAGCGGCCTCACGAGTAGTTCAAGCGGAAAAGATGCAACACAAGCGGAAAAGATGCAACAGAGGTCTCTGCAGAATCGGCAGAGACCTCTGTCACACAGACGATTTTAGGGAATTAACTGCCGATCGGGGTGTTTCGTGGCCCGTCATAGTCTGGTTTAGTCTGGCCGAAGGAACGCATCGGCTTCTGCCTCGTTCGTTCTTCATTGGCATGGGCGATCAAACCAGCGCAGCGGCTGAGCAGGAAAAAGCCCTTTCCAAGGCCCCAATCGAAGCCCATATCGGTCATTAAAGCGGCAATGATCCCGTCGACATTCAGTGGCAACGGCTTTCCGCCGGAGCGGCGTTCGAGTTCATCCTGAATGGCCAAGGCCAAATCCACAGCCCGGCCCCGCAACTTTTCACGCTCCGCGGCCTCTACTAATTTAAGGGTGCGCGGATCACGCTTGTAGATCCGGTGGCCGTATCCCGGAATACGTTGTTGTTTTTCCTGAAATTCTTGAACAATGATGGACGCAAGTTGCGTCATATCCGGGATTTCATCGCGTGTCGCCAGCCATTCCTGAAAGAGCCGGGCACAGGCCTCAATCGCCCCGCCATGGGAATCGCCAATCGCTAATATCCCTGCTGCAACCGCCGCGTTTAGCGGGTTGCCGCCGCTCATGACCACGCGGGTTGCCAGCGAAGACGGGGGAGTGGCGCCGTGATCAACTGAGGAGACAAGAATCATCTCCATCAACCGGGCCTCGCCTGGGGTCGCAGGAATACCCTTCCAGAGTAAATAGACCATGCCGCCGAAGCTCAGCTTTTCCATTGCTTCGGTGATTTCCACACCGCGAACAACCAACCGCCCGTCGGACGTATCAGTAATGGCTGTTTTCCAAGATTCTAAAGGCGTTGCCAAGGTTTGGTCCTCCAATAATGAACGTCTAAAGTTAGTGCTTTTTCGGAAGAATGGCAACGATAGGACATAAATCCGTTCCGCTTTTCGGCCTGGCAATTGGAACCGGTATCACTTTTCATCGTAACAATAGTATTCGGAACCTGATTCAGGTTCGTTGTGAACGGCCTTGGAGGGGCTATGACTCGCAAGGGATGGACAGTCTTGGCGTTGGTCGCGGTCCTCGTCGCGGCGGGGATTTTCGCGGCTACCGCTGTCGGCAAGGAAGCCCGGGAAAAAGGGTTTCTCGGAGTTGTGTTGGGCGAAGTAACCTCAGATATCGCTGCGGATTACGGCGTCCAACCGGGCGCAGGCGTTCTGGTGGCGGGGGTGACTCCCGGTTCGCCGGCGGATGAGGCTGGTCTCCGCGAAAACGATGTGATTATCCGAGTCAACAAAATGATCCCCACCGGCCCGGAAGAATGCCGGAAGCAGATCGGAAATCTGAAACCTGACGACAAAGTCGAGTTGGTCTACCTGCGCGGAGGCAAGGAGAAGACCGTTGAAGTGACACTGGGGAAGCGCTCCGATGACGACTTTGAAGGTGGCAAGGAGATCCACCGCGAGTTTCGCTTTCAGGGCCCGCCATGGGAATGGCATCGGGGAAAAACCGATGAACCCAAAGAAAAGCTGGCCTATGCCGGGATCGTGACGCAGGAGATTCGTGACGGATTAGCGACCTATTTCAAGGTTGAGAAGGGCGCGCTGATTGCGGAAGTCGTTAAAGACTCACCGGCTGAGCGTGCCGGACTGAAAGCGGGTGACGTGATCCTGAAGATCGGCACCGACGCCGTGGAAGATGAGGGCGATGTCCGGCGATTGATCCGCGACCGGAAACCCGGCGCCGCCGTGGACTTTCAAATTTCACGAGATGGCAATCCGTTAACGATCAGTGTGACCCTGGGCGAGCAGATCGGCACGCGGAATGAACCGTTGTTATTCGGATTCAACGGCAAAGACGGCAAGATTCCGGGGGTTTCGAAAGAGGAAATGGAGCAGTTCCACAAAGAACTCCAAAACCTTAAAATTGAGATTGAATCGCTGCCCGACATTGACATCGACATGAAGGAGATCCATGTGCCAGACATCAAAGTCCGAGTGGAGCGGCAGGCGATGGTACACGCGGATGAGAAAGACACCGAGGATCAACACAAGAGTCCCCAACGTTTGCGGGACCGGCTGTCCGCCGCGTTTCAGAGACTAAGCCGCGAGGTGGACCGCCTGATTGACCGGGCTTTTGTCTAACCGCCGGGAGAGTCGTTTCTATTTGCGGGGGCGGACCGGCGGCCGCCCCCGAAACCTTTGGCGATGACCGGTCTGCGACTGCGGCCGGTCATCTTTTTTCATTTGTCATAACCGGAAAATGATCTATGCAGCAAGGCCGAGTTTGTCCCAACTGCGGAACGATGGTGGAGACATTTCGGAATCCGCTTCCGACAGTGGACGTCGTGGTGATCCGTGACGGGCGGGTATTGCTGATTGAACGGATGAACCCGCCCGCAGGGTGGGCGCTGCCGGGAGGCTTCATTGACTACGGCGAATCCGCTGAAGCCGCGGCCGTGCGAGAACTCGAAGAAGAGACGGGTCTGAAGGTTCAGTCACTCGATTTGCTCGGAGTCTACTCGGACCCGGGGCGAGATCCCCGGCACCACACGTTGTCGGTCGTCTATTGGGGGCATGCAAAAGGCGAAGCCCTGGCGGGAGACGACGCGGCGGCCTTGAACTGGTTCGCCCTGGATGATTTGCCCCACCAGGTGGCGTTTGACCACCGCCGGGTCATTGCCGATGCCCGCCGCGCTCTCGAGCGGGGCGTGGTTTCCACGGTTCCCCGTTGACTTGCTGGGGAAGGCTTAGTATCTTGTCAGTCTGTCTGGAGTGCCAAGCGGAATGACGACCCGTGGGACCGAACCTCGTAATGGGGACTGCCGATGCAACTGAAACTGGTGAAGGCGATCTATCTCAAAGAGCTGCGGGACATCCTGCGGGACCGCCGCACGCTGTTCGTGATGATCGTGCTGCCGCTGCTGCTGTACCCGCTGCTGATGATTGGCTTCATGCAGCTCATGACCCTGCAAATGGGCCGGCTGGCGCAGAAGCCGCTGCGGCTGGTCGTCATCGGCCAGGAGTACTCGAGCCGGCTGGGGGACTCGCTGACGAGGCTTCCGGGCGTGAAGATCGCGGATACGACGGCATGGCGGGCGAGGATTGCCGCTTCGGACCTCGACGCCGCCGTGGTCTTTACCAGAGGATTCGAGGATTCTCTGTTGGCGGGGAAGACGCCGGCAATACAGGTCTATTACAACAGCAGCGAGAAGGTTTCGGAGCGGGCGCGCGAACGCATCAATCGCGTGTTGGAGCGCTACCAGGATCACGTGGTGGAACAGCGGCTGGCCGCGCTGAAGGCCGATACCACGTTGCTGCATCCCTTCGCGGTGCAGGACGAAAATCTGGCGACCGACCAGCAGCAACAGGGAGACTTTCTGGGCTCGCTGCTGGGCTACCTGTTGATCACGATGACGATGATGGGCGCATTTTACCCGGCGATCGATCTCACGGCAGGCGAGAAGGAGCGGGGCACGATGGAGACCTTGCTGGTCTCGCCGGCCAGCCGCTCCGATATTGTCTACGGCAAATTTTTAACGGTGCTGACGATCGCGCTGATGACCGCGTTGCTGAATCTGTTCAGTCTGGGTGTGTCGGTATATTTCATGTGGCAGATGGCGACGCAACTGGCGTCGTCGGCCGGTCCGGCGGCGGCGCAAGTGCTGCCTTCGCTCGCGATTTCGCCGCTCTCGTTTCTGATGTCACTCGTGCTCGTCGTCCCGTTGGCGGTGATGTTTGCCGCGCTGTGCCTGGCGGTGGCCGTGGGCGCGCGCAATTATAAAGAAGGCCAGAGCCTGCTGACCCCGGCCTTTTCTGTGGTGATTCTGCCGGCGATGGTGTCGCTGTTGCCGGGCACGGAAGTCTCGCCATTGCTTGCCGTCGTGCCGATCGCTAACGTCTCGCTGCTCATCAAAGAGTTCATGGCCGGTCACTACATGTGGCTGGAAACAGCGATTGCCTTTGCCAGTACGTCACTGCTGGCGGCAGGCGCGCTGGCCTGGGCGACGAGCCAGTTCCGCCAGGAGGCGGTGCTCTTCCGGCACGCCGAGGAGATCCGCTGGTCGCCGCTGCGCATGTTTAGCCGGCGCAAACCGAATGTGCTGGGTGTGCCGTTGGCGCCGTTTCCCTCGGCAGGGAGCGCGCTGCTGCTGTTAGTCATAGAGATTTTACTGCTGACTGTCATCGGCGCCCGCGCCGGGCAGTGGAGCCTGGCGGCGGTCTTGCTGGTCAGCCAGGCGGCGATACTGGCGCCCGCTTTTCAGATGGCCTGGCGTGGCGGTTTTGACCTGCGGCGGGTCTTTGCGTTGAAACTACCGCCGGCGGCGGCGTGGCCCGCGGCATTGCTCACGATCGCGGGCGGCTGGCTGATGGCGATTGCGCTGACCATTGCCCAGAACCACGTGATGCCGTTTCCGAGTGAACTCATCGAACGCTTCGCGCAATTCTTTGCCGAGTTGAACGCGTGGCCGGCGCTGGGCGCGGTGGCGCTGATCGGCCTCCTGCCCGGCGTCTGCGAGGAGCTGCTTTGCCGCGGCTTCATCCTGCACGCGTTTCTGCCGCGCTTCGGCAAGACCGGCGGTGTGGTGATTACAGCGCTGGCTTTTGGCCTGCTGCACCTCGATCCCTACCGCTTTGTGGGAACCGCGTTCCTCGGATTGCTGCTGGGTTATATGGTGATCAGTACGGGTTCCATCTACCCCGCCATGCTGGCCCACGCGACCAACAATGCGCTCTCCTACCTGGTGCAGCGGCATGAACAGATCGTCAAGAGTACGGGCTGGCTGAACGCGGAATCGACGGAATGGCTGCCGTGGTATCTCGTGCTGGCGGCGGCGGCGGCGCTGCTGGCGGGTCTGTGGTGGTTGAGGCGGATTGGGGAACAAACGGCTGTCCAGCCGGATACGCTACCGCTACCGATCGGCGCGGCCGGCGAGCAGAACTGAGAGGGATATCCGTGGGACTTCGTCGCGGTGAGGACGTCTGAAATGGCCGGAAAATCCCGTGTGTGGCCGCGGATTCCGCAAACGATCAACGGTCTCGTGGCACACGCCGTGAAAGCATGGCCGGACCGGCCGTATCTGCTCACGCGGAGCGGCGAGACCGTGCGCGTTCGGAGCTACGGCGAGGTGCTGCGAGACGCCACGGACGTCGCGGGTGGTCTGATCGGTCTCGGTGTGCAGCCGGGCGAACGCGTGGCGCTGCTGGCGGAAAACCGGCCCGAGTGGATTGGCGCCTATCTCGCAATTCTACTGGCGGGCGCAACGGTGGTTCCTGTGGACTCGCTGATGTCGTCCGCCGAGATCGCCAGCATCCTCAAGATGGCGCAGGCACGATTGCTGATTACCACAAAGAAATTCGCGGCGGCGCTGGCACAGGCCGGGGGCGATGAAGCGCAGGCGACGACGCTGCTGATGGAAGCGGATGCCGCGCCGGAACACGCGGTTCCCCGCCGGGCGGGAGTGCCGCTGCCGGAGGTGCAGCCGGCCGATGTCGCGGCGGTGATCTTCACCTCGGGGACGACGGGCTTCTCGAAAGGCGTGGTGCTGACGCACGGCAATTTGTGCACGGACGCGCAGGCCGTGCTCGAGGCGGACATCCTGCGGGTCGAGGACAATTTTCACCTGCTGCTGCCCCTGCATCACACATATTCGAGCACCGTGAACATGACCTGCTGCCTGGCGCTGGGCGGACGCTCGACGTTTGCGGCGAGTTACAAGTCGCGGGATATTCTGGACGACATTCGCGTCGCGCAGGTGACCATACTCGTCGGTGTGCCACAGGTCTTCGAAAATATCATGCATGGCATGCGCCGCGCCGTGGGGGAGGCTTCTTTGCTCCGGCGCGCGCTGTTTCACGCGATCTACGGCATTTCGGCGGCGCTTTATCCGCTGGGAATCCGCGCGGGCAGGCCGCTCTTTCGTTCGCTGCGCGCGAAAGCGGGGATGGAGTCGCTGGGAATGATGATCTCCGGTGGGGCGGCGTTGCAGCCTGCCGTGAACCGTTTCTTTGAACGGTTAGGGTTCACGCTCTTGCAGGGCTATGGGCTGACAGAAACCAGCCCGGTGATCTCCGTCAATCTACCGCGACGAAACCGGATTGGGTCGGTGGGTTTGCCTTTGCACACGGTAGAGTTTCGCATTGATTCACCGGACGCCGACGGAGTAGGCGAAATCTGCGTGCGCGGGCCGATGGTGATGCAGGGCTATTTTGAAAATCCTGCCGCCACGGCGGACGTGCTGCGTGATGGCTGGTTTCACACGGGCGATGTGGGCCGCGTGGATGGCGACGGATTTGTCTTCATCACGGGACGGTTGAAAAACGTAATCGTGACCGGCGCGGGTAAAAATGTGCATCCTGAAGAAATCGAGAGCCGGCTGAACGCGTCGCCGTATGTGCAGGAATCGTTGGTGAAGGGAATGGAGCGGAAGAAGGGGGCGGGGGAGGAGTTGGAGGCGATTTTAGTGCCCGACAACGCCGCCGTGGAGCTGGCGCGTGATCAGGGACATCCGGTGGACGTGCGGGGGGAACTGGAGAAAGTGATAGAGGCCTATAATCACTCCGTGCCCGCCTACCGTCGCATCCGGCAGTGGACGATGCAGGAGGAAGAACTGGCCAAGACATCGACCCGCAAAGTGCGGCGCTATCTCTACCGGACGACCGGAACACCACTCTGATTAAACGGCGCGGCGTAAGTCCCGGTTGAGCCAGCCGCACGCGCCGACGACCGCCGCGCTGCAGCCGATGACGCCGTAGAGGACGGGGGTGGATACGTGCTCGGCGGCGATTCCGGTGAAGTGCGCAACTGACGGCGGAGAGGCCGACGACGGTGAGGTAGACGAGGCTGAAGATCCGCCCTTGCAAATGCTCGGGAACTTCGGTCTGGATGAGCGTCGAGCGCGGGACGAGGATGAAGGGAATGCCGATGCTGTGAATGAACCACAGCGCGAGCACGGGTGGCAGCGAGTGCAGCCAGAGGAACGGCATGAAGGTAAGTCCGTCCCAGATGAGGGCCCAGAGCAGCACGCGGCCGCGCGGCAATTTTGCGGCGAAGCGGTGGACGAGCAGGCTGCCGGTGATCATGCCGAGGGCGAACGCGCCCTGTGTGGCGGCATAAGCCGCCGGACCGAGGCCGAGGTGCAGTCGCACATAGAGCGGCGTGCCGACGAGCGCCGGACCCATGATGAAGAGATTGTCCACCGCCGTGACCAATAGCAGGCCGCGAATCAGTCCGTGCGTTCTGGCGTAACGCAAGCCTTCGCCCACGGCCCGGAAGGTGGCGGGGGGAACGGGTTCCACGCGCACGCGGGGGCGGAGGAAAAGCAGAAAAGCCAGCGAAGCCGCATACGTAATGGCGTCGGCATAAAAAAGGCCCGTGATTTTCGCCCACGGCAGCAGCACGGCGGCGAGCAGCGGTCCGAGGAAGTAGGCGAAGCCGTAGGAGCCCTGCAACACCGAGCCCGCGCGGGTGAGTTCGCCGCGCTCGACGACTTGCGGAATAATCGACTCGCGCGCCGGCAGAAAGATGGTGGTGAAGATTGCGATGCCGAAGGCGAGTCCGCCGAGCATCAGGCCGTTCATGTGACGCAGCAGGTACAGTGTGGGAATGGCCGCGACAAGCAGCACGCGGGCGGCGTCGGCGAAAATCATCACGCGCTTGCGGTTCAGGCGGTCGACGAGGGCTCCGGCAAATACGCCGAGCAACACCGACGGCAGGTATTGGGCCATGCCGATGAGGCCGGTGGCCATCTGTGAGCCGGTGAGTTCGTACACGAGCCACATGATCGCCACCTGATGCAGCGAATCGCCGATGGTGGAGATCAACCCGGCTGCCCACAGCGGCCACAGCCCGCGCGGCAACAGGCCGCGTTTTGTATTTGGTACCGGAGTCTGCGTAATCTGCCCGTCGTCTAACATGGCTCAGAACGATGAGTGAAATAGCTATGAAAAAAGAGACCCTCACGCTGGTCTCCTTTGCCACGCAAAATCCCGAACGGCAGCGCGAACTGCGCGCCGGAGTAGCGCGAATCCTTGAGGATCGCGCGCACACGCTGCTTTTCGCCGCGGACGAAGCCGCCGCCTGTCAGCTTGCGGGCGATGCCGAAATCCTCCTCGTGTGGACGTTGTCGGACGCGCTATTGCGCGCGGCGCCGCGGCTGAAATGGGTGCACATCGGCAATGCGGGCGTGGAACGCAGCCTGTTTCCGGCGGTCATCGAGAACGACGTGGTGATCACCAACGCCAGCGGCATTCACGGGTCGTTCATGGCCGAATGGTCGCTGGCGGCGCTGCTCTATTTAACGCAAGCCTTCCATGAAGCCGACGCCTGGCGGCAAGACCGGCAGTGGCGAATGCACAAAGACGCGACGACGCCGAAGCGGTTGCTGGTCGAGGGATTGCGGGCCCTGATCGTCGGCTACGGCGCGGTGGGTCAAGCGATTGCGCAGAAGTTTACCGCGGTAGGCGTGCGCTGCGAGGGCGTGGTAACCTTGGCGCGTGAGGCGGATATTCCCCTGCATTTGCTATCGGCCTTGCCCACGATCCTCGGGGATTACGACGTGGTGGTGCTCGCGCTGCCGATTACCGAAGCAACGCATAATCTGTTTTCGCACGAGTTGCTGCAGGCGATGAAGCCGGGGGCGTTGCTGATCAATGTGGGCCGCGGCAAAACAGTGGACGAGCCCGCGCTGATCGACGCGCTACGAAACGGCTCGCTGGGCGGGGCGGCGTTGGACGTGTTTGCGACCGAGCCGCTGCCGGAGGATTCGCCGCTGTTCGAGCTGCCCAATGTCTTCATGGCGCCGCATGTCTCCGGCAACTTTCCCGCGTACACGCACGCCGTGATCGACGGCTTTCTGCGCAACCTGCGGCATTACGTGGCCGGCGAACCGCTGGAAAATGTGGTGGACAAACGGCGCGGCTACTGAAGAAAACGCTTCCATATATCGCCAGCCGGGTTAAGCGGGAAAGGCTGCATCCGGCTGGCGAAAAACTGTATCCGCGCAACCCGGCCGTCATCGAATCATTCCGATTGCGGCGGGTAACGCGGATATTCTTTGTGGTGAATCGGAAAAAGCCCTTACCGTGTTACCCGGCTGGCGGTGGAAACAGTAGGCTATTTCATGACTGTGATGCGCTGGACGGCGCTGCCCGCGGCGCCCGTAAAGCGGGCGAAGTAGAAGCCGGTGGCAAGGGAGGTGACGTCGAAGGATCA
This sequence comes from uncultured bacterium, assembly GCA_963735175.1. Lineage (GTDB taxonomy): Bacteria > Electryoneota > RPQS01 > RPQS01 > RPQS01 > CAVTJX01. The sequence goes on along the minus strand of CAVTJX010000016.1, from coordinate 135,605 downwards.
GGCGGCTCTCGCCCGCGCTCCAATGCTGCTGCTTGAAGACGTGGCTTTCGCGGCCCAGTTCGTCGTAGAGTACGAGACGGCCATCGCTCTCCTGCGGCAGCGTCAGTGTGAGCATGACGGTGCCGTTGACGGGATTGGGATATGCGGCGAGGAGCACGGACGAGCGCGGCACGGCGGGCGTACGCGGCGCGGGTGTATTGTCGAACACATAGTCTACGGCGGCGAGGCCATTCACGATGCCCCAGCCGTATGTCGTTGTTCGGAGTCGCGGTGTTATTGGCCGTGTTCAGGATCGCCGTTCGCACCATCTGCGCGGTCCAGTCGGGATGCGCTTCCATGATCAACGCGGCCACACCGGCAACGATCGGCGTCGCCAGCGAGGTCCCCGCGAGGTAATTGTACGAGACGCAGTCCGCGGCGCTGGCAGCGAAGACATCGAAGCCCTGCGCGCAGATGTCGGGCTTGATGCGGCCGTCGGCGGTTGGTCCCGGCGAGGAGAAATCCGTGATTAGGCCGAACGACGTCACGGCGCCCACGGCGAGAATCGAATCCGCGTCGGCGGGGGCGAGGATGTGCGGCCACTCGATGTCCTGCCGGTCGTTGCCCGCGGCGGTGACCACCAGAATGTTATGACCGACGGCGACGTTCACCGCCTGTGTCGTCACTGCCGTGTGGCCGTTCAGATCATCGAAGGTATACCAGTCGCGGTAGCCGAGACTTGACGAGGTAATATCGGCGCCAAGGCTGTCGGCCCATTCGAGTCCGGCCACATAATAATCTTCTTCAATCTGCGTTTCGCTGGGAAGGACTTCGGTCTTCGCGCACAGCACGTCCGCGCCGTACGCGGGACCGATCAGCACGCTGTCCTGATAGCCCGCCATAGCCGAAAGCGTGGCGGTGCCGTGATACCACTGTCCCGCCGAATCCTGCGCTTCCTGATTCGCCACGATGGTGTCGCCGTTGATGAAATCATAGGCGGCGAGCACGTGCAGGCTGTCGAACACATGATGCGCCAGATTGTAGCCGGTATCGAGAAAACCGATCAGTACGCCGTGTCCGGACAGGCCGCGGGCGTGCAGTTCGGGCACGTGACAGACAGAGTCCTGCAGAAACGACGAGCCGTAGTGGAGTTCATCGAGCGCTTGCGGCCTGTGGGCGGGGCGAAGCTCCAGATCGGCGCGACGGAGTCGAAACGCTTCCACGGAGCGTACGCAGGACAGCGCTTCCAGCGTTGTCACCTGCCCGGGCGTGGCCTCCACGCTGACAGCGTTCAGCCATTTGCTGCCGCAACGGACGTGTACACCGGTATCGAACACGCGGTCGACGTATTGCGGGGCGAGGGGCAAGTCGTATTCATCGACGGGAATGGCCATCGATTTCATCCGTCGGGCGAGCGACCGCGCCGTGATCCGGCTTTCCGCGCGCGCATAAGCTTCGCGCATCTTGGCGGGTTCAATCGCCTTATCGCGGAAATAAACCCAGTAGCGCGCCGTGGCCGGCGCCGAGTCAGTGATCGCCGCGCAGAGGAGGATCGACAAGGTGAGCGACACGAGATGCTTCATCATAGGAGTGGCGATTTCTGCTCCAGGTTAAATGCGATAACCCATGCCCACAGACCAGCGGGTGCTGCCATTCTTCACGGTCGGCAGGTCCCAGGCGGCTTCGACGCGAAAGCCTTCCTCGATATTGCCCACGGCAGCGCCGAAACTGTAGCGATGCGTGGCGGCGGCCTGATAGCCCGCCCGCAGCAGCGCATAGCGAGCGACTGGAATTTCCAGACCACACTGCGACGCGCTGCGATGGAAATCAAAGCGAGTTTGTGTTTCCGCGCCCTGCCATTCATAGGCCATGGTTACGCCGGACGCGGACTGATACGCGAGTCCCGCCCGCAACCGCCGCGGCACCATCTCACCGCCGCCGCCGAAGGTGCGTTCGATGCCTGCGCCCAGCCGGAATGCGCGGAACGTCTGCAGCAAACTCAGATCGGCGAGCGTCGCCCAGTGCGACGAGATACCGTCGATCCTCGATGTGCGATAAGGAAACCGCATCACCAGTCCCAGATGAGTGGTGCGGCTGAGAGTGAGACTGGTCCCTGTATATGGAACGTAGTAAAGCAGATCCCGTTTCTCAAGCAGCCCCTGCGAATAAATACCCATCGCAAAGGCGCTGCCGCGATCCGTTCCCGGATTAGCCATCGCCAGGCCGAGATGATCCGGTGCTCCAGTGGTCGCGGTATTGAAGAAGAAGTCCATTCCCACCCGCTTCAGTTGGCGCAGAGCGGCCGGATTGTAAAGGCCGGACACGGGATCATCCGCCACGGCAATAAACGCGCCTCCCATTGCCATGACTCGCGGATTCTCGGGAAGGGTCAAAATATCCGCCGATCGTGCAGTAGCCAGGCCGGGAACGGCCAAAGCGAACATTAGAAGGAAAATAATCATAGGAACAAGTTAGTAATTCGTGATTTAAAAGCAAGTCCGAGAGGGTGTATGACGAATGCCGGGGGTGGAAATTTCACCGGAGTCTTAAAATTTCAAATACCGTCTCCGTGTGTTTCACAAAACTGAATATTAACAGAACTATAGGAAAAATTTATCACAATAAAATAATATGTTACGTTTTTCGGGGCCAAACGAACGGGAGCACAAGTGGGAACATGTTCACGTGCCAGAGCGTTTACAAGTTGGATTCGAACGAGAAGCGAGCGGCAGTTTTCGATTTCGTTGACAGCAAAAAGTCCTGCCAAGTGGTTCATTCAGGGACCAGCGGCAGGGCTTTTTGTTTCAATCCATGTTGTATCGCTGATTTTTGATATATAAGCACGCATTTCCGAGCGATTTCAGTCCGATCTGCTTCTGGGATTCGCCGAAAATCGTGATGATACGCGGCCGGAATGTGGATCGGTAGATTTTGGACGACTAAGATGACGTACTGATCTATTAAGCCCAATTTCGCGGGTTTTCGAGCCGTCTCCAGCCGTATACCTCGCAAATCGGCTCGTGCCTCCTCTGTGTGTAATAGTTTGACACACTTAAATTTAGGTTTCAGGACCGATGACTCGATCGGCGTAAATCCAGAAAATTAATTTGGATTAGGGCTTGACAAACCGGGAATGGAACGTTATATTTGTCCCGCTAAAACAAAATGCTGGGTCGACAGTAAAGACTGCCGGTAAGCAGTTTCGACCCCGTTTTGCTTGTTCTTTGACAAAAGGAAGACAGTAGCGTGAATGACGGAACCCAAGAGGTTTCTGTCAAAGGTTCTTGAAAACAGCTCAATTATTTCTTCGTTCTACAACGGAGAGTTTGATCCTGGCTCAGGACGAACGCTGGCGGCGTGCTTAACACATGCAAGTCGAACGGATCATAGCAATATGGTTAGTGGCGAACGGGTGAGTAACACGTGACCAATCTGCCTCGGACTGTGGGATAACGATGGGAAACTGTCGCTAATACCGCATGTTGAGTCGGGCTCGCATGGGCCTGGCTTGAAAGATTTATCGGTCCGAGATGAGGTCGCGCCCCATTAGCTTGTTGGCGAGGTAACGGCTCACCAAGGCGACGATGGGTAGCTGGTCTGAGAGGATGATCAGCCACACTGGGACTGAGATACGGCCCAGACTCCTATGGGAGGCAGCAGTGAGGAATATTGCGCAATGGACGCAAGTCTGACGCAGCAACGCCGCGTGAGGGATGAAGGTGCTTTGCATTGTAAACCTCTGTAGGGGGGGACGAACAGACCGGTTTTGCCGGTCCTGACGGTACCCCCAAAGTAAGCACCGGCTAACTCCGTGCCAGCAGCCGCGGTAATACGGAGGGTGCAAGCGTTGTCCGGATTCACTGGGTGTAAAGGGCGTGTAGGCGGGAGAATGTGTCGGAAGTGTAATCGTGCGGCTTAACCGTATCAATTGCTTCCGAAACTGTTCTTCTTGAGTACGAGAGAGGCAGATAGAATTCCAGGTGTAGCGGTGGAATGCGTAGATATCTGGAAGAATACCCGTGGCGAAGGCGGTCTGCTGGCTCGATACTGACGCTGAGGCGCGAAAGTGTGGGGAGCAAACAGGATTAGATACCCTGGTAGTCCACACCGTAAACGATGGTCACTAGTCGTCGGGGGATTCGACCCCTTCGGTGACGAAGCTAACGCATTAAGTGACCCACCTGGGGAGTACGCTCGCAAGGGTGAAACTCAAAGGAATTGACGGGGGCCCGCACAAGCGGTGGAGCATGTGGTTTAATTCGATGCAACGCGAAGAACCTTACCTGGGCTCGAAGTGCCGTGTAAACTCATGAAAGTGGGGTATCCCTTCGGGGAGCGCGGTATAGGTGCTGCATGGCTGTCGTCAGCTCGTGTCGTGAGATGTTAGGTTAAGTCCTGCAACGAGCGCAACCCCTGTCCTTAGTTGCCATCAGGTAATGCTGGGAACTCTAAGGAGACTGCCGACGTTAAGTCGGAGGAAGGTGGGGATGACGTCAAGTCCTCATGGCCCTTACGTCCAGGGCTACACACGTGCTACAATGGCCGGTACAGAGGGTCGCGATACCGCGAGGTGGAGCTAATCCCAGAAAACCGGTCTCAGTTCAGATTGCACTCTGCAACTCGAGTGCATGAAGTTGGAATCGCTAGTAAACGCAGATCAGCAGGCTGCGTTGAATACGTTCCCGGGCCTTGTACACACCGCCCGTCACACCATGGGAGTCGGAAGGACCCAAAGGGCCTGCGCTAACCGCAAGGAAGCAGGGTCTCAAGGTCAGGCCGATGACTGGGGTGAAGTCGTAACAAGGTAGCCGTATCGGAAGGTGCGGCTGGATCACCTCCTTTCTAAGGAGAATCCGCGTCACCGGTTCGCCGGTGAAGACGGATAAGGTCGAAAACTTTTGATAGTGACTCTTCGTGAGTCGCTTCTTTGATTCTCCATTCACGCGCTGTCTTCTTTTTGATAAATTTGATTGCCGAGCAGAGTGACGGACGAGATGGTCGGCTGCACTTAAACGCGTGCGGTCGCCCGGCTCGCAAAGTTGGGGCCTGTAGCTCAGTTGGTTAGAGCGCACGGCTGATAACCGTGAGGTCACAAGTTCAAATCTTGTCAGGCCCACCGGTTTTCAGCACCGCTTGAACCACACGGCTGTCTGACCGTCCACTGATCCTTGGATCCAGGGGCGTTAGCTCAGCTGGGAGAGCGCCGGCTTTGCAAGCCGGAGGTCATCGGTTCGATCCCGATACGCTCCACGGAGTGGAGCGTATCTTTTGTCTGGAAGCAGACGCTCGACAGCGGTAATCTTTTTTGTTTGACGGTTTTTGTCTATTTGTGCATTGCTGTAAGTCGCTGTCTCTACGTGGAATGACCAGTCATATTCGAAAGCAGCGCTAGGTGGGCGTATGTTACAGCTTGACACTCCCGATGACCGCTCGTGCTTTTCATTCAGAATGTTTTGAGAGCTATCAGGCTTTGAACGCGAGTATTTTTAAACACCAACGGCGCTTTTGAAGAATACAACTCTGGCGAAATTGTCCGCCGCCGCGCAATCGGGCTCGGCGCGCGGATGTGCACCATCCCTGGTGCTGTTCTTTGACAATTGGAAACGATCACTTCGGTTGACGAGACTGAAGTGATGTATGATCTCTCGAGGAAAGGTTTGTATCCAGCCAAAAGTGGATACGTGTTTAAGCTCAGTAGAGCTGAGACGAAAGAGAAGAAAAGCTGCTTGGGATCTCTTGTCTATACAAGTCAGCGAAAAGTTTTTCGGTCAAGCTACTAAGGGCGTTAGGTGGATGCCTAGGCACAGGAAGGCGATGAAGGACGTGGTAAGCTGCGATAAGCGTCGGAGAGGTGCAAACAACCATAGATCCGGCGATTTCCGAATGGGGAAACCCAATGCGGGTCATGCCGCATTATCAATGAAGCCAACCGCGGGAACTGAAACATCTAAGTACCGCGAGGAAGAGAAATCAAAAGAGATTCCCCAAGTAGCGGCGAGCGAACGGGGAACAGCCTAAACCTGCGTTGTGTCAAGCTTCAAGGCGTTGCAACGTGGGGGTCATGGGACCGGCATGGACAGCTTGAACAGTCCGATGGAGTTACAAAACGTGTCGATAGTCGAAGGATCTGGAAAGATCCGGCATAGCGGGTGATACCCCCGTAGGCGAAATTGACAAGTCTCCAGCTTAAGTCCCGAGTAGGGCGGGGCACGTGGAACCCTGTTTGAAGTTGGGTGGACCATCATCCAAGGCTAAATACTCTCCTGTGACCGATAGTGAACCAGTACCGTGAGGGAAAGGTGAAAAGCACCCCGGGAGGGGAGTGAAATAGTACCTGAAACCTAACGCTTACAAGCTGTCGGAGCCCGCAAGGGTGACCGCGTACCTTTTGCATAATGGTCTGGCGAGTTGCTCGTCACTGGCAAGGTTAAGTGTCGAAGACACGAAGCCGTAGCGAAAGCGAGTCTGAATAGGGCGCATAAGTCAGTGGCGGCAGACGCGAAGCCGAGTGATCTACCCATGGGCAGGATGAAGTTCACGTAACAGTGAATGGAGGTCCGAACTAGTTCGGGTTGAAAACCGATTGGATGACCTGTGGGTAGGGGTGAAAGGCTAATCAAACTCGGAGATAGCTCGTACTCCCCGAAACACATCGAGGTGTGTCCTCAGGGAATTAACTGCTGGAGGTAGAGCACAGGAAGGGTTAGGGCCGTCACAACGGTACCAATCCCTACTTAACTCCGAATGCCAGTCAGTTGTATCCTGGGAGCCAGCCCACGTGAGATAAGTTGCGTGGACGAAAGGGGGAGAACCCAGACCGCCGATTAAGGTCCCTAAATGTTGCTTAAGTGTGTAAAGAGGTGGATCCGCACAGACAACCAGGATGTTGGCTTAGAGGCAGCCATCATTTAAAGAGTGCGTAATAGCTCACTGGTCAAGTAGATCTGCGCTGAAAATCCGCGGGACTCAAAGCAACTACCGAAATCGCGGGATCGTCGCAAGACGGTCGGTAGGGGAGCATTCCAGCCGCCTGTGAAGCCGTAGCCGTGAGGCGCGGTGGAGGTACTGGAAGTGATTATGCCAGAATGAGTAGTGTTAATACGGGTGAGAAACCCGTACACCGAAAACCTAAGGTTTCCTGAGTAAAGGTAATCTGCTCAGGGTGAGTCGGCCCCTAAGCCGTAGCCGAAAGGCGCAGGTGATGGGAATCGGGTGAATATTCCCGAACCGCCGAAAGTTCGTTTGTACGATGGGGTGACGCAGGAGTGAAAGGTCAGCCAGCGATTGGATGTGCTGGTTTAAGGTCGTAGGCTGGGCTGTTGGCAAATCCGCAGTCCGTTAGGCCGAAAGCCGAATAGGAGGGCTTAGCCCACAAACTGACCCTAATCATGCTGCCAGGAAAAACCTCTAAGGAGAACTGAGGCGACCGTACCGTAAACCGACACAGGTGGGTGAGGAGAAGATCCTAAGGTGCTCGAGAGAACCATGGTTAAGGAACTCGGCCAACTAACCCCGTAACTTCGGAAGAAGGGGTACCGGCGCAAGCCGGTCACAGTAAAGAGGCCCAGGCGACTGTTTACCAAAAACACAGGACTCTGCGAAGCCGCAAGGCGACGTATAGGGTCTGACACCTGCCCGGTGCCGGAAGGTTAAGGGGATCTGTCATGGCGCAAGCTAGAAGCAGTGAACCGAAGCCCCGGTAAACGGCGGCCGTAACTATAACGGTCCTAAGGTAGCGAAATTCCTTGTCGGGTAAGTTCCGACCTGCACGAATGGTGTAACGATCTGGGCGCTGTCTCAACCATGGACTCGACGAAATTGCAATCTCAGTGAAGATACTGGGTTCCCGCGGCAGGACGGAAAGACCCCGTGGACCTTTACTATACCCTGACACTGATGTCTAGCTTCGGATGTGTAGGATAGGTGGGAGGCTGTGAAGCCGGCGCGCTAGCGTCGGTGGAGCCAACGTTGAAATACCACCCTTCCGCTGTTGGATGTCTAACCCAGGCTTTATGCCGGGGACACTATCAGGCGGGTAGTTTGACTGGGGCGGTCGCCTCCCAAAGCGTAACGGAGGCGCCCAAAGGTTCCCTCAGCACGGTCGGCAATCGTGCGCAGAGTGCAAAGGCATAAGGGAGCTTGACTGCGAGACAAACAAGTCGAGCAGGTAGGAAACTAGGGCTTAGTGATCCGGCGGTAGAGTATGGAATTGCCGTCGCTCATCGGATAAAAGGTACCCCGGGGATAACAGGCTTATCGCCGCCAAGAGTTCACATCGACGCGGCGGTTTGGCACCTCGATGTCGGCTCGTCACATCCTGGGGCTGGAGAAGGTCCCAAGGGTTTGGCTGTTCGCCAATTAAAGTGGCACGCGAGCTGGGTTCAGAACGTCGTGAGACAGTTCGGTCCCTATCCGCCGTGGGCGCAGGTTTCTTGAGGGGATCTGTACTTAGTACGAGAGGACCGGTATGGACGAACCTCTGGTGTACCAGTTGTCATGCCAATGGCACCGCTGGGTAGCTATGTTCGGATCGGATAAACGCTGAAAGCATCTAAGTGTGAAACCGACCCCAAGATGAGGAAACCCTGAAGACCCCTTGTAGATGACAAGGTTGATAGGCCACAGGTGCAAGTGCAGTAATGCATTCAGCCGAGTGGTACTAATAGGTCGTTCGGCTTTGCCGATTTAATTCTTTTTGCGATTGAATCGACAAGCTGTCCCAAGCGGCTTTCTGATCGCTTCACAGATTGATCATATGCGGGTTTGAAGCTCCCGCCGTTTCCAATTGCCGATCTTTCGCGGCTGCGCTGAGATCCCAAGCGTAAGCGAAGCCCACGGGCTTCGATCTCCCAGCCGCAATGTCTTTTCCGCTGACCTTGGAGAAAGGGAACCACCTCTTCCCATTCCGAACAGAGTCGTTAAGCCTTTCATCGCCGATGGTACTTGCCGGGCAACTGGCTGGGAGAGTAGGACGTTAGCGGGAATTTATTACAAGAGCCTCCGGCCTACTGGCCGGAGGCTCTTGATTAGACTGACTGGTTTTTGTATATTAGTATTACAAATGTATGGGGTAGAAGAACAATGGGGTCAAGTATGAAGTCTAGTACTGCAGCGTCCGTTACTGGGTCTGGTCCAACAAGCGAAGCAGTAAAGAACTCCAAAACAGTTGCTTGTGAATTGCGCAAGCGGCTCGACACTACATCACGCGCGTTCCGTTTAATAAACAATCGCATGCAGGTAACTGAGGAAGCACTCCGCAGGGAGATTAGCAAGTGACTAAATTTGAAAACCTTAGTGTTGTTCCGTATACGATAGCTCAGCTTGAAACTGAGCTATCGCAGTTTCAAGGGGTGGATAAACGCGCGGTACATTCTAAGTTCCATCTCTCCTATTTTCGCGAGTATTTTGACAAAATAGGAGCTAAAACAATGGTAATTGAGGATAATTACGTCGACAGGGATTATTTAGACGACTATTCAGCATATTACGTTCGGTGTTTTCAGCAATATCAGCGATTCTGCCGGCGCCTTCATTTCTTTTCGATCGACGTAAACTCGACTGAATTCCAGGATTTCATTTTAGGGGTTGCTGAGCCACAATTAATTGATGCTGCGAAGAACTCGTATCTTGGCTTTATTGTCGTTCGTCCATTACCGAATACGGTGATCGGACGCACTTGCTTGCGGACTTATGAGCCGGAAGGTCGACGTTCATACCCAATTGAGCGGAAATATTCAGTTGACTTGTGCGGGCTCCCTCTTCATGTCACCACACTCGCATTTCAGGAGCAGGATACTGTTGTCTCTGCGTGTGCAACCTCAGCGATCTGGACAACGTTACACGCTACAGGAATAGTATATCATCACCCCATACCAACACCTTCGGAAATTACAATCGCGGCGGATGAACATCCGACTAAAGACATCAAGTTGATGGTCTCCAAGGGGCTTACAATGGCGCAGATCGTCCGCGCGCTCAAATCGTATAGCCTAATGCCTTTCTCAATACAATTAGACGAAGAGCCAGATCATGCACATCTAAAGGCTAATGTGTATGCCTACCTCCAATTCGGAATACCGGTTCTCTTGATCGTCTCCATTCATGATCTCACGAACGTTGAACAACCGATTTTTGAAGGGTATCATGCAATCGCACTCGCCGGATACAGTCTACAGAGTGGTGCTCCAAAGGCGCTCAAAGTGGAGAATCACGAGTTACTGCTTGTGCCAGAGAGAATCGAGAAAATCTACGCTCACGATGACCAAATTGGCCCATTCTCCCGCCTTGAGTTTCTTGATGAGCAGCGCCGGGTGAAAATCGATGGAAATTTAAAGCAGCGTGCCTGCATAGCGACATCGTGGCTGGATCGCAACGGCCAGCCCGGTAATTTATTTTTTGCACCAGAGACTTTAATTGTTCCGTTATACCATAAAATCCGCATTCCATACAGCGCGATAGTGGAAAGAACTCTTGCCATCGACGAAGCTTTGCGATTTCTAAGTGGATATTTTGAATTAGTAGAACTCAAGAATCTGGAATGGGATATCTTCTTGAGTGATCTCACGCACTTTCGTTCCCATATTCGAAATGAGTATTCTAATGACTCTCGCTCAGTTAAGCTGAGCGTTCTACACAAACCGATGCCAAGATATGTATGGAGGGCTGTCGCGAACCACAACGGAATAAGGCTGTTTGAGTTTGTCTTCGACGCGACTGGGATTGAGCAAGGTCAGCTGCTTCTGGGAAGTCTATATTGGGACCATCAGTTCGGTGAGAAAATGTCCGAGAGACTCGGCAGTGAGTTTGCTACTGAGGTTCTTGCTGAGTTGGCAGAACAATCGTCCGAATTCAACAGAATGTGGCAATCTCTTAGAAGAACCGGGTGAATTTTAGGCGTATCTAAGCGATTTGAGATTAATCATTAAATATGGCCTTTATGGCACTCGGGGTGAACCGGCTAGGGTAACGGGGTTCCTGTTTGGGCCGTATGTACCTGGGCTGGCTGGGAGAGTAGGACGTTAGCGGGAATTTATTACAAGAGCCCCTGATCCCCTGGATCCGGGGCTCTTGCTTTATTGGCAAGTTTTATTTACTTATCTCTTTCGACCCATCTGCTACGCCTTGCCCGTCAAAAAATTCCGAGGGCCAGCGAACGTCTTCTTCCCCCCAAATCGTGCCGCCTAAGCCACTTTCATCAGTCTTCGCGTCTTCCTCTCGGTCGGACCTCGTCGTCTGGCTGCTTGCCGCCGTGGCGGCAGCGCGAATCGTGGCCATGTACTCGTTCCAGATTTTTGACGACTCGTTCATCACCTACCGCTATTCGATGAATCTGGTGGATGGCGGCGGCTTCGTTTATAACCTTGGGGAGAAGGTACAGGGGATCACATCGCCGCTCTGGGGTATGCTCCTGGCTGTTCCCTACGGACTGGGGTTCGGCATCGAGTGGTCCTCGCGAATCCTGGGACTCCTCGCAGAAGTCGCGGTGGCTTGGATGATCTGGCGGCAGATGCTGGCGGAACGGCTGCCACTGGCCGGCACCGTGACGCTGTTCCTCTTTGCGATTGATCCGTATCTGGCGAAAACGGCTGTGGGCGGGATGGAAAGTTCGCTGTTCCTATTGGGCACCGTCGCGGCGAGTGTGCTGGCCCTCCGCAGCCGGACGAGTTCGGCCGCCGTCATCGCGGGCCTCTGCTATTTTTTGCGTCCGGAAGCGCTCCTGTTCGCGTTGGCGCTGATCGCGTATCTCTGGTTTCGAGACAGACGATTTCCGTGGCGACCCTGCCTCATCGGCGCCGCCATCGTGGTGGCGGGGGTCGGGATCGAATACGTGTATTACGGGACGCTGATTCCGCAGTCGGTGCGCGGCAAGTTCGCTTTTACGCGCGCGTTCACGCGAACGGTTGAACTGGTAATCTTTCCGAAGACCGATCCGATTCAAGCGTTGCTGACGATCGGGATGGTGATTGGGACTGCCGCTGGCCTGGAAACGTTCGGCGTTGGTGCGCCTGTATGGAATCTGGTCGCTGCTACTGGTTGCGGCGTGGATTGGGACGAACGCTTACCTGTGGGCGTGGTACTGTGTGCCCGTGTACTTCTATAAGTGCCTGGTTGTGGGAGTGGCCGGCGGCGCGCTGCTGGAGCGCTTGCCAAAGCCGGCGCTCGTCAGACGGCTGTCGTCGCCCGCTCTGCTGAGCCTGGTGGTAGTCGCGTTCTGGGCACTCCTGAGCGCCCATACCGGTCCGGATCGTCTGCGGACGTTTGTCCACCCGCGGATGCGTCAATGGACAGCGGGCAGGGAGTGGCGGACACAATCGGTTTATGGTGTCGATTTCGGCGCGTTTGGTCTCTACACCGGTGCGCGTGTCTTCGACGGCCCGGGGCTGGTTTATCCTCCGTCTTTGGATAAGTATCACTGTGACCCGCAGCAGATCCTGCGCGGCGAGCAACCCGATTGGGCGCTGATGACCTATACGCGTGAGCAAATGAGAGTGATTCTGTCTCCGGAATTCGCCGCAGTCTATCGCCCGGTTGTGCGGTTCTCTGAACACGGAGATACGTCCCTTGTGTTTCCGCCCGTAGACCAGATCCCAACCGTCTGGTCACATGATTTTGTACTCTTTCAAAGGAATACTGCGCGCTGATTGACATTCGCTCTGCTCGATTACTGCGCTTCTTTCATGGACGGTCTCCCAATATGTTTCCGATGACACTCCTGACCGGTGATCCCGACCGCGAATCCACTGGAGGTTCTCGTCGCGCCGGCATGCTGCCGTGGAAATTCCTGCTGCTTTTATTCGCCGCCGGATTGGCTGCGCGGATTGCCGTCTCGTTGCTGTTCGGGGATAACCACTCCGTCTATTACGAGTATATGGTGATCGCAAAGAATATTCTTGAAGGCAAAGGATATTCATTTAATGAATGGGATCGAACGGTCCTCCAGCCCAGCTCGTTTCTCCCGCCCGGATACGTATTCTGGTGCTGGCTCTGGATGGGGCTCTCCCACGCAAACTTTCTGGCGATGTATGTGGCGCAGGCAGCAGTAGCGGCGTCGGGCGTGCTGCCCGCCTATCTGCTCGGGCGCGAGATGTTTTCCGCGAGAACAGGGAAGATCTTCGCCGTCGCGTATACCTTCTTCCCGGAAATGCTGTACCTGCATTCCCGGCCCGATCCCGAGTTTCTCTATGTTGTACTCGTATTGTGGATGCTGTACCTTTATCTCCGATTACGGGACACGGACGCCGGATCCAGGCAAGCGGTGAAACTGGCCGTCATGCTGGGCCTTGTTGGCGGGATCAACATGCTGATCAAGGAAGGCGCGGCCGTGGTCATTGCGGCGACGGGCGTAATGCTGCTCTGGGAAAAGCGGCCTTTAAACCGGGTGTTCGGTTCGCACATTGTGCCTTACGCGGCGGTAGTGCTGCTCATTCTCTTGCCGTGGATGATCCGGAATACGGTGGTTCACAAACACTTCGTGCCGATCCGCAACGGCTATGGCATTACCATGTGGATTGCCAATCATCACGGCGCGACGGGTACCGATAAGACCCTCGACGGCAAATATGTCTGGCAGGAAGCGCCCGCTTATTATCAGGACTATATGAACCGCATGCTGCCGCCAGACGAGTGGGGCCGTGACAAAGCCTACCGCGCGGAAGTGCGCCGCTTCGTAATGAACTACCCCGTGGAATACGCCAGCCTGTGTGCCAAACGCCTCTGGTACTTTCTCTGGTTTGATCCGACTCATCCGATTGCGCGAAATATCGTTTATCGTGCGGGGTACATCCTGCTTCTACTCGTGTCAATCCCCGGCATTGTCATCGCCATTCGACGTCGCAAACTCGATCCAGTCTTTCCGCTGATCTATCTCGGGTATATAGTTCTCTATGTTCCGGTACTCGTGCTTCCACGCTACCGCATCATCCCAGTGGTCATGCTGCTCCTGCTGGCGAGCTATGCCGTCAGTGTCTTGCTGGAACGGCGCCGGAAGCTGCTCTCGCGCGGCGTGTAACCTACCCTTTTCCTGCCTTTCACCGAAACTACCTGACTCGATGGCAAACTCATCTGTCCACACATGGATCGAACGCTCGGAGCGAAAGTTTCAAAAAGTCGTCTGCATCATGCCCGCCTATAACGCGGCCGCGACGCTTGAAAAAACGTTTCGTTCCATTCCCGCGGGCTGCGTTGACGAGTACATTCTGACCGACGACGGCAGCCGCGACCACACGCCGGAAATCGCGGAACGCCTCGGGATGACCGTTATCCGCCACCCGCAGAACAAGGGCTACGGGGCGAACCAGAAAACCTGTTACGATGCCGCGCTCGAGCGGGGCGCCGACGTGGTGATCATGATTCACCCCGACTATCAGTATGATGGCCGGATTGCGCCATCGGTCGTCAGCCTTTTGGCTACCGGGACCTGTGACGTGATCCTTGGCTCACGGATTCGCACCCGCCGCGAGGCACTCGAAGGTGGAATGCCTGTTTACAAGTATCTCAGCAATCGTCTGCTCACGGGTTTTGAAAATCTGGCGCTGGGCCAGAATCTCGGCGATTTGCACACGGGATTTCGCGCCTACGCACGTGAAGTGCTGGAGACAATCAACTATCACGCCAACTCCGACGATTTCGTCTTCGATTCGGAATTCCTGGCACAATGTGTCTATCACGGTTTCCGCATGGGTGATGTGCCGATTCCGACGCGCTATTTTGCCGAAGCCTCATCGATCAATTTCCGCCGTAGTCTGAAATATGGCCTGCAGACGGTCGCCGTCGTCGGTAAATACTGGGCGGCGCGGGTCGGCCTGTCTCACAATCCACTGTTCGCGCGGGTAAAGGCACGGGATGAACAGGTCTGACGACAATCCCCGGCGGGGCACGGAGACCGAATATCGCCCCCTGGATTCCGGCGTGCGGTCGCGGCGGCCAGTTTGGGTGGTGTTGCTGTGGTTGTTCGTAAGCGCCTTTGCCGTGCGTGTCATCGTTTCCGTCCTCTTCGGCGAAAACAATGTCCCGTACTATGAGTACATGACTATCGCCGATAACCTGCTGCATGGGCGCGGCTATTCCTTTGACGAGTGGGGCCGCGCACCGCTGCAACCGACGTCGTTCCTGCCGCCGCTGTATGTCTACTGGTGTGCGGTGTTCATGGCTTGGATCGGCGATAACTACCTGACGATGTACATCGCGCAGGCGCTTCGTGGCGGCTACCGGGTGCATTCCGGCCTTCCTGGTCGGACGTGAGCTATATACAGCGCGCGTCGGAATCCTATTCGCCGGAGCGTATGCCTTCTATCCCGAATTCGCATACTTGCACTCGCGTCCGGTATCGGAATTCATGTACGTGGTGATGGTGTTATGGATCGTTTACCTGTACTTGCGACTTTGCCGGCTGGAACTGTCCTCCCCGCGCCTGCCACAGCTTGCGCTGCTAACCGGCTTGCTGGGCGCGGCGGCCGTGCTGGTCAAAGAAGCGACGCTGGTTTTCATGCTGATGATGGCCGTGGCGTTATTGGTCAAGCGACGCACGATCCTGCGCACCACCGTACGCATTCTCTTGCCGCTGGCGGCCGGTGGCTTGATCGGTATGGCGCCTTGGATCGTCCGCAATGCGATCGTGCAGCATCAGTTTATTCCCATTCGAACGGGCTACGGAGTAACGATGTGGCTGGCCAACCACCACGGTGCGAGCGGCACCAGCCGCTTGCCCGATGGCCGCGATATTATTTACTTCATGGACTCCACGTACATGGCCGCGTTGAACGCCCGGCTGCCGGCTGACGAGCAGGCGCGCGATCGCGTCTACCGCGCGGAAGTCAAGCAGTTCATCCACGACTCCCCGCTGGAGTACGTGCAGCTGTGCGGAAAGCGTGCGCTCTATTACCTGTGGTTTGACCAGACTCACCCGATCGCCCGTAATCCGGTCTACCGGCTGAGTTATGTGTTGTTGCTGTTACTGGCGATTCCGGGCGGAATCCTGGCTTACTGCCAGCGCGAACTCGACCCGCTTGTGCCGTTGGTTTACTTCGGGTATTTGACCTTTTACATGCCAGTACTCGTCCTGCCTCGGTACCGCATTATTCCTGTGTTGATGCTCCTGCTGATGGCGAGTTATGCTGTCAATCGCTTTTCCGAATGGCGACGCACCCGTATGCAGCGGCGAGTATAAGTAATCCCCTGCGTTGTCCCGCAAGTCGGCTCTCCCCAAGTTTCAATGAATGATCACCTCCCTTCCGCCAGCCCGTCGTGGCGCTCGACACTGATCTGGATGCTGCTGGCCGTGGCCTGTTCGCGGGTGATTTCGCTCTACAGTTTCTATCTCTACGACGACGCCTTCATCACGTTTCGTTATGCGGCGAATCTTGCCTGCGGCCATGGATTTGTGTATAACTTCGGCGAGCGCGTGCAGGGAATTACCACGCCGCTGTGGGGACTTCTGCTCGCCGCAGTGGATCAAATGCGGATTCCATCTGGAGGTCGCCGCGCGGGTGCTGGCTATCGTCTGCGAACTGGGTGTGGCCGCGCTGTTGATGACGCGCCTGAATCGCGAGCGCTTGCCGCAAGCTGCCCTGATTGCCATGTTTCTATTCGCGCTTGATCTCGTACCTCGCGAAGACCGCCGTGGGCGGAATGGAAAGTTCGCTGTTCCTGTCGCTCACCGTGGCCGCGGCTTGTCTCTATTTAAAAGGCCACGAACTGAGCGCGGCGGGTCTCGACCGCACTCTCGGTATTCGTGCGGCCCGAAGGTTTGTTATTTGCGCTCTGCCTGCTCGCGTTCGCGGTCATTGCAAAGCGCCGCATGCCGTGGAAGGCGGCGGCCCTCGGAATCGCCATCATTGGCTGTGGTGTGGCCGTGCAATACGGCTATTATGGCGAACTGATACCGCAATCGGTGCGCGGGAAGATGGCGCTAACGCGCAGCCTGGCGCCGGTGTTTGACATCGCGCTCTTTCCCCGCCGCGACCCGCTGCAACTGTTACTCACGTTCACGATGCTCGTGGGTCTGCCCGTAGCGTGGAAGCGGTCGCGTTTCGTGCGGCTGTATGGCGTCTGGGCGCTGGCGCTGCTCGCCACGTGGGTGATCACCGGCGCGCACCTCTGGATGTGGTACTGCGTGCCGCTGTGGTTCTTTAAAACTGTGGTCACGGGTGTCGCCCTCGATGCCTGGCTGGAGAAGGCGGATATCGCCGGAAAGGCCGCGCGCCTGCTGCGGCCGGCGGCGATGGCGTTGGTCGTTGCCTTGGGCTGGTGCAGCCTCGCCTTCGCCGTGGGACCGGATCGCATGGAACGCAACGTCTACTCAAAGATTTGCGCGTGGGCTGCGGGGCAGGATTTCAGCGGTCAGTCGGCCTACGGCATGGACTTCGGCGCTTTCGGTTACTATACGGGATTGCGCATGCTGGACGAGCCCGGTCTCGTCTATCCCGAGGCGATCACGAAATACGACAGCGACCTGAAACGCATGCTGTTGGGCGAGCAACCCGCCTGGGCTTTCGTTACGCGCTATCAGCAGAATATCGCCGTCATGCGCTCGCCGGAACTGGTCGCAGAGCTATCTCCCGGTCTGGCGCGTGTCGATGGACGGTGACACCACGCTGGATTTCCCACTGTACGATGTGCCGGAATCGTGGCATGCGGACTTTGTGCTCTATCAGCGCATCGCCGACTCCACTTGCCGCGCCCACGGAGACCATAGCCGCCGCCCGACCGGATGCATTCTGGAGTCATCCATGAACCTGAAGAGCGTATTCGTATGTATCCTGCTTCTGGGAGTCTGCGCCGTGCCAGGAAAGCCATCACCGCGGATGAACGATACCCAACGACTTAAAGATCCGGTCGGTATATATCCGCATTATCCGCTGGTCGCACTTCCCGTATACGATTTTCTTCAGCGCGTGGAAACGAAGGGTGATGTTGCGCTGCTCTCCAACACGCGACCCTACCTCGGTCTTCGGCGGCATTGGATCTCTATGGACGGATCGAGGCTTATGAGCATGGAAGGTCAGCGTTTCTATAGCGAAAGCAAAGCGAACGAGGAGGCAATAAAATCAGTTGGGCAGCCGCTACATTTTAGAAACGCCTATTGGAACCGGTTGCGACGGCGGATTGGGTTGGCGGATGAACAAGCCGTTTGGTTCTACGGCGACGGCTTCCATCTGGCAAAAGGGAAGATCGACACCTCGCTGGTCGTTACATTGCAGCCGGTCTATGGCTTGGATCTGATCGATACGGATGACGAACGGGGCCGCATCAGCCGTTTCACCAGCGGCCTGCGTGTCGAAGGCGGCTACGCCCGGAACGTGCATTTCATGATGGATTTCCGCGATCACACGGAAAGCGGCAATCCTCCCTACGACACCCGCGCGAAGCTCTACGAGGACCGCTGGGCTGCCGTGGGGCTCGCGCCGGATCGCCAGAGCACCAGCTACGACATTTCCGAGTCGTTTATGCAATATTATGGCCGCGATCTTTCGCTCACCGCAGGGCGGGGAAGACATCGCTGGGGACCGGCGCATTCCGGATCGCTGTTCCTGAACTCGCGCATGCCGCCCGTCGATTATCTGCGTTTCGATGCGGCAATTGAATCACATGAGACGGACCGCGCCGTCTATTACACGTTCCTCCACGGCTGGTTGGCATCGCAATTGGTCGAAGACACGCTGTACTTCGGGCCGACGGGCCGGGTGCGCACACTGAATGCGCAGAAATACCTGAGTGCCCAGCGGCTCGAAATCCGCATGCGCCGCAATTTGCTCGTCGCGTTTTCGCAAGGGGTTGTCTACGGCGACCGCGGCGTGCAACTCGGCTATCTGACGCCGCTGAATTTCCTCTACAGCGTGCAGCATTCGAACGACGACAAGGACAACATGGTGCTGGGCTTCGACGGCACGTGGCGGCCCGTGCGCGGCGGCAAACTCTACGCCGAGCTGTTCCTCGACGACGTGGTGGTCAGCGAACTACTGACGTCCTCGGGCAATAACAAGTCCGCGTTCACGTTGGGTTCGGAACTCACACGGCAAGTGAGCGAACGACTGAATCTCGATTGTTGGCTGGAGTACACACGCGTGCGGCCCTTCGTCTATTCCCACGTCTTTGCGACCAACGTTTACACGCATTGGACCTCCCCCATCGGCTACACCCTTCGAACCCAATAGTGAATTCGTGAACACCGCCGTGCGCGGCACGTATTATCCGTTCGCGCTGACAGTTTCGGTCTCGCATCAGAACCACGGCGCGAATACCGCAACGCGCAATTTCGGCGGTGACATTCAGGCGCCAGTCTCGGATCTCGACAAGGCTGAGGATTACCCGCTGCTCGATGGCCAGTTGCAACGAACCTTGCGCGCTGGAGCCGTGCTGGAATGCGAAGTCCTGCCCGGACTGCGCCTCTACACGCAGTCGACTTCCGTTCAGGTGAAGGGCCAAGGAACCGGTTGGAATGGCTCACCGGCTTTGGCTGGAACTTGTAACACCTGCTATGAACATCCGGGGTGAGAAACGGCTAAGACCTGGCCGGGAACTTGCTGCATTTTCGTTAGAAGACTTACCTGGCGGGTCACGAATACAATTTCCAGTCATGGTGTAAACCGACCAAGGTGTCCGCATGGAACAGGTAAGCATAGAATATTGCGTTGTTTGAAACTACCTGCCAAAGGCAGCCAGTTTGGCCGCTTTTCTTGAACAAAACGGGATCGACAAGCCGCAATTGATCGAATCGAGTGGCGGAGTCTTCGAAGTGACGCTGGGACGAAACCTCCTATTTTCCAAGCGGAAAGAACATCGATTCCCGGACCCTGCCGAAGTCGTTGATTTGATTAAACAAGCAAGCCGATCTTCGGATGCTTGAATTTTGTTGTCGCGCATGGTTGGTATTGACTTTGCATCGCCGTTGCGCTATATTTCTACTGGAGATTTGTTTGTTCGGTATGCTCGGAATCTAAGGTTTCGGAGTCACCATGGGACGTCGTCTGATAATCATCGTTATCTTGGCGTGCATCGGGAGTTTCCCGGTGTATGCTGGTGATACTGTGGTCAGCGGTCCGGTCTCCGGTCTGTGGAGCGCTGGGCAGGTTGTGGTGGTGAATGGCCCGATGTGGATTCCGGTTGGCGAAGAGCTGCAAATTGAAGCGGGCGTGCACGTCACGTTCCTGACCCTCGATTCCGTGGTGGTGGATGGCCGCTTAATCGCCCAGGGAAGTGTGGGGAATCCGGTCATTTTGTCCGTCCCGAATGGGTGGGAAGGATTGCAATTCTCGCCGAACTTGGGCCACCACAGCAAACTCGCCTGTGTTTTTGTGGGTGTCGAGGGTGGGTTGCCGCTTCGCGTCGTTACCGCGTCGAGCGCCCTCCTGGTGATCAGCGACTGTAATTTCCGGGCGAAGGAAACATGCGTCGATATCGACGGCGGCAGTATCCGCGCCTTCCGCAATGTATTCACGACGACGGGAATGCTTTCCAAAACCGTTCGCCTGCGGAACCTGCATCGGGGCGACTACGCCGCGTTATCGTGCAATGATGCGGATGCCAGCACTCTCGCCTGCGGCAATATGCTATCAGCCATCGTCCCGGATGAGAATCAACCCGCCTGGGGACAGGTTTTCACGACCGCACTCGATGTCAGTGATTGCAGCCGTCTCTGCCTCGACAGCGTCTTCATTACTGTCGACGCGCCATGCATGGCGGTTGGCGCCCATTTCCGCTATGAATCCGAGTATGGCACTCCGGTCTTCGGACTGAGCCGCAGCACAGTGACTGTGCGGAGCCCGCGCGGCCAGCCCTTCGGTCTGCTGGGTACCGAGAGTGGAATGCTGAACGTCATTCATTGCAATATCGATGTGGCGAACCCGTTGGATGTCTCGGGTTTTCAGCCGAGCGGTATGCAGATCTGGGGCCGCGCGGACATCTACGTTAACAGCAGCGTGGTGACCCTCGATAAAGGACAGCGGTGGTTTGCGCCGCGCGAGGATGCCACCGGCTTGATCACCGTTTCACACGTCGATAAATGGTCATCCAACGTGGCGGCTATGTCGCAACCGGTCGTGCAGGTGGATGACGGCCAGAACGGGCATGAAATCGTCGTGACGGCCTGGAATAAAAACGCCATCATTGAAAACGGACCCGTGTACTATTCGGATCCGCAGTTCCTCCATGAAGGGGAGTGGGGCGCCTGGGAGAAACCCGAAGATATGCAGGCGTATTACGGCCTGCAATCATCCTCGCCGTGTATCGACAAAGCCGACGTGTTTTACGGCAACGATCCCGACAACACGCCGCCGGATATCGGACAATTCTATTTCCCCCAATCGCCCATTGACACATCTGCGGGGACCGAGGACAACGGCGCGTTGGTGTTACGCCTGGAACTGAACGCTCCCTACCCGAACCCGTTTAACGCAGTGTCGATCGTGCCATTCAGTCTTACTCGCAGCGGGAATGTGGAAGTGGTGGTTTTCGATCTTCTCGGGCGAAAAGTGGCCACGCTGGCGACGGGCCAAATGCAGGGTGGGGGTCACGTCGCCCGGTTTGCCGCGGACAATCTGCCTTCGGGGCTGTACATTGTTTCACTGAAATTTGAAGGAGCCCGGGTCGGCAATCGTCCGTTACTCCTCCTAAAGTAGTAAACCAAGATAATTCAGTCAATTAGAATTTTTACTGCACACCCCAAGGTGTGCAGTTTTTTTGATTCTGCCTGCATATCAAAACATTTTTTGCGTACTGAGAACCTTGATTTGCATGCAAATTGTGTATATCTTTAGTGTGTCAACCGGGGATTTCCCATGAAAACCATATTTGGACTGCTTTTGGTGGCGCTCGCGGGCCTCAGTTGCTCCTGGAATCCAACCCGCGACAATCCGGCCGATCCGGCATCGCCCTTCTATAGAGACCCACCCCCGCGTAATCACCTTCCGCAGGTTCAGTCGGTCGCCGTGACGACCGATTGCCGCCAAATCGGGGAACTCTCCAGCTTCTGCGCCTTCACCCTTGCCGCACAGCTTACAGACCCCGACAATAACCTGCTGCATGACTCGGTCTACGCGTTGATTGAACGGCACCAGCCCGAACTGCATTGGGATACGCTGGGGTCCATGCAGTACGATCCGCTCTTGCAGCAGTTCCTGATCCGGCGTGGGCAGGATGAGGTTCCGGAGCGCTCCCTCGATCTTCTGATCGGCTTGCGGCTGAGAGTTTCCGTGCGCGACGACTCCGGCGCCATTGGGATCGACGAAACGAATACCACATTTCCCGCGCCGCGCAAAGGCTGGCCGGTCGCCGTTTCACCCCTCGGCAATGTCTATTCACAGGACACCGTCTACTCCTTAACGCCGCGTATCAGTTGGAAATTGTGGGGTGATATCAACGACGGTCACAGCTATGGGATCTCGGTAGACCTCTACGGGATCCTGCCGGTGTGGGACACCAGCGGCGTTGCCGCCGCGGACACGTTTCTGTTTGTGACCGATTCCCTCTTGAACAATCTCCTGAATATCGACGCCTTTTATTCGTGGTCATTGGTCGTGACCGACTGGCGTGGTAACCACATCACCGGCATGCCGCAATTCTTCAAATGCCAGGCGCCGATCTCAGCCCCGGCCGTACCGCCGCTTCCACCCTTTGTCAAGCGGGAATCGTAGCCTATGTACGACAATACCACTCCCAACATCCGGACGCCGCAGTTGTCCAAAGAGAACATGCTGCCGCAGGAGCAGATCCACGCGCTGTTCGAAATCTTGCAGGTGTTGAATTCGATCACCGACATTGACCGCCTGCTCGACCGGGTGATGGATATCGCGTTACAGGCCGTGGACGCGGAACGCGGTTTCCTGGTGCTGCATGAGGACGAGACGGGCAAGCTGATCGTGCGCACGGCGCGCAACATCGCTCCCGAATCCGCGCTTTCGATCTCCGACATCAGCCACTCCATCGTGCAGGAAGTGATCGCCACGCAGCAGGGTGTGCTCACGGTGGACGCGCAGGCCGATCCGCGCTTCGCCGGCGCCGAATCGGTGATCTTCAAGCAGATCCGCTCCGTTATGTCCGTGCCGTTTGTGCTACGCGGAAAACTGCTGGGAGCGATCTATCTCGACAGCAAGGCGCGGCGCGGTGGCTTCACCGACGATTCGCTGGCCTTCATTAAATCCTTTTCCAACCTCGCGGCCATCGCCATCGAAAACGCGCGGTTGATGGAAACCCTGCGCGACGAGAATTACCAGCTCCGCAGCGAAGTCCAGCGCCACTACCATTTCCGCGAGATCATCGGCAACTCGCAGAAAATGCAGAACGTGTTCGAAATGCTGACGAAGATCATTCACTCCGATATTTCCGTGCTGCTCGAAGGCGAATCGGGCACGGGCAAGGAACTGGTCGCCCGCGCGCTGCACTATAACGGGCCGCGCCGCGACAAGCCGTTCATCGCCCAGTTCTGCGGCAACCTCTCCGAAACCCTGCTGGAAAGCGAACTTTTCGGCCACAAGCGCGGCGCGTTCACCGGCGCGATCTCCGACAAGAAGGGCTTGATGGAAGTCGCCAACGGCGGCACCTTCTTCCTCGACGAAGTCGCCGACATCCCGGCGTCGATTCAGACCAAGCTGCTGCGCGTGCTGCAGGACGGCGAGTTCCGCCGCGTGGGCGACACCGAAAACCGCAAGGTGGACGTGCGCATCGTCTCGGCCACCAACAAGTCGCTCGCCCGCGAAGTCGAAAAAGGCACCTTCCGCGAGGATCTCTTCTATCGCCTTAACGTGATCACCGTGCACATGCCGCCGCTCCGCGAGCGCACCGGCGACATCGCGCTTCTGGTGAACCACTTCCTGACCAAGCATGCCAATAAGAGCGGCGAACGCGTCAAACGGATCACCCACGAAGCGATGCGCATCCTCGAAGCCTATCACTGGCCGGGCAACGTGCGCGAACTGGAAAACGCCGTCGAACGCGCCATCGTCCTGGCCGAGGACCGCGACATCGCGCCCGCCGAACTGATCATCCCCCGCGTCACCAAACCCGTGGGCATGGCGAAGTCGCTGAAGGAATACGAGCGCGAACTGGTGGTGAAGACGCTCGAAGAGATGAAGGGCAACAAGACGCACACCGCCGAAGCCCTGGGCGTCTCGCTGCGCTGGCTGCACTATAAGCTGGCCGAGTGGAAAATTCCCCTCCATTACTGATGCCCGCCACGCCCTCGTTATGCGCCGGATCATCCGTGACCGATCATGGATGAGCGTGACAGCCGCCTGACATTGCTGCGCGAACTCTCGCGCAGCGGCATCGCCACGGTCTGGGAAGCCTACGATCCGACGCTGGACCGCAAGGTCCTGCTCAAATCGATCAATCCGCAGTATGCCCGCGAGTCGGATCTGCGCGTCCGCTTCGAACGCGAAGCGCGCGCGATTGCCCGCCTGTCGCACCCCAACGTCGTCCAGATCTACGATCTGCGCGCGTCGGCGGATGACCTCTCGATTATTCTGGAATTCATCGAGGGCGCCACCCTCGGCAAGCTGCTGAAAGATCATGGCTCGCTGCCGTGTGAAGTGGCCGTGACCATCGCCGGTGAAATTCTCTCCGGACTGGAACACGCGCACGCCGCCGGTATCATTCACCGCGACCTGAAGCCGGACAACGTCCTGGTCTCTGTGAAGGGCGAGGTCAAGATCACCGACTTCGGGCTCGCGACGCTGCGCGACCAGCCGACGGTGACGCAGGAAGGGATGGTCATCGGCACGCCGTCCTACATGGCTCCCGAGCAGGCCGGAGGCGGCGAGATCACGGTGGTCACGGACGTCTTCGCGGTCGGTCTGATCCTCTTTGAAATGCTGACGGGCCGGCGCGTCCACGAAGGCGCGTCGCTTGCGGAGACCTTCCAGAATGTGCTGCGCTATCGGCTCGCCGCAATTCGAGGCCTATCGCGAGGTGATCCCCGAGGCCGTGGAAGCGGTGTTGCGGCGGATGCTCGACCGCCTTGCCGGCCAAGCGTTACGCAACGGCCGCCGAAGCCCGCCAGGCCCTGTTGGAAGCCCAGCCCGAGGGTTTCCTGCCGCGAACGCTTGATCGCGGACTTTCTTTCCGGCGAACCCATCCATCGCCCCACCGCCCGCGCCGCCGCCCGCACACGCAAATGGGCACACCCGCTGCGCGCGGCCTCCATTGCCATCCTTGCGATCATTGGCGTCGTGCTCGTTTACTATTTCTCGATGGTCTTGCACACGCCGGTCGAAACGCATTTGCCGCTGGTCCTGCTGACTCCCGATACTACCGCGCTTAGGCCGGAGCCGAGTCTACAACCGCCGGACACCTCGGCTCCCGATACCGCCCGTGCCGGAGAGCCTGAGCGGCCGCCCCATCAAGCCCCCGGTGGTTATCAAACCGCCCGATTCGACAGGGATGGCGAGATCGGATACTGCCGGACGTCTGCGGCCGCTACAGAACCCGGTTATGTGGATATTTCCTGCCGTCCGTGGGCCAGCGTCTACCTGGCGATTCCCTCGTCGGCACCACGCCGCTGCCCGCTCCCTTGAAGCTTCCTCCCGGAATTCACAACTTGTGCTGCTGAATCCCGAAATTGGCCTTCCGATTTCACGGGCCGTGACCATCGTCGGGCGGAAGACCACGGACCTGCGCATCAACCTCTACGATTTTGTAGCGCGCATTCGCATTTCCTCGGTCAAACCGTGGGCGGACGTCTATGTTAACGGCAAGCTCGAAATGCGCACCCCGTCCTCCAAACTGATTTTCCGGCCACTCGGCACCTATATTATTACGCTGAAAAATCCGGATTTCCCCGATTATCAGGAAACACTTGTGTTTCGTGAGGCCGATCCGATCCACGAAATACGCGTCGACCTCGCCCAGCGCCAGGCTACACCCTGAATTATCCCGCCTGCCGCTTGCAATCCTCCAAATGATTCCCTCCTCACACCGCACACGCTTATTAAATATCAAAGATTTATAAAGTTAGTCGTGCGGTCCGATTCTGTTTCTCCACAAGTTAAAATGTGGGAACTACTCTGTGGCGTGATGCGTTAATTTCAAGTTAGTAAAACAAGTTTCAACTTGGAAAACCTGCCGGTGAACGGTCAATGATTCAACTGTCTCAAGTCAGCAAATCGTACAGCGGCGTAAAAGCGGTGGACAATATCACGTTGTCCATCCCCTCCGGGCAAATCCTCGGCTTCCTCGGACCCAACGGTGCGGGTAAGACGACGACGATGCGCATGATCACCTGTTACATGCCACCGACGTCGGGAACGATCACCGTGGACGGTCTGGATGTCGGGGAGCAGTCGCTGGAGGTACGCCGCAAGATCGGCTATCTGCCGGAAATGGCGCCGGTCTATCAGGACATGAACGTCCTGGACTACCTCGACTACGTCTCGGATTTGCGCCGCATCCCCGACGACAAACGTAAGGGGCGCATCAAGGAAATCATCGCCCGCTGCGGCCTCGACGCCGTGCTCCACAAGGATGTCGGCGAGCTCTCCAAGGGCTACCGCCAGCGCGTCGGTCTGGCGCAGGCGATGGTCCACGATCCCGACATTCTGGTGCTGGACGAGCCGACCGCCGGACTCGACCCCAACCAGATCGCCGAGATCCGCATGCTGATCAAGGAGCTGGGGCGGGCTAAGACGGTCATCCTCTCGACGCACATCCTTTCGGAAGTGCAGGCCACCTGCTCGCGGATCGTGATCATCAATCAGGGCCGGATCGTCGCCGACGACACGCCCGAAGGTTTGCAGGCCGGGGCCGAAGGCCGCTCGGTGCTGCTCTCGACGCTTAAGACCAATGCGACGGATGTGGTCGCCAAGACCCGCGCGCTCGCCGGCGTGGAGGATGCGCGGCCCGTGCCCGGCGCCAACGGCCAGGTGCGGCTGCGCATGGAAATCGCCGCCGGCTGCGACGTGCGCGAAGACTTCTTCCGCCTCGCCGTCCGCGAAAACTGGGTGATCATGGAATTGAACGTCGAAGCCCACAGCCTCGAGGACGTATTCCACAAACTCACCGTGGAGACCAAGTAACGGCATGGAAAATATCCTCGTCATTTTCAAGCGGGAGTTCCGCTCGTATTTCGACTCCCCCGTGGCCTACATCGTGCTCATGTTTTCCCTCGCCATTGTCGGCTACTTCTTCACGACCAACCTGTTCCTGCAGAACCAGGCCGACCTGCGCACGCTGTTCGGCCTCATCCCGCTGCTGTTCGTCTTCTTCATCCCCGCGATCTCGATGCGCCTGATCGCCGAGGAGAAGAAGAACGGCACGATTGAACTGCTGTTCACGTACCCGATCCGCGATTCGGAAATCGTCCTCGGCAAGTACCTCGCGGCGCTGGGCCTGATCGCCGTCCTCTTGTTGTTCACGCTGGTCTACACGTTTTCGGTGAGTCTGCTGGGCAACCTCGACGGCGGGCAAACGCTGGCCGGTTACGTCGGACTCTTTTTAATGGGCGGGACCTACCTGGCCATCGGCATCTTCGCCTCCGCCATCACCGAGAACCAGATCGTCGCCTTCATCGTCGCTCTGGCGATCTCGTTATTCTTTTTCTTTCTGGACAAGGTTCTGATTTTCGTTCCGGCATCCCTCGCGAATATTCTGCAATACATGGCCATCGACTACCACTTCCAGAACATTTCGCGCGGGGTCATCGACAGCCGTAATCTGATCTATTACTTCTCGATGATTTTCGTCGGCCTGCTGCTCGCCAGCCACGCGCTCTCGCGGCGCAAGGGCGACTGAGCCAGCACCGCCGGAACGTACACAGCCCAGACAGCTACAAAGGGACTATTCAGATATGAAACGGAAAACCTGGTCCGTCGCCTCCATTTCCAATCTGCTGGTGGTGATCGCGATTGTGATCGTGGTCAATCTCATCGGCCTGCGGATTTTCGGCCGCGCCGATCTGACCGAAAACAAGGTCTACACGCTTTCCAAGGCCTCGCGTAACACCGTCGCCAACCTTTCCGACCGCCTGACGGTCAAGGCCTATTTCACCAAAAATCTGCCGTCGCCCTACAACGCCAACTCCCGTTATGTGAGCGACGCGCTGGCGGACTACCGTTCCTACAGCGGCGGCAAGTTCGTCGTCGAGTTTGTGGATCCCGCCGACGAGGCGAAGCTTGAGCAGGAGGCGCAGCAGTACCGCATTCAGCCCGTACAGGTCAATGTCATGGAGAAGGACAATCTCCAGGTCAAAAAGGCCTATATGGGAATCGTGCTGATCTATGGCGACAAGCATGAAACGCTGCCCTTCATTCAGGACGTCAACAATTTCGAATATGAGATGACCTCGGCCATCAAGCGGCTGACTTCCGCCAAATTGCCCCGCGTGGGATTCCTCAGCGGCTTCGACACGCCGGACTTGAATCAGGATCTGCGTCAGGTGGCCGGACAGCTTGCGCGCCACTATGAAGTCGTGCCCGTCAGCACCGCCCAGGGCAACAACCTCATTGATCCCAATATCGACGTGCTTTGCATTTTGCAACCCAAGCAGCCGCTGGACGAGTGGACGAAATTCGCCATCGACCAGTTTGTGATGCGCGGCGGCAAGGTTGGCTGGTTCCTGAACAAGGTCAAGGCCGACGTGCAGACGTCGCAGGCGACCCCGGTGCAATTGAACATCGACGATCTGACGCGCAATTACGGCTTTGTCGTGGCCAATAACCTCGTCACCGACGCCCAGGCGGCCTCCGTCAACGTGCAGCAGCAGCAAGGCCAGATGATGATGATCACGCAGGTGCAGTATCCTGCTTTCCCGCGGATCACCGACATCAACCGCAAGCTGACACTTGTGAAGGACCTGCAGGAGCTGACGCTGTTCTACCCCAGTTCCATTGACACCGTGCCCGTCACGCGCGGCAGTCTGAGTTTCACGCCGCTGTTTTCGAGCAGCGAGATGACGAAGGTGCAGTCGGGCGGCCGCTATGACATTCAGCCGCCGCAGGGCCGGCTCCGCCGCGAAGAGTATAACAACGGCAAGAAGCTGTTGGGCGTGGGCATAACGGGTAATTTCGCCTCGGCCTTTCGAAGGCAAGCCCGTGCCGCATCCCACCGACAGCATGGCTGCGGTGCCGGCCGTGCAGATCGCCACGCAGAGTCCGCCCACGCGGCAGGTCGTGATCGGCGACGGCAACTTCGTACAGGGCCAGTTCGCTCAGGGCGGCGCGGGAATGATTCTTTTTCTCAATGCCGTCGATTGGCTCGGGCAGGATGACGACCTGATCGCGATCCGTTCCCGCGAGGCGGCGATTCGCCCGCTGAAACCGGACATTTCCGACGCTACCAAGCAGACGGTGCGCTATGCCAACTGGTTCGGCCCGCCCATGCTCGTGCTGCTGTTGGGCGCGTTCCGCTGGACCGCGAAGCGCAACCGCCACAAGGGGGTGTCGGTATGAAACGCTCCCTCGGTTTGTTCATTGCGCTGATCATCCTTCTCGCCGTCTATCTCATCATCCAGAAATCTGACAGCGCCAAAGTCAAGGCGGACCGGCCGTTCGTTGAGGTCGACAGCGCCAAGGTGAATTCGCTGCGTATTCAAGTCCCCGATGAAACCGTGGAACTGGCCAAGCAGGGTGAAGAGTGGAAGGTCGCGCAGCCGGTGCCTTATCCCGCGGCCGGCAAGACGGTCGATGCCGCCGTCGGCAAGATCACGTCCATGAAGCGCCTCTCCCTGATCACCGAAAAGCCCGAACGCTTCAACGAGTTTCAGGTCGGCGACAGCGCCGCCACCAAGGTCACGGTGAGCGACGGCAAAAACAAAGCGACGTTCTACGTCGGGAAAGATGAGTTCCTCCGGTAATTCCTACGCCCGCCTCGATGGCAGCAATGAAGTCTGGGAAGTCTCCGGCAACAACGCCGCCACCTTCAAGCGCAAGGCAAAGGACTGGCGCGACAAAACCATCACCCAGTTTGACGCCGCGAGTGTGAATAAAATTACGCTCCGCTACCCGGACCAGACCATCACCCTGACCCGCGAGGATACGACGTGGAAGGTCGAGACCGGGCGCGAGACGTTCGCGGCCGAGAAGGGATCTGTCGACCGCATTACGAATCTGCTCTCGCGCATGTCCACCGTAGACTTCGCCGACACGCTTTCCGCCACGGCCTTCGATCCGCCGAAATTCGAACTGCTGGCCGAAATGACCAGCGGCGAACCGGTGAATCTCCGCCTCGCGCCGAAAGACGAAGAAGGCAGCCAGTACTTCCTGCGCAAGGCCGGCGCGAGTACGGATTTCATCATCTACAAGAGTACGGCCGACGTGCTGATGAAGCGGCCAGACGATTTTAAAGCCAAGCCCGCCGATGCGGTAAAAGCTGCGAACAAAGGCAAGGGCAAAGCGTAGCCGCTCGTTTCGGCGCGACGGATTGCCGTTTACAGCCCCGGTGGTGGTTCAAGCCGCCTCCGGGGCTTTTCCCTGCCATAAATACGCCTCGCCTGCTTGGCGCGGGATGCGGAACTCCGACCGCAGGCGTGCTGTTCAATAAAGATTAGACCGGTCCACATTTCCGTTGTCGGCATGCAGGATGTGGCTCACTGGTGCGAACTGCGCTCTCCTCAGGCAAGGCTCGGACTCTAACCGCCGTCTGCTCCCGCTTTCTCTTATAATCGACAGGCAATGAATTCTTTAAAACGACTGCTTCCCTATTTAAGACCCTATCGCACACCGATCCTGCTCGGCGCGCTGATGGCGATAACCAATAATGGCGTCGCCGCGCTGGGGCCATGGCTGCTCAAGCTCGCCGTTGACCGCCTTGAAAAAGCCATCACGGCCCGCGAACTCGCGCTGTTTGCCGCGCTGATTGTGCTCGTCGCCCTCGTTGCCGGTGTGCTGCGTTTTTATTTACGCAAGCTCCTCATCGGCGTTTCCCGGCACGTGGAACTCGATCTGCGCAACGACCTCTTCGCCCATCTGCAGCGCCTGCCCGCGGCGTTCTACAACCGCCACCGCACGGGCGACCTGCTGGCGCGCATGACCAGCGATCTCGAGAGTGTCCGTTCGGTGCTGGGGCCGGGGATCATGTACCCGATGGATACCATCACCATGGCGATATTTTCGCTGTCCATGATGGTGATCCTTTCGCCGCGTCTGACGCTCATCGCCGTCCTCACCGCGCCCATAATTTCCTTCACGGTTTTCTATCTGGGGCGCGTCACTTATCGACTGCACACGCGGATTCAGGAGCAGTTTTCCACGCTGTCGGCGCGGGCGCAGGAGAATCTCGCCGGTGTCCGCGTCGTCCGTTCCTTCGGACAGGAAGCGCGCGAGATCCGCGATTTCGACAACCTGAACGCCGAATATGTCACTCGCAATATCGCCATGGTCCGCGTGCAGGCGCTGTTCATGCCGGTCATGGCGCTGCTGTTCGAAGTCGGCACGGCGCTGATCATGCTCTTCGGCGGGCGCGGTATTATTCGCGGCGAACTGAGTCTCGGCGACTTCGTGGCCTTCGTCGGCTACCTCGGCATGCTTGCCTGGCCGATCATCGCCGTGGGCTGGGTGGCGAATCTCTTTCAGCGCGGCGGCGCGTCCATGCAGCGCCTCGTGGAGCTGATCGATACGGAGCCGGATATTCAGCCGCCGGAAACGCCGCGCGCGCCCGGCGAAGTGCGCGGCGAAATCGCCTTCGATCACGTCTCTTTCAGTTATGGCGAACAAAACCTGGCCCTCGCGGACCTGAACTTCACCGTACCCGCCGGGCGCACGGTGGCCATCGTGGGCCGCACCGGCAGCGGCAAGAGCACATTGGTCGCGATGATCCCCCGGCTCTTCGATCCCACTACCGGCGAAGTCCGCATCGACGGCATCCCCACGCGTGATTGGAATCTTCGAAGCCCTGCGCGCCGCCGTGGGCATGGTCCCGCAGGATGCGCTGCTGTTTTCCGACACGCTCCGCGCCAACATCCGCTTCGGCTCCGAAGACGCCGGCGAATCCGCGTTTGAAGAAACGGTGGAGATCGCGCAGATCGACAAGGACGTGCGCGACTTCCGCAAAGGCTACGACACCGTGGTGGGCGAGCGGGGCCTGTCGCTCTCGGGCGGACAGAAGGGCCGCACCGCCCTCGCCCGCGCGCTGCTGCGCGATCCCAAAATCCTGATTCTCGACGATGCCCTCTCCGCCGTCGATACGCAAACCGAAGAACAGATTCTCGCCGGGCTGCGGCGCTTCATGGCGGGACGGACCTCGATCATCATTTCCCACCGCGTCTCCACCGTCCGCCATGCCGACGAAATCCTTGTGCTCGACGAAGGCCGTATCGTCGAGCGCGGCAGCCACGACGAACTGCTGGCGTGCGGCGGTTATTACGCCGAACTCGAGCGCATGCAGCGCCTCGAAGCCGAACTGGAAGCGCTGGAGCCGGAACAATGAGCGACGCGCCCGACAACACCCAGCACGAAGACGACATTCTCGGCAAAGCCTACGACGCGCGGCTCGCCCGGCGGCTCTGGAGCTACGTTGGCGACCAACGGCGGAAGATCGCCCTCGCCGTAATCCTGCTGATCCTCGGTGCGGCCGCGGAACTGGCGGGGCCGCTGCTCGTCAAGCTCGCCATTGACAAGTACATTGCTCAAAAAGACTGGCACGGTCTCGTACTCATCACCTTCGCCTTCATCGGCCTCGCCTTTGCCGCCATGGCGCTGCGCTGGGGCGAAGCCTATTTGACGGGCGCGGCGGGCCAGCTCATCATCTACCGCTTCCGCATGCAGCTTTACGATAAGCTGCAACGCTTAAGCGTGCCCTACTACGATCGCAATCCCGTCGGGCGACTCATGTCCCGCGTCACCTCCGACGTGCAGGCACTCTACGAGCTGTTCAGCTCGGGGATGGTTGCCATCGTCGGCGACATCGTCACACTCCTCGGCATCTGCGTTGTGATGTTCGTCATCAACTGGAAACTCGCGCTGATCACGCTCTCCGTGATCCCCGTGCTGCTGGTGGTGACCTTCATCTTCCGCAAGCACGTGCGCGACCTTTACCGTCAGACGCGGCAGAAGATCGCCCGGCTCAACAGCTATCTCCACGAAAATCTCGTGGGGATGCGCGTGGTGCAACTTTTCAACCGCGAGCCGAAGAACTTCGCCGAGTTCGACGCCATCGGCGACGACCTGAAACAGACCTACCTGCGCACGGTCTTCTATTATGCCGTCTTTTTCCCCGGCGTGGAATTAATATCCGCCGTCGCCATCGCGCTCATCATCTGGGGCGGCGGCAGCCTGATGCTCGCCGGCACGGTTACGCTGGGCACGCTGGTGGCGTTCTTACAGTACGTGGAGCGTTTTTACCGCCCCGTGCGCGACCTGGCTGAAAAGTACAACATTCTGCAAGGCGCCATGGCCGCCGCCGAGCGCGTCTTCAAGGTCATCGACGAACCCGTAGAAGTCGCGCCGCCGGACCATCCCGGCATTGCCCGTGCCCGTGCTGGAAACCGTCGCGGCAGACCGCACGGACGGTGACGGCAAAATCGCCTATGGTGGCGTTGCCATCGAATTCGAAAACGTGTGGTTCGCCTATCATGGCGAAGAGTGGGTATTGCGTGACGTCAGCTTCCGCGTGGATCCCGGCGAATCCCTCGCCATCGTCGGCCACACCGGCGCGGGCAAGACCACCATCATTTCGCTGCTCAGCCGTTTCTACGACGTGCAGCGCGGACGCATTCTCATCGGCGGCATCGACGTCCGCGACTACAATTTGCAGGGCTTGCGCCGTTTACTGGGCGTCGTATTGCAGGACGTGTTCGTGTTCGCGGGCACCATCGAAGACAACATCCGCTATGGCCGTCCCGAGGCCGATCGCGCCGAAGTCGAACGCGCCGCCGTGCTCGTGCATGCCGACCGTTTCATCCGTCGCCTTCCGCAGGGTTACGACGAGCCTGTGATGGAGCGCGGCGCGACGCTTTCGTCCGGCGAACGTCAGCTCCTGGCCTTCGCCCGCGCGCTCCTCTGCCGGCCGCAGGTGCTGATCCTGGACGAAGCCACGGCCTCCATCGACACCGAAACCGAGCGCCTCATTCAGGACGCCATTGCCCGCCTCCTCGAGGGTCGCACATCGCTGATCATCGCCCACCGCCTCTCCACCATCCAGCGTTGTGACCGCATTCTCGTCTTCCATCACGGCAAATTACGCGAAGAAGGCACACCCGAAGAACTGTTAGCACTGCGCGGGATCTATTATCGCCTTTATCAGCTTCAATATGGCCGCGCGGTTGCCGAACCGCAAATCCGTCCTGTCCCTTGACTTTGGGTGAATTTTCCTATAGATTGCGAAGAAGTGCCGGGGATCAGGAAAGCTTAGGATAAGTTACCGAAAGTGGCTGTTACCAAAGAAATTATCGAACGTACCGCGTCGCTGGCTCGCCTCCGCCTCAGCCCCGCCGAGGCTGAAGCCATGGCAGGTACGTTAAGTAAAGTTTTTCAGTATATTGACCAGCTTCATGAGGTCGATACCACGGGCGTGGAACCGCTGCATCATGTGCTTGAGATGACAAATGTGATGTCCCGTGACATTCCACACACCTGCTTGACACGAGAGGAGGCGTTGGCAAACGCCCCCGACCGCACCGCCGAATTCTTCCGATTACCCCGGGTTGTCAAGTAGCGTGAGCGTCCTCGCGGTCATTCCGTCCCGCTATGCGTCCACGCGTTTTCCCGGCAAACCGCTCGCACTACTCGCCGGCAAGCCGATGGTCCAGCATGTGTGGGAACGCTGCCGCCAGGCGACTCACGTTGCTGAAGTGATCGTGGCCACCGAAGACGAGCGCATCCTGCGAGCCTGCGAAAGTTTCGGCGCGCGTTGCGAACTGACGTTGGTCGATCACGTTTCCGGCACCGATCGCGTCTGGGAAGTCGCGGCCCGTCATCCTGAGTTCTCCGCCGTCTTGAATGTGCAGGGCGACGAACCGGCGATGGACCCTCAGACCATTGACGTCGTCGCCGCCGCGCTCGCGGATGGACGCGTGGAAATCGCCACCGCCGTTTCGCCTTCGGTTGATTACGACGGTATGGAAAATCCCAACGTCGTCAAGGCAGTGCTCACCTCGTCCGGCCGCGCCCTGTATTTCAGCCGCGCGCGCATTCCCTTCCGGCGGGATGCCGCCACGGCCATTCCCGTCTGCTACCGGCATCTCGGCATCTATGGTTTTCAGCGGGCGGTGCTCGAGCGCGTTACAGGGCTTGCGGTCTCACCGCTCGAGCGCGCCGAGTCCCTCGAACAGCTCCGCTGGCTGCAGGCGGGACTGGCTATTCACTGCGTCGAGGTGTCCGGCTTTTCAATGGGCGTCGATACCCCTCGCGATTTGGAATCCCTCGCGAACTCACTTCGGAATTAATTCAGGTTCCCACCATGGCGAAGCGGCCGCTGACCTCCGGTCATAAAAAGACGAAATACATCTTTGTCACGGGCGGCGTGGTTTCTTCGCTGGGCAAAGGCATCGCGGCGGCCTCGCTGGGACGGCTGCTGAAAGCGCGCGGCCTGCGCGTCACCATGATGAAGCTCGATCCGTACATCAACGTCGACGCGGGGACGATGAATCCCTACCAGCACGGCGAAGTGTACGTCACGGAAGACGGCGCGGAAACCGATCTTGACCTCGGTCATTACGAGCGCTTCATCGACGAAGATATGGGCCGCCTGAATAACGCCACCACCGGCCAGATCTACCATAGCGTGATCACCAAGGAACGCAAGGGCGAATTCCTCGGCGCGACGGTGCAGGTCATTCCGCATATTACCGGCGAAATTAAAGACCGCATCCGCATGGTGGCCGATAAGGACGGCTACGATGTGCAGATCGTCGAAGTCGGTGGCACCGTCGGCGACATCGAAAGCCTGCCGTTCCTCGAAGCCATTCGCCAGATCGCTCTTGAAAACGGCCCGCAGAATTGCCTGTTCCTCCACGTCACGCTGGTTCCGTTTCTCAGCACCACCGGCGAAGTGAAGACCAAGCCCACGCAGCACAGCGTCAAGGAACTGCGTGAAATCGGCATCCAGCCCGACATCCTGCTCTGCCGCACCGAGCATCACCTCGAAGACAAGGTCCGCGAAAAGATCGCCCTCTTCTGCAACGTCGCCAAGGCCGACGTGGTGGAAGTCAAAGACGTGGAGACTGTCTACGAACTGCCGCTCGTGCTGGAGTCGGAAAAACTCGCTGAGCGCGTGCTCAAGCGTCTCGGGATGCGCGCCAAGGAGCCGGATCTGGCCGAGTGGAAGGATCTCGTCGGCCGCATCAAGCACCCGCATAAAACCGTGCGCATCGGCGTCGCTGGAAAATACGTGGAAGTCCGCGACTCCTACAAATCGATCATCGAATCATTCGTCCACGCCGGTGCGTATCACGATGCGCGCGTCGAACTGCATTGGATTGAAGCCGAAGAATTCGAGAATCAGTCCGCCGCCGAACTGCTTGCCGGCTGCTCCGGCTTGCTCGTTCCCGGCGGCTTCGGCTCGCGCGGCTTTGAGGGCAAGGTCGCCGCGGCCCAGTATGCGCGGCTGAACAAACTGCCGTACCTCGGATTGTGCCTCGGCTTGCAGGTCGCGGTCGTCGAATATGCGCGTAATGTTTGCGGCATCAAGAAGGCCAACTCGCGTGAATTTGTCGCCGACAACCGCTTCAGTGTCATCGATTTCATGCCCGAGCAGCGCGGCATTCGCCACAAGGGCGCGACCATGCGCCTCGGCAGTTATCCCTGCTTCCTGACTCGCGGCTCGCTCGCGCATAAGGCATTCGGCGCCGACGCTATTACCGAGCGCCATCGCCATCGCTTCGAGGTCAACAATACCTTCCGCGAGGCTCTCGAAAAGGGCGGCCTCAAAATCTCCGGCGTTTGGCCGGAGGGCAACCTTGTCGAGATCATCGAACTTGAGAACCATCCCTGGTACCTTGGGGTGCAATTCCATCCCGAACTGAAGAGCCGTTTGACGCGCCCGCACCCATTGTTCCGTGATTTCGTCGGCGCGTGCCTGGCGCATCAGGAGGGAGCGTTGCTGCCGCCGCCCCGTCTCCGCGAGAAGAGCGCCGCCTCGTGACTTCGCCGCGTCCCCATCGCGTTACGCTGATTCCCGGCGACGGCATCGGTCCCTCGATTGCCGAAGCCGCGGTCGCCGTTATCGAGGCGGCCGGCGTGCCGATCGAATGGGAAGTGCGAAACGGAGGCATGAACGCGCTGGAGGCCGTGGGCGATGCCGTGCCGCCCGCGTTGCTCGAGTCAATTCGCGACACTAAAGTCGCGCTCAAGGGACCGATTACCACCCCTGTCGGCGAAGGTTTCAAGAGCGTCAACGTCGCGCTCCGCGTGGAATTCGACCTCTATGCCAACGTCCGCCCCTGCGCCTCCATGATCGGCGTGACCGCCGCCTGGCCCGGTGTCGACATCGTCATCGTCCGCGAGAATACCGAAGGCATGTACGCCGGACAGGAACTCTACACAGGCACCGATAAATCGTCCGCTGTGCTCGTCGCCTTCAATACCCGCCGGGCGATGCTGCGCATCTGCCGCTACGCCTTCGAATACGCCCGCCGCAACGGCCGTAAAAAAGTCACGGCCGTGCACAAGGCAAATATCATGAAGAAGTTTTCGGGAATCCTCCTCACTTGCTTCCGCGAAGTGAAAGTGGACTATCCCGAAATCGAAGCGGAAGAGCGCATCATCGACGCCACCTGCATGGAAATGGTGCGCCGTCCGCGGATCTTCGATGTCATCGTCACCACCAATCTCTTCGGCGACATTCTCTCCGATCTGACGGCGGGCCTCGTCGGCGGATTGGGTGTCGCTCCG
Organism: uncultured bacterium; assembly: GCA_963735175.1. Taxonomy (GTDB): domain Bacteria; phylum Electryoneota; class RPQS01; order RPQS01; family RPQS01; genus CAVTJX01. The sequence goes on along the minus strand of CAVTJX010000016.1, from coordinate 97,878 downwards.
GGCGGCAACTACGGCGACGAGCACGCGATTTTCGAGGCGATTCACGGCAGCGCGCCCGACATCGCCGGCAGGAATCTCGCCAATCCGCTCAGCTTGATCCTGTCCGGCAATATGATGCTGCGCCACCTCGGCGAGGACGACGCCGCCACGCGCATCGACAAGGCCATCCGCCATATCCTCTCCGAAGGCAAGTACCTCACTCCCGATCTATTGCCCGGTTCCCCCTATGGCACCACCGACCTCACCAGGGCGCTGGTAGACCACCTTGTCTGAAAATTCCATTTATCCGCTGGCGATTATCGCCGGCCCGTGCGTCATCGAATCCGAGGCGCTCTGTCTCGAAATCGCCGAGGCGTTCTTCGAAATCGCCGTGCGCACGGGTGTCCTTCCCATTTTCAAGGCGAGCTTCGACAAAGCCAATCGCACCTCCGGCGAGAGCTTCCGCGGTCTGGGCATGGACGAAGGGTTGCGCGTGCTGGAGAAAGTGCGTGCCGAGGTCGGTCTGCCCGTCCTTACCGACATCCACATGCCCGCGCAGGCTGCGCCAGTTGCCGCGGTCGTTGACATCCTGCAAATTCCCGCCTTTCTCTGCCGCCAGACGGAACTGCTCGTCGCTGCGGGTGAAACCGGCAAACCGGTGAACGTCAAGAAGGGGCAGTTCCTCGCGCCCTCCGACATGCGGCACGTCGTCGCCAAAGTCGAGGCTACCGGCAACCGCAAGCTGCTCGTCACCGAACGCGGCGCGAGTTTCGGCTACCACGATCTCGTCGTCGACATGCGCGGCCTGGTGCAAATGGCCGAAATCGGCTATCCCGTCGTCTTCGATGCGTCCCACAGTGTGCAGAGTCTCGGCGGTGAGAGCGGCGTCTCCGGCGGTTCGCCGCGTTTCATCGAGCCGCTCGCCCGCGCCGCCGTCGCCACGGGCGCCGTCTCCGCCGTGTTCGTGGAAACGCACCCGCGCGTGGCCGAAGCGCTTTCCGACCGCGCCAGCATGCTGCCGCTGGAACGCCTCGAGAGCCTGATGGTCAGTCTTGTGCGCATCGTCGAAACGCTGGACGTCAAAGTCAACACCGCAACTTTTGGGGGAGGCGCAGTCACGCCATGAAGCACGACGATAAGATCCGCCTGAACTCGATGCTCTTCTACGCGCATCACGGCGCGCTCGCCGAGGAACGGTCGATCGGCCAGGTATTTGAAGTCGACGTCGAGGTCTGCGGCAATTTCGCGCGCAATGAGGGCAGCGACGACCTGCACTGGACGGTCGACTACACGCTCTTCTACCGCGCCGTCTCCGAACTCTTCAACAGCCAGAATTTTCACCTGCTGGAAACCTGCGCCAACGCGATCGCCCTTGAATTGCTGAAACGCTTCGAGCCGGTGCAGGAAACCACGGTGCGCGTACGCAAACCGCATGTGCCCATGGGCGGGGTGCTGAAACATGTCGAAGTCGAAGTTACCCGGCGCCGCTGACGCCATCGAACACGCCTATGTCGGCTTCGGCTTCGAACCTTGGCAGCGGACCGGCCAACTTCACCGCCGCGATGAGCGCGCTGCAGGACCGTGGCTACGAGGCATTGCGGTCGTCGCTGCTCTACGCGAGCGAACCTTGGGGCGGGGCGGAGGGCGGCGTCTTCACCAACGCCGTTGTAGAGTTGCGCCGCCGCGGCACGGCGCGCGAATTATTGCGCGATCTGCTGGCGGTGGAAACCGCCCTCGGTCGCACCCGCGAACGCCCGTACGCTCCGCGCCGCTGCGACCTCGATCTGCTTTTCTGGAACGGTGACCGCATCGCCGAACCCGACCTTCTGCGTGCCGCATCCGCGCATCGCCGAACGCAACTTTGTGCTGATCCCGCTTTGTGATCTGATCCCCGATGCTGTCCACCCCGCGTTCGGCCGCACATTGGCCGAATTACTGGCCGCGTCTCAGGACCCCCTCGCTGTCTGGCCTTGTCAGCTCTCGCACATCCCACCACGCGCATGAACGGACCCCGTTACATCGTTGTCGAAGGCGTTATCGGCGTTGGCAAAACCTCGCTGGCAAATTTGCTGGCCGAGCGGCTCACCGCGCGCCTGGTGCTCGAAAATCCCGAAGAAAATCCGTTTCTTGACCAGTTTTACAAGGACCCGCGCCACTATGCGTTTCAGACGCAACTCTTCTTTCTCCTCTCGCGCTTCAAGCAGCAGCAGGAACTACCTGAGCCGGATTTATTTCATCCTCTTGTCGTGGCGGATTACCTCTTTGCAAAGGACCGCATCTTCGCCTACATTAATCTTTCCGAGGCGGAGATCGCGCTCTACGAAAAGGTTATGGCACTGATGGAAGTGCGCGTCAAAAAGCCGGACCTCGTGGTCTACCTGCAAAGCTCCACGGAACGGCTGATGCGCAACATCCGCCAGCGTAACCGTCCCTATGAAAAAGAAATGTCCGAAGCCTATATTCGTACGCTGAACGAGGCGTACAACCACTTCTTCTTCCATTACGAGGACACCCCCCTCGTGATTGTCAACGCGACCTCCATCGACTACGTGGCCAATCCCGCCGATCTTGAGGCGCTGATCACCGAAATCGAGCGTGACGAGATCGGCATACGTTATTATAACCCGGTGCCGGCGTAGGCATGTTTCTCCGCATCGTCCTCATCGCTCTCGTGCTCTATCTCGTGTTGCGCACGCTGAAGGCATTGCTGCGCTCGCCGCGCCGCGTTGACGGCGAGCCGCCCAAAGCGCCGCGGAAAATCGACGAGAGCCGTGTCCAGGACGCCAATTTCAAGGACCTTCCCGACGAATGAACCGATCTCTTGTCTCCACTCCCCGCGCGCCGCAGGCCATCGGACCGTACAGCCAGGCGGTGCGCTTTTCCGGCACGCTCGTGTTTCACTTCCGGCCAGATTCCTCTCGATCCCGCCACGGGCCAGATCGTGGGCACAACCACGGCGGAACAGACCGAACAGGTGCTGCGTAATCTCGGCGCCGTGCTCGACGCCGCGGGCGCCTCGCTGTCGACGGTGGTAAAGGTCACGGTCTTTCTGAAGAACATGGCGGATTTCGCGGAAATGAACGCGGTCTATGCGCGCTTTTTCCCCGCCGATCCGCCCGCCCGCAGTGCCGTCGAAGTGGCGCGCCTGCCCAAGGACGTGCTTGTGGAAATCGAATGCCTCGCGCTTACCGAATAGCCCACGCCCGCCATTACCCGACACGTTGTGGTGACTCTCCAGAGTCACCCGTCCGTTTCCTCCGCGCACTAGTGATCGTGCTGCTCTTGGCGGCGGCATTGCCTCTGCGCGCGCAGGATGCCACGAAAAAGCAGGAAGCGGATCGCGGCCGTCCCGGGAAAAGCACCACCGGCGCCGTGTTTCGCTCCCTCGCCGTTCCCGGCTGGGGACAATATTACACGAAAAACTACTGGAAGGCCGCGGGCTTTCTGATTGTCGAGGGCGGCATCCTCTGGGGGATCTCCTACCAGCACGACCGCATGCGGGCGTACAAACGCAGCGCCGACAATTACGAAAAGGCGGGCGAAACCCTGAACGTCGCCGAATACCGCCGCTTTGAATTTTATCGCCGTGATAACCGCAACGAACTTTTCTGGTGGCTCGCGGGAATGACTTTGCTCTCCATGGGTGACGCCTATGTCGATGCGCAACTCTTCGGCGTGGATATGTCGCCCAGCCTGTCTCTCGAAAACGGAACGGTGGGGATGACCGTCTCCTGCAAATTCTAACACGAACTGACAACATGAGTCTATTTAATCGAATGGTCGTGGCGACAATTCCCCTGGTCCCACGCGTGATCGTGGGCAAGGTGGCTTCTCCGTACGTGGCGGGTGAATCGCTGGCTGACGGCCTGCGCGTGGCCCGCAACTTGAATCAGAATGGCATCATGGCGACGATGGACGTCCTCGGCGAATTCGTCGAGGAACGCGACAAGGCCGAAGCGGCGGTGGACCAGTATCTGGCGCTGATCGACGGCGTCGCCAAAGACAAGCTGAACGCCAACGTCAGTGTCAAGCTCACGGCCATGGGCCTCGACATCGATCCCGAATTCACGCGGGCAAACGTGCGCAAAATCATGCAGGCCGCAAACGGCAAAGGCATGTTCGTGCGCATCGACATGGAAGATTCCCCGCGCACCGACAAGACCATCCAGATCTACCGCGACTTCCGCAAAGAGTATCAACTGCGGCCTCGTCGTGCAGGCCTATTTGCGCCGCACGTCCGCCGACATCGCGAAGCTGATGGCTGAAGGCAAGAGCAATTTCCGCCTCTGCAAAGGTATCTATGTCGAACCGGAAGCCATTGCCTTCAAGGGCCGCGAAGAGATCCGCGCCAACTTCCTCGCTGCTGCTCGAGCAGATGTTCAAAGGCGGCGCTTACGTCGGCATTGCCACGCACGATGAAGTTTTGACCGCCGGCGCAGAACAGCTCATTAAGAAATACAAGCTGACCCCCGACCAGTACGAATTCCAGATGCTGCTGGGCGTCCGCCACGAACTGCGCGCGCAGCTTCTGTCCCGCGGCCACCGCATGCGCGTCTACGTGCCGTTCGGCGATTCCTGGTACGGCTATTGCACGCGACGACTGAAGGAAAACCCGGCCATCGCCGGTTACGTCGTCAAAGCCATGTTCGGTTTTAAATAGCGTCTTTCACCGGGTCACCTTGCGCCGCGTGCGGGTGACCCTCTCTCTGAGGGACCATGAACCTGCCCGATCATCTCGTCAACGCGTTCATCAACGGCGACTGCTTCGAAAAGCTGTGCGAGTTGCCGGACGCGTGCGTGGATCTGGTCCTCACCGATCCACCCTACGGCATCGATTACCAGTCGAACCGCCGTGTCGCCCGCGAAAAACTGCCCAAGTTCGCGAACGACATCGATCTTGGCTGGGTGGACAACTGGGTCGATCAAGTTCACCGCGTGCTCCGGGACGACCGCCACTTCTACTGCTTCACGCGCTTCGACATGTACCCGCGCTTTTACGACGCCATCACCCGCCGTTTCAAGGTCAAAAACTGCCTCATTTGGGTCAAGAACAATCATGGCAGCGGTGATCTGAACGGTTCCTTCGCGCCGCAGCACGAGATGATTATCTTCGCCGTCAAGGGCAAGCGTGATCTCAACGGCACGCGCGACTCGGACGTCCTCGGTGCCATGAATGTCCCGTCCGCCTTCCGCAAGCATGCCACGCAAAAGCCCGTCGAAATATTGCGCCAGCTGATCGAAAAGAGCACGCTGCCCGATGAAGTCGTCCTTGACCCCTTCGCCGGTGTCGGCAGCACCGGCCTCGCCTGCCTTGCCGACCCCGCCGGTAAGGGCGACAAGCATGCGCGGCAGTATGTGCTGATCGAACTCAATCCCGAGTTCGTGCAGCATGGCCGCGGTTCGCTCGGGCATCAGGAGGAACTGCTCAGCCGTGATCCGGTAGATTGGAAGAAAGCTCTGGGCGCTCCCAAGCAGCGCCCCGCGTTACGCACCAACCGCGTCCGCGCCAAAGGCGACCGTAGTCTTAGCTTCGACTTTTAGCGTACGAAAATCGTAACCTACGCCAGCCATACGGGCGGGTCAAGCGGCACCTTCTATTCCGCGTGGCTTCTATCTTTTCCCGCGCGACCCGCCCACTTATGAGAATACAAACAGCCCGGTCATTCGACCGGGCTGTTCTGTCTCTGTTTTCGTTCCCCACCGTTGACGGGGGGGGGTAAGGGGGGTGAATGTCTTTCTTTACGAAACCACGCCGAGCTCTTTCCCCACTTTCGCAAACGCCGCAATACACCGGTCCAGATGCGCCGTTTCATGCGCTGCCGAAATCTGCACGCGGATCCGCGCCTGTCCTTTCGGCACGACGGGGAAGAAGAAACCGATCACGTAGATTCCCTCCTGCAGCAACCGGGCCGCCATCTCCTGCGCCACCGTCGCTTCGTACAGCATGATCGGCACAATCGGATGTGTCCCCGCACGAATCTGGAATCCCGCCTCGGTGATCCCCTCACGAAAGTAAGCCGTGTTGCGCTCCAGCTTGTCGCGCAGCGCCGTGCTTTCCGAAAGCAGATCCAGCACCGTCGTCGCCGCGGCGGCGATCATCGGCGGCAGCGTATTCGAGAACAAATACGGCCGCGAGCGCTGCCGCAGCATGTCCACGATCTCCCGCTTCGCCGCGCAAAATCCGCCTGCCGCGCCGCCCAACGCCTTGCCCAGCGTCGAAGTGATCAGGTCGACTCGTCCCATCACGCCCGCGTGTTCGTGTGTGCCGCGCCCGTGTGCGCCGATGAAGCCTGTCGCGTGACTGTCGTCCACCATTACCAGCGCGTCGTACTTCTCCGCCAGGTCGCAGATCGCCCCGAGTGGCGCAATGTCGCCGTCCATCGAAAATACGCCGTCCGTCACCACCAGGCGGAAGCGCGCGCTCTGCGCGTCCTTCAGTTGCTTCTCCAGGTCCGCCATATCCATGTGGCGATAGATGAAGCGGTGCGCCTTGGCGAGGCGGATGCCGTCGATAATCGAGGCGTGATTCAGCTCGTCCGTGATGATCGCGTCCTCAGCCTTCATCAGCGTTTCAAAGACGCCGCCGTTGGCGTCAAAGCACGAGCTGTAAAGAATGGCGTCATCAAATCCGAGAAATGCCGCGATCTTCGTCTCCAGCTCGCGATGCACTTCCTGCGTGCCGCAGATGAAGCGCACGCTCGACATGCCGTAGCCCCAGCGGTCGAGGGCGTGCTTGGCCGCCGCGATCAGCGCGGGATGTCCGCCCAGCCCGAGGTAGTTGTTGGCGCAGAAATTCAGCACCTCGCCCTGCGGCACCGTGATCGCCGCGCCCTGGGGCGACTGAATGATCCGCTCGGTCTTATACAGTCCCGCGTCGCGGATCGCGTCCAACTCGGTGGAAAGAAAGCGCTGGTATTTTCCGTACATGGATAAAAGATGACTTTATTGCAGGCGGACCGGCAGCACGATAAATTGCAGTCCGTGGAACATCAAGCGCCGCTGGAGGGTAATCGGCGTTTCATTGTGCAGAAACCGCGTCCAGATCGTGTCGCGCCAGAACAGCAGCCGCGCCGCGAAAAACACGGAATTGGGATAGTCGTGGTGAATCTGCACGCACACGTCCTCGATCTCTCCCAAATAGTCGATTGCCAGACTCGTGCGCGCTTCGGCCTTCAACCCGTACGAACGCGCCAGGGTCACGTACTTCTCCGCTTCCTTGCGCACCGCTTTCTCCAGCGCCGTCAATTCGTCTACGCCCTTGAAATGCCCTGAATCGATCGGCCCCACGCTGACGAACACGTATTGCTTGAATCGCGGTCCAAAGAGCCGCTGCACATTGAGTAGCACGTGAATGCCGGTGCCGCTGTACTTCTCCACTAACAGCACGGCGGTCGGCTCGGCGGGGTCCAGCGGCTGGGGCGTCACCGCCGAGTCGCCGAAGGACAGCGAGGTTAAAATCTCGTCGATTTTCTCGACTTTCTGCTGCACCTGTCGGTAATGTCGCCGGATGTAGAAGCACAGGGCTACGAGCAGCGCCGTGATGATCAGGATCAGCCAGCCGCCGCGCGTGAATTTAATGACAACCATGATCACCAGCAGCAGCGCGCTCACGAGAAAGCCGATCAGACTGATGATGAACCGCCGCCGCCAATGCTCATTACTCCGGCGCTTGGACCACCACAGCTTGGTCATGCCCAGCAGGGCCAGGGCGAACCCGATGAAGACGTTGATGGCATAAATCGCCACCAGCATGCTCAGGCTTCCCCCCGAATAGAGGATAAACAGGATCGCCGCAATCCCCATCAGGATGATCCCGTTCTGGGTCACGAGGCGTTCCGAAAGGTGGCTGAAGCGATGCGGCAGCCACGAATCCTCGGCCATGTTCGCCAGCACCCGTGGGCCGCCGATGAAGCCCGTCTGCGCCGCCACGAACAACAACAGCGCCGCCGACGCCAGCATCACCCACAGGATCGCCTGGCTGATGTCGAATCCCGCCACCTTCCATACCGGCAGAATATGCTCGAACAACACCGCGTTCAGCGTCCGGCCCGGCATGGTGTGGACGTTGAACAGAAAGTAATTGAGCAGGATCATTCCCGCCAGGAACGCCAGCGAAATCGCCATGTAGGCCATCGTCCGCTTGCCGGTAGCGACCCGCGGTTCCTTCAGCGAGAGCATGCCGTTGGACACGGCCTCGATGCCGGTCAGCGTGCCCGCGCCCATGCTGAACGCCTGCAACAACCGGAACAATACGAAGCCGAGGCCTGCGCTCTGGATCGCCGCTTTCGCATCGGTAACGCTCGTCGCGGCCCGGGCCGGCAATTCCGGCAGGTGCGCGAATAATCCGTAACTGACGGCTACGATATGCGTCACGACAAAAATCAGGAAGATCGGCAAGAGCGCGATCACCGATTCCTTCACCCCTCGCAGGTTCATCACCACCAGCAACACGATGGCGAAAACGGCGACATACACCCGCGCGCCATGCAAACTGGCCGGAAGCAAACTGAAAACCGCGTTCACGCCCGAAAGAATCGAAACCGCGATCGTCAGGATGTAGTCGATCACCAGCGCCGAACCCGCCACCGGTCCCAGGTTCGGGTGCAGCAGCTTGGAGGCCACCAGATAACCGCCGCCCCCCGTCGGAAACTGCTCGATCAGCAGCGTGTACGCGGCCGAGATGATCAACACCGTCGCCGCGATCAGCGCCGCCAGCACCGGCGTCAGAAAGGTGAAACCGTGCAGCGCGTGATACGCTTCCTCGGGCCCGTAATTGGCCGAAGAGACTCCGTCCGCGCCCATCCCCACCCACGCAAAAAACGCGATCAGCGAGATGCTGTGATACACTCGCGGATCCATTGGGTTTCGCTCCGCGCCGATGACTTTGTGGCGCAGCCGCGTGAAAAACGATTCACGGCTGGACTCGGTGGAAGCGCGGGATGTAGCGGGAGATTCGGGCATGAGGTCGCGATTGGCGCGCAGGTTTGCCGGACGGAAAAGCTCGCGGCGTAAGGAACCGCGGGGAATCCAGTCGCTGAATTACTGTAAGCGAACGGGGAGAATCACAAATTGCAGGCCGTTGAACATCAACCGGCGCTGCAGCGAAAACGACGTCTCATTGTGCAGAATGCGCGACCAGATCGTATTCTTCCAGAACAAGAGCCGCGCGCCGAAAAAGACGCTGTTCGGATAATCGTGGTGTACTTGCAGGCAGAGCTGCTCGATCTCCGCCAGGTACTCAATGGCGCAGCTCGTGCGAGTTTCGGCCTTCATTCCATAACCGCGTATCAGCGTGGCATAATGCTCCGCCTGCTGCTCGACTTCTTCCCGCAGCCGTTCCAGTTCGTTCACGCCCTTGAAGCGGCCGCTGTCGATCGCCCCCACACTGACGAAAATATACTGCCGGAAGCGCGGCCCGAACAGTCGCTGGATATTCAACAGCACGTGAATTCCCGTGCCTCCGAAACGGTCCACCAGCAGCACCGCCGTCGGCTGTGCCGGGTCGAGCGGTCCCGGCGGAGCGTTGACGCTCTCGCTCGAAATATCCAGCAGGATGCGGTCGATCAGCGCGACTTTGTCCGCGACCAGCCGGTAATGTCGGCGGATCAGGAAGCAGAGCCCCACCAGCCCCGACGTCAGGACCAGCGTCAGCCAGCCGCCCTTGGTGAACTTGATGACGATCATCAATGCCAGCATTGTCGCGCAGACGCTGAAGCCGATGCCGTTGATCAGAAATTTCCCCAGCCACTGGTCGTGCGAGCGCCGCCGCGACAACCACAACTTCAGCATCCCGAGCTGCGACATCGTAAACGTGATGAATACGTTGATCGCGTAGAGCGTGATCAGAATCGAGATCCGCCCCCGCGAGTACAACACCAGCGCCACCGCCGCCGCGCCCATCAGCAGAATTCCGTTCTGCGTGACCAGTCGCTCCGATAGGTGGCTGAAGCGATGCGGCACCCATGAATCCTGGGCCATGTTGGCCAGCACGCGCGGCCCGTCGATGAATCCCGTCTGCGCCGCCACGAATAGCAGCAGCGCCGCCGAAATCAACGTCACCCACAGCGTAATCTGTCCCACCGGCAGCGTGCCCAGCGTCCAGCCGCCCAGAATCTCGCCGAACAGCACCGCATTCAACGTCTTGCCGGGAACGTGGTGCACGGCGAACAGAAAATAGTCCACCAACAGCCCTGCGGCCAGCAGCGAGAGTGATGCCGCCATCAACGCCATCGTCCGCTTCCCGGTTTGCACTCGCGGCTCGCGCAATACGGGCATGCCGTTCGAAACCGCTTCAATCCCGGTAAACGTGCCCGCGCCCATACTGAACGCGTTCAGAAACACAAACGCGATCGCCGCCAGCCCCATGCTCTGGAAAGCCGTGTGTGCGTCCGCCGACGCCGCGGCCGCACGTACCGGAATATCCCCCACATGGGTCGCCATGCCGTAGCTGATCACCAGCACGTGCGTCACCACGAACACCACGAAGATCGGCAGCAGGGCCATCACCGATTCCTTGATCCCCCGCAAATTCATCACAATCAGGATCACGATCACGCCCACCGCCGTGGCCAGCTTCCAACTCATTCCCGGTGGACTGCTTGTCAAGCTGAAGAGCGCGTCCACGCCCGCGACCACCGACACCGCGATGGTCAGGACATAGTCCACCACCAGCGCCGATCCGGAGATCACGCCCGCGTGCGGATGCAGCAGTTTCGAGGCCACCAGGTAACCGCCGCCGCCCGCCGGAAACTGCTCGATGATCTGCGTGTAGCTCGCCGAGATAATCAGCACGGTGACACCGATCGCCACCGCCAGCAGCGGCGCCAGGAAACTGAGCGAGCCCAGCGTCAGGAAGGCTTCCTCCGGACCGTAATTGGCCGAAGTGATGCCGTCCGCGCCCATCCCCACCCACGCGAAAAACGCGATCAGCGATATATGATGGAAGACCTGCGGGTCGAACGGATTGCGCCGCCCACCCAGGAGTTCTCCGGCGGAGCCGCGACGGAAAAGACCTGGACTCCGCGAAATCGTCGGTTTGTTGATAGCTCATAATGAACGCGGCAGGATTATCCCCGGCCGTGCGCCGCAGTTATTGCCCGTTGGGGAAGAGAATAACCTTCAGCCCTTCGCCCCGCAGCTTGATCGCGAAGCCCTCTTCGTAACGCGACAACGGGAATTTGTGCGTCACAATCCGTCGCGCCGTCTGCAGGAATGGCCCCTGTAAGAGCGCCAGCATGTCAATCCACGTCGAAAAAATCTTGCGTCCCGTAATCCCGCGAATCGTCAGCCCCTTAAAGACGACGTCGCGCGAGAAGTTGACATTCACGTCGCCCGGCAGCCCCAGCAGCGACAGTTCACCGCCCATCCGGATGCTGTCAAACGCGTCGCGGTAGGCCGCGCCGTGGCCCGACAGCTCAAACACCACGTCCACGCCGCGCTTCAGCGGATCGCTCTTGGCGATATCGAGGAATTCCTTGTGCTGCGCCTCGTCCTTGACGTTGAACGCCCCGTCCGCGCCTTCCCGCATCGCCTCTTCCAGCAGCGCATCGAACACGTCCGTGATATACACCTTGCGCGCGCCCATCAAACGGCAAAGCGCGACCGCCATGTTGCCCATCGGGCCCGCGCCTAAAATCGCCACGTCCTTGCCCACGACGTCCACCGAGCGCACGGTGTGGACCGCGTTCCCGATGGCGTCGAGAAACGCCGCCACTTCCACCGGCAGTTCCGGCGGGAGTTTAATCACGTTGCGCGCGGGCAGTACGACATAATCCGCGAAAATCCCCGCGCTGTCGATGCCGCGCACGACGGTATTCAAACACCACTGCCCGTTGCCTGTACGGCAGTTGTAGCACTGGCCGCAGACGATGTGCATTTCCGCCGAGACGTAATCGCCGGCCTTCAGCCCGCGCACGTCTTTGCCAACCTCTTCAATCACGCCGCAGAATTCGTGACCCGTTATCACCGGCAGCTTGCTTTTCATCCGGTTCATCAGCGGTGCGTCGGCGCGGTAAATATCGACATCGGTTCCACAGATCGCGGAGGCTTTGATCCGGATCAGAACCTCATCGGCGGTAGAAATCTGGGGGGCCGGGGCGTCAGTAATATAGCTCAGGCCGGCGGCTGCGGATTGTTTTTGGATCGCTTGCATGGTCCTAATTCCCGAAAAATGTGTCCAACGTGCCGAGAAGCTTCGTTAAGCCTTAAATTTACCAAATGATTAGCAAATAGTCAAGGTGTTGCCCTGACCCTCATTGCCGCCCAGAATCAGGGTCTGTCCCCCGCATCTGCGAACGAATTCACAGCTTACGCATTCCGTCCCCGCAAAGTTTAAGGGAACGTACCCGTCCGCCGATAATAGAGATAGAATACAATTAACTGGGGTCACTTTAACCATGGACATCGAGCGCTTTTCCTGCCCGAACCCGGCCTGCACGGACTACGGGAAGCATGGCTCGGGTAATATTGCACTTTACACGCGGTACGGCCGCAAACAGGTTCGCCTACTTATCTGTAATACCTGTGGCAAAACCTTCAGCGAGCTGAAAGGTACGCCCTTCTGGGACAGCCGCTTGGACTGGGACACCATCGAGAAGATCTACCGCACGCTGCTGGACGGTCAGGGCATTCGGGCCACCGCCCGCTTGCACGGCCTGTCCAAGAATACGGTCAAACGCTACCTGCGCCTCGCCGGAAAAGACTTTCCGACCGTGGAGCTGTTCCTGCGCGAACGCGGGATCCTGAACGGCGATACGGGTCCGTTGCACGAACTGGTGGATCACCATATCCGCCGCCGGGCTATACTGTCGCCGCTGCGCCCGCAGATAAACTGAACGGACTCTGCGACCGAATCGATAGCTGGGACTGGGGAACGGATAAGCTCCGCGCGACAAAAATCGCCGGAGCTTTTCTGTTCGTATTCCCCCCCGCTGGCGGGGGGGCAAGGGGGGGTGGAGTCTTTCTTTGTACCTTGAATTCTGTGTTCCTCCCCTTTCCCCATCCTATGGGGAAAGGGGCCGGGGATAGGGGTGGCCTGCTGTGATCCGACCTCGCGCTGGTTTCCACCTCCTTGACACGATAACCAAAAAGTGCGTATCTTGGGCTCTGTTCGGGGCGTGGCGCAGCCCGGTAGCGCACCTGGTTTGGGACCAGGGGGTCGCGGGTTCAAATCCCGCCGCCCCGACCAAAGAAGGGACACAGGCAATTTTGCCCGTGTCCCTTTTTCTTTGCTTGACAAACGATAAATATATATTGACAAACGATAAATATTTGTGTATCTTCCGCCGGCTGCCACTACTCATCTGGCACATCCGAATCTAATTATCGGGGATCCCGTGCATGAAGCCCATCATCCGCATCATCAAATTCTGGCTCGCCGTCACTTGGTATACTTCCATCATTACCGGTGTTATCGGCGGATTAATCGTAACCATTGAGGGAGTACACAATCCGATTCCGCTGTACTGGACGAAAGTCAGCGTGGACAGCATCGGAACGGACCATGAAATTCGCCTCGCAGCCACCGGCGACCTTCTGCACAATCCGGAATTCTGGGCCAGCACCCGGCAGTGGCCGACAAGCCGCCACCAATGGCCCACGAGCATAATGGCCGGCTATCTGGCCATTCGTCCACCCAATTTTCTTCTGGCGTTTGCTCTGGATCACCACAGTATTGCTCGGGGTCGGGTTCATGCTAATTATGATTTTTCTGCTGCGCCGACTCTTCCGCTTGCTGTCTGCCGGGACAACATTCACCCTCGTGAGAATGCCACGCGCATACGTCGTATCGGCCTGCTGATCTTCGGCGGCACTTCGTCGAAAACTTGCTTGACTTCGCCCAGCGTTTCTATCTGAGCCGCTTGGTGACCACACGGGGAATTGAAATCTATACAGATCTGGACCTCGATTTCTCCATTCTTTTCATCGGTTTGGTGGTGCTGGTCATCGCCGAGTTCTTCCGCCACGGGGTCGAACTCGAAGAAGAGCGTTCGCTCACGGTCTAAAGGAAGCCACCCATGCCCATCATTCTACGACTCGATCGCCTGCTTGTCGAGAAGCATGTGACGCTGTCAGACCTTGCCGAGCGCGTTGACATTACATTGGCAAATCTCTCGATTTTGAAGACCAATAAGGCCCGCGCCATACGTTTTTCCACCCTCGAAGCCCTCTGCCGCGAACTCCACTGCCAACCGGGTGATCTGCTCGAGTTCCTGGAAGACCACGGCGACACCTGATGTCCCAGGCGCGAGGATTCGCAACCGATCCACAACAGAACAGGCGGCTCTGTCGAGCCGCCCGTTCTGTCCCGGTGCTGTGCAATCAAATGCTACTTGATCAGCAGCAGCTTCGTCGTCATCGTCGTTGCGCCCGCGTTCATCCGCGCAATGTAAACGCCCGTCGGCAGCGCCGACGCGTCAAACGCGACGTGATGCGTGCCTTCGGCATAACGCGCATTTGCCGGCGTACTCACCAGGCGGCCCGAGACGTCGTACACGTTGACGGTCACGGTCGAAGCTTCCGGCAGCGTGAACGCCAGCATCGTCGTCGGGTTGAATGGGTTCGGGAACGCGCTCAGGGCGTAGCTTTGCGGCACGACGGTGGCCGTCGGCGTCGCGGACTGGATCCGGTCGCGGTATTCAATGCGGTGGTTCTCCGCATCGATCGAAACCAGGTAGTAATAGTACGTATCGCCGCTGCCGACGTTGTCGTCGCGGACAGTGTAGGTTTGCTCGGTCGAAGAATTGCCGTGCGACGGCACCGTGGCGATCTTCGCATAGTCGCCATCCCGGCTCGTGCCGCGCCAGACTTCAAAGTGATCGTTGTCCGTTTCCGACGCGGTCGCGAACCGCACAACCACGGCGCCTTCAACCGGCGCCGCGATAAAGGACGATAGCTCCACGGCCAAGTTGGTACTCAAAATGATAGCACCAGCAACCGGGGGTGACGAGACCGATCGGGTAGAAGAGGCGCACCCAGATGTTGGGTAACATTTCCACCGGCGGTGTGTAGCCGTAACCGGTCGACACCATCGGAATGCAGTTGGGATTGCAGGTTTCCGAGCAATTCAGGCAGCCGGGCGTAAGCGAGAACACGGGCGGGAAATCCGTTTCGCAATACCACGTCACCGCCACGTAATCGTTCGCGCCGCCGCGGAATCGGAAGCATTCCGCGCCCGGCCACGTCATCACGTCGTGATCGGACACGATCATGTAGGCCTCGCCCGCGGCCGGCATTCCGGAGAGCCCGACGACAACGCCGCCCGGGCTGGGAGTCGGCAGGACCACCGGGATATGATAATAGAATTCATTCGCGTTGATCCGAAGGAGCGTCAACGGGCCGCCATCCGCCGTATAGTAGCAATCGAAGCTGTTCATCTCGACGAGCGGAAACGCATAAATCTGGGAATTGCCGTTGCCCGAAGTGCAACCCAACGGGGTCGATGTGTAGACCATCGGAGACCCGTCCGCATAGAAGGTGGCTTCGGTCATGGTCACGGTGTGCGTTCCGCACACGATGGAAATCCGGCCTTCATCTGTAATTTCGCCGAACGCGGCAGACCCGATGAGCAGAACGATCACGGCCATTACGGCACTCACACCAACAAATTTTCTGGACATGTTCATACAACCTCCAACAATTTGCATTCCGATACGTCGCTATATAGGGATTAGTGCGAATAATCTACGACCACACGACATGATTGTCAATAGCAATCTCAATCCAACCGTAGCTTCCCTGCTAAATATAATCAGCATATTACGACACATTCCCGGGTCGTATGTCCCAAATCCATGGATAAGCCTCTCCAAATCATCAATCTCAAGATTCGAAAGCTTAAAATTATCAATACTTCAGCCTGTGAATCATAGTGCATCTGAATTGTTCGAGAACGTATCATCTCGGCCGCATTCGAAGTCAGCACAGAGTCGCTTTCTGGCAGTTGCCGCGACCCGTGTAACCGCAGGAACTTTTCAGCACCTGACGCGTAGCTCGAATAGACTTGACTTCATGGCGGGATGTTTGTATATTAAACAGCTAATCGAAGACAGGGGAACATGATGAAAGAAAACCTCCATCCCGGCTATCATCTCGTCACGGTTGGTTGCGCCTGTGGAAATACTTTCCAAACCCGCTCAACAATCGCTGGCGACACCTTCAAGGTCGAAATCTGTTCGGCTTGCCACCCCCATTTTACCGGGCAGCAGAAGCTCCTGGATACGGCCGGCCGTGTTGATAAGTTCTTGAAAAAGTACAAGAAGGTGCAGGCCTAAGTCCTGCATGCGTTCGACTTTACGCGACGGGCGGCATCTTACGGATGCCGCCCGTTCTGCACCCACGAAAGCGGAATGAATTCAAATACTTCCTCAAACGAAATGCCGCAAGAAGAGACCCGCACCGATTTATCCACAGAGTTGGCGCTGGGCGGTCAAGCCCTGATCGAGGGTGTGTTGATGCGCAGCCCGACTCGCGTCGCCATGGCAGCCCGCACGCCAAGTGGCACAATTGCCGTCAAGACGTATCCATATACGCCCATTACACGGCGGATTAAGTGGCTTGGCCTGCCAATACTTCGAGGCGCGGTGGGCTTGGTCGAGTCGATGAAAATCGGCATGGACGCGCTCAACTGGTCTGCCGAACAAGCCATGCCCGAGGAAGCGGACGCCAAACCCCGCTCGCGGATGAAGGAGCGCTTCGCAATGGGGCTGTCGGTACTGGTTGGCGTGGCCTTCGCCATTGGGCTGTTCATGTTCCTGCCGCTCTGGCTGGGGCGATTGGCTGCGGGTTCCGATGGCGATTCCATGGCGTTACGGCAGGTCATCGTCAATTCTGTGGCGGGCGGAGTCCGCATCGCCATTCTACTGGCTTACCTCTGGTTGATTTCGCGCTGGAAAGACATCCACCGTGTTTTTCAGTATCATGGCAGCGAGCACAAGACCATTTTCGCCTTCGAAAGTGGAGCAAATCTCACCGTGGATCGGGTGCTTAACCAGATTCGCTTTCACCCCCGCTGCGGCACCAGCTTCCTGCTCATCGTAGCCCTCTCGGCGATCCTGTTTTTCGTCGTGGTCGACAGCATCATCGTCGCCATCTTCGGCGAATATCCGAATACGCTGGTCCGCCTCTGCGTGCATTTGCCGCTGATTCCGCTCGTGGCCGGCATTTCATACGAAATCTTAAAATACTCGGCGAAAAATACCGAAAATCGGCTGGTTAAGCTGTTGATCCAGCCCGGACTCTGGCTCCAGCGCATCACCACGCAGGAACCCGACGAGACGATGTGCGAAGTCGCCATCGTCTCGCTGAAAACCGCCCTCACCGGCGAGGCTCCGGCGGCCACACCCGTGGATCAGGCCGCCCCACAGATCGCCGCCCAAGCGTAAGTCGCTGCGGTGGGGTGCCCTCACCCACCCGCTCGCCGCGCGGGGTGCCCTCACCCCGCGCGTGAATCCCGCTTGCTTTTTTCGAAAACTCGAATATCTTCATAGCATCTCACAATCCCAACGATGAGGAACGACCCGATGCGGACCCTTCTGACAGCCCTGATGGTTCTGGCGGCTTTGACTTTCGCCTATGCCGGCCCTGGCTGTGGCGGCAAGACCGGTTGCGGCGGCTGTGGCGGCGCCAAGACGGCGGCCACGGTACCCGATTGCGCACCCCAGCAACTCGTCACCTTCCATGCCACGCTCACGCCGATGCTGGAAGCCTGTAACAGCGGCAGCGACTCGTACATCCGGGAGCACGCCCGCGAGCTGCACGAGGCCGCGCACAACGTCGTCAAGTCGGAAAAGTGCTGCGAAGCGATGAAGGCGAAGCCCTATCGTCAGGCGGCCAAGACGCTGAAAAAGGACACCGATCGCTTGCAGTCCCTGTCCAAGAAGGGTGACTCCGCAGCCGTGCTGGCCCAGATGAAGGTGATCGAGAGCGATTTCACCACCCTCACCGGCTTCTGCGAATAACGGTTTCCCACGCGATTTTAAACAGCCCGCCCCATCGGCGGGCTGTTTTGTCATTGTACCCCCCGTTGACGGTCCGCAGAGTCCGCGAAGTCCGCGAAGCAAGATCTCGACTCTGTCGGAGGGGGCAAGGGGGGTGGAGGCAACGCCGCCGGTCTCAAGCGTCCGTAGCTGCAAACGGCAGTTTGCCCCCATAAATTCTTCGTCTTCGGAACTGGCCCCGGTCCACGTCTAAGTGCCATCTCGCCCCGCTTGCCGAAGTCCCGCAAACGTTGTATCTTACTCCACCGCCAATCCGCCGAGCGGGAAGCTTTGACCCCTTCCGCCGAGGCAGGTCCCCGGACCTGCCCGGAATCTTTACTTCCGTCGCGGGATCCCGGACTCGATTCGGGATTCCGCACCCGGCCGAAATCCTCAACCCCTTCCGCCGAGGCAGGTCCGTGGACCTGCCCGGAATCTTTACTTCCGCCGCGGATACCCGGACTCGATCCGGGATACCGTACCCCGTTGGAAACTGAAATCCCAAACGGGGTCAGTCCTTTAATCCGCTTGGAAATCACAATCCCGTCATCATGAAAGACTATCTGGCTGGTCTGAATGCGAAACTCCAACAGGGAGCGGCGACGGAACATACCTTCCGGCCCGTTCTGGAAGCGTTTCTGCAACGGTTGACCAAGGATCTTGTGGTCACCAACGAACCCAAGCGCACAGCATTGGGTGCGCCGGACTTCGTGATCCGGCGCAAGCTGGGCAAGACGCAATATCTGCCCATGGGTTATGTGGAGACCAAAGATATTGGCGCGGACCTGAACGCCGTTGAGCAGACCGACCAGCTCAAACGATACCTGGATTTCGATAATCTTGTCCTCACCGACTATGTGACTTTCCGCTGGTATGTGGACGGCAAGCTGCGGCTTGAAGCCTGCCTGGCAACGCCCGATAAAGGCAAATTGAAGCTGCGCCCGGGCGGTGATGACGACGTGCGGGAGTTGCTCACCCAATTCTTGACACATGAACCACTGCCTATTTCGAAACCGGAAGATCTGGCGCGGCGGATGGCAGTGCTGTGCCGACAAATTGACCGGATGATCGTGGAAGCATTCGCCGCGGGAGAAGCATCCGAGTTGCTCTCCGGTCTGAAAGATGCCTTTGAAAAGACACTGCTGCCGGAACTCAGCGATGCTCAGTTTGCCGACATGTTTTCGCAGACTCTGGCCTATGGCTTATTCGCCGCGCGCGTCAACCATTATCAGCAAAGCCTGGATAAAACGGAGTTCCGGCGGAATGATGCGGCGCGGGAGATCCCCAAGACCAATCCGTTTCTGCGCAAATTATTCGACGCGATCAACGGCACGGAACTGGAGGATCGAGCCTTTCATCGGTTTTGTAGATGATCTCACCGCCGTCATGTTTCATGCGGATATTGACTCGATTCTCCGCTATTTCGGCAAGCGCACGGGCCAGGAAGACCCGATTGTTCATTTCTATGAAACCTTCCTTGCCGCCTATGATCCCAAACTCCGGGAACTGCGCGGCGTGTACTATACTCCGGAACCCGTCGTTTCGTACATTGTGCGCAGCGTGGACATTCTCCTCAAAGAGAAGTTTGGCCTGAAGGATGGATTGGCGGACCGCTCCACGATTGAAATCACGGTCGAGGAGAACGGTAAGCCGGTCACGAAGAAAATGCCGCGCGTGCTGATTCTGGATCCGGCCTGCGGGACCGGCACATTCCTCTATCACGTTATCACCCTCATTCGCGAGCGGTTCATGCTGGCCAACAATGCCGGGGAGTGGTCGGACTTTGTGCGCCATCACCTGCTGCCCCGCATTTACGGCTTTGAACTCCTGATGGCGCCGTATGCGGTGGCGCACTTGAAACTTGCCATGCAATTGGCGGGCATGGATCTTGAGGAAGGGCAACGCGAGCGGAATGGGCTTATGACTTCCAGAGTGACGAACGCCTGAACGTCTTTCTCACCAACAGTCTCGAACTCACCGGGCAAAAGGTACAGTCCGTGATTTGGCCGATTAAGCGGCAGATTGCCGAGGAAGCTACCGCCGCGCACGGTCTGAAGACCAACCTGCCAATCATGGTGGTGATGGGGAATCCGCCCTATTCGGGTCATTCCGCCAATAAGAATGACTGGATTGAAGCCCGCATGCGGGAAGCCTATTACGAGGTGGACGGTGAACCGCTCGGCGAGCGCAATCCCAAGTGGCTGCAGGATGACTATGTCAAATTCATCCGCTTTGGGCAATGGCGGATTGAACAAACCGGCTATGGCATACTGGCCTATATCAGCAATCATGGCTATCTGGACAATCCAACCTTTCGCGGGATGCGGCAGAGCCTGCTGAAATCGTTCGATGATATTCATATACTCGACCTGCACGGCAATTCCAAAAAGCAGGAGACCGCGCCGGACGGAGGCAAGGACGAAAACGTCTTTGACATTCAGCAGGGGGTGGCCATTGGGTTGTTTGTCAAGCAACCCGAACCGGAGCAGGCAAGAGTAATCAGAAAGGGCGACCTCTTTGGCCGCCGTAAAGGCACCGGCGGGAAGTACGAGCGGCTCAGCGCGCTCGACGTCGGGAACACGGAATGGGCCGACATCCAACCGGCTACGCCGTTTTATCTGTTTGGGCCGCGCGATGTCTCTCTGGCCGCTGAATATGAGCAGGGCTGGAAGATCAACGACGCTATGCCGGTCAACTCGGCGGGTATCGTCACCGCCCGGGATGATCTGACCATTGGCTGGACCGCCAAAGAATTGCAGCAGCGGGTGGAGGAGTTTGCGTCGCTGACGGAAGAGGAAGCACGGGAGCGCTTCAGTCTGGGCGAGGATGCGCGTGACTGGAAGGTAAGTCTGGCGCAAGAGGACGTGCGGGCGCACGATGCCATTGCTGAGATGATTGATCCGATACTCTACCGGCCGTTTGACCGTCGTTTCATCTACTATACAGGCGAAACACGCGGTTTCATCTGCATGCCCCGTACTAAGGTTATGCAGCATATGCTGACCAATAGGAATCTGGCTTTAGTCACTGTTAGGCAAGTTGCGGAAGGAATTTTCGATCATGCCCTTTGCACCCGCTTTCTAACTGACAATAGACTTACTCGAAGCAACAAGGGAATCTGCTATCACTTTCCGCTCTATATTCAAGAGGAAGACGGCAGCAAGAGCTGGGATCACAAACCGCGCACACTGCCGAATTTTGCACCGGAATTTGCAGAAGAATTTGACCGACGCTTTCCGCCGTACCGGCGCAAAATGGGTAAGCGGACGGTGGAAGGCGAGCGTGTCAGCGAGCGGGATATTTTTAACTACATCTATGCCGTTTTCCACAGCCCGACCTACCGGCAGCGGTACGCCAAGTTCCTCAAGATGGATTTTCCGCGCGATCCCGCTCACGTCGAAAGCGGAGGTGTTCAAGCCGTTGGTTGCGTTAGGCGGGGAACTCGTCAATCTCCACACCATGGAATTCGAATTG
The DNA here is from genome assembly GCA_963735175.1 of uncultured bacterium. Lineage (GTDB taxonomy): Bacteria > Electryoneota > RPQS01 > RPQS01 > RPQS01 > CAVTJX01. The sequence continues at coordinate 76,450 of CAVTJX010000016.1, read as the reverse complement.
CCCCAGACCAGACCACATGTCTTACCCGGTAAAAGGGGATCATGAGGTGGAGCGGGTGCAATATACCGAGCCGGACAGGAGGGTGTGGATCAACAAGACCCAGTATTTTGAAGGCGTGCCGCCGGAGGTGTGGGAGTTCCACATCGGCGGGTATCAGGTGGCGGAGAAATGGCTCAAGGATCGCAAAGGACGAGTTCTCGCGGCGGAAGACCGCGAGCACTACCGGAAGACGATCTTCTCACTGGCTGAGACGATCCGGATCATGCAGGAAATCGATCAAGCCATTCCCGCCTGGCCGCTGGACTGATAGCCGATGTGAGCCTGTCAGCCTGCTACAATGACCCGAGCAGCCGGGCAATTTCACGCCTCCTTTCGCGCCCTGCTCCGACCACCTATCTTCAATGCCAATCCCTGGATCTGAAGGCAATATATCTACTTGAACAAATATTCAAATCCGCTTGACATCCCGCACCTGCCGTCGTACCTTAGGAGTGGAATCCTCAACCTCACTCGGTCAGCCAGCACTCCCCACCGCCATGCCATCGACAATTCGTATCTGCCCAAATCACCGCCACTTCCCTATATCGTACGCGGCGGATTCCCGGCAACTGCATAATATTTCGCGGCTAACCCCAATCCGTTCCGTCGTTTTTTTTGCATCCATACAGAATATTAGCGACTTAGTTCCCAACCTTCACGGTCATGGAAAAATTCGCCACCGTTGACGAGTTCGTGAACGCCCGCGTCCTGCCGGAACACCGCGAGATTGTCGCGGCGCTGCGGAAGCTGATGGCCGAGGCTGCGCCGGACGCGGAAGAATGCATCAGCTATGGCATCCCCGCCTGGCGCGGCAAGCGGATTCTCGTGGTCATCAGTCCGACAAAAAAAGACATCACCTTTGCCTTCTCGCGCGGCGCGGAAATGACCGACAAATACGGCCTGCTGCAAGGCGTAGGCAAGGTCTCCAAACACGTCAAGCTCAAAACCGTAAAAGACATCCACAAACCCGCCCTCCGCGACTACATTAAGCAGGCCCTGCAACTCGACCAGTAGTTGTTACCGGGTCCAGCGTCGCACGCTGGTTCATCCTTCATACTTCATACTTTCCTTCATGAACATCGGCCTCATCGGTCCGTCCCGCTCGGGCAAGACCACCACGTTTCATCTGCTCACCGGCACCACGCCGGATCCGCACGCCGCCTTTAAGAAGGAAGTGCAACTCGGCATGAGCCACGTGCCCGACCCGCGCGTGGACAAACTTCTCCGAGATGTCGCATTCCAAAAAGAGCGTCTACGTCACCGTCGAATACGTGGACACGCCCGCGCTGGAAGCCGGCGCGTCCAAATCCGACTGGTTCGCCGCGGCCATGGACGGCGGGATTAAAACCACCGACGCGCTGCTGCTCATCGTGCGCGCCTTCGGCGCCGACGAGATGGTGGGCGGCGTCGATCCCCGGCGCGACATCCTTGCCGTGCAGGACGAACTGGTGCTCGCCGATCTGATTATTCTCGAAAAGCGCCTCGAACGGCTGCAGAAGCAGCGCCGCGTCAAAGCGCCGACCCACGACGAAGCCGCCGAATTGGATTTGCTGACCCGCGCGCTGGAACACCTGAACGCCGGACAGCCGCTGCGCACGCTGGTCCTCGAGCTCGTCGAAAAAAAAGCGCTGCGCGGCTTCCAGTTTCTCAGCGAGAAACCGCTGCTCGCGCTGGTCAATGCCGCGGAAGACAATTTGTCCGGCATCACGGCCACGCTGGCCGAGTTGAACGCCAAATTGCAGGCGCAGCAGATTCAGGCCATCGCGCTCTCCGCGCGGCTGGAAGGCGAGATCGCCAATCTCCCCAGCGACGAGCGCGACGCCTTCATGGCCGACATCGGCGTGACGGAACTCGCCCGCGACCGCGTACTGCGCGCGAGCTTCGACCTGCTTGGCCTGCAAAGTTTCTTGACCACCGGCGACAAGGAATCCCGCGCCTGGCCGATTCATAAAGGCGACACCGCCCAGGACGCGGCCGGGGTGATCCACACCGACCTCGCAAAGGGTTTCATACGGGCCGAAGTCGTCCACTACGACGATTTTGTCCGCGAGGACGGCTATCCCGGCTGCAAATCCAAGGGTCTGCTGCGCCTCGAAGGCAAAGAATACCCGGTGAAGGACGGCGACATCCTCGTCATCCGTCACAGCGGCTGAGATTCCCTTCAATCGCGAGCGAGCTTTGCGCCCCGACCCTCCGGCCGGGGCGTTCTGTTTTGCAGAATCCCACTCGGTGGTATGCGTTTTGCAAAGCTCCCCGTTGATTCTTGCAAGCTGCCAGATCGGTTGCCAAACGGAAACACAGATCGCATATGAATTCGCGCGTCCCCACACTGCTGCTGAACAACAACCTGATTTCGCAGGAGCAGTATCTGCTCTTCAAATCGCGGCAGAAGGACTCGGGCAATTCCGTCGTGACCGAATTGTGCAAGCTCGGCGTCATCAACGAAGACCAGATCGCCTCGTTTTTGGCAAGCTACTATGACCTGCAGCGCGTGGATCTCGAAACGACAGAGATTCCCGAGAACGTGCGCAAGCTGCTCTCGCCGGAGTTCATCCAGAAGTACCAGGCGTTGCCGCTGAAGCGCACGGGCAAACTGCTGCAGGTAGCGCTCGTCGATCCCAGCATTGACTTCGTCGTCGAGGACATCAAGTTCATCACGGGCTTCAACGTGCAGCCCGCCGTCGTCACGGAAACGCAATTTCTGCGGGCGACCGAACTGGTGTACCATATGGGCGGCACGCTGGACAAGATCCTTAAGGACATCGGCGACGACGTGGCCGCCGAGGTCATTCAGGTCAAGTCCGACGCCGACGCCGACCGGCTGAAAGAAGAAATTGACGCCGCGCCGATCGTCAAGCTGCTGGACGGCATCATCGCCGACGCGGTGCAGAAGGGGGCGTCGGACATTCATCTCGAGCCTTACGAAAACCAGTTCCGCGTGCGTTTCCGCATCGACGGTATCCTGGCCGAGGTGATGTCGCCGCCGGGCCATATGAAAAACGCGTTGACGTCACGAGCCAAAATCATGGCCAACCTGAATATCGCCGAGCGGCGTATACCCCAGGACGGCCACATTAAAATGAAACTCGCCGACCGCACCATCGACCTGCGTGTCTCCACGCTGCCGACGCTGTTCGGCGAAAAAGTCGTGATGCGTATTCTCGACAAGTCGAACCTGACGCTGGACCTGTCGACGTTCGGTTTTGAAGAAAAGGCGCTCGAAGATTTCAATCGCGCGATCCGCATGCCGTTTGGCATGATTCTCGTGACGGGACCGACGGGTTCGGGCAAAACGACGACGCTTTATAGCGTGCTCTCGCGGCTGAACACGCCGACCGTGAACACGATGAGCGCCGAGGATCCGGTGGAGTATAACTTCGCGGGGCTGAACCAGGTGCTCGTGCGGGAAGAGGTCGGGTTGACGTTCGCGTCGGCGCTGCGGGCGTTTCTGCGGCAGGATCCGGACATCATCATGATCGGCGAGATCCGCGATCTGGAAACCGGTTCGATCGCGGTGCGCGCGGCGCTCACCGGCCACCTGGTGCTCTCGACGCTGCACACGAATTCGGCGGCGGCGACGATATCGCGCCTGAATGACATGGGGATCGAGCGCTTTCTCGTTTCGTCTTCGGTCTCGCTGATTGTCGCCCAGCGGCTGATCCGCAAGATCTGCGTCAAGTGCAAGTGCCCCGCCGAGATCCACGAAGAAGCGTTGCGCGAAGTGGGAATCGATCCCACCAAGGCGCGCGGCCAGGTTTACTATCGCGGCTCGGGCTGTATCGAATGCAACAGCAGCGGCTACCGGGGCCGGACCGGCGTCTACGAGGTTATGCCGGTCACGCCGAAGATTCGTACAATGATCCTCGACAGCGCCACCGCCACCGACATCGAGGCGGCGGCGGTAGAGGAAGGCATGCTCACGCTGCGCGCGGGCGCCGTGAAAAAATTCGAACGCGGAATTACCACGATTGAGGAAGTTCTGCGAGTGACCGGAGAACTGTGAGAGGACGCGACCATGCGAAGCCGATTGTCCCTGTTCCTGAATGATCTAACGCTCGACGAGATCCTCTACCTGGCCGAGGAACTCGACCGTCGAAAGGAAAAGTACCGGCGCAATTACGCCGTGCTCTCAGTACTCGCCGACAAGCCGGTATTGCGGCCCGCCAATCTCAACGACCTGAGCACGTTCACGCGTGAAATGCGGCGTTACATTACGGGTAGCGCGGCCTCGGGCGGCGGCACGCTGCTGGCGTATTCGCCGGAGGTCAGCGTGCTGCTGTTCAACTCGATCGTGGGGGCGCACCGCACCTGTTCGGCGCTGCTTTCCGGGCTGCCCGAATTCAACGGCCGCTTCGGATCGCAGGCGCTGCGCATCGGCATCAAAATGGGGCTGGCCGCGGGGCAGGACACGCTGGCGCCGGGATCGCAGCGGTGCGTGCGCGCCTCGGCGCTCGTGCGCCGCGCCAACCAGGCGGCCTGGCGCAGCGCGTCGAATACACTGCTGATGGATGAGAACAGTTTCCAGGAATGGCCGGAGAAGTTCGCGGTGGTGCAGATCCCGCTGGAAATCGAGGGCGAGCATGTCTACCGCGTGATTCCCGGGATGCTCGAACAGGAGAGCCTGAAGTACGACAACGAGGCATTGCTGGACTTCCTGCGCAGTGTCTCCGATGCCGGCATCGCGACGTTGAAATATCACATGGCGCGCGTGGAAATCGCGGAAACCGAGGATCTCGAACGCGTCGCGCCCGAGGGTGGGGTGATGCACCTGCTGTTCGAGGCTTACGATCCGCAGCAAGGCTGCAATATCAACTTTCAGGAGCGCATTTCCGCGGCCGAATCTTCGGACCGGATGGACGTCGTCAAGCGTATCCTGAGTTCCATGGGCATCGCGCTCGTCCGTTACGAAATATCGGTTAGCGCCACCGCATAGGCTCCAAACCGCGACAGGAGTCCGACATGGCTCTCGACATCCGCCAGCTGCTGCACAATTTGATCGAGTCACGCGGCAGCGACCTGCACCTGACCGTGAACAGCCCGCCGCGCGTGCGCGTTGATCAACAGATCATCTGCCTGAAGTACGAAACGCTTACGCCGGAGCAATGCAAATCGCTGGCGTACAGTATTCTCACCGACAAGCAGCAGAAGAAGCTCGAGCTGGAATTCGAGGTCGACTTTTCGTTCGGCATCGACGGCCTCTCGCGTTTTCGCGGCAACGTCTTCTTTCAGCGCGGTTCGTTGTCGACGGTGATTCGCGCGATTCCCTTCAAGATTCCGTCGCTTGAGCAACTGAAACTGCCGAAGATCTGCCAGGCGATGCCGACGAAACCCAAGGGTTTGATTCTCGTGACCGGTCCCACCGGTTCCGGCAAATCGACGTCGCTGGCCGCCATCATCGACCGTATCAACACCGATCGCGCGGTGCATATCATCACCGTTGAAGACCCGGTGGAGTACATCCATTCGCACAAGCAGGCGATCGTGAACCAGCGCGAAGTCGGGGCCGACACCAAGAGCTTCGCGCTGGCGCTGAAGTACGTGCTCCGCCAGGATCCGGACGTGATCATGGTCGGCGAAATGCGCGACCTGGAGACGATCCAGGCGGCGTTGACGGCGGCGGAAACGGGCCACCTTGTCTTTGCCACGCTGCACACGAATTCGGCGACGGAATCGGTAAACCGCATCATCGACGCCTTTCCGCCGCACCAGCAGGCGCAGGTCCGGGCGCAGCTTTCGCTGAGTCTCGAAGCGGTCATGACGCAAAAACTGCTTCCGAAACGCAGCTCCGGAGTGGTCATGGCCGCCGAGGTCATGGTCTGCACGCCGGCGATCCGCGCGCTGATCCGCGAAAGCAAGGTTCACGAGATGTACGGCGTGCTGCAGGTATCGCAGAAGTTCGGGATGCTGACGATGAACATGTCGCTGCTCGATCTCGTAAACTCCGGACAGGTGACCGTGGAACGCGCGATGAACGCTTCCAATCTGCCGGATGAACTGGATCGCATGCTGGGACAGGCTCGCACCCAGGCCGCGGCAATCCACGCCGACCGCCCGCGCACATTATCGGGACGTCCGTAAACAGAACACTTTCCACCTGGATGGGAACAGCCATGCCGGTATTTGTATATCAGGGCCGCACACCCGGCGCCAAGACGGTGGCCGGAGAGATCGAAGCCCGGGACAAGCAGGACGCGATCGTCAAGCTGCGCCAGCGAAAAGTCGTCGTCTCCAGCGTGCGCGGCAAACCCAAGGATCTGTCCGTCGGCGGCATACAGCGCAAAGTGGGGGTCAAGGATCTGAAGATTTTCGCCCGCTTGTTCGGGGCGATGGTCAACGCCGGCCTGCCCATCGACATGTGTCTGCAGATTCTCAAGGATCAGACGCAGAATAAGTCGTTCCGCCGCGCCATCGGCGAAGTCCACAACGCGGTCTCCGGCGGTTCGGCGCTGGCCGAAGCCATGGCCGTGCACAAGAAAGTATTCGATAACCTCTTTGTGCATATGGTGGCCGCGGGGGAGGCCAGCGGCGCGCTGGCGAATGTGTTCCAGCGGCTGGCGGCCTACCTCGAAAAAGCCGACGCCTTGCAGCGCAAAGTCAAGGGCGCGATGATTTACCCGATCGTCATCGCCTGTGTGGCCACGGGCGCGACCGTTTTCATGCTGATCAAGGTCATCCCCGTCTTCGCCAAGATGTTCGCCGACTTGGGCGCCGAACTGCCCGCGCCGACGAAGTCGTGCTCGCGATTTCGGAATTCATGCAGCGCACGATTCTGCCGGGCACCGGCGCGCTAATCGTGGCGATTATCATTTTCCGCCGCTGGCACAGGACGGAACACGGCAAGTTTGCCGTCGACCGCTTCCTGTTGCGCGCGCCGGTGATCGGCAAGGTGGTGCAGAAGACGGCGATCGCCCGTTTCAGCCGGACGCTGAGCGTTTTGGTGACGTCGGGCGTTCCGATTCTGCAGGGCCTCGACATCACAGCCCGCACCGCGGGTAACATGGTGATTCAGAATGCCGTCGACAAGGTCCGCCGTTCGATTTCCGAAGGCAAGACGATCACCGCGCCACTGGCGGAGTCGGGAGTATTCCCGCCGATGGTGGTGCAGCTGGTGGCCGTGGGCGAGCAAACGGGACGGCTGGCGGAGATGCTGGGTAAAATCGCGGATTTCTATGATGAAGAGGTCGACGCCGCGGTCTCGGCCATGACTTCGCTGATCGAACCCGTGGTCATCGTGCTGATGGGCGGCGTTATCGGCGGCTTGCTGGTCTCGATGTATCTACCGATGTTCGATATGATCGGCGCCATCAAGTAGCGGCCGACGCGATGCGCATCGTCTATGAAACCGGACGGAATTTCTCGACTTTCCTGGCGGCCCGGCTCGTCTTCGTGACCGTGCTGCTGGGCGCGGCGGGATTGTTTACAGCTTCGCGGGAGGCGCAGACTCTGGTATCTCGGGCTGTTCGCGGCCAATACCGTGCTCAGCCTGGGTTGCGCGGAGGGTTTCCACCGCTGGCCGCGCGTGGCGGCGTTGCGCTGGCTGGCGATGTCCGGCGCGGTGATCCTGGATACGCTGGTGTTGCACTTTACCGGCGGGGCGGACAGCGAGTTCATCCTGCTCTATTTCTTCACCATCGGCTCGGCGGGGCTGCTGACCGGACTCGCCGGCAGCCTGTGGACGGCGGTGATGTCGGCGGCCGGCACGACATGGCTGTTCCTATATTCCGATGGCATGATCGGCATCAGCGCGGTGGTCTATGCGATCAACTTCCTGCTGACGGCAGCGCTCACCTCCTATGTGTTTGCCCGCCTGACGGACCGCGAGCGGACGCATCGGGAAACGCTGGATGAACTGGAACAGACCCGCCTCGACACGCAGACGATCCTGAAGACGCTGAGCACCGGCGTCATTCTGCTGGATTCGCGGAACATGCCTGTGTTCATCAATCCCGCCGCGCGCGCGATACTGGATCTCAGCGGGCCGGCTTCCGGCGAGCTGGACGAACGCCTCACGCAGGTGCTGCGCAGCGAGCTTGGTCGAAGAGGTTTACGAAGCCGAACTCCAACTGCCCGAAGGGTTTGCGTCCGCTGCGGGTCGCGATCTCGGGCTTGCACGATCCGCGCGGCGAACGACACGGCCACGTGCTGCTGCTGAGTGATCTGACCCACACCCGCGCGGCCGAACGCGCCGCGCGCGAACGGGAACGCCTCGCCGCCATCGGCAGCCTGTCGCGGGAACTGGCGCACGAAATCCGCAATCCGCTTTCGACCGTGCGTGGCAGCATCGAGATGATCCAGATGGCCGAACCCGCGGACAGCGAGTTGCAGTCCTTTCTGCAGATTGCGCTGCGCGAGTCGGACCGCCTGAACCGGCTGCTGACGGACTTTTTACAGTTTGCGCATCCGGGCGCGCCCAAAAAGCACACGGCCGATTTGTTGGCCTTGTTGCGCGCCCGCCTGGCCGTACCACTGGAAGGGGTGACCATCCGCGACGCGCTGCCTGCGCGGCTCGAGGCGGAATTGGACGAGCAGCAAATTGGCCTGGCGCTGGACGCGCTGCTGCTGGCGCTGTGTGAGTGGGCCGAGGGCGCGGGCGAAATCCGGCTGGAACCGCTCCCCGGTTCCCGGCGCGGACTGCGCCTGATACTGGCCGGCAAGCTCATTCCCCCGCACGTCGCGCAGGCCGCGTTCGAGCCGTTTTCGGGAGCACATCATGCGCGCAGCGGCCTGGCGCTGCCGACCGCGATGCGCGCGGTTCATGCCCACGGCGGCAATCTCACCCTCTTCACCGAGCCCGGTGTCGGCACCGGTTTCGAATTAACGCTGTGACCCCACATGGCCAAGGAAAAAATTCTCGTCGTCGATGACGAACGCAGTATGGGTGAGTTTCTGACGTTGCTTCTGTCGAAGGACGGCTATCGGGTGCGCTCCACGATTTCGGCGCGGGCGGCGCTCGAAATGCTGGAAGACGAGCCGTCGCAACTGCTCATCACCGACCTGCGGATGCCGGATATGGACGGGCTCGAGCTGGTGAGCGAGGCGCGGAAGCGCTTCCCCGAGCTGGGCGTCATCGTCATGACCGCTTTTGCCAGTCTGGAATCGGCGGTGGAGGCGCTGCGTCTCGGCGCCGCGGACTACGTCACCAAACCGTTTCAGGTGGGCGAAATCCGCGCGGTCGTAGAGAAGGTGCTGGTCAGTCTTGAACTGCGCCGCGAGAACCGCAAGCTCAAGGCCCGCTTGCTGGAGGAAGGCGTTGTGCCGCGACTTATCGGCAGCTCGCGCGAAACGCACGAGTTGCTGGAGCTGGTACAGCGCGTCGCGCCTTCGGATTCGACGATTCTGATCACCGGCGATTCGGGGACGGGCAAGGAAATCGTCGCCCAGACGATTCATCAGCTTTCCGAACGCGCCGCGGGCGAATTTGTCACCATCAATTGCGGAGCGCTGCCCGATACGCTGCTGGAAAGTGAACTCTTCGGTCACGTGCGCGGCAGCTTCACCGGCGCGGTGCGCGATAAAGACGGGCTGTTCAAGATCGCGAGCGGCGGCACCCTGTTCCTCGACGAAGTCGGCGATATGTCACCGGCGCTGCAGGTCAAGCTGTTGCGCGCCCTGCAGGAGCGCGAAATTCTGCCGCTCGGCGCAACCCGGCCGATCCATGTCGACGTACGGGTCATTGCCGCTACCAACGCCGATCTCGAACGCAAGCAGAAAACCGGAGAATTCCGTTCGGATCTCTTCTACCGGCTGTCGGTGATTCCCATTCACATCAAACCGCTGCGCGAACGCCGGGATGATATTCTCGAATTGACCGAGTATTTCCTCGACCGCGCCTGCCGGCGGCACGGCCTGGCCCGTAAGCGGCTGTCGGACGAGGCCCGGCTGCTGCTGGTCAGTTATCCGTGGCCGGGCAACGTGCGCGAACTGGAGAACACGATTGAGCGGGCGGTGATCCTGACCGAAGGAACGCACATCGACGCGGCCGCCATGCCCGGCAAGATTCAGTACCCGGATTCGAGCTTGAACCTGCCGGTAGCCGAGCGGATCCGCGGAACGCTGGAAGAAGTGGAGCGGGAATACCTGCTGCACGTGCTGGAACAGACCGGATGGCAGAAGAAGAAGGCGTCGGAGATTCTTGGCATAGATCCTTCGACTATCTATCGCAAGTTGCAGCGCTACGGCATTGATGAACCCAAGTGACGCGGATCGACAACCGGATTGTCTTTTGCCCACGCGAGATGCAATCCGCGTTGCAGCTTGCCACGCGGAGTCGGGCGAAAAGTTGAAGCGGCACGCCGCGCCGGTCGATGTAAGCTCAGGACAGACAGATGGATGTGCGGTACGGGCGAGAGCTGGCACAAGCCTTGCCCATACGAATGACTGAAACGTACCGGATCCCAATAAACCAGCCCCATTGGAGGAGCGATGTTGAAAACCCTTCGGAGCCGCAAAGGCTTCACGCTGATCGAACTGCTCGTCGTGATCGTGATCATCGGTATTCTGGCCGCTGTCGCCGTACCGCGCTTCATGGGAGCGCAGGACCGCGCCCGCATCGGCGCCGCTCGCGCCGACCTTGACCAGTTCCGCCAAGCCCTCGGAATGTACGAGATCGACCATGCGGACTACCCGGCCGCCATGGATCTGACCGACGCGAACACTGTGCTCGTCGATCCGCAGGCCAATCCGTACATGTCACTGCCGACAGGCCAGAACTTTGCCGCCTTCACGTACACCTATAACGGTGGTTCGACGCCGACGACGTACGCGATCGAGGTGACCTGCCTGGACAACGCGTCCACGGTGCTGACGGCGACGCCCGACGGCGTAGCCCAGTAGCACCCGAACCTGTCACATTGCCGCAAGGGTCAAACCTTGCGACCCCCCAGCCCCCGGCCCATCGCCGGGGGTTTGGTGTTTCTTGCGGCGAGCGAATTCTGCCGGGACTGTGCGGCAAATTGCGCCGCCGAGGATGAACCGGGTTGCGGACGGCGGGGGAAGAGCACCGCCGTGCGGATTGCAATTCCTTGCATACCGTGGTGTTGCGAACCAGACGGGTCTGTGGCATGAGGCTTGCAAACTGCTGCATTGACAAGTGCCATACACTCTGCGTACCCCTAACTTCATGGGCAATGTGAACATTCTGGTCGTCGAAGACGAGGCGGGATACCGCGACTTCTTAAAGCAACACTTCGAAGAGCAGGGCTACCAGGCGGTGGTTGCCGCCGATGGGGCGCGCGCGGTCGAAGCGTTCAGCGAGGAAGAGTTTGATCTTGTCTTCCTCGACTACCGTTTGCCCGCCCGCGACGGGGTCGATATCCTCCGGCAAATGAAGACGGTGAATCGGGATACGCCGGTGGTCATCATGACCGCCTACGGCCAGATTCAGAATGCCGTTGACGCCATGAAAGCGGGCGCCTTCGATTTTGTCGCCAAGGAAGACCTGACCGCCGACGTGATCGAACTGCTCGTGGCGCGGGCGCTCGATCAAAAGCAACTGCGGGCCGAAAATGAACGCCTGCGGCGGGAAGTGGCCGAGCGCTACTCGTTCGACAACGTGGTGGGGAAGTCCCCGTCGATGCGCGATATCTTCCAGAAAGTCACGCGGATCGCGCCCTTCAACAGCACCGTGCTGATCACGGGCGAGTCGGGGACGGGCAAGGAAGTCATCTCGCGCCTGATCCATCTGCACAGCCGGGTGCGCAACCATCCGTTTGTGACGGTGAATTGCGGCGCGATTCCCGAAACGCTGCTGGAATCCGAGCTTTTCGGGTATGTGAAGGGCGCCTTCAGCGGCGCGACCCGCACGAAGAAGGGACTGTTCGAGGAGGCGCACGGGGGGTCGCTGCTGCTCGACGAAATCGGCGAACTGCCGCTTGCGTTGCAGGTAAAACTGCTGCGAGTCTTGCAGGAAGGCAAGCTGCGCCGTCTCGGCGACACCGGCGAAATCACCGTGGACGTGCGGATCATCGCGGCGACGTCGAAGGTGCTCGCGACGGAAGTGCGCGCGGGCCGCTTCCGCGAAGATCTCTTCTACCGGCTGAATATCATCCCGATCGTCATGCCTCCGCTGCGCGAGCGGTCGGAGGATATTCCCCTGCTCGTGCACTATTTCCTGAAGAAACTGACGGCTGACCGCGAGCCGGTGGACGTGTCGCTCGAAGCGATGCAGTTGCTGGTGAATTACGCCTGGCCGGGCAACGTGCGCGAACTGCAGAACATCGTCGAACGGGCCATCGTGCTTTCGGACTCCAACACGATTACGGCCGAATCGCTGCCCGTCGAATTGCGGCGCGGGCTCGAGGAGTTCCACGTCGACATCCCGGACGAACAGCTCAGCATCAAGCAGGCGCTGGCTGAACTCGTGCCGCGGATCGAACGCGAATTGATTACGCGCGCGCTTAAACTGACGAACAATAATCGTACGCGAGCGGCGCGACTGCTGGAGATCTCACACCGATCTCTACTGTACAAGCTGAAAGAGTACAACTGCTGATAGAGGAGGAGCGGACGTGAAGCAGAGCCGATGGGCGTTTGGTGCCTGGCTCCCGGCCCTCGTGCTGGCAACCGTGGCGTTCTGGATTGGATGCGAGCAAAAGGGCGAGATGAGCCCGACGAGTGCCGGACGGCGCACCCTGACATTGATCGACACGCTGATGGTGGAGCCCGCGATTGTGGCTCCCGGCGGCACCGCCGCCATCCGCGCCCGGATCTTGAACGAACTGAATCAACCCGCCGTCAGCGAAGCCGTGCGCTTCACCGTGAGCCGCGGGCTCATAGCCGGCGCGTCGCGCGGGGACACGACGGTCCTCAGCGATACCCTCGGGTGGGCCACCGCCACGTGGAACGCGCCGATGGACACGGGCGCGGTGCTGCTGCGCGGCGAACTGCTGAGCATGTCCGAGGAGCGCTCGGCGCTCGTGCATGTTCGCGCGGCCGGCGAAGGCGAGGGCCTGCTCACGGTGTGGGCGGAGACCGACACGCTCTTCGCCGACAACGGCACCTCCGCCACGCATATCTACGGGCGGTTGCGCAACAGCGCCAACAATCCGATCGCGGGCGCGGCGATCTACTTCTCCACCACTATCGGCGCGATTACTTCGCCCGTGGTCACCGACTCGCTGACGGGCACGGCCATCGCCACGCTCACCTCGACGACGGAGGCGGGAGACGCCGCAGATCATCGCCATGTCGGGCGCCGCGCGGGATACCACGCGGGTGACGTTCATCGCCCCGGCGGCCGCCTCGCGCATCGAAGTCAGCGCGCTCAGTCCGCAGCTCAATGCGGGTATCGACAGCACGCAGATCAACGCCTATGTTTACGACCTGAACGACCGTCCGATCTCGGACAATACGGTCGTCTTCTTCAGCACCACGGCGGGTACGCTGCGGCAACTATCCGCGCGCACCCGCGACGGCGTGGCCGTCACGATGCTGAACGCCGCGCCCACCGTCACCGCCGCCACGGTCAGCGCCACCACCGGTGGTGGAATTGTCGGCAGCGTGATTGTGAACACGATTCCGGGCCTCGCGCAGGCGATCCTGCTTTCCACCGCGGACGACACGCTGCTCGCCGATAACGGCAGCGAGACCACGATTACCGCGGAAGTCATCGACGGCTACGGCAACGCTGTGGTGCAGGGTACCGCGGTGACGCTTTACCGCCCAGGGTGGCACGATTACTCCCACCGCCATCGTCGGCCCGGACGGACACGCCACGGCGGTCTTCCGCTCCGGGTCTCGTCACCGGTCCGGGCGCGATCACGGCGACCTGCAACGAGGCCAGCGCGAGCGTCGCCGTTTACTTGCGGCCGACCGCCGCGGCCAGTCTGAATTTCACCGTGAATCCGCTGCAGATGGCGGCGAACGGCACCGACCACGCGAATCTGCTGGCGATGGTGCTGGACAGTTCCGGCCGGCCGGTGTCCGATGGCACGACCGTGACCTTTACCTCGCAGCTTGGAGTTCTTTCCGGCGCCGCTTCCGTCAACGCCAAGGCGGGCGCTTCCGCCGGCCGGGACGGCACGGGCTGGGTAACTGATTTTGAACGCAAACAGCAAACGGCGTTCGCGAGCCATGCGCCGCTGCCCGAAGTGGGCGGCACGCAGGAGACGATGTCCTTATTTACGACCAACACGGTCGGCGGCTATGCCGCCGCCACGCTGGTCAGCGTGCCGATCATCGGCACGGACACCATCCGCGCGTCCGTACAGGGCCTGCACGAGAGCCGCGTCGTGGCCTACGTTGCCGGATCGGCTTCGCTCGATCGAGGTGAGTCCGGCGCAAACCGAGCTACCTGCCGACGGCCGCAGCACGACCGACATCACCTGCGTCATCCGTGACAGCTACGGCAACGCCGTACCGGCCGGACTGCCGGTAACGTTCGCGGCGTCTCTGGGCCAGGTTTCGCCCACGGCCAGCATTACCAACAGCGACGGCACAGTCACCACGGTGCTCACGACCTCTCGCCAGCGTGGCGTGTCGGTGATTTCCGTGACCGCAGGAACGTCTACCGGCTACGGCGAAGTCCGCTTCGCCACACCCGAAGTCGCAACCGTGACACTGGAAGGCCCTGCGGGCGGTATCATCGCCAACGGCGTTTCCGGCATGATCCTGTCCGCCACGGCACTGGATGTTTACGGCGTGCCGGTGCAGGGCGTTGACGTGACGTGGCAGCCGGCGGCCGGTCCGGGCACCTTTGAAGTCCGTTCCAGCACCACCGACTCCGCGGGCGAAGCGACGGCGCTGCTCTACAGCATCGCCTCCACTGACCGATACCAGCCGTGACATCGTGGCGAGCGATCGACGGCCGCCCCGCGCAATTCACCGCGTCCATGCTGGGCGTGACGATTTCCGCCTGGCTGTCGGCGACGTCACTGCCGGCCGACGGCGCGAGCACCTGCAACGCGCTGGTCCTGATTCGTGAAACCACGAGTGGCGTGGCCGTGACGGGCGCGACGGTGCGCCTGGCGGCAAGCTCCGGGTCGATCGCGCAGACCGCCCTCACCAACGAGAGTGGCATCGCCACGGCGATCTATCATGCCGCCACGCAGCCCGGTCCCGTTGATATTACCGCCTATTACGGCAACACGCTGATCGCGGCCACCGGCCTGAATCTCGGCAGCACGATCGGCGGCATTACCCTGACGGCGCAATCCGACACACTGCGCGCCGACGGCATCGCCGTGGATTCGTTGACCGCCTTACGTCGTGGACGCCTCCGGCCTGCCGATGGGCAATGTCGAAGTCCAGTTTACGGCTTCGGTGGGCAACATTCCCGCCAGCCGCGTCACCGACGCCAACGGCACCGCCCATGTGGCCTTCTCGTCTTCGCAGACGGGCACAGCGCAGGTCACGGCAACCGCCGCGGCATTCACGCGGGCTATACTCTGTACCTGATTCCCGGGTTGCCGAACAGCATCTCGCTGGAGTACTTCCCCAATTCCGTCGGCGTGCGCGGCAGCGGGCGCAATGAAACGCTGCTGATTACGGCGACGGTTCGCGACGCCAACAACAATCCTGTACTCGACGGCACGAGCGTCACGTTTAACATCGCCGGTTCGCCCGGCGGCGGTGACTTCCTTTCGTCGACGGGACCGATCCCGACCATCAACGGTCAGGCCACGGTATCGTACAACAGCGGCACCCGTTCGGGGAGTGCGCGGATCCGCGCCGTCAGCGGCAGCGTGAGTGCGGTCTCGACCGAAATCCTCGATCTACGCCGGCCCGCCGTATATGGAGAACGTCAATTTGGGCTGTACGACCAGTCACATGTCGCTGGCTGCCTCGCCCTGCAACTTGTTCGGTATGGACGTGGTGGGAGACTCGGTGACCCTGGTGGCGCTGGTGGGCGACCGTTACAACAATCCGGTGACTCCGGGGACAGCGGTCTACTTTACCACTTCGGGTGGCGTGATTACGACAAATACGGGTTACACTGACGCGAATGGCTTCGCCCGCGTGACGCTGTTCTTCGGCAGTCCGCTGCCGACCGTCGCCCGCTGGCAGAATACGATAGTCGATCCCAATCTTGGAACGCCCATCGGCTGCACGGCCGTGCCGTCCGCAGCCCGGTGTGGCTAAAGTCGTGGCAACGTCGTCCGGCGTGACGGCGAACGGCGACAGCGTGACCGTGTGGGCGACCACCAATGTGACCTTTAACTACAGCACACCGCAACTGCGCGTGCGCGAAATGACGGTCAACGGCGACGCCGTTGAACGCGACCTTGTACATTGGCGAGAATGCGCTGATCCGCGTGGCGCTGTACGACGCGGACTACTGGCCGCTGGTGGCGGGTTCGACGGTGCAATTCTCGGCCAACCATGGCGCCGTCTATCCGGACGAGATTACCATCGGCTGCCCGAGCGACACATCGTTCACGATCAGCTTCTTCAACAATCTTGCGGTCACCGACGACGACGCGGCCTCGCCCGTGCTGATTACGGTCGATACCCGCTTTGGCGACACTTACGCGTTCACGGAAACGTTTACGCTGCACGCGGCCCTTCCGGCGCGCTGATGCGCCGGCTGGTGACGTGAGAATGAGCTTTGCAAATCTGAGGCGACTATGAAAACTCTCTGGATACTCGCGCTGCTTGCGTTGGCCGGACCCGCAGCTTTCGGAATGGTCGGCTGCCCGCTGCTTCCGGTCGGATTGCAGACGACGGCGATGACGGTGGATGCGACGCATACGACGCTGGAAATGAGCGGCGCCGGCATCGGCGGCACCCACGAGGTGGCGGTCTCCGACCGCGTCAACCTGACGGCGCGTTTCGGGATACTCCCGCGGCTCGACGTATCGGCGACAGTGGGCACCGCTGACTTGCGTTTTTCCGAACTTTCCGGCGGTTATTCGGCTTATGCCGCCGACTGGTCGGTCGCCTGGGGCGCGGGCGCGCGGTTGAAATTGCCGCTGCCGGTCGATCGCTGGCATGTGCTGGCCGCCCTGAATTACACCGGCTTCCAGCCGACCGGGCGGACGTCTAACGGTCTGAAGACCATCGAGAGCAAATATCTCTGGCATAAGATCGCGCCGGCCATCGCGGCTGGGTACTCGCTGGGTGCGGCTACGCCCTATCTGGCGCTGAGTAAGCCCTACCTCTTTGGCCGCCGGGAAACCAGCGTGGCGCTGGTCGGTCAAGGACAGGTGATGCCGCAATCGACGACGCGCTATTCGGATTCGCGGCAGCCCCTGCGCGGCGCGCTGGGCGTCGAATGGAAACTGCCGGAAGGCTACGCCGTCGGCGCCGAAGCGGCGACGACAACAGACGGCCACTGGACACTGTCGGTGGCTTTGTCACAGGTCCTGAAATAGGAATCAAGCCATGCGGCGATCCCCGATGACGATTCATAAATCCACCCGCCAGTCCGGCTTTGGAATGCTGGAGATTATGGTCACGCTGTTCCTGGTGCTGATCGGACTGTTGGTGGTGATGACTTCTTACCTCGCGATTGCCCGTTCCCAACGCTACAGCCAGCGGATGGACGTGGCCACGGAGATTGCTTCGCGGGAAATGGAGCGCATTCGCAACCGCTCGTGGAACCTGATCCAGGATGAGGAGGGAGTGGTCGGCGAGTATCCCGACCAACCCGACTGTCGGCATAGCGTGGCCGTGCGCACGATGGGAACCGTCAAAGAGGTAACGCTGCGCGTCTACTTTGACCGTGGCCGCCGCCGAACGGAGATGTTGACCTATGTGGCGAATCTGTAAGGGAAGGGAGAACGGCGATGCGCGGACAAAACGATAAGCGTCCCCGGGTGATGCGGCGGCAGGCCGGCATGTCACTGCTGGAACTGCTGATCAGCCTCTCCCTTGCGACCGTGCTGCTGGGTTCGCTGTTTGGGCTCTATTACGGCGCCGCGCGCGGCGCGGTCGCCGATCAGAACCAGGTGGCGGCCGGACAGGAGTCGCGCTTAATCCTGAACCGTTTGACTCGCGACTTCCGGCTCATCGGCCTGTTGGCCCCGGAAGATGTGAACGGCGATTCCAATGACATCCATCGCGACGTGCCCGCCCAGGCCTGGAGCGATTCGGTGCGTGAAGATTTCGAATTCGCCAATACCTACAGTTTAGTCATCACATCGGATCTCGATAACGACGGGCGTACTGAGACCGTACGCTATTTCTACGATCCCGAGCATCTCAAGCTCAAAGAGACGGTGTGGCGCTGGTCGCGCGACTCGCTCCGCTGGATGGCGCCGAGTACCCGCGTGATCGCCTCGCAAGTGGAATACGTGCTCTTTGATTATTTCGATCGCAATTCCACACCCGTTCCCAATCCGGTCCACTATCCCGTCGGCGGATACACGCTCACGACGGGCGAGCGGCGGCAGGTGACGGCGGTGCAGATATCCGTAGTGACACGCTCCGCGCGTGCCGAGAATATCCATCCCGCCACAGTCTCGTTGCCGGATGGCGCCACCTGGAGCGACCAGTACGCGCGGCGGGTGAGCCGCTTTATGGTCCGGGCGCGAAACCTCAGTTTAGGTGCTTGAACAATCGTTTGCAGGGAGCAGTTATGAACCCGAAAAAACGATGGCGGTATGGGCGCGGCGCCGACCGGCTCCGGGGCGAGCAGGGGATGGTGCTGCTGGTAGTGCTCGTGCTGCTGAGCGGCCTGCTGATGATCGTCGGACTTGCCGCTGTGCGCTCCACCCGGTCTGCCGAGATCACGACCTCCCAGGTCGACGCCACGAAAGTCTTCTACAAGGCCGAGGGCGTGGCCGAGTGGGCGTCGGACGAACTGCGAACGCTATTGGACAACGTGATCGATCCCACTACCGGCCAGCTTGAAGCGTTGACGCCGCCGACACTGGTGTCGGGCGCGGTTGAGGTCTTTTCGGTGCAGAAGGACGGCCCGCTGACGCAGGAGCGCATCTCCTCCGGTGACTATACGGGTCTCGATGGTTTCGTGCAGCGTTACCGGATTCGTGTCCGTGTCGCCGGTAAGCGCCGCGATGCTGAAATCGTACGCGAGATACAACACCAGTTCATTCCGCTCTTCCAGTTCGGCGTGTTCTATGAAAAAGACCTGGAGATCTTCCCCGGCCCGCCGATGACGTTTACCGGGCCGATCCATACCAACGCCAACCTCTATATGGGCGCGGAAAACCAGATTCAGTGCCAATCGACCGTCACCGCGGTCGGACACTACTGGCACTACCGCAAAGACGGAGGGCATGCCGAGCCGACCGGAGCGGTCAATATCAAGGATCCATCCGGCCTCTGGCAGAACGTGTGGCGCGGATCGTACTGGCTGGATAATCGCCGTGAGGATTGGGCGGAACAGTCGTTGGCATTGTGGGGCGGCAATTTTCGCGACAGCTCCTCCGATTTGTCGGCGCTGCGATTGCCGCTGCCGCCCGCTGCCGACCAGCACGTGATTATCGAACGCGGCGTGATGGCGGATGGCTCGCTGGAACGAAAAGCGAAATACTGGTACAAAGCGGGCGTTCGCTATGTCGACGGCGTGCTGACGGACAGCGCCGGAAACGCGCTCAATCAGCCGGGTGTTTACACGTATAAACAGAACCAGTTTTGGGACGACCGGCAGGACCGGCAGATCGACGTGGTGGATGTTGATATCGCGGCGATGATTGCCGGCAACTACTATCCGCGCAACGGCATCATTTACATCAGCCGCAACTCGGGCGACGCGCCGGCGGTGCGGCTGCTCAATGCGGCCACGTTGCCGCCCGGCGGCCTGACCATCGCCACCGATATGCCTTTATATATCAAAGGCAATTACAATACGGTTGCAAAAAAAGGCGCCGCGGTGTTGTGTGACGCGCTCACGCTTCTTTCGCCCGGCTGGCATGACGGCAATTCCGCGCTGAATATGAATACCAACCGCATCGCCCAGACGATGCGAATCAACGCCTGTGTATTGACCGGGCATGTGGGCACACCCGACGGCGGCGCTTATAGCGGCGGCCTGGAAAACCTGTTTCGCTTCCTTGAAAATTGGGACGGCAAAACGCTGAGCTATCGCGGCAGTATCATCGATCTTCTGGTTCAGCCAGATGGCCACCGCCCCCTGGAATTACGGTAGTTATTACACCGCGCCAAACCGCGACTGGGGTTACGACATCGACCTGCTGTCGCCGGCCAACTGGCCGCCGGGCACCCCCCGCGTGCAGACGGTTCAGCGAGGCTCGTGGCGGCAAATCAGTTGAGGCAATCTATGAAGAATCTTTTCGGCGGTACGAAGGACCCGGAACGCCAGGCGCGGATCGCCATTCGCCGGCGGCAGTGGAGCAAGGCGATCGCCTACTTCGAAGGCAGGCTGCAGGCCAACGAGCGCGACTTCGCGCTCTGGAATCTGCTGGGCGATCTGCATATGAATAACGGCGCCCGCGCTCAGGCGGTGGAAGCCTGGCGGCGCGCGTTGGAAGGCTATGCGCTTGAGGGCCTGCACGAAAATGTGCTGGGTATTGCCCGCAAAGTGCTGCGCCGCGCCCCGCAGGAATCCGACGTCTACCTGCTCGTGGCCGATGCCTGCCTCGGACTGGAGTACCACGCCGACTGCCTGGCCGCCGTCCGCAACTATTTGAACCTGACGAAACAGCGCTCGGAAGCCGACCTGCGCGCGTTTTTCAAAAAGCTGCTCGAAACGTCGCTGCGGCATGTCCACCTGCTGGAGGAGCTGAAGGCGATCTTCCGCGATTCGGAAATCGAAGATCCGGAATTGGCGTCACGCGTGGCCGTGTATATCGACCAGCACGCCGCCACCGCGCACGTGCCGATGCCCGCAGCCGCAGAGGGTGAACGCGCCGCCGCCGGTGACTGGGCGGGGTCGCACAATGGCGCCGCCGCTGTTCGTACCGGTCTGAGTGTCGACGGCATGCCCGACCTGGGCGGCGATTTGTCGGGAGATATCTCGAACGGATTCCAGCAGTTTGAGGTTCCATCGGCGTCCGAGCAAGCGGAGTTCGGCGATCATACGGAAACGCCGCCCGATGACAGCGATCTGACCGACGGCGAGGGCAAGGATCACTTTGACCTCGGCATGGTTTACAAGGACATGAAATTGTGGGATGCCGCCGTGGCCGAACTTCGAGCAGGCGCGCCGCGATCCCTCGATCCGCGTACGCGCGACGCTGGCCCTCGCCGAATGCCTGCAGGAAAACGACGACCTGGCGGGCGCCCTCGAGCTTCTCGAGCGCGAGCGCCAGCGCGGCTGCAGCACGGCGCAGGAACAGATGAATGTTGAGCTGCAAATCGGCACGCTCCACGAATCGCTGGGCAATCTTGAAGACGCGCTCGCCCACTTTGAAGCCGTGCGCGCCTGCAACTCGGAATTCGGCGACGTCGCCGACCGGATCGCCGGACTGAAACAGCGCCTGACGAAGGCCTGACGCTCCCGCCGGCGGGGAGCCTGACGAACACGACTATTCAGCTTGAAAGTCACCGCATGGACTTGCGTTCGCTACTCGAACTACTGTTTGTAAAAAAGGCTTCGGACCTGCAT
The DNA here is from genome assembly GCA_963735175.1 of uncultured bacterium. GTDB lineage: Bacteria > Electryoneota > RPQS01 > RPQS01 > RPQS01 > CAVTJX01. Next base: position 54,945 of record CAVTJX010000016.1, on the reverse strand, counting down.
TTCCGGGCCGGGGCGCTGCCTGTTCTGCGCATCAACGGCGACCTGTTTGCCGCGCGTGCCGAAAAGGTGACCGGCGAAGAGATGGAAATGTTCCTGAAGGAAGTGCTCTCGCCGGTGCAGTACGAGACGCTTTACCGCGACCGCGAACTCGACCTCGCGCTTAACGTCGCCGGTCACGGCCGCACGCGTGTCAACGTCTTCTTCCAGCGTGGCTTGCCGGCGATGGCGATTCGCGCCGTGAAAACCAAGATCCCGGCGTTCAACGAACTGATGCTGCCGCCGGTGTTGGAGAAGATCGCGGTTTTCCGCCGGGGTATCGTGCTCCTGACCGGCGCCACCGGCTGCGGCAAATCCACGACGCTGGCCTCGATGATCGAGCACATCAACACGCACCGCAGCACCAATATTCTGACGATTGAAGATCCCATCGAGTACGTCTTCAGCAACAAGAAGTCGCTTATCGCGCAGCGCGAGGTGATGATCGACACCCTGTCGTTTCATGCCGCGCTGGTGCATGCGCTGCGTGAGGATCCCGACGTCATCATGGTGGGCGAGATCCGCGACGCAGAGACCATGAAAATCGCCCTCCAGGCCGCGGAAACGGGTCACCTTGTGCTGACTTCGCTGCACACGTTGAACGCGATTGAGGCCGTCAACCGCATTATTTCGTTCTTTCCGCTCAACGAGCAGATGCAGATCCGCTCGATCCTCGCGGGCACCGTTCAGGCCATCGTCTCGCAGCGGCTCGTCAGTCGCGCCGATGTGACCGGCCGCGTGCCGATCGTCGAGGTGCTGATCAGCACCGCCGCAGTGCGCGAATGCCTGTGCGATCCGGGCAAAATGAGTCTGTTGCATGGCCTGCTCGAAGACGATCGCGGGACGCACGGGATGCAGACTTTCGATCAGTCGATTCTCGCCCTGTTCCGGCAGGGAACGATTTCGCTGGAAACCGCCATGGATAACGCCAACAATCCCCACGATCTTGAAATGGCGATTCACGGCATCAACTCGTCGGAATCCCGGTTTATCCCGGCGAGTGCGTAACTTCTGGAAAGGAACGGTATGAGCGGCCAGATGGCAACGACGATGGGAGCGCTGGAAGCGCAGGGAGTCTATCCCTTGCTGCGCATGGCATTGCAGCGCGAGTGGGGAGGAGCGCTGCGGCTGCGCGGCGATCAGCGTGGAGCGGCGCTTCTGGCTGATTCAAGGGCAGCTCGTTCACGCCGTGCATCAGGAAGGCGAACGCCGCCTGGAAGGCCCGGAAGCGCTGGCCGCGATTCTCGCCTGGCGCGAAGGCGCCTACTGGATCGAGAGCGGCGCCCTGCCGCCGGCCCGCACCATCCGGCAACCGATGGAGCAAATTCTGGCGGCACGGCCCGGGGACGATCCGGCGGAGCGCGCCAATGCCGACGCCTTCGCCGCCGAACCACTGGCGAGCGTGCTCGAGACCCTGCGCGAACGCGTGCCCGGCCTCGAATCGCTGAGTGTCAGCAAGGGCCGCACGCTCGAGGCGACGACGACGAGCGACGAACGCGAGCGCGACTGGCTCGACGGCCAGCTCCGCCGCTATTTTGCCGAAGACCGCCTTGAACCGGAACGGCTGTTCGTACAGCAGGGCGACCACGCGCTCCTGATCTTAAGCCGCGGTTCGCTGGCCGCCGTCCTTTCCGCTCGCGCCGGTACTACACCCGAAGCGCTTTTCTGGGCCGGCGAAGAGGCTCGCAAACGCATGTTGATGACGGATTGAACGACTTATCGCAGAAGGAATGATTATGTCCGGCGGAAAAGCACCTCAAACTTTGGTTCAGGTCCTGCTTGATAAGCAGATTATCTCCTCCGCGCAGCTTGCCGAAGCGCAACACTGCATGCAGGAACACTCCGTCGGTTTCGAGCAGGCGCTCGTCCGGCTGGAAATCCTCTCCGAGGATGACATCACCGTGATCTATGACGACCTGTTCCATTTGCGTTCGCTCAAGCTCGAGGATGTGGAGATCGACCACGACGCCGTGCGCCACGTGCCCGCCGCCGTCGCCTATCGCCACCACCTGATCCCCGTGCGCCACAGCGGCAACACGCTGGCGGTCGCCATGGCGGACCCGACGGATCCCGAAGCCCTGCGGGCCCTCGCCGCCGTCACCGATTTTGAAATTGCGCCCTTCGTCGCGCGTTACGACGCCATCGAACACGCGCTGTATCTGCACTACGGCGAGCCGGTCGAGCAGACCGGGGAGAACGCCGAGCGCTCCGAGCGCTTTGCCCGGCCGCGCGCGCTGCTCGAAGACGATCGATCGATTCACCTCGGCAAGAGCATTCAGGTGGACCGCCGCTGCACGTTTGAGCGGTTTGTCAGCGATCCCGCGAGCGAGTTCGCGCTGACGGTGGCGCTGTCCATCGCCCGCCAGGAAGCCGAAGACAGCCACAATCCGTTTCATTGCTGGGGACCGGCCGGATCGGGCAAGACGCATCTGCTGCACGCCGTCGCCAATCACCTGACGACCCATGCGCCGCTGAAGCGCTTTGTGCTGACGACCGGGGAGCGCTTTCTTGAAGATCTCTATCAGAGTATTCGCGACCGCAAAATAAACTTCTTCCGCTACCTCTATCGCGAACTCGATTTGCTGATGATTGACGACGCCGAGACCTTGCTCGGCCGCGATTGGGCGCAACGCGAGTTGCTGGAAACCTTCCGCCACCTGCGGCTGAAGGGACGGCAGATGATTATTACCGCGACGCACAATCTCGCGGAGGAGCCGCGTATCCAGCCGGATCTGCGGACCGAGCTGGTGTCGGGCGTGATCGCCGGCTTCGGCCGCTATTCAGAGACAGCCAAGCTGGAAATTGCGCGCCGCTGCATCGGCACCGTCAATCTCACGCCCGAGGCCCTCGTGCGGGTGGTGTCGATGTCCGGCGAGAATATCGGCGATCTAATGAGTTACTTGCAGCACCTGACGGTCATGGCGGCGCTGGGCGAGGGTGAAATCACGGCGGATCTGGCCGAGGACCTCATTCAGCTTTGTGGCGTCACACGGCACGAACCGGCGGCCGAGCGCCCACGCGCGGCGGCTCCCGTTCAACCGGCCGCAACCCGCGCCTGATCACAATCCGGATGATGAACGGAACAGGGATTTCCATGCACAAACCGAGAATTATGGTGGTCGACGACGATCCCCGCTACCTGGAGCTGCTCGAGTTCATGCTGCTCGGCGAGGGCTACGACGTCCACACCGTCCAGGATCCGGCGGCAGTCCAGGATCTGGCCGCGTCGGAGCAACCGGACGTGATCGTGTCCGACGTCGCCATGCCGGGCGTCGACGGCTACGCGGTGGCGGCGGGGCTGAAGACCGATCCCCGCACGCGTCGCATCCCGCTGTTGTTTGTCACGGCCCGCGGGCACGAGGGCGATCTCGATGGCTTGACCGCGGGCGCCGCCGGCTGGCTGGCGAAACCGTTTTCCACCGGCGATCTGATCGCGGCCATCGAACAGCTTCGCCTCGCGGCGGCGCAAGAGGAGGGCGGGCGATGAGCGCTCCACAGAGCAGGGTATTGCCCTCGACCATCGTGACGGAACCGCTGTGGCAGCAACTCGTGGAAGCCACCAGCGACATCGTCTATGCGCTCAGCCCGGAAGGCGCGTTTCTTGACGTGAATCCGCAGTTGTGCCGCCTCTTCCGCCAGACGCGTGAAAAAATTCTCGGAACGAAGGTGACGGCGTACCTCGATCACGATTTCCAGGCGATGACCGATCGCGTTTTGACCGAAATTCTCACACGCCGCGTCAGTCAGCGTTCGACCCGTACCTATCAGATTCCCGGCGCGGATCCGCTGACCTTCGAAGTCATGGAAACGCCGCTCGTCCGCGATGGCCGCGTCTGGGCCATCGCCGGAGTGGGCCGCGACATCTCGCAGGAAGTGACCCTCGAACGCAAGCTCTGGGATCGCGCCGAGACCCGCCAATCCGTCGTCGATTTTGCGCTGCGGACCTCGCTGGGACTCGTCAAGGGTTATGTCTACACCCTCGGCCAGAATCACGCCATGGACGACGCTCGCCGGGCGCGCTATGTGGGGATCATCGAGGAAGAGATCGAACGCCTCGCCAAGATCATCGAAGACCTGCTCGACGTCCGGCGTATGGAAAGCGGCAATTTCGAAGTGCAATCCGAGGTCGTCGACCTCGCCGAATGCGTGCAGTTCGCCGTGCGTCACTGCGCCGAAGAAGCCGAACGCGTTGAAGTTCGCCTGAACGTCAAGGTGCCCGAGTCTCCGGAGCCGGTCTACGCTCCGCGCGAGGCGCTGGCGCGAGTGGTGCTCAACCTCCTGCAGAATGGGATTCATTACACGCTGCACGGCGGCGAAGTGTCGCTCGCCGTCGAGGAACACGAAGCCTACGTGGAAATTTTCGTGCGCGACAGCGGCGTCGGCATTCCCGAAGCAGAGCTGCCGTATATTTTTGACAAGTTTTATCGCGGTCGCAACGGCGTGGCCGCCTCGGCTCAAGGGACCGGTCTCGGATTGATGATTGCCCGGACTCTCGTCGAAGCGATGGGCGGTCAGATCCTGGTGACGAGCCGCGTCGGCGTCGGCTCCGAGTTCCGCGTTGTATTGCCGCGCCGCCCGGTCAATTCCGGTGACGCGGGTGAAGCCGAGTACTGGAAGCTGTCGTCCAATGGCGCGACAGTGGCAGCCATTTAACGGGGCGCTGAAAGATGACAAAACGGCCAAAGTTTGGTATCGGTCTGGATGTCGGCAGCCGCACGGTGCAGCTCGCCGTACTGCGGGCTAGGAAAGGTGAAATCACGGTCGAGAAAACGGCCGCGCGCGAACTTTCGCATGACGCCATCGTGGAAGGCTCCGTGATGGACTCGCAAATCGTGTGCGAGCGGATCGGCGAATTGCTGCGCGAATGCAAGCCCTACGGCAAGGAAGTCGCCATCGCCGTCGGCGGTCGCCGCGTGATGATCAAAAAGATCGCCACCGACGAGATGAGTGACGACGAACTCAGCGCCGCCATCGCCTACGAAGCGCGCAGCAATCTCCCCTTCGATACCAGCGAAGTGACGCTTGACTACGCGCGGCTGCCGCAGGATCTCGATACGGGCCGCATGGACGTGCTGCTCGTGGCGGCGCGCAATGAGATGGTGTTCGACGCGACGGAAACGTTGCGCTGGGCCGGAGGCAAGCCGGTGCTGCTCGAAGCCGAACCGTTCGCGCTCCAGGCGGCGCTGCTCGAAGCCGGGTATATCGATGAGCAAAACGCCGTCGCCGCGCTGCATATCGGCTTCCAGTCCACCGATGTGACCCTCTTCAACCGCGGTCAGTTCGAAGGCAACCGCGATCTCAACGTGGGCGGCAAAACCTACATCGAGGGGTTGATCCGCGAACTGGGCATTCCCTTCGAGCGGGCCACGGCCCTGCTGGGGCGCGCCCAGCGCAGCGAGGAGGAAGCCCAGGCTCTCGCGCGAATCGCTGCCAGCGTGGCCGACTGCCTCGCGGAACAGGTGGCGCGCAGCTTCCCCGAATATTTCGCCACGGGCGCGGAAACTTCCCTGAGCCGCATCGTGCTCTGCGGCGGTGGCGCCTTGCTGCCGCAGTTGGAAGCCGAACTCAGCCGCCGCTTCAGCGTCGACGTCGTGATCGCCAGCCCCTTCCGCAATTTCCAGGTCAACGAGAAGATCCATCAAGCCCGCGGCGCTGGAAAACGCGCCCGATTATACGGCGGCTGTGGGACTCGCGTTGCGCGCTTTTGGCGAACCCCACACCGGTTTCAACCTGCTGCCCGCCGGGGATCGCCCCGCGGACGGGCAACCGCTGCAGATCAAGGGCTTCGGCATGCTCCTGCCCATCGTGGGCGGCGCCCTCATTCTGTTGGCGATGCTCCTCACTTTCGTCATGCAGCAGGCGACGATCGCCGGGCTCAACCAGCGTCTTGCGGCCGTGCGGCAGGAAACGGACCGCTACCGCGACAAGATTAACCTGGTGGAAGAACTCGCGCGCAAACGCGCCGACGTCACCGCCCGCATTGGCGTCATCGCCGACCTCGACCGTAATCGCTTCTCCCGCGTCAGGCTCATGCAGATCATGAATAACGCGCTGCCCGAGTTGACGTGGCTGACCGACATCCAGGAAGTGGCGACGCCCCGCGGCCCCGGCCTCAACGTCAGCGGCGTTACGAGTTCCAATCTCAAGGTTTCGCAGCTCATGACCAATTTGCTGCAAGCCCCGCTCGTGCGCGGTGTGGATTTGCTGGTCTCCGAGCAGACCGAAATTTCCGGCACGGCGGTTACCCGCTTTACATTGCAGGTGGCGATGCCCGATATCGGACTCGCCGCGCCGCCACCCGCGGCTAAGCCGGTGGACCGGCTGAAACAGGGTCAGAAAGCCGTGCGCGATCAGCGCGCCGCGCAATCAAAAACAAATCAACAGTAATCCCAATCATAGACCGGAACGGGATGTGGAGGATCTTATGAGGAGACGATGGATTGCGCTGGCCGCGGGACTGAGCCTCGTGCTCGTCCTGAGCGTCGCCTGCGAAGACGGAGCGGATGACTGGAACAGCTCGGCGCGGGTCACCGGCGACGTCTTTACCGGCGCCGACCATACCCAGGGTGTGGCCGGTGTGCAAGTGGTGATCGAGAGTGATCCGAACTCCGATACGCCGTACGAGGGCCCGGACCGCTGGATACTCACCGATGGCCGCGGCCACTTCGAAGGCGCGGTCTTCCTCGGACGCACGGAGACCGGTTATGCCTATCTTGCCGATCTCAGTGTTCAGTACTTTTACAACAACAAGCGCTTCCTCTGGTCGGGCGGCATCACCGTCGGCCCGGGCAGCACGTTTACCCTGCCCGCCGTGGATACGACGATGTTCGTCCCGGTGAGCGGATCGTGAGGAACCCGCATGCGCATTAATCTTCGCAATCCCGCGACGCAAAAGGGAATCATTATCGGGGCGCTGCTTTTCGGCGTAGCCTACGCCTATGTCGACTTCGTCTACCTGCCGCGCCGCGAACTGACCGCCACTCTCGTCGCGGAACACAAGCAGGAAAGCGAGTTGCTGGCGCGTGGCAAGCGCGTCGCCGCCAACTATCAGACCGTGCAGGACGACTATGCGCGGCTGATGCAGAGCTGGGATCTCGCCCAGGAACTCCTGCCCACGCAGAAAGAGATGGAAGACCTCCTCAAGGCCGTCACCCTTGAGGGCCAGCGCCGCGACGTCAGCTTCCTGCTGTTCAAACCGCTCGATCCGATCGAGAAGCCCTATTACTGGGATAACCCGATTCAGGTCAAGACGCTTCTCGACGTATCACGACCTCGGCGAATTCCTTTCGGCGGTGGCCTCGATGGAACGCATCGTCAATATCAACGGCCTGCGTCTCAGCGCGTTCCGCACCAACAAGGAGCGCGGCCCGTACACGGTGGAGGCCGAATTCATGGTGTCGATCTATATCTTCAAGGAACTGGGTACGACTCCGGCCGTCGCTGCCGCGCCGGGCAAGGGTGGCAAAAAGCCACCGCCGCTCGAAACCGGTGAGGACGCAGACTCGCCGCGGGTAAAACAGCTTACTCAGCCGAAGAAGACCGCGGATGGAGGGACCAAGGCATGAAATACACTTTGCTTGTCTGCTGCGCGGCGCTGTTCGCGCTGACGGCCTGGGCATTGGAGTCGCCGGACGTCATCCCCGGTGACGAGACCGGTCTCTCCACCGGGCTGGTGGACGCCGATTCACTGGACATCTACTCCGGCGCGCCGGACGAGGCTTCGGTGGGCGGGACGCGTCACAACAAACTTGAGCAGACCGTTTTTCGCCGCGAGGCGCCGGTGGCCTACCACGCCGGAGGCCGCCGCGATCCCTTCCGCGCGCTGCTCGTGGATTCGCGTAAAACCGGCGAGATCCATACGGACCTTCTGCTCATGGAAGGCGCGACGCTCACCGGCGTCGTCTGGTCGGGAAAAGACATGTTGGCGATGGTGAAGGACAAGGACGGCACCTTGTTTTTCCTGCGCGAGGGCGACCCGATCTACCAGGGCCGCGTCGTGGAAATCACGCAGACGCAGGCTGTTTTCACGGTGTCGAGTTTCGGGGATTATGACAGGATTACCCTGAAAGTGAGGAAGTGACCGTGCGCGGGAATTCAACAACTCTATCCCCGAATCGGGGAACTAAACTATTGGCGTCGCACCTCCGTCTGGCGTCGCTGCTGCTCGGCCTTTGCGGGCTGATGCTGCCCGCGCTCGCGCAGGTGGCCCCCTATCACGGCGCCGGCGGGCGCATCTCGCTGAACGTCGAGGAAGCCGACATCCGCACCGTGCTGCGCAGTATTTCCGAATTCTCCGGCATGAATATCGTCGCCGGCTCCGAAGTCAAGGGCCCCGTCACCGTGCTGCTGCACGACGTCCCCTGGCGCGACGCCCTCGACAACGTGCTCAAGATGAACGACTTCGTGGCCTTCGAGTCAGAGGGCATCATCCGCGTCTCCACGCACAAGGATTTCGACGTCGCGCGCAAGACCGAAAACCTGACGACCAAGGTCTACCAGATCGAGTACGCCCGCGCCGACCGCCTGCAGGATGTCGTGGTCAAATTGCTCTCCGAGCGCGGCAAGGCCCAGGCCGACATCCGCGCCAACTCGCTGATCGTCAGTGACATCCCGCTCGTCGTGCAGAGCATGGATTCCATCATCCACACCCTCGACCGGCCTACGGCGCAGGTGTTGATCGAATCCAAGTTCGTCGAGGTCGACATCATTGCCAGCCGCGAAATCGGCGTCAACTGGACGGCCGGTAATCTGAACAATCCCGTCGCCAACACCCGCGCCGGTGGCCAGGTCGACCTGGGTTTGCAGAATCCCGGCGGCTCGTTCACCTTTGGCCGGCTGCAGAATGGCGTGGACGTGACGGCGGCGATCTCCGCGCTCGAACTCAACCGCAAGGCCAGTATTTTATCGCAGCCATCGGTGCTGATCAACGACAACGAGCAAGCGGTGATTCTGTCCGGCAAGCGCATCCCGATCAACATTCTCGACAAATCCGGCAACCTCGTCACGCAGTTCTTCGATGTGGCGGTTAAGCTGACGGTGACGCCGCATATCAACCCCAACAACGAAGTGCTGATGGCGCTGAACCCCGAAGTCTCGGATCTCTCCGGTGAGTCCACCGTCTCCGGCGGCATCATCATCCTGACGTCGGAGGTCAAGACGAATCTGCTGGTCAAGGACGGCGAAACCGTCGTCATCGGCGGCGTCATCCGTTCGAAGGACGGTCTGCTGGAGAAGCGCGTGCCGCTGCTGCATGCGATACCGCTCTTTGGCCGGCTCTTCAGCTACACTGCCAAGACCATCGACAAGACCGAAATTCTCGTCTTTGTGACGCCGCACGTGATTCCGGCCACGCTGACGAAGCGCTGACCCGGCTGACGACGACATAGGCTTCGAACTCGCCGCGCGGGGTGCCCTCACCCCGCGCGGTTTGTCATTTGCGGCCGTCGGACCTATCGGTTCGCGTCGATCCTCAGTAAACGCAACTTATGCGCATAAGTGTGCAATCATTGCGCGTTATAAAGGGAATTGGCAATCTTTAATCATTGTATATTAAATACATAAATTGTAGCCCCAGTTTTGCATCATTACTCCGGGGATACTCCCGCTTGATTGACTTTCATTCGATAAATTCTTAACTTATAAAGTTTACCCGGAACGGTGGTTCCCCGCCTGAGCCTGCCGCGGAATATCCCCTCTATCTGATTGTTTTATTTTTGGTAAATCAAGCGTGGCCGCCGGGCGCGTATGCGCGTCAGATGGGCTGTAGGCTTCGTTGCCAATCGGCAATTTCCATGCTGCAATTATCGAGGAAGCGGCCTCTCCGAGGACTGCTTTTCCCCTTCGACTTCAAGGAGAGAGTCATGAAGCGTTTGCTGGTAGCTGTGACGTTGTTCGCGCTCTGGGCCCTGCCGGGGACTGCCGTCGGCCGTGGCAGTGACTGGATCGGCGCCGAGTATCTGCCGGGCCGGCTGATTGTAAACTTCCGCGAGAGTGCCGGTGCTGTGCTCCACGACAAGCAGGCCGCGCATCTCGATGCCGCGGTGACCATCGGCGTGCCCTCGGTGGACGCGCTCTTCACGCGCTACCGCGTCGCCACGATGTCCCGCATCGTCGATGACAAAACCCTGGCGCTGCTGGCCGTCGTTCCCGATTTTTTCCGCACCGTGGCGCTCGACGTTCCCCAGGAGACCGACATCCTCGCCATGATCGACGAGTTCGAGCGTGACCCGAACGTCGACTACGTCGAGCCCGATCTGCTGCGGCCTGTCCTCGACCGCGAGCCGAACGATCCGCTCTGGCAGGCGCAATGGGACAAGCGGCTGATGAACTGCCCGCCGGTATGGGACTTCTCCACCGGTTCGCGCGAAATCATCATGGTCGCCATCGACGGCGGCGTCTGGTGGCGGCACCCTGATCTCAAGGACAACCTCTGGATCAATGAGGGCGAAGACGCCAATCAGAACGGAGTCCTCTACACGGATACCACCTTCCCCGGCGATCAGGAAGATATCAACGGCTACGACGACGACCTCGACGGCAAGGATGACGATTTCATCGGCTGGGACTTCATGCGCGGCGTGCCGCAGTCCCAATGCTGGCCGGGCGAGGATTGCGACAACGTGGAAGATAACGACCCGACCAGTATCGAAGATCACGGCACGCACGTGACGGGCTTGATGGGCGCGGTGGGCAACAATGGCGTCGGCGTCGCCGGCGTCAACTGGAACGCTCGCGTGATCGCGATCCGCTGCGGCTACAAACCGGCCGATCACAATATCCCCGGATTGATCAACTCCGCGTCGGCCACTGCCGGGATCACGTGGGCGACCGCGCGCGGCGCGCGGATCATCAACATGTCCTATGGCTCCGACTTCCCTTCGACCGCGGAAGCCCAGGCGATCAACGCCTCGTGGGCCAATGGCGCGATTCTCGTCGGAGCCGCCGGCAACGACAGTGTCTCCACCATTCACTATCCCGCGGCGCATGCCAACGTGGTGGCGGTCGGTTCCGTCAGCAACGACGATGTGCTCTCCGATTTCTCCAACTTCGGTACCTGGGTCGACATTTACTCGCCCGGCGACATGGTGACGTCGACCGTGATCCCCGGCTATGCCGCCTATCCCGGCACGTCCATGGCCAGCCCCAACGCCGCCGGCGTCTTTGGGCTGCTCTGGTCGATTCTGCCCAACTATTCCAATCAGGATCTGGTGGACCTCGTGTTCGCCCACTGCATTGATATCTCCGCGCTGAATCCGGATCATCCCTTAAGTGACCTTGGTCATGGCCGCATCGACGCCCTGCTTCCGCTGCAGACGATGCTCCCCAAACTGGCCATCGCCAACTTCGCGCAATCCGGTGATAACGACGGTGACGGCCGCCTCGAACCGGGTGAAACCGCGTCGGTCGTGCTCACGCTGCAAAACGACGTGAACTGGCAGCCGGCGTCCAACCTGCAGGTTGTCGTGACCACGGAAGATCCGTTCCTGATACTCGGCAACGAGTCGTTCAATGGCGGCGTGCTGGCCCCCGGCGCGTCCTTCGACAATGCCGCGAGCCCGCTGACATTAACCGTCACCCCGGAGATTCCGCAATCGCATTGGGCCACCTTGAAACTTGCCATCAGTGGCGACTATGATTACTATCAGGAACTTACGTTCCTCGTGGAAATCGGCCGCCCGCCGGTGCTGCTTGTGGCCGACGACGGCGTGTTTACGTACCATTCGTTCTTTGAATCCGCCCTCCGCATCGATGCGATTACGGAATACATCCACGACGTCTGGTCGGTCACCGCTCAGGGCGAACCGCAGTGGAGCGATATTCAGGACTACCGCTATATCCTCTGGGTCTGCGGCAATGACAGCGTGACCTCGATTTCCACGGAAAACCGGGCGATGCTCGCGCAGTTCCTGGATGCCGGCGGCCGCCTGTTCCTTGCCGGTCAGGGCGTCGACGAGCAGCTCGCCGGCTCGTCGTTCTATTCCGATTACCTGCACTGCCAGAGCGCCGGCCTGCCCGGCACGCTCATGCTGCACGGCGAACTGAACGATCCGATTTCGGCGGGCACGCGGCTGCTGCTCATCGGCGGCGGTTGCGCCGGCAACGGCAACGTCGGCCCCGACGAAATCGTGCCCCTCGGCGACGCGGTGGGTTTCTACAAGTACGATCTCGCCGACAGTGGCTTCGGCGCGGTGCGCTACGACAACGGCGTCTATAAGACCGCCTTCTACGCCTTCGCGCTGGAATCCGCCTGCGGCAGCGGCGGCTCGACGCACCACACGGTGACCATCCGCAACACGCTCAACTGGCTGGGCGCGGAAGCCGTTTCCGCCGATCCGCCGCGTGCGACACCGCGGCGCCGCAGGGCTTCGCTCTCCACAGCAACTATCCTAATCCCTTCAATCCGTCGACGACAATCGCGTTTGACCTGCCGCGCACGGCCATCGTCTCGCTGCGCATCTACGACATGCTGGGCCGCCAGGTGACGACACTGGTCAATCGTTCGCTCGGCGCCGGCGCGCACACCATTCGCTTTGATGGCTCGGGCCTCGCCAGCGGCACCTACCTCGCCCACATCGAGGCCGACGGCTTCAGCGCCACCACGCGCATGATGTTGCTGAAGTAGAGATGTGATGTTGAATCCATGATCGCCGTCGTTGCTTTCATGTCGGCGATGACATGACTACGCCGCGCGGGGTGTCCTCACCCCGCGCGGTTTTTTCTGAAAATCAGGGGGATGCAAAAAAAACGACGGAACGGAAGTGCAGTAAATGAAGTGCGAAGAAGGATGAATGCCAAAAGACAGTCTGTATTTGTATCCCATGTACTAAATATACATTCACAAAGCGCCTATTGTCAATCAATATTTGTACAAATGTTCTAATAAGGTGGGAATATTGGGGATGCTGGTGTGGGAATTTTCGGAAGTGGCCGTAGAGCGGGGGGTGGGAGTTTGTGAAGGCGGGGTGCGTTCACATGGGAACGATGAAGCAGAGGCGTGGCTCGGCACGGTAACAGACCGGTCTCCACGGAAAATCTTTGAAAATTAACACGACATTCGATATATTGCGTCAAGTACGGGATGGTTTCCCGCCAAAGCATGTGCCTTGGCCTATCCGCGGCGGGAAATGTCACAAATTGCTTGACTTTTAACCGGATCAGGATTAGTTTATCACTATCGTTATGCTGCCGAGGCCGGGGTGCATAGATCGGGGGACCGATGACGACATCGCGGTGGTTGGTAAGACGTATTCGGATTGGATTTCTAACTCGCCTTGCCCCGAGATGATTGGGGTTGGGCATTTTTGTTTCCTGCGGGTACCCTATGAATAGCGATCAATTTACGATGCGAAGACTGCTTTTCGTGCTCAGTCTGCTGGTAGCTTCCATCAGCCAAGCTTCGTCCGTGGTGCCGCCGTCTGTCTACTTTGTGGAGAACCAGGGGCAGTGGCAAGGCGAGTTTCGCTACCGTGCCGCGTTGGGGCATGGAGTTGCGTTTGTGACGGAACGGGGCCTCGTCCTCGACTTGCAGAGCCGGGATAAGGGGAAAGGCATTGCCCGAAAGCATTTGCGGGAGCCGTGGAAGGACGGGGGACAAGACCGCCTCCCCGAGCCTGTCAGCGTCCGTGGGCATGTGCTACGACTGACGTTTTTAGATGCTAACACGTGTCCGACTCTGCTCGGCGAAGACAAGCTGGCGAGTTACAGCAATTACTTCCTCGGCAGGGACAGCAGCCGGTGGAAGAGCCGCGTGGGACATTATCAGCGGGTGCTATCGCAAGAGGTCTGGCCGGGGATCGATGTGGAATACGTGCTGAAGCCCGGAGGTGTGGAACTGGTTTACTATCTGCTGGCTGGGGTCGATGCACAGCAGATCCAGCTTCAGATTGAAGGTCTGACTGCGCCATTAACTTTGGATGCTTCTGGCAACCTCGTGTTGCCGACATCCCTCGGCCCGCTCACCGAGCAAGCCTCCACTGCCTTCCAGCAAGGCCGCGCCATCCCCTGCCGCTACCGCCTGACCAGCGATTCCAGCTACTGCTTCAGCTTGGACGGCTACGACCCGCAGCAGGAACTGATAATCGATCCATTACTTTACAGCACTTTCTTCGGGGGCAAGGGTTGGGAAGAATTCGATGAATTTCTGATCGACCCCCGCGATCAATCGCTGGTTGTTAGCGGCACAACGAATTCCAGCACGCTGCCCACCACTCCTGGAGCCTATCAGGATTCATTGTGTGGGAGCTATGACATCTTCATCACCCGCTTTACCGCCAATGGCCAGTCGTTGATATTTAGCACGTATCTCGGCGGCAGCGATGAGGAGACTCCCCGCTGTATGACGATTACTCCAACCTGCGAAATCTACCTCGGAGGGTCTACCCATAGCGGTGATTGGCCACTATCGGCGGACGCCGTGGATACCGTTTATGCCGGCGAATTTGAATCCTACTTCTGTCGGCTGTCCGCCGACGGCACGGTATTGGTCTTTAGCAGCTACTTTGGGGGTGTTGGTGACCAGGACTATGTGATCAACCTGCAACTCGACAGCACCGGGCTGGTGTATATTTACGGCCATACCAACTCGCCTGATTTTGTGATTACCCCCGATGCGCTCTTCCCCCAGTTTCAGGGCATCCAAGCCGCATATGTCTCCGTCTTCAATCCGGCGACGGCACAAATCCTTCTATTCCTCATTCTTCCCCGGGACGTCGGTGGTTTATGCTAACAAAATAGTGGTGACTGCACCGTGGCGCATCTGGATCACAGGGAGCGCCGGCTCGGCTGGTGGGATTGTGATCACGCCGGATGCGCTACAACCGGAGATGCAAGGCACCCATACTGCTTTTCTTGCGCAGTTGAATCTGGCTACCGCTGAGGTGGAATACAGTTCCTATTTCGGCGGCAATGGCGAAACAAGCATCAACACGGTGTTGCCGCAATCAGAGGACCGCCTGTTGCTAGCAGGCTGGACCCGGTCAGCCAACTTCCCCGTCACGAGTGGCGCTTTCGATACCACACATTCTGGGAACACCAAGGCTTTCGTTACATATCTTGACTTACCCGCCACGGTGGTAAGTAGCACCGTTTTAAGTATGCGGCAGCCAGGTGGGTCCCTTGCCGCAAACAGTGTATCATGGGTACCAACCGACAGCAGCGTGGTCCTTTGCGGATACGCTGCGGGTGACGGTTTTCCGACAACGCCGGGAACATTGGATTCGGTGATCGGTCCGGAGTGGGGAGATGCTTGGTGGGCGGTATTATCCGCCGATCTGTCGACGCTCCGCTACAGTACGCTCATGGGTGGCTACGACTTTGACGAATTTCACCGTGTGCAGGTCGGCCTAGACAACACCGTTTGGTTGGCGGGGGAGAGCGATTGCCCAGAATTTCCGCTGACGCCAGATGCTTACCAGCCTAATCAGATTGGCTGGGGCGATGCTGTACTCTGCCAGTTTTCGTTACCGTGGATTGATGCGGTGGAACCTCCACCCATCCTTCCGCCCGCATACTTCAGCCTGTCTTGCTTCCCTATTCCCTTTAACAGCACCACCACCTTGCGCTTCACATTGCCCGTGCCGTGTGAAGTCACGCTCACGCTGTACGATATATTGGGCCGAGCGGTGCTTCGCAAAGATCTGGGGCGGATGACCGCAGGCGAATACAGTGAACCGCTGCTGGCTGAAGAGCTTGCCAGTGGATTCTACTTTGTGCGGTTGAGTGCCGGTGAGCTCAGTACCACGCAGCGCATTCTACTTCTTCGTTGAAACAAGACTATCTTTTCTTCTGAACGATGCAATTGCGGATTAACCTTAGCTGAGGATCACCACTTATGATCCGATGTCATCTTTGCACTGCGTTTCCCCGCGCAATTCACTTTGTAACCCCCGTCACCCGCAGCCGCGGGGATTTTTTTGTCCGGGGCTTCGCGGCTTAATCTCCATGTCGTAAGCGGACTTGACAAATCCGAAAATGTACGTATATTGTATTTGCACATATGAACAAGATTCCGGAGTCCGGAGTCTTCTTTTTTGAATGTTGTTTATTCAGATGTTCAAAGGCAAATTTGCGATGAGAATCGAAGAAATCCAGGAGGCGGTGGAAGTAATCGCCCTGTTCCGGGCGAGCCGCGTCATGCCTCTCAAGTTCCGGTGGCGCGAAAAAATCTACCGGATCAACAGCATTAACGGCGGCTGGCAGAGCGAAGAAGGCGCGGTCCGCTTCCACCATTTCGCCGTCATGACCGAAGGTCCCGACATCTTCGAGCTCTGCTACAACGAACGCACGCACAACTGGAAGCTCGAGAAGGTGTCGCTGGAAGCATGAAGACGATCTTCCTGCTCGACATGGACCAGTTCTATGCCGCGGTGGAGATGCGCCTGGCGCCGTGGCTGAAGGGCAAGCCGGTGATCGTGGGCGCGAGCCCCGAGGGCCGCGGCATTGTCACCACGGCCTCGTATGAGGCGCGGCGCTACGGCGTGCGCTCGGGCATGTCCGGCCTCGATGCGGTGCGGCTGTGTCCGCACGCGCAATTCGTGCGCCCGGACTTCAACAAGTACGTGACGGCCTCGTGCCGTATCGTCGCCATCCTGCGCGAGTTCACAGAGCGCGTCGAGCCGGTGTCGGTGGACGAAGCCTTCATCGATGTGAGCGACATCGTCTGGTCGTGGGGCGGGGTGGAGGCGCTGGCGATGACGATGAAGCGCCGCATTGTCGAGCGCGAAGGATTGACGGCGACGATCGGCGCGGGCGCGAACAAGCTCGTGGCCAAGGTCGCCTCGGGCATGAACAAACCCGACGGCTTCACCTATTTGCCGCCCGACGTGGTGCCGCGCGTGTTTGCCACGTTGCCGGTGGGCGATCTCTATGGCGTGGGCAAGAAGACGCAGGCCGTGCTCGAGGGTTTTGGGATTCGCACGGCGGGACAGCTCGCGGCCTTTCCCATAGACGTGCTGGCGCGCCGCTTCGGCAAATTCGGCATCGAACTCGCGCGCGCGGCGCGGGGCGAAGGCGAGGATCTGGTGCGCGTGCCGGAGCAGCGCGAGCAGGAAAAGTCGATGGGCCACGACCACACGTTCCACCACGACCAGACCGATCCCAAGCAACTGCTCGGCCGGTTGCATCTCTTGTGCGAGCGAGTGGCGCGGCGGCTGCGCGCGGCGAATATGGCGGGGCGGTGTGTCGCGGTGCGGATCCGCTATCACGGTTTCGAGACGGTGATCCACGGACACAAAGTGAAGTCGTATTTACAGCATGAGATTGATCTCTATCCCGTGGCCGAGCGCCTGTTCCACGAGAGCTACCGTATGGGCACGCCGGTGCGGCTGGTGGGGATTCATATTTCCGAACTCAAGCCCACGAACGAGATCGTGCAGCAGGAGTTATTTATTGCGCCGCCGGACACGGACGATCTGTCGCGCGCCTGCGACGAGATCAAGGAGCGCTTCGGCGAGAACGCGATCGGCTTTGCGAGTGGCGTGTTCCACACCGGCGATACGGTCATCCGCAAGGGCCATCGCACGCCGTTCTTCAATCCGTTTTATCCGTACCTCCTCCACCGCAGAGAGAAATGATGTCAAAGAGCGCTGCTGCAAACTCGGCTCATGGCCGCAGCAGTGACAGCGTTCGCGTGTCGAAGGAACAGCGGCTGCGGGCGGATTCCGGGCAGGGCGAAGGGGTGGCGGGAGGATGGGTGGTATGCGAGAGAAGATTCCCCGGTCCGCCTGAGGCGGCCGGGGAATGACAATTTTATATGGGCTGGTGATCGAATAGGATTGCGGACGCCCGCCGCGCGGTGTCCACAATGACAGTGTTGGTGAACGCGCAGGCCAACAGATAGAAATATTTTGGGAGATTAATGGAACGCGCGGGGTGAGGGCACCCCGCGCGGCGATTTTTGGTTCGCGTCATCGCGGCCTTGAAGGCCACGACGGCGGTTTAATTGGAAAGTAAACGGCTACCTGTCTTTCAGGCAGCGGTCCATGATGGATTTCCACGCGGACTCGGACAGCTCCTCGGAATCGTCAATGAGGAGATCGGGGATGTCCTCGACAATTTTGTAGCGGCGGCGGGTTTTGGCATCCGTGGAGACCAGCGTTTCGCCGTCCTGTACCAGCGGGGCGTGCGAGAGCGGGCAGACGAGGATCTTCAGAAAATCGGCATCGAGCGCTTTGCTCATGGTGTCCTCAGGCAACGGTAATGGTGGAATCGAGGTAGACGTCCTGTATCGCGTTCAACAACTCCACGCCCTGCTTGATGGGCTTCTGGAAGGCCTTGCGGCCGCTGATCATGCCCATGCCGCCCGCGCGCTTGTTGACGACGGCGGTGGTGACTGCGTCGGCGAGGTCGTTGGCGCCCGCGGCGCCGCCGGAATTGATGAGGCCCGCGCGGCCCATGTAACAATTCACCACCTGCCAGCGCGTCCACTCGATGGGATGGTCGTGCACCAGTTCGCCGTAAACCTTCTTGTGCGTCTTGCCGTAGTTGGGCAAGGCGTTGAAGCCGCCGTTATTCTCGGGCGCTTTCTGCTTGATGATGTCGGCCTGAATGGTCACGCCGAGATGATTCGCCTGGCCCGTGAGATCGGCGGAGACATGGTAGTCGACGCCTTCCTTTTTAAAGGCGGGATTGCGGAGGTAGCACCAGAGCACGGTGAACATGCCGAGGCTGTGCGCTTCCTCGAACATCACACGCACTTCCTGAATCTGGCGGGCGCTTTCATCAGAGCCAAAATAAATGGTCGCGCCGACGCCGGCCGCGCCCATATTAAACGCCTGCTCCGCCGAGCCGAATTCGATCTGGTCGAATTTGTTCGGATAGGTCAGCAGCTCGTTGTGGTTGAGTTTGACGATGAAGGGAATCTTGTGCGCGTACTTGCGGGCTACCATGCCCAAAACGCCAAGCGTCGAAGCCACGGCGTTGCAACCGCCTTCGAGGGCGAGTTCGCAGATGTTGGCCGGGTCGAAGAACAACGGATTCGGAGCGAAGGACGCGGCGGCGGAATGCTCGATACCCTGATCGATGGGCAGAATCGAGAGGTAGCCGGAGCCGCCAAGGCGGCCCTTGTTGAACATGCGCTGGAGATTGACCAGCACGTTAACGGGCCGGTCGTTATTGGCAACGACACGGTCGATAAAATCCGGTCCGGGCAAATGCAACGCCGCTTTGGGAATTCCCTGACATTGATACGAGAGCAGCGCCTCGGCGTTGGCCCCGAGTAATTCCTTTGTTCGTGATGGCATAATCTCCCTCGTCAGAAAAAGTGTGTTGGCCGGTGCAGGTCCAATCCAACCTGTTGCTGGCAATATAGCATTTCGCCCCGCAACAATCAACCCCCTGCGACAGGGACTGCTCCGCGGCAAATCCAACCCGCAGGAGCGAGTTGAGTAGTAACACAGGTTTGCCATTGCCGACTGGGGTATTGGGGCACCTAAGTGCCGGAGGAGAGTGGGATTCGGAACGAGCCGCGGCCGGGGATTACCCGGCCGCGGCGCTTACAATCGCCTTCCTGACGTTCAGTTGATGGGTGAGGCCATCAGGAAAGAGCTCGTGTGATTCGCAACCTTCTGGCGCACAGGGCCACGCGCCGCTTTGGCGGTGGTTGACACGGGCAGCGAATGCGTCCGGCCAAGAGTGCGGGAGATGGTCGTCATCTGGGTCTTGCCCGAGCGGCTATCGACGGCAATGACGGTGGGCTGGCTGAAGTCCAGGGGGGCCGCAATCGGCTTGGTGAGGTCGACGCGGACGGCGTCACGGCTGGCGCTGATCGGCGTCCCCGCAGGAGCCGGTGTAACCACCGAGTAACGCGGATAGGTGACTTCGGTAGACGGTAACCCGGCGCCACGATCAACCGGACCGACGACGCTCTTGGCCGTGAAGAACGTCACGCCCGAGGCGACAGGGAACGGATAGACGATGGGCGATGCGGTAAACGGGGCACCCGCCAACAACGCCGGAGCGCCGTAGAAGCCGGTGGACACGTAGACGTTGGTTGCGGGGATCGCGCCCACAACGCTGTTCACGTAGATATTGGCCGAGAGGTTATCGATGCTGTTGTACACCGAGAGCACGGGCGCCGCAGGCGAAACGAAGCCGAGTGAGGAAATAATCACGTCGCCCAGGCTATCCGCGACGGCAGACCAGGTTCCAGCGGCGGGATCAAAGACGTAGGAGTTGGTGCTGCCCAGCGTATCCAGACACCAAGCTTCCACTTGCGGGGAAACCGCGCCGGTCGGATTCTTGACCGCCACGTAGTACGTGCCGCTGTTGATAACGATATTCTGGCGGAAGACGACCGGCGCCAGATACATTTGATAGGTCGTATCATTCAGGCCATCGCACTCATTGCCGATGGAGCCGGTCTGTTGCGAATAGAGAAGCGTGCCGGGCAAGCCACCGGCACCGTCATCGGCGTAGACCTTCACCACAATCTGCTCGTGAACCGAGTTGGGGAAGGCATTGAGAATGCCGACATTCGCGCCGGTCACCTGGAACGGGTAGGATGGCGGCGTAAAGCGCACGGCTTCTTCAGCGTCCATATTGTTGTAGTAGTGGGCGTTGTTCCATGCGCCGTCGTGATAGACGATTTCCGTCGAACCGACCTGGGTCGCGACTTCGAAATTGTAGGTTCCGGTAGCGGGCCAGCGCGTCGTGCCGTCATCGTCGGTCGCTTCGTAGTAGTAGTCATACGTTCCGGCGCCGCTGATGAAGCTCGTGAAGGGCAGGCAGAAATTGCTGCTGCCGATAGGGGTTTCGATCATGGCATAGGATACGGCCGGGTTGCCGTTGGCGGAGATCAGCGCATTCAGCGTGAACGGATCGCTGTTGGAATCCCAGCAGTAAGCCACCAGTTCCTGGTCGGTGGTGAAGGCGTCGCCGCGCGGTTCGGCTGACAGGAAGGGTGGAATTTGCGGGACGTCCTTGATAAGGATATCGTCCACGAGCCAATCGTCACCATCCGCTCCATAATAAGTGAAGCCGAGTTGGAAGTGAGCATACTCGGAATCGAGACCGGTCACGTAGAAGGTAGTGGGATAATCTCCCCACACGTTTTCATTGATGGGGGGCATTTCATTGAGCAGACTCCAGGCGGAGTCGGAGTCGGCGAGGGCGAGGAAATGTCCCATATAGTAGCTGGGGAAATCGACGCGGTCACGGAAGTTCAAGGAAACCGTCGCGCCAGCGGGCGCTAACAGTTGCGGCGAACCGATGATGTCCAGCAGTGTATCGGACGCCGGTGAGTAGCCATGCTGTGCCCAGACATTGGTGTATCCGTCTGAATGGGTACCGGTATAATAGAGGCTCCACTGCACATCGGTAGTGTCGGCCTCTCCGAATGACTCCACAGACCAGCCGGACGAGAACCCATTGCCGTTCCACCAGTTCTCGAACAACATGAGGTTGGTGGGATCGATTCCGCGTCCAGTCAGGATTTTCACGGTCGTCGGTGTTGGAGTGTTGTCGGTGACGGTGAGGTTGGCGGTGGCATCGCCCGCGGAAGACGGCGAATAGTGGACTGCGAGGAGCGCGGTGGCCGCCGGGGCAACGACGATGCCGGCGCCGACTGGATCGGTCCAGAAGTCCGCATGGTCGCTGACGACGCTGGAAACTGTCAGTGTCGTGCCGCCGGAATTGCCCAGTACAAGCGTATCATCGACGGTGGAATCAACCGCCGCGCCGCCCATAGATTCGAGCGTCGAAAGTGTCAGATGGCCCGGCGCCAACGCACCGAACGCGGTTCCCTTGACGAAGATATACCAGGGTCCGGCGTCAAAGGAATCGACGTTATCGTAAAAGGTTCCGGAATATTTGATATACTGATCACAGCAGGCGATGAGGCCGGTTTCGCCGTCAAACAAGACACTGGGAAAGGTGCCGGTGCTCTTGCTGACATACACGATTCCGATGAGGAAGGAGCCGACAATCGTATCCTGCGGCAGCGCCTGCGAAAACCAGGTGGCGCCGGTAGTGGCTCCGGTCCAACCGCATGTATAAGTTGTGGTGGCGGAGGGATACTGCTTTAAGATGGTACCCGGGCCGGTAGTGCAGCCGCAGCCGCCAGCGATGGTGCCATTGCGACTGTAAATGACGACACGGTAATTCAGGGTCCTGGCAACACTGGCCGTCGCGCGATAAAGGTAGAAGCGGAGCGAGTCGAGACGGAATGAATCACGGGTTGCGGTCAGCCGGACGACGTTCTCGTCGTTGGCGACCCAGGATCCGTAATACGACTCGGGGGTGCCGTCATAGCCAGGAGTTAATGTAGCATACTGAGCCAGTGCTGCTAATGGCAGGGCCGCGAAAAACAACAACGCGATCAGAGCTTTTTTCATGATGTCCTCGATTCGGTTGGAATTCGTCCGAAGGGAAATATAGGAGCAATAAAAGGATTACACTGGGTCAGGGTCGCTGTGGCAAGTCCACGGGAACCCGTCGAACTGTTTGTGGATAACGTAGTCAAGAAGAATCGGGTTAAGATCCTTCATCAGTGATAATTTAGCATTGATGACATGAAAAGTCAATAAGAATTCACAGTTTGGCCAAAAAGACAGACAATAATGATTTGATCCTGCAACATTAGTTTACTAATATAGTTGGAAACAAAATTAATCCTGAAGCACATCTAAATGAAAGGAAAAGTACTGTCACAGGTCTTGACATGTTCGAGGGCGGCCATTCATACCAATGGACGTCGCAGCATGCCAATTTTGGAACTGTGACGGGTGCTCAGCCGTTGTAATTTTGATTAACTTACCTCTTCCAACGAAACTGGAGATTCACCTTGAAACACTGTATAGGGCCGTTCATCATAGGTTTACTGGTGCTGGCGGGAGGAAGTGCTCAGGCCGCGACTCCGGCTCCGGCCCCGGCGAATCGTAACGAGTTTGGCCTGGGCTTCGTATTGGGCGAGCCATCGGGATTGGATGCGCAGTTTTTCTGGAACCAGAAATCGGCGATTGACGTGAATGTTGCCTGGTCGTGGCAGGACTGGTTTTTTGTCGCGGCAGACTACCAAGTTTATAATTATATCGCCGATTCGCCCCGGGAATGGCGCTGGTATTACGGATTAGGCGGCTATCTGACAATGCCACAAAACGAAGACGGCACACTGGGGGTGCGGGTGCCGCTGGGAATCCGCTACCGGATTCCGAAATCCGCCGTGGATATCTGGGGCGAGGTCGACCCGGCTTTACAGCTCATTCCCGACACGACTCCGGAGCTGCAGGGTGGGATCGGCGTGACCTTTTGGATTCGGTAAGGTGATGTACTTGCGGGATTCTGGATAATTGTGTATGTTTAGTAATTGTGAAAATCAAGGAAGTTGTCCATGACCCCGCTTGAAAGACTGCTGGCCGCCCGACGAGCTTGGGAGCAGACCAGCCAGACTGGTCGCGCGCCGGTTGGCAAGAAGTTCGTGACCACCTCGGGGCTGGAAGTCCCGGTCCTGAATTGGCCGGAAGATCCGGCACTGGCCGAGGACTACCTGCAGAAGCTGGGATTCCCGGGACAGTACCCGTACACACGGGGCGTGCATCCCACGATGTACCGGGGCAAACCGTGGACCATGCGGCAGTTTTCGGGCTTTGCCGGACCGGAGGAAGACGAATCTCCGTTACCGTTACATCATCGAGCAGGGCGGGGAAGGGCTGTCTGTCGCCTTTGATCTGCCGACGCTGATGGGCCGCGATCCGGACGATCCGCTGTCGGCGGGTGAAGTGGGCAAGTGCGGCGTGTCTATCGCCTCGCTCGAGGACATGGAGATTCTCTTCCACGAGATTCCGCTGGGGAAGATCACGACCTCGATGACGATCAATGGACCCGGCGGCGATTATCTGGGCGATGTTCATTGCGGCGGCGGAGAACCAGGGGTGGAAGCGGGCGGACCTGGGAGGCACGCTGCAGAACGATATTCTGAAGGAATATATCGCGCAAAAGGAGTTCATCTATCCGCCGCGACCCAGCGTAAAACTGGTGGTGGATACGATCGAGTTTGCCACGCGGGAAATGCCGAAATGGAATCCGGTGTCGATCAGCGGTTATCATATCCGCGAGGCCGGATCGACGGCGATTCAGGAACTCGCGTTCACACTGGCGGACGGTTTCGCGTACGTGGACGCGTGTATAGAGCGCGGGCTGGATGTTGACGAATTCGCGCCGCGGCTCAGCTACTTCTTCAATTCGCATCTCGACTTCTTCGAGGAGATCGGCAAGTTCCGCGCGGCGCGGCGCATCTGGGCGAAGACTTTGAAGGAGAAGTACGGCGCGCAGAGCGAACGGTCGCTGCTCTGCCGCTTTCACACCCAAACGGCGGGCTGCTCTTTGACGGCGCAGCAGCCGGAAGTGAACCTGGTCCGTACGGCTACAGAGGCGCTGGCGGCGGTGCTGGGCGGGACGCAGAGCCTGCACACGAATTCGATGGATGAGACGCTGGCGCTGCCGTCGGAGAAGGCGGTGACGCTGGCGATGCGCACGCAGCAGGTCATCCGCCACGAAGTGATGGCGGGCGCGCCGATTGATCCGCTGGGCGGCAGCTATTTTGTGGAATGGATGACAGACACGATGGAAGCCGGCGCGGAGGAGTATTTCCGCAAGATCGAAGGCGCTGGGCGGAGTGATTCCCGCGCTCGAGGGTGGTTTCTTCCAGCGGGAGATCGCGCATGCGGCCTCGAACTATCAGCGGGAAATCGACAAGGGCGAGCGCGTGATCGTGGGCGTGAACAAGTATCAGCAGGAAGGCGAGCAGATCGAGATTCCGCTATTGAAAATCGAGGCGGATGAGATTGGCAGACAGCAAGAGCGAAAAGCTGGCGCGACTGCGCGCGCGGCGGGATGCCGGGCGGGCGCGCAAGTGCCTGGACAATATCAAAGGCGCGGCGGAACGCGACGAAAACGTGATGCCGCACCTGATCGCCGCGGCGCATGCCTACTGCACGCTGGGCGAGATGGTGGACGTGCTGAAGGAAGTCTACTCGGAATACGAAGAGCCGGTGGCGTTTTAGCAGCGTGCGACGCTGCACCCGATGGCGCTGACTCCCATGATTGCCGCGCGCGAAGACGCACATGCTGGATTGCGCTATGGTTTGAAGGCTCATGAAGGCGGCTTGGAACAGGCCGCCTCTTTGTTGCCTCTTGACTATCACATGATTAATCAGTATCTTCGCCAACGAGTGCCGTTTGCGCCCATAGCTCAACTGGACAGAGCACGAGCCTTCTAAGCTCGGGGTTCCGCGTTCGAGTCGCGGTGGGCGCACGTTTGTAAGATACAGCCGGAGCGGTGTTTAACGCTTCGGCTTTCGCATTGCGTGGAAGGGAGACGGGACAATGATCGAGCTATCGAATGCCACTTTGTCGACCGTGACGCGGAGGACACGGGAATACTATGACCGAATGGCCAGCCGCTATCACGTACTTGTTTCAGAACGAACTGGAGGGCAAGCCATACGACCGCGAATTGCTGGCGCGCTTCGCTTCGCTGCTGGGAGCCGGCGCCCGTGTCCTGGATGCGGGCTGTGGGCCGTGCCGCGTTGCCGATTTGTTGCGCAGGCACGGATTGCGCGTGGTCGGGATGCGACTTGTCACTCGCCTGTCTGCAACTGCAGCGGCAGTCTCAGTCAAGCCATCCTCTGACCGTGATGGACATGACCGCACAGGGGTTTGCGGATGGCGCGTTTGACGGCGTGGTCGCGTATTATTCGATGCTTTACACTCCGAAACGAGACCAGCCTCGCCTGTTTACGGAATGCAGCCGCGTGCTGAAGCCGGGCGGACTGCTACTCGTTACGGTCAAAGAAGGCGACAGCGAGGGTTGTGTCGCTGACCCGCTGGGAGCGATCACTGAGCCGTACTTGGTCGAGTTCAAACGCGGTGAGATTGACCGCTATATGCAGTCCAGTGGCTTAGAGGTCGTGCTGTCCACGATGCGCGAACCGTATGCCGCGGAGATTTACTGCAAACGGATCTTCGTGTGGCCGGAAGATATCCTAAGAAACAGAGCCCCGTACCGAGCAAAAAAACGCCGACCCTGAGTGACAGGTCGGCGTTTGAACTACCCGTGAATACGGCAAGCTCGAGGCACAAAATCAGCGCAGATTGAGCAATCAGATTGGATACTCTAAAAAACAAGCACTCACAAAGTCAAATGCTTGTTTCCATTGGTGCTGGAGGCGGACTTCGAACCCGCACGCCCTTGCGAGCACTAGGTCCTGAACCTAGCGAGTCTACCAATTCCACCACTCCAGCAACGAAGAATTATAATTTACGAGATTAAGTGGTCTTTGTCAAGGGCGATTCTTGGGCATTCTCGGCGGAGCTTGCATTTCCGGGAAAAACCACTTAATTTCCTTATTCATGGAAGAGAAAGACCCCTTCTAAGCTGGTCGCCAAGAACCGCAAGGCCTGGCATGACTACTTTATCCTTCCAGCGCTTCGAGGCTGGCATCGCCTTGTTCGGCACGGAAGTCAAGTCCGTGCGGGCGGGTCATGTGGGGCTGGTGGATTCTTACGCGGCCTTCGAGAATGGGGAGCTGTTTCTTTACAATCTGAGCATCTCGACGCCTACCGCGACCGGGGCTATACTGAGCATGAGGAGCGGCGGCGGCGGAAACTGCTGCTGCATTCCGAGGAACTGCGCAAGCTGAAGCGGCAGATCGAGGAGAAGGGCAACACGGTGATTCCGCTGACGCTTTACTTTAAGGGGCCGTACCTGAAAGTGGAGATCGCCGTGGCGCAGGGCAAGAAAATGTATGACAAGCGACGGCAAAAGGAAGAAGGCGCGGATGAGCCGCGAGATCGACCGCGAAATGAAGAGCCGCCTGAAGACTAACCGGTGACGCTGTGAATTTTCCGCCTGTCAAAGAACAACTTCGTCTCCTCCTGCGGGGCGCGGAGGAAGTGATCCAGGTCGAAGAACTCGAACGCAAGCTGGCGCGGTCGGTGAAGACCGGCACGCCTCTCGATCGTGAAAGAAGGCTTCGATCCCACCGCGCCGGACCTGCATATCGGGCATACCGTTTCCATCCGCAAGCTGAAACAGTTTCAGGATCTGGGACACACGGTGGTGTTTTTAATCGGAGACTTTACGGGGCGTGTGGGGGATCCCTCGGGGCGTTCGAAGACGCGACCGGCGATGACGGAGGAAGATATTCAGCGGAACGCGGAGACGTATCGCGAGCAGGTGTTTAAGATCTTGATCCCGAAAAGACGCAAATCCGTTTCAATTCGGAATGGTTAGGAACACTCTCGCCGTATGATTTTATCCGCCTGACGTCGTATGCGACGGTGGCGCAGATGCTGGAGCGGGACGACTTTGACAAGCGTTACACGGCGAAACAGCCGATTTCGATTCTCGAATTCATGTATCCGCTGTTGCAGGCTTACGATTCGGTGGCCCTGAAGTCCGACGTGGAGCTGGGGGGGACGGACCAGAAATTCAACCTGTTGCTGGGGCGCACGCTGCAGGAGAAGTTCGGTCTGGAGCCGCAGGTGTGCCTCATGTTGCCGTTGCTGCCGGGGACGGATGGTGTGGACAAGATGTCGAAGTCGTTGGGCAATTACATCGGCATCCACGAACCGGCGCAGGAAATCTACGGCAAGACGCTGTCGATTCCTGATACGATGATTGTGCCCTATCTGACGCTTGCGACGGAAGTGCCAACGGAGGAGATTAAAGCCGTGGGTGCGGAGATGAGCGGCGGGCGGATGAATCCTCGCGACGCCAAGCGCCGTCTGGCACGGGAGCTGGTGGCACTCTATCATTCGCGCGCGGCCGCGGAGCAGGCGGAAGCGGAGTTCGATAAGCTCTTTGCCAAGAAGGAAGTGCCGGAGGATGTGGCGGAGTACCGGGTGCCCGGAAAACGGCGAGATTCCGCTGGCGAAGCTGATCGTGGACTCGGGGGGGGCGAAGTCGAATTCCGAAGCGCGGCGGCTGATTGAGGGCGGCGGCGTGCAGCTCGACGGTGAAAAAGTTGCGGATGTGATGGCGCGGGTGACGGTCGCGCAGCCGCGGCTGCTGAAGGTGGGGAAGCGGTTCTTTGTGAGACTCGTCCCCGCCGCATGATGTGCCGGTCAATTTTTTATTGAACAGTCTCTGGACCGAAGAAAATAGTGTGAGGAAACGGCCATGTGGCATTCCCGGAACTTCCGATGTCTGGTGTTCGCGGCGCTGGTGCTGGCATTCTCGCTGCTGAGTGGTTGCGCCAAAAAGGTTGCGCCGACGGAAACGCGGCGGGTGCTGGGCACCGATGTGACGATTACGGTGTTTGATCCCGGCATCAAGCTCGAAGACATGCAGCCGCTCTACGCGGAAATCTTTGCGCAGATGGCAGACTGGGACAAGAAGGTGCTGCAGCAAGGCCCGGACAACCAGGTTTCAGGCATTTCGCGCGGAGCCGGGCAGCAGTCGATCACCGCCGATCCGCCGGTGTTCGAGATGCTGATGAAATCGCTGCGTCTGTACGATGCATCGGGGCAGGCTTTTGACATTCGCTACGGTCCGATGCTCGATATCTGGGGATTCGATTCCCAGCCGCGGATTCCGACGCAGGCCGAGCTGGACACCGCCAAGGTGCTGGTAGCGAACGGCGGAATGTTTGTGGCGGGGAATTCGATCCTGCTGGCGCGCAAGGGAATGCGGTTTGACGTGCGAGAGATCGCGCTGGGGTACGCGCTGGATCTGGCAGTGGAGCAGCTTGCGGCGAAGGGGATTCGCACGGCGCTGGTCCGTACGCCTCACGTGTGCCGCACAGTAGGTGATCCGCCCGACAAACGCGGCTTTCGCGTGACGCTGCCGAATCCGGCCGAGGGTGACAGCGCGTGGGCATCGGTGTGGGTGCCGGCGGGCGGTGTGGCGCTGGCGGCTTCGACCGAAGGCAGGTTTAACGCCGGTGGCAAGGCGTATCACTCGCTGCTCGATCCGCGCACAGGTCTGCCGGCGGAAAAATACTCGGGCGCCATTGTGCAGGCCGCGGACGCGGCGACCGCGCAGGCGTTGGCCTATGCCATGTTTGTGAATGGCGGCGAGGGTTTTGACGCGACAGGCAAGGCGGCGGTCAACGGCTACGTGCTGTTGCAGGGCGAGAGTAAAGCGGCGGAAGCGGGTACGCTGGCTGGGCATTTTGAAATCGCGAAGTGACGGCAGCGCGACGGGGCCGGACGAGCCGATCCTCGTGATCCGCTTGTCTTCGCTGGGTGATATTCTGCTGACCGCGCCGGCGCTGCGCCGGCTGCGGGAGCGGTTTCCGGCCAGTTCGCTGCATCTGCTGGTGGCGCGCGAGTTCGCAGATGCGGCGCGGCTGATTCCCGGTCCGGACCGCGTGCTGACGTTTGACCGCCGTGAAGGCATTGGCGGGCTGTGGCGGCTGCGCGGGCAACTGGCGCGGCGCTATGCGGTGCTGGTGGACTTGCAGAACAGTCCGCGTAGCGCCTTCCTGCGGGCCACGACGCTGCCGGTGTTCTGGACCAAAGCCAAGCGTTACCGGCTGCGACGCTGGCTGCTGATCCGGTTCAAGAAGAATTTCTACGGCGATGGGAAGGCGGTGCCGGAGCGCTACCTCGACGCGATCACCAAGCTGGGCGCAACCGACGACGGCCGGGGTTTGGAACTGGTTGTGCCCGCGGCGGCGCGCGAGTGGGCGACGGCATTTGTGCCCACGCTGGGACTGGGCGCCGCGCGGTTCGTGGCGCTGTGCCCGGGAGCGCGGCATGCGACGAAGCGCTGGCCGGCGGAGCGCTGGATGGAGTTGGGGCGCGGTCTGCGCGCGGAAGGGATGGACGTGCTGGTGGTGGGCGGTCCCGCCGAGGAGGCGCTGGTGGCCGAGATTGCCGGCGCGATTCCCGGAGCGGTCACGCTCGGAGGCCGCTCGATTGTGGAAGCGGCGGCGATTTTTGCGCAGGCGGCGGCGGTGGTGAGCAACGATTCGGGGCTGATGCACCTGGCGGCGGGAGTGGGAACGCCGGTCGCGGCGATCTTCGGCCCCACGGTGGAAGAATTCGGTTTTTATCCATATCGCGCGCGCGCTGAAGTGCTGGAGCACGGTCTGTATTGCCGTCCGTGCACGGCTATCGGCAGCGAGCATTGTCCGGAAGGTCATTTTCGTTGTATGCTTGAGACTTCATCCTTGATGGTCCTGGCCGCTGTCAAGCGTCTTTGTACGGATACGGGAGCAGAATCACATTGAGTTCCGCGTTCTACCGTGCGGCCTATAATCGCATGATCCTCCCGCTGCTGTGGGGAGGATCACGCGCTTTTGCGCCGTTCATTCCGAAGGTGCGCGCGGGACTGGCGGGGCGCGTGGGTCTGGTGGAACGCGTGGCATTGTTCCGGCGGAAGGAAGCGCGACCGGTGGTGCTGTTTCACTGTGCGTCGGCGGGCGAGCTGGAGGCGCTGCGGCCACTGGCGCAGGAGTTCGACCGGGCGCAGGTGGCGCTGGTGGTGAACTATTTTTCGCCGTCGGCGCGCGCCGCGGCGCAGAAGGGCAGCGATTTTGATTTTGCCGATTACAGTCCGTTGGACATGGCGGATGACGTGAAAC
Organism: uncultured bacterium; assembly: GCA_963735175.1. Taxonomy (GTDB): domain Bacteria; phylum Electryoneota; class RPQS01; order RPQS01; family RPQS01; genus CAVTJX01. The sequence continues at coordinate 24,385 of CAVTJX010000016.1, read as the reverse complement.
GCTATCTCGACGCGCTGCAGCCGTCGGTGGTGGCGATCACGAAGCACGACATCTGGCCGAACCTTGTGTGGCAGGCGCACGACCGTGGCATTCCGACGTTCCTGATCAACGGCAATTTCCACGCAAAGTCACTGCGGCTCTGGCCGGTGGCGCGGCAGTTTCATGCGGCGGTGTATGCGGCGTTTGCGGAAATCATGACGGTGTCGTCGGAGGACGCCGGGCGGGCGCGTTTCATCGTGGGCGACAGCGTGCGTGTGGAGGCGATGGGCGACTCGCGCTTTGACCGTGTGCTGGCGCGGATCGCTCGCAAAGCGCCGCTGCCGGAGGGGGTTGAGGCGGCATGCGCGGGGAGGCCCGTGTTGGTAGCGGGCAGCACGCACGCGGACGACGAGCAACTGCTGCTGCCGGTGCTCAGCGAACTGGCCGAGCGCGTACCGGGACTCCTGACTGTGATCGTGCCGCACGATCCGTCGAAGAAGGCGAAGGCGCGCATCGCGGATTTATGTTCGCAATATAACCTGAAATTGCGCGACGTGGACCAGAAGCTAAACGTGTCTGATGCGCAGGTGCTGCTGATCAACCGCACGGGAATTCTGGCGGATCTTTACCGCGTGGGCCAGGTCGCTTATGTAGGCGGCGGCTTCGGCAAGGGTGTGCACAGCGTGCTGGAACCGATGGCGGCGGGGCTGCCGGTGATGACCGGGCCGAACATCGGCGTGTCGCACGAAGCGCGCATGGCAGAAATGGAAAAGATTCTGGCGGTGGTGACAGGACGCCGGCAGGTGACGACACTGCTGGCGGATTGGCTGACGCGGGCGGATTTCGAGGCCGTGCTGCGCACGCCAGCGCGGGCATTTGTCGAGGCGCGCTCGGAAGCCTCGCGGCGGATTGCCAAACGGCTGCGCGAGGCGCTGGATGCGCGAACTTAGAGCCGAGCAAGTAAGCTTCGGATTTGCGGGACAGCCGCCACTGCTGACGGATGTGAGTCTGAATCTGGGCACGGGAGAGCGCGTGGTGCTGGCGGGACGGAACGGGAGCGGCAAGACGACGCTGCTGCGCATCCTATCGGGGTTGCTGCCGCCGACGGGCGGACGCGTTTACATTCATGGCGAGAGCGACGAATCCCCGCGCAACCGCGTGGGGATATTGTTTCAGAATCCGGATCATCAGATGATCGCGCCGACGGTCGAGGAAGAGATTGCACTGGGGCTGGAACTGCGGGGCGAGCAGCCGTCGGAGATCCGGCGCGTCGTGGATGGATTGCTTGCGCGTTTCGGCCTGACGGAGCTGGCCGCATCGCCACCGGAGGCGCTTTCCGGCGGGCAAAAGCAGCGCGTGGCGCTGGCGGCGACGATGGCCTGGGCGCCGCCGTTTTTGCTCTTGGACGAACCCGATTCGTTTCTCGATGCGCCTTCACGGCGGAGCTGCTGCGTGGCGTGGACGCCGTGCGCGGGCAATGCGGGCTGTTGTGGGTGCTGCCGCACACGCGTGGGCTTCCGGAGGCGGACCGCTATCTGCTGCTGAAGGACGAAACCGTGCGCGAATGCTTGCGGCAGGAGTTGCTGGCCGCCACCGGGGCGCTGCCGCTATGAGCCTGCGCGTGGACCACGTCAGTTTTTCATGGCGCTATCGCGGCGGCGTGCGGAGCGCCGTGAAAGATGTGAGCGCGGTGTTTGAAGCGGGAACGGCGCACGTGATTTGCGGACCGTCGGGCTCGGGCAAGTCGTCGCTGAGCTACCTGCTGGCGGGGATGCTGCCACCCGAGCGGGGAATGGTACTGCTGAATGGCCAGGCGGTTGGAGAGCAGCAGGGCGAGATTGCGTACGTGTTTCAATTTCCGGAGAGCATCTATTTTGAAGATTCGGTGCAGGCGGAGCTGGAGCATTGGACTGGCAACGGCGCGGCGCTGAAGGCGGACTACTTCGCGCAGCTCGGTATTCCGTTTGCAGCGATTGCGCAGAAGCATCCGTATCATCTTTCGGCAGGCTACGGGCGGCTGGTGGCGATTGCGCTGCAGCTTGCTCGCGAGCCGAAGCTGCTGGTGCTGGACGAGCCGACGATTGGCCTCGACTGGGATTATAACCGGCGGATGGTGACGTTGTTGCGGGAGTGGGTGAACCCGGAGCGCATTCTGGTGGTGGTGACGCACGATTTGGATTTGATGCGCGGCCTGGGAGGGCGGGCGTGGGTGATGGCGGGGGGTGAACTGGCGTGGTCGGGAGAGACCGCCGACTTGCTGGCGCAACCGGAATTGCTGAGCGCTTACGGATTGGAGACATCGTAAAAGCCCGGGAGGAAATCCCGGGCTTTTGCTATCGAGAGGCGCGGCGGCGTGCGCGCGCGTCGGAAAAGGCGCGCAGAAAAATGCGGTCGCGCGAGAGCGCGGAGGCGAGCAGTTCGTAACCCAACGCCAGCGCGTGCAGCGGCCAAAGATGCGCGGGCAGATGCCGCCAGGCGAACAGCAGGCGGTTGCGCAGCGTGATCTCGCGGATGTAGGTAGCGTCGAAGGAGGAGCGGATGGCGCCGTGCTCGTCGTGGCGGACTTCGATTGATGGGAGGTAGATCGTGGGCCAGTCGCGGCGCCGGGCGCGTTGGCAGAGGTCCACGTCTTCCCAGTAGAAGGGGTCGAAGAGGGAATCAAATCCGCCGAGGTCGTGAAACCGCTCGCGGCGATAGGCAGCATGGCCGCCCACGGCATAATCGGAGGGCTGCACGCCGCCATAAGCGGGGCGCTGGTCGCGCTCATTGTGAAGAATGCGCGGAAAGCCCAGGGGCCAGACGAGGCGCTTGGCCCCTTCGCGGAACTCGCCGGTGGCCGTCTGCGAGTGGAAGGTGACGGCAAAGAGCGCAGGATCGGCGAAGGCGGCGAGCAGGGCGGGGCAGGGGTCGATCAGCAGTTCCACGTCGTCGTTCAGCAGAATGACGATGTCGGCGGGGCATTCGGCAACGGCGGTGGTGGCGGAGCGGCCGAAGCCGCGATTGGTGTCGTGAATCTTCCAGCAGACGCCGGGAAATTCCGGCTGCAGCGCCTGGGCGATTTTGCCGCTGCCGCTGTCGTCCACCACGACAACCACCGCGTCGGGAACGAATCGCGCGAGGGATTGCAGGCAGCGGCGCAGGCTGTCCACATTGTTGTAGGCGGGGATGGCGACGCCGATGGATAGCGGCGCGCTCACTTAGCCGCGCCCCGTCGCATGAAGGCATGAAGATCGGCACGCATTTCCGCCGACGAGCGTGTGGCCTGTTGCATCAGCTCCGAACGCCGCGCGTGCATGACGCCGCGCATGGCAAACGCCTCGCGCCAGACGCCCAGCATGGCGCGCAGTTCGTGATGGCGGAGGTAATGGGGGAGCATGGAGAGGTCGCGCAGCAGGCGGTAGCCAATGAGCCGGCCACGCATGCCCGCCGGCAGCGCTTTCAGCATGGTGAGGAGCTGATTGCGGCGATGGCGGGCGATCTTGGCGGCGGGGGCGCGATTGGAGGTTGGCGAGCGGTGATGCAGCACGGTGGCGGCGGGCACCAGCAGAAAGCGGAAGCCGCACCAGCGGGCGCGGAGGCTGAAATCCACGTCGTCCCACTCGGCGAAGAAATCGGGATCGAACACGCCGCAGCGGTCGAACACGTCCCGGCGGATGAGGGTGCAGCCTGCGCAAAGGCCCCAGATTTCCGTGGGCGACGCGGGCGCGAGGGAGCGCGGCTGGCCGTGCAGGTCGTCGCGGGCGCGGAAGCGCGGCTCCAAAGCGATGCCTGCGCTGTCGACGAGCGACGGATCCGCGGCCCGCAGCAGCAGCGGCTGCACGCCACCCAGTTCGGGGGGGCCCGCATCCAGCGCATCGAGCAATGCGGGCAGAGCGCCGGGCAGAAGCTCCGTGTCGTTGTTCAGCAACAGGATGCAAGTACCGCGTGCGGCGTCGATGCCCTGGTTGATCGCCGGGGTGAATCCCACGTTCTGCGCATTGCGAAGGAGACGCACTGTAGGGAAGTGGCGTTCGACGATGGCGACGCTGTTGTCGGTGCTGGCGTTGTCGATGAGGATGATTTCGAGGCGGCGGGGGGCGATGGCCTGCGACTCCAGCGACGAAAGGCACGCCCGAAGATAGGGCGCGCCGTTGAGGTTGGGAATGATGACCGAAACGGTGTCAGGTTCCACGCGAGGGGGACGTAGGTTGCGGCGAGAAGGTGGCGGCCAGAGCATGCACGTTGCCGAGGAAGCGGCTCCAGGCGGCATCGTCATCCAGCGGCGGCGGCAGCAGCGGGTGGGCCAGTTCGGTGGGCGGACACCACTTGCGGATCTCCGCGGGCGCGTGGGCGTCGGGTCGGTAGAGGATGAATTCGGGCAGATTGACGGCGGCGGCGATGTGTGCGGGGCCGGAGTTGAAACCGAGGAAGAGGCGCGCTTTTTCCAGCAGCGCGGCTGTGGTCCGCAGCGGCAACCCCGTGCGGGGAATTGCCGGCGGATACTGCTGGGCAATGGCATCGGCCGAGGCGGCTTCGGCGCGGCCATGCCCGATGAGCAGCATTGGTTCCCCCTGGACATTGAACGCGCGCAGCAGCTCCACAAAGCGCGCGACGGGCAGAAAATCGGGCGCAGTGGTCTGGCCGCCATAGTGCGCAACGAGGAAACGCCGGGGTTCGAGGCTGTGCTGCGTGAGAATTTCGCGGGCGAACTGCCGGTCACTATCGGAATGAAAGATCTCCAGTTCGCGGCCCGCGGGCGGCGCGTCGAGCAACGCGGCGAGGCGGAGGTTCAGATCGACGATGGGCAGCGACTCGTCGTAGGGCAGCGTGCGATTCAGGAACGGGGCGCGGCCCGCGGTGGCAAACCCCGCACGGACAGGCGCGCCCGAAGCCCGGGCGAGCAGCCCGTTGCGAAAGAAGCGTTTGAAAAGTACGGCGTGCGTGGGCGCCACCGCACGCAGTTCGCGCACGACGCGCAGCCAGCCGCCCAGGCCGCGATCGCGGCCGTGCTTGTCGTAGACGATGAGCCGTGTGATCCACGGGCAATGCGCAAGCAGCTCCTGGCCGACGGGATCGACGACGACGCTGAGCGCCGTGTCGGGGTATCGCTTGCGCAGCGCGCGCAGGGCGGGGACGGCGGCGAGGGTGTTGCCGATGGAGCCGTTACGGAAGGCGAGAATGGACTGCGGCGCGGCACTCATGAGCGTGCGCTTTCCAGCAGTGAGCGGGCGGCGGCGAAGACGGCTTCGGCGGACACGTCACTGACGGGGCCCTGGCCGGACGCGCCGACACCGCCGGAGGTAATGGCGACATGGCGCTCGCGATCGGGCGGCGTCCAGTAGACGAAGGGGTCGGGGCCGAAGATGGTGACGGTGGGAATGTCGAGCGCCACGGCGACGTGTTTGGGGCCGCCGTCGTTGCCGATCAGCAGGCGGCAGCGCGCAAGCACCGCGCCAAGCTGGCCGAGGTCCTGAATTGGCAGCACGTTTTCCGCCGGCAGAGCCGCGCGCGCTCGCACTTCGGCGACGGCACTTTCATCGCCCGGCGTCACGAGGATCAGCGGCGTGGAGAGGCGCTCGTCGAGCAAACGGCGGATGACATCGCAGAAGTCGTCAGCGGGCCAGCGCTTGTACTCGCGGCGGCTATGGACGAAGAATGCGGTAATGGATGTCGCGTCCTTCCAGCCGCGCTTGTCCCAGGCGGCGGCGGCGAATTCGTGGTCGTCGCTGTTCAGATAGAATTCCGTTTTCAAATCCGATGCGGGAATGCCCAGGGTTGTGACGAGTTGCAGCTTGTGCTGCGCGCTGTAGACGGGACGCGCGGGGTCCTGGGCGGGGACGGAATCGGTGAAGGCCCAGCGGCGGCCAATACCCACGCGACGACGCGCGCCGCTAAGCAGACAGGCGATGGCGCTGCGCGGATCGGAGAGGAAATCGAGTGTCATATCGGGGCGGCCGTCATCCCGGACGGTGGCGGCGAGGCGCAGGACGGAGGGTACGCCGTCGATGACGACCACGCGGGTGACGTGCGGATTGCCGGCGAAGACGCGGGCCACATGGGGCTCGGCAATGACGGTGAGCCGGGCGGCGGGATAACGCTCGCGGAGCGCGCGCAACGCGGGGGTGGCGAGCAGGCTGTCGCCGACGCGGCGGAAGAGCAGGGCGGATATGCGCATCAGCGGCGGGACTTCGCTTCGGGAACGGCGTCCGGCAACGGCTGATGGCGGTGCCGGAGGTTCATTTCATGCAGCATGGCGTACTTGAGAAAGGTGTAGAATCCAGCCGAGAGGGCGATGACGAAGCCGTAGAAGCCATCCAGAAAGCCGCGCAGCAGAATGTAGCCGCGGAAAAATGACCACGGCCCGCGCAGCAGAAAATCGGCGAGGGTGGCGCGGCGGCCGCGGTTGTGCATGGCGACGGCGCCGTCGTAGGCGGCGGAGACGTTTTTGCGGATGTGCTGGCGGATGTCGGCGTAGGTGTAGTGGTAGAGGTCGCCCGCGAGCCTCGCCGTGCGCGTTCCGTGAAACTCGACGGTGGTGTGTGGCTCGGCGCCGGCCCATTCGGCCTTGCCCTGGCGATAGAGAAAGAGCCGCCACTGCGGATACCAGCCGCCGTGATTGATGAGGCGGCCCGCGTAAATGCTGTGGCGGTTGATCTCGAAGGCGTCGACGGCGGGCTCCGTGTGGAAGGCGTCGAGCAGCGCACGGTGCAGTTCGGGCGAGACCACTTCATCGGCGTCGATGCAGAGCACCCACGGTTCCATGGCGGCGGCGGTGCCGAAATTCTTCTGATCGCGGTAGCCGGTCCACGCACGGTTTAATATGCGCGCGCCGAATTCGGCGGCGATGTTCAGGGTGCCGTCGGTGGAGCCGGAATCGACGACGATGATTTCGCGGCAGAAGTCGGCGGCGCGCAGGCAGCGCGCGAGATTGGCCGCTTCGTTCAGCGTAATCACGACCAGCGAAATGGGGAGCTTGTCGGTCATCGCACCGCCCTTACACGCGCAAAGAAGTCCGTCGTGCTTCTGGATCTCGCGCGCCAGACTGAACTCCGAGTGCACAAGTACGCGTCCGGCGTCACCGCGGGCGCGCCATAGAGCGGGATCGCGCAGCGCAGCGCGCAGGAGGTCCGCCAGGGCGCGGGCGTTGCGGTTGGGAAAAACCGCGCCGTTTACGCCGTTGCGCACGACTTCGGGCAAGATGTTGACGTCGCTGGTAACGACGGGGACTCCGAAACTCATGTATTCGAGGGCAACGCGGCAGACGGCTTCGCTGCGCAGCGAGGTGATGACGGCCAGATCCAGCTCGCGCATCAGCGAGCGCACATCCGCAAGTTTTCCGGGAAACGTGACACCACTCTCGACACCGAAACGGCGGGCGATGGCGGCGAGTTCTGCCTGGCCGCGGCGGGGCGAATCATCGCCGGCGATGACGCAGAAGATCCGGGCACGTTCGGATTCGGGCAGCAGTGACAGCGCTTCGAGCAGCACTTCCTGGCCCTTTTCGGGAGCCATACGTGCAATGGTGCCGACGAGGAGGTGATCGGCACGCAGGTTCAACTGCTCGCGCCAGCGGGCCGTGTCCGTGCCAGCGACAAAGTCATCCGCCCGGAAGCCTGGAAAGATGACCTGCGTTTGCGGCGCCGCGCCGGCGAACACCGTTTCATAGCGGCGCAGCGACGAGTGCGAGGTGAAGATGAAACCGTCGGTGTGGCGACGGTGCAGCCGAAGAGTTGACCGGGTTCTTGTGGGGCACGCGCGGATCGGCCACAGTGCGGATCAGGGGGATGCGCGATTTGTCGAGTTGTCGCGCCAGCGACAGATAGGAATGCCCCGGCGGGCAGTGCGGGTTCAGGATGTCGGGCCGGTATTCGCGCAGCGCGCGGCGCAGCGCGGCGAGGCCGCCCAGCATGTCGCGCGGATGCGTGGCATTGAGATTATAGTCGTCGCTTGCGGCAATGCCGGCGGCACGCGTCCAGGCGGCCAGGGGCGAAGCGTGCTGGCAGAAAAGCAGGACGTCGTGCCCGGCGTGCTGCAGGCCGCGCGCGACCTCTAAAGCATGCCAGGCGAGGGCATTGGGAAAGCGCACATAGGCGGTCAACAGGACTCGCAGGGCGGAACCTCGGAAAGTAGGTGCGACGGGGGGCGGCGCAGGGGCGAGGGTTGCATCCGCCTTAAGAAGTGCGTATATTCAGAAAAAGACACAGCGAGGAAAGAATGCGGCAGTTGCTGATGGTGCTGCTGCTCGCGATGGGCACAACCCTGAGCCAGGCGAAACCCCGCGAGTTGGTGATATTTCACACGAACGACAGTCACGGCCATTTCGTGCCGGAACCGGCCCATTGGCGCGCGGACACGGCGCTGGTGGGCGGCTTTGTAGCGCTGAAGACACGGCTCGACAGTCTGCGGCAGAAGCATCCAGGCTCGCTCTACCTCGACGCGGGCGACGCGATGACGGGCAACCCGATCTGCAACATCGAGTACCGCGGCGTGAAGGGCGGGGCGCTGCTGGAACTGTTCGCGCGCTGCGGAGTCTCGGCCTCGTGCCTGGGCAATCACGAATTCGATCAGGGCGCGGAGCATCTTCGGCATTATGTGGCGGCGGCGTCGCACCCGATTCTGGCGGCCAATCTGAAGGAGAAGGCGGACGGTCGCGCGGTGACGGCGGCGTCGCGTGTCTTCGCGGTGAACGGCTTGCGCGTGGGCGTGATCGGCCTGCTGCTCGACGATCTGGCGGGCGTCGTGGCGCGCACATCGCTGGAACCGTTTGTGATCGAGGATGCCGCCACGACGGCGCGGGTGCGGATCGCGGAACTCGAAGCGCAGACGGACGTGCTGGTGCTGTTAACGCACATGGGCGTCGAGGCCGACAGCGTGCTGGCGACGCGGGTGACGGGCGTAGACGTGATCGTCGGTGGGCACAGCCACACACGGCTCCGGCAACCACGGCGCGTCAACGACGTGCTCATCGTGCAGGCGGGCGAGCATCTGAAGAACCTCGGGATGCTGAGACTGGCCCTGGACGGCGACAGCGTCGTCAGTTACAGCGATACGCTCATCGAGTTAGTCGCCAGCGACCAGCGACAGACGAACAGCGTTGCGATACTGTGTGACAGCCTCGAAGTGGCGATTCAAGCGCAATATGGACAGGTGATCGGCACGCTGGCGACTCCGTGGGAGCGCGGCTACAGCAGCACGAGCAATGTGGGCAACTGGATCTGTGACCGGCTGCGGGAACGGTATCAGACCGATGTCGCGGTGGTCAATGCGGGCGGCATCCGGCGGAATATCAACAACGGTCCGGTGACGATGCTCGACGTGATGGAACTGCTGCCGTTCAGTAACAGCGTGGTCGTCTTCGAAGCGACCGGCGCGGAATTGATGAAACTGGCGACGGAGCAGGCGCGTGGTGCCGCGTTAAAAACCCACGGCGTGCTGGAAATGTCGGGGATGGACATTGCGTACGATACCGGCGCGGATTCGGCGGCACTGCGGTTGGTGGATAGTTCCGTGAACGGAAGTCCGGTGGACATCACGCGCACTTACCGTGTGGCGTCCATTGATTACGTGGCGGTTTCGCAGTGGGCGGAATATCTGGGATTTGAACCGCGACGGCTGGAACCGACAGCGGATCTGCTCAGCGATGTGATCAGCGACGAAATTCGAAAGGCCAAAGGGCCGATAGTGGCAGACACCAAACCGCGACTGCGGGAGATACCATGAACGACAAACCGAAAGTGCTGGTGATCTGCACCGGCAACTCGATGCGCAGCCAGTTGGCGGAGGGTGTGCTGCGGGCGGACTTCGGCAAGTGGATTGACGTCTATTCGGCGGGAACGCATCCGAGCCGTGTACATCCGGCGACGATCGCCGCTTTGGAAGCCGCGGGAATTGACGCCTCGGCGCATTACTCCAAGAGCGTGGACGAGTTCCTGCAAATCCCCATGGACCTGGTGATCACAGTCTGCGATAACGCGCACGCGATGTGTCCGTACTTCCCGAACGCGCGCAAGATCGTCCACAGGGGCTATCCCGACCCGATTCACTTCCGGCCCGGTCAGGAGATCGCGGAAGTGTTTGCGGACTTACGCGATCAGATCCGCGAGGAATTGGGGTCGCTTGTAATCAAAGAGCTGAACCTACCCGTCAAACGCTGAAAGTCAGCGCAGGGGGAACTTCTCCTGCGGAGAGGTTTCTTCCAGCACGGTGAAGGGGGGGCGAGGGAACGGCTCATCTGGGAGACTCGACAGGTAGCGTTCCATGGCGGCAATCACCGCCTGCGGCTCTTTGGGCTTCATCGCTTCGAGCTTGAAAGCAACGCTGTTGGGCAGGCCGCGCACGTAGGTCAGCAGATGCTTACGGAACTCCAGCGTGCCACGGCGGTCACCCCACTGCTCAACCATCCATAACAATTGCAGACGCGCCGACTCAAACCGGTCCATAGGCGTTGGCGCTGGGAGATGCTCGCCGGTTTCAAGCAGATGGTTGATCTCGCGGAAGATAAACGGATAGCCCATCGCGCCGCGGCCGATCATCACGGCGTCGCAGTGCGTCGAATCGAGCAGCGTCTTCACGTCCTCGGGGGTGCGCACGTCGCCGTTGCCGATGACGGGAATGTTGACGGCAGCCTTGACTTCGCCGATCCACTCCCAGTGCGCGCGTCCCATGTAGAATTCGTTGCGGGTGCGGGCGTGGATCGTTACCCAGGCGGCGCCGGCGTCGGCCACGGCGCGCGCGACTTCGATGGCGTTGAGTGAGCGGCGGTCCCAGCCCGAGCGGATCTTGACGGAAACGGGAACGTTCGTCGCCTTAACCGCCGCCTCGACGATGCGCGCCAGCAGCGGAATGTCCTTCAACAGCGCCGAGCCGCCCTGGTTGAGAATGATCTTCTTCACCGGGCAGCCGAAGTTCAGATCGAGGCCGTCGGGCTGCATCTGGCTTAAGACGCGCGTGGCGTCGGCGGCCTGCTCGGGATTGGTGGCGAAGAACTGAATGAAGTAGGGGCGTTCTTCGGGCGCAAAACTGGCCATGCGGAACGTCTTGGCGTTATCGCGGCGCGCGCCCTCGCCCGAGAGCATTTCGGAAAACACCATCCCCGCGCCATAGCGCCGGCAAATGCGGCGCATGGCGGAGTCGGTGTAGCCGGCCATAGGGGCGAGCAAAGCGGGCGAACTCAGAAGCAGCGGACCGAGGGACGTCGTCAGCGAACGCGGCTCGGGTTTCGAAGCGGACAGATTGGCAGCGAGCAAAGCGATCGACATCCATTTCTTGGCGTTAGCGTGAGCGGCCGCGGGAACGCGCGCCTTTTTCGGCGGGGCGCTCGGCCACCGTGATCATTTCCATCGAAAACCACTGAATTTCCATCGGCGGCAGCAGCCACGAACCGTAGAAGCTGGCGTGGGCGAAGCCGGCTTCGCCGAGCAACCGCGTCAGTTCGGGCACCGAATAGCAGCGAATGCCGTCGGATTCTGGATTGTCGCCTTCGGTGACGATAGTGCCGTCGGGACGGACGAGTTCCCAGATGCCGCCGAGACGGCTGGTCATAGGATCGAACGTGCCCTGGTGCACGAGGTAGCCTTCGTCAGTCTCGACCCATTCCGGTCCGGTGTGCGTCGAGGCGGAATAAGGGTGCTGGCCGGTAATGAGGACTTTGCCGCCGGGCTTGACCGAGCGAAAAACGTTGGCAAGCGTTGTGATGTTGTCCTCATCCGAACCGAAGCCGAAGCTCATGCCGAGGATCGCGACGCGGTCGAAGGGTTCGTCGGCCACGAAGGTGCGCATGTCGCCGACACTGAACGTCGCGGGCAGTTTGCGCTTTTTAGCCTGGGCGTTGGCGTGCTTGATGAGCGGGGAGAGATGTCTACGCCGTGGACCGTGACGCCCTGTTCGGCAAAGAGCAGCGCCTGATAGCCTGCGCCGCAGCCGAGATCGAGCAGGGTCATGCCGGGCTTGACGCCCAGCACATCGTTGGCGAATGCGATGACCTGCTGGTTTTTCCAGACCACGGCTTCGTCGTTCTGCACGAGGCGGATGCGCCAGAATTCGGCCCAGAATTCGTCCCAGGTTTTTTCGACGCGGCGGAAGGTTTTCGGTTTGAGAGGGGTAGGCATATCAGACGGTTTCCACGGCGTGATAGTGTTTCCAGAGGCGATTCAGAGTGTCTTCCAGCGCGGGGCCGAGCTTCTGCGGATTGTCGGTGACTTCGGGCTCATTGACGAGCACAGAAAACGGAACCTCGACGCCTTGCGGGGTGATGGTTCCGTTTAAGCCGCTGGCGATCTGATTCCAGTCGTTCAGCTTGTAATAGAACTCCATCTTCTCGTCGGGTAGGCTGTGGTAGAGCACCGAGTGCGCCAGTTCGGGCTTGAAGCGGCGGCGGTTCTTGCGCACGGATTCCTCATATGAGACCTGCAAATAGAGGATCCCGGCGCGGCGCAGGACCTCGGGGGAGATGATGTCGAGGGCGTGCTGAATGCCATGCTCGCCGCCGCGAGCGAATTCGAAGAGCACCGTCTTGCCGGCATCGCCTTCGGCGAGGTGGCGGCGGAAGGCCACGTTCATCTTCATCAGGAAGAAGTCCCAGGCCCATTCTTCTTTGAAGTAGAGCTTCTTGTCGGTCCAAAGGCGTTCGCGGCCCACTTCGGAGAGGATCTGGTCCTCTTCGAATTTCTCCCAGATGTAGGGGAAGTCATCGATTTCAACAATCTCACCGACGTGGAAGCGGCTACGTCGCGTGGGGGCATCGAGTTTCTTTAAGAAGTCGATGACTTCGCTCTTGCCGGCGGCTGGGCGGGCCGTCAAAATGATGGTGTGAAAAATGTCGCTCATGTGCGGGGGACCGGATGTTTGTGGGTAAATCTTCAGAAGATAACTGGTTTCGCGCACAAAAGCAAGCCGTCCGTGCGTGGGTGGCTTAACGCAAGAACAAACAGAAACAAAGGGATAGACACATCGTGGCGGCAGCAACCGATGGCGGCACAAGTACGGCGGGCCGTTACCCGTCCGTCCGGCTGAAGCGCAACGCGGACCGGCGCGTGCGGGCGGGGCATGCCTGGATCTTCTCCAATGAGCTGGAAAACGGCTTCCAGACTCTGGCTCCGGGGAGCCTCGTGGAGGTTGTGGATGGGCGCGGCGGCTTTTTGGGCATTGGCACCGCCAACCCCCACAGCCTGATTACGGTTCGGCTGCTTGCGCGCGAGCCGGTAGCGGTGGATGCGACTTTTGTGCGGGAGCGCCTGCTCGCCACGCGCGAGCTGCGGGCGCGGCTGTTGGGCACGGAGGAGACCGTGTATCGCGCGGTCTACAGCGAGGCGGACGGTCTGCCGGGGTTGATCGTGGACCGGTTTGCCGATTTGCTGGTGCTGCAATCGTCCACGGCGGGCATCGATGCGCTGCTGCCGCTGATCGTGCCGGCGCTGGTGGAACTGTACAATCCGCGGGCGATTGTCGCCGCCAACGACATGCGGGCGCGGGAATATGAAGGGTTAACGGCCTCGCGGGAACTGGTGTGGGGCACGCATGAGGGGCGGCACGCGTTTACTGTGGACGAAATGCATTTCCTGGCCGATCCGCTGGGCGGGCAGAAGACGGGGTACTTCCTCGATCAGCGCTTTAACCGGCAACTGCTGGCGAGCTTCATCCGGCCCGGCGACCGTGTACTGGACCTGTTCTGCTATACCGGCGGCTTTGGGCTGTACGCGCTGTATGCGGGAGCGGAGCAGGTGACGTTTGTCGATGCTTCGGAAACTGCGCTGGCGATTGCACAAGAGGTCGTGGAGCGGAACCACTTCGGTTGGCGGGCATCGTTTTTAAAGGAAGACATCTTCCCCTATTTGAAAGATCAGACCGACGCCTTCAATGTGGTGGTGCTGGACCCGCCGGCACTGGCCAAGAGCCGGACGACCGTGCCGGCGGCGCTGCGTGCTTACCGCGACTTGAATGCGCGGGCCATGGCGGCGGTGAAGCCGGGCGGGCTGCTGGCCACGGCAAGCTGTTCGGGCCTCGTGGAGCGGGCGGTGTGGCGCGACACACTGAAAGAAGCGGCGGTGAAGGCGGGGCGTCGACTACGGATTGTCGCGCAGGGCAGCCAGGCGCCGGATCATCCGATTCTGGCGACCATGCCGGAAACGGAGTATTTGAAGTTTGCGGTGGGCGTCGTGGAGTAATACAGAAACCCCTTCCCGTTCCCCTACTGAAGTAGGGGAAGGCCAGAGGGAAGACCCTAACGGAGCCCAGCAAGCTGGGCGCTACTTGATTCCGTTGTGGGAATGTGGTATGTTCTGGTTTTGGGCGCGGGGTCCGTCTATTTTGGACACGTACATCAACAATAGACCGTGGAGGTTTGCCGTGAGTGCTGCTCCCAGCGAGATCCAGTTTATTCCCTACCAGCAAAAAGACGAACCGCCGCGGCGGGCGGCGCTGGCGCGGGTGGAATTTGATCTGACAGGCTTTACCGATGAAGACATTCAGGTTCTGGGCCATCTGGCCGAAGCCGTCAGTATGATGAATCCCGTCTACCGCGACCAGTACGAGCCGAAAACCCCCACCGTGCTGCGGCTGCTGGAGCGGCTGTGGGCCGTGGCCACACCGGAGCAACAGGCGGCGATCCATAACTACAGGGTGATCTACAACCTGCAGAACAGCCCCTATTCGCTGTTGCCGCGCAAGAATCACCTGCTGATGCTGCCGGAGAGCGACGTGCGGGCACTGGTGACCAAAGCCGGGGGTGGCAGAGCTTGAGGCGGATTTTGCCGCCGTACGGGCGTTTCTGTTTGACGGCTTGACGCTCCCCGACAAGGCGGGGCTGTATCCGGCCGATATGACGGAAGATGAGTGGAATGCGCTGGGCGATCAGGCGAACGTCGTCAATGCCATGGCTGAGCGTCAGGACGGCAAGGTGGTGATGCGCCTGAACGAAGAGCGCTACCGCGAGCATCTGAAGCGCGTGATTGACCATTTGGATAAAGCCCGCGTCCATTGCCGCTATCCCGAATTTCGCATTTACCTTGACGGCAAGATCGAAGAGCTGCGGCATGGCACGGCGGAATCGCGGCGCATCGCCGACTTCCTCTGGATCCGTCACAAATCCCCGTTGGATTTGATTCTCTCGACGGCGCTGGAAGTCTATCTCGACAACTGGAAGAATGCGCGCGGCGAAGCGGCCGGGGCGGTGTATGTGGAGAATCTGGAAGCTCAGGCGCTCCTGAAGTCGTTGGTGGCGAAGCTGCCGGAGCTTGAGGCGACCGCGCCGTGGGATCATAAAAAGCTGCTGGTCGACCCGTCTAAGCTGCCGAATCTCCGCTTTGTCGATGTGCTGAGCTGGAGCGGCGATTATGTCAATTCACCGATGACGATTGCGGCGCAGTCGCTGCCCAACGATGATTGGGTGATCGCTAACGTCGGCTCGGTGAACCTCGTCTACCGCAACACGGCCAAGGCGATTCACAAGATGTCGGGCGATTTGATGGCCGAGGAATTCATGGTCCACGCGGCCTTTGAGGACTACCGCGAATTCCTGTTTGAAGGCGCGCAGATTCACTCGGCGCTGCACGAGCTGGGACACACAACGGGCGCGATGGATCCACAGCATCAGGGCAAGCAGGCGCGGGATTATCTGGAAGCCGAGTATTCGCCGCTGGAAGAAGCCCGGGCCGAGTTGTTCGGCATGTTTGCGATGACGCGCATGGCCCGCGACGGTATCATCCACCACAAGCTCGCCGAAGCCGGGCATTATGCGATGCTGGTGTCGATGGTGCAGGGGCTCAGGTTTATCCCCGAGCAGGCGCACATTAAGGCGCGCAACTTGATGTATCACTTTTTCCAGAAGAATGGCGCGATTGAGGAAGTGATGGAGGACGGCAAGCGCAAATTCCGCGTGAATCTGGCGACCATCGACGCGCACGTGGAAGACCTGCTCGCACAGATCGGCAACATCAAAGCCGCGGGCGCCAAAGATCAGGCCGTGGCGTTGCGGGAGGCGCTGTGCTTTACCGATCCGCTGCGTGAGGAAGTCGATCTGCGGACGCAGAAATTCCCCCTGGGTCGCGGGCTGATCTTCCCGCAGTTGAAGAAGGTCGGCGACCGCTATCTGGCGGAGCTGGAATACCCGGCCTCCTTCAGCGACCAGGCAAAATTCCAGGCGGCACTCCTCTCTAGAGGCCAACGAAAGTAGTGCTTTCTTATGCAAATAACGTGAATCTTTGCACATAGGATGCACCTTTGGCTCAATTAAGGGGTTAAAAAGAGCAGACATGCCCTGCCTTGTTGCCCCGGTGGAAGCCTGTGGGATGGAGATCCGGGGCAGGAGTCTCTCTAAGCTTGACAAACTTCTCCAGAAACGCTATTTTCATGAATTGTGCTCAGAAGCACATCCCAAGCATTTAAGCCGGCCTGGCGATCTGTATAGAAAAAGGGAGAATGCATGCCGAAGGCACCGAGCAAGTCCGCGTCGAAAAGCGCCGTGAAAACGACGGCGACGAAGGCGGCGCGTCCGGCGGCAGCCGCGCGTACCGAAGAGCCTGTGGGCATCATCGGGTATGGCAGCTACATTCCGCGTTACCGCATTAAACTGGAAGAGATTGCCAAGGTCTGGGGTGCCGACGCCGACGCCTACAAGCGCGGTTTGATGCTGTATAGAAGAGCGTGCCGGCCCCGGATCAGGATGTCATCACGATGTCGGTGGAAGCGGCGCGGCGCGCGGTCGTCCGCGCGGGCGTCAACGCCGCCGAGATTGGCGCGATTTATATCGGTTCGGAATCGCACCCCTACGCGGTGAAGCCCTCGGGCACGACCGTGGCGGAAGCGCTCGGCGCGACGCCGGCGATTCACTGCGCGGATATGGAGTTCGCCTGCAAGGCCGGCAGCGAAGGCATGTTTGTCTCCTACGGCCTGGTGAAAGCCGGTCTGATTAAATACGGCCTGGGCATCGGTGCGGACACGTCGCAGGGTGCTCCGGGCGATGCGCTGGAGTATTCGGCGTCGGCGGGCGCGGCAGCCTTCCTCTTTGGCAAGGGCCCGGGCGTGCTGGCGACGGTGGACTACACGACGTCGTTCATGACCGACACGCCGGACTTCTGGCGGCGCGAACACGCATCCTATCCGTCACATGGTGGTAGGTTTACAGGCGATGCGGCCTATTTCCGGACGACACTGGGAGCTGCGCGGATGCTGCTGGAAATGTCGAATATGACGCCTGCGGATTTCCGGTTTGCCGTGTTCCATCAGCCCAACGGCAAGTTCCCCATGCGGGCGGCGGAGATGCTGGGCTTCAATCGCAAACAATATGAAACCGGCTGGCTGACGCCGTGGCTGGGCAACACCTACTCAGGCGCCTCGCCCATGGGGCTGACCGCCATCCTGGACGTGGCCAAGCCGGGCGACAGGATTTTTATGGTCAGTTACGGCAGCGGCGCGGGTTCGGACGGCTTCGTCTACACCGTGACCGACGCCATTAAAGGTAAGGCGCGGCTGGCGCCGATGACGCGGCCGCAATTGGACGAGAACAAGGTACTACCTCGATTACGGAACGTATGCCAAGTTCCGTGGCAAAATTAAAATGGCGGGGCAATAGGCCCCCGGAAAGTGACAGATGACGGTTGCAGCAACATATGCGCCGCAGAATACCTCCCGTGCGGCGTGGTGGACGTATCAGATCATCTTGACTTTGGCGGGCAGTCTGCTGATCGCACTCACGGCGCAGATTTCCTTTTATCTCCCCTTCAGCCCTGTGCCGGTGACCGGCCAGACGCTGGGTATCCTTCTGGTCGGCACCCTGCTGGGCAGCGTGCGCGGCAGCATGGCGGTGCTAGCCTATCTGGCGGAAGGCGCGAGCGGCCTGCCGGTTTTCGCCGGTGGCGCGCTGGGCCTGGCGCCCTTCTTCGGTCCGACGGCGGGCTACCTGCTGGGCTTCGTGCCGGCGGCGTACGTGACGGGCTTTCTGGCCGAACGCGGCTTTGACAAGCGCGTAGGGACGATGGCGCTGGCGATGCTGGCGGGCACGGCGGTGATCCTTGCCTTCGGCGCGAGCTGGCTGTCGCTGCTGGTGGGCACGGAGCGCGCGCTGGAACTGGGCGTCTATCCGTTTCTGGCCGGGGACGCGCTGAAGATCTTCGCGGCGACGCTGGCCCTGCCGGCGCTGCGCAAACTGATTTAACAACGAACGCGGCGGTTGCCCGGAGGATAGTGCCTCCGGCGAACAGGCATCGGCAACCAACCCATAGGAACTATCCATGCGTGATGTGGCAGTGATCGGTGTCGGCGTCAATAAGTGGGGCGAGCTCTGGGAAAAGTCCCTGCGCGACATTTTCGTCGAGGCCGCACTGAAGGCGATGGATGATGCGGGCGTGGACCGCATCGACTCCCTGTATGTGGGCTCCATGTCCCCCGGCCTGTTCGTCGGGCAGGAGCACCTGGCAAGTCTGCTGGCCGACTATCTCGGGCAGTGCCCGATTCCCGCCGCGCGTGTCGAATCGGCTTGCGCCTCGGGCGGTCTGGCCATGCGCATGGGTTGGATGGAAGTCGCTCTCGGGCTGAACGACATCGTGATGGTCAGCGGCGTGGAGAAGATGCTCGACGTCGACGGCGGCAGCGCGACCTACGCGCTAGCGACCGCCGCCGACCAGGAGTACGAAGGCTACAACGGGGCGACCTTCCCCGGTCTTTATGCGATGATCGCCAACGCCTATCGCGCGAAGTACCGGATTCCCGCTGACCGCTTCCGCGACCAGCTCGCCCACGTGGCGGTGAAGAACCACGCCAACGGATTCATGAATCCCAACGCCCAGTATCGCGTGAAGCTATCGTTGGACGACGTGAAGAAGGCGACGATGGTGGCGGATCCGCTACGGCTCTACGACTGCTCGCCGATTACCGACGGCGCGGCGGCGGTGATTCTCTGTCCGCTGGAACTGGCAAAGAAGAAATTCAAGCAGCATCCGCTCGTCACGGTCATCGGCACGGGCGCAGCCACCGATACCATCGCGCTGCACGACCGCGAGGACTTGACGACGTTCCGTTCGACGGAATTCGCGGCGCAGCAGGCATATAAAATGGCGGGAGTGGGACCGAAGGACATCAGCTTCGCCGAAGTGCACGACTGCTTTACCATCGCCGAAATCGGCGTCACCGAAGCGCTCGGCTTCTTCCCGCTGGGTAAGGGTGGTGAGGCGGCGGCGAACGGCGCGACCGCGCTGGGCGGCAAGATTCCCATTAATCCCTCGGGCGGCCTGAAATCGAAGGGCCATCCGGTGGGGGCGACGGGCATCGCGCAGATCGTCGAGCTGGCGTACCAGCTCCGCGGCGAGGCCGGCGACCGTCAGCTTTCCAAACCTACCGTGGGGCTGGCCCAGAACATGGGCGGCTCGGGCGGTTCGGCGATTGTTCATATTCTTCGCGCCCTGTAAGCGATAGCCAAGGAGAGACGATAGATGGCAGGCAATACCGCGCGCTACTGGCGCGAAATCCCGCAACGTTATCGCGGCGAAGCGGCGAAGTCGACGAAGACGGGCCGCGTGTTCTTTCCCCCACGACTGGTGGAACCGGGCAACGGCAACCGCAGTTTCAAGCCGGTGAAGCTGCCGTTCGGCGGCGAACTGCTGACGTACACCGTGATCCGTGTGGCGCCGCAAGGCTTTGAAACGCAGAGTCCCTACGCGCTGGGCATCATTCAGCTTGACGGCGGTGGGCGGATCACGACGCAGATCACGGACGTTCCCGTGGACAAGGTGGCCATCGGCATGCGCGTGCGCGTCGAGTTCCGCAAGATTAACGACGACGGCCCGGAAGGCATCCACCTCTACGGTTACAAGGTGGTTCCGGAATAGCCAACGCGCAACGTTGGATTCGATGGCGCTGACGCCCGTGATTGCCGCCGCGCGAAGACGCACGGGCTGGATTGTTCTCAGCAGATATGCCTCATGAAAACCTGGGCAACGGGCTCTGTCCCGTTGCTCTTGCCGGAAATTGCGGCGGGTCAGAGCCCGCTGCCCAGGGGATGCATTGTTGCGACCTGTATTTCAAATTACTAGCCGGCACGCTCCTGCGTGCCGGTTTGTATTTGACTGCGTTGGCACCGGTGAAGCCAATCCGCGGGAGCGGATTGGCTAGTAGACGCGATTTGATCGTAAAAAAACGGCGACCCGGAAAAACCGGGTCGCCGTTTTCATTTGTGCTGCCGCCGGGATTAGGGCGTGTCGGACGCGACGACTGTGTAGAAGCGCTTGATCGCTTCGTTGACCGCGTTCGTATCCGTGAAGCTGATTGCGGCGCCCACATCTCCACCCGTAGCTGTACCTTCCAGTGTATTGAACGGTCCCGACGGAGTGGTCGCGCTGTAGACGCGATAGTGGGGTGCGCCGGTGGATGTCCAGCGCAACGTAGCGTGGATCTGACCGCCGCCATCGGTGCGATAGGCCACCAGTGTTGTCGGCGCAGTCAGAGGATAGCCGTTCACGCGAATCATGCGGTTGCCGGGACGGGTGGACTCGTCGGCCTGGTCTTCGTTCAGCCAGGTGTGGGCACACTCGTCGTAGATGTATGAGAGATGATTCCGCGTGCCCAGGGTATCGGAGCCGAAGGCGGACGGATGCAGCCGCGTTCCGAAGTTGGAGACGGCAAGGTAGAACGGTCCGTTCAATTGCAACGGCGCGCCGCCGCTGCGCGTGACGACGTCGACCCAGGCAGCGCCGCCGCCGGGAAGACCGCCGATCACATTCCCCGCGCTGCCGGTGGTATCGGCGAAGACAACCGTGCCCGGCATGCCGCCGGCGCCGTCGGCGAGCAGGACCTCGAAGGTCACTTGATCATGGAACGCGCCAGGACAGGTGGGACACACGGCAAAGCGACCGGCATTCAGGTAGTACGGATATGTGCCGGGATCGAACTTGACCGCCCATTTGTAACCGGGACCATCCACCCAGTTGTAATTCTCCGCCGTCCCGTCGTCGTGGGAAATCCACGATGTGCCGATAGTGCCGACGTCGAAGCGATAGGCGCCACTTGCCGGCAGCCAGCGGAAAAGCGAACTGGTATCACTGGAACGCAGGTAATACTCGTACTTGCCCGCAGCAAGCGCTGGGGTCGTGACAGAGTATTCATCGGCGTTGCCTGTGGAGACAAACGTGAGCGAGTCATAATTCATCGCGCCCACGAGGCGGTAGAACAGCTTGGTCGTGAAGCCGGGCACGTCATCGGTGATCTTGGCGACAAACAGGGCCGCGCCCGTGGCCATATCGGCATGCGGGTCGTGGGTGATTATCGGCGCGACTCCGATCGAGAAGTTGGCGTTGCTCGTGTCACCCACGGTGGGCAGGCTGATGCCGACGACACGGATGCGGGCGTTATGCGTGGGCGTGCCCGAGATCAGCCAGCGCAAGCTGTCGGCTGCCCAGGGAACGACTTCTTCCCAGGCGCCCGACGGATAATTGCGATTCAGGTCCACGCGGGCGACGCCGAGGCCGGTGGAGGTCCAGCGGATCCATGCCAGTGTGCCGGACGTGAGGTCTTCGCCGCCATTGGGTTCGATGATCGTGGCCGAGGGCTGCACGATGGTGAAGTCGG
The DNA here is from genome assembly GCA_963735175.1 of uncultured bacterium. Lineage (GTDB taxonomy): Bacteria > Electryoneota > RPQS01 > RPQS01 > RPQS01 > CAVTJX01. The sequence goes on along the minus strand of CAVTJX010000016.1, from coordinate 2,875 downwards.
CGTCGCTTGTGTCGCCGGCCGCAGGATTCAACACGCCCGTGACGCGGATGCGCGCCGTGGTCGACGACGGGCCAGTGACGGTCCAGAATTGCCGGCCGTCATTGGGCGTATTGCTGAAGATCGTTTCCCACGTGCCCGACGGGTAGTTGCGATTGAGCGCCACGTTCACATTGCCCGAGACCGCGGTGCTGCGCCATTGAATGCTGTAAACCTGGCCGATGAACCACGCCTCGCCGCCGTTCGGCTGTGTGACATCCATCGAAGGATTCAATTGCCCTGTGGCGTCGGTGGTGAACATGATCGCACGGCCGTTGGCGAGGGTGGCGGAACCGGCGGAATACTGATTCCAGTAGCAGTAATCGAGGCCGATGGAATGGTCGCCGTTCTGAATGCCGACGGAGGCGTAATCGTTGTCGTTGGACGTGTTGTTGGGAACGCAGTTCACCGTGTTATACTGCACCTTGATCTTGCCGTCACCGGTGCTCGATAGATAATATGCCGGATCATAAAGGATGATCTGGAAGATCTCGCTGGCATACGGTGACCACAATGTCTGCGCGATCCACTCCACGACGAAGTAATGTTCCGTCGTATTAAGGTAGGTGAAGACGTTGTTTGATCCGGAGACCTTCAAGTCGTCCCAGTAGGCGGCCACCTGATACGGCGGCCCGATGGGCGAACCCATGCGGTAGTTACGGAAGTCATCGATGAGCGGATAGCTGCCGAAAGCCAGCCAGCCGTTGGAACAGATCGTGACATCGTTAAAAGTCTGGCCGTAGAAGGTGAACGAGAACGGCAACGTCAGGACGGTGACGTCGTCGTCATCTTCGCTCACATCCGAAAAATTCAGGTTGGTGCCGATGGACTGGATTTCCACCCAATCGTAGATCGAGCCGCTGTTGGACGGCTGGGTCTCGGTGTTGTCGAATGCGAAATAGCCGTGGTCGTCCGGACCGGTGGGGCTGGTTACGCCCTGGGTACCGATGGTGATGTAGAAGTTCGTAGCGCTCAACGTGAAATTCGAACTGTCGAAAAGCGTGCTGTCGCGGAAGCCGTTCGTGTCGAGAATCACCAGTTCCATCACCGCTTTGTGACCGTTATAGGATCCCGGGCTGACTTCGATGTGGAATGGGTTCGCCGTGTTGACGCCGGTCGCTCCCGCGGCTACCGCGCCGAAGGTGCCGGCGGAGTCGGTAACGTGGATCAACGGATCCAGCGAACGAAGGTAGCCCCAGGCCGCCGTTAAGGGCCGCGAACCGGAATTGCGGAAAGTTACCATCACGTCGCCGTTCTCGCCGGGGTCGACACTCGCGCCGGGTCCGGTATACACGTAAGCAGCGTAGGCGACGTCAGCGGCGCGGGCGGTCAGATCCACACGAATCGTCTGCGGACCCACGGACGAGTTGACATTCAACAGGAATGTGACCAGTTCGTTTTCCAGAAGCCAAGGTCACGGAAACACGGAATGGAGTCGCGGGGGCGGCGTTCGCGCCTGCCGCGATATTCGGATAATTGCTTGTTGCCTGCGTGATCAAGACACCGGGCGAAGCGGTAGTTAAGGTGCCGCTGATGCCGGTGACCGTGGTGGAGGTACCGACATTACGCAGGTTGATGCTGAGGTCGACGATCTCGCCGGGGTTTAACACGCCGTTGGCGTCGCCGCTGGTGCCGCCGGTGGAGTTGTCGTCGACGGTGACGGTGTTCAGCGCCAGTGAGGCGGCTGACGTCACGACCTGAATCGAATCGACATAGGGCTTGGCGTTATCTTTCGTGATCGTGATCTGCATATAGCCGGTGGTGGCGGTCGAGCAGGGCATGTTCACCTGGCCGTTGGCGTCGGTAAACGCGCGGCTGTAGGTTTCCGTGCCCTTATAGAGGCAGACCATTGCATCCGCTACCGGCGCGCCGCCGGCGGTGACATTCACCGCCACCGAGATGTTATTGGTACCCACGGTGACGCTGGCCGCCGCGCCACGGAAATGGGGGCTGGAACCTTGCGCCAGATCGGCACCGCCGGATCACCCATCAGATTGGCCCAATAGCAGAAGTTACTCACCTGGGCAGGTTCGCCGATGAAATAATTACGGTAAAGTTCAAGCTTACCAGTCACCAGGGCCATGCCCTGGGTCTGGATGTCGCGGACATAGATACCGTACATTGCGCCGGCGTCAAGAATGTTGTTATAGGGCACGTGCGTACTGCTGCCATACAGGCCGACGCAGCCGATGGCGCCCTTTGGCGTGTTCACACCCTGGCCTGACGGACGCAGCCAATGTTCCGACGTGCCATCGCTGGTGAAGTTGCCGGTGCCGCAGGTGATCGACATGACAAACGGCTGCATCGGCGTGACGGGCGTGTTGTCGGCGTCTGAATTGCTGACTTCACCGATAAAGCCCATGCGATGATTGAAAACAGAAATGCCTTCCGCCAACCGGGCGTTCATGGTCGTCGTGTTGACATGGCCGCTATAGACATCCCAATTCGCGGTGGTCACACCGTGCTGAAGCATGATCTGCCGCGTGTAGTTCTTGGTGGACGGATTCGATGGCACGCTCGTGTGGGCTACGCACCAGGTACGGGTGAACCAGCCGGTACTTTGTCGTGTATGGCGTGGCTTCATAGTTGATTGTCTTCGCAACGATGGCATCCAACTGGGAGTCGTCCGCGCAGGTCAGGCGGCCACCCGCCACATCCGGCACCGGATCCGGATTGGGCCCGACGGATGATCCTAACGCGCCGTAGTAATTGTCTAATTGTGTGCCGTCCGTCGGAATCGCAACGCCGCCGTTGGCATCCCCAACCAGGCAGACATACTCCAATTGGCCATTGCTGGCGGTGTACTGGCTGGTGATGTAAGCCTTAATCTAGATCATCA
>CAVTJX010000015.1:0-422656 GCA_963735175.1 uncultured bacterium | reverse complement strand
TGGTATTGACGATGGAACATAGAATCTCAGCGATGAATCGGACGATAATGGGAAGATTTCGGAAGTGCAGGGATACTAATAAAGTTAGTAAAAACTTGGGGAAATCGGTGGGAGCGGGCCTGAAATTGTGGCAGGCGATGGCATAATCGAGTTGTAAAGTGGACGAAAGGGTCAGAAAGTGCGCGAGCAGGAGTTTTCCCGGAGATAAGAGGAGGGCAAGTCACGGTCCGCCAAGCTTGGTGAGATGGGATTCGGGAGTCACTGGGTGATGCCCTTCCGGGAGCGGTCCGGTGCCTGATTGAAATTGGGAGTAAGACGAACAACGTGCTGTTTCGTATAGCGTTAATCTTCATGCGGAAGGTGGCAACAGGGATCCGTGGCGGATACGGCAGCGGATGAGTGTGGATTGCAGAGGAGGAAAAATCGACAGGGGGCGGTCCGGTTTCTTGACTTGTACCGAAAAGTGCATTAATTTCAGGAATCATTACCACCGTTGTGACCAATTTGAGAGGAGAAACCATGGGTTCCGGTGATCGTTTTAACATCGGATCAGCGGCGATCCTGCTGCTCTTCGAAGTGGTGGCGACAGCTTAGGCTACCGTCAGCGACGCAGAGATCACGCGAATCAAAGCAAAGATTGAAGCGGCGAGGCCTTGTCGATGCGGAGATCACCCAGTGGAGGAGATCAACGCGAGCACCAGCAGCCGGATCGACCTCGTTGCGGCCTTTGATCGTGCCCGGCTCGATCAGGCTGGAAATGACACGGAGCGTTCGCACGGGGGCAGCGGTTCCCTGGACATCTGGACGGCGGCGACCACCGCGTTCAGTTGGCGGACATTTCGACCACGGGCACGGACGTGGGCATCAGCGGACGATGCGCTGAGCGCGGCGATTCCGCTGGGCTTGCCCTTCCGCTGGTTTGGCACGACGCCGACGGAGATGCGTACCGACCAATGGCTACCTGTTGTTCTCCGGCACGGCCAACACCGGCCTGATACAGCGATTCCCGATGCGGCCGAGCCCAACAACGCACTCTATGTATTCTGGGATGACCTGATTGTCTACCCGGATTCGAGCGACTATGTGAAGTACGAAGCGCGCGCGGACACGTTGATCGTAAGCTGGCGCGTTCACCGCGTGGGCGGACGACGCCGATCGCCTTTCAGGCGATTTCGCGCAGCGCGCACGGGCGTAAACGGGCGGATGACGTATCAGTACCAGAGCCTGGACGTGCGGAATTCCTGCACCGTGGGTATCGAAGACGCCACGGCGCGTACGCTTTACAGAATGTGCTACAACGGGACGGGCACGCTGCCCGGCGCGGTGAATGCGGCGTATAACCTGGGCGAGCCGGCGCAGATGCCGCTGCCGGTTACGGCGCTGGCGGCCGCACCGCTGGGACGAGCACCAACGTGGCGCTGACGTGGACGAGTCCGACCCGCGACCTTTACGGCGCGGCGCTGACGGGCGGCGTGGACAGCACAGAAATTTATTTGGGCACGACGCTGCTGGGCCGGGTCTACGGCCAGACGGCGACGTTCGGGCACGGGAACACCGCAACGGGCAATTTGACGTATACGGTGTACGCGTGGAATAACGGCTTCCAGAGCTATCCGGTCACGGCCGCGACGACGGTGGCCGCGGGCGTTTATGATTATGTGGAAGATTTTGAAGTGAGTGGCGGCGGCTGGACGACGTTGTCTCCGCGCCGGACACGACGTGGCAGTGGGGCACGCCCACGAATGTCGGGCCGGCCACGGCCCACAGCGGCACGAAATGCTGGGAAACGAACATCGCGGCCGCTACGGCAACAACGCCTGCTACCAGGTGGAATTGAATCCCGGGCAGCCGGTCACGAGCACGGGCGCGGGTATCGGTTTCTGGGCATGGTACAAGAGCGAAGGCACGACGACCACCTACGACGGTACGCACTTCCGCGTTTCGACAGACGCGGGTGCGACGTGGACCGTGGTGGCGCCGATTGTCGGCGCTTACGACGACTCGCTGATCACCGCCAATAACACCTGTATCCGCAACGCGGCAATCGGCGGGCCGTACAAGTGGACGTGGAACGGAAGCCGGACGGTCGACAGCACGTCCGGAATCAGCTGTCACTGGCGTTATTTTGTGATTCCGCTCGGGCAGTTCAACGGACAGACACCGTTGCTGCGTTTCGTGTTCGGTTCGGACCCGGCCGCGGCGAACTATCCGGGATTCTATTTTGACGACGTCACGATCTGGGGAATCACTTCGGGCGCCGGGCACACGGTGCAGGGAACGGTGACCCTGGACGGCGGCGGGGGCAGCGTGGCGGCGGCGGTGGTCCACGCGAGCGGCCTCGGTCTGGTGAGCGCATCACCGGCGGCGGGCGGCGCGTATTCGCTGCTGCACGTGCAGCCGGGCAACCAGGTAGTGTGGGTGACGCTGGCCGGCTACCAGACGGCGGTTCTGCCGGTGACGGTGGCCGGGAACGTAACGGGCGCGAATCTCACGGTGCGGCGTCTGCCGCCGGCAGCGCCGACTAACGTCACGGCGAACGCCAACGCGTCGGGCGTGGTGACGGTGAACTGGGACGATTCGCCGGACCTGCTGGTGGATCAGTATAAGATCTACGCGAAGCTGCCGACGGAATCCGTGTACACCTTGAAGCAGGTGGTTATCGGGCGGACGAACTCGGCGGGGACGGATACGCTGACGGAGCCGGGCTCGTATCAATATGTAGTGACTGCCGTGGACACGGATGTGCTCCGCCGGCGATCGAATCGGCGTATTCCGCGCGGGTTGACGTCTCGATGGGCGCATTGGCGCCGAAGTCGCTGTATGCGCGCGGGGACTGGGATGACCACGTGCATCTGAGCTGGGTCAGCCCGAGTTCGCAGCCGCTGGTGGAAATGAGCTACGACAACGGCGTGAACTTGCCGCAGGTGTCGGGCATCGGCTTTGCGACGCTGCCGAACTTTGGCTGGTTCGCGGCGAAATACCATGTGACGGGCACGGTGGCCGTCCACCGGCTGCGCGTGTATTTCACGAACGCGGCGACGATCGGCGATCAATTCCAGATTGGCCTTTTCGCGGACAACGGTTCGGGCCGACCGACCGTATCGCCGCTGGCCACGCAGACGGCGACGATGGCGGCGCCGCTGGACACATTCCGGGACTTTGTGCTGGCGACGCCGGAAGTGTTTACGAATGGGACCTTCTACGTGGGCGTGCGGCAGATGACGGGCAACCGGATCGCGATCGGCGGCGACATGGTGACGCCGTTCGTGAACAACACGTTCTTCCACGCGACGACGCAGTTCCAGTGGAGTTCGTTTGACACGACGATCCTGGCGATACCGATGATGCGGGCGGTGGCGCAGTCGATCACAGGCGCGCAGATGGAACTGGCTCCGACAGCGATCGCGAACGACGGCAACACTGCCGACGTGGGCGCGTGGGCCGAGGCGATCAGCAGCCTGCATTTAAATAAGGTGGAACAGGCGGCGTGGGAAGCGGCGCAGATTCCGGTTTATTTGACCGCGGAAGCGGCGCAGAACGTGTCGCAACTCACAGACGCGCGGCTGTCGACGGCGACGGACGATGCGCTGCCGTTCCTCGAAGCGGTTGCCGAGGCGCCGCACGGCGGCTCGGGCGCGCTGGACGAACAAATTCGGTACAATATTTACCGCAATGGCGCGGTGGTGGGACACACGCTGCCGGCAGTGACCGTCTATGACGATTACGCGTCGGAGACCACGGGCGTGGGCTATACCTACTATGTGACGGCATTTTACAGCGACTTGTCGGAATCGGCGCCGTCGAACTCGGTGATCTCGACGCCGCGCATGGCGCCGGGAATGGCGACGAGTTTCAACGGCGTGGGCACCGCGGTGGACCAGTCGATGCGTTTGACGTGGACGGATCCGACGGTGAACGCGGATAACAGCCCGTGCAGCGACTTGACACGGATCCTGATTTACCGCAGCGGCATCCTGATCGATTCGGTGAGTCCGGGCACGCAGGTTTACACGGACCACGTGCTGTATCCGAACGCGACCTATACCTGGGCGCTGCGGGCGGTGGACGAAGTGCGCAATATTGGTCCGGCGGTGACGTTCGCCGGCGCGACGGACACTCCGTGGCAGCCCGCGGAAATCGACTGGGCCGATATTTCAACGACGGGCACGAACACGAACCTGACGGGCGACGATCAGACGACAGCGAACGTCATTCCGCTGGGATTCACATTCCCGTTCTACGGGACGAATTACACATCGGTGAAGCTGTGCATCAACGGCTGGCTGTCGTTCCTGCCGACGACTTCGACGAACTACACCAACGGGACGATTCCGGCGACGGCCGAACCTAACGCGACGATCTACGCGTTCTGGGATGACCTCTATATCACCGGCACCGGCGAGTGGGTGAAGTATAAGGCGGAGCCGGGGCGGTTCATCGCGAGCTGGCACGTGCATCTGCAAACGGGCGGAACAACGCCGTTCGATTTCCAGATCATTCTCGAGGACAACGGCGCGGTCACGATCAATTACCTGACGGCGGCGCCGGCGATGACCTCGTACACGCTGGGCGTGGAGAACGCGGCGGGTACGAGCGCGATCATGCTCTACAACAACGGCGCGGGCGCCTGGTCGGCCACGGCGGACACGGCGGTGCAGTTCTTCGCGCCGCCGCCGATCTACGTGGCGGCGTCGGGACACGTGTCGCTGGATGGCGGCGCGGGCCAGTTGCAGAACGTCGTGGTATCGGCCTCGGGCAACAACCATCCGTCCGATTCGTGCGACGCGAGCGGCTATTTTGAGTTTGATTCGGTGGCGGTGGGAACGCGCAGTTTTGCAGCGTCCATGCCGGGTTACACTCCGGCTTCGACGTTCGTGGCGGTGCCGTTGACCGGGATTTCCAACGTGAACCTGGTGCTACGGCGCGAGGCTCCGCCGACACCGGTGAATTTCACGGCGGTAATCGTATCGCTGACGCAGATCGTGACGCTGGATTGGGATGTGTCGGAGGATCCGCTGGTGGACTTCTACCGCGTGTACCGCCGGCTTCCGGGTCAGGGCAGCTTAACGCTGTTGAGGACGATTAACGGGCTGAACACGACCAGCAGCGCGGATACGCTGGTGAGCGTAACGGGCGCGGTGCAATACGCGGTTTCGGCAATTGATACGAACGTGACGCTGCCGTGGCTGGAATCCGCGATGTCAACCGCGGGTGTGACCGGCGGGCATCCGGCGCCGTGGGGTCTTTCGGTCAATGGCAATTACGACAATCTGATCCACGTCGAATGGCACTCGCCGGACGAAGTGGCGCGGATGGAAGCAGGCTATGATAACGGGCATAACTCGGCGAGCGTGAGCGGGATCGGCTGGTGGGGCGAAGCGCCCGGAGCCGGGTGGATCGCCACGCGGTTTGAGATGGGTTCGTCGACCATAGTGGACGGCGTGTCGTGCTTCTTCACTTCCGCCGCGACACCGGGCGCACCTGTGCAGGTGGCCTTGTTTGCGGACGCCAACGGCGTACCGGGCAACCGGCCGCTGGCGATGCAGGAGGCGATCATTACGGAACCGCGGGAAACGTATCAGCGGATTCTTTTCAGCTCGCCGTTAACGGTTGCGACGGGCACATTCTATGTGGCCGTGCGGCAGATGACGGAGCAGACGCTGGGTCTGGGCGGCGACGAAGCGACGCCGTACCCGCTGGGCACGTTCGTGCACAACACGGACGGCAGCACGTGGGAGGCCAATGAGCCGACTCTGACAGCGATCCCGATGCTCAGGGCGGTCATCACGCAGACGGCGCAGACTGCCGTGGCCGGTCTTACCCAGCCACCGCAGCGAGCCGCCGTAAAGGTGGAGTCGTTCAGTAAGACTTACGCTCCGGCACGTTCTGTGGTCTCACGGAGAGTGAACGCGGCGCGGGCCGACAAGGACGGCGCGGAGGCGGCTGTACCGCTGATGCTGACGAGCGTTGCAGGCAAGAGCGCCGACGTGCAGCAGTTGCAGGCGGACCGGCTGGAGAAGGCGGTGGAGGCGCATGCTCCGCTGCTGCAGACGGTTTCGGCCACAAGCACGCCGCATGGCGGCGCGGGCGCGCTGGACCAAGTGATCAGCTACCATGTCTATCGCGACGGCGTTCAGATTGCTGTGGTTCCGCCGCAGCAGACCTACTATAATGACATGGACCTGACGGAAAATGAGCTGCACGCGTACTATGTTACGGCGGAATATGACGACGGCGTGCAATCGGGTCCGTCCAATACGGGCAGCACGCGCAGCAACATGGCGCCGGGCCAACCGACGGAACTTTCGCCGACGCCGCAGGGCGCGACGATGGTGATCTCGTGGTACGACCCCATCATTAACGCAGACGGCAGCCCGTGCAACGACCTGACGATGATGTACGTGCAGCGGCTGCTGGGCACAACCCCGCAGTTTACGGACAGTATGGCGCCGAACGATCCGGGCGTGCTGCATACGTACATTAACACGCCGCCGGTGCAGACGCAGCTCTACACGTGGAAGGTGTGGGGCCGGGACGAAGTGCGCAACATGGGCGCGCCCATCTCCCGTTCGGGGATCGTGGAAGCGCCGTGGCACGAGGTGCCGTACAGTTGGGTCGACATTTCGCAGTCGGGGACGTGGTTGCTCGGTTGTGGGAACGACGAGGGCGACGATAACACGAATGGACCCGTCAGTATCGGCTTCCCGTTCACGTTCTACGGCACGGACTACACAACACTGCGGATCTGTTCGAACGGCTGGCTTTCGTTCAACAGTGGCGCGACGGACATGCAGTGGGCGGAGACGGCGCTGCCGAACGCGGCCGTTCCCAACGCCCTGATTGCCCCCCTTCTGGGACGACCTGGCCCTGGACACGAGCCTGACGGTCGGGCACTGGATCAAATTCCTGTCGACACCGAACCGGTTTGTCGTGACGTGGCGTGTGTACAAACGCAGCGAGACGATTGCCGAGACCTTTAACATGCAGGTGATTCTGGAACCCAACGGCGGCGTGACGATGCAATGGCAAGACCTGCCCAATAATATCACGACGTTCACGACGGGCGTGGAAAACCAGAACGGCACGCAGGGCATCACGCTGAACTACGACCTCACCGATCAGACCTGGATTCCGTACCCGCACAGCGCCGTGCGTTTCTGGGGCGGACAGTCGGGCAGCGTGGGCGGCGTGGTGACGGCACAGACCGGCAACGTGCCGATTCCGAACGTCAGCGTGTGGGCGACCACAGACACCGATACTTCGGATGCCATACTGACGGACGGGGCAGGCTCGTACATGCTGCGGCTGCCGCCGGCGACCTATTCGCTGCATTTCGATCATCCCGCCTACTGCGACGCGCAGCGGACGGTGGTGGTGGAGAACAACCTGGCGACGACGCAGAACTTGCAGATGCAGGCTCCGCAGGCGCAGATGGGCGTCACGTCGTTTACGCTGGAAGCGATGGAAGGCCACGACACGACGGCGACGTTCACGATCCGCAACCAGGGCGGCCAGTGTCCGCTGGACTTTACGATCAGCGATACTTCGGGTTGGCTGAGTGTGGATCCGGATACCGGCGTGGTGGCGGTGAATCAAACGGTGACCGTGACGCTGCATTGCGACGTCGACAGTTATGAACTGCACGACCATTTGCAATCGGCGGTGGTGGTGACCTACAATGCCGCGACCTCGCCGTCGATAATTCCGGTGGACCTGGACATCGTGCCTGGAAGTGGCGTTGACGATCCGGGCGAGTTGTTGCCGACGGAGTTCGCGCTGAAGCAGAACTACCCGAATCCGTTCAATCCGACGACGGATCTGCGGTTCGATGTTCCGCGGGAAAGTTTTGTGAAACTCGTGGTCTATAATATCATGGGCCAGGAAGTGGCGCGGCCGGTGAACAGCCGCATGGTGGCCGGGCGGCACCGGGTGACGTTTGACGCCGGCACTTTGCCGACGGGCATGTACCTGGTGCGGATGGATGCCGACGGCTTCAGCGCCGTGAGCAAGATGATGCTGCTGAAGTAAGCTTCAGCCGCGGATAGCAAGCACAAAGCCCCTGACGCAAGTCAGGGGCTTTGTGTTGGAAGGATGAGGGATGAAGGATGAGGGATGAGGGAAGAAGGATGAGGGAACACATTTCGGCCGGGGCTGTTCCTTTACTTGCGGTGATTGGAGGGCGAGGGGTGGAGATTCCGGCGGGCGAGGCATGATCTGTTATGACGGCGGGGTCCTGGTCGTGCTCACGCTGTTGGTCTCGCCCACGTTAGACCCCGCGCGGCGATAAATCACCCCACCCCGGCCCTCCCCATAGGATGGGGAGGGAGCAGAATGGAACACGCGGTGTATTGACGGCGGGGTCCTGGTCGTGCTCACGCTGTTGGTCTCGCCCACGTTAGACCCCGCGCGGCGATAAATCACCCCACCCCGGCCCTCCCCATAGGATGGGGAGGGAGCAGAATGGAACACGCGGTGTATTGACGGCGGGGTCCTGGTCGCGCTCACGCTGTTGGTCTCGCCCACGTTAGACCCCGCGCGGCGATAAATCACCCCACCCCGGCCCTCCCCACAGGATGGGGGGGGAGCAGAATGTTGGGCCTTGCGAAAGTGAGGCGGGGGTGCTATCTTACGGCTTTACCGGATTTCGGAATTTGGGGAGTCGTCGTTATGATCAATTGGATCTGGCTGGGATTGATCGTGCTGGGGGTGATCGCCGGGGCGGCGACAGGGCGGATGGACGCGCTCACAAAGGCCGCGTTTGACGCCGCCAAAACCGCCGTGGAACTTTCCATTGGCCTGATCGGCATCATGGCGCTGTGGCTGGGGCTGATGCGGATCGCCGAGGAGGCCGGGCTGGTGGCGCTGCTTTCGCGGGCCGTGCGGCCGATCATGACGCGGCTGTTTCCCGACGTGCCGCCCGATCATCCGGCCATGGGCTCGATGATCTCCAACATCGCCGCCAACCTGCTGGGCCTCGGCAACAGCGCCACGGCGCTGGGATTGAAGGCGATGCAGGACCTGCAAAGCCTCAATCCGGACAAGGAGACGGCGACGAATGCGATGGTCATTTTTATGGCCATCAACACGACGGCCATCACGCTGATTCCGGCCACGGTGATTGGGCTGCGCGCGGCCGCCGGCTCGGCGCATCCGACGTCGATTATCGGCACGACGATCCTATCCTGTACGACGGCCTCGATCGTGGCGATTACGGCGGCCAAGCTGCTGCAGCGCGCGCGCCGCTATCGAACGGAGGCCGGCCGTGGGTGAAAACTTTTCCGTCTTCGCGCAGGACGCTTCCAACTGGGCGATTCCGATTATCCTGCTGCTGATCGTGGGCTTTGGCGTCGTCAAGCGCGTTAAGGTTTACGAAGTGTTCGTCGACGGCGCCAAGGAAGGGTTTAATGTCGCCGTGCGGATTATTCCTTATCTCGTGGCGATCCTGGTGGCGATTGCGGTCTTTCGCAGCAGCGGCGCGATGGACTGGCTGATTATGGGATTGTCGCCGGTGTTGAAGCCGCTGGGCGTGCCGCCGGAAGTGCTGCCGATGATGTTCGTGCGGCCGCTGTCGGGCTCGGGCGCGCTGGGCGTGATGAGCGAGGGACTGAAAACCTACGGGCCGGACAGCCTGATCGGCAACATGCTCTCGACGATGATGGGCTCCACCGAAACCACCTTTTACGTGCTGGCCGTATACTTCGGCAGCGTGGCCGTGCGCAAGACGCGGCACGCCGTTCCCGCCGCGCTGCTGGGCGATTTCGCCGGGTTGTGCATGGCGATTTTTCTGTCTAACCTTGTCTTTGGATAAAACTGAACCCGCCTCCATGTTCTACGCATTTCTGCTCACCGCACTGCTGATTACGACACCGCTTTTTGCCGCACCGGCCCTCGCCATCGATTCATGGCTTGTGGCCGGTCCCCTGTCACTGCCCGCGCCGGCCTTTGCCGATTCCACCGCCGACCCACTGACCGGCGTCACGCTGAACGCGGCGACACTTGTCCCGCGCGACGGGGCCACGCTGACGCTATTTACGGATCATGCCAGCAAGTGGCAGAAGCGGCGCGGCTCGCTGCGGCTGTCCAAGGGCGTCAGTCTCGCCGCGACCTATCTCGTCACGACGCGTTCGGAGGAGATTACGCTGCATATTGACGCGCCGGGCACGGTGCGGCTGTGGCTGGACGGAGAATTGAAGGAGACCGGCAGCGCGTCGCTGGAGATCACCGAGCGATTGCACCGCGGCAAACACACGCTGCTGCTGGCGGTGGCGGCGAAGAACGGCGGAAATCTCACGGCGCGGCTGGCGGCCGAGGACGGCAGTCCGGTGGCGCTGACGACGGATTCGCGGCGCACGCTGGCGGAGTTCAAGAACGTGACGCTGTTCGACAACCTGGCCGAGCCGACGCTTTCGGCGGATGGGCGCGTCGTGGCGGTCGTGCATTCGCATCGCGATGGCAAACTCGTGAAAGAGGCGTGGATCGAAGTGTATGACGCCGCCACGAGCAAGCCGCTGCACACGCTGCGACCGCTCAAGAGTCCCGGCAATTTGTTCTTCTTCCCGAACAGCCAGCGGCTCGGGTTCACCACGGCGGGGGAGAAGGGTAGTACGCTGTGGGGTTTTGACCCGGCCACAGGCGAGACTGCGCCGCTGGCACGCGAGCTGGAAGGGCTGGCGCGGATCGCGATTTCGCCTGACGGGCAGACGTTGTATTTCACCGCCGACGACGAGCAAGCCGAGAGCGCGGCGGCCTACGAACTGTGGGACGCGCTCGAAGACCGGATGGACGATTGGACGAACCACCGCCGGTTGTTTGCGCTGAACCTCGCGAGCGGCGCGCACACGGCGCTGACGGCCGAGGGCGAGTTCGCGCTGGACGAGTTCGCGCTCTCCGGCGAGGGTGATCAGATCCTGTTTACACGCCGCTTGACGCAGGTGGGGCGGCCATACTACTCCACGGAATTCTGGGTCTACACGGTGAAGGAGGGCACGGCGCGCAAGGTGCTGACGCAGTCGCTGCCGTTTGAAACGCGGCCGCTTTCGCTGATGTGGCTGCCCGGCGGGAAGCACGTCGCGTACGTCACCGCAAGCTATGAAACGGTCGTCGCCGACACCATTCGCGGCTTGAGCAATACCGGCTTGTGGCGTCTGGACGTGACGACGGGCAAAAGTGAAAACCTGACGATCAATGCACCGTTTGCGGTGGCTGAGAACGAAGGCCGGAGCGCACTGCGTGTGGAACGCCGCATCGCAGCGGCTATGGTTTGAAGCCCTCGCCGGCGGCACGGTGCGGCTCTTCGAAACCGACCCCTTCGCCTCCGCGCCGGAATTCGCGGAAATACCACTGGCGCTGCCGTTTGTCGGCGAATATGATTTAGCGGCGAATGGCCTGTGCGCGTTTACCGGTTCCGATCCCGTCACGCCGGCCGCGTTGTATGTCTATGACACGACGCAGCGCCTCGTGACCGCGCCCGCGGCGGAGGTGTTGCCGACGGTGGAACTTTCGAAGTACGAACGCTGGAATTTTTCGAACAGCGCCGGGCACTCGATTGAGGGCTGGTTGTTCTATCCGCCGGAATACACGCTGGAGACGTCGCACTCGTGGCCGCTGATCGTCTATTATTACGGCGGCGTTTCGCCGCGCGACGAGCGCTTCAACTACACGTATCACTGGTGGGCAGCCAACGGCTACATGGTGTACGTGCTGAACCCTTCGGGCGCGGTGGGTTACGGGCAGGCGATGGCGGACCTGCATTCGAATGATTGGGGCGCACGCGCGACGGAGGACATTCTCGAAGGCGTCGACACGCTGCTCAGGGCCAAGCCGTTTATCGACAGCAGGCGGATGGCGGCGTACGGCGGTAGTTACGGCGGCTTCATCACGCTCGACCTGGCGACGAAAACGGATCGTTTCGCGGCGCTTTGCAGCGACGCGGGGATCAGCAATATCGCCAGCTATTTCGGCGGCGGCGCGTGGGGTTTTACCTATGGCGACATCGCCCTGCCGGGTGCCTATCCGTGGAATCGGCCGGATATTTACGCCGGCAAATCGCCGCTGTTTCACGCCGACAAAATCAAGACCCCGCTGCTGCTGATTCACGGTCTCGACGACAACAACGTGCCCGCGCAGGAATCCGCGCAGATGTTTACGGCGTTGAAGCTGCTGGGACGCAATGTTGCGTATGTGCGCTTTCCCGGCGAGGATCATTCGATTCAGCTCAAGTATTCGAACTATGTGACCTATCGCGAAATGATGCTGGAATGGTTTGACAAATATGTCAAGCGTGAAGGAGCGGCGTGGGACGCGCGCTGGAAGTAATGCTCAGTGGGCCTTGACGCACTCTGAACGGGACGGTCGATTGGGACCGTCCCGTTTTTTGGGGCACCGCCAATCCTGCTGACCCTGATGTTAAAGCGGGTGGAACAGGGCTGGTTATTCTCGTAACCACCCGTCATTCGGGGGGAAGAAGTCCGAGGAGGACGTGGGTGGTGATGATGATGAATGATTGAATTCGGTGTGTAATGTCGCAAGAGAAAGCGAGGAATTATGAGAGGACTGGTGGGCTCATCAGAGCGGAAAAGGGGTCAAGACAATTGACTGGTGGCCCGTGTCGTTCGAATTAACTCAGTAAATGCATATGAATATGGCGGTAATGGGTCGCACTTTCACGTTGCTTCGGAGCGAACAAATTCTATGAAAAGCTTGAATATTCTTAAAGAATACTTGACATGTTAAAGGGCGCAAAGTATATTAACCACAGTTAAACGTACTTTTATAGCTATGGGAAACCGCTTTGGGCTTGCAGGCGGCTTTCTGCGACCGTTAACGTGTGAGGAGCCAAGGATGAAGACTTTGCGAGGAATGTGTGTACTGGCGCTGCTCTTTATTGCCGTGATCCCCTGTCTTGCGACCGAGCATGCGTTTATGGCGTTCGACGTCGCCACGCAGAAGATGTATGCGGTGGTGGTCAGTGATGCGCCGATTTATGCGGAAATCAGTTACAGTCAGGAAAACCCCTTCGGCTACATCGGCAATCCGGAAATGTTTGTTCCGGCGCCGGTGGAAGTTTGGAGTGAAGCCCCGCTCAGCCCGATCGATCCGCGCCGCCTGGACATTCCCGATGGCGAGGAGAATGTGATCGTCGCCACGATCAACGTTTACGATGCGGCTCACGAGAACCTGCTGCAAACGCTCGTTGTGCGCGACACGCTGGTCTCGGATGTCGGCGGGCCGGAAGCGATCTACGATTACCGTCAAGGTGAGTGCCAGCCGGTGTTACCGGATTCGATCCGAGTAAACTCGTCGTTCTGCGCCTTCATCTGCCACGCGTCCTACACGATTCCCATCGTCTGTGAAAGTCCGGATTATACGCCGGCCCTCCTGGAGATATCGGTTTCCAACGGCTGCAGCCCGTTGGAAACGCATTGCAACGACGCCAACTGCCCGCGGCTCGGTTGGAGCGAATTCCGCTGGTTTAAGCGCGTGATGTCCGGTTGCCGCTTGTATTTGACAATGACCTATTGCAACGCCGCGCCGGGCTGCGTTTGCATCTGGCGGTCGGACTTCTTCCTGCCGGTGGAGATGATTCCGGGCTCATTCCGCGCGGCGGCGGGCAATGGCCGCGTGGCGCTGGCGTGGGCGACGGCCTCGGAAACCGGTTCGAACAATTTCGTTGTGACGCGTTCGGAAACGCGCGACGGCGTCTACATGGGTGTGCACAGTGAAGCGGCCGCGGGCGGCGCCACACGCCACAATTATTCGTGGACCGACACCGAAGTTGAGAACGGCAAGACGTACTATTACAAACTGAACGTGATCGACGCCGCGGGCAACCATGTCTATAATGAGAACGGCAGTTCGGTCGTGGTCACCGCGACCCCGGACGTGAATCCGATGCCGACGAGCTATACGCTCAGCAACTACCCGAATCCGTTCAACAGCCAGACGACGTTTGGTTTCACGCTGCCCGAAGCCGGGACTGTGACGCTCAAGATTCACGACTTGCTGGGCCGTGACGTCGCGACGGTGGTGGATGGTTACAAGCCGGCGGGCGCATACGAAGTGAACTGGTCGGCAGCCTCGCTGTCGGCGGGCGTCTACATGTACACTCTCAAGAGCGGCAACTTTACGCAGACGCAGAAACTGCTGTTCCTCAAGTAGGTTTCCCGGGGAATGGGTCAGGGTCAGGATGTGAAAGGTGTGCCAAATCTTCCGCGGAGTGATTAATGTCGATGTCAAATATAGTTAAGACGATTTTGGGAATCACACTGGCGGCGCTGCTGATTCCCGTGGCGCTGGCCCAGTGCGAGTCCAATGTGCCGTTCACGATCCCCATCGGCACGAGTACCTGTATCCGTGTGTGCTCGGATGAATTCGCGTATTCGGCGATTCAACTGGAAGGCACAATCCTCGGCGAGCATGGCGTGCCGGTGCTGGTGATGCAGGCGGGCTGCCAGGCGGGGACAACGCCCTGTAACGTGACGTGCACACCTATCACGCCGCCGCCGCTGGTGCTGGGAGGTGATCCTTATTTCCCGGACAATTATTACGGCGAGAACGACTGCCTCATCATGTATCTTTTCTATATGCATGATGCGGTCTGGGGCCTGGAAATGTACACGTTTTGCGATGGATGTTTCTGCCTGACCTACGATGACCAGTTGCCCGTGGAATTTCGTTCTCCGTTTACTGCCGTGGCGGGAAGCGGTGACGTGACGCTGCAATGGACGACGGCCTCCGAGTCCAACAACGATCACTTCAACCTCCTGCGCACCGGCGAGCTGAAGGCGATGCTGCCCGGCCTTGGCAGCAGCGCCGTCGGCCGGAGCTATTCGTGGACCGACGAGGACGTGGTGCCGGGACAGATCTACGCATATGAGCTGGTGGCGGTGGACCGGAACGGCGCGCGGCACGAGGTAGGCACGGCCAGCGCCGCGCCGCACGCAACCTCCGGCGGTCCGGTTACAGACTACGCGCTCTACCAGAACTACCCGAATCCGTTCAACCCGGTGACGCAAATCGCCTTTGACGTGAAAGAACCGGGCGAGGTTCGGCTGCGGGTGTTCAATCCGTTGGGCGCGGACGTGGCCACACTAGTGGCAGGCCAGATGGGCGCAGGGCACTATGCTGTGCCGTTCGATGCCACGAAATTGACTTCGGGATTGTATTTTTATACCATCTCGATTGGCGACCACTTCACGGCCGCACGGAAGATGCTGCTGGTAAAGTGAACGTGACGTTCAATCCGTGACGCTGGCGCCGGGATGGCCGCGCGCGAAGACGCGCAAGCTGGATTACGCTGATGCATAAAATGCCGCGCGGGGTGCTTTCACCTCGCGCGGCTTGTTTGGGCATTGGCGACTCGTCAACTCCCCAAGCCCCCCTATCCGCCTTTGGCGAGATCGGACTGAAGTAGGGGGCAGATCGCCCGCTGTATCGCTGCAAAGCGGTTGTCGCGGCATCACCGAAAAGCAGAAACGGGCGAGCCCAGTGCGGGTTCGCCCATTTTCATGGATACCCGCCAGCTCAGGTTACAATCTGCACCGATTCGAGCGAGGGGTCCAGCGGAAACTGACGGAGAACGGAGAGAATCCGCTCGGAAATCCGGGTGCCGGCGGGGACGATCTTCATACCGGTGCGGCTCCAGATGTCTTCGGCCAGGACCATGCCAAGCGCGAGGTCGGTGAGCCGTACCCACTGCGTTTGCTGGTCAGCCGTATCGGGGCGGGTGGCGCTGGAATAATTCGCGACGAGCTTGACGAGCAGCGGATCGAAGAGCGAACCGCGGCCGCGTTCGAGCGCCACGAGCGCTTCGGCGGCGCCGCTGTCACGGTTGGCGGATGTGATGGCGGCGAACGTTCCAGCTACGCGCAGAATGCGGGAGCCCAGCGGAATCTGATGCGCCATCAGCCCGCCGACGCCGCTGCCGTCGAAATTTTCGAGGTGGTGCTCGACGATCTGCGCCGCACCCTTCAGCGAGGCGATTTCGGAGAGTACGCGCGCGCCGAGGGCCGGGTAACGGTCGTACGCAATCTGCTCCTCCAGCGTGCGTTCTTCGCGGCGGGCGAGGAGGATCCTGTCCGGCAGGCCGAGCTTGCCGATTTCCCGCAACCGGGCAGCCCACATCAGTTCCTTCAGTTCCCCGGGCAATAAATTGAGATGACCGCCGATCCAGAGGCAGGCTTCAGACACGCGCGCGGTGCGCGCGCGGGAATCCGGCAGCCGGAGTCCGAGCAAATGCTCGAGGGCGCGGACACCGTCTTCCACCGTGCGACCGCGGCAGACGCCGGCATCGGGCAGGTGGCATTCGGCGTGTTCGATGCGGCGTAAAGCGTTCTGGGCGGTCACGAGGGCGAGCACGGTGCGCAGGTCAGTGGCGGAGGCCTCGTCGCTGACCGTTGCGGCCAGATTCGCGTCCGCGCCGGCGCCGATGCCGATGGCGGGGAGACCGAGCGCAGCGAGTTTTTCGAGCGCGGCGCGGGCCTGATGATCATAGGGCGCATGAATGGCGACGAGTTGCGGGCTGAACTCGCGCATCGCGCCGTCAATCTCACAACCGGCGTGAATGGCATGCACGGTCGCGGCTTGCGCGAGGACCGGCGGCGACAGGTGTTCGCCATCGCGCAGCAAGTAGAGAACGCGGGTCGCTCCCGTCATTTTGCCCCCGCTGGTTTCGCCGGGCCGGTCACGGGCGGCGCATCCTGGCCGAGCGCGATGCGCAGCCCTTCGGGGCTGAGCAGCAGCAAACTGATGCGGCGGTTGCGCGGGTCGCGGGCGTCTTCGAACCGCGGCTTATGATCGGCGAAGCCGCGGATCATGAGAAGCTGGGTGTCGCTCAGTCCATTTTCGGCCATCACGTGACGGGCTTCCGTGGCGCGCTGCGTGGAAAGTTCCCAATTGGACATGGCGCTGGTCGCGGAGTAGGGGGCGGAGTCGGTATGGCCCTCGATGACGACGCGCTGGGGAAGTTTCTTGTACTCGCCGGCGATGACGGCCAGGGCGTCCACGAGCTTGTTCGAGAGCCGCGCGCTGCCATTTTCGAACAGCGGTTCTTTTTCGTTTTCGTTGATTTCAACGCGCACGCCCTCGGGGGAGATTTCCACGCTGATCTGCCCGGAGAGGGCTTTCAGAACGGGCTGCTCCTCGATCATGACTTTCAGCCGGTCGGCTTCCTCTTCGAGCTGTTGCAGCGGGTCGTCCTTCATTTCCACGACGGTGGAACTGGTACCGGCATTCTGTTGCAGCGTCATCTTCGACTGCTGGCCGGGGCTGCCGCTGGTGACGATCATGGGTTTGCCGGTGGGATCGCGGAAGTAGCCGGCGACACTTTGCTTCATCTCTTCGGACTGGCCGAGAATCCAGAGCACGATAAAGAGCGCCATCATGGCGGTGACGAAATCGGCGTAGGCGACCTTCCACGCGCCGCCGTGATGGCCGCCGTGGCTGACCTTTTTTACGATCCGGATGACCGGGGCTTCGTCGTGGTGCTCGCTCATGGGCGGATTATCGCCGCTTTCCGGGCGCGCATCATCTCTTCGACTTCTTCGAAGGTCGGGCGCTCGCTGTGGAAAATGGACGCGCCGCGCGAATTCGACGCTGACGGATGGCGCCATGCCCTTGGCGAAGGCCGTAATGCCGGCCTTGATCACGAACAGGAGGCGTGAATCGCTGCGGATCTTGGATTCGAGGTTTGCGGCCAGCGGATTGACGAAACCGTAGGCCAGCAGCACGCCGAGGAAGGTGCCGACGAGGGCCGAGGCCACGTGGTGGCCGACGACGGCCGCGCCGCCGTCCATGTGCCCCATCGTAATGATGATTCCCAGCACGGCGGCCACAATGCCCAGACCGGGCAGGGAGTCGCCCAGCCGCGAGAGGGTGGCGGGGGAGACCATCGCCTCCTCGTGGTGGGTCTCGATTTCGGCGTCCATCAGCATTTCGATTTCGTGGGCCGGGACCGATCCGGCCAGGAATAGCTTGATGGTATCGCAGATGAAGGGATTGGCGGAGTGATTGCCGACGATGCGCGGATAGCGCTGGAAGACGGCACTTTCTTTCGGGTCATTGACGTGCGGTTCGAGGGCGATGATGCCGTCTTTGCGGGCGATTTGAAACAGGTCGTTGAGAAGCTGCAACACGTCGATGTAAATCGACTTGTCGGGAGCGTTGCCCTTGATAATCCCGGCGACGTCGGCCATGACGGTTTTCAGGGTCTTGATCGGTACGGAGATCAGCAGGCCGCCGATGGCGGCCGCCCCGATGGTGACAAACTCGGCGGGTTGAAACAGGACGAGGAGGACTCCGCCGCCCATGGTGAAGCCGCCGATAACGCCCAACGTCACAACGATGAATGCCGATGATCGCTAACATGAATGAGTCTTACCTTGATACCACGTGCCGGGAGTGTGGATACTGAGAACCTGCCATAATTCAGATAGCAAGCCATGTGCCGGGGAAATCTGGGGCGGAGGGCGGTGGGGCCGTTGACTTTGTGTGGGCGTGGATGTACATTGCATAGTATGTAGAATCCCCCGTCCTTAGTCCAATTCAGGCGAATCGCCGACCGTGCTCCGAATGGTCAGGGCATTGTCCGTGCCGTTCGCCAACCAGATTTTCAACTATGGTTCGTTCCATTCTCTACGGTGGCTATTATCCGGAGTTGCAGGAGCGCTTTCGGGCGGATGTAACCGTCGGGCGGCAGGCGGATCCGTTCGCGCCGCTGGACGTGGTGGTGAGCGGGCAGCTTTTACGGCTGCATCTGAAGCGGGAACTGGCGCAGGCCGGCGGGCACGCCAACGTTCGCTTCTGGACCGTGTCGGAACTGGCGGCTGAGGCGGCGCGGCCCGTGCTGCGCGCGCGGGGCCTGCGAAAACTGCGCGATGTGCTGTATGACCCGTTGATGAGCCGGGCGGTGGAAGCCGTGCGGCCGCTGCGCTATTTTGAGCGCCTGGCCCACCGCGATGGCTTGCGGCGGGCCCTCTGGACTACGCTGAACGAGCTGCGCGGCGCGGGTTTGACGGCAGACGAGTTGGAGGGGGCAGCGGCGCGATTGAAGGGCACGATGCAGGCAACATTGCGGGAGAAACTGGGCGATCTGCTGGCGGTGTGGCGGGAACTCGAACGGTTGCTGGGGGAGCAGAAGCTGGTGGATGAGCGGTCTGTCCTGCAACTGGCGGCGGAAGCGGAGACGGCCGTGCGCTACGCCACTGATCCTCTATGGCCTCGATGAATTGACCGCGCTGGAGCGCCGGTTTGTGGCGGCGCTGCTGCGCCGCCGGCCGCAGACGACGATTTATCTGCCCTACCGCGAGACGCCCGCGTGCGATGGCGTGAAGCCGCTCTACGAATGGTATCTCGCGCAGCACGTGGAGAGCCATTTCCTGCCGCCGCGTCCGCCGGGTCAGGGAGCGATGCTGGACAACGTGCAGCGGGCGCTGTTTGCGGGAGCGAATGTGGCGACGCCGCCCGTGGCCGAGGACGACACGAGCCTGCTGGTGCTCTCCGCGCCCAGCCGCGAGCGCGAAGCGGAGGAGATCACCCGCGAATTGCTGTTCTCGCCGCTGGCGCAGACGCTGCCCGACGCGCAAGGTTGCGATGCTTGTGCGCGAGCGGGAGCCGTACGCAGCACTGCTGCGCGACAGTCTCGAACGCGCCGGAGTGCACGGCTATTTTCATCAGTGCCGGACGCTGGCCGAAACGCCTCCCGGACGCGCCTTCCGCCTGCTCAGCGCGCTGCTGGACGAGCGCTTACCGCCGCGTGGACGTGCTGGAGTTCCTGCTGTCGTCGCCGGTGCGTTGGCCGACGGCGCTGGAGAATGGTCCTGCCGCGCTGCCCGTTGCCGAATGGAATTACCTCGCCTGCGCGGCAGGGATTGTGGCGGGGAAAGCCAATTGGGCGGACGGCTTGAAGCGGCTGAAGCATCAACTGGAAGCCGACCGGGCGCGGCGCGCGCTGGACGATGACGAGGGGCAGCTTGCCGCCGCCGCGCGAATCGCGGCCGCCGAGTCGCTGGCCCGTTATACGGAATACCTGTTTGCGCGAATCGCGGAAGTGAAGCAAACCACAAGCTGGCGCGGCCGTGTGGCGGCGTTGTGGGCGTTATTCAGCGAGCTTGTCGTCTGCGATCCGGCGTGCGACGATCTGGCTGAGGAACTGGAGGGGACGGAGGACTTCGACGCGCTCGAACTGCCGCTCGAAGATCGAGCATTTCCGGCGTTTGGTACAGACGGTGCTGGCGCGGCCCGTGAAGCGCGAGGGGCACTTTCAAGAGCACGAGCCCGCCGTGGCGACGCTGCGCGAAGCGGCGGGGGTGCTGTTCGACGAAGTTTATATGCCGGGCGTAGTGGAAAAGGAGTTGCCCAAACCGGTCCGCCAGGATCCGCTGCTGCTGGACGATGAACGGAAGCTGCTGAACGAACTGGCGCTCGCGAAGCAGGGCACACCACTGCCGCTGCACGCGGGCGAACGGGAGCGCGAGCAGTTCGCATTTCACGCGGCGCTGCAAAGCGCGCGGGTGCGGGTAGTGCTGTCGTATCCGCGGCGCGAGGCGGCGGCCTCGCGGGAGCGGCTGCCGTCGTCGTATCTGCTGCGCGTTCTGGAGGCGGCGACCGGGCGGCCCATGGATTACGCGGCGTTGGAGCGTTTCATCGCCGTCGACGGGCACGGGCGGCGCGTGCCGGTCAGCCGCATGCGCGGCGTACCCGCCGAAACCGCCGCCACGGCGTTTCAGTACGACGAAGCGCGGCTGGGCGAGGCGCTGCGCACGAAATCCTGCGCGCCGCTGGGCTATCTACTGCACGATCAGGCGTTCTTCGCGCGCGGCGTGGAGGCCGAAGAGCGCCGCTTCCGCGGCGACACCTTTACCGCCTACGACGGCGTGGTGGAGGATCCGGCGCTGGCGGCGCGCTTTACGCGCCTGGAGCGCGGAGCGCGCGGCGGCGATGTCGGCGGCGCAGCTCGAACAATACGCGAAGTGTCCATTCCAGTACTTTATCGCCCGCGTACTCGAAGCCGAGCCCGCGGGAGAACCGCCGGAGATTCAGCGCGTGGAAGCCCGCGAGCGGGGAGCGCTCGTGCATCGCATTCTCGAACGCTTTTACCAGAGCGAACACGACGCCGGACGTTTACCGTTGCAAGCGGACGCGCTGGAGCGGCTGGAGCGCGTGGCGTATGGCTGCTTTCGCGGCTTTGAAGAGGTCAACGTGGCGGGGGCGGCGCTGCTCTGGCAACTGGAGCAGGAGTCGATTCTGCGCACGGTACGCGAGTTCGTGCGACGCGACAGCGAGGATCCGTCGGGTTTCATCCCGCGCTACTTCGAACAGCATTTCAAGCTGGATCTGCCGGGCAAGGTGGGAATGACGTTCCGC
Organism: uncultured bacterium; assembly: GCA_963735175.1. Lineage (GTDB taxonomy): Bacteria > Electryoneota > RPQS01 > RPQS01 > RPQS01 > CAVTJX01. The sequence goes on along the minus strand of CAVTJX010000015.1, from coordinate 401,296 downwards.
GGCATGCTCGATCGCATTGATCTTGCTCCGGACGGACGGGCGCGCGTCATCGACTACACGACGGGCAAGGAAAAGTCCGGCCTGCAAGGCGGCAGTCTCGCGCAGGGCAGCGCGCTGAAACTGCCGCTCTATCGACTGGCCGCGGAAGCGAAGGTCGGATTGGCCGTCGAAAGTGCGGCTTTCTATTATTTGAATGAACGCGCCAGGCGGGTAAAGGACGAATACCGGAGCGCGCACTGGGAGGAGGGTCGCGCGGAATTTATGCGCGTGGTAAATACGCTGCGCGACGGGATCACGCGCGGCGAGTTCTTCCCCAATCCGGCAGACAGCAAGTGCGCCACCTGCGCGGCGCGGGCGGCATGCGGCGCCGGCCGGTTGACGCCGAAATGGGCGCATGACAGCGAACAGACGCGGGCGTACCTGAGCGTTGTGGAGGCCGAATGACAAAGCCCTTGATTGACGCCGAAGCCCGCGAACGCGCGCAGAATGACCTCTCGACCACCTACCTCGTGGAGGCCGCCGCGGGAACAGGCAAGACGACGCTGCTGGTGTCGCGAATCCTGACGATCGTGCGCGAAACGCTGACGCCGCTCTCGCGCGTGGCGGCGATCACGTTTACCGAAAAGGCCGCGGGGGAATTGAAGGTGAAGCTGCGCGAGCGGCTGGAAGAGGGGGCGCGCGGCACGGGCGAGGATGCGGAGCAGTACCGCAAGGCGCTGGCCGATCTCGACTTCATGCCCGTCAGCACGATTCACGCCTTTTGCCGCGACCTGATCGCACAGCGGCCGGTGGAGGCCGGGGTCGATCCCGGCTTTACGCTGGCGGACGAAGCGACTTCGCGAATGCTGCTGGACGAATGCTGGCAGAGCTGGGTCGCCGAAGAATTTACGCGCGAGTGTCCGGCGGCGCGGCCTTTTTTGGAACGCGGGCTGGAGGCCGACGGCAACGGGCATTCGCTCTATACACTGTTCACGCTGCTGAACACCTATCGTGAAGACCTGGATGCGCTGCACGTGCCCTGCCTGTAGAGCGGCGGACTTGAAGCGCAGCGGTGGAGGACTTCCGCGCGGAGGTAGCGCGTGAGCTGCAGTGCGTAAGCGGTTGCCGTGACGAGAGCGATTCGCTGGCGCAGGAACTGCGGCAAGTGGCGCGCTGGCTGGACGGGGCGGCGTGGGACAGCGCGGCGCGCTCGCTGGCATCGCTGGAAAAGCGGCACAAGCCGAATCGGCACCGAAGAAGGGGCGTAAAGAAGCCTGGGCGCCGGAGGCGCTGGACGCGGCGCGGGAAGTTCTTCCTGGGCGAATTTGAACCGCGCGCAACGGCGCTGGCGCAGCAAATCGTCAGCTACCTCGCCGCGCCGCTGCTCGCATTGGCTGAAGGGCGCGGTGCGGGCGTATGTGGACGTGAAGACGGAGCGCAGCCTGCTGGATTTCCACGACCTGCTGATACTGGCGCGGGACATGCTGCGGGACAGCCGGGCCGCGCGGGAATTCTTCAAGGCGCGATTCGATTATCTGCTGGTCGACGAGTTTCAGGATACCGATCCGTTGCAGGCGGAAATCGTGTTCTTCCTCGGCGAGCGCGCCGACAGCTTTGCCGCCACGTGGGAAGAGGTGGCGCTCGAATACGGCAAGCTGTTCATCGTCGGCGATCCGAAGCAGTCGATCTACCGCTTTCGCCGGGCGGATCTCGATTTGTACGGCCTGGTGCGGAGCAAGATCGAGGGGAGCGGAGAATGTCTCGCGATTCGCATGAACTTTCGCAGCGATCCGGCGATTATCGACGAAGTCAACGCCGTCTTCGCGCCGTGGATGGCGGGACCGACGGCAACGCGTTACGAACCGGAATATATCGCGATGGAGGCGTGGCGCGAGCCGCAATCGTACGGACCGGCGACGACGCTGTTACCGCCACCGGCGGGATTCGATCTCGAACAATCCAGCGAGCGGCTGGCGGCGGCGGAAGCCGCGTGCCTGGCAGAACATATCGCCGAGCTGGTGTCGACGGGGCGGACGTCCGTGGCCGGCAACGGCGCGCACCGGCCCATCGCGTACCGCGACATCGCGGTGCTTTACAGCACGACGACACATCTCGGCGCTTTGGAAAACGCGCTGCGGGCGCGGCAGATTCCGTACCAGGTTTCGGGCGGCAAAGATTTGCCGAAGCGGAGCGAGATCCAGGCGGTGCGGACGGTGCTCGCGGCGATCTGCAATCCGTTCGATACCGCGGCGGTGATTGGCGCGCTGCGTTCGGCGTTCTTCGGCTGTTCGGATGAAGAACTGCTGACGCACCGGCTTGACGGCGGGCGCTTCGACTACGTCACGGAAACACCCGCGCCCGCGCATTTGGCTTCAGGGCTTCGCGCTGCTGCGGGAGCTGCATGCCGCGGCCGCCACGCGCGCGCCGTCGGCGACGCTGGCGGATCTCTACGCGAAGACGGCGGGCGTGGCGGTGTACGCGCTCAAGCCGCAGGGCGAATCGCGGGTGGCAAATCTATTGAAGCTGATTGAGATGGCGCGGGCGTTTGAAAGCGGCGGCAGCTATTCGTTGCACCGCCTGGTGCGCTGGTTGAACCGGCTGGAGGAGCTGCGCGTGAGCGAGGACGATTCGCCGATCGCCGAGAGTGGCGACGACGTGGTGCAGCTCATGACGTTTCACAAGGCCAAGGGGTTAGAGTTTCCGGTGGTGATGCTCTATCGTCTGGGGCAGAACCGCGAGCAGGTGCGGAGCGCGGCGCTGGTGCGGCGCGGCGGCAAAACCGTGGAGTTTCATCTGAGCGGTCTCGAAACCGCGGGCTATGCCGAGGCGCTGGCGGACGAGCGCGACCGCGAATGGCATGAAGCGATGCGGTTGTTTTACGTGGCGATGACACGCGCCCGCGACCGGCTGGTCATCCCGGTTTACTGGGGCAACGAAAAGCGACAAAGTGAGGGCCAGTGGTTCTTTAAGCTGCTGCTGGATCGTGTGGCGCGCGCAGCGGGTGGCGTGCCGGAATTGGGCGCTTCGGCATTCGCGGCGGTGGACACGAGCCGCTACTCTCTGGAAACGCCGCAGCAGGAAGGGTTGGTGCTGGAATTTGGGGGCACGAGCGCGGAGCTGGCAGTGATGGATTCGCGCATTCAGCGCGGGTTGTGGCGGGACGTGCGCGACAAGGCGGCGAACGATCTCGTGCGTACGGACAAATTCACCCGCCCCAGCAATCACGAAATACTCCTGGCTGCAACGCCGACCGATTCTGGACGCGCGGTGACGCAGGATGCGGGCAAGCGTTTTGGCAGCTTCGTGCACTTGGCGTTGCAGCGGATTGATTTACCGCACACGCAAAACATGGCGTGTGTGCTGGACGAAGCGGCGGCAGAATTCCGGATGACTGCCGAGCAGCGCGCGGAAGGCGAGATGCTGTTGCGGCGCGCGCTGACTTCGGAACTGTTTGTGAAGCGGATTCTGCCCGCAGGAAAGTGGTATCGCGAGTTGCCGTTCACGGTGAAGATTGACGGCAAGCTGACGGACGGCGCGATGGATCTGGTGTTCGTCGAGCACGGCAGGCCCGTGATCGTCGATTTCAAAACCGACAACGTGCGCGTGGAGGACGTGCCGCAGAGGTCACTGAGACACAGGCCGCAAGCGGAGGCGTATGCGCGCGCGCTGGAGACGATTCTGGGGAAGGGAAAGCCCGAGGTGCTGCTGTATTATGTGCGGGTGGACGCGGTGTATAGCTGTTAGCGATCAGATTCCACCCCCCCTTGGCCCCCGCCAGCGGGGGGGAATCAGAAAATAACATCAACGCCCGCCGGGATTAACCGGCGGGCGTTCTTTTTCATCATCGTCGCGCGAAGCCATCTCATCATTTCCAGTCATGCACATCAATTTGCGCAGGGAGCGGCCGCGAGCAGCGACCAGTGTTCCTCCACATCCTTGACTACTTTGCGCAGTTGGGCCGCGTCCATCGGTTTGAGGAAGTAGCCGGTGACGCCGTGGTTCATCGAACAGGTCAGGTCGGCCTCTTCGAGGGTATCCGTGAGGATCACCACGGGAATCGTCATCAGGGTGCGATCGGTGCGCAGGTCGTGCAGCATGTCCAGGCCGCGCTGCCCGTCCATGTTGACGTCGAGGAGGATCAGCCCGGGACTGCCCATGTCCGCGTGCCCCTCGTCATAGGGTCCCAGCGCCGCGCACTGACGCAGATACATCAGCGCTTCAGCGGGGTTGCGCGCCACGACCACACGGTTAGAGAGCCGCGTGGTCTCGACCGCCTCTTCCACGTGTCCGATGTCTTCATCCCGATCTTCGATCAACAGGATGTCCATCGGTATATGGGGGATTGTCATCATCGTTCGTGCGTGCATCAGATTCCAGATTCATCGTAGACTCAGCTTCTTGTTTGGCAAAGCCCGCGCCGGAAAATAAAAGAAGCCGCCGTGAATAATCACGGCGGCTTGCTGTAGAAGATTATTACGGTTAACGCTGGTGCCCCGGCCGATTGATCAGACTCACGCCGGGCAGGGCGGCGACAGCGGTTGCGGCATATCAACCAGTTCGTTGAGGAGGGCCAACTCTGCGGAAACCAAATTCGAAATTCGAAATCCGAATCAGAACAGACTCCCACCCCCCTAGCCCCCCCGTCAACGGGAGGGAACAGAAACGGGGAGAATTGTAACGAGCGCGATCTGGTAGACGGTGGTGCGGTCCCAGGTGCGCAGCTTGCCCGCCGCTTGCACAAACTGACGGAAGGCTGCGGGCGTCCAGAAATTGACGTGGCCGGGATCGCCGCCCAGATGCAGCGTCACCGACAGCCACGTGAGCGCGCGGAACCACGGCTCCAGCGGCACGGACAGCAGCAGGTTTTGGCGGGCGACGCGGGCGTATTCGGCCAGCGGACCCTCCGGCTGTGGCAAATGCTCCAGCACCTGCGAACTGAAGACGAGATCGACGCTGCGATCTTTTAGCGGGATCTTGTACGCGCTGGCGTGGAACCATTCGGCTTCGGGGCTCGCCTGCTTGGCAAACGCGACGGCCGCGGGGCTGAAATCGAAGCCTGTCCAGTGACCCACAAAGCCGCGCTCACGCATCGCCCGGTAGACGATCCCCTCGCCGCAGCCGGCATCCAGCACCGTCTCCGCGCCGCTCTCTTTCAGATAATTAAACATGCGGTCGAGGTAGAAGCTCAAGATGCTTCTGGTAGAGGCGGTTATCGAACTCCCACTTGTTGTGGTTGTCCGATTTGTAGCCTTGTGGTTTACCGGCGCGGGCGTGATTGATGACGGGCATGGGAAGAAAGGATGAAGTATGAAGAATGAATGACAGACGGAAGACCTACACCTTAACTTTGGCGGCGCCGCGGGGGATGGGGGGGGCGACGTCATAGGGTTTGTCGTCCCAGAACTCGCGGAAGGCGGTGTTCCAATCGCGGCTGGAAGCGCGAACGCGGGCGGCAGAAGCCATCGACAGGCGCAGATCGCGATCAAAGGCCAGACTGCGCATCGCCTCGGCCCAGCGGGTTTTGTCGTGGCCGGGCAGGACGATGCCTGTCTGGTCCGGCGCGATAATATCCTTTGGGCCGCCTTCGTCGGAAACGATCGCGGGCAATCCCGCGGCTTGCGCTTCCAGCACAGAGTTGCCGTAGGTGTCGGTGGTGGAGGGGAAGACGAACACATCCGCCGAAGCATAGGCGGTGGACAGTGCGCGGCCCTTGATGAAGCCGCAGAAGACCACTGACGGATGGTGGTAGCGCTCTTTCAATTCCGCAAGGTACGGCCCGTCGCCGAGGATTGCTAAACTGGCACGCTCCTTCAAGGCGGCGTCTTCAAGGAACGCCGACAGCATCACGTCGAGGTTTTTCTCGCGCGAGACGCGGCCCACGTAGACGAGCACCGGGCGGTCTTTAATGCCGTATTGCTCGTAGAAGCGGTCGTCGCGGTGACGCGGGTTGAAGAAGTCGAGATCCGTGCCGCGATTGAACAGGAAAATCCGCGCGGCGTCGAAACCGTGCTCGACGAGCTGATCCTTATAGAACTGCGAGGGCGAATAGACTACATCCGCCTTGCCGTAGAACCAGCGCATGAACGCCCACGACGTCGCTTCCAGGCCCTCATCGCCGGTGATGTGCTTGACGTGCTGCGGAAAATCGTTATGGTAAATCGCGCGGCACGGCGTGTGAAAAAAGCGCGTCGCCAGCAGCGCGAGCAAACCCACGGGGCCGGGGGTTAAGATCACGTATTCGGTGAAGCCGGCATTCTCGAGGTAGCGGATCATGCGCAGCGCGGGCGGCACGCTGAACTTTTGCAAATCGTAATCGGGAACATTGATCTCGCCCACCGGCGGAAAGTTCAGAAACTTCGGGCCAGTGGGGGCCTTGGCAGGTCCGGCGGAGGTGATGATCGTCAGGTCCGCGTTTTCTTTTTCCGCCTCCAGCGCGAACTTGTTGAGCGTCAGACTGACGCCGTTGACGTCGTTGACGGTGTCGGAAAACCACGCGACTTTGCGGTGACGGGCAGGGTGCGTGGGCGGCAGATCGAGGGCTTGGCCGAAACGCTCTTCGAGGCGCTTGATCAGTGGCCGGTCCTGATTGAGTTTGTCGAAGGCGTAAAGGTACGGGCCGAGCACCGCCTGCAGGGGCAGAATGGCCGAGCCCAGCGTGAGCGCGTTGCCGACATGGCCACGTTCGAACTCACGGGTCGCCTGCATGAGTAGCCGGTAACTGACACGGCTAATGACACGGTCGGCCAACGCGCAGAGGCGTTCGTCATAGGTAGTAAGGTCGTCGGGGTGAATGTCCTTCAACCGTTCGCCGGGTGGAATCTCATGATAGGCCGCGAGGAATTCGCGCATAAGGCGGCGTTCGAGGATGCTCGGGCGGCGGCGGACGCTGAAGACGCGGTGCAGTCCGGTGGTGATAACGCGCACGATTTCGGCAGCGCTGATGCGGCGCGGCGCGTCGGGTTGCAGGACACGCGAGAAGAATCAGGCTGACGATGTCGGGCTGGCGCGCGTGCCGCTGCCCGAGGTTGCGCTGATAATACTGAAAGGCCACGCGGTACATGGAATGCGCGGCGGCAATCGTGCTGCCGTGAATGCCGCCCGGCGTGGCCTGTCGGCGCTGCAGCGCGGCAAGGAATTCCGCGGGTGTGGACGCTTGCGGCACCTCGGTCCACGTGAGGCCGGTGTACTGCGCGCAATAGTCGCTGGAGCCGCCGACAAAACCCTTTTGCCACGGCTTGGCGCTGGCGGGCTCAAGACTCCACTTGCGCCGCAGCCGTTCCATGAATTCCGGCGTCAGGTGTTCGAGCAGCGCCGTCATAAAATCGTTGGTGCGGGCCTGGCGCGCGCCGCTGCGCGTCTCGAATTGATCAAACAGCAGCAGCAGCTTCTCAACATGATCGGGGCCGAGGCGGAGGTTCAGAATATCCAGCGGCGTGGCCACGGCGTGGACGATGTGTTCGGAGAGCAGATAGTCGCGCACCAGAAAAATATTACCGCGATAACCCAGAATGTGCTGTAACTGCGCTTCGTTTACGCCATAGAGTAAGAGGCGAACCTTGCAATCGTCTTCGGGAAAGGCCACGGTGGTTTCGCACGAGGTGAAGACATCGGCATGGTGCGTCAGTTCGAGGCAACCGTTGATCGTGTCGGAGTCGGTGAGCGTGAAAAAATCCATGCCGCGCCGCTTGGCCAGGGCATACGCCGCCTCGGGCTCCGTCAGGCTTTCCGGGGCCTTCAGGCGCTTGAGGAAGAAGTTCGTGGGGCGGTCGGAGTGGCGCGAATGCACGCGCAGATCGGCACGAGGCATGGGGACCAAGATAAATTCGAAATTCGAAATCCGAGTCAGAAAGAAGTGAAGAGGGGCGGCTGATGGGCCGCCCGATCTCAATGAGGCAAAGGGGATAGACTACCGAGCGGTGCGCGCGGGCGTCGGCCTGCGCGGTCAGAGCGTTTAAGGCGTCTTGCAGGCGCTGCGTGAACTCTTCCAGCGCGGCCGGATCAGAAGGCGGTTCGATGGGATCGCCCCATAAAAGATGCACGCGCGAGAAGGGTTTAGGAACTTGAAAACGATCCCAGGAATGGAAGGTCCACGCCCGCTCGGCGGCAAAGGTGGTGGGAACGACCGTGGCGCCGGAGGTGATGGCCAGAAAGGGCGCACCCGGTTTCATTTCGTAGATCGGGCCGCGGGGGCCGTCGCAGATCATGGCGGCGGGCTGGTTGGCGCGGATGCGGTCGAGCATTTCCAGCGTTGCCGGGGCGCCGCCACGGGTGGAACTGCCGCGCACGGTTTCGTAGCCGAGCTGCTTAACGAGCCGCGAGACCATTTCGCCATCGCGATGCTGACTGATCATCGCCACGATCTTCCAGCGCCGCGCGAACCAGACCGGGAACGATCATGCGGCCATGCCAGGTGATCATGACGAGCGGCTCGCCGGCCGCGAATGCCGTTAATGGCATCCACGCCGCGTACGCGCACGCGCCACGTGCAGCCGAGGATCAGGAGAGCAAGAGGCCCGAGACGAAAGCCCAGAACGAAGAGAAGACGTTGCGTAAAAGCTGAAGCGATAGCGAGGTCACCTCAACGGAAAGTTGCTGAACCATGTCCCCGGCGCGGTTGGCTACGGTGTGGACCGAAGAACGCACCTGCGGCGAAGCGAGCGCCACCTGGTGCCGCACTTCATCGGGCAGGGCAGCGAACATGTGCGCGCCGTATTTCAAACCCGTCGCCAGAGTGCGAATGCCCATCGCGGACACATCGCCCACCAAGGTCGTAAGATGCACGGTCTGACAGGTGCCTTCCATCTGCGGACAAGCCTGGCACTCCGCTTCCTGACAGGCAATGGCCTGAGCGGTCGGAAAGACCGCCAGCAACAGCGCCACCAAAAGCGCAATTCGGATGTGTTTCACAAAACCTCCGATTCCAGACAAAGATACGAAAGTAAAATTAATAAATGATGAGTGCAACGTTCAGAAAACAGCAACAATCCCGGACCTCACGCCTACGCGTAGCGTGGGACACGGTTTAACAGGTTGCGGATGATGGCCGTGTCGGGTGCGTATGGATTCGGGGGCAGCACCGGCAGCGGAAGCGTGCGGGCTGCCGCGAAGGGTGTGGCCAGCAGTTCCCGGTTATACGCCATGACCAGCAGTGTTTCCAAATTGAGCACGTCCTGAATATTGTAGCTGAGGAGCGTTTCGAGGGCGCGCCGATCATGATGATCACGGTACTGCCACCAGAAGCTGCACCGCCATGAATCCGTCCACACCGTCCAGCTCATCGCGGTCGATCCCGAGCTGTTTTTCACACCCTTTTAAACCACCCTGGTAGCCCAGCCTACGCAGGACATACCTCAAATCTATATGCACCTGATCGAAGGAAAGGTTCAAACTGGTTTTCAGAAACGGGATGTCAAAGCATTTGCCGTTGTACGTAACCAGCACGTCGTAGTCGCGCACGTCGCGGCCAAAATCAGCAAGGTTTTGCCCTTGCACGTAGGTGCGGATCGTGCGGCCGTCGTAGAGGGCGATGCTGGTGACGGTGTCACTGCCGCCCGACAGCCCCGTGGTTTCGATGTCAAGAAAGGCCGCGCGGTCGCGGAAGTCGGGAAACAGCCTCCAGTGCAGATTCGACGGCAGATGGGCCGCGAAGTAGCGGCAATTCCCGGCGTCAAGCTGCCGCTGGGATTCCTCCATCGGCTGCTGCAGCGAGTTCCGGCCGATGCGTTTGACGGGCAGTTCGGCGCGCTGCAGGGCATCCTGCCACGTCTGCACCCCCGCCGCCCAAAGCTCGGCCTCGGTGGCACATGTAATACGAGGGATGTGGCAGAAGGTGTGTTGCAGCAAAACAGAAGCTCAGAAGGAATATCCAATAGCGCTTGGGCAAATCCTGTACCCGGACAGTCCTCGCCTTTAGTCAGTCGTAAACATTGAATTATATATACTTAGGCCAAACAATCGGAGTGGTCAAGGGCCATCAGAAGTGAGAATCCTGCGCAAACGATGCAAATCGTGCAGAGCTTCAGGAATTCAAAAGCCTCGCCGCAATCTCCGCGACGCGCTTGGCTGCGCCGGGTTCGCCCAGTTGGGCACGGACTTTCTTCAAGCGTGCGCGGCAAGCCTCGATCTCCGCCGGAACATTCAACAGCGGCAGGATGGCCGCCGCTAAATTCTCAGGATTCGCATCGTCCTGAATCAGTTCCTTCACCACTTCCTCGCCGGCCAGCAGATTCGCCATCGCAATAAACGGCACCTTCACGATGCGCTTGCCAATCGCATAAGAGAGCGGCGCGGCTTTGTAATAGACGACAAACGGATTGCCGAAGTAGGCCGCCTCGATCGTGGAGGAGCCGGACTTGACGAGCGATGCGTTGGCGTGCGCAAAGATCGCATGACTCTGGCCGCGGATGCGGGCGATGCCCACGCTGTCGCCTAAGATGCGGTCGTAGAGCGCGGCGGGCACGTGCGGCGATTCGGCCAGAATAAACTTGAGCTGCGGTTGAAAACTGCGCAGCACGCGCACAGTTTCCACGAGCACCGGCAGATGCCGGCGGATCTCCTGCTTGCGCGAACCGGGAAACAGGCCCACCACGCGGTCGTCGGGTTCGAGGCCGAGGCTCTTGAGAAACTGTCCGCGCGGCAACAGGTCGCCGATTTCGTCGAGCAACGGATGGCCGACGAAACTCGCGGGCACATGTAACTGTTCGTAGATCGGCAGTTCAAAGGGGAAGATCACGGCGATATGGCTGGCGATCCGCGCCAGTTCTGCCGCCCGCTTGGCCTTCCACGCCCAGACCTGCGGCGGGATGTAGTAAAGAATGCTTCTCTTTTGAACTCTATTATATAACCCCAGTTTCCGCAAAATGGAGAAGTGGAAGCCGGGATAATCAATGAAGATTAGAAGGTCCGGATTGCGCCGCCGGATTTCGCTCAGGACTCGCCGCCGGACGTGCATAATAAAGGGCAAGTGCCGGATGACCTCGGCAAAGCCCATGAAGGACATCCGGTTCGCATGTTCCAGTAATTCAAGCCCCGCCGCCTGCATGCGGTCGCCCCCGAGGCCAAACAGGGCGGCCTCGGGATACAGCCGCCTGAGTTCGGCCACGACTCCGGCCCCATGCAGGTCCCCGGATGCCTCTCCGGCAGAGATGAAGATTACAGGCCGAATTATCAAGTTTGCAAGCTTCTCAAACTGAAAGTTACAGAATAACCGCCAGCACCAGTCCCGCGCCCGCACTAATGGCGTTGGCGGCGAAGGACCAGACGGCGGCATGGCGCAGTGGAATTTCAAAGGCCGTGGCAAGCAGCGCCGTTTCCACTACAACCACGAGGATTTCCGTCGAACAACCAACCCAGTGTTCCGGACTGCACGGCCCACCATGCCACTGGATGTGTGATGCCGTTGATGAGCAGCGCGTAGAGCGCCGTCATTGCCAGCGAGCGCCGCAGCACGAGCTTCAGCACTGCACCTTCCACGACCACACCGAGGGAGAGCCATAGGAAATAAATCATGCGTGCCGCCGCCGATTACGGATCACGATTGCCGTGGCAAACGCGAGTGAGGCGAGCAGGGACAGGCCCGCATAGTAAACTCCGGGTTGCAGCCAACGCTTGTGTGGCGGCAGGGCACGCATAGCTTCAAGTGGATTCTCTACCCGGACCCATCCCTTGAACAACGGCAGCGGACGGATAACTTCGCTGCGGTGCAGAAGGCGATTGATCAGGGGTGGCGAGTAGCGGACCTCACTGATCGTGCCGTCCCGCAGGTGATACACCGCCTTGACGAGCGTCACCTTGAAATGTGCGCTGTCGAGGCGGTCAATATGGAACACGTCCTCAATCTCACGGCACCACATCCAATTACGTTCCATGTCAATGCGCGGTGTGTAGACGTTCGATCGCAGAACGCGCGGGTCTCGCTTCAGAAAGGTGTTAAATGCGACGAAGTCGGGCTGGGGCGCCGAATCGCTTCGCAGCATGGCGTAGACCGAGTCATACACCGCCTGCGGCATCACCCAGGGACTTGTTAGTCCCGACTGCCAGTGCAAGGATTGCGTCGGATCGACCGCCTTGATGCGATGATCCCCGTATTCCGCTTTCACCGTCCAGAGAAACACCACTCCGGGATAGTCCGCATCGTTGTCAATCCGCAGCGTGCCATGGAAATCGTACGGAGGAATCGCGATTGGATTTGCCCATCCGTTGGCGCAAAGTACCAGCAAACCCATCAGCCCAACCGCCACAGCCAGAACAGAGCAGAATCTCAGTCGCATGGCAGCCTCCGGGTAAGGTGCAGATTGGTTTCGGCGCTGGCTCTTTGCGCCAGCCCTTGCGGAACGCGTGGGGAGCGGAATCCCCGCGCGGAGTTCATTGTCTTCCTTGGCGGCGGGCTCTGTCCCGCCGCTTCATGCCGATGGCCGCTCTGTGCGGGATGGGAAGAGCCCGGCAAGCCGGGCGCTACAGCGGCGGGGAATTCCACCCACGCAGGTGAGGTGTTACACGCGGCGCGCGGTGATTTCGGGGTCTTCATCCGGGCGATAAGCCGTCCCGGTTGGGCGGTGATGCCACACCGCAAAATAGTTCACGCGCTGCGACATGCGCAGGTAGATCAGCCACAGTGCATCAATCGCGGCGACGCCGAACATGCCGACGGTATCCTGAACGGGTCGGGATGTTACAAGCCCGTAACCCGCCCAGCCCAGCCCAATGACGATACCGAGGGCCAGCAGCACGCGCGCGAGGCGAATACCCCGCCAATCCAGCTTGAGAATCAGCACGAGGGCTACCCACCACGCCGCCGACTGCATCAGGTTGATGCTCACGCCCAGCAGATCCCGGCCCGCGGCCAGCGCCTGCACATCCATCACCACGGAGATCACTGTGCCGACGGCGAGCAGATACACAAAGAAGAGCAGGAAACCGCCGACTTTGCGGTAGGGCTTGGTATCGGTGGACATGGTGGAATCAGCAGCCATGATGTCGTCTCTAAATTCTTCGCCGTGCGGCCTCTCCAGAGGCCGCCGTCTTGGCAATGCGAAATTTAGGACGCCTGTGAATGTGGCAATAAAGCGGAGGGCGGACTCTGGAGAGTCCGCACCGCGTACGAGAGTGAGAGTTGGTACAGCGTACGAGAGTGAGATTCGCCGCCGCGATCGTCAACGAGTTTCTCGGTCGCGAATCGAGATTAGTCGCGGCCCGTCGCCACTTCCGTGGCGCCGATCTTCTTCAGAATCTCCGTTGCCAGGCGCAGCGCGGCCAGACCCGCGTCGCCGGTGACGGGGGGCGGGGTGTTGGTCTCGATGGCGGTAAAGAAGCCCTGCTGTTCCATTTGAATCGCGTTGCCTTCCGCAGCCGAGGGCGAGGCGAACAGGATGTGGCGCTTGACTGCGGCCTTCTCAATTTCGCCGAGGCTCGTCGTGCCCGGTACATTTTCTTCGCCGGGGCCCGCAATGCGGAAGACCTGTGTGCCGCCCGTGGCGAAATCGAGGGAGATGTAACTGTCGGCGGCGAACATCCGCAGCTTGCGCATGGGATTGGCGCTGATGCGGCTCGCCGTCACGTTGGCCACCGCGCCCGAGGGAAACGTCAAACGCGCATTGGCGATGTCCACACCTTCGGAAATCACGGCCACACCCGAAGCATCCACCGCGCTCGGGTATTCGCCGATGAGCGTGAGAATCAAATCGAGGTCGTGGATCATCAGATCGAGCACCACCGCCACATCCGTGCCGCGCGGGCGGAACTGCGACAGGCGGTGCGCTTCCACAAACTGCGGCCGCGGATGATCCGTGCCGAGACTGCGAAACGCGCGGTTGAAGCGTTCCACGTGCCCGACTTGCAGCTTGAGCTGCTTCTTGCGGGCAAGGACCACCAGCTCCTCACCCTCTTCGGGCGTGGTGGTGATGGGCTTTTCAAGAAACAAATGTTTCCCCGCTTCCAGCACGCGCTTGCCGATGGCAAAGTGCGAAGTCGTGGCGGAGGCAACGATCAGGGCGTCGCTTTGGGCGATGAGGTCGTCCATGCCAATCACGGCTTTACCGCCGAAGTCAGTGGCGGCTTTTTGTGAGCGGGCCGGATCCAGATCGTACACTCCGGACCAGACGATGGGCTGGGAGGCAAGGAGGCGGGCATGGATGGTGCCGAGGTAGCCGGCCCCAATGAGGCCAATACGAAGATTACTCACGGGTCAGGGATCTCATGTGATAATAAGCAGCCACACTGGCCGCGATGAAAAAGATGAGGGCGACGATGAGCACAGGCTCGAGGCGGAAGGCGGTACCGCTGACCACCGGGTCGAGGCCGATCAGCAATCCGGCCAGAAACGCGATTCCGGCAATGGCGGCGGTGATATTCCGCAAACGGCGGTTGCGCCGCCAGTTAGCCAAGCGGTCAAAATGAGGGTTTTTCATGGAGTTTGAAAGCTTAAAGATCCTTCAAAATACACACGATACTCCAGAAAATCAAGCAGGTAAGCGAAATGAACATGGGAGCGTGGAGATCGATCAGCGCGTCGGGTTGCTGTCCGGGGAGGCTGGACTCAGGCTGCGCAGGGCCTGCAACCGCTCGCGAGAGATTTCGCCGGTCAGCCACAGTCCGAGCAGAATCGCGAGCAGGGCGGCGGTGAAGGAGAGCAGATCGGGCAGCAGGGGCCGCAGGAGGTAGAATAATCCCGGTCCGGCAGCGGAACTCAGGCCAATGCGCAGTAGCCGCGGGACCACTCGGGGCCGCAATTGCCGGAGGAACGCTGGCAGCAGGATCGCCAGGCTGACCATTTCAGCCAGCCAGGCGGACCACGCCGCACCAACGGCCCCGTATGGAGGAATCAGGAGCCAGCCGCTGCCAATGGCCACCACGCAGGCAACGGTCAAGCTGACCGTATAGGCGCGCTGAAAGCCCAGCGCGAAAAGCGCCGAACCGCAGATGGAGCCGACGCCGGTGATGAAGACATGACTGAGGAGAATCTGCAACGGCAAGACCGCGCCAGCGTATTCCGCCCCGAAAAACGGCACCAGCACAATACCAATCGCGGGAATTCCGAGCGCCGAGAGCGGCATGAAGAGCAGCGCAAAGACCGGGATCACACGCTCCAGACGCGCGGTGAACGCGGCGCGATCGGTGCCGGCTTCCGAAAGCAGCGGCAGCAGCAGCCGGTAGATGATACCTTTAAACAGTAGCACCGGCGAGAACAGGCGGTTGGCGAGGGCGTAATACCCGGTCTGAAGTTCCACAGACAGCCACTGCACGAGCATCGTCTGGCTGTAAAGATAAACCGTAGTCATCAGTGTGGCCCAGGTGATCGGCGCACAGATCCGCAGCAGCCGCGCGGTCTCGGCGGTGGGGGCCAACGGGCGCAGGGGGAGCTTCAGATGGTGACCGACAATCCAGCCGATTGCGACGTTGACGAGCATCGCCAAAGTCGATGCCAATGCCACATTGGCCACATTCAGATTGTGTGTTTGCCAAAAGACGATGACGGCCAGCAGTCCCACGGTGCGCCCGGCAAGCCGTCCCGGCACATCCCAGCGCGATAACTTGTAGGCATCGAGGAGCGGCGAAAGGTCAAACGGCACGAACAGCAAATAGGCGAACATCAGCGTCGCCGCCCAGCGATGTACGGGATTGAGGGGCGCGAGCGCGGCCACCGCCAACGCCACGAGCAAGGCCAGCCAGGAGAATCCCCCGCGGATTCGGAAAGTGGCGGCGAAGATCGCGGTGTCGCGTTGGCGCTGCACACCGGGCGGGGCGGGGCGCGCGATCTCCCGCACCATTACCACTTGCAGCCCGAAATGGGCGATTACCAGCACCAGCGTCAGAATCGAGAGCAGATAGCCGTAATAGCCGAATTCCGCCGGCCCGAGCTGGCGGCCCGCGATGAGCACGAACGCGAACTGCAGCCCCATTTCGAGGGCCGCGCCGCCGCTCAGGATCGCGGCATTGTTCAGGGTTCTATGGTAGATGGAACTTTTCACGCGAACGGGGACTCGTCAATGGGGGAATACCGGCATAGTCTGACGCAATTTACGAAAAAACTTTGCAAAAGAAAAGGGCCGCCGGCATTCTGCCAACGGCCCAGCGACCTTGGAGGTGTCGCGGAAAAGGGTGGTTAGGCTACTCTTTAGGACGGAGGCAGACCATGACTTCGAACGGCTGCTCCTCGGTGGTGAACTCGACGACGACCACCGGCACGCCGCGGATCTGGCCGAGGGTGTGGGGGCCGCCGACAATCACGTTGGGCAGCGAAAGCTGGAAACTATATGCCGTACCGGCCAAACCGGCTTTGGCTACGCCGGCGATCATGTTCATGAATTCGCCCACGCCGTCGCGGATATCTTCTTCGGTCTCCTCGCCGACGTTGATCTGCAGCATGTGGCAGACGATGCACCGGGCGAGGTCATTGTTGAAGGTCACGGACACAAAGCCCTCAGCCGAACCGGACAAACCCATCGTGCCGGAAATGAAGCCTCGGGTGGCGGCGTCGGTCCGCAGCGAAAGGCCGGTGCGCTCGCATTCCATCTGCGCCATTTGCCGCAGCGTCATCACCGTCGCCTCAATAAAGGGGTTCAGGTAATCGGCGCGCAGAGTGGAGGTCGGATCACTGTGGGTCTTGCCCAATAAGGCACCAAGTTGGCGCGAGACGATATACGGCTGCAGCGGCGTAATGAGAATGTCCGCCGGGGCGTTTGAACCCACCATGGTTTCGGCATTGCGCCTGCCGGCTTCGCTGGTGACTAATGCGACCGGCACGCTGGAGTTGGTCGCGCGCAGGTGTTGGAGGCGCCCGGCGGCTTCCATACTGGCGTCCGGCCAGAACAGCAGGGCCAGGTCAAACATGCTCAGCCGTTCGGCCGCTTCGCGATGCGTCAAATGGTGCACGTTGGCCTGATACTCGGATAGCAGCCGGGTCGCAATCTGTTCCTGCAGACGGGGAAAGTCGATCAGCGCGACTTCAATACTCATGAGGCGAACTCCGATAGTGCCGTAATGGCGGTTCAGGCCTTGCTGGTCATGCCCAGGCTTTCCTGGATTTTCAAGACCAGCATTTTATTATCGAAAGGTTTGGTCATATAGTTTTGCGCGCCGGCCTTGAGCGCCTCGACGACGCAATTCTGGTCGGCCTCGGAGGTCAGCATCATGACAACAATGTCCTTGAAACGCGGTTGCGCTTTCATCGTTTTCAATACATCCAGTCCCGACATGCCCGGCATGTTCCAATCGAGCAAGACGAGTTCGATGCTCTCCGCCTTTTCTTCGAGCAGTTTCAGGGCTTGCGCGCCGTCGGCGGCCTCATATAGTTCCAGTCCCAGTTCATCCGCAACGGCCCGTTTGACGATGCGGCGGATAGTGGTGGAATCATCGACAGACAGGATTGCCATGCTTCAGTCATCCTTTGAATCAGCCAGGGGAAAAGACAGCCGACCGAATGACTGCAAACAATGGACCACTGCGTTTGGAATTGCAAGTAGTTGACTTTTCACGGCGCCGCCTGCATTGGATATACCTCAGAGGAGCATTTTGCCGTTGGCTGGCCGCTTCGCAAGTGCAGTGGATTTCCAGCTTGAGCAGTCTTCCCGACCGCACGATTCCACATTATCATGCTATAGAAAATGCCCGCAGCTCGGCTGCAGGCATTGAAGTATCATCCAACGCGGACGAGGCTTTCAGGCGGACGGTTTGACACTCACCAGCAGCATTGTCTGGGTGGATTCATCCCCCGGAGCCAGCGACCAGCAATCTTCATTCAGAATATTGCGGGATGTGTGCCCCGTCAATAGCTTCTCCAGCAGGTAGCCGAGATTGCCGAGGGGACGATTCAATCCAATCCTGTGTTTGAATTTCATCCAGCCCCTGGCTACTCCGGATTGCGCGATGCCCTGCACCGCCTTGTTGGAGCACGCCAGGCCAAACAACTCGATCTGCCGGAAGCCGGCCTCGCTGAGCAGCGCGCGCATCTCCCGGTCCGTGTATTCCTTGAAATGGTAGGCGTTAACTTCGCCGCCGATCGAATTTTTGCCGTTGGGAGTACTGAGGATCAGCCGACCGCCCGGCCGCAGCACGCGGTGGATTTCGGCCAGGGCTTTAATCGCGTCGGCTTCCGGAACGTGCTCGATGACCTCCATGCAGGTGACGGCATCGAAGGTCGCGTCGTCATAGGGAATGCGGGTGATGCTGCCCACTGAAAAATAAGCCCCGTAACGCGCGCTGGTTTTTTGCACCACATCGGCGCTGAGGTCGATTCCCCACGCGTCCAGCCCGGCTTTGCGCATCATCTCTACGCCGAAGCCCTCGCCGCTCCCCGCATCGAGGATCTTCCCGCTGAGGCGCGGGAGGATGAGACGATAGTGCGCCAGATGCTCGGAAATCACGAAGCGGTTGGCGTGTTTGGTGTCCTCGAGGCTGCAACGCTCGACGCGTTTCATGGATTGTCCTTTTACTGGATAAGTACAGACCGGATCGAAATATAATCTTTCCTCCGCAGATTCGCAAGGTGGGGATGAAAGCGTTTCTGGACCCGGATGTTGTTTATCATGTGGCTATTCTGCGTAATTAATGACCAATTGTTGAAAGTTCGAATTGCTTATTGACTTTTTGGATTTCTGACTTTATCTTTAATACTGGTTGGAACTTGGCGTTCTTGTTCACGGCACGGTTTTCACACTACTGCGGGGAGGTCCGATCATGCACGGGATACATCTGGGCGTTTCGGGTCTGTGCTTGGGCTGTTTGGCGGCGACACTGGCGCTCTGTGGATTGAGTTTTGGTCAGCCACTATTTGAAGATGTCGCGCCGGCGATGGGACTTGACCTGACCGGGACCGCCGGCGGCGTGTTCTGGTACGATTACGACAATGACGGCGATCTGGATTTGCTGCACAGTTACCGCTTCATGAATCGATCCGTTATTTTCCGCAACGACGGCGATCACTTCACGCGGCTGACGGATATCGGTTTCAGCGACTTGCGGGACGCCGGAAAGAGTCTGCCGCTGGATTTTGACCACGACGGCGATCTCGATCTCTGGCTAAGTGAATACGGCTCCGCATCGCAGTTGATGGTCTGCGAGGCGGGCCAGTTTGTCGATCGTACCATCGAAGTCGGGCTCGCCGGGTTGAACGCCAGCCGCGAGTTCGCGTGGATCGACATGAACCGCGACGGCTGGCTGGATCTGCTCTGGAGCAACCTGGGAACGTGGAAACTGCTGCGGAACGACAACGGGACGCATTTCACCGACGTCACGGCTTCCACGCAATTGCCTGATCTGTACGATCTGTCGAGTTTCTCCGAGGCCGATATCGACCTTGACGGCGATGCGGACTTGTACGTCACCCGCATCGGCGCGGACAATCACTTCTATATCAACGAGGGCAACGGCGTCTTCACCGACCGGACAACGGCGGCGGGACTGGCCGGCATTCCCGCCGATATCGGCTGTGCCTGGGCGGATTTTGACAACGACAAGTTTCCTGACCTCCTGACACAGGGCGCGGGCCGTCACGACATCTGGCACAACAACGGCAACGGCACGTTTACGATGATGGCCATTCACGGCACGCAAACCGCGGATTGGGGCGGCTTCCCCTATGGGGCGTGCTATGCCATTGCCGACTTTGACATGGACAAGGATCTGGACATCTACGCGGTCCGTCCCGGTGGCTGGGGCGCGGGCCTGGCGGCCAACCAGTTTTTCCGCTTCGACAGTCTGCGCGGCCTGGATATCTGGTTCACGGACATTGCTCCCGGACTGGGGATGAACTTCGCCGAAGACGGCCAGGCGGCGTGGGGCGATTACGACGGCGATGGCGCGCTGGATTTGTATGTCTCGCGACAGGGTGGGGCGGACGCGTTGTTTCATAACAACACGCTTGAAAATGGAAACCGCCTCGAAGTCCGGTTGCTGGGACCCACGGGCGATCAATCACGCTGGCATAGCCGGGTGGAGGTTTATCCGCACGGCGAAACTTCCGCGTTGACGGTGTCAGAGCTCAACTACTCCAACGTCAACCGCAACGGACTGCGTAACTATTTCGTACTCGACGAGAACGGCCACTACGATCTGCGCGTCTATTTCACCTGCGGAACTGTGATGCTGCCCGAGGATTATCCGCAGCTTTCCGACGTGGTGCCGGCGGAGATCGACCATCTGCTCACCGTGTACATGGGCGTGGGCGGCACACCCGTTACCAATCCGGTGATCTACCCGGAATTCCGGATGGACGCGCTCTATCCCAATCCGTTCAATTCAACCGCGATGATTCAGTTCCGCGTGCCTGTGTCCGGCCATGTGCGACTGGCTGTCTATGACGTGCTGGGGCGGCACATCACAGATCTCGTGAACGGCACGGTCAGCACAAGCGATCCGCAGCGCGTGACCTGGAATGCGAAGGATGTTCCCAGTGGCGTGTATTTCCTGCGGCTCGAAGCCGGATCGCATGTGGCGCAACAGAAAGCCTTGCTATTGAAGTAGCGTGCGCTTCACTTCATCTCAAGTAAAAGCGGACTGCATGGCAGTCCGCTTTTCTATTTGTGCCGGATGCCGATTGCGACCTAATGTGTGGCCCGCAGGGCCTGATCGAGATCGGCCAGGAGATCGTCGGCGTCTTCGATACCGACGGACAGGCGGATCAGGCCGTCCGAGACGCCGAGGGCCGCGCGCGCTTCGGGCGGGACGCTGGCGTGGGTCATGATCGCGGGATGATCGCACAGCGATTCTACGCCGCCGAGGGATTCGGCGAGGGCGAAGACCTTAAGAGCTTTCACGAAGGCGCGCGCCGCCGCGAGGCCGCCCTTCAATTCAAACGTGACCATGCCGCCGAAGCCCATCATCTGCCGCTTCGCGAGGTCGTATTGCGGGTGGCTGCGCAGGCCGGGGTAAATGACACGGCTGATCTCGGGCCGGATTTCCAGGCTGTTCGCCACATTAAAGGCGTTTTCCTGATGGCGCTGCATGCGCACGGCGAGCGTCTTCAGGCCGCGCAACGCGAGGAAGCTGTCGAAGGGCGACGGCACGCCGCCGATGGCGTTCTGCAGGAATTTTAACTCGGTCCAGAGCGCTTCGTCGCTGGTGATCAACGCTCCCATCACCACATCGCTGTGGCCGTTCAGATATTTTGTGGCGCTGTGCATCACGAGATCCGCGCCGAGGGCCAGCGGCCGCTGGAAATAGGGCGTCATGAAGGTGTTGTCGACGGCCACGCGCACGCCTTTGGCATGCGCGAGGTCGCACAGCGCGCGGATGTCGAACAGCTTGAGCGTGGGATTGGTGGGCGACTCCACCCACAGCCAGCGCGTTTCCGGGCGGATGTGACGGGCCACGGTGTCGAGATTCGAGAGGTCGATGAAGTCCGACTGGATCCCCTGCCGCTCGCGCACACGCTTCAAGAGGCGGAAGGTGCCGCCGTACACGTCGTCGCAGGACAGCACGTGGTCGCCCGACTTAAGCGTGGCGATAACGGTGTCGATGGCCGCCATGCCGCTGGCAAACGCGAGGCCGTAGCGCCCGCCCTCCAGCGTGGCAAACGCCTCCTGCAGCGCCGCCCGCGTCGGATTGTCCGTGCGCGAATATTCGTAGCCCTTGTTGACTCCGAGTTCCTCCTGCACATAGGTGGAGGTCTGGAAAATCGGCGTCATGATCGCCCCGGTGACGGGCTCGGGCTTCACCCCGGCATGAATACAGGCGGTGTTGAAATGCATGATTCCTCAGAAAACGCTGAAATCCTGAAACGCTGAAATCGAAGACGCGACACTACGAATGACTCGCCAACAGTCTCCAAATTTCTAGCCAACCCGCTCCCGCGGGTTGGATTCATCGGCAACCCTATGTGAGGTAGGGGCGGGTCAAGCGGCACAGCCTATTCGGCTTGGCCAGAGATTTTTCCCGCGCGACCCGCCCGTGCCAACAATTACAATACCATCTCCAATTCCAACTCGTCCCGGAGCGGAATCCCGTTCGTGTCAAGCAGCGGAATGGAGGGGTAGGTCTTTCGCGCTTCGTCAATGGCGAAGCGGTGGACGGCGACGATGGCCATCTCGCGTTTCTGGTAGAACTGCAATGCGCGCAGGTTGCTGTTGGCCGTCGTCAGCCACAGCCGCGTGCAGCCCTGTTTGCGAGCCGCGTCGCGCACGGCAAACAGCAGCGCCTCGCCCACGCCCTGGTCTTCGAGGAAACTGTTCAGCGTCACGACCTCGCACTGGTCGCCTTCGCAATAATAGGTAATGATCCCCACGGGCGCGTCGTCCCACAGGGCGACGAACGCGTCCAGCGTGCGCAGATCGTGCCAGCGCCAGCGGCTGAGCATCTGCAGCGCGCCCCAATGTTCCTCGAGCGCCGTCAGTGCCCAGGCACGATGCTTGTCAGACAGCGGTCGGATGACGATTCCCGGACTCATGTTACTGCGTGTTCCTTACCCGCAGGAACACGATCTCGCCCGCGTTCACGGTCACGGCGGGAAAGTCGTGGCGATAGAGCGCCGTGCCCGCCGCGTCCTGAAACAGCGCGCGCAACGTGTGCTCGCCGGGAGGAAGCTGGAAGTCGGCGGCATAGACACGATCCGGCAGCGTTTCCCACGAGCGCGTATCCGCCGCCTCGCTGAGCGCGCCCGCGGCATTCACCGCCGCGCCCAGAATCGAGCCCAGCACCTTGTCCTGCTTGTCGCCCGCCTGCTCCGCCGCTTCCTTGGCCGAGTATTTGATGATCGCCCGCACAATCGCCCGCACCAGAATGGACGGGTAGCGGTCCTTCAGATCCTGCCGCAGCATCGCGCCCATGTTCTCGGCCAGTTCCGCGCGCACTTCCGCGCTGTCGGTGCCGCGTATGACGACGCTGGCCACACTCGTGCCCCGGTAGTCATCGGAATAATACGGCATGGCGACGCGCAGCAGATATTTCAGCTTGGTGTTGTTGCCGTAATTATAGCCGTCGCCGCGATGCGAGACTTCATCGGCGTAGCGCCAGCGCGCCTCGTCGTCGGCCCAATTGGTGTTGTCGGAGGTGAAGATCGGGAAGACAAGGTTCTGTTCGAGAATCGGCGGCGCGATTCCCGCCTCGCAGATTACCACCACGCGGCCGTAGCCGGGCTTCAGGCTCGCCGCGGCATCGGGACAGAGCTTTGCCAGTTCGGTTTCCGACTCATCATGCCCTACGCTGCGCGCCGCCGCCAGCGTCACCGGGCATAAATAGGACGGCGCGGGCACGCCGTAGAAATCGGCGTACAGTTCACGCGCGCGCTTATAACTGATCCAGGCGTCGTTGACTTGCCCGAAGCTCTCGTAGAGCGATCCCGAGAACCATTGCAGATAGGCGTCGTCTTTAAAGGTATGCTTGCTCTCGCGGGCACTGACCTCAAGATACGTGGCAATGCGCCGTCCTTCCACCACCGCCGACGAGACATCGTTCTGGCCCAAAAACGCCAGCGCGCGGTAGTAGTGGATGAGCGCCTTGTCCATCGTCGTGCCCTGATAGGCGCGCACCCGATCGGAAACGGCAAGGCCGGCGGCTTCGCGGGACAGGCTCTTTGTCAGCCGGTCCTCGGCCAGGTTATCCGCCTGTGAAAGGGCGCTCTGCGCGGTGGCAAAGTCGCCGGATTCCAGAGCCAGCAATCCAAGGTTGAGCAGTTCATCAACGCGCTGCGTGCTCTTGACCTTGAGTTTGTAAGTCTCGAATGCCTTCCCGTAATCAGACGCGACGAGTTGCGTCCGCACCTGCTGCATGAGCATCGTGCGCGGCCCGGCGCAGCCCGTCAGCAGCAAACAAACCGCGCACAGCATTAGCCCAAGACGGTTAGTTCTGACTCGGATTTCGGATTTCGGATTTCGGATTTTCGCGGAAGCCATCACGGCTTGTAGGCTTTGCGGGCGATGTACTTCTTAATCTTCTTCTGGCCGAGCCAGACTTTTTCGTTGGACTGCAAATCGGTCAGTGTCAGGTCGATCTGATAAAACGCGACCTTCTCCTTGCCTTCCTGATCGAGAATCTTGTTGATCTCGCCGATGAGCATGTAGTCCGCGCCCAGTTCCTGACCGAACTGCTTGACGGTCTCGGGCGAGGCATTCGCCTGCTGGTCGGCGCGTTCGTCGCGAACGCCCGTGCGTTCTTCGGCCTTGGCCACGACGCGCACGTTGCCGGAATTGATGAAGGCGCGTTCGATGTCGCCAACGAACGTGCCGGTCGCGATGTGCTCATCCGACAGATTGCGGATCGCGCCCACGATCACCGCCGGATTCTTGCTCTTGTCGCGCAGGTAGTTTCCCAGCCACGGCCGCGACTGGCCGTTCAGGTTGAGGGCGTCGGTGGTCATTTCCTCGGCCACCAGGCGGCTGTCGGTATCGTTCCAATTGCCGGAGAGATCAATGGTTTCTCCCGCATCCACGCGCGAGACGCGCTTTTTGCTGGAGCAGCCGCCGAGGACGACCACGGCGCACAACAAACACACGGCCAGAATTTTGACGCGAGACATACCCTAACTCCTTTAAAATTAATTGTCGGATTTGCAGGGAAGTGCCATTTCTTCCCGATTCTCAAGATACACCGTTTCCGGCAAATCCGCAAATCTGTCCGCACCGCAAGAAAAACGAGGACGAGCCCGGGAAGGCTTCGTCCTTGTTGACCAGACAGGTCACGAAAAGTTCGAGGCGGTTAGAACAGTGAGCGGACCACGGTATCCGCCTGCATGTTGCCGCTGTTATCCGAAATGCCGGTCATCCACACTTGATCGCCGGCGCCGTTGCGATCGGCGGGCACGGTGATCGTCAGCGTTCCATTCCGGTGGTTGGCGTCCCATGCCCAGGCCGCGGCGTCATGCGGCAGAACATAAGCCGGGTTGCCGCCGTCTTCAATAAAGCCCCAGACCGGCGGCGTGTCGGCGCAATACTCGATCGCGCCGCTGATCCGCACATCGACCGCGATTCCTTCCGCGCCGCCCACGTTGTTTGCCGTGCCGCTCTGGCTAAGTGTATATTCGCCGGGTGCGACGTTGTCATGCGCGACAACATCCGTCGAAAGCGGGGCCGTTGCCGCGCTGTTGACGGCCCGGACCGCCAGATGGACCCGGTTGTTCCCGGCAAACGGCGTTTGAATACCGTCTCCGTCGACCCAGTCGAAGATCAACGGCAGCGCCACTGGCACCCGCTGCCGCCCAAAGGTCGCCGCGGGGATACGTGCCGACATTGATGTAGTCGGTCGCGTGCTGCTCGTCCCAGGCGAAAACGCTGTAAGATTCGGCTCGCGGCTGGGTATCCCAGGAGAGCCAGATGGCGTTGGTCATCCAGTTGAAATGCGCGGTGTCGTCGAGGGCGACGTTGGTCACCTGTGTCGGCGGTTGCGTGTCCGGCATGGTCTGGAAATCGATGGACTGGGCAACCTGATCCCCGAAAATCGGCGAGCAGGCCACGAAGAACGCGGTGTACATCGTGTTGGGCAGGAACGAACCCACCGGCGTGACGTTCAGCTGCAGATGATCTTCCGACCAGCCCCAATCCACGAGAATGTCGCTCCCGCCGCGCAGCACATGCACCGTGTTGTGCGGATCATTCACGTTAACGGCGCGCGAGAACCGGAAGTAGAGCGTCTCATTCAAACCCACGTCCTGACGAATCGCGCCGTCGACCTGCCAGAGATTAGTCGCCACCAGTTCCAGCCGCGGTTCGGTGGAAAATCCGACGGGACCGTAGTTGAAGAACTGGTTGTCCAGCGTGCGGCCGTTCACCGTCACGTTGTAACTGGTTGACGGGCGGAGCTGCACGGCGGGATCGATCGTCAGCGTCACGCCGGCTGCGTCCAGCACTTCCGTCGTGGGAACGAACCCCGAGCTGCTGTACAGGTTGACGACCACCGAGCTGTCTTTCAGCGGGCGGTTGAAAACCAGCACGAGATTGTCGCCGACGGGGAAATCGCCGGCGAGGAAGTTGTTATTCAGCACGGTTACCGGCGTCGTGACCGGAGTGAGCGTGACGGTATTCGCGGCGATGATGCCGTTCTGCGTGAGCACCACCGTCTGCGATCCGCTGCCGTAACTGGTGCTGCCGCTCGACCACGGCAGCGCCACCACCATGCACACGCCCACCGCGGGCAGACCGGGAAGCCAGTAACGGCCGTCATTGTCGCAAACTGTGCTGTAAGTCGCGTTCAGAATGCCGCCCATGTTGCTCATTTGCACAACAGCCCCCGCCGCGGGGATGGTGTGCTCTTCGTCGGTGCGGGCGAAGACATACCCCGTCAAAGTTGTCGTGCAGCGATACAGCACGACATTGCGGGAGATGGTAATGTGGAAATCGCGGTCGTTGGGATGCACCAGCGCCGAATCGTATTCCACCGTGACCTGCTCATACCACGCGGCAAACGTGGTATCGGGAGGGAAGAAGCAGATCGTGTACACGCCCTCGTCCAATCCGTCGATGCGGTAGTCACCATTCGCATCGGACTGGATGCTGCGCGTGTCGCCGTTGAGCGAATAGGTAATCCGCACATCCGCTACGGGTTCGTTGGTGCCCTGTGCCGTAACGATACCATGGACCATGCCGATGACCCGGCCGTTGTGCCCGTTGTTGGGCGCTTCGGTGGTCAGGTTGGTGGTGTCTTCACAACCGGCAACCGCAAACAGAAGGACGGCCAGCAGGGCGATCATGCCACACCATTTCATAGTCTTTCTCCTGGATCGAAATGTAACTACCAAGGGGTTGATGGAATAAGATAGGGAATATTATAGACAAGTGCAAGGAAATTGCTGAAACATGATGATTATGGATACAATTGTCGGAAAAGACGAGAACCACGGATCGCTTGCGTTCCTCGGGAAACTTTGCTATTGTCTACCGAACGACAGTGAATCACTGCACTTTCGACCGCTGAAGGTCTCTCAGGCAAATGGCTGATCGGATGACTGCACCCTTAAATCCGCGTGTGGGCGCGGTTCGTCGTGCCTGCGAATTTTCTGTTGCGCCGCACACCTGCGCGCTCAATCCATGGAATGCCCTCAAACAAAAAGGCGCACCATCGTGCGCCCATCTCTGCATTTCAGCGTTTCTGTGTTTCAGCGTTTATTTTACAGTGTCGGCTTGCGGCCCAGCGGAAACGACACCATGAACGTCGAGCCCTGGCCCAGCTCCGATTCCACCTGGATCTCCGCGCCGTAGCGGGCGAGAATATTGCGGCTGGAGGATAAACCGAGGCCCGTGCCGGTGGGCTCGCCGGGAGCTGCGTCCTGGCTCTTGGGTTTGGTGGTGAAAAACGGCTTGAAAATACTCTGCCGCACATCCTCGGCCATACCGCAGCCGGTGTCGGCAATGGAAAGAATCAGCCGCCGGCCGTCGCACTCGGTCTTAATGGTCAGCGTGCGAACCGCGCTCTTGTACATCGCGTCGATGGCGTTGCGCAGTAAATTGCCGATCACCTGCGAAAAGTCGATATAGATTCCGTGCAGCGGCGGCGAATCGGGATTGAGTTCGATCACCTTCTTGATCTGGTGCTTGAAGAACAGGTTCGCTTCGAGGAACCGCAGCTCCGTGCGGATGATGTCCTCGATGAACAGGTCTTGCGGCTGGCTCTCGCGCTCGCTGCGTGACTTCTGCAGGAGATTCGCCACGATATCTTTCATCACCACGGCCTGCTGCCGGATCTGCAAGATCTCCATCTGTCCCGGCTGGCGAATCTCCATCAGGTCGCAGAAGCCGAAGAATGCCGGTCAACGGCCCGTTCAGATTATGCGCGATCCCCGCGGCCAGCGCGCCGAATTCGGCCAGTTTGCTCTCGCGGATAAGTTCGATTTCGAGTTGGTGATTCTGCTTCTCGATCAGGCTCTGATCGGTCATGTCCTTGGCCATCAGCATGACCATGGCTTTATGGCCCGATTCAAACAGGAAGCTGCGCGTTACTAAAAAGACGCGGCCGTCGTTGCCCGCGAGTTCCAGCGTCAGCCCTTCGTAAGCCGAGGCCAGTCCCTGTAAATCGCTCTTGTCGTTCTTGGAAAATTCCTGCAGCCAGCGATGGCAGATGATCGGCAGTTCGTAGGATTCGAACATCTGCTCGGCGGCCGGATTAGCGAAGAGAATGTCGCCGGTGGGCGAGAGCAGCACGAGCGAATCGCGCATCGCGCGGATGAACAATCCGAGACGGTCGCGTTCCGCGCGCAAATAGCGCTCGGTCGCCGCGCGTTCGCCCACGTCGCGGCCCGTCAACACCGCAAAATTGCCGGAGCCGGATTTCGATTGCGCGGAGGTGAATTCCACGAGCCGCGCGCGAATGCCGTCGGCGCCGCTGGGCAACTCGATCACATGCACGCCGCCCGCGCCCGCGTCTTCGAACAGCGTCCGCGCGGCTTTGCGTTCCGATTCGGGGAACAGACTGAGGAACCGCTGCCCCACCACCTGCTCGCGGCTCTTGCCGGTCCATTCGCAGAACCGGTGATTCACTTCCACGACCTCGCCCTGTTCGCGGTGTAAAACGAGTACGGCGTCCGGGCCTTCGAGCAGCAGATCGAGCAGCTCGGGGGCTTCTTCAACGGCGTCAACCGGTACGGTGCGCGTGGGCACGCCGGCCCGCTTGAACGCGGATCCATTCAAAAACGATTCCATGAGGCTCGCAAGTCCTCGCGCCGCGCTGGGTCCTCTAACGGGCGCAGTGGGGCGTGAACTCGCCGGCGAATCCGGGGATTCTGATGTCGGTGCTTGGAAGTTGTGCTTAAGAGGTTCGGCGCTCATAAGTCCAGGTAAGTCAAAGGCAAAGCTTGCCGCTACAAGTTGTCATAACGGAACAAGGCTGAAAGAGTGTACTCAATCTAACTGTAACAGACAATAGATCTAATGCCCGAAACGATTGATTTAACCTACTGATCCAACAACTTTTGAGCAATTCTGATGCCATCGCATTTCTATATTCATTTGCCCTATTGTCGACGCAAATGTCCTTATTGTGACTTCTTCAAGCGCGTTCCGCAGCGTGGCGAGCGGGAACGGTATGTGGAGGCAGTCCTTCGGGAAATGGTCCTGGCACACAGGCAATATCCTGAGTTTTCAGGACCTGCAGCCACGGTTTATTTCGGCGGTGGCACGCCGTCGCTGCATCCGCCGGAGGAAATTGCCGCCCTACTCGCACGTGTGCGCGAACTCTGGGGCATTGCTCCGGAAGCAGAAATCACAATCGAGGCCAATCCCGGCACGATTTCAAACGAAATTGCCGCCGGGTGGCGGGATGCGGGCGTCAACCGATTCTCGCTCGGCGCGCAGTCGTTCGCGGAACGAAAATTGAAATTACTCTTCCGCGACCACACGGCGCAGGAAATCCTGGACGCGGTGAGGTATGCCCGTGAGGAAACCCTGGGGCATCTGTCCCTTGATCTTATTTTCGGTCTGCCGGGGGAGAACCTTGAGGAATTGCGCGCCGATTTAGCATGTCTTTTAGCGCTGCGGCCCCAGCATGTCTCGCTGTACAATCTGGAATTCCATGCAGGGACGCCATTTGACCGCTGGCGGGCCAGTGGAAAACTCGTGCCGCTGAGTGCCGATTTGGAGGCGGATTTATATTTAGAAATCAACCGGACCCTCACGCGGGAGGGTTACGAACATTATGAAGTCTCGAACTTCGCCCTCCCCGGTTATCGCGCGGTCCATAATCAGGCTTACTGGACAAACCGGCCCTATTTGGGTCTGGGAGCGTCCGCGCACTCGTATAATGGTAACTTGTTACGTTTCTCGAACGTCGCGGACATCCACCGCTACTTTGCCGACATCGAAGTCGGCAAGTTGCCGGTGGCCGAATCGCACACCAACACCCCACGCGAGCAGCAGGAAGAGTGGATCTCGAATTCCCTCCGCCGCGTGGACGGAATTTTGAAAAGCGATGCCCTCACAAAACTCGGCGAGGAAGCCACGCACGCTCTCTGGCAACGCGCACGCGAACTGCCCGCCGGATTGTCCGTGTTGGATGACGTGCATTTGTCGCTGACTCCGGCGGGCTGGTTCCGCGAGAACAGCGTGCTGCTCTTTTTGTTTGAAGGATTGCCGCAAACGAAGAACGAAGAACGAAGAACAGCGAAACCATTCCCCCGCGTGTCATCCTGAACCCGTCTTCGGGTGAAGCATGCCCTGACGAAGGAAGGGGATCTCGGCTTCTCTGCGGCTCTCGCAAAACCGGTCGCCGCGCGGGAGCCTGCCCCGGCCCCGGACTTGATCCGGGGGATCAGGGAATTCCGCTCCCCGCGCGTGTTTTGGTCCGTAGGGGCGGTTCGTGAACCGCCCGTCATGCGCCTCCGGACCGACCAGAAACAAGATTCCCCATCAGACTATCCGAGAATGCGAAAGCCGCCCAGCGTTGGACGGCTTCTTCTTGTCCCGGCCTCATTGAGCTTGACAATCCCGCTCGCTTTAGATATATTGCACGATGTGGCAATTTGGGCGAAAACCGGGCGGCAATGAGTAATTGCGACTCAAAATGGCATTGCCAGCCCAGATTGTATTTGGGCATACGACGGATAGAACGCGAACTCACGTTGGCCCAAGTAATAATGAGAACAAATTAACGTGCTTAAGCACCAGTATTTACGATAACCGTCGACCCGACCGTGCATACTCGCGTCAATTAATAAACGTGGAGGACACCTGTTGTGGGGCACATTAGACTAGGCCGTCTCCCCAGGCGGGGGCATTGGGTGGCTGTGTTTGATGCCTTCACTGACCAGGCTGCTGATCCTACAGCCATCGCCAGTGCAACGGCGAGGGCGTCAGCAAAACGATTTGAGGGTCTTCGGCCGAGACCCAGCGGTGAACTATTGCCTCTGGACACTCATTCGGATACTGAATGCAGCCCAAAGCCGTGACTTTGTCGGCGAATTAGGCCGAATGGGGATTGAGGTTCACGCTGGGACTTCGGGTGCTGAATTCGTGACCAAGATCACCCGTCTGATTCAAGCAGAGGCCAAGGCAAGGGGTTCGCAGAGTATATTTTCGGCTATAGCCCAGCGATCCTTGCAGTCCGTGATTACGGCCACGATTGCGGAGCGTGCCACAGGGCTATTCGGGGCGGGCTTGGATGAGATCCGTGGCGCGTGTCAGTATGCCGCGAACGGAGATAGGTTTGGACTGGTTGCCCGCCAATTCTTCGCTGAATTTATGA
The DNA here is from genome assembly GCA_963735175.1 of uncultured bacterium. GTDB lineage: Bacteria > Electryoneota > RPQS01 > RPQS01 > RPQS01 > CAVTJX01. The sequence goes on along the minus strand of CAVTJX010000015.1, from coordinate 370,225 downwards.
GCGCAGCGGTTCGTTTCGTGGCAGACAAGGAAGTTGCCAACTACGTTGGGGTAGGAAAAGCCCTTGAGTCGGTGGATAGCATCGAGGGGTTCCATCGGGGAATTGACCGGTACTGCCACGATTCGGGAGACCTGATCCAGAAGTTCGCGGCGAGTTGGTATGGCAAGAAGAACAAGGAAACGAACAACAAGATCGCAGAGAGCGACACGCGGCGATTCACGAGCTATGCGCTATGTAAGCTGCACATGGAGTTGTCGGGGGTCGCGGAATGAGCAAATTCCTCTTCTCCTGCGGTGGTGCGACATTCAAGAAACGTGCACCCAAGGACAGCAGTAAGATCCAACTTGCCTCGTTCGGGCCTGACCGTAATGTCTCAGTTAAAATCTCTAAATTGCAGGATAACTATGCAATCCCCGACAGGCTGTATGACCTGCTCTCAATAGCATCGTTCGTCTACTCTGCGGACACACGGGCTTCCCGTGGCAATGAACGAGACGTGTTTGAAGACCGTTGGGTACGCGAACTGCATTTTGCAATTCCGGTAGTTGACCTGCCCTTCTGGACTAGCCCCGGCATATGCCAAATGCTGAAGGATACGTTGGGCTTCGCGACTGGCGATAACTATGAATTCGAGTTCGTGCAGACAGCCCATCCGCCTCGGCAGCAGATCCACTTTGACCTGAAGGATGAAGTTGGTCCGCTTGCCGACGTGAACGTGATCAACATGTTCTCAGGGGGTGTAGATTCTCTGGCAGCGGCTATAGAAAGCGTGAATGAGGGTCTCAATCCATTGCTGGTAAGCCACCTACCAGTCTCCATAATCGGCTCTCGGCACAGTATTCTTATCAAAGAGCTCAAGAAACGGTATGGGAGTCGGAAATTTCCCCACTTCAGTATCTGGGTGTCAAACACCCGGCAGCCGAGAACGGTTGAGTATACTCAGAGGAGCCGCTCGTTCCTGTTCCTTGCGCTTGGTACGACGGCAGCCGTCGCAATCGGCGTGGACGAGATCCGATTGTGTGATAACGGCGTGGTGAGCCTGAACCTGCCGCAGTCGTCGCAGACAATTGGGGCTTCTGCTTCAAGGTCAACTCATCCGGAGTTCATGTGGCAAGCTGAAGAATTACTCAGGCGGATTGCCGACCGCCCAGATTTAACGATCTGCAATACTCTCTTGTTCAAGACAAAGGCGGAGGTGATGACCATTATTCGGGACAGTGGTCATCCAGAACTTCTGCAAGAAACGGTTTCATGTGGGAGGACACGGCTCAGCAGCATCGCATCACCCCATTGTGGCGTCTGTTCGCAGTGCATTGATCGAAGGTTCGCGACCAAAATCGTTGGGATGGAGGAACACGATCTCACTTCTATGTATGCCAAGGACATATTTGTAGACGCGGTGGACGACGGGAACGAGAAGACCTACCTTACTGATTACGTACTGTTTGCTCGGCGGATGGCGCGGATGCCGAATCCACAATCGTTCCTCCAAGAGTTCCCTGAACTGGCGAACTGCGTCAGACCGGATGACCCTGATGTTGAATTTACTTATCGGCAGTTCTGGGATCTGTTCCAGCGTCACCAGCAGGGAATCACCGGTGCCTTGAAGTCCCATTTAGTCGAGAACACCGCCGTGATGGCCTCTGGTAAGGTCGCCCCCAATACGCTTCTGGACATCATAAGACTAAGTGCCGTTCGAGATGACGTGGTGGTTGATACGTCTGGCGCGACACGACCGCGATGTCATGTGCTGTTGGTGGTAGCCACCGATATCGAAAGAGATCATACTCTGGCTTCCTTCAAGAAATTGACAGGCCAACCATCCAAAATCCACCACGGTAGTCGTTTGTCCTATCACTATCTCGGCAAAGTTTCAGGTGCTCAAACGTACTTGGTACAGTCCGAAATGGGATCTTCCTCGCCCGGAGCTTCTACCGTCACAGTAACCCAGGCGATAGGAGAACTTGACCCGAAAGCCATCATTCTGGAAGGTATTGCCTTTGGAGTTGATTCGTCAAAGCAGGCAATCGGCGATATTATCGTCAGCAAGCAACTGTTGTCCTATGAACAGCAGCGTTTGGGGACAGATGGCGATGGCAGCGACAAGGTCATCTTACGGGGCGACAAAGCGACAGCGTCCAACATGCTGCTCCAAAGGTGCCATGCAGCAGTCGTATCCTGGCGCGGTGCCAGTGTCTCATTTGCTCTAGTACTGTCTGGGGACAAGTTGGTAGACAACGTGGGTTACCGGCAGCAGTTGATCCAGTTAGCCCCCGAAGCTAAAGGAGGCGAGATGGAAGGCACTGGGCTTTACGCAGCCGCTCACAATGCCGCCAAGGATTGGATTGTCATCAAGGCAATCTGCGATTGGGCAGATGGTGCTAAACGCGACCATAAGTCGGAGCGGCAATCGCAAGCCGCGCAGGCAGCGGCCGACTTCACAGCGCATGTTGTCTCTTGTGGCGGACTTGCTGGCTAGAGTACATCTTAAAAACATCTGACTGTTAGCTCGCTGTCTCGTATCTTGCGGTCCTCTCTTTTCCGGAGGTTCGACAGATTGACTTGACCGACGAGCAGTGGGCGCTTCCCGCTGAGGCAGGTCCCCTGACCTGCCCGGAATCCGCCTCCCCATCCCTCGTTCCCATGTGAACGCACCCGCGGGTGCGTTCTTCTATTTTCAGCCGCGACCTGAACATCGTTTGGCGCCGCCGCCCGGCATTTACAGCAGAGCCAAGGTGATAGAACATTTGTTCAAATTTGCCTTGACAATGGCCCATTCATGTGGTACACTACCGAGGCGGGCAGAGCCCGCCGGAAGTAGTGAGCGGTGGTGATGCGGCCTTTCAGCATTGTCCGGGGGCTCTGATTTTTTGTAACCACAATAGATAAAGAATTAAGGCCCAGTTCGTTTGGACAAAATATTTCTATCTGCCCGTCCCGCGGGAGGCCGGGGGTCCGATTGCCCGCCGGACGGGGAGATGCGGACCGCAATTCCTGCAAAAAGGCTGCTTTTACCTTCGGATAATTGACTGCTGGGCCAGGGGGGCTTATCTTTGGGACAGGCAAGTCAATGGCGGGCGGAATTGTAAAACTGTGATCGTTCGCCCGTGTTCCCTGAAGTTCGATGATCTGGAGACTGTTGTGGCCCTTGATGATACCGTTTCCGTCCCGTCCACGAAACCCAAACCCAATCTGAAGCCGAAACGAGCCTACCACTTCTGGACGTGGCGGCGGGGGGTGCAGGTGGGCTTTGCGCTCTTGAATGTCGTGCTCTGCGTGCAGTTCTACTTTTTTGTGAAGGCCGCACAGACCACGACGGCGGGACCGCTGCCGCTGCGGCCGCCAGGCGTCGAAGGCTGGCTGCCCATCAGCGGCATGATGGGGGCGATTGACTGGATCGCGCAAGGATCGCTCAACACGGTGCATCCGGCGGCGACGATTCTGTTTGTCGCGTTCGTCGTCATTTCGTTCCTGTTTCGCAAGGCGTTCTGCGCGTGGCTCTGTCCCATCGGTTCACTCTCAGAACTGCTGGCGAAGCTGGGGCGGAAACTCTTCGGCCGCAACTTTCTGCTGCCGTGGATTGCCGACCGGATGCTGATGAGCGTGAAGTATATTCTGCTCGGCTTCTTCGTCTATTTCTTCCTCGTGATGGGCGCGCAAGGCATCGCGCAGTTCATCGACAGCCCCTATAATCAAGTGGCCGACGTGAAGATGCTGCTCTTCTTCGTGCAGTTGGGCACGGTGGGCGCGAGTGTGATTCTGGCGCTGGCGATTGGTTCGGTGTTCGTGAAAGGCTTCTGGTGCCGCTATCTCTGTCCCTACGGCGCGGTGCTGGGACTCTTCAGTTGGCTCTCGCCCGTCAAGGTGCGGCGCAATGCCACGAGTTGTATTGACTGCGGCAAATGCGACAAGGTCTGCCCGGCACGGTTGCCGATCATGATCAAGCAGAACATCATCTCCGTGGAATGCACCGGCTGCATGGATTGTGTCGAGGTCTGCCCGGTGAAGAACACGCTTAAGATCGGCACGCCAACCCGAAGCTACTCGCCGCGGCAAATGGCCGTGGGCGTGCTGATTGTCTTCGTGCTGTTCACCATGGGCGCGCGGATTTTCGGCGTCTGGCAATCGTCGGTGACGGACGAAGCCTACCGTCAGCATATTTCGCGCCTCGATGGACCGGAATATGGGCATCCGGGGCGGTAGCGCCTGTATTGCGAACAGCGAACACCAGGCGGGCCTGGTCTGGGGGATTGTGCGAAATCGTTTTTAATCCTTTCAGATTGCACGGAAAGCTGTCATTATTGACTTAAATGTCAGCAATGCAGGCTTTTTTATTTGGGTGAGAAAGGTCTGATTTGGACGAGTGCCTCTGATTTTTTGATGAAGAAAGAACACATCTTAAGCTACTGTAAATACGCATAGATGACTTGTTCATCTTGTGATCATTTTCGCAAACTGGCTTGCTTTTTTGGGGAAATCTCGGTATATTTTGATTGCCGATAAGACTGTCAATTTATCTGGAAACAGACAAATAGCGGCGCGATGGCCGCATTTTTTTATATTCCAGCCGACGCGACGGTTTTTTCTTATTCGAGCTTGTGAAATTATTCCCATTCTGGATCGTGCGGTGCGGATTCAGCGGTTCGCTTACCTTGATTTTGGAGGATACATGCCCAAAACGATGGACCCTGTGCGGAAGACGGAGACGGATCTGCGCGCCGCCTACTGGGAACAGGCCAAGAGCATCCCGCACGGGGAGCATTTGAAAGAGTGCATTCAATGCGGCACGTGCAGCGGCAGTTGTCCGATTTCCTACATGATGGACAATACGCCGCGGCGCAACGTGGCTCTCTTGCGCGCGGGAATGGTGGAGGATATTCTGCAGAGCCGTTCCATCTGGCTGTGCGCGTCCTGCTATTCCTGTACCGTGCGCTGCCCGGCTGGCATCAAGGTAACGGACATGATGTACGCGTTGAAACGGCTGGCGATGGAAAAGAAGATCTATCCCGCGAAGTTTCCAGTGTACGCGCTGAGCGGCGCCTTCATCGACAACATCTACAAGTACGGGCGCAATTACGAACTCGGGCTGGGAATCAAGTACCTGCTGAAGGCGTCGCCGGGGAAGCTGCTCTCGAGCGCCGGATTCGGCCTGGCGATGTTCAGCCGCGGCCGCCTGGGCGTCCTGCCGCAGTCGATCAAGAAGATCGGCGAAGTGCGGGCGATCATTGATCGCGCCAAACAACTGGGGGATCGCTGATGAATTACGCCTACTACCCCGGCTGCAGCCTCGAAACCACCGGCAAGCCGTATGATCAATCGGTGCGCGCGGTTTTCAAGGCGCTGGACATCGGGTTGACGGAAATCGAAGATTGGAATTGCTGCGGCGCGACGATGTACATGTCCGTCGATCAACTCGTGGGCTATGCGGTCAGCGCGCGCAACCTGGCGCTGGCGCAGAACATGGGCTGCGACATCTGCGCGCCGTGCTCGAGTTGCTATACGATTCTGCGCAAAACGAACCGGCAATTCAAGGAAGAGCCGAAGTCGCGCGAGCAGATCAACGAGGCCTTGAAGGCGGCGAACCTCGCCTACACCAAGCCGGTGGAAGTCCGCCATCCGCTGGATATTCTGGTGAATGATTACGGAATCAACGAATTGGTCGCCAAGACCAAATTCCGGTTCGACGGCTTGCGGGTCGCGCCGTACTACGGCTGCCAGATCGTGCGCCCGATGGGATTTTTCGATGACGTGGACGATCCGCAGACGATGGACCGCGTGTTAGACGCGCTTGGCTGCGAGGTGGTGCCCTATCCGCACAAGGTGCGCTGCTGCGGCGGAATGCTGATGACGACATTCGACGACGTGGCGCTGAATCTGAACAACGAGTTGATCCGCTGCGCGGAAGACAACGACGCGGAAGTGATCGCGACGGCCTGCCCGCTTTGCCAGATGAACCTCGAAGCCTACCAGCCGCAGATCAACACCCGCTACCAGACAAAGCACCAGATGCCGGTGGTCTATTTCAGCCAGCTCATCGGGCTGGCGTTGGGGATCGACGCGGCGACGCTGGGCCTCGACAGCCTGATGATCAAGCTGGCGAACCCCAAGCTCAAGGCGAAAGAAGCGAAGAGGGCCCTGGCATGAGCGAGAAACAACTCAACGGCCGCCCGCCCTGCCGCATCGGCGTGTACCTCTGTCACTGCGGGACGAACATTTCGAAGATGGTGGACGTGGTCAAACTGGCGGCGGAATTCGCGAAGCACCCAGACGTCGCGGTCTCGCGCGAGTACCGCTTCATGTGTTCGGAGCCGGGCCAGGAAATGATCATCCAGGATATCAAGGAGCATCAGCTTGACCGCGTGGTCGTGGCGGCGTGCAGCCCGCTGATGCACGAACCGACGTTCCGCAAAGCCGTCGAGCGCGGCGGGGATGAACCGCTACTTCTTCGAGATGGTCAATATCCGCGAGCAGGTCAGCTGGGTGTCCACGGAGATCGAGGGCGCGACGATGAAGGCGCGGCGGTTGATCAACGGCGCGCTGGCGCGGGTTCGCTTCCACGAAGCGCTGGAGATGCGGCGGATCCCGATCACGCGGCGGGTGATGGTAGTCGGCGGCGGCATCGCCGGCATCGAAGCCGCGCTGCAGATCGCCGACGCCGGTTATGAAGTGGTGCTGGTGGAGAAGGAAGAATCCATCGGCGGCCACATGGCGAAATTCGACAAGACCTTCCCGACCCTCGACTGCGCGGCCTGTATTCTGACGCCGAAGATGGTGTCGGTGGGCAAGCACCCCAACATCCGGCTGATGACCTGTGCCGACGTTGAGGACGTGGCCGGGTACGTGGGCAATTTCAAGATCAAGGTGCGCAAGAAAGCCCGCTACGTGGATACGGCCGTGTGCAACAGTTGCGGCACGTGCTACGAAGCCTGTCCCAGCCAACCGTTCCCGCTCGACCGGGCGCTGATTCTCGGCGGCCAGGTCTTTAAGGAAGGGCGGCGGCTGAAACCGAAACGGCCAGAGTTCCCTGGGACCGAGCATGACCTGACGGTGCTGACCGGCGCCCAGCCGATGCCCGAGCACATCCCGCAAGCCGAAGGAAGGAGCGGATCAGCGATGAACGATATCAACGGCAACGCCTAGGATCTCGAAGAGGCCATCGGCGCGATCGTCAACCGCTACGGCGCCAAGTCGACGGCGTTGATCATGGTCCTGCAGGATATCCAGAAACACTACCGTTATCTGCCGATTGACGCGCTGAAGCTGGTGGCGAAGAAGATGAATCTGCCGATCGCGCAGATCTACGGCGTGGCCACGTTTTACAAAACCTTCAGCCTCACACCCAAGGGCAAGCATCACATTTGCGTCTGCACCGGCACCGCCTGTCACGTGCGGCAGGCGCCGGTGATCGTGGACTGTCTCACGCGCGCGCTGGGGATTTCGCCCGGCGAGACTACGAAAGACGGCGAAATCACCTACGAGACCGTGAACTGCCTCGGAGCCTGCGCGCTGGGACCGCTCGTGACGGTGGACGAGGAATATTTAGGGAATATGACTGTCAACAAGATGAATGAGGCGCTGCACGAACTGCGCTCCGGCGCCAAAGCGGCCGCCAACGGCAAGGAAGCGCGCAATGACGCCACGCCTCCTGAATAGCGTAGCCGAGCCTCGACGCCCTGCGGCAGCAACTGATCGCCCAGCGGAAGGACAACCGCACGATTATCACCGTCTGCGCCGGCACCGGCTGCCTGGCATGCGGCTGTGACGCGGTGACGAAAGCGCTGCATGACGCGCTGAAGGAAAGCCGGCTCGATACCGAGGTCGAGGTCAAGACCACCGGCTGCCACGGTTTCTGCGAGCGCGGTCCGCTGGTGGTCGTGCATCCGGAAGGCATATTCTACCAGCGTGTCCGGCCGGCGGACGTGAAACTGATTGTCGACCAGACGATTAAAGGCGGCCACCTGGTCAATAAGCTGCTCTATAAAGATCCGCAGAGCAAGAAGATCATCGCCAAAGAGGAAGAGATCCCGTTCTACAAGAAGCAGATGCGCCTGATCTTCGGCAAGAACGGGCACATGGATCCAACCTCGATACACGATTACATCGCGCTGGGGGGATATGCCGCGGTGGTCAAGGCGCTGCATACGATGAAGCCGGAGCAGGTGATTGAGGAAATGAAGAAATCGGGTCTGCGCGGCCGCGGCGGCGGCGGTTATCTGACCGGCCGGAAGTGGGCCTCCTGCCGCAAGGCGCCCGGCGAACCCAAGTACGTGATCTGCAACGCGGACGAGGGCGATCCCGGCGCGTTTATGGACCGTTCGCTGCTGGAAGGAAATCCGCACTCGGTCATCGAGGGGATGATCATCGGCGCCTTCGCCATCGGCAGCCACGACGGCTTCGTCTACGTGCGCAACGAGTATCCGCTGGCCGTCAAAAACCTCGACATCGCCATCGAAGCCGCGCACGAATACGGATTGCTCGGAAATAACATTCTCGGCAGCGGCTTCGATTTTGACATCGAAGTCTCGCGTGGCGGCGGCGCCTTCGTCTGCGGCGAATCGACGGCGCTGATGGCGTCGCTCGAAGGCAAGATCGGCGAGCCGCGCGCGAAGTACATCCACACGGTCGAACAGGGACTGTGGGACAAACCGTCCAACCTGAACAATGTCGAGACCTGGGCCAATGTCCCGCTGATCATCGAAAAGGGCGCGGCCTGGTACGCCAGCATCGGCACCGAAGGTTCGAAGGGCACGAAGGTCTTCGCCCTGACCGGGAAGGTGAACAACACCGGCCTGGTGGAAGTGCCGATGGGGATCACGCTGCGCGAAATTCTCTACGATATCGGCGGCGGCGTGCCGCGCCACAAGCGGTTCAAGGCGGTTCAGACCGGCGGCCCTTCGGGCGGAACGCTGATCGTGGAAACGGCCGAACCCGAAATTCACGACAGCCTGGTCGCGCACGGCGATGCGCGGGAGGATGAACCCGTCGCAGAGTCTGCTCGATCTGCCGGTGGACTTCGACGAGCTGACCCGGGCCGGTTCGATGATGGGATCGGGCGGCATGATCGTCATGGACCAGGATTCCTGCATGGTGGACGTGGCCCGTTACTTTATCAACTTCCTGCAGGAAGAAAGCTGCGGCAAGTGCGTGCCGTGCCGGGAAGGATTGCGCACGATGCTCGGGATCCTCAACCGGATCAGCGAAGGCAAGGGCGAGATGAAGGATATCGACACGCTCGAGGAGCTTTCGCAGGTGATGATCGACACCAGTCTCTGCCAACTGGGCGGCAGCGCGCCGAACCCGGTGCTGTCGACGCTGCGCTACTTCCGCGGCGAGTATTTGGCGCATATCGAGGACAAGCGCTGCCCGGCCGGCGTCTGCAAGGCGCTGGTGTCCCACGCGATCGACGAGACCTGCACCGGCTGTCACGTCTGCAGCGCGCCCTGTCCGACCAACGCCATTCAGGGCAAGCTGAAGGAGCTGCACGTCATCGACCAGGCGAAGTGCATCCAGTGCGGCGCCTGCTACCAGGTCTGCAAGTTCGACAGTATCAAGCGCGTGAAGCGGGGCGACGGCGAGGCGATTCAGGCACGGGCGCGCGAGAAGTGGCAGCCGGCGAAGCAAACAGCCCGTGGCGGCAGCGTAGGAGCATGACCATGACCAAAGTAAACGTAACCATCGACGGTCAGGCGATCGAGGTCGACGAGGGGATGTATGTTGCTGCAGGCCGCGGAGCAACTCGGCATTGAAATTCCCACGCTCTGCTACTACCCGCACATGGCACCCTACGCCGCCTGCCGCATCTGCGCCGTCGAAGCGCGCGACAGCAAGGGCTGGACAAAAATCGTCACGGCCTGCAACTACCCCGTGTGGGACGGCCTCATCGTCCACACCGACACGCCGCGGGTGATGAACGCCCGGCGCATCAATCTGGAAATGCTACTCTCGCGCTGCGCGCCGGTGCCGGTGCTGCAGGATCTGGCGAATCAACTCGGCATCGACAAAGCCGCGCTGGGGCAAGGGCGACCGATACCTGCATCAAGTGCGGGCTGTGCGTGCGCATCTGCGACGAAGTCGTCGGCGCGCACGCGCTGGCGTTCAGCGACCGCGGCATCGACCGCGAAGATCTCGACGCCTTTCAAACTGGAAAGCCAGGACTGCATTCTCTGCGGCGCGTGCGCCCGTTACTGTCCGACCGGCCATATCAAGATGACCGACATCGAAGGCCGGTTCCTCCATTCGGAGATGATTCTCGGGCCGAACGCGGCGATCCGCATTCCCTTCCGGCAGGCGGTTCCCAACGTGCCGCGCATCTACGGCAACCAGTGCATTCACATCAAGACCGGCGGCTGCATGTTGTGCGCCAAGGTCTGCCCGAAGGAATGCATCGACTTCAAGGATCGCGATACGATTGAGGAGATCGAAGTCGGCGCCGTGGTGATGGCCACCGGGTTCGACGACTTCGACCCCACGCCGATTAAGCAGTACGGTTACGGCAAATACCCGAATGTGATGAGTTCCATCGAATTCGAGCAGATGAACAACGCGGCCGGCCCCACCGGCGGCAGGATCGTGATGGAGAACGGCGAGGAGCCGCGCTCGATTGCGATTCTGCACTGCATCGGCAGCCGCGACGAGAATCACCATAAGTACTGCAGCCGCGTGTGCTGCATGTACGCGCTGAAGTTCGCGCACCTGGTCAAGGAAAAGACCGCGGCCGAGGTTTACCAGTGCTACATCGACATGCGCGCCTTCGGCAAGGGTTATGAGGAATTCTACCACCGGATTCTCGAAGAGGGCGTGAATGTCATCCGCGGCAAGGGCGCCGAAGTCGTGCCGGCGGGGACGCGCCATCCGGGCGCGGAGGGACTTGCTCGTCTGTTGCGAGGATACACTGATCGGCAAGTATCCGCGAAGTGCCGGTGGACATGGTGATTCTCTGCACCGCTTTGGAAGCGCGCTCGGACGCCGGCCGACCTCGGGCGCAAGTTCAACATCTCCACCGGCGCGGACGGCTGGTTTATTGAAGCCCATCCCAAGCTTGGCGCCGGTTTCAACGACCACCGAAGGCGTGTTTCTCGCCGGCGCCTGCCAGGGCGCCAAGGACATTCCGGATACCGTGGCCCAGGGACGGCGGCGGCCGCTGCTCAGACGCTGCGGCTTTTGAACGCGGGCGAGGTGATGATCGACGCGCGCATGCGCGACGATTCTCGAAGAATTCTGCAGCGGCTGCCGGATCTGCAACGACCTCTGTCCGTACAGCGCCATCGGCTATGACGAGGAGAAGAATCGCAGCAGTGTCAATCCGGCCATGTGCAAGGCCTGCGGCACGTGCGTGGCGGCCTGTCCGAGCGGCGCGATCGAGGGCCGGCACTTCACCGACGAGCAGATCTACGCGCAAATCGAAGGGATGCTCGCATGAGTTTTGAACCAAAAATTATCGGCATTCCTCTGCAACTGGTGCAGCTACACCGGAGCCGACCTGGCCGGCACGGCGCGCATGAAGTATCCGCCGAATGTCCACCCGGTGCGCGTCATGTGCAGCGGCCGCGTCGATCCCGGTTTCATTCTCGATGCCTTCCGCCACGGCGCCGACGGCGTGCTGGTGTGCGGCTGCCATCCCGGCGACTGCCACTACGTGGAAGGCAACTACAAGTGCCTGCGCCGCATTCCGATGACGAAGAATCTCCTCAAAGGCCTGGGTATCGCTCCGGGGCGGCTGCGCCTCGAGTGGGTGTCGGCGTCGGAAGGCGCGCGTTTCCAGCAGGTCGTGACAGAATTCACCGAACAAATCCGGGCTCTCGGTCCGCTCACACTGCAAGAGTTGGAGTTTGACCCCGCTCATCCCGCCGGCCTCGAAGCCGGGGCGGCCCGTTAGGAGACACCTATGGCAAAACCGAAACTGGCCATCTACTGGGCGGCGTCCTGCGGCGGATGCGACATCGCCATCCTCGACATCGAAGACAAAATTCTCGCCGTCGCCGACTTCTTTGATCTGGTCTTCTGGCCCTGCGCCATGGACTTCAAGTACAAAGACGTCGAGGCGATGGAGGACAAATCCATCACCCTGACGCTGTTCAACGGCGCGATTCGCACCTGACGAAGAATCATCATCTCGCCAAGCTGCTGCGGCAGAAATCCGTCGTGCTTTGCGCCTTTGGAAGCTGCGCGGCGGAAGGCGGGATTCCCGGGCTGGCCAACTTCACGAGCAAGCAGGCGATCATGGACTACGCCTACATCGCAGTCGCCGTCGACGGACAACGCGGAGAAGGTCATTCCGCAGCCGGTGCACAAGGTCCCCGAGGGCGAAGTCACCATTCCCGTGCTGTGGAACACGGTGCGCTCGCTTGTCACAGGTGGTGGACGTCGATTATATTATCCCCGGCTGCCCGCCGCAGTCGAACCAGATCGCGGCGGTGGTGGCGGCGGTGATCGACATTCTGCAGAACGGCAAGCCGCTGCCGCCCAAGGGCACGGTGCTGGGCGCGACGGAAAAGAGCTGCTGTGACGAATGTCAGCGCAAACGCGATGTAAAGAAGATCAAGAAATTCATACGGCCGTTTGAAATCATCGCCGATCCGGAGATCTGCCTGTTGGAACAGGGCATGGTCTGCATGGGCAGCGCGACGCGGGCCGGCTGCGGCGCCAAGTGCGTCGACGGCGGGTGTGCCGTGCCGCGGTTGTTACGGGATTCCGGCGAACGTGCGCGATCAGGGCGCGAAGATGGTCTCCGCGCTGGCGAGCGTCATCGACTCCAACGATCCCGCAGAGATCGAGCGGATTATCGCCACGATCCCCGATCCGCTGGGGACGTTCTATCGCTTCACGCTGGCGGATTCGCTGCTGAGGAGGGCGCAGGTATGAAGAGTATCGTGATTGATCCGATCACCCGGCTGGAAGGCCACGGCAAGATTCATCTGTTCGTCAATGACGACGGGAGCCTGGCTAACTGCTATTTCCAGGTTCCGGAACTGCGCGGCTTCGAGAAATTCTGCCAGGGACGGCCCGTCGAGGAAATGTGCCGCATCGCGACGCGCATCTGCGGCGTCTGCCCGGACGCGCACCACATGGCGGCGGCCAAGGCGGCCGACGCGGTCTACGGCGTGACGATTCCGTCGGCGGCGATGCAAACTGCGCGAACCTCGTGTACAACGCCTTCTACGCCGGCGATCACGCCACGCACTTCTACGCCCTGGGTGGTCCGGATTTCGTGTGCGGACCGGACGCGCCTGCGGCAGAGCGGAATATCCTCGGTGTTATTGCCAAAGTCGGTCTCGACGCCGGCAAGAAGGTCATCGCCCAGCGCGCGGCAGGGCAGCGGATCATCGAAATCATCGGCGGCAAGAAGGTCCATCCGGTGACCGCGTTGCCCGGCGGCATGTCAAAACGGGTGACCAAAGATGAACAGCAGGAGATGATCAAGCTCGGCGAGCAGATGGTGGAATTCGCCAAGTTCACGATCCAGGTGCTGAACGACGTGGTGCTGGGAAACAAGGCCTACGTCGACCTGATTCTGTCGACACTTTCACGCCACAAGACCTACAACATGGGCCTGGTCGACGCCAACAACAAGGTCAATTTCTACGACGGCAAAGTGCGCGTGGTCGGTCCCGACGGCAAGGAACACGCGAAATACGAGCCGAAGGATTATCTCGCAGTACGTAGCCGAGCACGTCGAGCCGTACAGCTACCTGAAATATCCGTACCTGAAGAAGATCGGCTGGAAGGGGTTTGTCGACGGCGTCGGATTCCGGCGTATACAAGGCCACGTCCGCTGTCGCGGCTGAACGTCTCCGACGGCATGGCAACGCCGTTGGCGCAGGCCGAATACGAGCGCTTCTACGAGACGCTGACGAACGACAAGAGCGGCAAGACGATGGTGCATGCCACGCTGGCGACACACTGGGCGCGCGTAGTGGAACTCGTCTATGCGTGCGAAGCCACGCTTATGCAGGCCAAAGACGACGAAATCACTAGCGACAAAATCCACAACATTCCGACGGGCATCGTCGGCGAGGGTGTGGGCATTGTCGAAGCGCCGCGCGGCACGCTGACGCACCATTACAAGACGGACCAGAACGGTATCGTCACCGAGGCCAATCTGATCGTCGGCACGACGAACAACAACGCACCGATTTCGATGTCGATCAAGCGTGCGGCTGAAGGATTGATTAAGAAGGGCGCCGCGATCACCGACGGCGTCCTGAATCGCATCGAAATGGCGTTCCGCGCCTACGATCCCTGCTTTGGCTGCGCCACGCATTCGCTGCCGGGCGAAATGCCGCTGGAAGTGATTGTGCACGACGCGGATAGCGGCGAGATCGTGAACGTGACCCAGCGCAATTGTTGAAATCAATCCTTATATTGTGTCTGGGCAACGAGATTGTCAGCGATGACGCCTTTGGCCCGATCGTCGCCCGCCACCTGTCAGAAGGCCCGGCGCTGGGCGAAGACGTGGAGGTGATTTTCGCGCCGGTGGCCGGCTTCCACCTGCTGGATTTATTGAGTGGGCGGAAGAAGGTGCTGATTGTGGATATTATGCGAAGTGGCAGCGTCCCGCCGGGGAGCCTCAGGAGCTTTCCGGCGGGAAAGCTGACCCCGTCGCTCCATTTAACCACCAGTCATCAGATCAGCCTTCCGACGGCGCTGGATCTGGCGCAGAAACTGGGGCTCGACATGCCCGCGGTGCTGGACGTGGTGGCTGTGGAAGGGCAGGACATGCAAACGCTTTCCGAAGATTTGACTCCGGTGGTGGCGGCGGCCGTGGATGAGGCGTTGGTCTACATCCGCGACTGGATCGTCCGCCAGCGGAATAAAGGTCCGGCGACGGCATGACGACGGAATTCACGCTGCTGCTGGGAACGGCCGCCGCGCTGGGGTTTGTGCACACGCTCCTGGGTCCGGACCATTACGTGCCGTTCATTGCCATGGCCCGCGCGCGGCGTTGGTCGGAGCGCAAGGCGATGACGGTGACGCTGCTTTCGGGCATCGGGCATGTGACGAGTTCGATTGCGATTGGCGCCATCGGCCTCCTGATCGGGGCCAAGGTGCTGAAGCTGACGAAGCTCGAATCGTTTCGCGGGCAGATCGCGGGCTGGCTGCTGCTGGGCTTCGGCCTGGCGTACATGGTGTGGGGGCTGCGGCACGGGCTGCGGCGCTCGCGCATCACGCACCACCACGAAGCGGTGGTGCACACGCACATCACGCACAACCATCCCGGCCACGACCACGGTGGCAAGGTGAATCTCACGCCGTGGGTGCTGTTTACGATTTTTGTGTTTGGTCCCTGCGAGCCGCTGATCCCGCTGCTCATGTATCCCGCGGCCCGCGCCGACGCCTTCAGCGTGGTGGCGGTGGCGGCGGTGTTCGGCGTGGTGACGATCGGTACGATGTCCGTGATCGTGTTCGGCGCGTTGAGGGGCATGGCGCGCATCGAGTTTCGCGGCCTTGAACATTACTCCCATGCCCTCGCGGGACTGGTGATTGCCTTGTGTGGCGCGGGGATGCAGTTCCTCGGATTGTGATGGACGGTGAAAGAAGACCATGTCGCGTGAGCCGGGTGCAGAGTTAGCGGTTGCGGCCCAGGATGAGGGAACGCCCGCTAATTATTTTGCAAATATTCAGCACTTAGAGATCCGGGTGTCGGGTACCGTGCAGGGTGTCGGGTTCCGGCCGTTCGTCTATGTGCGGGCGCGGGTGCAGGGGCTTGTGGGCGCGGTGTGGAACAACAGCCAGGGCGTGGTGATACGCGTGCAGGGTGTGCCGGCGGCACTGGCGGAGTTTGTGCGCGCGCTGCGTCAGGATGCTCCGGCGGCGGCGCGGGTTGTCGCCATCGAAACGCAATCCCTGGCGCTCGCGGACTACACGGAGTTTCGCATTCTGCCGAGCGAGCATCTGGCCGAGACGTTTGCGCAGATTTCGCCCGATCTGGCCGTCTGTCCGGACTGTTGGAGGGAATTGGAGGAGGTTGGAGCACGGCGGAGGGATTACCCCTTTACCAACTGCACGGCGTGCGGCCCGCGTTTTACGATTATTCGTGGTGTGCCCTATGATCGTCCGCTGACGACGATGGCGGATTTTGAGCTGTGCGCCGAATGCCGGACGGAATATGACGACCCCACCGATCGCCGCTTTCACGCGCAGCCGGTGGCGTGTCCCGCCTGCGGGCCGGCGCTGCGGCTGCTCAATCATGGCGATCAAGGTTGGGGCGAGCAGAGCGGGGAGGCGCTGGGAGGAGCGGTGGCCGCGCTGCGGCAGGGGCGGATACTGCTGGTGCAGGGGCTGGGGGGCTTTCATCTGGCCTGTGACGCGCGCGACAGCGAGGCGGTGACGGAATTGCGGCGGCGCAAGCAGCGTGACGAGAAGCCGTTTGCCGTGATGTTTCCTTCGTTGGAAACACTTGCAGCAAGCTGCGTGGTGGGGGAGATCGAGCGGAGCTTTTTGCAGTCGTCGCGGGCGCCGATTCTACTCCTGAAGAAACGTGCGGAGTCGGTGATCGCGGAGGAAGTGGCGCCGGGAAATCCCTGCGTGGGGGCGATGCTGCCGTATACGCCGCTGCACGTGTTGTTGCTGAAGCAATTTGGCGGGCCGCTGGTGATGACCAGCGCGAATCTCTCAGACGAACCGATTGCGTACGTTGTAGAAGACGCTTTAGAGCGGATGGGCGGGATTGCCGACGCGGCGCTGGTGCACAACCGCGCGATTCACATGTTCGCCGACGATTCGGTGGTAAAGGTGGCGGGGGGGAAGCCACGGGTGTGGCGGCGCTCGCGGGGGTATGTGCCCGAAGCCGTGGCGGTGCCAGTGCCCTTCCGGGCCGAGACGCTAGCCTTCGGACCGCAACTCAAGAACACGTTTTGCCTGGGCAAGCGGGAGTTCGCGCTGCTCTCGCAGCATCTGGGCGACCTGGAAAACGACGCGGCCTTTGAAGCGCAGCAGCGGGCGCTGGCGCATTTTCTGGCGCTGTACGATGCGCAGCCCACACGCGCGGCCTGCGACCTGCATCCGGATTATTCCACGACGCGGCTGGCCGAAACGTATTGCGCGGCGCGGAATCTTCCGCTCGTGCGCGTGCAGCATCACCATGCGCATCTGGCGGCGTGCCTGGCGGAGAATGCCACCGCCGAGCGTGCGATTGGCCTGTGTTTGGACGGCACGGGCTACGGCACGGACGGAACGGTGTGGGGCGGGGAAGTGCTGCTGGGCGATTTGAAAAGCTTTGAACGCGCGGGCCATCTGCTGCCGGTGTCGATGCCGGGTGGCGAACGCGCGGCGCAGGAGCCGTGGCGCATGGCGCTGGCGTGGCTTTCCGCGGCGTTCGGCGATGAGGTGTACGCGCTGCCCGGCGAGTTTATGCACGCGGTGCGGGCGCAGTACGACGAGCCCAGGTTGCGCGCGCTGCTGAGTCCGGGGTTGCTGGCGAGTGTGTTTCCGCGCACCTCGAGTCTTGGGCGGTTGTTTGACGCCGTGGCGGCGCTGCTCTTCTTCGGCATGCGGCGGCAGTACGAAGGGCAGGCGGCGATGCTGCTGGAAGGGATGATTGCCGCCGCGCCCGCGCCGGCGTATCCCATCGAGATTGACGAGCGCGACGGTGTTTTTGTGCTTTCTCCGCTGCCGCTGATCCGCGCGCTGGTGGCAGACAGACAAAGCGGTATGGCGCCGGACGTGATGGCGCGGCGCTTTCACGAAGCGATGGTCGATGGTTTTGCGCGCCTGAGCGCGCTCGTGCGCGAGCGCCGCGGTGTGTCCACGGTGGCGCTCAGCGGCGGCTGTTTTCAGAATGCGTTTTTACTTTCGGGTCTGGAAACGCGGCTCACGCAGGCGGGCTTTCGCGTGCTCTCGCACCAGACGGTTCCCTCCAACGACGGCGGCGTGGCCCTCGGGCAGGCGGTCGTTGCCAACGCACAGGATTTTTGATTATGTGTCTTGCGGTTCCCATGAAGCTTCTGGCGCGCGAGGCCGAGCGCGGTACGGTCGAGATCGGCGGCGCGCGGAAAGACGTGATGCTGACGCTCGTGCCGGAGGCGGCGGTGGGGGATTACGTGATTGTCCACGCGGGCTACGCGTTGGAGATGCTCTCCGAGCCGGAAGCGCTGCGCACGCTGGAGCTGCTGCGTGAGTTGGGGGAGTCCGCCGAGTGAAGACGCTTCGGGGATTCCGCGACGCCGACACCGTGCAGCGCGTCGCCGCGGCGATTGCCGGACTGAGGCTCACGCGCGAGGTGCGGCTGATGGAGGTCTGCGGCGGGCACACGGCGGCGATCTACCGCTTTGCGCTGCCCGATCTGCTGCCGCCCGAGGTGAAGCTGCTATCCGGTCCCGGCTGCCCGGTGTGCGTGACCGCCAACGATTTCGTGGACCGCGCGATTGCGCTGGCCGCGCGACCCGCGACGACGATTGCGACGTTTGGTGATTTGATTCGCGTGCCGGGTTCGCAGCAGAGCCTGGCCGATGCGCGGGCGGCGGGGGCGGACGTGCGCGTGTTCTATTCGTCGGCCGATGCGCTGGAGTGGGCGAAAGAGCACCCGGCGCGAGAGGTGATTTTCCTCGCCATCGGCTTTGAGACCACCGCCTGCACGCTGGCGGCGACGCTGGACGCGGCGGTGCGCGCGAACGTGCCGAATTTCAAAATGCTCTCCGCGTTGAAGACGATGCCCCAGGCGCTGCGGACGCTGTTCAGTGCGCCGGGCGTGGCCGTTGACGGTTTGATTCTGCCGGGGCACGTCACGGCGGTGACGGGCGCGGGGATCTTTGAATTCATCGCGCGCGAGTTTCACATTCCCTGCGTCGTGTCGGGTTTCGAGCCCGCCGATCTGATGGAATCGATTCTGCTGCTCTGCCGCCAGATTCTGGCGGGCGACGCGACCGTGGAGAATGCCTACCGCCGCGTGGTGCGCGCGGAGGGCAATTTGCTGGCGCAGGGGTTGATCGACAAGCTGTTTGAACCGTGCGACATGGACTGGCGCGGCTTCGGGCCGATTCCTGAAAGCGGCCTGGCGATCCGCGCGGACTTTGCGGCGTGGGATGCGAGCCGGATTCCCGTTACCGTGTCGCCCGCGCGCGAGCACGCAGGCTGCCGCTGCGGCGACGTGCTGCGCGGGCAATTGCATCCGCGCGACTGTGCGCTGTTCGGCGGTGTATGCACTCCCGAAACTCCCCGCGGCGCCTGCATGGTCTCTTCCGAGGGCGCGTGCGCGGCGGTCTACCACTTTGCGGCGGACGCATGAGCGACATCATTACGCTGAATCACGGCGCGGGCGGCGAGACGATGCGCGGTTTCATTCAAAAGCTGTTCATCGAGAGCTTTGCCAATCCCACGCTGAGCACGCTGGCCGACGCCGCGCTGCTGCATGTCGAGGGCGGCAACCTTGCGTTTACCACCGATTCGTACGTCATCAAGCCGGTAGAGTTTCCCGGTGGCAACATCGGCAAGCTCGCCGTGTGCGGCACGGTGAACGATCTGGCGGTGATGGGCGCGGAGCCGTTGTATCTGTCGGCGGGCTTCATCCTCGAGGAGGGTCTGCCGCTGGACGTGCTGACGCGCATTGTGACTGCGATGGCGGCGACGGCGAAGGCGGCGGGCGTCGAGATCGTGACGGGGGACACCAAAGTTGTGCCGCGCGGCGAATGCGACGGCCTGTTCATCAACACCGCGGGCATCGGGCGGCGGCCCTTTGGGTTGGGGCTGTGTACGGAGCCGGTTTGCGCAGACGATGCGATTCTGATTTCCGGCACCATCGGCGATCACGGCATGGCGATTCTGTCGGCGCGCGAAGGACTGGCCTTTCAGACGCACATCGAGAGCGACTGCGCGCCGCTGGGGGGGCTCATCGGCACGGTATTGGCCGAGTGCGCGGGCGTGAAGTGGATGCGCGACCCAACCCGTGGCGGCCTGGCGGCGGTGCTGACGGAACTGGTGGAACACCAGCACTACGGCGTACTGCTGCGCGAGCGCGAGGTCCCGGTGCGCGAAGACGTGCGCGGTGTGTGCGAGCTTTTGGGTTTCGATCCCTTGCATCTGGCCAACGAAGGCAAGGTGGCGCTGGTGGTGCGGGCGGCGGAGGCGGAGCAGGCGCTGGCGCTGTTGCGCGCGCATCCGCTGGGACGGAATGCGGCGCTCATCGGTCGTGTCACCGCGCAGGCACCGGGCGGCGTGCGCGTCGAAACGGAAGTGGGCGGCGTGCGCAGACTGCAGCGGCCCGCGGGAGAATTGTTGCCACGGATTTGTTAATGCTGGATGCATCCCAACGGACGGGTGCCTCTGGAGAGGCACCACGGCGGGTGTAGAGACGATGATCTGCGGAGTCTGATTCGGATTTTGGATTTACTTCGATGCACGAACTCTATTTGGCACAGTCGATAATTTCATCCGTTAAGAAGTCGTTGCCCGCGGGGATCGCGCCCGAGCGCGTGACGGAGGTGCGCGTCGAAGTCGGGCAGCTCGACGCCGTCGTTCCCGATACACTCACGTTTCTGTTCGATGCGATCAAAGCGGAGGGCGGACTGACGGGCGCGACGCTCGCCGTCACGCAGAGCAACGTCGCCTGCCGCTGCCGCGACTGCGCCCACGAGTTTACGATGGATCTGCCGGTGTTCATCTGCCCCGAGTGCGGCGGCGGCGACATCGAGCTGCTGCGCGGGCGGGGGATTCTGTTAACGGGGATTACGGCCACCGACGATAACTGAAGGATCTGCGAGATGGATATTCCGGTGATTCGCGACGTGTTGGAAGAGTCGAACGCGCTGGCGGCGGAGAACCGCGCACTGTTCGACCGTCACAAGCTGTTCGTCGTCAACATCATGAGTTCGCCCGGCTCGGGCAAGACCACGCTGTTGCAGAAGAGTATTCCGCTGTTCCAGGCGAAGGGCCTGCGCTGCGCGGTGATCGAGGGCGACATCACCTCGACGCTTGACAGCGAGCGGCTAAAGCCACTGGGGATTCCGGTGGTGCAGGCGAACACCGAGCCCTTCGGCGGCGACTGCCACGTGGGCGCGCATCTGGTGCAGGCGGCGCTGAAGTTTCTGGATCCCGCAGCGCTGGACATCATCTTTATCGAGAACATCGGCAACCTCGTATGCCCGGCGGAATTCTACCTGGGCGAAGACCGCAAGATCGTGGTGCTCTCGACGACCGAAGGCGAAGACAAGCCGCTGAAATACCCGCTCATGTTCCGCGAATGTCAGCTTTGTCTCTTGTCGAAGATCGACCTTGCGCCGCACCTCGAGATCGACGTCGCGCAGATCAAGGCCAATGTCAAGCGCACCAACGGCCGCATCGACCTCATCCCCGTCTCTTCGAAGACCGGCGAGGGGCTGGAGTTGTGGGTGGAGTGGTTACTCAACACAGCGCACCTGAAAACAGCGCTGCGCATTCGATCGCTGAAACGGCACGGGTAATCCCCGTGCCGTTTGTATATGCCTTGCACACATTGCACAATTTTTGTTTTGATGACTGATGTATCTGCCCGAAATATGGGAGAAAAATCGTATCCTTCCGGTGTCATGCTTCTTGCCTTTTTACAGGGCCAGAGGATAAATTGTTCACGTGCACTACACCCGGAAGGAAACCATGAACGTCATACATTGGACTCGAAGCCATTGGACGTGCTTGCTACTCGGCTTGCTGCTTCCCGTCGCCTGCCTCGCGGAAATACCCAGTGTGGGCGAACTGCACTTCTGGAGGGATCCGAGCGATCTGGCTGTGGACGGCAGCCGGGTTTTCGTCTGCAGTTGGCTAAAAGGGGTCGGCAGCTTTGATCTTGCGAACCCCAGTGCGCCCGTTGAAACCATGATTCTGCCGTGGGAGACCGTCAATATTGAAGACGGATTAGCGGTGGTGGGAAACCGGCTCTACGCGGGAACAAATTCGGGGGAGTTTCGGATCTATGATATTACGGTTCCCGCCCATCCCGTACTGCTGAGCCAGCTGCCGATGCCCGGCGGAGTGGCTAAGATCCTGGTACACGATACACTGGCGGCCGTGCGCCACTGGACAGACCACACTTCGCTCGTTAATTTCGCAAATCCCGCAGCGCCGGTGGCCTATGCCGAATTCGACGCCGGAGAGTTACTGGGCTTCGTGGACGGTTATCTCTGCACGACTGCGGGCATGATGGGTTTGTGGGTCTGGGATATCAGCAATCCAAACTCCCCGGTGATCGCAGCCTCGGCGGTCCCCACGCCGGCAGAGAACTTTTCCAGCGGGCTGCTCGCCGGCCATACCGCTTACTGCCCGCGGGTCAACGAGGATCTGCCGTTGGGTCTCCGCATCATCGATCTGACCAACCCACTTGCTCCGGTAATCCGGGGCTCTATCGACGACTACGACATCTGGTATGAAGGTCTGGCTGAGATCGATAGCACACTCTACCTTTCGCAGGCGCCCGGCGGCGGGATCGCTGCTTGGAATATCCGCAATCTGTCTGCTCCGCAATTCGTGGGAACCTATGCGCCGACCCGGCATTTTGGCAGCCTGTTCGACTGCGACGGCAACCTCGGGGCCGCGACGCGAATCGCGCCCCGCATTCTGAGTCTGTTCGACGTGTCGAATCCCGCCAGTCCACAGCCGCTTTCGGCCTTTGGATCCTATGCGTCGCTTACTACGTTAAAGGTGCATGATCAGCACCTCTTTGCCGGAGACGCAAATGGCGGCCTGCATGTATTAGACCTGCAGCAGCCGGCAGCGCCGCGGGAGATTTGCTTTGCGGACAGTATGGCCGCCGTGTATGACTTCACGCTGGAGGGCGACCATGCCTACCTGGCGAGTAGTCTCAGCGGCTTGCAGGTCGTTAACCTTGCCGATCCGGATCATCCCGCCCTGGAGAGCCACCTCAGCCTCGCAGGCACTACGCATGAATGTCGTTGTGTCCGGAACGTACGCCTATGCGCTGAGTTGCATCGAGTTGACCCGCTTCCGGATCTATGCCATCAGTATCGCAGATCCCGCCGCTCCCGCAATCACAGACAGCTGTACCCTGCAATCCTCGATCGGCAATATGGCGTTGCATGGCACGAACCTTTACGTGGCGGGTACGACGGGCTACATTGTCAGTCTTGCCGATCCTGCGCATCCTTCAATCACTTCTGACGGCTTGACGGCGCTGCGCGGCCGGAGCATCAGCATTGCCGGAACGCTGGCCTATGTATCCGACGGCAGTGCGGGGTGGAAGATCGTCAGTCTGACGAATCCGCTCGCTCCGCAAATTGTCTATAATTCGGGTGCACTGACGAGCCGTATCCCCTCCCGCTTTGTCGGCCAAGGCTCGTATCTTTTCGTCAGCAGCACGCTCACGGATATCATGCGATTTCAGATCCAGGTCTATGACGTCTCGAATCCCGCCTATCCCGTGGTTGTGGGTGAGACGGCAATGACCGACGTGCCGTTTGGCTCCATCGCGCCGGGGGCGACCTACCTCTACGTCGCGGGCATGTCAGGCGTTACCATCTATGACTGTTCGGGAGTCCTTTCCACCCCGGACAATCCCCGTAGTGACGGTCTGCCTGTCCCGGCGACGCTCCGGCTGATCGGCTGTTATCCGAATCCCTTCAATCCGTCTACCACCGTCGCGTTTGATCTGCCTGCTCCGAGTCGCGTGCGCCTGGCGGTCTACGATGTCACTGGACGCGAAGTGGCCGTGCTGGCAGACGGTCCACACGCAGCGGGACACTACGCGACGAAATTCGACGGCACGGCACTGGCGACGGGAACGTATTTCTGCCGCCTGAGCGCCGGAAATCAAACGCAGTTTACAAAACTGCTGTTGCTCAAATAGAAGGATCGCAATGCCACACGCTGTCTGTCCGTGGTGGGCGGGCTACCTGCTGATCAGCCCCCTGCGCCGACTGTTTCAGGATCCGTGTAAGCTACTCCCACCGTATGTGCAGGCGGGCATGACGGTATTAGAACCCGGACCGGGGATGGGTTTCTTCACGCTCGAACTGGCGCGGCTGGTGGGGACAGCGGGCCTCGTGATTGCGGTCGATGTGCAGCCGAAGATGCTGCAGACTCTCGCCCGGCGGGCGCGCAAGGCGGGATTGGTGGACCGTCTCAGACTGCGTGAACCACGCGGCGACAGCCTGAACATCCGTGATCTCGACGGCCGTGTGGATTTCGTCCTCGCCGCCGCCGTGGTGCATGAGCTACCCAACGCCGCGCTGTTCTTCCGCGAAGCCTTCGCCGCGCTGAAGCCCGGCGGCAGATTGCTGCTGGCAGAACCGCGGGGGCATGTGACGGCGGCGGCGTGGGATTTGACACTGAATTATGCATCGGAAGCCGGTTTCGACATGGAAGCACAACCGGAAGTGAAAAAGAGTCACGCCGCCCTGCTGCGAAAACCGCAGGCGATTTGACCGCTGAGCATTAGGTAAGAGGCTAAAAAGCGCACCATTCGGTGCGCTTTTTTCTGGCCGGTTTTCTCCCTTGGCGGCAAGGTCTGTGCGGCATAAGTTGCCGGTAGGCGTAAAAGTTGCCTACTTCTTCGATACTCGGCGCGTCCACTGGTCAGTGATCTCAGAGAAAATATGATAGTTTGTAGAATATACAGATGAACTGAGACGTAAGAAGCCGCAATACCATGATTTGCAAGTCGACATCCTTGTCGTTTGGCCCCGTATTTGCAATGTTCTGTGCTATAGGACGGATAGATGATCCGGCAGCACCTGAACACGTTGTGAGATGTGATGGAGTGAAACCGGACAGGGGAGTTTAATAATGAACAGGTCTTACAAGCAATGCGGCTATTGCCGCAAAACCTGGCACAGCCGGGAGGACATGGTACGCGATCCGGATGTTCGGTTGTTAGGATTTCAGGCGTTTTTTGACCAACCCGCCGAGGGCTTGTTGTTGTTCAACCACGCCACGGCGAAGTGCCGAACGACGATTGCCGTTCGCGCCGGGGATTTTGAGGATTGGGGTGCGCTGCTTCCGGTACCGGATAACCGCACGGAATCGGTCGTCTGCCCCGGCCATTGCCTGAGCATGGAAAGCCTGGAAGCGTGTTCCGTCCCGTGCGAATTGCGGTGGGTGCGCCAGGTCATGCAGCACCTCAATCGTCACGAGGTCCCGGCGGTTAATCCATTAGCGCCGCAGACCATGAAGCGGTTCCGGCGGACGGCCTGATCAAATACATTCTGAATGTTACGGAATATTGCCCAAGCTCTTGACTTTTTCGTAACAATCCTTAATTTTCTTTCCTGTCCGGTGCCAATTCAGGTTATGCCCGGACATGAATGCCCGTTCCGCAAGGATCAAGTACTTCGGTCCCGAAAGAGGAGACGCACACATGGGTTGCTGCAAGAAGCCCGCGGCTGAGAAGAAAGAAGCCCCGAAGAAGGCCGACGCCGGAAAGCCGGCCAAGAAGACCGCGCCGAAGGGCAAGTAAGCCCGCCAGCCCGCTCACAAATCCAGCCCCGTGGAATCAACCATGGGGCTGGATGTTTTTGTTCTATGCAGACATGAGTATTGACTGGTTACAGGTCTCCGGTGTGCATTATAAGGCATACCGCGGCGAGGAGGCGCGGGAGCGAATTGATCCGGATTGGGACTTGCGCGTATAATGATGAAAGGCGCTTGATGAATTGCGACCGATGGCACGGGCGCGGACGAGTTAGAACAAGTTTTCGGATAGTTCTGAAATTAGACACTTGTCACGAGCCGTGAGAGCATTTCGGCTCCATGCTCCGTGAGAATATTTATCGTGATCGATAATGTAAACTTAGACGGCATCAGGGAAGACCCAAACCATGCGACGGCAGGGAACGACCAGACAATTTCCTCGCAAGCACTCGCGTGGGTGAATAGTCAAGTTGATACGTAACCGGAGACGTTGTGATGCGCAAGGTAATTATCCAGAACATGACGACACTGGACGGTTTCTTTGAGGGGCTGAACCGGGAAATAGACTGGCATGTGGTCGATGATGAATTCAACAGTTATGCGGAAGACGTGCTGGGGGCGGTGGATACCCTGTTGTTTTCGGGCGGGTGACATATGAACTGATGGCGGCGTACTGGCCATCGCCGGACGGGCTGCGTGATGATCCGGTCATTGCCGGCTGGATGAACAGCTTGCCGAAGGTGGTCTTTTCAAAGACGCTGAAGAGCGTGGAGTGGGAGAACTCACGGCTGGTGAGCGGCGATCCCGTGGAGGAAGTCACGCGGCTCAAGAAGCTGCCGGGCAAGGACATGATCATCTTCGGCAGTTCCGATCTGTCCGTGGCGCTGGCGGAGCACGGGTTGATCGATGAGTACCGGATCATGGTGGCTCCCATCGTCCTCGGCCGCGGCAAAACCCTGTTTCACGGCCTCCCGCAGCGGCTGAAGCTGAAACTGCTGGGCACGCGGACGTTTGACTCGGGGGTGGTGATGCTGTCGTATCGGCCTGATGAGCAGGCATGATTGCTCTGGCGGGTCGCGCGGGAACAGGCTGTGGTCAAGCGGAGGGGTTCGTGCCGCTTGACCCGCCCCTACCGCTTTGAAAGGTAAGTTTAATGGAAATGAAGAAGCCCATGGCCATTGGTCACGGGCTTCATGCATTCGCGCGAAACAGATGCTTACGCCATTGCGGGGACGTTGATCTGCTGCTTATCCTTCACATTCTTCTTCACCCATTCCACACCGGCGTCGACGATGCGCAGGTTCGCTTCGACCAGTGCCTTGCGCTTCAGGCCGATGGGGATGATCTCCTTGATCGTCTGCACCGGGATCAGCTTCGAATACTCGCACCACGCGCCGAGCAGCACCATGTTCGCCGCCGCCTGAATGCCCTGCTCACTGGCGAGGTCCGTCAGCGGAATGTAAAGCACGGTGACGTCGGTGCGCTTCACCTTGCGGGCGATGATCGACGAGTTGACGATGATCAGGCCGCCGGGCTTGCAGTCGTTTTCAAATGTATCCAGCGAAGGCTCGTTCATCGCCACGAGCACGTCCGGCACCACCACCAGCGGCGAACCGATGGGATCCTTCGACAGCACCACACTGGCATTGGCCGTGCCGCCGCGCATTTCGGGACCGTACGACGGAATCCACGAGACATTCAGGTTTTCCTGCATTCCCGCCGCGGCGAGAATGATGCCTGCGGTCAGTACACCCTGGCCGCCGAAACCCGCGAATTTCAGATTGGTCGTCGGGAATTTGTCGATGAAGGCCTTGTCAAGCGGGTGGGTCTCGCCGAAGTGGCCGAGATCCAGGGCTTTGTAAAGTTCTTCCTCGTTGTCGACATGCTTGGGAACGAAGATGTGCCCTTCGCGGGTCGCCGACTCGTCCTTGAATACCTGGCAGGGGAAAGCCGGAATCATTTTTTCGGCAATGTACTTGTCGGCTTCCACCGGGGTCATCTTCCAACCCGTGGGGCAGCCGCTGAGGATTTCGACGAACGAGAAGCCTTTGCCCTCGGCCTGGTTCTGGATCGCTTTCTTGACGGCCTTGCGCGCGCCCATGATGCCCTTGGCGTCGGCAAGGTGGCAGCGCTGGATGAACACCGGCGCTTCGAGCGTTGCCAACAGTTCGCTGACCTTCAGGGGATAGCCTTCGTTCTGCACGGTCCGGCCATAGGGGCTGGTGGTGGTCTTCATGCCGATCAGGGACGTGGCCGCCATCTGGCCGCCGGTCATGCCGTAGATGCCGTTGTTGATGAAGAACACGGTCATGTTTTCGCCGCGGTTGGCCGCGTGCAGGATCTCGAGGCCGCCGATGGACGCGAGGTCGCCGTCGCCCTGGTAGGTCATGACGATGGAGTGCGGATGACTGCGCTTGAGGCCCGTCGCCACGGCCGGGGCGCGCCCGTGCGCCGCCTGGATGTTGCCCATGTCAAAGTAGTAATAGGCGAACACCGAACAGCCGACCGGCGAGACGAAGATGCTGCGATCGGCCAGGCCCAATTCGTCGACGGCTTCGGCGATCAGTTTATGGACATTGCCGTGGCCGCAGCCGGGGCAATAATGAGTGGTCTGGTTTTGCGTTTCGCGCCAGCGGTCGAAATGGTCGTAAAACGTATCCGGCTTTTTCAGGACATTGGTTGCCATGGGAGTCTCCTACTTCAGATAGCCGCGAGTGACGTTGGCCAGTTCTTCCACTGACGGGACCGCACCACCCATGCGGTTGTAGAAATGGACGGGAGTGATCTGCCGCGTGGCGAGCTGCACGTCCTTCAGCATCTGGCCGTTGGACAACTCGACCACGAGGAACTTCTTGCCCTGCGCCGCCAGTTCGGCGAGCCGCTTGTCGGGGAAGGGGAAGAGCGTGATGGGGCGGAACAGGCCGACCTTCTTGCCTTCGGCGCGCAGCTGCTGGACGACCGAATGCAGCAGCCGCGAGACGATGCCGTAGCCCATGACCACGAGTTCGGCGTCCTCGACGTCGATTTCCTCGTAGCGCACTTCGTCGGCTTCCATCGCCGCGTACTTGGCCTGCAGCTTGTGGTTCTGTTCCTCGAGCCCGCCGGCGCTCATGTAGATCGAGCTGACGAGATTGCGCTTGGAGGCCGCGTCGCCGTAGAGCGCCCAGTCGTTGCGCGGCACTTCCGTGCGTTTGCGCGGGAAGACCACCGGCTCCATCATCTGTCCCACGTAGCCGTCGGCCAGCACCCAGGTTGGGCTGCGGTACTTGTCGGCGAGGTCAAAGGCGAGCATGGTGAGGTCGCACATTTCCTGGGCGCAGTTGGGTGCCAGCACGAGGCACTTGTAGTTGCCGTGACCGCCGCCCCACACCACCTGATGATAATCGCCCTGCTCAGGCCAGATGTTGCCCAGGCCCGGTCCGGCGCGCATGATATCGACAATCACGCACGGCAGTTCCGCCGCCGCGATATAGGAGATGCCTTCCTGCTTGAGCGAGATGCCGGGGCCGGAGGAAGCGGTCATGACGCGCATGCCGGCGGCGGCCGCGCCGTAGACCATGTTGATCGCCGCCACTTCCGATTCGGCCTGAATGAAACGTCCCGCCGACGGGGGGCAGGTACTTCGACGCCGCCTGGGCGATTTCCGACGCGGGAGTGATCGGGTAGCCGAAAGTACTGGGAGCAACCGGCCATGATGGCTCCCTTGATCACCGCCTCGTTGCCCTTAATCAATTCCTTTTGCATAGCAGTTCCTTTGCGGTACCGAGCCTTACTCGGCCGCCTTTTTCTCCCGCTCTCGCTTGTACACCGTGATGGCACCCGGTTCGGGGCACACATAGAAGCAGACGCCGCAGCCGGTGCAGCCGTCGCCGGTGTACACGATCCATTGGTAACCCAGTTCGTTGAAGGCCCGCTCGGGATTGGTCACGAGCACGGCGGGCGCGCACGCTTCCACACAGCGCATACACGCTTTGCAGAGATTGGGTACGACTTCAACACGGGGCAGACTGTTGTCCGACATGGCACCTCCATCGTCCGCCGGCACGGCAATGCTACTCAGGGCCGGCTGTAATTTGTTCAAAGGAGCCGTTGCAGATCAGGCAACGGGCACAGCATCTTAATATACCGAAATCAAGGGATAAATTCAAACAGAGCATTCTTCCCCCCCACAATGCCGCATTGCGAATCCCCGATTTACAAGAAGATAGAGTGATCGGATGAATTCGATGGAATTGGCCCTCTCAGGGAAGATTCCGTCCGACTACTCCGTGCGAAAACAGACGAAAATCTCACCATTCAACTTATGCCGGCAAAAAGAAAGGGACGTTGCGGTCATTATTTAGCTGGAATATCGGTGATGAATCGATAATTTGCCCC
This sequence comes from uncultured bacterium, assembly GCA_963735175.1. Classification (GTDB taxonomy): domain Bacteria; phylum Electryoneota; class RPQS01; order RPQS01; family RPQS01; genus CAVTJX01. The sequence continues at coordinate 340,519 of CAVTJX010000015.1, read as the reverse complement.
GCGAGAGACATAGTGGCTTTCGCGGTATAATCTGAGACTTACCGCCAATGCTTCAAGACACGATCAAACCGATTCCTCGTCCTGACAGGCTGACACCCATATGTGATTATGAATTCACCTATGGACACTGATGCACGCGGTGTCCTTGCCGCTCAGATCGCGAAGGTTGGTGCCAGACTACGCTCAGAAATGGAAGTCGCTGCGACATCGGAAGGGATGTTTCGCGTGAGGCCCTCGAGGCTCGCGCTGTTCAAAATCCGCGTTTCATGTGCAAAGAGTAACAAACCAGGTCCTTGTCAACGTATACAGAGATTCCGAACATTTGATAATTAGATCAGGTATTCCATTAACATGCGCTGTTTGTAAACCATGGAAACACGGCCTGGATCTTGCGAATACCAGAATGTGTTGTCATTCTGGTATTCTTCGTTTAAGGCCCCTGGTGTCGGACACTTATCCCCAATAACCTGCAAATCAGGCAAATAGAAACATTTTTTCGCTACTACACGGCATGTGCTTGACGTGCGTATCGAGTGACAGAAATGACAGAAAGGCAGTCTCTGATTATGTCGAAGACGGAAAAATCCTCACAATCGATTGAGGACATTCGAGCCGGAAAATACCTGACTTTTGGACTGGACGGTGAAGAGTACGGTTTCGAAATCAAGAAAGTCCGGGAGATCATTGGCGTGATGGCGACGACCGCCGTTCCCGGTATGCCGGATTATGTGTTGGGCGTGATCAATCTCCGTGGCAAGGTAATTCCAGTGGTCAACCTGCGGCTGAAATTCGGTATGGACCGCGCCGAGGCGACGAGCGAAACGTGTATTGTGGTAGTGGATGTCCGCGGCACGCAAACGGGGGTGGTGGTCGACCGCGTCTCCGAAGTGCTGGATATTCGCGGTGAAGACATTGAAGACGCCCCGCAGATGCAGGGCGACCAGGCGAGCCACTACATCCTCGGGCTCTGTAAAGCCCGCGGGCGTGTGAAAATCTTACTCGAGGTGGAGAGTGTGCTGGCGGAAGTGACGGCCATGACGTCCGATGCCATCTGATCGGGAACTCTTCATTATGGCCAGGCTGTGGTTCATTCCCAAATTTCCACGCAAGGAGACCGGGCATGTTAGCGAATATGTCGCTGAAGTTCAAGCTGATCGGATCGTTTTGCATCGTTGCGCTGCTGCTGTGTGTCGTGGGGGTGGTGGGCTATCAAGGGACTGCCGGGGGGCGGGCCCAAATCAATCAAATCGGCACGGTGGAATTTCCGAGTCTGGCGTCACTGACGGAGATCCAGGATGGCCAGATGAAAGTGCGGTTGCTCTGCAATGCGATCTTGAATCCAGTGTATCCGGCGGATCGCAAGGCGGTCTATCGAGGGGACATTGCCAATTACTGGAAGCAGATTGATGAAGGCTGGGCGGAATATGACAAGCTGCCCAAGCCGCCTGAGCTGGCCCTGGCGTGGGCCGAGGCGGGACGGAAGCTCGACGACTACCGGCGCGACTACCAACGCTTTGAGCCGGTGGCGGAGGGATATCTACAAGCGCGTTCGTCTGAGGAGAGCCGAAAATACCTGGCGGAGATGAACCAGATCGTGTTCGGCGGCTTCGCGGAGAGCGCCCGGCAGATGATGGGCAGCCTCAGCGGGCTGATGGACACGGCGGTAAAATCGTCGCAGGCGGTAACCACGGAGGCCAATCGCGCGGCCGGCCAGGCGGAAGCATGGGCCTTGAGTATTACACTGGCGGGCGTGCTGATCAGTCTCGCCTTCGGGCTCTTCCTCAGTCTGAACATTTCACGGCGTTTGCAGAAGATTGCCGCCTCTGCCAGTGACGGCGCGGTACAAATTGCCGCGGCCAGCGACCAGGTGTCGTCCTCGGCGCAGAACGTCGCCGAAGGCAGTCAGGAGCAGGCGGCATCGATTGAGGAGACAAGTTCAAGCCTCGAAGAGCTGTCCTCGATGACGAGACAGAACGCCGACAATGCGAAGACGGCGGCCCACCTGATGACGGAAGCGAAGACGCTGGTGGAGAAAGCCACGAGCGGCGCGGAGCAGATGGACAAGTCGATGACGGAAATCAAATCCGCCAGCGACCAGACTTCGAAGATCGTAAAGACGATCGACGAGATCGCGTTCCAGACAAACCTGCTGGCTCTGAACGCGGCGGTGGAAGCGGCCCGGGCCGGTGAAGCGGGGAAGGGCTTTGCCGTTGTCGCCGAAGAAGTGCGCAATCTGGCGTTGCGGGCGGCGGAGGCGGCCAAAAACACCGGCACGCTGATCGAGGACAACGTGACGCGGGTCGCGGGCGGCGTGCAGATCGTCTCGCACCTGAAGACAGCGCTGGGCGAGGTAACCGTGAGTTCGCAGAAGGTGGCAAACCTGGTGGGTGAAGTGGCGGCGGCTTCGGACGAGCAGTCGCGGGGCATCGAGCAGATCAACACCGCAGTGACGCAGATGAACTGCGTGACGCAGCAGAACGCGGCCAACGCCGAAGAGAGCGCCTCCGCCTCGGAAGAGATGAACAGCCAGGCCGAGAGCCTGCGCAGTTCGGTGCTCGAACTGCTGGAGCTGGTGAATGGCGCCAACGCGACGGTAGCGGAGTCCAAGCCGCGTGCCGGCGGCAGCCCCGTACGGGCATCCCGCGCCCGCGCCGACGCGCCGAAAAGCGGTCCTATCGCCCGGCCGAAAAAGGCAATCCCCCTCGACGCACACGAAGAGCTGAAGCAGTTCTGAGTTTTTGCGGAGATCTGACGCAAGCAAGCCCGCAGGCGCTGATCGCCTGCGGGCTTGTGTTTTGTTGTATCCGGACGGGCGCGCGGTGACGCTTATTTGAGTAGCACCAGCTTCTGCAATTGGCTCTGGCCGCCGAAGTGGATCCGGATAAAATACACGCCACTGACGAGACCGGGATCCATGTCGGCATTGAAAGGGTGAAGACATTCGCTCCGGCAACCGTTAATTCCAATTCGATCTCGCGGTGCGCACGATCAGAGCTTCAGGAAAAGGGATTTGCGATCCGGTGCTTGGAATAAGAATAGAAGTACCAGAAAATCGACTTCCACCCTGGTTTCAGCGTGTAGTTCGCGGTCAGGGCGGTCGAAGCCGCATACCGTTCGCCAGCCCGCATCCATGCGTCTACGGCCTCCCAGTCGGCGTTGTACGTCAGGTTCCACGGTCCGTATTTCTCAAGCAGACTTCGGCGGTGCAGCAACTCGTTCAAATCGATGCCGCAGAAATACGGTCTGCGCACGATGCGCTTCAGTAGCAGTTTGCCCTCAGCACTACGCACGTACGAGGCGCTGAAGGCAAACGCAGCTTCCTTTTTTTCAAGGGCGTCCACAAGTGATTCGAGGTGCCTCGGCTCCCACCAGTTATCATCGTCAAGATAAGAAATTAGTTGCGCGTCCGAGCTTTGAATCGCGAGTGTACGCCCATAGTACCCAAAACGGTCGCCGGGAACGTCGAGCGCGATGTAACGCCGAGGCCCATTGTCGCCATATCCGTAACTCGCAGCCAGTGCAGCAGTTTGCGCGCATACTTCACAGCCCGCACCCGCGGAACATTGGGCTTTGATGATGATATGCTCGACATTCTGGTACGTCTGGCCGCGCACAGCTTGGATATTCCGCTCGAGGTTGTCGACGCGATGCGTTCTTGCCCAGCGATGCAGCGTCGGCGTACAAACGAGGATTTTTGCGGGCGTCACCATCAGTTCTTCTCCGTCATGAACTCCGCCGCGGTATCAATTTGTTTGATAAGGTTGTTACAAGACATGCATCAGATATAATGCTTTAAGATACCGAAATTCCACGATTAATTCAAATGCCGAATGTGATGCGAATTTGTTCGACGATACTTGAATGTCTGCAATTGCAAGCAGACGGACTGTTTCAGTCTATCCCGAACAATCGATCGTGCTCAAATGACTTCACAATTTCATACGTCCGAGCGACATGTACCAGCTTCTAAATCACCAATAGGGTCCTAAAAAGACTAAACTCTTTCAGTAGAAAGAACTGTAAACTTCGCGGTTTTGCATAACCTACGGAGTTCACAGTTTGGTGAACTATGATCGAGTAATTCTGCTACTGCCTATGTTGGGAGTTTGTATCAGACAATGGGCTTCTTGACAAGGTAGTGAAGAGGGACTGCAAAATGCAGAAGCCGAACGGGGTCAAGGTGGGGCACAGCATCACCACGAAATACTGATGGGTCTTTGAGAATAATCAGGACTAAACCCGTGTAGGAATGGCTGGTCTGGCAAATGGCTTCATCCTTCAGAATAAGCCAGGCTGCGGTGCGTTTCCCGGTCAGCAGTCGTAGAATCGGCACACATAGGTTATAAATCGACGCCACCCATTTTGGAAATTTCCATCGCTCCTGATGCTGCACCGGCATGGCATCGACCAGAACCGCCGGTAGCGACAGCTTGGAACTGTGAATTGGAAAACTGACAACGGTCAGTCCGGATGCCTTCAGGTAATCAAAACTATCCGGTTCAAACGCATGGATATGTCCATGCGGAGCGGCGGAGGCGACGTTTTCTTCGATTTTCTCTTCCGGCTCGTGCGGCACAGTAACAATCACAGCTTTGCTGGAGACTCGCAACAATTCAGTTACGGCTTTGCGATAGTCGGTGACGTGTTCGAGGGTCTCGGAGCAGAGTGAGACATCAAAAGCATTATCTTTCCACGGGAGTTCGTGAATATCGGCGGGGCTTGCCTCTATTCCGTAGATTTCCTGTGTGCGATTACAGGCTTCGCCAGAAAGATCCGTACAGGTGACTTGCAATCCGAACAATTCCCGCGCTAATGCGCCTTTAAAACCTTCAGCCGCACCGACATCGAGTAACGACTTTACCTTTAACCTGGAAATCGCACGCATGATATGATAGGTCCGGATATACCGGGAAATTTGGCCGAATTCGCACGGACCTCGGCGAAATCCGTAGATCGGCTGGTGGGCGAAATAGACACCTGCTGAGTCGGTTTCACAAAACCGCTTGTCTAGCCAGAGTTTGGTCTTTAAGGTGTAGTCATCCATCGCGTTGAACTACTGCTTTCCACAAAGGTGAACTTATGGGAATTGACACGTTATCTGCAATATAGTCAGATCGTTCGATTTTGTCAAATCACTTCTGAATGGGAGGCAACGTGCGTAGTTTCCGAACTTGTTTTTTAAAAAAATGTATTTATTGATGTTATGCAAGAGTGCCCAGTGGTTTTTATGGTGAGTGGCTGTTGATTTCTATTGATTTTCCCCAAGTTGTTTGGTAGATTATAAATATGCTTGGTGTCGTATAAACTTGATGTCTTTGTCGGCAATATCACTAAGGAGGGCTGATCATGCGCGGAAAACTCTGCGATCAAGCTGCAATCTGGCTGCCGTTCCTTGTGTGTGTGTTTGCTCTGGGCGGCACAACGCCGCCGGCCGTGGCGCAAGTCGCCTTTGTGGATGTTGCTCCGCAACTGGGGCTCGACGAGGTCGGCAGTTGCGCCGCGCTTTTCTGGTATGATTATGATAACGATGGCGATCTGGATTTACTGCAGCCCCGTCGCTTCAGCGGCACGACCATCATGTTTCGCAATGATGGCAACCACTTCACACGTATGACGAACATCGGGTTGCCGACTGGAAGAGATGCCGGCCTCGCCGTTCCGATGGACATCGACCACGACGGTGATTTCGACTTGTTCTTTGCCGAATACCATACAACTTGCCAACTGCTGATAGATGAGAATGGTGTATTTGTCGATCGCACCGCCACGATGGGACTGCCCGCCGTGACTGGCGGCCGTGACTACAAATGGGTAGATTTCGACCGCGATGGTTGGATGGATCTGCTGTTTGGGGATACAGGCGGCTTCCATCTGTATCACAACGTGGAAGGTGCGCACTTCGAGGAAATCACTGAGCAGGCTCAGCTACCTACGCTGACCACGTTTCATCGCACCTGCGAAGCTGACATCGACCTCGACGGGGACATCGATTTGTTCGTCACCTCCATCGAAAGTGGTGACAGGTTATACATCAACCTGGGTGGCGGCGTGTTCGCCGACAGCACGGCCGTATCCGGGCTCAGCAGTGCGGTTGGTCGCGGTGGTTGCGCCTGGGTAGATATTAACAAAGACAAGTATCCAGATCTGCTGACGCAAGGCGTCGGTAAACATGCCATCTGGCTGAACAATCAGGACGGCACCTTCTCGCTGGCGAATGTCCACGGGACTGAGACCGATTGGGAATTAGATTGGCCGTATGCCTGTGATTACGCGGTGGCCGATTTCAACATGGACGGTCTCTACGATTTCTATTGCTGCCGGCCCGGTAGCTGCGGCGATCATATGGCTCCGAACCAGTTCTTCATCCAGGACAGTCTCGTCAACAACGATATTTATTTCCATGACGTGGCTCCGGCGTTGGGGATGAACCAGACCGCAGATGGCTATCCCACCGTGGCTGATTATGATCACGACGGTGACATGGATCTGTTCATGACCGTTCACAATGGCGCAAACCGCCTGTATCAAAATGTCTCCACGCGCACGTTGAGCGATTTTCAGGTACGCGTGCTCGGTACGAACAGCGAAGAGGATAAGTGGCATACTCGTGTTGTCGTCTTTCTTCATGGTACAGATCAGATTGTAGCATCCTCCGAACTTAACACATCGAACGTCGCCCGCAATGGATTCAGGAATTACTTCGTGCTGGACGAGAATGCACACTATGACCTGCGAATCTACTCCAATGCCGGTTCGATGGAACCAGAGGTTTACCCGCAGCTCTTTGATGTTGTTCCGGCACAGATCAACCGGCAGATGACGGTGCTGTGGGGGCAGGCGGCTGGCGGAGTTGAAAACGGATCAACGCCCGTCGGGTTCTTCCGCCTCGATGCAGCCTATCCTAATCCGTTCAATGCGCTCACGAAGGTGTGTTTCTCGGTGCCGGTTAACGCTGATGTTCGCCTGTCGGTCTTCGACTTGCTCGGCCGACACGTGACCGATCTGACGACTGGCATGCAGAGTGCGGGCGAGCACACAGTGACTTGGGATGCGTCCACGGTGGCTTCGGGTGTCTATCTGATTCAATTGCAGAGTGGAAAATCCATGGCTCGACAGAAAGTCGTCTTGTTGAAATAATTTGTGGCGTAAGCTCATGCCAAAATAGATATCCTAATCAACCCGCTCCGGCGGGTTGGTTTGTTAATGAATGTATCGATTTTCACCGCCTGATAACAGTTCCACTTCAGATAAGATGTGCATTTATACCATTAATAGGACAACTCTTGTCAGGATCGCATATTTACGGTAGATGAATCAGCCTCGCCTCTCAAGTGAAGTTCGTTTCCCGATTCCCTAGATGAGATCAGTTTATTTAGACTTACTTGGAGATACGGGATCGAAAAGGGTGGAAAACTGGGTTTCGATAAGGCGGGGGTGGCGACATCGGACAATCTTGACTTTTCGGTCAGAAATACCTATTTTCACATGTGTCCGCAAGTTATCAAGCGGACAGGGAACGGGCGGTGGGAATCAGAGCCCCGGCGTCTGCTTAAGGAAAAATTTCACATTTTCATTGCTTTTGTCCCTCTCACGTGGTAAATTTTCCGGCTGAGGTCTCCCTCTACCTCGAACCTTGACTGATCCAATGGAGAACCCTATGTCGAATTCGATTCTTACCATAGACGGCAACGAAGCGGCAGCGAGCGTCGCCCACCGCGTCAGCGAAGTCTGTGCGATCTACCCGATCACGCCGTCGTCCAATATGGGCGAGTGGGCCGATGAATGGTCCGCCGGCGGCAAACGCAATATCTGGGGCACCGTTCCCCAGGTAATCGAAATGCAGAGCGAAGGCGGCGCCTCTGGCGCGGTCCACGGCGCGCTGCAGACCGGCGCGCTGACGACGACCTTTACGGCGTCGCAGGGCCTGCTGCTGATGATCCCCAACATGTTCAAGATCGCCGGCGAACTGACCGCGACCGTCTTCCACGTGTCGGCGCGCACCGTGGCCACGCACGCGCTCTCGATTTTCGGTGACCACAGCGACGTGATGGCGGTGCGGTCCACCGGCTGGGCGCTGCTCAGTTCGGCGAGCGTGCAGGAAGCCCACGACATGGCGCTGATCGCCCACGCGGCGACGCTCAAGGCGCGCGTGCCGTTCATGCATTTCTTCGACGGCTTCCGCACTTCGCACGAAGTGCAGAAGATCCAGGGTCTCTCCGACGACGATCTGCGCCACATGATCGACGACGATCTGGTGATCGCGCACCGCAACCGCGCGCTGTCGCCGGACCGTCCGGTGCTGCGCGGCACGGCGCAGAATCCCGACGTTTTCTTCCAGGCCCGCGAAGCCTGCAATCCGTATTACGCCGCCTGCGCCGGCATCGTCGAAGAGACGATGAAGAAGTTCGCCGCCCGCATCGGCCGCGAATACCACTTGTTTGATTACGTGGGCGCGCCCGACGCCGAGCAGGTCATCATCCTCATGGGCTCGGGCTGCGATCCGGCGCATGAGACCGTGGACTACCTGAACGCCCGCGGCGCGAAGCTCGGCGTGCTCAAGGTCCGCCTGTTCCGTCCGTTCTCGGTGCAGCATTTCATCGCCGCGCTGCCGAAGACCGTGAAGACGCTGGCGGTGCTCGATCGCACCAAGGAACCGGGTTCCGTCGGCGAGCCGCTGTACCAGGACGTGATCACGGCGGTGGCCGAATCCGTGGCCGACGGCACGCTGGCGAAATTCCCGCGCATCGTCGGCGGGCGCTATGGCCTCTCGAGCAAGGAATTCACCCCGGCCATGATCAAGGCCGTGTTCGACGAAGCGAAGAAGCCCGCGCCGAAGAACCACTTCACGGTGGGCATCAACGACGACGTGTCGCACACGAGCCTCGACTACGACACGACGTTTTCAGTGGAAGCCGACGACGTGCTGCGCGGGCAGTTCTTCGGTCTCGGCGCGGACGGTACCGTGGGCGCGAACAAGAACTCGATCAAGATCATCGGCGACGACACCGATTTCTTCGCCCAGGGTTATTTCGTCTACGACAGCAAGAAGTCGGGCACGATCACGGTCTCGCACCTGCGCTTCGGGCCGCGCCCGATCCGCTGTACGTACCTCGTGAACCGCGCCAACTTCATCGCCTGCCACCAGACGGTGTTCCTCGAAAAGTACGACATGCTGGCCGACGCCATCGACGGCGCGACCTTCCTGCTGAATACGCCGCATCCGGCGGACAAGGTGTGGGACACGCTGCCCTACGAAGTCCAGCGCGACATCATCGAGAAGCACCTGAAGCTCTACGTGATCGACGCCTACAAAGTGGCCGCCGACACGAAGATGGGCTCGCGCATCAACACCATCATGCAGACCTGCTTCTTCGCGATTTCCGGCATACTGCCGCGCGAAGAGGCGATTGCGGCCATCAAGCGTACGATCAAGAAGACCTACGAGAAGAAGGGCGACGCCGTCGTGCAGCAGAACTTCGCCGCCGTGGACCACACGTTGGCGCATCTGTACGAAGTGAAGATTCCCGCCAAGATCAACGCCACCTGGGTGCGGCCGCCGGTCGTGGCTCCGGAAGCGCCCGCGTTCATGCGCGAAGTGCTGGCGAAGATCATCGCCGGCCACGGCGACGACCTGCCGGTGTCGGCGTTCCCCGTCGACGGCACCTTCCCCACGGATACGGCCAAGTGGGAAAAGCGCAATATCGCGCTCGTGATTCCCGTGTGGGACATGGACACCTGCATCCAGTGCAACAAGTGCGTCGTCGTTTGTCCCCACGCGTCGATCCGAGCCAAGGTCTTTCCCGCGGACGCGGTGAAGAACGCTCCGCCGACCTTCAAGTACACGAAGTTCAAAGGCAGCGAATTCGGCAGCGGCGATTTACTGTACTCGCTGCAGATCGCGCCCGAGGACTGCACGGGTTGCGCGCTTTGCATCGACTCCTGTCCGGCGAAGAATAAGGCAGAAGTGAAGCTGAAAGCCATCAACATGGCCGATCAGGCTCCGCTGCGCGTTCCGGAACGCGACAACTACGCGTTCTTCCTTGCCATTCCCGATATCGACCGCAGCCTCGTGAAGACGAACAGCGTCAAGGGTTCGGGCTTCCTCGAACCGCTGTTCGAATACTCCGGCGCGTGTTCGGGCTGCGGCGAAACGCCGTATGTCAAGCTGATGACGCAGCTCTTCGGCGACCGCTTGCTGGTCGCGAACGCCACCGGCTGTTCCTCGATCTACGGCGCGAACCTGCCGACCACGCCCTACGCCATGAACCGCGACGGTCGCGGCCCGGCGTGGAACAATTCGCTGTTTGAAGACAACGCCGAATTCGGTCTTGGCTTCCGCGTGACGCTGGACAAAGAGCGCGAGTTCGGCATCGAGCTGCTGAAGAAGCTCGAGCAGAAGATCGGCACGCAGCTCGTTACCGAGCTCATCAACGCCGACATGACCGACGAAGCCGGCATCAAGGCGCAGCGCGACCGAGTGGTTGCCTTGCGCGGCAAGCTCAAGGGCGACAACAGCACCGAAGCCAAGCACCTGCTGTCGGTGGCCGATGCGCTGGTGAAGAAGTCGGTGTGGATCGTGGGCGGCGACGGCTGGGCGTATGACATCGGTTACGGCGGGCTCGACCACGTGCTCGCCCAGGGTCGCAACGTCAACATGCTGGTGCTCGACACCGGCGTGTATTCCAACACCGGCGGCCAGTGTTCGAAGGCGACTCCCCTCGGCGCGGTTGCCAAGTTCGCGTTCGGCGGCAAGCCCGTACCGCGCAAGGATCTCGGCATGATCGCCATGGCCTACGGTCACGTTTACGTGGCGCAGGTGGCGATGGGCCAGAACGACCTGCAGACGGTGAAGGCGTTCCTCGAAGCCGAAGCCTACGACGGGCCGTCGATCATTATCGCCTACAGCCACTGCATCGCGCACGGCATCGATATGGCAAAGGGATTAGGCAACCAGAAGCAGGTCGTCGAATGCGGCGCGTGGCCGCTCTACCGCTTCCATCCGGAACGCGCGAAGGAAGGTCAGAATCCGCTGCAACTCGACAGCAAGGCGCCGAAGATTAAAGTCGCCGACTGGGCTTACAGCGAAACGCGCTTTAAGATGTTGACCAAGATGAATCCGGAGCACGCTGCCCATCTGATGGAACTGGCGCAGATCGATACCGACGCCCGCTGGAAGCTCTATCGAGCAGATGGCCTCGATGGATTATAGCAAAAACGGCAAGTCGTAACCTTAGGGAGAGGAGCAATCCATGGATCTTTCCACCACCTATCTCGGGCTGAAGCTGAAGAACCCGTTAGTCTCCTCGGCGTCTCCCTTCACCTACACCCTCGATGGCTTTCGCAAACTGGAAGACGCGGGTGTCGCAGCGATCGTCATGCATTCGCTGTTCGAGGAGCAGATCACGGGCGAAGCGCTCGAACTGGAATACCTGACCACGCAGGGGACGGAAAGTTTTGCCGAAGCGCTGAGCTATTTCCCCAAGGTCGATAATTTCATGCTCGGGCCGGAGGAATACCTGAACCTGATCCGCAAGGCGAAGGAGACGGTGAAAATTCCGGTGATCGCCAGCCTCAACGGCGTCACGCCCGGCGGTTGGGTGGAATACGCGCGCAAGATTCAGCAGGCGGGCGCGGACGCCCTCGAACTCAACGTGTACTATCTGGCCACCGATCCGTTCCAGCCCGGCGAAGTCGTCGAGCGGAACTACGTGGAAGTGCTGAAGACGGTGCGTTCGCAGGTGAAGATCCCTGTGGCGGTGAAGCTCTCTCCCTATTTCTCGAATCTGGCGAACATGGCCCGGCGGCTGGATGAGGCGGGGGCGAACGGTCTCGTGCTGTTCAACCGTTTCTATCAGCCTGATCTGGACCTTGAAAAGCTGGAAGTCTGGCCGCACGTCGAACTGTCAACTTCAGCCGAGATGAAACTGCCGCTGCGCTGGATCGCGATTTTGTACGGTCGCGTTAAAGCCAATCTGGCGGCGACCTCGGGCCTTCATACACCCGCAGACGTCATCAAGGTGGTCATGGCAGGAGCCGACGTGGCGATGATGTGCTCGGCGCTGTACCAGCATGGCCTGGGCCATGTGGCCACCGTGCTGAAAGGCATGGAAGCCTGGATGGTGCAGCGCGAATACACATCCTTGGCGCAGATGAAAGGGTCGATAAGTCAGAAATCAGTGGCAGAGCCCGCCGCTTACGAACGGGCTAACTACATGAAAACCATCCAGAGCTTCCGTTCGCTGGCTTAAGTGCTTGCGCTTTCTGGATTGGACTTTGTCGGAGTTTTTTTGTATATTCGCCGCGATGACCCGTTGAACCGGACCGTCGGCTCTATTCCCCCGAAAGTTTGAGGTACCCTGTTATGGCAATGACGATCGACGAAACATGCATCGCCTGTGGCGCTTGCGAACCGGAATGTCCGACCAAGGCCATCTCGGAAGGCGAAGACATTTTCGTAATTGACGCGAAACTCTGCGTGGAATGCATCGGTCACTTTGACGCGCCGAAGTGCGTGGAAGTCTGCCCGACTGACAGCATTCACAAGCTGGTGTAAAAGATTCTGCCCGCCCCGCCCCCGCCTGTGTAGCGCTTTTTTAAAGCAAGCCTGCCCATTGCCGCGAGCCTCGATTCCCACTTATCGAGGCTCGCGGCTCTCTGTGGGGAAGGATGAAGGTAGAAGGATGAAGGATGAATGCCAGAAAAATCGCCGCGCGGGGTTTCCTTACCCCGCGCGTTTTTACTTGCGAATTGGCCGTGGGGCGGGGAGATAAGATATTTTTTGACGAAACGGAATGGCGGAAAACGCTGAAACCCTGAAACGCTGAAAAGCCGATCGGTTGATTGTTAAGCATGACAGGGGAATATTCGGACTGAAGTGGTCTGTTGTCAAGTAATAAATGAGTTCATTGTGCTAAATGTTGTTTATTAGAAGCATGTACTGTTATTATGTTCAAGTGATGTGCAAGTGGGGACGGGGGTTGGGAGTTTGTGAAGGGTGGGTGCTTTCACATGGGTGCAAGAGGGAGGAGGCGGGTTTCAGAGCGGTCAGGGGCACTGGCCAGGGACTGCCGCACGGGCAGACTATTTCTGGCAGTTTGTGTCCGTTTCTTGCATATCGCCTCACACAGTATTATCTTAATGCAAATTCTCGTCTGGCACGGGAGATCGGGTCATGCAACAGCAGAAAAGATTTTTCATGGGCGTGCTGGCGGTACTGGCGGTTTGTTCATCGGGTGGGGCGCAGGACAGCCTTGGGATGCGCCGTATCGCGACGCTGAACTATTGGCAGTTCATAGAAAACATGGAAATTGTTGGGACCATGGCCTATGTTGCATGCGCTGGTTCGGGTCTGCGTGTGCTGGATCTTACCAACCCGTCACAACTTGTGGAAGTGGCATGCCTTGACAACTGGTCAGCATTTGTGGAGATTAGTGAAAACCGGGCTTACGTGACCTCTGGTTTGGGCGGTGTGGTGCTGGATATCGCCGATCCACTCCACCTACAGGAACTGGGGCGGTGGCACATCGGCGGATCTTATTGCGCATACTATGACATATTGGTGCATGGCAATCTCGGCTTGGTGACCGATGAAGAGAGATATACGCATGTGCTGGACGTGTCCGATCCACAGGATGTGCACGATATTGGGGTTTCGTTTGGTCCTTACATCCGGGCAGCGGGTATGGCTGGGAATTACGTTGTACTCACGGGATTTGAAGTGTACGGTGGATTGCGGATCTATGACTTTAGCGATCCGCAGCAACCGGTGCGGGTCGCCGTGAGCGACACGAATTGCCAGACGCAGGACGTTGTAATCGCTGGTGATTACGCTTATCTCGCGAACTGGAACCGGGGACTGAGTATTTATAACTTATCGAATCCGTTGCAACCGGTTCTCGTTAGCACATGCGATTCAGGCGACGGATATTGTCAGAACGTGAGTGTCACAGATAATTTTGCCCTGGTGACAAAGCCGATGGACGAGACGACGTGGCGATTGGATATTTGGAATGTCGCCGATCCGGCCCATCCATTTCTGGAAAGTTCGAATCCGAGTGCATCCTGTCTGGGTAAACCCTCCGGAATGGGGACACATATCTATCTGCCTGTATATAGCGATTTCGCTACTGAATCGCGAATGGCAGCGGCGATTCTGGATATTTCGAATCCGACCGCGCCGGTTGCGGTCGGTTCCCTTGGTGACCGTGCGTACCTACGGCGTCTGACAGTCCGCGGAACGACTGCGTACATCGCAGATTTGCAAAACGGACTGCGGATCACAGACGTGAGTATTCCCAGCGCACCGCGAGATGTCGGATGTTCGGAACCGGATAGCGATATCTACGGATACACGGATGTCGCGGTGCATGGCATCTACGCATATCTGGTAGACGGGTATCAAAACCTGGATGTGGTGAATGTCTTCTGACTCCACCCACCCGCAGTTTGTAAGCCAGTGGCACGGGGGGCTCCACAACTACTTTTGCAATATTGTGGTTATTGGCGATTATGTCTATGTCAATGGTGATGGATGCATTTATGTTTTTTCATTGGTCAATCCGGCAGCGCCCCAAAGAGTGGACTCCTTAACGATTCCCGACTTCGGCTCAGCTCGGGCTCTATCGGAATGGAATGGATACTTATGCGCTGTGGGAAACGGCTTTTGGATGTACAGCCTGACAAATCCGGCGGCTCCGCAGTTGACAGGATCGATACCACCTGAACCATGGCCTTCCACTACCGGTGCGACTGATCTTTCCATCGAAAGTCACTATGCGTATGCTGCCGGTGGGGCAGCCTTGCGTGTCTATGATCTCAGCGATCCGGCACAGCCGGTGCTTGTTGGCGAGATTCCGACGACAGACTGTTACTCGGTTGCTGCTCGCAGGAATTACTTAATCGCGTCGGAGACCTATGGCCTGCGGACATGGGATATTTCAGATCCTCTGAACCCAGAGGAAGTCGGCTATTATACCACCGTCACCGAAATCGAAAATCGCGAAGAGATACAAGATATTACCATTCTCGATGGGCATGTGCTGACGACCAGTAACTACCGGTTCCGTGTATACTCGTGCGACGCTTTGCTGGGTACAACGGAATATCCCAAAACGATACCGCACGAGTACGCGCTGCACGATGCCTACCCCAATCCCTTCAATCCCACGACGACGATTGGCTATGATCTCGCACAGGCGGGGCAGGTGACGCTTGTGGTGTACAATCTTGTGGGGCAGCACGTGGCTACGCTCGTGAATGGGACGATGAACGCGGGTCGGCACAGCGTGGTCTTTGATGCGACAGTGTTGCCGAGCGGGATGTATGTTTGTCGCATTGAGGCGGGCGGGTTTTCTGCGATGCAGAAGATGGTGCTCCTCAAGTAAACAAACGGGCGGACACATGGGTCCGCCCCTACAGGAAAGAGGACATGGCAAGCCATGTCCCTACCGGAAACGGAGCAACGCGCGGGGTGAGGGGAACAAGAAACGAGTGAACGAAAAAAGGACACGGTTGCGCGTGTCCTTTTTCTGTCTGGTTTCGTCGGTGGATTAATGGTGCGGACGAGGCGGGTGTTCGCTGCGGAGCTGCGTTAACCGGGCCCGGACTTCGGGGGGGAGGGTTGACGCCGGGGCGGGCGTGCTCAGGACCGCCGTGACGGTGTAATAGCGGCGGGGGAGGGTTTGCGCCGCATTCACATCGGTCCAGGTGGTCGGTCCCCCTGCCGGCGCGGGGGTAATGCCGCTGGCGAGAGTTGTCCAGCCCGCATCCGGGAATGGCAGCAGATCGGTACTCGCATAGACGGTATAGGTGCCCGCGAAACCGGGGGCGGCTGTCCAACGCAACTGGAGATCCTCCGGATTGACGGGAATCACGACCAGGTTCATGACAGGCTGCGGGGCGGTGGCCGTACCTTGCCGCTGAATCGTACCACCGTAGCCAAAACCCCAGACCGCGTGGGAATTGTTGCCGGCGAGGACGCGCAGGGAGCGCGCACCGCCCGCATCCGTCATCCAGTTCAAGCCGCCGTCAGTGGTCTGACGAATGAGATTGCCGAAGGAACCTTCCGCGAACAGCCAGCCGTTGTGCGGATCCACGAAGTGGATATCGGTGACATTATTGATGGTGCCGCTGGGCAGCAAGGGTTGTTGCGGGGTCCAATTCTGGCCGCCGTCCGTGGTCTTCAGCACGAAGCCCGCGTTGCCGGTGATGCGACCAGCGCACCAGCCCGTGAGGCGATCCACAAAGCTCAGCGCCTGCGCGGTGTAACCGGCGGGAGCCGTCCACGGACTCCAGGTGGCTCCGCCGTCGATCGTCCGGTAGACATACGGACCGGCAATCGCCCACGCGCTGTCGGCGGTGACGCAGCACACCTTGGAGACCGGATTGGGCGCACCCGCGGGCAGTTGGTCGGTCCAGGTGGCGCCGCCATTCGTGGTGTGTTTCAGGGTCGGTCCATAACCCGCCAGCCAGCCGTGCAGCGAATCGGCGAAGGCGACCGCGCGGAGGTTGCTGGTCGTGCCGCTGGCCTGCATGGTCCACGTGTTGCCGCCGTTGGCGGAGGCGAGGAGCGTGCCCGCGTCACCGGCGGCCCAGAGGTGATTGGGCGGGACAAAGGCAATGGCGTTCAGCGTGGCCGGAGGCGCGCCACTGGGCTGCGGATACCAGTAGGATCCGCCGTTGTCTGAATGCAGGATTACGGCGCCTTCGCCCACCGCCCAAACTCGTTCGTTTGCAGCCACCGCCCCGTAGAAGCCTGCGCCGGTCACCAATGATCGCTGGTTGATCCAGGTTTCGCCGCCATTCGAGGAGCGCGCGATTTGGCTGAAGGCCCCAACAAGCCAGACGGATCCATTGCGGGTGATGTTAATGTCCGTGACCGAGAATCCGCACTCGCTGGGCAGCCAGTTCAAGCCGCCATCGGTGCTGCGAAAGGGCCGCATCACATTATCCATTTGCAGATCGGCGAGCATCCACACCTCCAGACTATCGCGAGCGGCAAACCCATCCCAGGTGTAGATCCAACTGGGAAACGGCACCGCGGTCCATGTGGCCCCGCCGTCGGTGGTGTGGATCGTGGCGTTCGTTGAGACATTCTGACTGCCGAAGCACCAACCGTGCAGGCTGTCCACGAAAGTCACTCCCGAAAGCCCGTACGGCGTAGCGTTGTAGGCGACAGTCCAGGTCAGCCCGCCGTCCAGCGTCTTATAAAGTTCGGAACCGTACGCGGTCGCCCAGCCGCGCCAGCGATCGATGAAATGAATGCTGTTAAAGGGATTGGCCGTTGGTTGCGTCATCTGCCAACTGCCGCCGCCGTCATCCGTCCAGAGTTGGAGCGTGCTCGAATTGGCTCGACCGCTGAGCCAGCCGTGCAGCGAATCGACGAATTCCGCCGCGGTGATATTGTCAAGGTACGGCAGGGGGAGCTGGCAACTCCACGAGTCGCCGCCGTCCGTGGTGTGTACCAGGACATTGTAAGAGCTGATCCCCCAGCCATGAAGGCGATCAACAAACTCCAGAGACTGGAAGGTATACGGCGCAGGCTCCAGATTCGTGCGGGTCCAGAGTGTTCCGCCGTTGGTGGTGCGCCAGATCTCGCTCTTCGGTGGCGGCATAGCCATACAGACTGTCGACGAATTCGACGGCGTTCCAACTCTGTCCCTGGGGCAGCGGGTTCTGCCACTGCCAATTCTGGGCAAGGGCGTTGGCGCCGCACGCGAGCAGCAGCACGAAGACCAGTACATACCGGGTCATTTTGCGCCTCCGACGGAATTTTATATAACTGACCGGATTTCGACTGTTTATAATTTCTAAATAGACACTTAGAATATATAAGTTTAAGATGCGGAATGCAAGGATACGCCGAATTTTTTGTCAAATTGCAATTCCGTGTTTATTGAGTAGAAGCGTGATAGCATGCCCGGGCCGACGTTGATCGCAACACAGATTCCCGTCGTTGAAGAGATGACCTCTATCGCTCGGTTGAATAGAAAGGGGTATTGCGGAGGCGAATGAGAGCGAAGAGGTCTATTATCGCAATCGTGCAGAATTGTGCAGATAATCGGTCATGGCGAAGTCACGTATTATATACAATAATTTCAAAAGAATAGATGGCATTTTTCGCTATGAGGATAATTGTATCCGGTAGCCCATTTCCTTGCATTTCTGGCGTGGAAATATTAGATTAGTAGGTCAGGAGTTAACGCGCACCCCGAATGGTTTCGCCGGATTCTTTGTGATTTTTAGAACGATAGCCCCGTTTCCGTCGATCTGCGCGAATCCGCCGTTTGTGCTGGATTTTGGATGTCTACAGGCCAGCCAGAAACCACTCTGGCTTTTTTTGCGCCGGCCCTGACCCCGGCCCCCTATCGATTCCGTGGCAAGGGGAGTAGAAATGCAGCGAAGGCGGCCAGAGGCCGCCACGGTGGGGGGCGCAGGAAAACGAACAATCCGTGCGGCACTACAGAGAGACAGGACTATGAAATTCGTGGAGTCGGTGTCGACCAGCGGGGCTTACCGGCTGGTGGTGAACGAGACCTGGTGCAAGGGCTGCCGGATCTGCGCGGACATGTGCCCGCCGCACGTGCTGGCGATGGTGGAAGCGCCGGACCGATGGGAAGGCGCGATTGTGCGCGTGGTGAACATGGACGCCTGCAACGGCTGCGGAATCTGTGAGGCCGAGTGCCCGGATTTCGCGATCACCGTCTACGCGCCCGAGAAGAAAAAGGCCGCCAAGGCCACGGAGGCTTGAGAGATGCACTACGAAGGCCGCGCCTTCTGGCCCGGCAATGAAATCGTGGCCGAGGCCGCGCTGCGGGCGGGTTGTACCTTCTTTGCGGGGTATCCCATCACGCCCTCCTCGGAAATCGCTTCGCAACTGGCGCTGCGTCTGCCGCAGGTCGGCGGTACGTTTATACAAATGGAAGACGAAATCGCGGCGATGGGCGCCGTGATCGGCGGCTCGCTGGCCGGCGCAAAATCGCTGACGGCAACGAGCGGCCCGGGGCTCTCGCTGAAGCAGGAGAACATCGGCTTCGCGATGATGGCCGAGGTGCCGTGCGTGATCGTCAACGTGCAGCGCGGCGGTCCGTCGACCGGTCTGCCCACCGCGCCGGCGCAGGGCGACATTATGCAGGCCCGCTGGGGGACGCATGGCGACCACGCCGTGATCTGCCTGACGCCGCTGTATCCGCGCGAAGTTTATCTGGAAACGATCCGCGCCTTTCATCTGGCTGAACTTTATCGCACGCCGGTCTACGTGATGCTGGACGAAATTATCGCGCACACGACCGAGAGCTTTGAAGTGCCGCGGGACGAAGAGTGCGGAACGATCAAGCCGCGCGCGGCCTACACGGAAGCGGCGAAGAATTCGTGGCGGCCATTCTTTGATTTTTACCAGGGCAAGCATTTGCACATCACGGGCCTGGCGCACACGGAAGCGGGCTATCCGACGACGAATCCGCAGATTGTCGCCAAGAGCATGAACCACCTCGTGAACAAGATCGTCGACGCCCAGCCTCAGCTCGAGCACAACGTGGAGTACATGCTGGAGGACGCGGAAGTCGCGGTGGTCTGTTTCGGTTCGCCGGGGCGCGCGGCGAAGGAAGCCGTAAACCAGGCGCGGGCCAAGGGGATTAAGGCCGGCATCTTCCGCCTCGTGACCTTCTGGCCGTTCCCGGTGGAGACGCTGCGGACGCTGATCGACCGCGTGAAGGCGGTGGTGGTGCCCGAAATGAACATGGGGATGCTCTCGCTGCAAGTCGAGAAATCGGCGATGCGGCGCGACGTGAAGATTATCGGCGTCAACGTGACGGGCGGGGTTCCCATCGAACCCGTGCAGATCCTGTCCGCCATCGAGGAGGCGAATCGCCATGTCGTTTGATTATTCCACCTGGCTGCGGCCCGAAATGATGCCGAACATCTGGTGTCCGGGCTGCGGGATCGGCATTATCGTGAAGAGCATGATCCGGGCGATGGACGGCTTGCGGCTGGCAGAACGATACCACGGCGATGGTGTCGGGGATCGGCTGCACCTCGCGCGCGCCGGGGTATGTGGATATGAACACGCTGCACACGACGCACGGCCGGGCGCTGACGTTTGCCACGGGCGTGAAGCTGGTCGCGCCGGAGCGCAACGTGATCTGCATTTCCGGCGACGGCGACGCGGCGGCGATTGGCGGCAATCATTTGATTCACACCTGCCGCCGCAACATCGACATGACGCTGGTGATCGTCAACAACGGCATCTACGGCATGACGGGCGGGCAGTACTCGCCGACGACGCCGGGCGACGCCCGCGCGGCGACGGCACCGTACGGCAACATGGAGCCCACGTTCGACCTCTGCAATCTCTGCATCGCGGCGGGCGCGACCTATGTGGCCCGCAGCCACGTGGCCAACGCGGTGCACATCGAACGCATGATCAAGGGCGGCCTGAAGCACAAGGGCTTCGCCGTGATCGAAGTCATGTCGAACTGCCACACGCAGTATGGCCGGCGCAACAAATTGGCGGACCCGGTGGACCTGATCAACGACATCGCCGAGGGCGCGGTGATCTTCTCGCAGTGGGAAAAGCTGACGCCGGAAGAGCGCGAAGGCAAGTATCCCATCGGCCTGCTGCATAAGGACGAGCAGAAACCCGAATACACGGCGGCGTATAAAACACTGCAGCAGAAGGCGATGGAAAAAGCGCGCGCCGCCACCAAGAAGATCGCCGAGAAGGAAACGTCGGTGAAAGCCCGCGATGAAATCTTAGGAGCGACCTCCGGTGAGAACTGAAATCCGTTTCGCGGGCGTCGGCGGCCAGGGCAATATCCTCGCCGGTGAATGGCTCGCCCTCGCCGCGCACAATATGGGCAAGCACGCCGTCCAGAGTCCGACCTACACCGCGCAGGTGCGCGGCGGCCCGACGAGCGTGGACGTGCTGATCGATCCGCAGGAAATCATCTACCCACGGCTGGAAGCTATCGACTTCTTTTGCTGCCTGGCACAGGAAGGGTGGAATGTCTTCCACAAGCAGATGAAGGCGGATTCGCTGGTGGTGATCGATCCGAACCTCGTGCACAAGATGACGCCCGGCCCGCAGATGATTTACCGCGTGCCCATCATCGCAATCTGCAAGCAGACGGTGGGAAAGATGGTGTACACGAGCGCGGTCGCGCTGGGGACGCTGTGCGCGTTGCTGCCGCACGTGGTACCCGAGAAGGAAATGATCAAGACCATCGAAGACAACGCGCCTTCGGGCACGGTGGAAGCGAACCTGAAGGCATTCCGCGCGGGCTGGGAGGCGATCCTCGCCGCCAAGCCCGAAAGTCGCAACGACATCGCGCGCGAGACCGAAGGCGTGATCGAAGAACGCAACGTATACTGAGCCGTTTCAGATTCGAATGCAGGATCCAATGTTCCGAATCCATAGTACCGCAACGCTGGCCGAGAAAATCCGCGAGTTCTGGGTGGAAGCGCCGCTCGTGGCGGTTAAGTATCGCGCCGGGCAGTTCGTAATCATCCGCCTCACGGATGAGGGCGAACGCATTCCCTTGACGGTCGTCGAGACCAAACCCGCTGAAGGGCTAATCCGCCTGATCGTGCAGGAGGCCGGGAAGAGCACGCATGAAATGTGCGAGATGAAAGCCGGGGACGCACTGCAGGACGTGGTGGGGCCGCTCGGTAAGGCGACGCACATCGAGACGTGGGGCAACCTGATCATCATCGGCGGCGGCGTGGGCGCGGCGCCGGTGCTGCCGATGGCAAAGGCCGCGCGCGCGGCGGGCAATAAAGTGTATGCCATCGTCGGTGCGCGCTCGAAGGAATTGTTGATTCTGGAAGATGAATTTCGCGCGAGCTGCGACAAGACCCGCGTCTCTACCGACGACGGCAGTTACGCGACGAAAGGTTTCGTCACCGACGTACTGAAGCAGTGGGTGGCGGAAGGGCAGACGTTCCAGCAGGCGATTATCGCGGGGCCGATTCCGATGATGGCTGCTGTCGCCAAGGTGACAAAAGAACTGGGGATTCCGGCGATGGCGTCGCTGAACCCGGTGATGGTGGACGGAACCGGCATGTGCGGCGGCTGCCGCGTGACCGTGCATGGCAAGACCTTCTTCGCCTGCGTGGACGGCCCGGAGTTCGATGCCCACGGCGTGGACTTCCGCGAACTGGGGCTGCGCAACGCGGCCTACAAGAACATCGAAGCGCAGACGCTGCAACGCCATCTTCGAAACCGCAGACCATCACTGCAAACTGACACCGCAAGCCGAGGGAGTGCGCACGCATGGCTGATCCGACGCCCGCAAAGAAGAAATACGAGCACCGGCCGCGCATGGGGATGCCTGAGCAGAACGCCGACGGCCCGCGCGCGCAACTTCGAGGAAGTGCCGTTCGGCTACACCGAGGCGCAGGCGATGGCCGAGGCCGATCGCTGCTTGATGTGCAAGAAGCCGAAGTGCGTCGAAGGCTGCCCGGTCAATATCGACATTCCCGCTTTTATCGCGCAAATCCGCGACGGAGATTTTTCCGGCGCGGCCCGCACGCTGCGGAGCACGAATTCGCTGCCGGCGATCTGCGGCCGTGTCTGCCCGCAGGGCGAACAATGCGAAGTGCTGTGTATCGAGGGCCTCAAGCATGATCCGATTGCCATCGGCAATCTCGAGCGCTTTGCCGCCGACTGGGAGCGGGAGAACGACGCGATCGAGATTCCCGAAATTCCCGCGCCCACGGGCTACAAGGTGGCGGTCGTCGGTTCCGGCCCGGCCGGACTGACGGTGGCGGGCGACCTGGCCAAGATGGGCCACGAGGTGACCGTCTTCGAGGCGCTGCACAAGCCTTCGGGCGTGCTGGCCTACGGCATTCCCGAATTCCGTCTGCCGCGACTGGTCGTGAAATCGGAAATCGATTACATCAAACAGCTCGGCGTGAAGTTCGTCTATGACGTGGTGGTGGGGATGAGCGTGACCGTGGACGAACTGTTCGAGCAGGGCTATCAGGCCGTGTTCATCGGCACCGGCGCGGGACTGCCCAAGATGATGAAGGTGCCGGGCGAAAACTATGTCGGCGTTTACAGCGCCAACGAATTTTTGACGCGCGTCAACCTGATGGGCGCATCGCGCGGCGCCAACGACACGCCGGTGCGGCACGCGAAGCACACCGTGGTCGTGGGCGGCGGCAACACCGCCATGGACGCGGCGCGCGTCAGTCTGCGCGTGTCTGGCAACCCTGTGACGCTGGTGTATCGCCGGTCGATGGACAAGATCCCCGCGCGCAAGGAAGAGATTCACCACGCGATCGAAGAAGGCATCAAATTCGAACTGCTGGTGGCGCCGCTGGAAGTGCTCGGCAACGAACACGGGTCAGGTCACGGGTTTGAAATGCATTCGTATGCGACTCGGCGAACCTGACGCCAGCGGCCGCCGCAGCCCGGTGCCCGTCGAAGGCAGCGAATTTGTCATCGATTGCGACACGGTGATCGTCGCCATCGGCAACAGCCCGAATCCGATTATTCCGCGCACGACTCCGGGCCTCGAAGTCTCGAAGTGGGGCACCATCAAGATCGACGAGGCGACGGGCGCGACGACCCGGCCCGGCGTCTGGGCCGCGGGCGACATCGTCAGCGGCGCGGCGACGGTGATTCTTGCGATGGGCGGCGGTCGCATTGCGGCGACGTCCATTGACCAGTACTTGAAAAGCCTGCCGAAGCCTCAATAACGTCCTGTCCTTGATGGCAGGCGAAATGGGTGAGGTCTTCAGCGGCATGTTCTAATAGCGGCCTCGTGGTCCACGGGTTCCGGTTTGGCCGGACGGCGGGACCGCAGGATGGTAGACTATGGCGCTTGATGCGGATCGCAGTCAGGCAATCCTGACGCACGCCCGGGATGAACTGTATCGTCACTGCATCGTGACGGGTTCGGACAATCCTCGCGGACTGCAATTGAAGTTTCGCCCCTGGGGCGAGTGCGGCGTGGAGGCGGAGTTCGATTGCCGCCCCGATTTTCAAGGTTATGACGGCATTCTCCACGGCGGCGTGATCTGCTCGCTGCTCGATGGCGCCGCGGTGAACTGTTTGTTTGTGCATGAAGTCACGGCGGTGACGGCGGCGCTGGACGTTCGCTTCCACAAGTCTGTCATCACCGGCGTCCCCGCGATAGTGCGCGCGTGGCTGGTGCGTTCGGCGCACCGCTTGCTGTTTGTGGCGGCGGAAGTTTCGCAAGACGGGCGCGTGAAGGCCACGGCTCAAGCGAAGTTCATGCTGCGGCGCTGATGCTTAAGATTGTGCAGCCTGCGCATTTCGAGTGCGCAGGCTGTCTGCGTGAATTAAGCTGTGAAAAATTTCACGCAAGGAGGCAGGCCCGGCGAATTGTTTTCAATTTGATGCCTCGCCGTAGACCAGTCAACCGGAATTCAGATATTTCGGATCGGATTGCAAAGCCTTTCAAACGTGGCTGTTGGGTTTTTCGGTTGGATCGCGTAGGGGGTTTGTGCTCAATCCTCGTCTATTGCACCTGTTAGTCAAGATTCGTATATTGGCCTGTTGCTAAATTAATCACATCATGGTCGTTCTCGAAGTCTTAATCCGCTGTAATATCTTTCCTTAGATTTGCACTATGGCCTTTGGCAAGGCCCAACAGTCCGGCTGATCTCTCGTCTGATTTTGTCCCATCCGTGGGCTTTCCCCTATGTCGTTTACCCCGATACTGATCTTCTTTATCGCCGGCGCCGCGTTTGTCGTGGCGGCGCTTTTGGCGAGCCGGTTGCTGGCACCCAGCAAGCCCAATCCGATTAAGAATTCCACCTACGAGTGCGGCGAGGAGCCGGTGGGCACGCCGTGGATCCGCTTTAACACGCGCTTCTACGTCATCGCCCTCATTTTCCTCGTCTTCGATGTGGAAGTGCTGTTTCTCTTTCCGTGGGCGGTGAGTTTGAAAAAACTCGGCCTGTTCGCCTGGGTGGACATGGCTGTGTTTATCGTGATCCTTGGCGTGGGCCTGGCCTACGTCTGGGGGAAGGGCGATCTGGACTGGGTGCGGCCGAAGGATTCGTCATCCGGCGCGCCGCGCGCGAAGTCGCTGTCGAACGACGCCGCGCTGCGGGGCAAGCGGCCCGCCGCGCCGGCTGCCGAGGAGGGCGTGAAAACATGGGCGTGATTGAAGGCCGTTACGGCCCCAATGTCGTGATCACATCGCTGGACAAGGTGTTCAACTGGTCGCGGGCGCGCTCGATGTGGCCGCTGTCGTTCGGTCTGGCCTGCTGCGCCATCGAGATGATGGCAGCGGCGGCCTCGCGCTTTGACCTCGACCGCTTCGGCATTTTCATGCGGCCCACGCCGCGCCAGGCCGACTGCATGATCGTCGCCGGCACGGTGACGGTGAAGATGGCCGAACGCATCAAGCGGCTCTACGAGCAGATGCCCGAGCCGAAGTATGTGATCGCCATGGGCTCCTGCGCCGAATCCGGCGGCCCGTACTGGGAGCACGGCTATCACGTGGTGAAGGGCGTCGACCAGATTATTCCGGTGGACGTCTATGTTCCCGGTTGCCCGCCGCGCCCGGAAGCCCTGATCGACAGCTTCATTAAGCTGCGCGAGAAGATCGAGCGGGAAACCATCGCCAAACCGACCGCCTGAAAGCCCCCGAGGACACTGTGACCATTCTGGATATCTACAACCGTTTGCAAAGCGCTTTTCCGCAGGCCGGCCTGGAGCTGGAAGAAGCCCAGCCCGCCGCCGTCTGCCGCGTGCCGCGCGAGGCGCTGCTCTCCGTGGCGCTGAAGCTGCGTGACGATCCGGCGCTGCACTTTGAGGCGCTGATGTGCCTGTCGGGTCTCGACAAGGGCACGGAACTGCACACGGTTTACCATCTCGATTCGATGCAGCACCACCACCAATTCACGCTGCGCTGCGTGGTGCCGAAAGACGACCCCGAGACTCCCAGCCTCAGCGCCGTCTGGCCCACCGCCGAATGGCACGAGCGCGAAAGCTTCGACATGCTGGGCATCGTCTATACGGGTCATCCCGATCCGCGCCGCATTCTCTGCGCCGACGACTGGGAAGGCCATCCGCTGCGCAAGGACTACAAGGCGCCGGAATCGTTCCACGGTATTCCCCTTACTAACAATCTGCCAGGACTTGCATCGTGAGCGAGACTCGCGATTTAGATATCATGCTCGGCGCGTCCCCCGACCAGACCGCGCCCGCGCTGATGGACATCGAAGACGTCCACGGCGAGCGCATGGCGTTGCAGATGGGACCGCAGCATCCGGCGACGCACGGCGTGCTGCGGCTCGAACTCGAGACCGACGGCGAAATGATCGTTTCCGCCACGCCGCACATCGGCTACCTGCACCGCTGCTTCGAGAAGGTCTGCGAGAACATGAACTGGGCGCAGATCGTGCCCTACGCCGACCGCCTCGACTACTGCTCGAGCATGAACAACGCGCTGGGCTATTGCCTCGCCGTCGAGAAGCTGTTCGGGATCGAAGTCAGCGAACGCGTGCAGACGATTCGCGTGCTCGTCGCCGAAATGAACCGCATCGCCAACCATATGGTGGCGGTGGGGACCTACGGCCTCGACATCGGCGCGTGGACCCCGTTCCTCTATCTCTTCCAGCAGCGGGAACACATCCTCGACCTGTTCGACGAACTCTCGGGCGGCCGCCTCCTATACAATTACATCTGGGTCGGCGGCCTGGCGTACGATATTCCCGACGGCTGGCTGAAGAAGGTGCGCGACTACCTCGCCTACATGGACGGCAAGATCGACGAACTGAACGAGCTGCTCAGCTACAACAAGATCTTCATGGAACGCACGGGCAGGGTTGCGGTGATCCCCGCCGACCTCGCGGTGGAGCAGGGCGTAACCGGCCCGAACCTGCGCGGCTCGGGCGTCAAGTGGGATTTGCGCAAGATCGAGCCCTATTGCGGCTACGAAACCTACGATTTTGAGATTCCCGTAGGCACGGGCGAACAGGGTCTTGTCGGTGACTGCTACGACCGTTACATGGTGCGCGTGCGCGAAATGGAACAGTCGCTGCGGCTCATGGATCAGGCCGTGACGCGCCTCGAAAACATGGCCCCCGACGACGTGCGCGCCAAGTGCCCGGCCAATTTCAACAAGGTGCCGGCGGGCGAAGTCTATTTCCGCACCGAAACGCCCAAGGGCGAGCTGGGCTTCTACCTCGTCTCCGACGGCAAGGCCAAGCCCTATCGTCTGAAGTGCCGCGCGCCGTCTTTTACGGTGCTGTCGGTGATTCCGCGCATCGCACCCGGACTGTTCATCGCCGACATGGTGGCGCTGGTGGGCTCGCTCGACGTCGTGCTCGGAGAGGTGGACCGATGACTTTGAATCCCAATCTGATTTCCGCCATCTTTGCCGTGGGCATCATCGGCTTCGTGGCCGTGTTCGCGCTGCTGGCCATCTGGCTGGAACGCAAGATTTCGGCGCACCTCCAGGACCGCCTGGGGCCGATGGAAAACGGCTGGCACGGCTGGTACCAGACCGCCGCCGACACCGTGAAACTGCTGCTGAAGGAAGACATCACGCCGACGGCGGCGGACAAGCCGCTGTTCAAGTTCGCGCCCTACATCGTGTTCACCGCGGCGTTCGCGACCTTCGCCGTGCTGCCGTGGGCGCAGAACCTGATCGCGGCCGACATCAACATCGGCGTCTTCTACGTCGTGTCGGTGTCGTCGCTGGCGGTCATCGGCATTCTCATGGCGGGCTGGTCGTCCAACAACAAGTGGGCGCTCTACGGCGCGATGCGCAGCGCGGCGCAGATGGTCAGCTACGAAATTCCCATCGCGCTTTCGCTGCTGGTCCCCGTGCTCGTCGCGCAGAGCCTGTCGATGCGCGAGCTGGTGATGGTGCAGCAGGGCGGCTTCTGGCACTGGGGCTTCCTCAGCCTATCCGCCCTTCGGCCTCGTGGCCTTCGTCATCTACTTCTGGGCGAGTCTCGCCGAAGTCAACCGCAACCCCTTCGACATTCCCGAAGCCGAGTCCGAACTCGTGGCCGGCTACATGGTCGAATACAGCGGCATGCGCTTCGCGATGTTCTTCCTCGCCGAATACGCCAACATGTTCGTCGTCTCGGCGATCGTCGCCGCGCTCTTCCTCGGCGGCTGGTACGCGCCGTTCCCGTTCCTCGACGTCTCGCTCGAGACCAGCCCGTTCTGGCACGCCGTCGTCGGCGGCACGTGGTTCGCCGCCAAGGGCATCGCCCTGGTGTGCGTGCAGATGTGGCTGCGCTGGACGCTGCCGCGGTTGCGCGTCGACCAGCTCATGCACATCTGCTGGAAAGTCTTCCTGCCGTTCTCCTTCGTCAACATCGCGCTGGTCTCCCTCTGGATCGTCCTCGCGAAGTGATCTTCCCGAACGCCAAGCTGTAAATTATGCCCGGATATTTTCAAGACATTTGGAGCGGCGTGGTCACCGTGCTGAAAGGCATGCTGATCACGGTGCGGCACATGCCGCAGAAGACGATCACCGTGCAGTACCCGCGCGAGACGGTGGAGATGTATCCCCGCACGCGGGCGATGCTCGTCAACCACGCCGAGGACTGCGGCTTCTGCATGAGCTGCAAGCGGGTCTGCCCCGCCAACCTGTTCACGATCACCGGCGTGCGCGCCGAACCGGGCGAGGATCTGGGGACGCTGCCCGACGGCAAGCCCAAGAAGATGCACATCCTCGAGTTCAAAATCGACCTCTCGAAGTGCATCTACTGCGGCCTCTGCGTGGACGCCTGCGACACGAAGTCGCTGCGCTGGGAGCAGCCGCAGGAAGCCTGCGTCTATGACCGCCGCGAACTGCACAAGGACTTCTCCGATCTGACCGAGGAGAAGAAGGCCGAACTGCGCACCCGCGAAGAGGCGAAGAAGGCCGCCAAGGCCGCCGCGGCCAAAGCCGCCGCCGAAGCCCCCAAGCCTCCCCCGCCCGAGGCTGGCGCCGCGCCCACCGCTTAGCCCACCCCCTAGCCCCCCCGTGAACGGGGGGGAACAGAAGAATGTACTCCCCGCCCGATCTAATCGGCAGCTCATGGATATCCTGAACCAAATCATCTTCGGCTTCTTCGCTGTGCTGACCGTGGTCAGCGCGATGGTGGTGGTGTTCCATAAACGGATCATCTATTCCGCCTTCGCGTTGCTGTTCACCTTCTTCGGCGTGGCGGCCCTCTATTTGTACCTGGCGGCGGACTTTCTGGCCGCGGCGCAGGTGCTGATCTACGTCGGCGGCATTCTCACGCTGATCATCTTCGGCGTGTTTTTGACGGCGCGGATCACGACCCTCGATATTCCGCAGCAGACGCACCAGCGCTACGTGGCGCTGATTCCGGTCGGCTTCGTGGCCGGCGGCCTGGCCGTGGTGGCCTTCACCACCACCTGGCGCGGCGCCGAACTGCCCGTGCAGCCCACCACCGCCGCCATCGGCGAACTGCTGCTCACGCGTTACCTGGTACCCTTTGAACTGGCCAGCGTGCTGCTGCTTGCCGCGCTGGTGGGCGCGATGCGGCTGGCGCGCTATTACCGCAGCCGGGAGGACTGAGTGCACTCGCTTCCTGTCTATTTGACGATTTCCCTGATTCTCTTCGTCCTGGGCCTTTTAGCGATGCTCACGCGCCGCAACGCGATTTCGATCCTCATGGGCATTGAACTCGTGCTGAACTCGGCGGGGCTGAACTTCGTCGCCTTCAGCCGCTTTTCGGCGGGCAACCTCGACGGGCAGACGGCGGCGATTTTTGTGATCATCGTGGCGGCGGCGGAGGCGGCCGTGGCCCTGGCGATTTTCCTCAACCTGTACCGGCTGAAAGCCACCGCCGAGGTGGACGAGGCCGATCTCTTGAAAGGGTAGCAGCGTACCATGGTTGAGCTGGCACTGTATATTCTGCTCGCGCCACTGGCGGCCTTCACGCTGGTCATCTTCTTCGGCAAGCGGTTGCCCCGCGGCGGCGATTTTATCAGCCTTGCGGCCATCTGGAGCGGCCTCGCGGCCTCGCTCTATCTGCTGTTCGCCCACGTCCTCACCAACTACGACCCGAACTTCTCGGTGACGTTCGGCTTCGACTGGCTGACCTGGGGCCGCTACCACATGAACGTCGGTGTCAATATCGACAACATGGCGGTGGTGATGCTGGTGGTGGTGACGCTGGTGTCCTCGCTCGTGCATCTGTTCAGCACGGGCTACATGAAGGGCGATCCGCGCTACCACCGCTTCTTCGCGTACCTTTCGTTCTTTTCGTTTTCGATGATCGGCCTCGTGCTGGCCGACAACCTCTTCGTCATCTACGCCTTCTGGGAGCTGGTGGGCATCTCCAGCTACCTCCTGATCGGCTTCTGGTATGAGAAGGATTCGGCGGCCAACGCCTCGAAGAAAGCCTTTGTGGTGAACCGCGTCGGCGACGCGGGCATGCTCATCGGCATCCTGCTCGTCTTCAGCGCGCTGGGCACGCTGAACCTTAAGGGCATCGAAGCGGGCGTGACGGCGGGCCAGCTCTCGGGCGGTCTGCTGACGGCCGCGGGTATCTGCCTCTTCATGGGCGCCATCGGCAAGTCGGCGCAGTTCCCGCTGCACGTCTGGCTGCCCGACGCCATGGAAGGCCCGACTCCGGTCTCCGCCCTGATCCACGCCGCGACGATGGTCGCCGCCGGCGTCTACCTGGTGGCGCGGCTGTTCTCGATTTTGAGCTTTGACGCCTCGCTCGTCATCGCCTACGTCGGCGGCTTCACGGCGCTCTTCGCCGCCACCATCGGCGTGGCGCAGAACGACATCAAGCGCGTGCTCGCCTATTCGACGGTCTCGCAGCTCGGCTACATGGTGATGGCTTTAGGCGTCGGCGCCTACACGGCGGGCTTTTTCCACCTCGTGACGCACGCCATGTTCAAGGCCTGCCTGTTCCTCGGCTCGGGTTCGGTGATCCACGCCATGCACGGCGCGCTGCACCACACTCACAGCCACGCCGATCCGCAGGACATGCGCAACATGGGCGGGCTGAAGAAGCATTTGCCGATTACCTTCTGGACGTTCCTGCTGGCGACGGTGGCGCTTTCGGGCGTGCCGCTGACCAGCGGTTTCCTTTCCAAGGACGCGATTTTAGGCGGGACGCTGGCCTTCTCGATGGAGCATCCCGAGCACTGGCTGTTGCCGGTCTTCGGTTTCATGGCGGCGGCGCTGACGGCGTTTTACATGTTCCGCCTCGTCTTCCTGACCTTCTTCGGCACGTTCCGCGGCGGCAAGGAGGCCGAGCATCACCTGCACGAATCGCCGCGCTCGATGACGACGCCGCTCTTAGTGCTGGCGAGCTTCAGCTTCTTCGCCTTCTGGACGATTCCCGCGTTCAATCCCACGACTCCCACCGGCGGCTGGTTCGCGCATCTCTTCCCGGCTCCCACCCGCGCCTACGATCTGCCCGCGCCCGTGCATCACGACGCGCTGCAGGTGACGGAAACCGTGGGCACGACGACGCTGGCCGATCCGTCGGCGGCGCATGCCGCACCCGAACACGCGGTCCCGGAACACGCCGCGGCGTCGCACTCCGCGCACGACGCCCACGCCGCGCATCTGCACCACGTGGCGCACAACACGGCCATGCTGATCTCGATTCTCGTGGCCGGCCTCGGCATTCTGCTGGCAACGATGGCCTATCACTGGGGGAAAATCAATCCCGCCGTGTGGCAGAAGCGCTTCGGCATCCTTTATCAGGGCATGTACCGCAAATGGTGGATGGACGAACTTTACAACGCCACGGCGATCAAGGGCACACTGCTGCTCGCGGGCTTCCTCGCCTGGTTTGACGGCGCGGTCATCGACGGCCTCGTCAACGGTTCGGCCACGGTGATGCGCTGGGGTTCGCGGATCAACGGCTGGTTTGACAACACCGTCGTCGACGGCATGGTCAACGGCTCGGCCTGGCTGATCGGCGTCTGGGGCCAGAGCGTGCGCTCGGTGCAGAGCGGCAAGGTCCAGCGCTACATTCTCTACACCGTCGGCGCCGTCGGCCTCGTCATCATCCTGAGCGTTTTTCAAGGGCTGTAGATTCCGCCGGAAAAGGGCGGGTCTAAGACCCGCCCCTACACGCCGTTCAATAATTTCGAAACAAATCCTCTGACATACTGCGA
The DNA here is from genome assembly GCA_963735175.1 of uncultured bacterium. GTDB lineage: Bacteria > Electryoneota > RPQS01 > RPQS01 > RPQS01 > CAVTJX01. The sequence continues at coordinate 308,427 of CAVTJX010000015.1, read as the reverse complement.
ATGACATGGGTCCGTTAACACTCCTCACGTTTATCCCCGCTGTGGGTGCCGCCGTCGTGGCGCTCCTGCCGTCCGGCAATCACAAGCTGATCCGCTGGACCACGCTGGGGATCACCGCTATCGTCCTGGTAATCGCCTGTTCGCTGTACCCGCAGTTCAACAGCGCCCAGGTCGGCATCAACCAGGAATCCTCCTTCCAGTTTGTAGAGAAAGCCGACTGGATTCCCGCCTACGGCATCGGCTACTTCGTAGGCGTGGACGGCCTGTCCTTCCCCATGGTGCTGCTGACGGCGCTACTCTGCTTCCTTTGCATTCCGGCGTCGTGGGGCATCAAGACGGCGGTCAAGGGCTACATGTCGCTGTTCCTGCTTTTGGAAACCGGCATGATGGGAACGTTCGTCTCCCTCGACTTCTTCCTCTTCTACGTCTTCTGGGAGATCATGCTGCTGCCGATGTATTTCCTGATCGGCATCTGGGGCGGGCCGCGCCGGGTTTACGCGGCCATCAAGTTCTTCCTCTACACATTGCTCGGTTCGGTGCTGCTGCTGCTCGTGATGCTGGTCCTCTACTTCAACGTCAAGGACCCGGTGACCGGCGGTCACACCTTCAACATGCTGCACATGATGGCCCAGGGGAACCACGTCGGCATCCTGGCGCTGAACAGCGTACGCATCCTGCTCTTCTTCGGGCTCTTCATCGGCTTCGCCATCAAGGTGCCGGTGTTCCCCTTCCACACGTGGCTGCCCGATGCCCACGTGGAGGCGCCCACGGCGATTTCCGTGATTCTGGCGGGCGTGCTGTTGAAGATGGGCACCTACGGCATCCTGCGCTTCAGCTATCCGATTCTGCCCGACATCACGCGCGACTTCGCCTGGTTCCTGGCGCTCTTCGGGATGATCAACATCATCTACGGCGCGCTCTGCGCCATGGCGCAGAAGGACCTGAAGAAGCTCGTCGCCTACAGTTCGATTTCGCACATGGGCTACGTGCTGCTGGCGATGAGCGCGCTGACCCCCGCCGGCATGAACGGCGCGGTGATGCAGATGTTCAGCCACGGCATCATTACGGCCATGCTGTTCCTCCTCGTGGGCGTCATCTATGACCGCGCCCACCACCGCGAGATCAACGGCTTCGGCGGCCTGGCCAACGTCATGCCCAAGTATATGGGCGATCACGGCGATCGCCTTCTTCGCCTCCATGGGCCTGCCGGGCCTGTCGGGCTTCATCGCCGAAGCGCTGTGCTTCATCGGCGCCTTCCCCGTCTGGCGCGTCTACACGATCATCGCCATCGGCGGGATCATCATCACGGCGGCCTATCTGCTGTGGACGCTGCAGCGCGTCTTCTTCGGGGCGACCAATCCCAAGTACGTGGACCTGCCCGACATCAATGCGCGGGAACTGGCGACGCTGCTGCCGCTGGCGGTGATCGCCATCGTCATCGGCATCTGGCCGCATCCCGTGCTGGACCTGATGAATAGTTCCATGACCTATCTCGGCGAGCTGGTGCAGAAGGGCGGCCAGATCGCGCAGTCCGTGGGGAGCGCGTTATGATTCCCGGGTTTGGCGAGCTGAATTTCCTGTCCTTCGCTCCCGAACTGGTCTTCACCGCGGGCCTGCTGCTGCTGCTCGTCATCAATCTGCTCGTCAAGCGCGATCGCGGGCTGGTGACGGCCATCGGCGGGATCATCCTGCTGACGGCGACGGTCATCGTCTCGCTGGTCGGCGATGAGGGCGTCGGTGGCTACCTCTTCGGGTCGGTGATGCAGGATGGCGTGACGGTCTTCTTCCGCGTCTTCTTCTGCGCGGCGACGGCGATCTCGCTCGGTCTGCTGATGTTCAACTTCCGCGACGACGGCGAGCCGTTTTTGCTGATGCTCTCGAGCGTGCTCGGCATGTTCCTGCTGGCCGGGGCCAACGACCTCGTCACGCTGTTTGTCGCGCTGGAGCTGGTCTCGATTCCCTCCTACGTGCTGGCCGGCTACAAGCGCCACGACGTGCGCTCGGCCGAAGCGTCGCTGAAATACGTGCTCTACGGCGCGATGTCCTCGGGCTTCGCGATCTACGGCTTCAGTTTGCTCTACGGCCTGTCGGGAACGACCTCGATCCCCGAGATGGCGGCGCGCCTCGGCAACGTGCCCGGCCAGGACACGGCGCTGCTGGTGGCGCTGGTGCTGGTCTTTGCCGGCATCGGCTACAAGATCGCCATGGTGCCGCTGCACTTCTGGAGTCCCGACGTCTACGAAGGCTCGCCCACGGCGGTGACGGCGTTCTTTCAGCGTCGCTCCCAAGGCGGCGGGCTTCGCGGCCCTCTTCCGGCTGATGATGGTCTTCCAGCCGCTGCAGACGTCCTTCGGCGTCACGGCGGTGACGCTCTTCACCGTGGGCGCGGCGCTCACCATGACCTTCGGCAACCTCGGCGCGATCTGGCAGACCAGTCTGAAACGGCTGCTCGCTTATTCGTCCATCGCTCACGCGGGCTATCTGCTGATGGGCTACACCGTGCTGGCGACGAATCCCAACGCCGAACTCTATCAGGAAGCGACGACGGCGATTCTCTTCTACCTTGCCGTCTATCTCTTCATGAATTTGGGCGCGTTCCTCGTGGTGCTGCTGGTGGAGAAGCATCTGGGCGGCGATTCCGTTGATCATTTCCGCGGCCTGGGCAAGACGCATCTCGTGCCCGCGCTGCTATTGGCGGTCTTTCTTTTCAGCCTCACCGGGATTCCGCCGCTGGCGGGGTTTGTGGGCAAGTTCCTGCTGTTCGCCGCGCTGGTGAAGGCTAAGCTGTGGGCGCTCGCCTTCATCGGTGTGGCCAACACGGTGGTTTCGCTTTACTATTACGTGCGCGTGATTCGCGACATGTTCCTCTACGATCCGCTGCCTGAAGTCGCCGCCGCGGCCCCGCGACCGGCCTTCCGCCTCGACAATCTCGCGGGGGCGCTGTCGCTGGTCACGCTGATTCCCACGCTGGTGCTGGGCCTCTTCTGGGGACCGCTGGCCGATTGGATCAGTATGCGCAGTTGGTGAGTAGAATCATCGTATTCGCAGTCGACGAAGAACGTGGCCGGTCAATCTGATCGGCCACGTTCAATGTGGGGCGAAATGAAGCAGGGCAGTCCCGTCGGGACTGCCCTGCTTGCTCGCGTCCAATTTAATCATCGACTCTTGTCAGGGTTTCGCCTTACAACAACCGAGGTTGAAGTCGATATCCACCTGTAGCGTAAAGGAATCAGCCAAATTGCTGTTCGTAAAAGCGTCGTAACCCGCGAGGACAGCGACATTGTCGGCGAATTTCCATGACGCGCCGACGTTCATCGTACCGTAGGCGCTTTCCGTGCCCATGTACTCCACGCAGAGCCAGAGCTTGTCGGATAGCTCAGTCATCGTCCGTTCCCAGGCCGCCATCAACCCTGCATTGTCCTTTTCGCCGTTTTTATCGAGCAGCAGATCTTTGTTGCCGGTGAAGTAGCCGAGGGACAACCGCCCCGCTTGCCCGAGCGTCTTGGCAACCTTGCCGTAGATGACATTGTAATTTGTCCCGAGGCCGGTCGCTTCCTCAAACGACTTTGTGCCAAGGTCGAAAATACCCACAGCCACAGCCGGTTGCCAGGGGCGGAAAGTGTTCTCGGGAATTGCCAGCTTGGCGTTGAAATACAGCGGGGAGCGGTCGAGCACTCCGAGCCCGGATTTGTGGTCAAAGCCAACTTCGGCGTTTAGCTTAGAACAGGGCAGCACGCCCATCGTCAAACCGAGGTTTGTCACACTGGCGGGCAAATTGCCGGCGGCGTCGGTCTCTATTGGCACATAGAGGTCGCTGGTGAGATGCATGACGCCAAAAGCCTGCACGTCGGTAGAGGGCGCCCAGATGTGCGTGGTTGCCGTCGCGCTTGCCAGCGAAGCGCTGCTCGCGACGAGCAGCAACGTGAGAAGTAGAATGCGCATGGTGTTCCTTTTAAATGGCCCGGGTGCGTTCCCGGTAGCCGGCCAAAAGCTGTTCTTCGTCATAGGCAGATTCGCCGTGCAGCGAAGCGTCGAGCCCGGCCTCTTCCTCGTCCTTTGTCGTGCGCACGCGCGTGAAGAGGTTGATGAGCTTCAACATGACGTAGGTGAATCCGAACGCGTAGATCGACGAGCCGACCACCGTGGCGACCTGCATGCTGAAGAAGTCGGTGTCGCCGTAGCAGCAGGCCGTCGGCGCCGGCCGCGTTCACCGCCTTGTCGCCGAGAATGCCGAGCAGGACGATTCCGAGCGCGCCGCCGACGCCGTGCACGCCCCAGACGTCGAGCGCGTCGTCCCACTTCAGACGATTCTTCAGATTGACCGCGAAGTAGCAGACCACGCCGGCGACGATGCCGATGATCGCCGCGCTGGTCGGGGTCACGTAGCCGGCGCACGGCGTGATCGTGGCCAGTCCGGCGACCGCGCCGGTCAGCAGGCCGAGGAACTTCGGTTTCCTCTCGAAGATCCAGGCCAGGAGCAGCCAGGTCGGACCGGCGAACGAGGCGGCAATGTCGGTGTTCAGGAAGGCGAGGCCGGTGACGGCGTCGACCTTCAGCTCGCTGCCGGCGTTGAAGCCGTACCAGCCGAACCAGAGCAGACCCGGTGCCGAGCGCCACCAGCGGAATGCTGTGCGGGATGCTGTCGCCGACCTTGCGCCGCCCGACGTAGAGAACCGAGGCCAGCGCCGCCATGCCGGCGATGTTGTGCACGACGATGCCGCCCGGCGAAGTCGAGCACGCCCGACTTGGCCAGCAGGCCGTTGCCCCAGACCATGTGCACGAACGGGAAGTAGACGAAGGTCAGCCAGGCCACCAGGAACATCAGATAGGCGCCGAAGCGGACGCGGTTGGAGAACGCGCCGGTGATCAGCGCCGGGGTGATGATGGCGAACATCATCTGGTAGGCCATGAACACGAACTCGGGGATGTTGCCGGTGCCGAAGGGCGACAGGGTGTTCAGCGTGACGCCGATCAGGAACGCCTTGTCGAGATTGCCGATGATGCCGCCCTCGCCGCCGCTGAAGCAGAGCGAGTAGCCGTAGGCCCACCAGATGATCGTGGTGACGCCCATCGAGACGAAGCTCTGGATCATGATGGTGAGCACGTTCTTGCGCCCCACCAGACCGCCGTAGAAGAAGGCCAGCCCCGGCGTCATGAGCATGACGAGGCTGCGTGGCCACCAGCATGAATCCGGTATTGCCGGTGTCGAACATGGTTCCTCCGTAGATGTAGGGGAATTATCTGTTCGATAAGATAACCGAATTTCCGCGAGGCGGTATCGGGAAATGCCTGATTCCGGCGGGTGAAAAGCCTGAGTGCAAACGCTGAGCACTGAAACGCTGGAAAGTCGAAATGTGGATATTAATTCTCCACTTCCTGTCGCGTTTCAGTTTCTGTGATCTGACATTCAGCGTTTATTCAAGAGTGATCAGGCCCTCGCGGATCGCATAGCGGGTGAGGTCGGGAAGGGTGTGCAAATTCAACTTATCCATGATGTGCTGGCGGTGGGTTTCCACGGTCTTCACGCTAAGATTCAGCAACTCGGCCGTCTGCTTTGTCGACTTGCCCTCCGTTAGCAGTTGCAGTACTTCCCGTTCGCGGGCGCTAAGTTGGGTGAACGAGGATCCGTTTTCGGGGCGGGCGAGGTCGACGAAATCACTGATCACCTGCTCGTTGATCTGGGCCGAGAGGTAAAACTGCCCGCGCATTACTCGCTGTACTGCCCGCACCAGTTCCTCCGGCGCAGCGTCCTTCAGCAGGTACCCTTTGGCCCCGGCGCGCAGGGCTTCGTGAATGTAGCGGCGGTCGGAGTGCATCGAGAGGATGATCACCCGGCACGTGCCGCCGTTTTCGACAATCCGCCGCGTCGCCTCAATGCCGTTCAGATCGGGCATGGAAATATCCATCAGCACGATATCCGGCTGCACGTCGCGCACGACGGACACAGCCTCGAGGCCGGTTGCCGCTTCGCCCACCACTTTCAGCTCGCTCTGGCGTTCGATGAGCTGCTTCAGCCCGAGCCGGAAGAGCTGATGATCGTCCGCCAAGACCAGTGTAATCATTGCAGACATGCCTCCAGCGGAACTGAGAGTTCGATGGTCGTGCCCTTGCCAATGACCGACCGCACACTCATTTCGCCGCCGAAATAGCGCAACCGTTCGCGAATGCTGAAAAGGCCGAAACCGCCCGTCGCGCCCGCGGAAAAGGCACGGTCCAAATCAAACCCCTCACCGTCATCGGCTACGGAAATTTGCAATTGCCCCGCGGCGCGGCGCAAGTCGATGTGGACGGCCTGGCAGCGGGCGTACTTCACCGTGTTCGTCAGCAGTTCCCGCACGCACTGGAAGAGCGTCACGCGCACGGCTTCAGAAAGCTGCGCCGGGATGTCCTTGTGCTGCACCGTCACGCACAATTTGTGCCGCTGCTGGTATTGTTCCGCCAGCCATTCGAGCGCCGCTACCAGACCGAGTTCGTAGAGAATCGGCGAACTGAGTTCGAACGTCAGCCGCCGCGTGTGCTGAATCGCGCCGTCGAGTAATTCGAGAATGTCTTCAAGGTTGTGCTCGAAGCCGCAGAATACGGCATCACCACGGAACTGCGCCACTCGCAGTTTGATGAAGGCGAACTCCTGAATGATCTCGTCATGGAGATGGATCGCGATTTCGCGCCGTTCGCTCGCGTCGGTTAACGTCAGTTTCGTCGCCAATTGCCTGAGTCGCGCCTGCTGCTCCTGCAATTCCGCCGTGCGTTCGGCCACCAGCTTTTCGAGATTGGCGTACGCCGCCTGAAGTTCCTCGTCCGCCTGCCGGCGCTGGAAAAACGAGCGCAGCATATCGGCCAGCGATTCGAGCAATTCGCGCTCTTCGGCGAGAAACGGTCCTTCGGCCTCCAGCGGACGCGCGGTAAGATAGGCAACCTCAATCTGTCCCGCCTCACCCGAGCGCACGCGGAACTCCGCGCGCTGCATCCACTCTGTGGGCTGAAACCCGGCGGTGCGTTCATCCATTCCGCCAAAGCAAATCCTCGCGGCGGCGACCTCGGGATACTGCCATGCAGGCGGCAACAGGGCGAGCACGTCGCGCACAACCTCGCCGGCCGAACGCACGTCGTCTTCGAGCAGCCGCGCCGTGGCGTGCAGCGCGGTCAGCTCTTTGATCCGCTCCTGAAGTTTGTGCAGTGTGGAATCGGGGGAAGTCATGTCGGTGGCTAACACGAGTGCGTCTGGCGCTTAACTGCCCTGCATGAAAGAGCGCACACCCGCCAGCATCAGTTGCGCGCCGATGGCGAGCAGCAGCAGCCCGAGAAAGCGCAGCAGCACCTTCATGCCGTTGGGCGTGATTTTCGTGGCAAACCAAGTAGAGGTCAGGAGGATCACGAGTAGCCCCACCGTCTCCGTGGCCACGGCGATCAGCGTAATGATCTGCTCGGCCCAACTGCCATGTTGCGCGGTGAGTGTGATCATGGTCGTGATCGCTCCGGGCCCGGCAATCAGTGGCATCGAGAAGGGAATGATGATGGGATCGTCGTGTTCGGCCTGGTCGGGGTCGTCGTGCTGCACGCGGGTGGGCGTGCCGCGCAGCATCTCGAGGCCCATGAGCACGATCACCAGTCCGCCCGCCGCCTGAAACGCGGGCAGCGAAATTCCAAACACGCTCAAAACATACCGCCCGCAGAGAATGGAGACGGCGAGAATGAGAAAACTGGCGATGGCCGCGCGGATTGCCGCCCGCCGTTTCTGCCGCCGGTCCATGTCTGCGGTCAGGCCAACGAAGACCGGCGCCGCGCCGATGGGGTCCGTGCTGGCAAAGGCCGCGGCAAAGGCTTGAATAAAGTGAAGTAAGTAGACGCTCATGGGAGGAACTTGCGAGGATGGATTGTGCCCTAATGTAATGAATTTTCGGGCTTGCCACAAATCTTGAGTATCACCCATATGAAATCCCCCACAGTTCTGTACTGCGGGGGATTTTCCCCGGTGATGTCTGATGACACGAATCTAAAAGGCGTGCCCCATGCCTTTGTGGCACTCGAAACAGCGGCGTTGGCCGTCACCGCCGTGCATGATCGTCGAGACCGCGGTGGCGTGGCAGCGCACGCAGTTGTCCTCGACCACCTTATAGCCCGAGGGACGCAACCGGAAGATCTGCGGATTGCCGAAGGTGAAGACGTAGGAATGGCGGATGCCATGTTCCATCTTTACCGCGTATTTGCCGGCGAGGTTGTGCGGCACGTGGCAGTCGTTGCAGAGCGCGAAGCGGTGCGGCGACACCTGCCAGGCGTCGAACTTGTCGCGCATCACATGACAGTTGACACAGGCGGTGGGATCGTTTGACAGGTACGAATAGCCGCGCGCGTAGTAAAACGTGTACCCGCTCACTCCCACCAGAATGCCGAGCAGCGCCAGCAAAATCACGCCCGGAATGGCGAGCGCTTTCATGAGTCCGTCCGCGTGGCAAGCGCCGTCGTGGCAGCGGGTGGGATGGTGCCGCCGTGCTGGATGACCAGTTTATAGGCTTCGAGTTCCGCCTGGCGCGCGAAGTCGCGCGAGTCGCTGAGAATGCGCTGCGTCTCCTGGCCGCTGTGAAAGCCCATGCTGTTCTCGGCGCTCACAAAATCCCAGCGCATCTGCGAGCGGCGGTGCAGTTTGCGCGGCAATGTCAGCTCCGCGTCCGTCGCGCCTGCCGCCATCGCCGCCTTGATCCCGTCCATCGCCGCGAGAATTGCCTCCTCCGCGTGTCCCATCGACGCGTAGGTGCGGTCCTGAATCTGCAGCACGCGGTCGTGCAACTCCTGTTCACTCTGGCGATGGCAGGTCATACAGGCGTTGGTGATGTTGATGAGCGGCGTGCGGATCCAGTGGTCGGTGATCTTCACCGCCCCTTCGCGCTGGTAGGGCATGTGGCAGTCGGCGCAGCTCACGCCCGAGCGCGCGTGGATCCCCGTCGAAAAGATCTCCTGCTCGGGATGCTGCATCTTCAGCATTGGTGCGCCGGTCTCGCCGTGCGTCCAGTCGGAGAAGCCGATCGAATCATAATACGCTTCGATACTGTCGATGACCATTCCTTTGGACCAGGGGAAGGTCAGATAGAGATCGCTCTTCTGCCAGTAGTATTCCACGTGGCACTGCGTGCAGACGTAGGTGCGCATCTCCTGCTGCGTGGCCTTGCCGACGTCGACGCCGAGCTTCGCCATGGCTTCGATGAAGGCCGGGCGGCGCACGGTGAGCGCCATCGTCTCGCTGTCGTGGCAGTCGGCGCAGGATATCGCATGCTTGAAGCCCGCGGAATCCACCAGCGTCTTCAGCGGCGTGTTATAGAAGGTCTTCGCGCCGTACTTTTCGATGAACTGCGGCACCTGCGGGCTTTTGCAGGTCATGCACGAGCCGGGTTTCTTGTCGCCCAGCCGCTTAGTCGCCACCACGTCCTCGATGGCCCGCAGATGGCCCTGCTCTTCGCGGTATTCGACGGAAAACGGATAGCCTGCAAACAGGCGCTTTAAATCCGGATACTTGTCGAGCCGGCTAAAGGCCTCCGAACCGCCATACCGGCCGTATTTTGAGTAGTCCACCAGCTTCGACGTTTCCATCGTCTTCTGATACGCAGCATACTCGCGGGGGAAATTCACTTTCCACTTTTCCTGATCAGGCTCGCCGGGAGCGATCTTCTCGATCATCAAGTAGCTCAAGCGGCCTTCCTGCTTGTGCTCGAAAATATTCACCAGCAATCCCGTGACCAGAACTGTGAGAACGACCGTCACACCTAAAATCAGGAAATTTCGAGCCGATGAGCGCATGACAACCTCGCCTAAAATAGTCAGAACATATCAAAATGGATGCAGTGGTCAATTAGTAAACAATATACTTTATACTATCTTGAAACGCAAGCAATTATTTCATTACGCCCAAGTCCACAATGCGAAATTTGTCTTCGGTTAATTTTCAGTGTGTATACTGTATGCCGGCGGTTCAGCCGCGACTGTGAGCGATTTTTTGGCGACCGAGGCGATCGTGCGGCGCATTTCGCAGCGCCTCACGATCAGGGCTTGCCGCTCGCCGACCGGATTCAAGTTCGCCTTACAGGCCGTTACCGTGTCAGCAACTTGAGATGATAACGGAGCGGCGCGTGCCCCTCGAAATGTGGTCGCAATGAATGGGGTGTTACCTAAGTAGAGCAGAAAGAGGAACTTGAAACGCTGTCAATAATTGAAGATAAGCGAGATGAATGTTGACAACAATAGTTAAATTTGATTAATTTAAGGATGTATGCATGTCATCACAACTATTTTTTAAATCTTGGATCGTAGATTGCGATTCTACGGCGTTGTGGATGTCACCGGCGATACGACAATTTTGCCGCCGGAACGGTAGCTGCTCCGGTATCCGCCCGACGATTCCAACCAAATAAAGCGAAGCGATTACATCAGAACTATCGGTAGCGATAGTTCACAGGCACATTTCCCCGGTTCGTATGTCTGCAAGGCTGTTGTTTCAACAACCACCGCACTCCTGGCAAGCCCTGTGGGATGGGTTCGAGGAAGAGACTGACGGAAGAACCAAACACCTAAAGGAGATTGGCATGAAGGCGATGTGGACCGTAGTGTTGATGCTGGCAGTGTGCGCGAGTGCGTTTGCCTTGGCGCCTGCCAAAATGAGTTATCAGGGCGTTCTGACCGACGGCGCGGGCGCCATCGTCGCGGATGGCGATTACGACCTCACGCTCGCGCTGTATGATGTCGAGACCGGTGGAGTGGCGCTCTGGACGGAAGCGCAAACGGCGGCTGTGGCGGGTGGCGTTTTCAATGTCGTCCTCGGCGGCGTTTCGCCGCTAACACTCCCTTTTGACAAGGCGTATTACCTCGGCGTCGCCGTGGAAGGCGGTGGAGAGCTGGTGCCGCGCACGTTGTTGACCTCAGCAGCTTATAGTCTGAATGCTCCGGTTGTGGCGTTTGGCGCATCCGGTAACACCACAGACCTCACGACGGCCGGATGGACAAACTACGAAGACGATACGGTGTCCATCGACTGCCCTGGACCCGGTTACGTAAACGTTCAGTCTTCCGTGTGGATGCAAATCTATCACGACGCGGGTTCCAGTGACAGATTTTATCTGGCCCACGGCAGAACACCGACCGAATCGCCCGACGATTATGCCTATGTTGCTTCCCACAGCGTCCCGGGCGGCGCTCCGGCAGCCACCTACGACATGACACTACCGGTGCAATCCGTTTTTCCGGTGACAGCGGCCGGTCCCGTCACGTTCTACCTGAACGGTCAGAAAGCGAGCGGTACCAGCACGATCCACTTCTGGTATGCCAATACCGTGGCCACATGGTATCCGGGAACGCTGCCGGTGCCCACCCTGCAGCAAATGCCCCAGCCAATGAAGTCCATGCCGGTCGGACGGTAAGGAGTTCAACATGAAACTGAAAACACTGCGTGGACCGCTCCTGCTCGCGGGGATCTGCCTCGTCATGGCTTCGGGCGCGTTCGCTCAATATGCCATCCCCGCACAGGTGCTGGCGGGCGGAGCCTCCGAAATGAGCGGCACAGGCTATGGTATTAAAGGTACTGTCGGTCAATCGGCCGTCGGTCGCGCGATCATCGGGGACTTTGAAGCACAAGCGGGTTTCTGGTTCGCTGTCGTGACCTTGACGACACCGGGTTCGGCCGTGGATGCCCCAGTCATGCCGCCATCGCGCTACGCACTGGAGCAGAATTATCCGAATCCTTTCAATCCAGCCACGCAAATTCGTTTTGCTCTGCCCAGAGCGGTCCACGTCGCCGTGAAGGTGTATAATCTGAACGGTGCGCTGGTCGAGACGCTTGTGGATGCCGAATTCAGCTCCGGTGAACATCAGGTTTCCTGGAATGCGGATCACTTTGCTTCCGGCACTTACCTGATCAAGATGGCTGCTCCCGGCTTCGCGGAAGTGCGTAAGGCCGTGCTGTTGAAGTAGACCGTGGGGCATCTGTCCCAAACGCGAAAAATAATGTCGAAAAGTGGAACGCGTGGCGTAAGCCGCGCGTTTGCTTTTATGGGTGTATTCTTCTAAGAGATGTGAGCAACTGATTAACCGAATTCAACGGTGATAGGGATTGCGGGCGTTAAATAAAGAGGTGGCAATATGAAGGCATTGCGATGGGGTGTGATGGTGGTGGCACTACTGCTGGTTATTTCCAGCCTGTATGCAACTCCACCCGCGAAACTCAGTTATCAGGGCGTCCTGACCAATGGCAGCGGTGAGCTTGTCCCTGACGGTAACTACAACTTACAGCTTTCGCTGTATGCAGCCGAGAGTGGCGGTACCGCCCTGTGGACCGAGGTGCAATCGGTTGTAGTGGCGAGTGGAGTGTTCAATGTGATTCTCGGCAGTGTGACGCCGTTCGCGCTGGCGTTTGACATGCCCTACTACCTCGGTATCGCAGTAAATGCCGGAGCAGAGTTAACGCCGCGCACGTTGTTGACCTCAGCAGCTTATAGTCTGAATGCTCCGGTTGTGGCGTTTGGCGCATCCGGTAACACCACAGACCTCACGACGACCGGATGGACAAACTACGAAGACGATACGGTGTCCATCGACTGCCCTGGACCCGGTTACGTGAATGTTCAGTCTTCCGTGTGGATGCAAATCTATCACGACGCGGGTTCCAGTGATAAATTTTATCTGGCACACGGCAGAACACCGACCGAAGCACCCGACGACTATGCTTATGTCGCTTCCCACAATGTCCCGGGCGGCGCTCCGGCAGCCACCTACGACATGACACTACCGGTGCAATCCGTTTTTCCGGTGACAGCGGCCGGTCCCGTCACGTTCTACCTGAACGGCCAGAAAGCGAGCGGTACCAGCACGATCCACTTCTGGTATGCCAATACTGTGGCAACATGGTATCCGGGAACGCTGCCGGTGCCCACCCTGCAACGCATGGCCAGCCCCATGAAACCCACGCCAACCTCGAGGTAAGGAGGCACCCATGCTTCGAAGACTACTGCGGGCACCGATGCTGCTCGGCGCGTTAGGTGTACTCCTCACGTCCGCGGCGTTTGGTCAATTCAGCATTCCAACGTACGTGCTGGCAAACGGCGCTTCCCGCATGACGGGTACCGGCTACGGCATTCAGGGAACACTCGGCCAGCCGGTCATTGGAGTGACAACAGGCGGCAGCTACCAGGCTCGCCAGGGATTCTGGTTCGCTGTGTTGACGTTGACGGCCAGCGGCGTGGACGGACCCGGCGCCCCTGTCACACCGGCCCACTACTCGCTTGCGCAGAATTATCCGAATCCATTTAATCCCGTCACGCAGATTCGTTTCGCATTGCCGAGAGCATCGCATGTGGCGGTAAAAGTGTTCAACATTCAGGGCGAGCTGGTGGAAACTCTCGCGGATGGCAGTTTCACGGCAGGCGAGCATCAGCTCCTCTGGAACGCCGGTTACCGCGCCTCCGGCACGTATATCGTCTCCATGGCAGCGCCGGGATTCTCGGAAGTCCGCAAAGCGGTGCTGTTGAAGTAGACAGCGGAAGCAGGCGTTTCGAGCGCGCATAGAAAACGGGCCGCCCCATTCGTTTGAGGCGGCCCGTTTTCATGCAGGGACCATTCCCGCTCACTTCAGCAGCACGGCCTTCGCGGTCTGTGCGAACGCGCCGGCTTGCATGCCGATAAAGTACACGCCGCTCGCCGCCCGCGAGAGGTCGAACGACTCGCTGTGCTCGCCGGCCTTCATTTGCTCGCGCACCACGCGCGCTACTTCGCGGCCGGAGATGTCGTGCACGGTAAACGTCACCGTGGCGGTCTGCGGCAGTGAATACTCCACCGTCGTCGTCGGATTGAACGGATTGGGATAGAGACTCACCAGGCGCGGCGAGGCCGGCAGCGCCGCTACGGGCGGTTGCGGCGCCGTGAAACTGAAGGAATCCGGCCCGATGCCGTGGCGGTGGAACGCCGTCCACAATTCCATCTCATGCGGCGTGCCGTTCGTCAGGTCGCCATCGTCGTCGTCCTCGAGCAGCACTTCCTGATAATACGCGTCGAGATCATCCGGCGAACCGTAGCGGGCGTAATGGAAAATTGTATCGACGATCCCCGCGCCCAGCACATCGCGCGCTTCCCACATCGCCGCCGAGAGAATCTGCCCGTCCCAGTGCCCCTCACCCATCCAGTCGTCCGGATACAGGTAATCGTTGACCAGCGAGCGAATCGCCGAATCGGGATCGCTGAGAAACAGGCCTTGACCCAGTTGCGGATTTTCCGTCAACGTGCACGCGAAATAGTCGGAGAAACCTTCGTGCATCGCGGCTTCCATCTCGGTAAACTCGCCTCCCGCGCTGCCGGAGTAGAACTGAAAAGTCACTCCGTGCGTGTACTCATGATAGATCACATCCGCGATGTGCGCGAAATTGCCGATGTCTTCATCTTCGCCGCCCGCGCCAAACACAATCGTGGGCACCGGAATAAATGGCGGCGAGGCTGGAATAAAGCCTGCATTGTACGCCAGGTACGGGATCGGTCTGATCCGGGAAAATCGCGACGATCTGATTGACGATGTCGAGCGTTGGATCCATGTCTGCCCAGCAGTCGTGAACTCGGTCCAGATGTGCCCAGGCATTCACCGCGCCCTGGGTGACGCTGTCCGTTCCCGGCGTGATCACAAACTGCACCTCGCCGGGTACGGCGCAAAGGCTGTCACACGCGAAAGGGATAGGCTGAATATCTCGGATTTCATAAGTCGATCTGCACATTCTGAATACTGAAATATGGCCCTTCCAGCGTGAAACGCACCGGGTAGATTACCGGTGGTCAAATCCGTTGATTTCAAACGCGCCGGCGGAATCGGTCAGCATGGCCGTGGCCGGAGTGTCAATTTGGACCGTAGCATTATGTCAACGGCCATGCTGCGGGTGGGGAAGCGGGATTGAGCGGCAAAATCGATCCGGTAACATGGCCGGAAATCGTTGCATCCCAAATGCCTTCCCGGCTGGCAATCACGGCTCCGGTCAATTGCATTGATCAATCCGCTCGGTCTGGCGTAAAGCCATCGTTTGGCGCAAGCTGCACGACGTACGCCGGGATCAGCTCCGCATCCTGGCGATACCAGACTTCCTGTGTGCGAACCACTTCCGTCGTCTCGGTCGCCAGCGCAGATCTTCAGCGCATTTGCGGCGGCGGCGGGCGACAGATTGGCCCGCCAGGTCGCAGCGCTTTCCACCACGTCCGCACCCCACATCAACACGCGCCCGTTCGCATGCACGCGAAGCTGCACGCGTGTGCCCAGCACCGGTCGTCCGTCAATCTTCTGGCGCGCGGTCAGGTAGCTCTTGTGCCGGATCTGCCCGCTGGCAAGCATGTCCAGCTCGCCCGGTGCGACATGGAATTGGGCCGGATGCCCGCCGATGAAACGCAGCATTGCCTCGCGGTCGGCCTGTGGAATCCGCTCGCCTTCAAAGCCGCCCTGCACCTCCACCGGCGCGCCGGTCCGGGAGTTGAACAGGCCTTTGAGGACGAACCGTTGGTTGTCCGCGAATTCCACCGTGCGTGTGGCGCGAATGCGAGCCGTTGCGTCGGCTGGCAGCAATCGATCCTTGCCCCAAAGGGCTGTGGCCGCCGTCATCAGAAGTAGTAGCGCGATCCCGCGCAGGACAGAGCACATGGAGGAAGCTCCCAATTGAATCGCAAACAGCCAATTTGGCATCTTGATTACCTCGATAAGATACGGAATTTCCCGGAAAAGTTGCGCACACTGCGCACGATGCAGGAAAACCCAGTAGCCCCGAAACAAAGCGGAATGGGCGAACGAAATCTCCGCCGCTCGAAAAACGACTAACGCATCAATTATGCCGGATTTAGTGCAGATTGAATAATCAAAGAAAACGGGTTTTGGCGCGAATGCAGAAATTTTCTTTTCAATTAAAGAGGAGTCCTGACTAATTTTGAGTAAGTTGAACCGGCATAATCATGGCCAATCACTGTTTTTGTGCATACAAAGCACGTTCTCTGCAAGCTTTGCATAGGTGAAGCTGTCTCATTATTTGGTAAGACAATAATAATACTAATCTAACGCTCTTGGCACGAGCGTTGCCTTAGGGATAAGTGGGTTGGTTAATAGTCTCCTCCTCCCGGACTTCCGGGAATCCCCTCCGTTGATCGGTCTGCGCGGCACACCTGGACCCAACGGAGCGCTCTTTGAAAGAAGAAGGAAGGCCTCAGGCATCGTCATCCTGCCCTGATCATTCCCCGGTGTTGTGGTTCACGCCTGATGACGACTTCGCTCGCAAACTCTCGCAACGGCACGGTTCACCTCGACTCGCAACAGCAGCACGCTTCCCTCCGCACGGCATCCGATCGCTGCGAGGCCTTCCTTCTCTTCTTTCAAAGGACATGCGCCAACCCGGCACATCCCTACATCTGGCATCGGCTTTGCGTCCTGATCTGCTCCTCGCACTTTCTCCAAGACGCATCCGGAAAAACACCGATCACCGTCGGTGTTTTTTCATTTCCCGGCCAGTTGACTTTTGAGGCAAAGATGAGTATCTTCGTGAATCAATTTACGAGGCTACTGATGGAATTCCGTCCCTCCCGGACGGGTCTTCCATCCCCCAGGCGCGTCTTCCTGTCGGTCCCCTTCATGCCTTTCGGTGCATTGAATTGTCGCAATAGGCGATGACGGCACCGTCCGCTTTATCCCCCTAATCCACTACTAATTCAATACTTGCCTGCAAATCGGCTAACGCCGGTGTGCTCTCCGTTCACCACTACCCTCCAGCGAATCCATGGCCCATTACACCAAGCTGACGCCTCCGACCGAGGGGCACCCGATCACCATCGCCGGTGATCGCCTGCATGTACCGAATGATCCCATCATTCCCTTCATTGAAGGTGACGGCACCGGCCGCGACATCTGGCGTGCCAGCCAGCTCGTCTTCGATGCCGCTGTCGCCAAAACCTATGGTGGAAAGCGCCGCGTTGTCTGGTTTGAAGTCTTTGCCGGTGAAAAAGCTGTCGCCACCTACGGCGGTGAAACCTGGCTTCCCGAAGACACCCTCACGGCTATTAAGGAATATGTCGTTGCCATTAAGGGGCCGCTCACGACCCCCATCGGCGGCGGCATTCGCAGTCTGAATGTCGACCCTGCGCCAGGTGCTGAACCTCTACGCCTGCGTCCGTCCGGTCAGTTGGGTGGAAGGCGTACCCTCGCCCGTCAAGCATCCCGAGAAGCTGAACGTCATCATCTTCCGCGAGAACACGGAAGACGTCTACGCCGGCATCGAATGGCCCGCCGGCTCGCCCGAAGCGCTGAAGCTGATCGCGCATCTTCAAGGAGATGGGCAAGACCGTGCGTCCCGATAGCGGCATCGGCATCAAGCCGATCTCCAAGACCGGCACCTTCCGCATCGTGCGCAAGGCGATCCGCTGGGCCCTTGACCACAAGCTCGAATCGGTGACGCTGGTGCACAAGGGCAACATCATGAAGTTCACCGAAGGCGCGTTCCGCGAGTGGGGCTACGAATGCGCCGCCACGGAGTTCGCCGACGTGACCGTCAGCGAAGACGATCTCTGGGCCAAGTTCGACGGCAAGCTGCCCGCGGGCAAAGTCCTCATCAAGGACCGCATCGCCGACTCGATCTTCCAGCAGGTGCTGCTTGCGCCCCGACGAATATCAGGTGCTGTGCACGCCGAACCTGAACGGCGACTACCTGTCCGACGCCTGCGCCGCGCAGATCGGCGGCCTGGGCATGGCGCCCGGCGCGAACATCTGCGACTTCTACGCCGTCTTTGAAGCGACCCACGGCACCGCGCCCAAGTACGCCGACAAGGACGTGATCAATCCCGGTTCGGTGATTCTCTCCGGCGCCATGATGTTCGATTACCTCGGCTGGCCCGAAGTCGCCCAGGCGATTCACCGCGGCATCGCCGGCGCCGTCAACGCCAAGCGTGTCACCTACGACCTCCACCGCCAGATGGACGGCGCGACCAAGCTGAAGTCCAGCGAATTCGCCGCCGAGATCATCTCGCACATGTAGTGGCGTGGTCGCCGCGGACCGTGGCGCTGATGCCATGGATTGCCGCGCTGCGCTGGCTGAATTTGACTGCCGCCGTGCGGTTTCTCCCAGAGGCCGCCGTCTTCCGGAAGACCTTGTCTCGGTTTGTTCGCTCCGCCGAGCAGGGTCTATGACCCCGCCGGAATCCTTTCTTCGCTTGCCGGCACGGTCCCCCTGCGGCAAGTATTTCATCCAGTTTTGATTTTGGATTGCTTTCCTTGTTGCAGAAAATGCTGCAAGACTTCCTCAACTGCGAGGACAGCTTCATGAAACGCGTTTTATTTTTTGGTTGTTGGCTTTGGTGCGTGCTGCTGCTGCCATCTCTCGTGCTCGCCGGGACCGGCAAGATTGCCGGCCATGTATTGGACGAGAACGGAGAGGCGATCATCGGCGTCTCGGTCCGCATTGAAGGCACCACCCAGGGTGCTGCCACCAACGCGGACGGCGACTTTGTGATCCTCGGCGTCGTCCCGGGATCGTATACGGTGATCGTCTCCAGCATCGGCTACGGCGCACAGAATTTCAAAGGCGTGAGCGTCAGCAGCGACCTGACCACCACGTTGAACGCTAAGCTGCGGGATGAGGCCCTCCAGATGGAGGAAGCGCGAAATCATCTACCAGGCTCCGGCGGTCAAGATCGACGTCTCCTCCAAGGAGACGCGCATCGGCAAGGCGGAAATCGAAAGCCGCCCGGTCACCGACGTACAGGGCCTGCTTGCAAAGCAGCCGGGCTTCAAGGTTGACCCCGAAGGTCAGATGCACGTGCGTGGCGGCCGCTCCAGCGACATGCTCGTCAAGGTCGACGGGGTCGACTTTCGTGACCCGCTCGTCTGCGGCTCGCGCAACAGTGTCAATATGTCAGCGCTCAACGTCGAGGAAATCGAAGTCCTCACGGGCGGCGACGCCCGCTACGGCGGTTTCCAGTCGGCCCTCGTCAACGTCTCCACCCCCGAAGGCAATCCCGCCCGCTACGGCGGGATCATTGAGTGGCGCACCGACCGCGCATTTAAAACGTACAGTTTCAACACCGACCGTTACGATTACTCGCTGTCCGGCCCCGTGCCCTTCGCCGACAAACTGCTCGGGTCGAAGAAAGCTGTCGTTCTTCACCTCCGGCACCACCCGCTTCACCGATACCTACACTCCCTACGACGTCAACCGCAGCCCCAGCAATTATCTCGGCGCCGGCTTTAACGTACCCGAACGGCAGTCAAACGACTTCTCGACGTTCTGGAAGCTGACCTATCGGATGGATCCGAAGCGCAAGCTGAATATCTCCTATCAACGCGACTATGCCCGCTGGGATATTTATCCCGAAGGTGACGCTTCCATCAGCGGCAACTATGGCTGGCAGTATAAGTACAACGTAGCCAACCGTCCCTGGGTCAAGAATTCGCGGCAGGCCGTCAGCGCCGTGTTCTCGCACAACTCTCGTCGAACACGATGTACGAATTCAGTGTCGGCAACTTCTACACCCGCACGCGCATCCAGCCGCGTGGCAAGAAAGTCGACCAGTTCACATTGCGCTCGGATGTCGAAGACGACTCGCGCACCCTCGGCAGCACCGTCGATCAGGATAAAAACGGCTTCTCCGACGGCTACTACGACGCCAACCGCAACGGCCGTTACGACGGTCATGGCGAAGGTTACGACGACGCCAACGGAAACGGCGAATGGGATCGTGGCGAAGACTGGGTCGACCTCAACGCGAACGGCGTATTCGACGCCGCCGAACCTTATGTCGACCGCGCCAGCGCACAGGGAATCAATAACCTCGGCGTCTTCGACCCGTGGGATCCTTACACCGACCTCAACGGCAACGGCCGCTGGGATGGTCCGGAACCGCAACTCCCCGAGCAGGACTGGAATCACAACGGCACGTGGGACGGCGAGCGCTTCACCGATGCCAATGGCAACGGCCGTTACGACGGCAGCGGTGAAGGCTATGACGATAAAAACGCCGACGGCCAGGTCAACAACCGCGACTTGTATCCTGCCGGCAATGAGACACGCGGCGAACCGTTCGTCGATGGCGACTACTGGTTTGATACCGGCGAACCCTTCCAGGACTTGCCCGATTCCAGCGGCTTCTACAATGGCCGGTGGAACAACGGCGAGGTCTTCTACGACCTGCCGTCCAGCTTCTCCTCCGAACTGGGCGTACGTGGCGTTCCCACCACGAATGGCATCTATGACGGCCCCAACGGCTATTTCGACGAATACGAACTCTTCACAACCTTCGCCGATCTCGGCTTCGGTATGGACCCCCGCTACCCCGTCCTTCTACTCGTGGGAAGACGTGCGCAACGGCATTCGCAACGGTGGCCAGGAATGGGTCCACTCGCCGGCGGTGAATAACCACCCCGGATACCTTTACTGGATCGAGGGCAAGTCTTCCTGGACGAACACCACCCTCAGCGACCAGAGCCAGCCCGTTTTTGACATTCCGAATTTCATCTACGACAACGGCAACTTTGTCAGTTTTGGCGGATCCTCGGCCGAAAGCTACATCGACTACAATGCCGATGGCCAGTTCACCGCCCTCGCGGATAAGTTCCTCAACCCGGGCACGTGGGACAACACCGCGTTCTGGATGGACCGCGCCGCGCGCGAATGGTCCAGCAAGTTTGACCTCACCAGCCAGGTCAACAAGTTCCATGAGATCAAGACCGGCTTCGAAATGAAATACCGGATCCTGACCATGAATTCCATCCAGGGACCGGATCAACCATACACGAATACCGATATTCCGCTGCCCGACGACGCGCCCTACCCGGGACGCGGCGCGGTCCGCGACTTCTACGAGCACAAACCGTGGGAAGGCGCCTTCTACTTCCAGGACAAGATGGAGTTTGAAGGGATGATCGTTCGCGCCGGTCTGCGCAGCGACTTCATCATTCAGCCCGGTGGTCTGCTCGAAGAAACCCAAAAGCAAATCGACCGTAATCAGCCGGGCGCGCTCCTGGCCGAACGTGGCCGCTATGCCCTGGCCCCGCGCCTCGGCATCAGCCATCCGATCACGGAACGGGCCAAGCTCTACTTCAATTACGGCCACTACTATCAGACGCCGTCCTTCGAGTATTTCTACAAGAGCGCCACGGCGAACTTGTCGCCCAATACCCTCGTCGGCAACCCGAATCTCGAATACGAAAAGACGGTCTCCTACGAGGTCGGCGTCAATACGGAGTTCACCACCGACTGGGTTGTGGACGTGGCCGGTTACTACCGTGACGTCTTCAACCAGATCGGCACCGTTGAATACCGCGACGGGCCGCTGGTCCTGAACCGCTATTTCAACCTCGGCTACGCCCGCGCCCGCGGCTTCGAATTCTCGCTTGAAAAGAAGCCCAGCGCAATGTGGGCGTTTACCCTGAATTACGATTTCTCCTATGCCTACGGCAAGGAATCGGCGGCGGCCGACGGTCTCACCCAGCGCAACAACGGCATTCCCGAAAACCGCGACGAGCACCCGCTCGACTGGGATCAGACGCACTCGGTCTCGGCGTACCTCACGCTGATGGTCAGCGAACGCGACCACCCGAAACCGTTCGGTCTGGCGCTTCCCAATAACTGGCTTTCGACTCTCGAATTCACGTTCGGCTCAGGCTACCCCTACACGCCGTCGTCCTATACCGAGAACAAGCCCGCGAATCTGATCCTTGCGAATTCGGCCCGCATGCCAAACACGGTGACGACCGAACTCAAGATCGACAAGTACTGGAAACTGACCCGCCAACTGCGGCTGACCACGGGCTTTGAAATCTTCAATCTGCTCAATCGCAAGAACGTGCGCAGCATTTACTCGGAATCGGGCAACACACATTCGTCGACGCACATTCTTAACCCGACCTGGACACCGGGCCGCGAGAATTACGACAACAACCCCCGCATGTACTCTCCGCCGCGACAGATTCTGCTGCACGTCAGGCTGCAGATGTAACGGGCGGAACCTACAGTCATCGCGGTTCGGCCGCGTCACGTTCTCCAATTCCGCATCCCGAATAGCCATGGTGAAATCACTACTTCTTTGCAGCCTGCTGCCCGCCTTGCTCCTCGCATTGGCCCTGGCCGGTTGCTCCAATCCCGAATCCCACCCAATCCAGGCGCCGCCCCAGTTCGTCGACGGCGATCCCCTCGACGTTAACGCGTCCGTGATCGGGGACAACGGCGGCCGCCCCTGGATCGTTCAGTCCGATTGGGTGATCCCCGAGGGCAGCGTCGTTCAAGTTCAAGCGGGTGCGACAATCCTCTTCGACAGTCTGTGGTGGGTAGACGTGCGCGGCAAGATCGAAGCCGTCGGCACCGCCGAGCGTCCGATCCTCTTCTCGACGGCCTACCGCGAACCGGAAATGGGCCAGTGGCGCGGCTTCAAGCTGCGCAACACGACGGACGGCTCACGGTTCGAGCACTGCATCTTCACCTACGGCGCGTTTTTCGATCCCGACACCTCGCGCCCCGATCCGGTCGAACCCACGGTCAAGGAATCCCTGGTTTTCAGGGGTATGCTGGGCATTCGCAACAGCAGTCCTGTTATCGAACGCTGCGTGGTGTTCCGCAATCAGAACAACGCCGTCTATATCAGCGGCGCCAACAGCCATCCCCGCATCCGTTTCAACGTCTTTTATAAGAACGACGCTTCGGCGGTGCGTGCCAGCCTTGGCGACGTGGATCTGAATGCGGTCGACATCTCCTACAACAACGCCACCGACAACAGCTCGCCGTCGTTCATCGTAGCCGACAGCTCCGACGAGAACTACTATCGCTTCGGCGTCGTGCAGCGGATCAACATCAACCTCGACAGTTGTGACTATTTCTACAATCTCGTGACGTATCAGCCGTTGATGACGGACCCGTATAGCGGCGATTTCACGCTGATGTCCTGTTCGCCCAATATCGACGCCGGTCCCTACGAGACCGCCACCTATGACGGCGACAACACCCGCGCCGACATGGCCGCGACGAATTATGTGCAGGTCCCGGGCGAATTGCGCGGCCTGATCGACGGCACGCTGGACGCCGCCACCGAATACCGCCTCTCTTGCAACGTGCGCGTCGACGCCGGCCACACGTTGACGATCCCCGCCGGCACGAGGATTTTTATGACCGGGCTTTACCAGATCGAACTCCACGGCCGCATTGTCATCGACGGCACGGCGCAGAATCCGGTCCGGTTTGCCCAGGCGGTTGGAGCCGCGGGTGATATGTGGGGCGGCCTGGTCTTCTTCGACGTGCCGGACTCCGTGTCCGCGCCGTCCATCGTCCGCGGCGCCAATTTCGAACACTTCCAAAAGTTCGATGTCCGGCGTGACGGCGTCGAATTTACCGATTGCCGCTTCAGCGACGGCCATGATTACGGCGTCGCCATTGCCACCGCGGATCTCGACACCGCCCACGCCGTGCGCGTTACCGGTTGCACCTTCGAACGCATGGGCGAATTCGGAATCTCCGTCGACAGCTCGTCGGCCCGGATTCGCAACTGCCTCGTCGCCGTCAGCCAGGGGCGCGGCGTCACGATGCGTTGGACGGATTCGTCAGTTGTTGTCGCCAACACCATCGTTCGCAATGCCCGCACCACGGGTCTCTATGCCGAGGACTTCTGCGCGCCGCGGATTCACAACTGCGTGTTCACCGGCAATGACTACTTCGGCATTCAACTGCTGAACAACTGCAACGCCGAAATCCGCAACACCATCGTCCACGCCAACGCCCGCTACGGCATTTACGCCCAGCGTTCTTCGCAACCCGTTCTGGCTTACAACGACGTCTTCGGCCACAGCTTCAACAGTTCCGTGACCAACTACGTTCCGGCCTCGTTGCCCATCGCGGGCAGCCTCAGCCAGGATCCGTTGTTCACGGCCGACCTGCATCTTGGGACGGGATCACCGTGCATCAACGCGGGGGATCCGGACCCGGCTTTTAATGACGTGGATGGATCGCCGAACGATATGGGCGCCTTTGGCGGCCCCCTGGGCGGTTCGGTGGGTGTGGCTGCCGGCGGCGCCGCGGCGGCCCGGCTGGTCAACAGATGATTTTTGAGCTGGATCACACGGGGCGCGGCCCTGCCCGCGTCCTCGCTGGAGGTTTGACATCTATGCATAGAATTTCCGTCCGCGTTGCCTTATCCCTGGCCATTGTGCTCGCACTGGCGCTTTCGGCGTGGGCGAACGTCGGGCCTGCCCGGCGGACCGGCCCCCGCGGTCCGGTGCGTCCGGCCTATGCCCGGCCCAACACCGAAAACCGCGTCCACAACGCTGGGAAACTGTGGATGAACATCGTCAACCGTGGCTACTTCGGCAATAACGGCCGTGGCCAGGACGACGCGCTGGAAGACCCCTGCCCTCCCGGAAACTGGGCTCCTCAGGCGGAGTTCCCCGGTGGCACCGGTCAGCAGTACCTCTATCAAGCCGGCCTTTGGCTGGGCGCCCTGATCGTGGATGAAGGCTTCGAAACCAAGCGCGTCAGCGTCGGCACCGACGGCTGGGTCGCGCCGTCCATCAATGAGTTCTGGCCCGGCGAAGGCGCGCAGGATGGCATCACTGAGCGCTCCACCCGTCCCGGCATGACCAATTGCCTGGGCGACTTACGTCACCAGTCCTGATGCCGTCTCCGACCAGGATTTCCTCTGCGTCTACACCGACACGCTCACGGATCCAGCAATATGTCGTCAATGACGCCATCGACGGCGTCCACGTCCCGCTGGGAATCCGTGTCAAGCAGACCTCGTATTCCTTCAGCCAGGCCTTCGCCGAAGACTTCATCCTGATCGACTACGAATTCGAGAACATCGCCGACAAGTTCCTCAAGAACCTCTATGTCGGCCTCTATGTCGACGCCGACTGCGGTCCCGACGACCGGACCGAGCAGCACACCGATGATATCTGCGGCTACCTGCGCGACTACACCGAAGTCAATAATCAGGGTCAGGATGTCCGGGTACCCATCGATGTCGCCTGGATTGCCGACAACGATGGCTGGGATCCGGAAGCTCCCGGTGGTCCGTTCGTGGCTCCGCACATCGCCGGCACCCGCGTGATTCGCGCCCCCAACCCGCGCCTTGAAACCTCTTTCAATTGGTGGGTATCCTTTGATAGCGAGGCCCTTGACTTCGGCCCCTCGTGGGAAGCGTACTGCTCCCGCGATAGCCTCGGCATGGGCTGGACCGAGAACCTACGGCACCCCGATGGGCGATGAGCACAAGTACCAGGTGCTCTCCAATCGCGAGTTCGACTACTGGCAGATCTATGTCAACCGTCCGGACTCCATCACTCCGCAGGTGCTGCCCGACGGCAACATCGAGCCCTGGTGCACCAGCGACCCGTCCACGCAGCAGGATAATATCGCCGACGGCTACGACACCCGCTACCTGCTGTCGTGGGGACCGCTCGGTGTGTATGACTATTCCGACGCCTCGGGCCGCCGCATCTATCGTCTGAATCCCGGCGAAAAGTTCAACATGACGATCGCCTACGTGGCCGGCGAAAACTTCCACGATCCGGGCAACGCCCAGACCATCGGCTCGCCGATCATCGACCCGACCAAGTTCAACTTCGCCGATTTGCGCGAAAACGCCCGCTGGGCCAAGGACGTCTACGACAACCGCCAGTTCGACACTCCCCAGTATGACTGGGGCAACGACCATGACTCGACCATCATCGACGCCGACAGTTCCCAGGGCGATCATCTTCTGGATACCGGCGACGGTTGGTACGGTGAAGATGTGGGCCATGACGGTCTCTACGCCGAACTGCCCCCGGGCATCGACAGCGTTGAAGTCGTCTATTTCAAGGGCACCCGCTTCGAAGTGCATGCCGGTTGGTACACGGGTCCGGACGACGGTGAGCGCGACGGCTTGATTACGCCGGTCAGCAATCCCAATATGCCTTGGGCCAGCAGCGAAGATTTCATCATCGATGACAGCCTCGTCTACTACAATCACGCCCGCTGGGGCGATTGGGACATCGGCTGGATGAAAGATAATGGCGTGGTTGATCCGGGCGATGGCCTTGCCCGACTTTACCGGCCCGCCGCCGCCGCCGATCCCGGCCCTCATGTATTCCGTGCCCTTTACCTACAACGCGGCCGCGAACGCCGGCGGCATTGTCCGCCCCGGAGACCACTTCGGCGGCCTCGGTTACGAATTGCGTGAAAATGAAGTAATCCTGCGCTGGTCAAAGAGTTCGTCGGAAAGTCCGGCCTATCGCGACCCGTTCACCCGCGTGCAGGACTTTGAAGGCTATCGCATTCATTCCGCCAACGTCAACCAGGATAACGCCTACTCGCTGCTCGCCGAGTTCGACCGGATCGACTTCGCCTACTTCTCCCAGCCGACGGCGACGAATGCGGGCGACTCGATGATGACCATCCCCGTCGAAAGCACCGTGGGTCTGCCGGCTTGCTCAACCATCTCCGGCATCACGGGATGCCTGAAAGCCGTCGGCTTCAACAAAGGCTTCACCGGCCGCGATTATCTTGGCAATCCGAATGGCGAAGTCGCCATCCTCATGGCCGACGATTCGACCTACGAATTCCATATTCCGGCTCACAAACTAGCGCCCGAGGTATTACGCGGTCACAGCTTTCGATTACGGCGATCCGCGTTCGGGCCTGGGATCCCTCGCTACCCGGCCCACGGCGAACTCCGTATTGTTGGCTCCCGCCGGATCCGCCAAAGAACCCGTGCGCGTCGTGCCGAATCCGTATCGCGCGTACCAGGACTATACCACCCGCCACGGCGGCAGCGGCGGTATCGGATGGGAAAATCAAAACGACGGCACCACCGATTTCTATTCGCAGGTTGACCGCCGCATCGAGTTTATCAATCTGCCCGATGAGTGCCTGATCCGGATCTTCACCGTGTCGGGTGACCTCGTGCAGATCCTCCCGCACAACATCGCCGGCGACCGCAGCCAGTGGGCCAGCCCCACCTCCGAACGCTGGGATTTGAATTCGCGTAACAAGCAGCAGGTGGTCTCGGGCATCTATCTGTTCTCGGTCGAAAACATGACCGAGGGCCAAGGCCACGAGATCGAGACCGGCAAGTTTGTCATCATTCGCTAAGCTTCAGATGCGTTTTATAGACGGAAGGATCCTCCCATGAAGCGATGGCCGCTCCTTGTGCTGCTGGCCGTACTTCCACTGCTTCCTCAGGCGGCGTGGGCTCAGGCAAAGGTCGGAACCGCCGGCGTGCAGTTCCTCAAGATCAGCCCGAGCTGCCGCGCGGTCGGCATGGGCGAGGCATACGTGGCGGTTGCCAATGATGCCAGTGCGATTTACCACAATCCCGGCGCAATCGCCCTGTTGACGCGCCCCGAGGGCACGCTCAGCTACATCGATTATGCCGCCGGTCTGCAATACGGCTTCCTCGGCGTCACCCACCCCATGAATTCCTGGA
Source organism: uncultured bacterium (assembly GCA_963735175.1). GTDB lineage: Bacteria > Electryoneota > RPQS01 > RPQS01 > RPQS01 > CAVTJX01. The sequence continues at coordinate 281,004 of CAVTJX010000015.1, read as the reverse complement.
ATGGCGCCTGGGCCGCATCGGTGACCTATCTGACCACCGACCAGATGGACGAAACCACTCCCGAGCATCCCAACGGCACGGGCCGCACGTTCTCGGCGGGCGATGTCGCCGTCGGCCTCACGTACAGCCAGAAGCTGACCAATAAGTTCAGCGTCGGTGGCACAGCCAAGTACATCAACGAGACATTGGCCGACAAGTCGGCCAGCGGCTGGACCGCCGATGTTGGAACATATTACAACACCGGCTGGCGCAGCGTCCGCATCGCCATGTTGACGTCGAATTTCGGACCCAACATGAACTTTGTCGACGGCCCCTTCCCCATGCCCATGAACTTCACCTTCGGCATGGCCGGGTACCTCGTCAATTCCGGCGATCGCCAGTGGTGGACCGGTTCCGACTCCGTCGGCACCCACGCGCTGCTGCTCGGTATCGCCTGGTCGCACCCCAACGACAACGTCGAAGTCTACAATTTTGGCCTCGAATACGGCTATCAGGATATGGCTTTCCTGCGCTTCGGCAAGAAGATCAACGGTATCCACCGCTGGAACTGGAAGGACTACCAGGGTGACATCGACGCCGGACGCGACGCCAAAAACCATGACCCGTTCATGGAGTATCCGCTGTTCAGCGAAACCGGCGACTTCTTCGGCAACGGCGCCACCATCGGCGCGGGTGTGAAGCTGCCCAAACTCGGCCTGACCATCGACTACGCCTATACGGGCATCGCCTACCTCGACAACATTCATCGCTTTTCGCTGGGCTACAAGTTCCCGAAGCTGATTTTCTAACTGTCCGCGGCAATCCGTAGATCTGAGTGGCCGCCGCTTGCCGGTGTTGCCCGCTCCCGGAGACCAATATGCTTCACCGAATGAAATTTCTCCTTTTTGCCGTCTTGACGCTGACAGCCATCGGGCTGTTCTGGGGTTGCAATCGCCTCGATGGCAAGGAAGACCCCAACCAGCCGCCCGTGGTCGCTTTCGTCAATGTGCCACTGGACAGCAGTATTTTTAGCTATGCCCCGGTGGTACGCTGGACGGGTCATGATCCGGACGGCATGATCCAGGCGTTCCAGTACCACGACGACTCCACGCAGGCCGCGGTCAATGCCTATGTGGCCGGAAATGGACCGCTCGAAGCCTACATCGCCGCCCTGCCCGCCACGGTCTGGACCACGACCTTCGCCACCTCCGATACGATCTACCTGCGACGCAGCGAAGCCGATACCATCACCCAGCACATCTTCATGGTGCGCGCGATTGACGACAAAGACGCGGCTTCGCCCGTCAAGGTGCGGACCTATTTCCGCACCAATCAGCCGCCCTTCGCTCCACAGGTTAAATGGGCCGCGGATCCTGATCGTGAAGACACGGTCAAGGGTTACCAGTTCGAGTATGTCATCCCCGACACGCTCTTCTGGGGCGATACCCTCACCAGCACCTGGCCCGGAATCAGTTTCCTCTGGAAAGGTGACGACCCCGACGGCCGCGACCTGAATATCATTCCCCTCACCTTCAGTTATATGCTGGTCAACGACAACACCGGCGAGAGCTTCCCGCACCCGGTGTATGACGACAGCAATCACGTGATCGGCTACGAGACGGGATGGAGCCAGTGGTCGGCGGCGTCGCAGGTCACGTTCACGGCGTCGCACGCGCTGCGTGTCAATCCGAATTTCGTGCTCGACGGACACTATCATTTCTACGTCAAGGTGCGCGACGATGGTCTGACGGAGTCTGACTCCATCGCCTCCGCCGCCTTCACTGCCATCACCCCCAGTTTCCAGCGCCAACTCCTCATCGTTGACTGGACCGTACATCCCCTGACCCCGCTCTTTGGTCAAATTGATGATGCGATCATCAAGCAGTTCTATCTGGACAATCTCCCGGGCGCCTTCCAAACGGCTGAAGCGATCCGGCAAGTCGTCTATGCCGAAACCGTGCCCGCCCCGATTGTCTACGACGACGATCAGGTACAATGGTTCGACGACAAAAATCTCGCGGCCTGGAATCGCATTCCCTACGAGTATATTCGGCAGTTCAAATGGGTCTGGATCATCTCCGACAACCCTGACATTGTTGCGCCGGAAATGGCCAAGCTAAATTACCGGCTGAAGGTGATGTCTGACTACCTCGATGTGGGCGGCCAGCTCTGGATCTCGGGTCGACGGATTCTGAAGGGTAGTTTCAACCTCGGCACCGACTGCGGCGGCACTCTTAGCGCCGACGGCACGAAGGCCGAACAGTTCTTGCGGAACTATTTCCACCTCTCGACAATCTGCCCGGCGTTTCGTTACAATCCGAACCAGACGGCGAATCCCCCGGACTTCTTCTCGATCTCCACGACGAATCCGTTCCTGCCCTCGCTCGAGATCGACACGGCCAAGGTCCACGCCCTGCAGTTTAACACGACGCACCCCGAATTCCTCCCGGAGATCGATTACTTTGGGCGCACCAGTGGGACCACGGGTTTTGACTATGCCTCGACACTGTACAACTACCTGTCGAGTTCCGCCCTCGATACCCTCGGCTATAGCGCGACGAATATCGACTGTCACGTCCGTCCCGGAACGACCGCCTCGCAGGTCTACCTTGCTCCAGCGGAGGGTCACTCGCGACTGCTCAGCGTCTCGCGCATTCACAACGTCACAAAATCGACCCAGTTGGGCGTCAGCATCGACGCCGATTTCATCGACGTCGACCGCGAAGCGCCGACCGGTAACCTGCCCGGCCCGTGGCGCATCATTGCCTCGACTCCGGCCTGGGCCGGCATCTGGCTCGACACGGATATTCTCGAAGTCGACTACCGCTATATTCCCATCCGGGCGACCAACGACCAGCCCGTGGCCAACAGCTACATCCGCTTCCAGGGCATGGTCACGCTTGATCCGGTTACCAACATCTACCGCTTCACGGCGCAGGCCCGCTATCGCACGTCGCTCTTCACCGTTCCGCTGTACTTCATGCGTAACGAACCGGCGACCATGGTGCCGGAGATTGGTGTCGAGGTCCCGCCGATTCAGCGGGTGATTGCTTATCAGATTCTGTACTTCAACGGTGCCGGCAGCACCTTCGATCGCGGCAACTAAACTGCTGGATCGACTGCTGACGCTTCAGATTCGTTCGGGCTGCGGGGTATCCCCGCAGCCCGTTTGCTTCCCGGAGCCCGGTCTATGAACACTCCTCTCCGCCCGGCGCAGCTCGCGGTCTATATCTGGGCCGGGCTACTCGTCATTGTAACCAGCCTCCTGCCCGTCAACGGCACTTGGACCATCGATGACGGCATCAAGCGCCTCGCTGCCGAGAATGCCACCGGCGTATGGGCTGAGCGCTTGCCCGACGGACCTGTGCGCGCGAGTTTGCCCAACTCCGCGCTCTATGCGCCCTTCAAAGCGCCGTTCATGGAGCGCGTGGAGCAGGGCTTCGCGCCCGGCTTTTCGCCCTCGACCCGTGGCTTCTTCAAGCTTATTCGCGCGGGTGGCCTTGCCGTCTGGAAATTTGCGCCACCACTCTTTGCCATTGCGCTCGCCCTGCTCCTCGCGCGTGCCGGATTCGTCTGGGCTTTTCTGCTCCTGCCTTTGACCTTTTACGGCCTCGTGCCGTGGGAGCATACCGTTAGTTGGCTGTTACTCTGGCCCGCGCTGGCGCTGCTCTTTCTTCGGCAGCCGTCCGGCACCACCGCGTCCGCCCTCGCGTTCTCGGGAATGGCGCTTGCGTTGGCCACGCTGCTGCGTCCGGAGACGGGTATTCTTGCCCTGCTGTTTGTTCTTTGGTTGTTGTTCCGCCGCCGGTGGCGCGAAGCCGTCCCATTGACCGTCGGCGGTCTGTCCGGGACTCTCGTCCTCCTCGCGGCTCATGCGCTCTCCTCGCGGCAGACCGTGTTACTGCAGTTGCAATTGAATTTCGGCGCGCATCCGGATTCTACGGCCGCGCCGTCCTGGTTGCTCGACCGGGGTCTTGCGATCTATCGCCTGCTCGTCGCGATGGATTCCTACACCGGGCCTTCGCTGTTGCTGTTCCTGCTCTTTGTCCTCGCAGTGCTGCTTCTTTACCGGGCGCAGCGGCAACAAAAAAAGGCCCTGCTGGGCCTGGGTATTGGACTGCTCGTCGCGTGGTGCGCGCTCTGGTCGTGGCGACTGTGGACACAGCCGCTGCCGATAATCACGCTCCTCGGTCAGAATTCGCTCTTCGCCTGTCTACCATGGATGGCCGCGTCGTTTTTGCCGCCGTATCGTGGCCGCCCGCTCTTTATACTCGCTGTCGCGGCGCTGACCATCGCGCTCCTCGCGGCGCCGGTCTGGCAGGGTGCTCACTGGGGGCCGCGAGTGTTACTCTTTGCGCTGCCATTGTTCCTCTTGGATCTTCATCAAAGTGGCCGCGCCCGAGGGTGGCTCTTTGTGACGGTACTCTCGCTGTCCGCCGTCCAAACGGTAAACAGCGCCGCTTTGGTCGCCGTCCGCCGCATCGAAACGGCCACGCGAATTACGCGGGCGGAATCCCGCCTGGGTTCCCTTGTCATCTGTGCCAATCAGCATCAATGCGCCGATCTTGCGCCGCTCTGGCCCGGTCGCGAATTCTTCACTACCAGCAGCCCTGCCGAACTGCGCAGTTTGCTGATTGACCTCCGCGCCGCCCGGGTGGATACGGCCTGGCTGCATCTCGATGCCGCCGATTCGCTTTACGTCAGCGCTTTTCCCAATGCCAAACCCGTCTGGCCGTATCGCATGACCGTGTTTCAGGCGCAGACGACGTTTCGCAGTGTCTGGCGAATTTACGAACTCGTTATCAATCGCGGCGATTCACTTTGGGCTCCAATCCTCGAAGCCGAGGCCGGACGCCGGATGCTCTCGGGAAACACAGCGGACGCTCTGGCCTTGCAGCAGGAAGCCGTCGCCCTCGTTCCCGGATTCGCCCAGGGCCATCATAACCTCGCGCTGCTTCTGGCCGGGCTGGGCCGCACAGAAGAAGCGCGCGCCGAAGTGCGGCGCGCGCTTGAAATCAATCCCGGTCTGGCGGCGGCGCGCCGCCTGGAGGAGCTGCTTTCAACTCCTCCCCCAGCCGCTCCTTGAACTGCAGCGCGCTGCTCATCCGCGGATCCATTCGCAACGCCGCGTCCACGTGCGCCAGTGCGCGTTCCAGTCGCCCCTGCCGTTCCAGCGCGATCGCCAGATCAAAATGCACCGCCGGAGTCTCTAACAGGCCAAGACACCGTTCGAGGTGGACGATCGCCAGCGAATCCGCCCCCGCCTTCAGATAGGCGACGCCCAGATGAAAATGCACGCCGGCAAGATTGTGGCGCGGATCGGCCGCCGCGGGCTTTAACCGCAACGCCCGCTCGTAGGCGCTGATCGCCCGCGCCGTGTCCCCCAGGCTTTCGTACACCGTCCCCAGGTTGTTCCACGCGTCCGCGTTTCCGCTGTCGTCTCGTAATGCGGATTCGAACCACTGCCGCGCTTCCGTGTTCCGTCCCAGCCGTGAAGCAATGACGCCAAGGTTCAAGCGCGCCAGGCCGGAATCTTCGCCGTAGCGCGTGGCATCCAGAAACGCCACCCGTGCCGAGTCGAGCTGATTCAGTTTCAGATACGCGTTTCCCTCCATGAACCGTGCCCAACCGACCGGCGCTTCGCTGATTTGCCACGGATTCATGAACGCCAGCACACAGCCCGGCGCGAGCAATAACAGCGGCGCGAACTGCCGCGCCTTGGCCCGCGCGCGCACCATCTCGAACAGCCACACGCCGCCCCCCGCCGCCAGCAGGCAGAACCACGGCACCGTTGGCATGCGGAACCGTGCCGCCATGAAGAACAGTACCACGCTCGCCATGTAAAGCAGGATCAGGCCGACCAGCACTTTCGTCTGTGGCAAGCGCCAGAGCACCCAGGCGCCCAGCAGTCCGAACGGCACCAGAACACCGAAATTCAGCCATAGCAGCGCTGGCAGCCACGGCGAAAGGGCCGAAAAATAGGCGATGTGCTTATTGTTGGAGATCTCAAAATGGTTGAAAAACAGGAGCGTTTTGCGTATCATGAAGCGGGTGGCCTGCACCGGCTCCACTTTCAAAAAATTCCACCCTTTTGCATAATAATGCCGGGAAAGTTCACCCGGACCCGGCATGTGGCCCAGTTCCTTTGAGGCTTCTGCGGCGGCATCCTCCATTGTCCACGTGTTGCCGTAGCCCGGTAACACTGAAATTGCCCCGCTCGCCTGCGGATTATTGCCAATCCAGAAATTCACCCCGCCCTGGCTGGCGATCAACACAAACTCTTGTCCTTTCAACCAGTTGGCGGCCGTCACCGGCAGAATCGGAATCGCCGCCGCCGCCACCCAGATGACCAGCGCTCGCGCTGCCCGGGGGAGGCTCCGCGCACGTGGCAGGGTTAACTTCGGGTGATGGGTCAGAAATAGTATCCCCAGCGCCACCAGCGGGAACAACGTGAGGAAATTGGGCCGCGTAATCGCCGCCACCCCCCACGCAAAGCCGCAGATGAACAGGGCGGACGGTCCGCCGTCACGGGAAAGCCGCAGCAGCGACCAGACCGCCAGCATCCCCACTAACATCTCCGCGCTGGGCGGAACCAGTTCCGCGGCAAAGTAGATCGCCATTCCGTTCAGGGCGAACAGCAGTGCGGCTGCCAGGCCTACCCGCGGCGAAAAATACGAACGCCCGACCTGCCAGATGGCCCACACCGTGCCGCCTTGCAGGAGCGCATTCAACACACGGGCCGCGAATAGATCGTGGCCGAACAGGCCATATACCGCCGCCAATAGGGTGGGGTAGACAGGCGCCCGAAACAGCGGGAACGGACCCCAGCTTCCGGCCAGAATGTTTTGCGCGGTCTGATCGTACCACGCCGGATCAATCGCGGGTGCCAAGAACGTCGGATTATGACGGCTATTCCAGATATGTATCAGCCGCAGCAAGACGGTCAGCCCCACCAGCACATACGGCCAGAAGGGCCAGTCGGGCCACGAAACGCGGTCACGGGGTGGGGGGGAAGTGGGCTGCATGAGGGTGGAAATCTCGCCGCCGAAAATCGGGAAGCCATGCTGATATCAGGAAATATACACAACGCCCACGCAAAACGCCACTATCCTCGTGCTCTGCGTTTTTGTGGGACACACATCCTTACCGTCCCGAAGGAGGGTTTCATGCTGAATGCCGCCGTGTGCCGACCGGATCGGTGCGGGGGTACGCTTGCTACCGCTGCGCTGCTCGCCATCCTTCTTCTCCTGCCATGCCTGCTGGGCTCCCAAGCAGTTCAGGCAGCGGTTCAATCTGCGGCGCTCCAAAACGTGCTGTCCACCGCCTCCGGCGAACAGCAGGTTTCCGCCATTCTCTACCTCGGCAGCCGCATTACGATGGATGAACTCTATCCTGTCGCGAAGAGTCTGCCGATGTCGGAGCGCCGCGCTTTTGTCGTGCGCGCACTTCAGGCGCGCTTCGCCGAAATGAGTTCGCGCCTGATGCCGCCGTTGGAAGCCGCTCATAAAGGCGGCGAACTGACTCTGGTCCGTCCCTTGTGGATTCTCAATGCCGTGCGCGTCATCGCCCCGGCCCGCCTGATCAAATCCCTCGCGGCCGATTTTCCCGAAATCGAATACATGGATTCCGACCGCCCCCACCCGAACACGTTGGATGCGATGGGTTGGGGCGTGCGTGAGATCCAGGCGGACCGCGTCTGGCAACAGTACGGAGTGAACGGCAGCGGCGTCATCGTCGGCCACATTGATGCCGGCGCGGAAATCAGCCACCCCGGTTTTGCCGGCCACTTCTGGGTCAATCCCGGCGAAGACCTGAACGGCAATGGGACGATTGAACCCGCGGAAACCAACGGCAGTGATGACGACGGCAATGGCTATATTCGACGACTTCTACGGCTGGGACTTCGACGAAGACGACAACGATGTGACCGATGCCTCGATCGGCGGCGGCCATGGCACAAAAACCGGTTCCGTCATCAGTTCCGCCGGCCGTTCCGGCTGCGATACCATCAGTGTTGCGCCCGGCGCCAAACTGATGGAACTCTTGGCCTTCATCCTGCAGGGCGCGTATTTCGAAGCCAGCCAGTATGCCATTCTGATGGGCGCCGGCGTGATCTCTTCGTCGGTCAGCTTCAAGTACACCGACTGCGACAATGGCAATGAACTCGACTGTCCCAACTATGTCGCCCATCGCCGCGTGGCAGAAATGGAGCTGGCGGCGGGCCTGATCCATGCCAACTCCACGGGCAATGGCGGCGGTCCCGCGCCCCTTGCGGTTTCCACACCTGCCAACTGCCCGCCGCCGGTTCTGACCGCGCAGCATCCCGTTCATGGCGGCGTCAGTTCCATCGTTGCGGTCAATGCCTATAATTCCACCGGCGTCTATTCCTACGGCGGGATCGGTCCGGCGGCATGGTCGCGCGAGGATCTGTGCTTTCACCCGCGCATGCCCTTCTGTGGACCGGCGGGCAGCGGGAATGAATACCCGAACGAATTCAACGACTATCCCTACCACAGCGGCGCTTCGCCCGGTCTGGCCAAGCCCGATATCTCCGCTCCCGAAAGTGTCGCCAGCCTGGATCGCGGCGGCCTCTGCGGCAGCGTTTGCTGCACCAGTGGCGCGACTCCGCATGTCGGCGGCGTTTTGGCTCTTATCTATTCTGCCTTCCCCGGCATCACGCCCGAAGACGCATACCGGTTGCTCATCAGCAATGCCGAGGATGTCGGCTCTCCCGGCCTCGATGCCACCTACGGTTTCGGAAAACTGCGGCCTGTTCCGGCCTGCAGCGCTGGTTTCGCGCAGCGTGGAGTCATCCACGGTACGGTCACCGCCGGGGGACAGCCGCTGGCGGGCGTGCGGGTCTCCACCGACACCACGCAAATCGTGACCACAAGCGCCGCCGGGCTCTACGCGCTTTCCGTTCCTCCCGGTACATACACGGTGCGCTTTGAAAAATACGGCTATCAGTCCGCAGCCGATTTGCTCAGCGTCAACGCTGCTCAGGTCATCGCCCACGACGTCGCCATGATCGCCGCGCCTACTGGTACGGTGTCCGGCGTCATCAGCGGCCATGGCAATCCCCTTTCGGGAATGTCGCTGCGCGTGCTCGAGATTCCGCTGGAAACCGAAACGGGCGCGGATGGTTCGTATCAGTTGGAACTCTACGCGGGTCACTACACCCTCGAAGTCGGCACGCTGCCCTGGGAAACACAGCGGTCCGACCTTGTGGTCACGTCCGGCGCGCAAACCGTAAATGTTGACCTCGGCTATTCACTGCGCGCGGAGCGCACCGGTCCCGATAGTTACGGCTATTATATCTACGACAACTTCGACGCCGATACCGTCGTCATGGACTGGGTGGAAATCAATCCTGCCCAGGGCGGCTACACGGGCGAGAGTCTGCCGGTCGGCGACGAAGGCATTACCAGCCGCGCGCTCCCCTTCGTGTTCCGCTTCTACGGGCAGGAGTACGGCACGATTTCCATCAGCGCCAACGGCCTCATCATCCTTGGCACGTCAAGCTTCGTCGATTGGTCCACCGCGCCCATTCCCAGTGCCCTTGCGCCCGACGGTTACCTTGCCGTCTGGCGTGCCGACTGGCAGCCGCAGTTCGGTTCGGTTTGGTATTACGCGGACGCGGCCAATCACCGCGCCATCGTCGAATGGTACAACACGCCCAACTATCTCGGCAGCGCGCGCGTGTCGTTTCAGGCGATCCTTTATGATCCCGACGTCTACCCGACGCCGACTCACGACAGCCAGATTAAGTATCAATACCTGACGGCCACGCGACCCTTCGAAGGGACAATCGGGATCGAAGATCACACCGGCGACGTTGGACTCCAGTATGCCTATCAGTTGCAATACGAGCAGCATGCTGCGCCCCTCGCCAGTGGCCGTGCGTTGCTGATCACCACAAATCCGACGCATGGCCTGAGTTCGGTTGAACCCGTTCCCCGGACTGTGTTGCCCACCGTCTTCGCCCTCGCGCAGAACTATCCGAATCCCTTCAATCCAACCACGACCTTCGCCTGGACCGTGCCGCAGGCCGCGGATGTGCGGCTCGCGCTCTACGACATTCTCGGCCGCGAGGTAGCGGTTGTCTTCGCGGGCCGGCAGAGCCCCGGTGAATATCGCGCGGACTTCAACGGCGCGCACCTTGCCACCGGCCTTTATTTCGCGCGTCTTGCAGCCAACGGTCAGGCGCTGGCGGTACGCAAGGTAATGCTTCTGAAATAGACGGCATCGCACAGCAGCGCACAAAAAACCCGGCGGAGCAATCCGCCGGGTTTTCAGCGTTTCAGCGTCTTCTTCAGTTGTGCGGCCAGGCGCGGTCGATGGCCGGCTTCAACTTATCCACCGCGAGGCGCAATTCATCCAGCGTGAACGGCTTTTCCATGAACAGATCCGGCTGCAAGCTCGCGCTGTTCATGTCGGCCTTATAGTTCATGTAGCCGGTAATCAGGATGACCGGCAGTTCCGGATTCAGCTCGCGGATGTCTTGTAACAGCAACAGGCCGTTGCGATTCGGCATATGGATGTCAGACACCACCAGGTCGGGCTGGCGCTCCCGCACCATACTGATGCCTTCGTCTCCGTCGTGAGCTGTCAACGGCTCAAAGCCGAGGTGCTCCATGAACAGGCACAACACTCGCAGCATGCTCTCGCTGTCGTCTACTAATAGGCATTTCGGAAGGGACGGTGCCATGGGATTCCTTCACAGAAGCGTTTGGGCAACAGTATCTCTCCCCGGTTCTGAGCAAACCATGTGCCGCCCCAATGCAACGCTCCCGCGCACCAAGTTGCATGCCTACCCGCTATTGCATATGCCTTGCGCCCTGTCTGTTCCTTTCCGCCGAGGCAGGTCCGTGGACCTGCCCGAAACCCATCATTAGCCCTTAATTCCTCCCAGCGGCTTCAGCCGCGCGACGGGCTGCGCAAGACCCGCCCCCGCGGCCACCTTCACGACCTCTTCCACATCCTTATAGACATCCGGCTGTTCTTCGGCCAGCGTCGCCTTGCTGCGCGCCTGCACGATAATTCCCGCCCGCGCTAACCGTGCCCGCACCTCTTCGCCGCGCGCGAGTTTTGCCCCTTGGTTGCGCGACAGCAACCGCCCCGCGCCGTGCGGCGCCGAGCCGAATGATTCCACCAGCGCGGATGGATCGCCCACCATCACATACGAGGCGCGGCCCATGTCTCCCGGGATCAACACCGGCTGTCCCACGTGCCGGTACGCCGCCGGCACCAGCGGATGATCAGCGGGCAGGCTGCGGGTGGCGCCCTTGCGATGCACGCACACCGTGCGCATGCGACCCTCCACCAGGTGCTCCTCGTATTTGGCGATGTTGTGACAGACGTCGTAGACCATCCCGAACCCGCAGCGCTCGCGCGGTAGCTCCATCACTGCGGCCAGCGCCTCCTCCGCGTGATGCCGCATCGTCAGGCGATTGACCCAGGCAAAATTCGCCGCGCATTTCATCGCTGCGAGGTAACGCTGGCCTTCCCGGCTGGACAGTGGCGCGCACGCCAATTGCCGGTCGGGCAACGCGATCCCATAGTTCCGTGCCGCGTGATCCATCACCGGCAGAAAATCCGTGCACACCTGGTAGCCGAAACCGCGCGATCCCGAATGCGCCATGATGCAGATTTGGCCCTGAAACAAACCGAACGCCTGCGCCGTTTTTTCGTTGAAGATCTCGTCCACGACCTGCACTTCGACGAAATGATTGCCCGCCCCCAGCGTGCCCAGTTGATCGAAACCGCGCTCCCGGGCGCGGGCCGAAACTTCATCCGGATCCGCGCCGCTCAGACAGCCCTGTTCCTCCATATGCAGCCGGTCTTCCGCCGTCGCCAGTCCCTGCGCCACCGCCCACGCCGCGCCTTGAGTCAGTACCTTTTCGAACTCGGGCTTCGACACCGTCAGCGCGCCGTGCGAGCCCACTCCGGTGGGAATCTGCTCGAACATCCGATCGATCAGCCGCGCCAGCTTCGGCCGCAGTTCATTCACGCGAAAAGCCGTGCGTGTCAGATTCACTCCGCAGTTGATGTCGTAACCCACGCCGCCCGGCGAAATCACTCCCTCGTCCAGATCGAACGCCGCCACGCCGCCGATGGGAAAGCCGTAGCCCCAGTGCATATCCGGCATGGCCAGGCTGTTGCCGACGATCCCCGGCAGCGTGGCCACATTCGCCACCTGCATTGGCGACTGATCGGATTGCAGCTTCTCGGCCAGTGCGGCGTTCAAGAACATCAGTCCGTCCGTCCGCATATCCGCCCGACATGTCCTTCGGGATCCGATACCGGTACGGCCCGGCGGGCTTAAACGTAATGGCGGTCTCTTTCATGGATACCTTTTAGAAGTGAAGAACGAAGAACGAAGAACGTAGAACGAAGAACGTAGAACGAAGAAGTGAATACGGGATTCTTGGATCTTCGTTCTCCGTTCTTCTTTACTTACAGGTCGCACACAAACCGAATCACCGTCCGCCCTGCTTCCCGCGCGAGTTCAAAATCGTGATAAGTCACCGCCTTCACGTCATATTTAAACTCGTGCCGGGCTGGATCCACCGGCTCGCCCACCAGCACCGCCTCCAGTTCGCGGCAGCCGTGGTGGGAACACCGTTGCAAGGTGCGTACGCGTCCAGGGCAGCCAGTGGCGGACATAGATCAGGTACAGCAACTCGTTCAGAAATGCCACAATCCGGGCCGTATCGTCGTCACCGGCCACCTCGATTGACCGCTCTTCCCGTTCCACAATGGCCTCCAGTGGCACAATCTGATCGACTAATCCCGAGGAGGCATGGGCCAATGCCTCCAAATAGTCCTCTCCCCATGCCTCAAGATACAAGATCGCCGGAGTGATCCAGAATCCGCAGATATAAATTATCAGAGTGTGCCATAGTCCCCTGTGGATAAGTGGATAAGTTCAGTATTTTGAGGTGCTTTTATGATCATTTTAATGATCTGAAAAGACGCCACTTTGCACCAAAATTAACAAAGAATTCGCGCCTTCAAAGTTCTTTCTTATCAGCAAGATCCGGGCCAACTCTGAACACAATCCTAACATATAGAGCGTTGACAATTCATCTAAAATTTGCTATAATATGCCCCGGTGTCCCAACCCTTAACGGAGAAACTTTCATGTCGAAGAAATTGATTTTGACCGCGATCCTGCTTTGCACGCTCATTCCGTTCGCCGCACAGGCGACGATCACCCGTGTGATTGGTCTTGGTGGTGAAGGCGCGAACTACATCGTCAAGGACGCGTACAATCCCGTCATTTGGCCGCAACTCGTTCAGGACTACCCGAATCTGGCCGGTGCTGAATTCTACAATCCCGGCGACAACTATTTCGAAAAAGCTTACATCAACTACAAGTTCAGCGATGATTACGGCGTGCTGCAGTTCTCGCTGGACCGCAATTCCGGAATCCGGTCCCAGTTCGGCCTGGGCGCAATCGGTTCCTCGGGCATGTATGAGTACACGGCTGTCCCGGCTGTGAACGACATTACCGGCACCCCCCGGATGGCGAGCAAGTTCAGCGCTATCTACGGTCGCAGAATGGGCGAAATGAAGGTCGGCGCCCAACTCGTCCTCGCCGAACGGTCGTATGAGTACAAGGCCGGCGCCAACACCAACACCGCCAACAACATGTTGATGGGGTTGAACTTAGGTCTTAGCGCCATCGAAGACAAGCTCGATATGGCGCTCGGCATTGACATGGTCAGCTTCAAGGAAGAATTCGGTGGCGCGGTCGTCAGAGACAACGACGGCTCGATGGCCCTCAACCTCGCGGCCCGCTACTGGTACGAAGTCAATACGCGCTATACCTTGGTCCCGAACTTCCGCTTCCTCACGCTGAAGGATGCCTGGAAGGCCACGAACACCGGCTATGCCAACACCATCACCGACATCAAGCTCGGTCTGGGCAACAACTGGACGCCGATCGACAACGCCCTCGCGATCTTTGAACTCGGTATTGACCTGCGCTCGAACGAGGAAGAAGACAAGACCGTAACCCCCGCGACCACTGTCACCGAAACGGGAAACTACTTCCCCTACTGGCGTGTTGGCTTCGAAACCACGGTCTTTAACTGGCTGAACGGCCGCATTGGCGCCGAACGCGGTTGGATTGCGGAAAGCACCGATCTCACCAACGTCGAACCCGGTACCAGCTACAGCGACACCTACACCTACCTCGGTGCGACCGCTCACTGGAATCGCCTGTTCCTCGATCTGCTCGTGTGCCCGGATTTCATCCAGAATGGCCCGAACTTCATCTCCGGCGGCAACTCTGCCCCGCTGTTCACGCGCGTCTCTCTTAAGTACGACTTCAATCAGTAGTCGTTCCTGACGCTTGAAAAGAAGCGGACCGGGCAACCGGTCCGCTTCTTTTATGCTCTTGGCTTTACTCCCCCCGTTTACGGCAGGATAGGGGGGCGGGGGTGTCTTGATTCCGGTTGCTCTACGTTCTTTCGTTCCTGCATTGACTAACAGCGGCCTCCCGGCGTCTTTTACTCTGCTAAGGCGGCGGGCTCTGCCCCGCTGCATTTCTCTAAGAGCGTGCAGGTACGGAAATCCCGCGTGGCGGTGTCTGGCGCCGGAATCCACCGGCAATGATTCCTCTTTCAAGCGGCGGCAATGCGATTTCTTCTGTCTTTTCCCCTTTCTCCACGTAGTGGGGAAAGGGGGTAGGGGGATAGGGGCGAGGCAGCAGGAGCATTCCTCTTTCAAGCGGCGTTCATTCGCGACGGGACTATTCAGCCGGCGCGTCTGCGCGCGGCGGCAATCAACGGCGCCAGCGTCACGGATCGAACGTCACGTTCGCGTCACGTTCGTCACTTCACGAACAACAGTTCTCTGCGTCGCCGAAAAACTACCGGCTTCGAGGCGGGCGAAATAGAGTCCGGAAGCCAGACCCGAGCCGTCTATGCTCATCTCATGCGTGCCCGCCGCGAGTGGCGCGTCACAGATCAGGCGCGTGCGTCTGCCCGTCATATCGTATAACACCAGTTTTACCCGCCTCGCTTGCGGCAGATCGAATCTCAGCCGCGTCGTGGCGTTGAATGGATTGGGCGACGGCGCGTAAAACGACAAACTCCCGCGGCAATCCATCGCTCCGTTCGGTTGCATCCAGCACGGTTGCGAACACCGGCAGACTGTAGACGCTGTCGGGACAGGCGTTCGCGTGGACGGTCAGGCGTCCGTAGTATTCCCAGCCGCGGTATTGGCGGTATCGGCCGTAACGCAGATCCCCACGACCAGTTCGCTGTGCGGTGGCACCACACCATACGCGGGAACAACCCGCAGCCACGCGCTCGTCGGTGAAAAAGTCTGCGCGATTACCGAATAGTCCATCGGTCCATTGCCGTTGTTACGAATGACGAACGGGGTCGTATCGGGCACCTCGTTATGAACCAGCAGATTCAACGAAGTCAGCGGGCACGGCGCCAGCACTGCCATTCCCGGATGCAGATTGACCGGCGTCAACTCGCCCGCGCTCACCGTTACGCCATGCGCCGTGTCCGGTGATAGGCAACGACCGCTGGAATAAATATCGTACGTTCCAGACGGCAATTCAATCGCAAACCAGCCCTGGGCATCGGTCACGGCGCTATGCGGATTGCCCACCACGTGAACGGTTACCCCGCCCAGCGAATCGCCCGTCTCCGGATTCGTCACCGTGCCCGAAATCCCGCCGGGAGGTAGTGTCCGCGCCACGTAGCCCTTTGTCTGCGCCCCGTCCACCACGCCGCCGTAGAGAAAGTATCCGCCACTGGGAATCGTCACAATCCCCGTATACCAGCCGTTGGCGATTGAGGAATCAATGCGCGATGTTTCGATCTGCCCGTCAGGACACACGCTCAGGATCCACGGACGCAGTTCGGATTCCGTCTGACCGGCCCATCCTACGCAGAGCGCGCCGCCGTCCATTTGGGGCGCCATGCCGCGAATCTGCTCGACTGGAAAACCACGTGAGTAGGTGTTACCCCACTGAAACTCGCCGGCGGTATTCGCCCGCGCCACATACCCGTCGTAATTGCCCGTTTCCACCGTCAGTGTATATCCCCCGAGAAAAATCCCACTGTCGCTGACCGACATCGAGGCACAGCGTTCGCGGGTGTCCGGCGGACCATAGAACGCGCCGTGCAATCCCTCGCCGCTGCTGTTCGTCAGTGTCAGCCAGAAATCAAATTCACCCGTGCCACCGGTGCGCGAATGTCCGCCGATCCGCAAATTGCCATTGGCGGCTTCGCTGATTTTGCAGCCGACATCGGTCTCGCCGCCGCCAATCGTCTGCGTCCACAACGTGTCACCGGCTCCGTCGCATTTAAGCAGCCACAGATCCGAATGCGCCCCGTCCAGCCCCAGCCGGTAGCCCGTCACCGCGATGTTGCCGTCCGCCAGTCGTATCACATCGTTGGCCTTCATCTGCCCGCCGCCATAGTACATCTTGCTCCACAGGCTGTCGCCCGTGGCGCTGAGACCCATCAACAGTACAACATTGGATGCCCCGTCTTCCGGAGATTGTCCACCCACGAGCAGAAGATGGCCATTGGCCAACTCCACGATGGCACTCCCCTGTTCGGCCAGTCCGGACTGGCCGAAAGCACGCATCCAGACGATGGAACCCGTAGCTGAGATTCGCGCCACCAGCACATTCCCGTCCGTCGCGCCCTCCAGCGTTCCCGTCACGGCCAGACCGCCGTCGGCCAACGCTGTCGCCCCATTTATGGCCGGCACGCCCGCTGGCGCCAGACGGCACGTCCAGAGAGTGTCGACCTGAGCAAATCCGCGTCCCGCGCCACTCAGCAGCAGGAAGATCGCTAAACAAAGTAACTCGCGCATGCTGACCTCCTCGTTTGTACGCAATATACGAGATTCGCCTCGGCTTTTCAAGGGAAGATCGACAAAAGGAGCCCCCGGTCCAGTTAGAACCGGGGGCTTCAGGTCAGCGTGTGGAACAGCAAACCTATTTCAACAGGATCATCTTGCGCATATCCGCGTAGCCCGGAGTCGTCAAGCGGTACAGGTAGACACCCGAGGGCAGATTTCGCGCCTCAAAGGTCACCGTGTGCCGCCCCGCTGTCAGCGGACTGTTCACCAGCGTCGCCACTTCGCGTCCCATGACATCGTAAACCTGCAACTGCACATGTCCCGCGTCCTTCAAATCAAAGGCGATCGTCGTCGACGGGTTGAATGGATTCGGATAGTTCGGGTAGAGTTGGTATTCACTGACGACTTCCGCCACTGCATGCACAGTCACCTCGCGCGAGGCGATAACCTGGGCTGTGCCGTTTGAAGTCACGGCAATCAGCCGGTATTCGTAAGTCCTGCCCGCGGCCACGGCCTCGTCACGATACTGGTAGTGCCTTTCATTCGCGGAGTTCCCCGCCGCCGCGATGCGCGGCGCGATCCGTTCCCAACTGCCGTTCGCCTGCCGCTCGATGATGAAATGGTCGTTATCCGTTTCCGATGCGGTCGTCCACGTAATCGCTACGGCATTGCCCTCCTGCGTCGCCGCGAAGCTCTGCAGTTCCACCGCGAGCTGCAAATCACGCAGTACGTAATCCTCGGTTTCGCCCAGCCGCGGATCGATCATCCGGAGTCCGGCCCCGCATCCTGCCGGTTCCGACAGCAGCCGGAACCGCATCACCCCATTATACTGGCCCAGGTAATTCACGCCCGGATCGGTGAAGCAAAAATGATAGAGACTGTCACGGCCTCCGGTAAGTCCCAGGATCGGCGCGCCCGCGATCAGGCACTCCGCCGCTGTTCCGTCACACAGGCGGTCGTTGAAATCAAAGTCCAGATTGCCGTCTTTCCAGGCGTAGAGATACAGCGGCACATCCGGTGTATACGCCGCGCCCGCTGTCACCCGCACGTCCACGCACACCGTTTCGCAGGGTTGCCAGGGAGCGTGCAGGAACACGACTCCGTCGTCGCCGGTATCGTTATCGGGCATATTCGGCGCGGTCTCCGCCGTCACCGAGCCGCCCAGCCATGCGAGATTCTGCTCGCGGATCGCGTTCGCCGGTCCACCGCTGAGTTCGGTGCCCGTGAGGTGATACCCCACGGTATCCAGATCGCCGTAATCCCAACCGACTACATCGTTCGGACCGCCGCAGTTGGGGACAACCACGAAATACTCCACCCATGGCTCCGGCGACGTTTCGCCATGCACGTCCACCGCCGTCACTTCCACCCGCCACACGTCGCCGGCGTGGCTGACGCTTGCCGGTACGCATGTGTCCGCCTGGTCCAGCGCCGGCAACAGCTCATACCCCGATGCGCTGTTGGCCACCGCCCACGCGTAACTATAGCTGACGGTATCCGCATTAGGATCGGCCGGGAATGGACCCGTCACGCGAACGCACATGCTGGAATCTTCCGCCACGCAGGCGGACATCGTCCCGTGCGGTGTATACGGCGGATCATTACAGTCCGCCCCGGTGCGATAAAAAACTTCGATCTGCGAACGCTTGATCCGCGCCGCGAAACTGCACATCGTCCGCAACTCGTCCATGTCCAACCAGACTTCCAGCCGTCCGTCGGCGGCCACGATGGACGGCGGCACCGCCATCGTCGTCACTGACCACGTCTGGCCGGTACCGCTCAGATACTGCGGCGCAAGCTCCGCGTCGTCTAAATACACCCGGTCGCGTTCGCAGTCAGACGGATTGTCCGGATGCTCCGTCAGGCAGTCTTCCGCGTCTACGTCCCAGGCGCATATGCTGAGCCGCACCGAATCCACGCAGACTCCGTTCGCGTCATTCCACGCCGGAAACGTATGCGTCCAGCCGAAATCGTTATCGTACCAGCAGAGATAATCAAATCCGTAGCTCGTGACGCCGCTCTGGCAGGGAGTCGGATTGGTAAACGGTCCCTCATAGGCCGGCGCGGCGCTGGCGGAACTCACAGACTGCACAAATCGGAATCCGCCGCTCGTCGTGGGATAGGTTCCGTCCGCTTGCAAGGCCAGGTCGCAGGCGTTCGCGCATTCAAAGATCGACAGCGAATACGCGCCTTCGCCCGCCGGAGTGCCCGCTTCCACGACAAGGTAATACACGCCGGCGTCCAGCGTAATGCACGACAGCGTGGCCGGTCCGTGCGGCGCTCCGCAGCCGTCGTCGTTGCGTGCCACTTCTTCGCCGCCGCAGCACTCGCGCGACAAAATCAGATACACGTCCGTCGTCACCGGCGAACCGCATGTCGAGATATTGTACGAACCCGGATGGGCAATCGTCAGGGCATAGATATGGTCCTGTGACACGCGCTGACCGCACTCATTCCCGGCGCCCACCAATGTGGAGGCGTGCGAGTAGGGCAGGGACGGCACTTGAAAATCAACCACGCAGGGCGGAAGCGGATTGGTGTCGAGACTGGCGACTCCCCGCCGTTCGCTCCAGTCATCGCCCCAGGCCAATCCCGTCATGCTGCCGATCACAAGCAGCATCAACACTGTCAAAACAAGTCGCATATTCAGATTCCTCTGCATCATCTGATCACTGGCTTCATTTCCATTCATGCGCAGATTCAAACGACCCTCCCCGCCCGACTGTCAAAAGTATAATTTTCGAACCCTTGCCTCCTGTCTGTGGATCTGGATTTCCCACAGACAGGTTCGCTTCTAACCATAGTCAAAGTACCGTCCGCGTTGTCGCCGAGCAAGCAATTGCGCTCGCAAGTTAAAGAATTTGTATTAACTTGGACTAACTTTCGAGTCCGGTAATCCTACCAGACACTCTTCGTTCTATCAACCCTATGAAATAGCCCCCCGGCTTAAGCCCGGCTATCCCCCCGTGGAGCGGGCCTCCACATTTTACCTCCGCTTACGCAAAATCGTCCTTGACTTTTGCGGCTGTCCTCTTTAAATTCGGGGTGTTGGGCGTCTTAGCTCAGTTGGTAGAGCAACGGACTGAAAATCCGTGTGTCCCCAGTTCGACTCTGGGAGACGCCACCCTGCAAATTGCCCGTGGACCGGTCGGTCACCGGGCTTTTTCTATGTCCCCGATGCCACCCCTAAAATACACGATAGCAATGCTGAATTCAATAATAAATATAGTTTTATGAACTTCGCACTCCGCTCTCATCTCTGCCGCCGCAACTGCTGGATTCATGCAGACTAAGATCCCCGAACGGCATGCTTGCTGCAATAAAATCTTAAAGTTAAAGCGGAGAGTCTGTACCTGGTCTCGCCTCGCTCCCACAACAAAAAAGCCCCGGCCGATTGGCCGGGGCTTTTCGCGAACATTGAACTCTGTTAGCGGGTCGCAGTCGTTTTGACAGCGTTCGCCGGCAGATTCGGATAAGTTACCTCAGGCCGCGGCGGGAGGAACTGCACCGTCGAACCTACGATCGTGAAGCGCGTCACTTCCAGCATATCGGTACCTTCGGGAATCGTTGCGGCGAAGGTATGAGTCGTGCCTTGCACCACCGTGCGAACGTTGAAGTCCTGCGAGGCGCCGGTGTTGCCACAACTGCTGTACCAATCCACGGCCACGATGTACTCGCCGGCCAGCGGAGCCGTCGTCCAATAAATGTTCTCCGGACGGCCATTAACATAGTTGCCGCACAGGTTGTCGCGGTCCAATTGGCCGCCCGAAGTCGTGGTCGATGGTGCCTGGCCGTTGCCATAGTAGCACCATTCGCTATCGGGGTCCATGACCCACAGGTCGAGGTCGAGCGCGGCTTCCCGGTGCCACACCAGCGTCACCTGGATGTCGCCCGTACCCACCGATGTGGTGGCCAACGGAACGCACACGCAACGGCCGGTATCGGCGCTCGCCAGCGAACCGACGCCCAGATCCGTGCACACTGGATCGCTGTACGACCACGGCTCGGTTACTTGAATCCCGGCGCGCAGTTCATGCACGTAATGGCCCGAATTCACCGGCTCTTCAACCTGCACGCAGAAATCATACACACCCTGCGGCAAATACCAGTGCCCGGTGCTGGCCCAACCGATTTCACCCTGCGGTGCCCACAGCACGCCCTGTCCCAATTCGGGAACGAACTCCGCCTGCTCCGCAAAATCCAGCACCACGCTCTCCACGCACATATACAGCCAGCGGTTCGTGCTGTTCGTGACATTCAGACAGCCGGATGAGGTGTTGCTGGCCGCGCTGGTCGTCGCAAACCACGGCGAGAATTGATATGTCTGCGCGCGTACGGTCCGCGTGGTCGAATCATAATCGCAGCCGAAATACTCCGGCAGTTGGGTCGACGGATTCAACCGCCAGATCTTCACCTGGCCGGGATCGCCGGTGCCGGGAATCGGCAGCGCGATTTCCACCGGGCGCGCCAGCGTAAAGCCTTCGGGACCAAACTGGTAGACGTCGCCTGAACGTGTTTCGCCCGTTGGCGCGGTCACCACGACGTCATTGTTCCGCTCAATCGAGAACACCATCGTGCCGGGTAAGCCGGCGTCGGTCAGCGGGACCGCCCCTGCCGGTACTGTCATCCGCGCGCCGCCGTCCGTTTCAAACGTGCCGCCTGCCGTGGAAGTATACGCGTGGCTGGCCGCGTCCGCATCCGTCAGCGCGAACGCCGCGTCGCTCACGTCAGACACCGTGCTGTCAGCCGCGTCCACAACTTTGATTTTGTACGTCGTGCCGGCCACCGTTGGCGTCGTCCAACTGTACGTGTTCGCCGTGGTCGTCGCAATCAGTACCGTCCAGTTCGTTCCGTTGTCGGCGGAAACGAGCACCTTCGTGTTCGTCACATTGTTGTCGCTCCACGTAATGTCGTGGGTGCTGCCGGTTCCCCAGCTCTTGCCGCCATTGGGCACGGTCACCGTGATGTTGTGCTGGGTGGCCGGGGTGTTGTTGTCGTCATCCTTCGAACATCCCACCAAAAACAGCAGGGCGGGAAGAAGCAGCAGAAAAGCAACCAGTCGGAATCGCATATGAACCTCGTAAATGGATCTGTCCGCCAAACTAAACGTTAGCTGTCGAATCAGAGTGTGTTAAACTGTGCCTCAATATAAAAAGATTGCGGAGCAATAACAATGACAATAAGATGCCTTGTTTGTAGATGAACAAGTCTAAAATACTGCGAAAGGCTATCGACCCCCCGGCGATGGGGCATTAAAACTTGAGAAAAATTGAGAACTTGGCAATTGCCGACGGCTTCCAGCTCCCACGGCCGGGCGGCAACTAAGTCGAATCCTGCCGGAACCGGGCGACTTACGCCTCCTGACCCGGCAATTTTTCGCCTCCAACGGCGAACTCTACCGACGTTTGCCCGAAATTTCGTATATTGGATGGAATCAACGCCTTTGGAAACGGAACATGACAATTCTTCTCCAAAACCTGACCGCCCTGTATCAGTATGCGGGGCACGAAGCCCGCAATGCGGACGTGCTAATCGACGGACACCGCATCGCCGCCATTGGCGCGGCGCTGCCCGTTCCGGATGGTGCGCGCGTCATTGATGGCCGGGGCAAAGTCGCCATTCCCGGCCTCATCAATACGCACCATCATTTTTTCCAGATTCTTACCCGTTGTCTGCCCGGCGCACAGGACGCGAAACTCTTCGACTGGCTCACGTACCACTACCGCGTCTGGAAATACCTCGATGCCGCCGCCATTGCCGCCGCCGCCCGCCTTGCCATGAGCGAACTCTTACTCACGGGCTGCACGACCACCGCCGATCATCATTACCTTTTCCCGCGTCACATCTCCGAAGATCTCATCGGTCTGCACGTGGCGGCTGCCCGTGAACTCGGGATCCGTTATGTGGGTACGCGCGGCAGCATGACCCTCGGCGATTCGGACGGCGGCCTGCCCCCGGACGAAATCATCGAAAGCAACGAGCAGGTTCTCCGCCAGAGCGAAGAGGCCATTTCCCGCTGGCACGATCCCGCCCCGTTCGCGATGAATCAGATTCACCTCGCCCCGTGCAGTCCCTTCAATGTGACGACGGAACTCATGCGCGACAGTGCCCTGCTCGCCCGCCGCCACGGTGTGCGGCTGCACACGCACCTCGCCGAAACGCAGGATGAAATCGACTTCTGTTTAGAGCGCTACCATCGCCGTCCGCTCGAATTGATGGAGGATCTCGGCTGGGTTGCAGACGATGTCTGGTTTGCTCACGGTGTGCACTTCACCGATGACGAACTGGCCTTGCTCGCCCGCGCGGGCTGCGGCATTGCGCATTGCCCCTCCAGTAACATGCGCTTGGGCTCCGGCGCCGCCCGCATTCCCGCGATGCTGGCGCGCGGCGTACCCGTGGGCCTCGCCGTCGACGGCAGCGCCTCCAACGACAGCTCCGACATGCTCGGCGAGCTGCGACAAGCGATGTTATTGGGCCGTCTTGCGTGGGGTGTGGATGCCCTCACGGCGCGGCAAGTCGTTTCGCTCGCCACCGAAGGCTCCGCCCGCGTCCTGGGCCGCACTGAACTGGGCACCTTGGCTATCGGTCAGGCCGCCGACGTCGCCCTCTTCGATCTCGAGCAGCTCGGCTACGCGGGCGCGGCCGATCCCATCGCCGCGCTGCTCTTCTGCGGCTATAATCACACCGTCCACACGGTCATCGTCAATGGCCAAATCGTGGTCGAAGACGGCCACCTCACCCGCGCCGACGAAACCACCATCCGCCGCTCCGCCGTCACCCATTCCACCAACCTCTGGAAACGGGCGGGCGTCCGCTGAGCATTGTCCGGTATGGCAGTAGAGTATATAGCGAGCGTCCTAAAACGAAAGCCGCGCAGGAAATCCTGCGCGGCTCTTTCTGTTCCAGGTGTATGCACCCTTGATCAGGCCGAATGCTCTTGGCGGGGTTGGTTGTAGCCGCCATGACCTTCCGCCTTGGGCCGGGCTTCGCGAATCAGCATCGGCCGCCCCTTCAGATCCACGTCGTGGAGCGACGCGATCGCCGTCTGCCCTTCCGCATCGTTCGGCATTTCCACAAAACCAAAACCGCGCGACCGGCCCGTCAGCCGGTCCGCAATCACCGACACCCGCTCCACCGTGCCGTACGCTTCGAACGCCCCCCGCAGGTCTTCTTCTGTGACCGAGTAGGCCAGGTTGCCCGCGTAAATGTTCACCATCTCAGAATCCTTTCCACCTTGGGGATGCACCCCGATTCCCTGTCACCACCATTTCCATCGCCAAGCCGAAAAGGAATCCAAAATCCCTCCCGTGACACAGGCCAGCGACGAGGCCCTGAGGCCCAAAACAAGAGAACGGAACGTCCAAGCCAACTTTTATGGGCGGGAATTTAATGAAGAAATCCGCCCGACACAAGCGACTTTAAGTGCGATTGAAATATTTTTGGAACAGAAAAGACAACCGTTTGCCGCCCCATTTCACCCGGATTCAGAACATCCAACCGGCATTTCATAATCCCGGTCCGGCTCCGCAAACCGTCCGCCAGGCCCTTTTCGCCGCCGTGTAACGGGCGGCAACGGTCACAAAATAGTTGCCGGAAGCACACCCGTTCCACCGCGCTGGCGGTCATTTTTTCATAGACAAAGATCCCCCGCCGGGGGTATCTTTTTCGCGCGAAGACCACGCCGGATAATTCGGACTCGCCAATTCTGGGACCATTACTCACGGTGCAGTTTACCGTCCAAACCACCCCGCAATTCCGGTCAGTTTCCAGTTCACGCCAGCCGATGGAATCGGCAATGACAGATTGCGAGGCAAAATGGAGAGGCACGACCGCGATCCATGCCCCCCCAATTTTCTCGCACTTGAGGACAGCTTGATACCGGTCGGTAGAACAGTGACTCGAATAAAAACGAGGCCGCTTCAGGGCGGCCTCGCGTGGCTGTCAGATACCGGACAACCTACTCAAAATAGATCACGCTCCCAATTTCACGCCGTGTGCTTTCCCTTTTCCACCCACTTCTTGCCCAGCAGCAGACCCACGGGCGAGATCATCGCGATGCAGGCGTAGATCAGCCACATCGTGCCGCTGTCCAGCGGGCCGCCTTCGGGAATGAACTTCTGGATCATCGAGCCGCTGTACAAGCCGGTGGTCATCTTGGCGAGGAACCACGGAATGCCCGCCAGACCCATGTAGGCGCCCACCTGCCCCGCCGGGGCGAGATTGGCGACGTATTCCAGAAAGCGGCTCGACCACAGCGCCTCGCCGAAGGAGAACACGACGACATAGGTAATCAGCGTCCACAGGTGCGGGCCGGGCACGAGGATAAAGGTCGTCATCGGCCGAGACCGCCGTGCCGATGATCATCATGTTCACGATCTTCACGTTGCGCGTCAGCGCGGCCATCAGCGGCACGAAGATCACGATGATGACGGGATTCAGTCCCTGGAACCATTCGTAGCGCGCGCCGATGTTTTCGGGGAAACAGCGCATCACGTAATCCGGCAGCGTCAGCCACTGGTGGGCAAAGAGCGTGCGCACGGGCAGCAGAATGAAGATGAAGAACAGAAAGCGCGCATCCATAAACGGCAGCGCGCGGAACTTCGCCCACGCCGTGCGCACGTCGGCCTTGTCGGGCTTGACGTATTCCACCACGCGGTCGCGCTTCTCGACCGTCGCGTGAAGAACGCCAGATTGCCGGCAATCATAAGGACCGTAATCGCGATCATCGCCCAGAACACGCCGGCGATCCCCGACTGCTCGCGGATGAAGGGCGACACGAAGGCTTCCGCCGCGATGCCCAGATTCATGATCGCGTAGAGCAGCGAATAACCGATGGTGGCCGTGCGCGGATCGGTGAACTCCTTCACGCCCGCGTACAGCGCCGGCTGAATCACGCCCTCGGCCATACCCATCAGCAAGAGGCCGGTCCACAGCACCATGCTCGCCATGCCACCCGCGAGCGGACTGCCGACGAGGAACAGCCGCCCGACGAGCACGACCACCAGCGAGAGCGTCAGCGCGCGGCGCACGCCGAGCTTGTCGCTGATGAACCCGCCGCCGAACATGAAGAGCGTCACAAGCCCGGTAAAGAAGGAGACGGCCACGCCGGTCGTCTGCTCGGAAAAGCCGACGTCCTGTCCGATGAACAACGTCAGCAGATTGAGGATGCCGAAATAGGCGATCCCGTCGCCGAAGTTGACCATGTTGACCATCCAGAAGGCCCGCGAGGCCTTGAACAGGATGCGGAAATTCTCGCGCAGACTGAGCTGCGGTTCTTCGGCGGCTACGACTTCAACGGCTTCAGTGGGTTCGGCCATGGCACTTCTCAGAGGTGAAAACGCTTGCGCAACAGGAGCTTGCCCCGCCAGACGGCCGGGCCATCAGCGCACAATATATCAATCTCTCACCCAGAAGCAACGACCACCCCCAAGAAACTCAGACAACGGGTCCACCCTGATAGCTAACCCGTTGTTTTATAAATGAACCACCGTTGCGCCCAGCTTGCCGGGCTTCGTTCTGCCGCGCGGCGTGCCTTCACCCCGCGAAATTCGACCTCCGCCGAGCCGGGTTAAGCGGGCGACCCTTTCACCTTTCACTACGTTTCTGAATCCGCGCAACCCGGCCGAAATCCGCCCACACAAAAGGCGCACTCCGCGTGCGCCTTTTGAACTTCAGACCGGGCTCCGCCGCTCAGTGCATTTCCGGTACCACTCCGAGCTGCTCCATCATCGCCATGCGGTCGGTCAGGCCCCAGTGCTCTACACATTTGTCGCCGGCGAAGCGGATGATGTCAATGGCATCGATATCCACCTGCTTTCCCGTCGGCGCAATATCGCCCAACGGGCCGCGGTGCGTGCCGGTGATGCGGCAGCGGCCGATCACCTTGTCGCCGATCTCCCAGACGTCGTCGAGCGTCATGTGCAGATCAGGAAACGCCGTACGGAACATCCGGATCGCGTTCTTCAAACCCTCCAGCCCGCCGGCTTCGATCCCGGTCTCATGTTCGATTACATTCGCCGCCACTGCCCGATCCACCGCCGCCAGATTCCCCTTATTAAATCCCTCGTCAATCACCAGACGATACTGCGAGATCAACCTCGACTCCGCCATAACAGCCTCCTCGTTCCGTGTCGTTTCCATACGGTAGCATGAATAAGATGAACTCTATAAATTGCGCGGCATAATCGGACCGTATCCCGCTTGCCGTCGAAATAGTTGCGCATTAGAATGACTTATCTAATACTCGCCGGTATAGCGAAAGATCCCGCGGAGGCGGGAGCCGGTTATTCGATTACGCGCGGGGTAAGGAAACCCCGCGCGGCGATTGCGGAAATCCCACCCCCCCTTGCCCCCCATCATTCCGGATCAAGTCCGGGTGGGGGGATTGGATTCGGAACGTGCGGGGAGTGGAATCTTTGCGCGGCGACCCATCTCGCGGCGGCGAATTTTCAGGCTTGTCCCGGACTCGATCCGGGATTCGCCCCTTTATCACACAAACACATGGCGGCCTTAAAGGCCACCACGGCGACGGAACGATCCAGCAAGCGAAGCGCGGAATTCATAGGCGTCAGCGCCTCGGTCTGCGGCGACCACGCCGCTTAAGCGACGCGTTTTTGGAAGCGCAGCACGGCAATGGTAAAGACGAGCACGCCCATGATGGCGAGGGGGATGAGGTTGGGGAGGAGGTCGGGCAGGGTGGCGCCTTTTAAAAAGATGCCGCGGATGATGGCGACAAAGTAGCGCATGGGGTTTACGTAGGTCATCCAGTAAATCACGCGCGGCATGTTTTCGATGGGATAGAAAAAACCGCTGGTCATGATGCCGAAAATCAAAAAGAACCAGACCGTGAACATCGCCTGCTGCTGTGTGCTGCTTACGGTCGAGGCCAACAGCCCGCCGCCCAGCGTCACCAGCAGGTAAACCAGCGATGACAGCGCGAGCACCCACAGCGAACCGATCAGCGGCACGTGGAACCAGAGCAGCGCCACCGTTACGGCGAAAGCCAGTTCGACGAACGCCAATACTGCAAACGGAATGACTTTCCCCGCCACGATCTGCCCCGGCGTGAGTGGCGTCACCAAAAGCTGCTCCAGCGTGCCGATCTCCTTTTCGCGGACCACGGCCATGCCCGTGAGCATCCCGGAGATCACCGTCAGGAGAATCACGAGAATCGCCGGCACCATGTAAAAGCGGCTCTCGAGTTCGGGATTGTAGAAGAAGCGGGTGACGGCCTCGATGCGGTGCTCCTGCCGCGCCATTTCGGGCCGCGCCAGCCGCCACTGTTCCATCACCTTCGCGCCCTCGCCGCGCACGATGGCCTCGGCATACCCCATGGAACGCCCGGCGATGGAGGAATTGATGCCGCTGACATTGATCCCCACCGTGGCCGTGCGGCGTGCGGCGAGATCGGATGCATAGTCGCGCGGGATCCAGACGGTGATGTCGGCCTTGCCGCGATAGAGCAGCTCCGAAAGGGCCGCGCCCGTCGCCACGGCGGGACCGGGAATGAAGATGTCATTCTGATAGAAGGAGCGCGCCAGCGCGCGGCTTTCCGTGGTGCGGTCCTCATCGAAGACCGAGAGGCGGATGTTGCGCAGATCGGTCTGCGCCGCGTAGCCCAGCACAAAGAGCTGGATCAGCGGCATGGCGAAGATGATGCGCAGCATCGCCTTGTCGCGGAAGACCTGGCGGAATTCCTTCTGCACGAGATAGAGGACGGGGATCAGCCAGCGCGTGAGCATCAGTCGAGCCTCGCACGGAATTTTTTAATCGCCAGCGCCGGGAAGAAGACCGCCATTGCCAGCATTACGCCGCCTTCTAAAGGAAACCACATCTGCCCCTTGAGCATGATCCCGCGGATCACCGGCAGAAAGTAGGTGGCGGGGATGATGCGGCTGATGGTCTGCAGCGGCAGCGGCATGGACGAGATGGGGAAGATGAAGCCCGAGAGCATCAGTGTCGGCAGGAGCGTAATCACGAGCGCGATCATCATCGCCACCTGCTGCGTCTGCGTCACCGCGGAGATCAGCAGTCCGATGCCGAGCGAAATCGCGAGGTAAAGCGTGCTGTAGGCGGCGAGCACGAGGTACGAGCCTTCCATCGGCACGTGGAAGATGACGCGGCCCAGCAGCACGACGAAGGCGGCGTCGAGCATCGCCACCAGCATGTAGGGCAGGATCTTGCCGATGATCACCTGCGAGGGGCGGACAGGAGTCGTGAGAATCTGCTCTAAGGTGCCGCTTCTTTTTCGCGGACGATGGCGATGCTCGTCAGCAGCGCGCAGATCATGATAAGGATGATCGCCACCAGGCCGGGGACAATGAAATTGGCGCTCTTCAGTTCGGGGTTGAAGAACACGCGGGCGCGGGTCTCGACGGGCGTGGGCACGCTGCCCAGGCGCTCCTGGCCAGCTCACGGCTTAAGCGCACGACGACGGCGCGCAAATAGTTGTCGGCGGCGGCGGCGGTGGCGCCGTCGGCGCCGTCCACCAGGATCTGCACCGGCGAGACGCGCTCGCTCACCAGATCGCGGCCATATCCCGCGGGAAAGACCAGCACCGCGCGGAACCGATCGCGGCGGAAGGCGGGTTCGACTTCGCCGCGCGAGGGCAGCCGCCCGGCGTCGACGATGAACTGGCCGCTGGTCATGCGGCGCACAAAGTCGAGGCTCTGGGAGCTGTGGTCGAGGTCGAGAATCCCGACCTTCAGCCGCTTGATGTCCATGTCGATGGCGTAGCCGTAGAGCAGAACCATCATCAGCGGCATGAGAATCGCCAGCGCGAGGCTGCGCGGGTCGCGCAGGATGTGCAGGAATTCCTTGTGGGCGATGGAGCGGATGCGCATCATGAGGGGGCGATCACATTGAGAAAGACGTTCTGCATGGTAGCGGCGTGGTACTCGGACTTCAGTTCGGCGGGCGACCCCAGCGCGACGACGCGGCCCTGGTCCATGATCGAGACGCGGTGGCAGTACTCGGCCTCGTCCATGTAGTGCGTGGTGACGAAGACCGTGGCGCCGCCGTCGGCGAGGTCGTAGATCAGATCCCAGAAGGTGCGGCGCGCCGACGGATCGACGCCGCCCGTGGGCTCGTCGAGAAAGAGAATGCGCGGGCCGTGCAGCACGGAACAGCCCAGCGCGAGGCGCTGCTTGAAGCCCAGCGGCAAGGCGGAGGGGAGCTTGTGCTGGAAGCCTTCAAGGCCCAGACGCGCGATCAGCTCCGTGCTGCGTTTGGAGATCTCCGCGCCGCCCAGGCCGTAGACGCCGCCGTAGAATTGCAGATTCTCGCGCAGGGTGAGGTCGGTGTAGAGGCTGAACTTCTGACTCATGTAGCCGATGCGGCGCTTGATTTCGGCGGACTGCGTGGAGAGTCGGAAGCCGTCCACCCAGGCCTCGCCCGCGCTGGGCGTCAGCAGGCCGCAGAGCATGCGGATGGTGGTGGTCTTGCCCGCGCCGTTGGCGCCGAGGAAGCCGAAGATCTCGCCGCGCGAGACGGCGAGATCCACCTGTCGACGGCCACGAAATCGCCGAAGCGGCGTGTTAAGGCCGCTGGCGTACACGGCGTCATCGTGATGCTCCGGGAGGCAATGCGAGCGCGGAGCGTGTCATGCGGGCGGGGCCTCCTCGACCATCAGACTGACGAAGACATCCTCGATGGTCGGCGCGACGGAGCGGATTTCAACGTCCATGCCGGCCAGACGGCGTGCGCACGGCGGTTTCCTGCGCGGGCGTGTCGTAGACCACGTGCAGGCGGTCGCCGAAGCGGTTGACTTCCGTGCCCGGCACGGGTGCCTTGCGCAGCGCGCGACGGGCGGCGTCCAGATCGGGGCCGAGGATCTCCAGCAGCTTGCGCGGTGAAGCGGGCAGTGACGTCGGCGGGCGTGCCGGCGGCCAGCGCCTTGCCGCGATGCATGAGCACCATGCGGTGGCAGAGCAGGGCTTCGTCCATATAGGGAGTGCTGACGAGCAGCGCCTGGCCGGTGTCGGCAAGGTCGCGGAGGATGGACCAGAACTCCTGGCGGCTGACGGGATCGACGCCGGTGGTGGGTTCGTCGAGGATCAGCACGTCGGGCGTGTGGATCAGCGTGCAGGAGAGCGCGAGCTTCTGCTTCATGCCGCCGGAGAGCTGACCGGCGCGGCGCTGCAGAAACGGTTCGAGACGGCTGAACTGCATCAGCCGTTGCCTGCCGCGCGGCGCGTTCGGCCTTGGGGACTTCGTAGAGGTCGGCGAAGAAGCGCAGGTTCTCGGCCACGGTGAGGTCGGGGTAGAGGCTGAAGCGCTGCGGCATGTAGCCGATGTGTTCCTTGACGGCCATCGGCTTTTCCACCACGTCGTAGCCCATGATGCGCGCGTGGCCGGCGTCGGGCAGAAGCAGGCCGCAGGCGATGCGCATGGCGCGTGGTCTTGCCCGCGCCGTCGGGGCCGATGAGGCCGACGATCTCGCCGGCGTGCACGGCCAGCGACAGGCCTTCGAGGGCCACGGTGTCGCCGTAGCGCTTGGCAAGGCCGGCGAATTCGAGATGGACGTGCGCGGCGCAGCGGGCATCTTAGAGCTTGACCTCGGCGGGCATGCCGATGTGCAGCCGGCCATCGGGATTGGGCACGGTGAGCTTGACGGCATAGACGAGCTGTGTGCGGGCTTGCCGCGTCTGCACGTTCTTGGGCGTGAACTCGGCGTCGGGGCTGATCCACGTGACTTTGCCCTTCAGCGTGTCGCCTTTCAACGCATCGACCAGCACCGGCAGCTCCTGGCCGAGCTTCACGCGGGCGAGGTCTTCTTCGGCGAGGAAGATGCGCAGTTCCAGTTCGCCGAGATTGGCCAGGCGCAGCAGCACGCTGCCGGGTGAAGCGGTTTCGCCGGGCTCGGCGCTGCGCAGAATCACCGTGCCGCTGACGGGGGCGAGGACGGCGCCGTCGCGCAGTTGGCGGTCGAAGACGGCGAGGGCGGCGTTGAGCTTCTTCTTCCTCGGCGGCGAGCACTTGCAATTGATGCCGCGCGGCCAGCACCTGGCGGGCAGTGATGTCGCGTTTGGTCTGCGCTTCGTCGAGCTGCTGGTTGGTGGCGCTGCCCGCTTTCACGAGGGCTTCGGTGCGGGCGAGGGTGGTATCGGCGAGGTCGAGCGTGCTTTCGGCCTGGGCGAGGGCGTCTTCCGTGACCAGCCGCTGCGCTTGCAGGCTCGCGCGGGTGGATTCGCTCTGCGCGCGCTGCAGCGAGATCAGCTCGGTGTCGAGCACGATGAGCGTGTCGCCGGCCTTGACGCGAGCGCCGAGATCGGGCCGGACCTCGCGGATGCGGCCCGCCATGGTCGAAGCGATATCGACCTCGGTGGTCTCGAGGGTGCCCGAGGGATTGACCTCTTTGCCATTGCGTCCGCAACCAACGATGACGAGAGCGGCGAGGGCGAGGAGGGTAAGGCGTAGGGTTATGTGCATAGGATTTCCCGAGGCTTATGGAAAAGCGAAAAGCAGAAAGCGAAAAACGAAGATAAGGAGATCAATCCAATGAAGAATTCCGGCCGGGTTGCGCGGATTATATATCGCGCTTGATGCAACAACGTTCGCTCGCTTAACCCGGCTCGGCGAGGGAGTGGTGTTGCTCGGCGGGTCGCGCGCCGGAATGGTCGTTGGCGTGGATTCTTGTTTGCCCGTGCTTGACCCGCCCCTACGCGCGAAAGAAGATCTTTCCGCCTCGGAAGGTCAAGGATCTGCCGGGGTGGGGAAAATACACGTCCTGTGCTCCTTGTTAACGGGGTTGCGATTGATTTTGTTTACCCTGTTGTTCGGCGATCATCTTTAACAAGGCTTCTCGTTTCCGCTCGTATCGCTGTTGATTCGCTTGCAAGCGTAGAGCATCACGATTCAGTGGCGGCTTTACCGGAACATCAACGCTCGGTACGCCATAATCCGCGTAGAGCCGTTCCAAATACGAGAGTGCCTTGTCATAACGCTGGAGCTCATAGGCGCTGTTCATCGCAAACGTCAATGCCAAGGCGCTGGACCAGCCCATCTCTAGAGCACATCTCAAAAACAGTTGACAGTTAGCACGCGGTCTCTTATCTTGGGAGCCTCTCTTTCACGGAGGTTCGGAAGATGGACTTGACCGACGAGCAGTGGGCGGTGATTGCCCCGTTAGTGGTTGAGAAGCCTCGCGTTAAGCGGGGGAAGGTCGATGGTCGCGGACGACCGCGCGTGGCGGCTCGCGAGGTCTGGAACGGCATCTTGTGGATCTTGCGGACGGGAGCGCCTTGGCATGACCTGCCCGACCGCTATCCGCCGTACCAAACGTGTCACCGGCGTTATCAGGAGTACAGCCGTGCCGGCACGTTCAAGAAGGTGTTGCAAGCCTTGGCACGCGATCTCCGCGAGCGCGGAGACTTGGATCTTTCCGAGACCTTCATCGACGGAACCTTTGCTCCGGCGAAAAAAGGGGGCGCCAAGTGGGACCTACCCGTCGGGGCAAAGGTACGAAGATCATGGCAATTGCAGACCGCGCTGGTTTTCCTCTCGCCATCTGCACAGAAAGCGCTCGGCCCAATGAAGTGACGCTGGTCGAACAAACGCTGGAGTCACGCTTCGTGGATGATCTCCCCGAGCGTCTGATCGGTGACAAGGCGTATGACAGTGATCGCTTAGACGCGCGACTGCTGGAGAAGTACGGGATCGAGATGATCTCTCCGAACCGCGAAGGGAATCGCCGCACGCAGGATGGTCGCCCGCTACGCCGCTACAAGCGTCGCTGGAAAATCGAACGCCTCTTCGCCTGGCTCACGCAGTTCCGGAGAATCCCAGTACGCTACGAGTACTGGATCGAGAACTATCTCGGCTTCCTCCACCTCGCCTGCATCCTGATCCTCCTCCGATGTTTTTAAGATACGCTCTAACAGTGAGTCAGTGAGTGCCAGCGCACGCTCGAGTCGGGATGCATGCATGGCTTCAGATACCCACGAAGCCAAGATCCGGGCGCTGTCGCTCTGATCGCAGGGTGCAATTATGGCATACGACTTCTGCGGTTTGGATACCAACAGTGTGTCCCCGCGCTGGAAGCGGCCACGAAACGTCAGCGTGTGCCCGGCTAAATCCGCAGGAATATGAACCACAAAGCATTTACTATTCAAATCCCGGCGGCGAACCTGTTGTGGATCCTGTGCTAGCGCCCACTGATTGTGAAGATTGCCTAATGACCAAAATGGTTGCGGCCGCAACCGCTCGATCAGTCCGGGCACCGGCTGGAACTCGCCAATGGGCATGTCTAACGCCGCTTCCAAAGCATAGCCTGCAGGCCATCCCGGCTTCAGGGAGTCCAAACTCAAGTCTGCGGTATTCGCCAGTGACAACTCGAGGCTTGTCCCAACGAGGATCTTCCTTGTACCCGGATCGCAAGATCCACCGTGTACCGGCGCATGCGTTGAAAGCAATAGTCGCGGCTTATTGGCCGCAGAACTAACATCTGATGCGCAGAACAGAGCGAGACCTATTATCGTCGGGAAAATGATTCCGCGCAATATCGCTTCACGAGACATTTATGCTCCTTAAGTCTGAGGATAGTCTGGCCTGGTCTGAGATGGTTTCCCGCCGAGGCAGATCCCCTGGCCTGCCCGGAATCTGTAGCTATTTTATCAGACAAAGTACCTTTATAGCCTCAAGAGAACTTGTGGTGGCGGACAGATGCCGGGGTAGTGATGATTCAGTCTATGCTGAATCATTCCTTAGAGCACATCGCACTGCATGCAAAGATTCGGGGCAGGCCCGACTGGGTCGAGGTCTCTGACTTCGTCGGATCAGGGACCTGCCGCGGCGGGAATGAAGAGCGCACAGCGTGCGGCGCTACAGTTAATACATATAATCCGGACACGGACGGCGGATTCTGGAGAGTCCGTTCGGCGATGCGATGGTCATCGGCCTGACGCGGTGAGGACGTCGGCTTCGGCTTGGCGGAGGCGGACGGTGGCGGCGGCGAGGTCGAGGGCCGCGGTTGAGAGATCGTCCTGCGCGTCGAGGTACTCGCTTTCGGTGGCCATGCCCTGTTGCTTGCGGCCTTCCACGAGGACGTTGCGGTGTTGCTCGAGGGACAGGCGCTGGGCAAGCTTGGCTTGCGCCGCGCGGGCGGAGCCGAGGGCGGCCAGTGCGCTGCTGTGGCGCGTTTGCAGCGCGTTGGTCAGTGATTCGCGGCGGGATTCCAGCGCGCGGGTCGTGGCCCGCAAGGATGCCACACGCTGGGCGCGGGAATTCCAATCCCACAGTGTCCACGAGGCGGAGAGGCCGAGGGTGTAATAATCCATCCAGTCGTTGGCGATGGCGTCAACACCCGGCTTAGCATAATGATACGCGGCATTACCCGACAACGAGGGCAGCCGTGCGCTCTGTGAAACGCGGGCGAGGTGAGCGCTCTGTTCGATGCGGGCATCGATGGCCGTGACCTCGGGCAGTGTCCCGATGGATGCTTCCGGTGATAAATCCGCGAGCAGCGACTGGTCGAGATTGCCGCTGGGTATGATTTCGGAGCCGGGCGTGGCAAGCAGATTCCCGAGTGCAAAACGGGCGGTGCGCACATCGGCCTCGGCCATGAGCACGACACTTTCGGCTTGCCGCAGGCGCGAGGTGGCGAGCATGATAACTTCCTCGGAGGCCGCGCCGATCTGCTGCGCGCGGGTACGCTCTTCAACGTAGCGGGCGAGGCGCTGCGCGTTCTGCCGCGCGGTCTCAAGCTTGGCCGCCGCGCCGAGGGCAGCATAATAGGCACGGCGCACATCCGCGAATAAGGATAGACTGTCGGTGGCGAAGTCCTGCCGCGCAGCACGATAGCCTGAGGCATCGACATGGGTACGGGCGGTCAGCGCGCCACCGGTATAGAGCGGTACGCGGGCGGTGGCCGTGAAGTCGTAGTAATTGCCGTCGCCAAAGGCAATCTGTGGCGGGGTGAAGCCGGGAATCGCCAGCGGAATGCGCAATTGCTGAACTTCACTTTGATAATTGTAATTGCCGCCGAGGCCGAAAGTGGGCCAGCGGGCGGCGCGGGATTCGCGGGCGGCGGCATCGGCGGCGCGGACAGTGTAGCGGCTGGCCTGCAAGCGCGGCGAGTTCGCTACGGCGCGGGCCACGCACTGCTCCAGTGTGAGCGCGGTGCTGTCCTGCGCGAGCGAGGCGGAGGCTGCAAGCAGAGAAATAAAAAGGGTGGGGAGGGCGAGCAGCAGACGTCGGCTCATTGCGGTTTCTCCACAAGCAATCCGTGACGGAGAATCGTGGTCAAGGTGTGGCTCCACTCCTGCAGGGTGGTTTCGTCGTTCAGATCGCGATTATTGAAGAGCGAAAACAGCGGCACGAGCATGACGGTGCCAAAGCCGAGGGCCATAATGCATTCGTGCAGGGCATCGGGCGACAGCGCGCGCACATGCCCGGCTTTCACGGCCTGCTGATAAGCGACACGAAATTCTTCGCGGATGCGAAGCGGGCCGTAATCGCCCAGCGCGCGTAAGGCACGTTTCAGATGCTCCGCGCCGTCGGCAATCTCGCGACGGAAGAGACGGGCGCGAACGGGATCTTGCAGCATCATCGTCATCATGCGGATGGGCAGAGTCATCGAGCGCATCCTCGATGCCCATTTCCGGCGGCAAGGTGCTGATGACCCGGCCAAAGCCACGCAAGCACTTCCGCAGCCAGAGTGCGCTCGTAGAGCTGCTCTTTACTGCCGAAATAGTAGTGAATCATCGCCAGATTGACCTGTGAAGCCTCGGCAATGGCGCGCGTACTTGTGCCGTTAAAGCCTTGTTCGGCAAAGAGATCACGGGCGGCGTTAAGGATCCGACCGGGAGGGCTGTCGGGCTCGGGAAGGGCCAACTCGGGGGGCAGGGTGCCGAGAATCCGTTTCAGCGGCAGCATATCGCCGACGGTCGGCTTGTTGTGAACCGGCGGAGCGGATTTGGGGATAGGTGACGCTTGGGGGACATAGTAAGATCAATCGTTTGATTAAATCGAACGACCTAATATAGGGCAGGGAAAAGGGAAAGTCAAGGGGAAGCAGGGAAGACGGGAAGAAATAAAGTACTAAAGTGCTAAAGTACTAAAGTACTATATAAAGAAGAGGCATTTCGCAGGGGAGTTGGCATTGGGTATGGGGTGGACGTCGGCGTGCGAATCGCATGCGCAATCGTGGGAATGTAACGCGCAGCTCGGGTGCTACAGGAATGAAACGAATGGGGGGTAAGTGTACCAATGCTGAAAGATACGTCATCCGGCGCGTGAATTGCGTTGTATTAACGGTTAATTTCGGTTCGATCTGTAAGTTACCGGATCGGATCATCCTTTAAACTTGATGTTCACTCCGTTGTCCAAAGAATGTCAGATTCGAGGCAGGAGTTTACAACAGGAGACCGATCGTGAAACGGAACATTCTTATATTAGGGTTGCTGGCCGCCCTGGCCCTGGCATTTGTGACGACGGCTGAGGCTTGTCCGGGCGGCTGTAGCCGCGGAAGTTGTGGAATGGGCGGCGGTGCGCGCTTTGAAGGCGGGCCGCACGGCTTTGGTCCCGGTCCCCAGGGCGATCGGCCCGAAGGCATGCGCCAGGGACGGGGACGGCGGGGTCCCGGCGGCGAGGGCGGACGGCTCTACAATCCCGCTACGGAAAAAACCGTTGAAGGCGAAGTCGTGCGTGTTGAGCGCATGCCGGGCAAGCGCGGACCGCGCGGCGTGCTGGTTTGGATGGAAGGCCAGGACGACGAATTCATCCCGGTGCATCTGGGACCGGCGTGGTTTCTGAAAGATGCGGATGTCAAAGTGAAAAAGGGCGACCGGTTGATCGTGCGCGGTTCGGAGATTGCCGGGCGCGGCGGCCCGGCGATGATTGCCAAAGAATTCAAGACGCAGGATCGCCTGATTACGCTGCGCGATGACGAAGGCGTACCCAAATGGTCGCGGCGGCAGCGCCGGGGCGAGTGAACGGGCACAGAACTTTTCTTATCCAATAAAGCGAGGAACCCTGCCATGACAAAATTTCGGTGGAAATGGGCGATGGTGGTGATGGCGGCAATGGCGCTGCTATTTGTTGCCGGTTGCGATAAGGAGACCGACGAAGACACGAGCGTGGCCGTGACGGACGAACAGGCCCTGGCCCAGCTCATGACGGAGGATCAGGAGATTGAAGGACTCGACGCGTGGAGCGGCGAGGATTCCGGCGAGGCGGGCAGCCTCGACGATCCAATCAATCCTATCGGCTGGGGGCGCATCGCCCGGCGGCACGTGGAATCGGTTGTGGTTCGGATTCAGGGCGACACGCTGGCGACCATCACACGTACCGTCCGTTTGGGCGGCCAGTTACGCATCGTGACAGACACCAGCGGCGGCTTACGCACCTTCATCGACAAGCCGATGGTCAACACCCTCGTGCGCAAGGCCCACGCCATGCGCGTTGGCCATGGTCCGCGGCCGCGATTGAACTGGCGGATTTTCGAGATCACGCCGGACGTGCTGACCTCCGCCGATCCGAATCCGCACACGATTGATATCCGGCGGCTGGAGGTGTTCAGCGGCGAGACCCGCATTGCCGATATCACCGATCCGCTGAACACGTATTTCACCCGCGCGTCGCTGCCGGTCGTCAGACCCGATGCGGAGATCGTGGTGTGGGCGACGGTGGACACCGCGGACGTGGTGCATGGCGTGATGCATCCGCGGGTATTTGCCGCGCGGCCGCATCCGCGCCTCGCACTGCATGACGATGGACTGTATCCGGATGTGGCGGCAGACGATGGCATTTACAGTGGCGCGTACACGACTCGCGCACGCGACGGAGTGTTCCTGGCCGCCGTGGATTTCCTGGCACATGCGACGCTGTATGATTCCGAGGCGGCATACGACGCCGCGGGCTGGGCTTGTCCCTACCGTGTGGCGTCGCTGCGGTAAGTCAAGTCGCCGCTGATAAGGCACATGAGACACGAAGACGGCCCGGGATTTTCCCGGGCCGTCTTATTTTAGTTTGTACGGGCGGTCAATCCGGCGTATCGCTCAGATCCAGCCGACGGCACCCAGCAGGGTGATGAAAATGCCCATCAGGCTTTCGCCGGCGATGATGCCCGAGGCCGAGGCGATGGTGTAGGATTCGCCCGCTTCACCGCGGCCCTTCATGTACCACATGCCGAGCACGCCGCCGATGAACATCGAGAGCGAATTGTAAAACGGGAGCACGAAGGCGAGGCCGAGGCCCATCGCCGAGGGGATGAACTTGCGGGCTTTGGGGAAGAGCATCTCGGCCATGGGAATCATGATGCCCACAAGGCCGCCCAGCACCAGCGCGAGCCGCGCCGTGGGGTGCAGCGATTCGAAACCGTTGGAGAGCAGCTTGGCCACCGACGCCCAGACCTGCGCGGAGGGCGCGGGGAACTTGGTGGAACCGAGGATCGAGACGTCGGGCACGACGAGGAAGAAGGCCGGGACCGTGACGGCGGTGCCGATGAAGATACCCGCGAACTGCGCGAGGAACTGCTTGCGGGCGTTGGCGCCGAGGACGTAACCACTCTTCAGGTCGGTGAGCAGATCCGAGGCGCGAGTCGGCCACGCCCGCCGTGATGCAGGCCGTCATGAGATTGACGTTCATCTGCTTGGGAGCCAGCGCGCCGAAGGTGAGCTGCGTGATCTTGCCCATCGCGCCCACAGGCGTGGTGTCCGTCTCGCCGCAGGCGCGGCAGGCGACAAGCGCGAGGAAGAAGGAGAGGAATGACGGCCAGAATCCCCATATACCAGGGAATGCCGAAATAGAACGACGCGAGGAAGACAATGCCCGCCGTGCCGAAGGCCATGCCGCCGGCGAACCATGCGCCGGGGACCTCGATGCGCTCGAGCGGATCTTCCTCCTCGGGTTTGCCACGCGAGAAGATGCGCCGCAGGCCGGAGAAAGCGCGGAGCGCGGTTCGCCACTGGAACGCAAAACTGAGCAGGCCGCTGGTAACCATGCAGGCCGCGCCCGCCCAGAGGCTCCAACCGACGATATTACGGTAGCCGCCGGGCACCTGATCGTTTTCATCGCCCGGTGTCAGCAGCAGCAACGGCGCGGCATTTTGAATTTGCGGTCCGGTTTCCTTGGGCAGAATGAGTTTCGACTGGTAGTGAATCGCTCCCGGGACCGAGGCTTGCAGCAAGCCTTTCTGATAGGCCTGCGGCGGATCGCCGAAGACGACCTTGTTGTAGAGTGGATTGGGGTTGGTGCCGTCGGGCAGGATCGGTCCGTTCATCGCGGCTTGCAGCGCGTCCATGGTGGCATACGTGCGCGCCGTATTCCACACGAAGCGATAAGCCGTAGTGTCTGCGCCGTCGACGAACAGCGGGCCGTTGGTGGCCTCGACCAGCACGAAATCGAGCCCGTAGCCGGCGGGCACGGTGAGCGGGAACTTCAGGCGTTCCGTGGAGACGATGGCCGGAGCCGGATGTTCGATCACCTTGTTGTGGATCATCACCGGGGCCAGCACGCCCCAGTTGAGCAAGCCACCGATCAAGAGGCTGAGGGAGACTTTAAAGCCCATAATCGCGCCCGCCGCGACGAGAATCATGCTCAGATCGAATTGAATGGTGTAGACTCCCAACCGCGCGCCGAAGACATTGATGAGCGAGGGAATCCAGCCGAACCAGTCGCGCACGGCTGCGATGACGATGCCGAAACCACCCCAGACGAAGAGCGCCTTCGCGGTTTTGCTTTCGCCGCCGTCCTTGCCGACACCGTGCAGACTCTTCAGCGTTTCCGCCGCGGCGATGCCCGAGGGGAATTTCAAACGCTCGATATTGATCATCTGCCGCTTCATGGGGATCGCCATCGTCACACCCAGCACGGCGAGGAAGAAAACCCAGGCCGACAGCAGGCCGTAGCCGATGTGATGTCCGTTGACCAATAGATAGGCGGAGATGGCGCTGACGATGGTGCCGCCGGTCGAATAGCCGGCACTCGAGGCGGTGGACTGCATCGCGTTGTTCTCGAGGATCGACATGTCCGTCTTGAACCAGCGCGGGAAGACCTTGCGCAGCGACTTCCAGATCGTGAAGCTCAACACACACGAGGTAATGGCGACGCCGAGGCCCCAGCCGGTCTTCAAACCGACATAGAGATTCTGCAGCGACAGCACGGCGCCGAGGATCGAGCCCATCACCACCGCCCGCCAGGTGAGCTGCGGCATCGAGTCGCCACGGTAGACATTTTCGTACCATTCGCGCTCGAGTTCTTCGGGAGTCAGCGGGCGTTCGACGGCCGGTTGCGCGACCGGCTGCACAGGGTCTTTCAAAGCAGAGACCTCCAAGGGAGAAAGTGGGAGCCGCGGCTCAGCCGTTTAAGGGCTGTTGGTGCGTGGCGAGAGTGAATTAGAAACGAGGGGATGGGCCGCGCGGGCGGGGCGGCGACGGGAAAGCGGAAGGATAAGGGATCTTCGTCAACACTCAGAAGCGCCAGCCAAGTTCCATGAAGCCGCGCGTTCCGGCGAAGGGTTGGCCACGATAGAATTCCGCGTAAGCCGAACCGTAAACATGGCGCGTCAGGGTCCCGTCGCCGGTCAGCCGCAGCCAGCGATTGCTATAGTTCCGGCCGAGTTGCCGCAGATCGTAGGAGTCGCGTCCGATCTGCGCGCCCGCGTTCCAGCGCGTCGTTATGTAACGCGAGAGCGAAAACATGATCTGGTTGCCGGTGGTAAAACGATTGCGATAGCTGCTGACGCGACCGTCCAGAGCGACGTGACGGTTCAG
Source organism: uncultured bacterium (assembly GCA_963735175.1). Lineage (GTDB taxonomy): Bacteria > Electryoneota > RPQS01 > RPQS01 > RPQS01 > CAVTJX01. The sequence continues at coordinate 239,476 of CAVTJX010000015.1, read as the reverse complement.
CAGGTTAGCTGTTCCGATTCCCAGCGTGAGCGTGCGCGCGCGCAGGGTTTCATGTTCGCGTGAGCGCAACGTGGCGCGGACGTCGGCGCGCAACGCATACGGCAGGCGCAGGTCGAGGCCCGCGCGATACCCCTGTTGCGCCGCGTCATCGAACAGGCTGTCGGCCAGCGTTTTCGTGTCCCAGGTGCGGAAGGGCGCGCGATGATCGTAGCCGCCGCTCAACGCAAAGAGTCGCACGGGCGCGTACCGCGCGTTCCACAGCAGATTGTCGAGGGCGAGCGATTTGCCCGTGACGCGCTGCTGCCAGCCGCGATGGACGCCGATCTCCGCGCTCTGGAAGAGGCTGAGCTTGCTGCCCTGCGACCAGTCAAGCTGTACATAGAGAAATTCGCGGCTGATGTCGGCGCGATGATATTCGCCCGCCGCGGCGAGCGTGGCGGTTAAACGCTGCGTATTGTAGTCGCCGCGTTCATAGACTGCATAGACGCCCGCTTTGCGGACGTCCGCGGCCACCGCCGACGTGCGCAGATTGGGCTGCGTGCCGGCGAACGTCCCCAGTGTGGCGCGGGGGTAGGCGCGGTAATCGAAGCGCGCGCCGTCGATGTAACCGATGCCGGACAGGCGGTTGGAAAGCAGGCGGCCAGCCGCATAAGCGAATTTGGCCGCAGGCTCGTCGTAACTCAGCGAAACCTCATAGACGCGATTGTACCAGTCGTCAGCGCGACCGCTCTGAAACTGCCGGTCCTGATATGTGCGGCGGCTGCGCAGCCGCACATTAAGTGTGTGACTGCTGCTCAAGAGGTTTTCCGCGCGTAACCGTAACACCAGCGAGGGTTGAGTGTAGTTGTAGTCGAGGGTGCTGCGCGAGTCCTGCGCCAGAAATTGCACGGCGATGCGCCCCGTCAGCCGTGTTCCGGCGTGTTTGGATTTTGCCGGAGCGGTCGTGGTTTCGCGGGCAGGCGGCACCGGCGGCATTTGCGCGGCGGTATCGGGCGCGGCGGCTATGGCAGCAGCCATCACCGTCGCCTTGTCGCCGGCGCGGATTTCACCACTGGATTCAATCACGCGGGCCGAGGCGCTGTGATCGGCAACGAAGAGGATGGCGATGCGGGCAATGCGCTCCTCGCCGCGCCGGACCTCGCCCGTATCGCCCACGGCCAAACCCTGCGCGCGCCCGGCATCGAGATAAACGCCCGTGGCGGAAACGTAGGTGACGGTCGTCTCCACACTACCGGCACGGGCGACGGCAGCACAGACGACGATCGCGAGCAGCAGGCCGAGACACAGATATTTCATGAATGGCCGCATCGCTTAACGCGCTCGCGGTTGGGGAGAACGCGATGGACCGCGGTCATCGGCGATGCCACGCGGGTGGCAAGTGAAACAGGCACTGCTTAAATACTGGTAGCCCGGTTCTTCGTTGTGCGCATCGTCCATGTCCGCCTGATTGTGCGCATGGCAAGTGATGCAGGAGAAGACGGCGTAGTTGGCGGGGCTGGTGTGGCAGTCGCTGCAATGATCCCACGTGCCTTGGTGGCGGCCAGGAGTAGATGGGGAACCACGGGCCGTCGTGCTGGGTGAAGCCGGCGTTCCAGTTGGACGTCGAGTGGCAATCCTGGCAAGTGTGCGCGAAACCGGCGCCGATGTGATTCGGATCACTCGCGCCGGTGAAATCGGTCTGATGGCACGACCAGCAATCCGCAGGCGTGCCGTGATACTGGCCGTTCACATGGCAGAAGGTTGCAGGCTGTGGAAACGTGCGCGCCCGTCAAATGGAAAGCGGTGTTGTTATGGTCGAAGGTCGCCGGCGACCAGCCCGTGGCGCTGTGGCAGACCGTGCAGTCGTGGTCAAACTGGTTGGTGACGTGATTGGGATCGCTGACGCTATTGTAGTTGTTCTGGTGGCACGACCAGCAATCCGTAGGCGTGCCGTGGAATTGGCCGTTCACATGGCAGAAGATTGCACTGAACAGCGGTGTGCGCGCCCGTCAGGGGAAAGGCCGTGCTCGCGTGGTTGAAGGTTGCTGGCGACCAATCCACGGTGCTGTGGCAGACCGTGCAGTCGTGGTCAAACTGGTTGGTGACATGGTTGGGATCGGTGACACCTTCAAAGTCGTCCTGGTGGCAGGCATAGCACGCTGTGGGCGTGCCCGTGTACACGTTATTGATGTGGCACTGTGTGCAATTCACGGTCGTATGCGCGCCGGTCAGCGGAAACGCGGTGGCGCCATGGTCGAAACTGGCGGGCTGCCAGGCGGTGGTGGAGTGGCAGTCGTTGCAGGCGTGGCTGAATTGCGCCGTAACATGATTCGGGTTTGTCGTCTGGTTGAAATTACCCTGATGGCATGACCAGCAATCCGTGGGTGTGCCGTGAAACTGTCCATTTACGTGGCACAGGGCACATTGAGCGGTGGTGTGCGCGCCGGTCAGTTGGAAGGCGGTGTTGTTGTGGTCGAAAGTCGCGGGAGACCAACCCCGCGGTGCTATGGCAGACCGTACAATTGTGATCGAACTGCCCGGTGACGTGATTGGGATCCGCCACCGCATTGAACTCAGTCTCGTGGCACGTGTAGCATTCCGTGGGCGTTCCGGCATACACGCCGTTGATGTGGCAGCGCGTACAGGAGATCCGGTGATGTACGCCAGTCAGCGGAAAAGCAGTGGCGGCGTGGCTGAAAGATGAAGGTGACCAGCCCGCCGGAGTGTGGCATGTCTGGCAGGTGTGGGGGAACTGGGCGGCCGGGTGGCTCGGATCCGTCGCGCCCGTATAATCCGCCTGATGACAGGACCAGCAGTCCGTCGGCGTGCCCGTGAATTGCCCGCTCACATGGCACTGAGTGCAGTGGGCGTTTGCGTGGGCGCCCGACAGTTGAAAGGTCGTCGAGCTGTGATCGAAGCTCGCCGGAGACCAGGCGACGTTCGTGTGGCAGACCGCACAGTCATGGTCAAAGAGTCCGGTGACGTGATTCGGGTCTGGTTGTGCCGTTGAAATTATTCTGATGACACGACCAGCAATCTGCCGGGGTACCGGTGAACTGTCCGTTCAGGTGGCAGTCCGCGCAGTTGACCGTGGTGTGCGCGCCCGTCAGCGTAAATGTCGACAGGTTGTGATCGAACGTCGCGGGTGACCAGCCGCCGGTGGTGTGGCAGTCGGCGCAGGAGTGCGGGAAATTACCTGCCGCGTGATTGGGATCGGTCGAGGCGTCGAAATTCGCGCGGTGGCAGCCGTAGCACTCGTTCGTCGTTCCGGTGAAGTGCCCGTCGGTATGGCAGAGGGCGCATTCCACGCTCGCATGCGCGCCGGTCAGCGGAAAGCGCGCGAGGTTATGATCGAACGACGCCTGTTGCCAAGCGGTCGCGGTGTGACAGAGGGCGCAGTCGTGATCGAATTGGCCGGCGGCGTGGTTGGGATCGTCGGTCCTCGCATAATCCGCCGCGTGGCAGGAATAACAGGCCGTAGACGTATTGACATAACCGGCGCCGTGGCAATCGGCGCAATTGGCGCGCGCATGACCGCCCATCAGCGCGAATCCGGTCTGCGTGTGATCGAAAGTCGCGTTCTTCCAATCCGCAGCCGTTACGGCATGGCAATTTGCGCACTGCCGGGAAAAACCCGCCGCCGCGTGATCGGGATTGCGCGTGGCTTGATAGACCTGTGTATGGCAGTTTGCGCATTCCGTGGAGAGATCGACATATTGTCCGTTCGCGTGGCACGCCTGGCATTCCACGTCGGCATGCACGCCGGTCAGTGGGAAGCGTGTCCGCTGGTGCCGCCGCCGCATTTCGGGTTCGTTGGCCCAGCGCTCCGGCGTGTGGCACTCCGCGCAGGCGTTGGCAAACTGGCCGCGATGAATGTCGAGGTGGCAATTCACGCACTGCGTACCGGCGTCGCGGAACACAAGCGTCGGATGGCATGCCAGGCAACGGACGCCCGCATGCCGTCCCACGAGCGGAAAAGCCGTGGCGGCATGGTTGAAATCCGGCTCGGCCTTGATCGTGCGCCAGCCTTCGGTGGTATGGCACGCTCCGCACTCGAGCGACAGAGATCCGTGCGGATTGACTCCCTCCACAACAGCGGCGCGTACGACTGCTTTCCCGGCAAACACTCCGAGCATCAGAACGGCGAAGCAGCCGAGAACGGCAAAATTGAGATGCCTCATGACAGGATACTCCGGGAGGGCACGGATACAGATGCTCATGAATAAACCGCCGTCATTGTTAAAGTCACAGGCGGGATGGGTTCGCGTCGTGACAGCCCTTGCATTCGACCGGCAGCGGTCTGTAAACAATTCGAGTGCTGTCGTCGGCGGCGGGTGTGGGCTTGTGGCAATTCGCGCAGGCGACGCGGCTGTGCGCGCCTTCCAGCTTGAAACGGGCGTCCCGGTTGTGGTCGAACAGCGAGTTGCCGCCAACCTTGCGGCGAATGGCAACGTCCGCAATCCGCGCGCGATTCCTGCCGTTCTGCCCGCACGAACTGCCCGCCATGGGTGTCCTTGTGACAGGCGGCGCAGGCCATATCGAGCGGCTTCATCCACACCTTATCCTGGCCCGTGCTTGTATTCTTGACGCTGTGGCACTTGAGGCAAAGGATCTCGCGGTGCTTGCCCTCCAGCGGAAAGCGCGCCAGCTTATGATCGAACGAGGTGCGGTGCCAGGTGTCGGTGTTGTGACAGAACTCGCAGCCGCTCTTGGAGATCCAGATATCGAGCTGTCCGTCATGCGCGTCCTTGTGGCAGCCCTGGCAGCGGGTGTCGGCAAAAGTGAAGCGCGGGCTGGTTTGTCCCGGCGCAGTGGAGTGGCAGGCGACGCACGCCACGGCCCGGTGGCTGCCCGTTAAGGCATAGCGGCTTTTAGCGTGTTCGTCTAATCCATAGCGCGGGGGCAGATATCCTTCCGTCGAGTGACAACTTTCGCAGGCGCCGCCGTCCGCGCGCTGCGCGAACTGGCCGGTATGTTCGTCCTTGTGGCAGTCGCGGCAAGCGCCGTGGGCGACGGGGCTCGTCGTGTCGCCGGAGGTGTGGCACTTGGCGCAACTCACGCGCAGATGCTTGCCGGTCAACGGATAATTCGTTTTCGAGTGATCGAACTTGTCGCCGACAATCTGGTGTAAGCCTGCGGTGGTGTGGCACTCGGCGCAGTTGCCGCCAAACTTGCCTTTATGCGCGTCGTGGTGACAGGGCGTGCAATTGGCATACTCCAATCCGGAATAACGCGCGGTAACGCCGGGATGATTCGACTTCCGGATGCGGTCGGTGGCTGGCGCGGCGGTCTCCTCCAGCGGATGGCATTTCACGCACGCCGCAATCACGTGTTTGCCGGTCAGCGGATAATCCGTGCGCGCGTGAGAAAAGTTGACTGCCGGAATCCAGGCGTCGAGGCCGTGGCAGTTCAGGCAATTGTCGGTAAGCTGTTCACCATGCTCGTCTTCGTGGCAGCTCACGCATTCGCGGCTGAGACCGAGAGCGTGCGTGCCGGGTTGACGTTGGCGCCGCTTCTCACCTGCGGATCAGAAATAAAGGCCGCCGTGTGGCATTGCCCGCAGGATTTACCGCGGTGCGCGCCTTCCAGCACAGAGCCGGTCTGAGCATGGTCGAAGCTCGTTTTGCCGGCGGGCCAGTGAACCAGTTCAAACTCGCGGCCGTTGTGCTCGGAGTGGCATGCCCGGCAGGGCTTGTCATTCGCTTCACCCGAGCTGTGATAGCCCGTGTTTGCGTTTTGCCGCGCTTGAATCTGAGTGTGGCACTCGAGGCACTTGGCGTTCGAGACTTCCTGGCCCAGCACGTGGCACCGGGTGCAGTTCGCAATGCCTTCCAGTTTGGCGTGAAAGCGCGACAGTTCGCCGGGCGAGATCTGCGCGCGAGCGGGCAGCGCCGCCAGCAGCAGGAGGATTCCGGCCCAAACGAAAGTGTCGCGTTGCGTTTGTTTCATCTCTGGCCGAATTTGCGGGTGACTTCAATCCCGATTTTCTGCAAAAACGCCGTCGGCAATTCGCCGCCGGCGAAGACAAAGACAAAATCATTGGCGAGCGTGAGCTCCGCGCCATTCTGCTCGAGTATCACGGTTGCCGGTTCGATGCGCTTGACCTCGCTGTTAAAAACCGGCGTCACGTCGCCGCGCTTCACCGCCGCGTCGATGCGCTTCTGGTTGCCGTCCTTCAGGCGGAAGAAACCTTCACGGCGATAGGAGACATGCACGAGATTGCCCGGTTGTTCGGCCAGCGCCACGGCGGCCTCCACCGCGCTGTCGCCGCCGCCCACGATCAGGATCTTCGCCCGCGTGAACTGCTCGGGTTCCAAGAGGCGGTACATGACCTTGGCCGACTTCTCGCCGGGAACATCGAGCTTGCGCGGCGTGCCGCGCCGGCCAATGGAGAGCAGCACGCGCTGCGCGGCATACTCGCCCGCCGCCGTGACCACCCTGTAGTGACCGTTAACGCGCTGCACATCGTCGACGCGCCGCATGCTGGCGACCTGCAAGCCGGTGCGCGCGCAGACCTGCTGAAAAATATCCAGCAACTCTTCCTTGGCCAGTTCGCGGGCCGTGATTTTGCCGTAGAGCGGCAGTTCCATCGGCTGCGTCATCACCAGTTTGCGGCGGGGATAGGTGAGCACCGTGCCGCCGAGGTCGTCCTGATCGAGGGTCACGAATTTCAGCCCGTCCTTCAACGCCTGCAACGAAGCGGAGATTCCGGCCGGACCCGCGCCGATGATGGCCAGATCGAGCACATCGGAACGTCCGCGGTCGGTGAGACTCGCTTTCACATTTTCAGCGGCCTCGCGCCCCTGCGTCACCGCGTTGCGGATCAGGCCCATCCCGCCGAGTTCACCGGCGATGAAGATTCCCGGCACATTGGTTTCAAAGTTGCCGCGGACGGCGGGAATATCCACGCCGCGGGATTCCGTGCCGAAGACCAGCGTGATGGCGTCGACCGGGCAGGCTGCCTGGCACTGGCCGTGGCCGATACAGCGCGAGGGATTGATGAGCGTGCCGCGATTGTCGATGAGGCCAAGCACGGAAACTTCCGGGCAGGCTTCGACGCACGCGCCCGTGCCGATGCACTGCCCGGGATCGATCCACGGATGCAGCGACACCGGTTCGCCCATGTCGCGCTCGATGGCCTTCGCCAGCGTGTGCGCCGCGCGCGCGCTCTTCTTCCGTTCCCGCAGCAGATAGATCGCGGGAATGGCGATAACGAGGAGGGCGGTGGCGACGTAGATCAGGGTTTCAAGCATGACCCTCGATGCCGCACGTGTCGCTCCCAGAAGATCCAGCGTAGCCGAACAAGATAGTTGTGATGACCACATGCACCACCATGATAACCAGCATGACAATCGCAAACGGCCGGTGGATGACGTGCCAGTGATGCAGCAGGGAATGTGCGGTTGCAAGGAATGCCATGCGCCGCCGCAGCCGGACTTTTTTGCGCGTCAGTGTCATTACGGCGTGGATTTGCGCTCCGTTGAAACCGCTTGACGACGCGCAGCCGCTGGCGGATGCGTTGCAGTTTTCCGGGCAGTGCAATATCCTCGAGGAACCAGTCCCACAGGCCGGCCCAGCCATGCCGCAGCGGTCTGCCGCCGGTGCTTGAAGCGGTTTGAATCAGCGTCAGAGTCGCGGCGTCGACGCGGTATTTTTCTTCCAGCTCGGCCAGCATGGCGCGATCCAGTTCATCCAGTTCGCGTGCCGACAACTCCTGGCCGCTCAGGCTGTGCGGAATCTGCGAATAGATATAGCGGCCGATGACGCCGCTCAAGGCGACGCCGATCATCGACCAGAACGATACCGCCACGATTCCGCCCAGCTTGAAGCTGGTATGAAAAATCACTAACAGTGGTCCGGTAACGCCCATCCAGATGTGGTAGTTCAGCCAGTAGCGGATATTGCCCCAGCTTTGCAGAGCCCGCAACCGTTTGCGGGCCGAATACAGCAGCAGCGTCACCATCAGCAGGCTGCCAACGATTCCCACACCGTGACCAATGCCCCCGCTGGGCTTCCATTCCGCATGTAACGCGTGGTGTGGGCGGTCGATGCGGGGCAGACGATAATACTCGCTGCCGATCACGACCAGGTAGGCCATGGCGGCGAGTGTCAGCAAGTACAGGATGCCGAGCAAGATGCGGTGAACGGGCATAGTTCGGTGAAGATTCGGAAAGGCCGGTATATCCGGCACTTATAGAAAACAGACAGGACAATAGCGCCAACTTTGAAGATAGCAAAATCCATACTTAAAAAAAAGACAATCCCGCAGTATTCTGCGGGATTGTTCATTTTTCAGGCGGCTTTACTATTCGGCTCAATCGCGTTTCAGGTTTTCCATGATGCAATCAATCTGGCGGGTGGGGAAGACCGAACCTGCCTCAAAGATCGCCCGCTGTTTATTCAACAAGGCCGCGATTTCGTGACCGTCTTTGGGAATCGGGATGATCCCCTGCGGCTGATTGGCGGAGCTGTCTGTCGCCGTCTTACTTAGCCATTCATCGACATCCTGCATCGCTTTGCCGGCCACCATCACCTGCGCCACGCCTGCCAGCAGTAAATGGGGGTGAGCCGATCCATCCGGCAGACGGAACTCGATCGTCTCGGGGGCTACGGAATGGCCCTCGGCGTCGCGGGGGACGATGGGTAGCCGGATCAGTGCCTTGCGATTATAGCGGCCCCAAGTGACCGTGTTGGGCGCCTCTTTGCCTTGCGTCAGGCGGAGGAATGAGCTGCCTTCGCGATTGCCGAAGGCCATCAACACGCCGCCGTGCATCACCAATCCGCCGATCAGCCATTTCGACACGTCACGCAGCTTGCCATCGGTGCCTTCGACGCTCAAATACTGGCCCTTGGCCGAGGGAGCCATATGGAAGTGCATGCCGTTGCCCGCGTGCCCTTGCCGCAGCACCGGCTCGAAACTGCAGAAGCATACCGCTGTTGTGGGCCAGATTCCGCAAAACCCACTGGGTTAACACCACGCCGTCGGCGGCTTCGGGCAGGGGTTGCAAATGCAGTTCGATTTCGTGCTGTTCCCAGACCCATTTTTCGCGGTCGTTGGCTTCCACATAGCCGACCTCGCTGTGGCCGTACTTGATGGGTATCGCCCATTTCCGGCGAGGATCACCAGTGCCTCGCGGCGCAGCTTCTCGCCGAAGACGAAGGGCGAACTGGCGTGATAGCCGCGGTCGTTGCGCCCGTAAAGGCTGTGCTCGTTGGGATGCATGCCGAGGAAATATTCGATTTCGCCCAGGGCGTGGAGATCGATCCCTGCCTCGGCGTGCAGCCGGGCATAGGCGGCGCGGAGGATCGAATCCGGCGATTCGGGCAGCGGTTTGCCGTCGCGGCCCAGGTGGCTGCACATGACGACCAGCGTCGGCTCGGGGGCGAACGGATCCAAAAAGGCGCTAGCGGGCCGGGGACGGAGCACGATATCCGAGGCTCCGGCAGGAATGCCGAGGTCACTGAAAATGCTCGAACCGTCGCAGCGTTCGCCGCCCGTCAGGATATCCTTCAAGTGCGCCAGGTCGCGGGGCACAAAGTCCAGTGTTTTCAGCCATCCGTCGCCGCCGATGTGCATCAGGCTGACGAGGCGGATGCCCTGGTCGCGCACGAGGGCGATCAGGTCGTCCACCGTCCAGCTTCCGGGGGTCTTTGCCCGTCAGGCGGGCGAGCTTGCAGGTGGGGAAACTGGGCGCTGCCTCCCGGAGCGGGGTCTTCAGGCCGTTCTCGTCCGGGCGCAGAGGTCTGCATTTCACGTGAACTGTTCATGAATTTCATCCTTCCAAGCGGGCCGGGATCTACGGATATTAGGGGGCCTAAAGATAAGGATTCGTGACAGAATTCGCAAGGGGTTATCCACAAATGGACTGACATATCCAGAATGACCTAAAAAAGGGCGCACAAGCCATGCGCCCCTACCTCATGTACGGGATTCCCGTTTAGATTTCGGCCGGGTTTTTGTTTGTCGGTATTCTTTTGTGTAGCGCATGCCCAACCCGGCTCGGCCGGAGGCAGCGTTCATCGTTCATCGTTTCTCGTCCATCGCTGCCGTGAGCTGTTTCAGCATTTCCTTCTGGAAGAACGGCCAGGTCTTGGCGGGGACGTAGCCCATTTTGCGGGGGAGGAAAACCCACGCGGGGACATCTTTGGCAGCGGCTTCCGCGAGCAGCGCGGCCTCCTTGGCAACGGGATTGTATTTGCGCACGCGCTTCCTCACCGGCGGCGCGTAATGTTTCAGTACCTTGATGCGCAACACCGAAGGCCAGGCGCTGGTCGGGGGCCATCTCCATCGCGCGGTCGAGAGATGCCAGCGCAAGTTTCCATTCGCCGCGCTCGGCCATCAGCCAGCCTTTCATCGTGACGACCAACGGATCGCCGCGCGCAAGAAGCTGCGCCTCTTCGATCTGCGCGGAGGCGTCATCGAGTCGACCGGCCTGCAACAGTACCCGCGCGTAATCCAGCCGCAGCTCCACAATCCCGCTGCGCCCGAGCAGCGCTTGTTGAAACGCGCTGTCGGCACCGGCGATGTTGCCGCCGTCGCCGAGTGCCAGCCCGAGCCCCCACAGCGCTTCCGGATCGTTGCGGATTTCGCCCAGCACGAGGCGGTACTGTGCCGCGGCGTCGGCATAGCGGCCGTTGTACCACAGCGCCTTGCCCAGCGCACGGCGCAGCGGATTGCGTTCCGTGGAGTCCACGGCGCTCAGCGCGCGTTCAAGAATCTCAAGTATTGCCGCTTCGTTGCCGTCGGTGTAGGCGCGGGCCGTCGCTTTCTGCACATACGACGCGGCCTTGCGCGGGAAGCGCGCGATCAGCGTGTCGGCATAACTCAGCGCCAGCGAATCACGGTCTATCAGCGAATAGACGCGCGAGAGTTCCTTCAGCGCCAATTCGCTTTTCGGATCGCGCGTGTAGGCCCGTTGCGCGAAGCTCAAGCGCCTCGCCGGTGTTCTCGCGTTCGACGGCGTTCTCCGCGGCATTGACGAGACCCACCGCGTAGCAGGCCGCGAGATTCGGTCCCGCCGTGAAATTCTCGACGAGTCCCACCAGCGTGCTGTCGCGTTCGAGCAGCCGTTCGCGCACGACTTCGCGCGTATCATAGGCGTCGCGCCGCGGCGTGTAATAGGCGTTCGCGCCCTCCGCCAGGTATTCTTCCACGCTCGACTGCTGGTAGCGGCTGAGGAAGGTTTTCGAGCCGCCGTCCTCGCGCACCCGGGCCGCATGATAGGCGACGACAATGCGCTGCAAATCTTCAGGCGGAAAAAGGCTGTGAACCTGATGCGTCAGTTCGTGCAGCACCGTGTTGTAGAGCGAGTAGATCGAGCGCTTCGACATCCTCGATGCCGGTGACGGTCATGTAGCCGCCGCAGCCGCGCACGTCGTCCCAGAGCCGCGAGTCGTATTCGATTCGCGTGTCTTTCAGCGCCTGTTGGCCGGGGCTCTGCGAAAGTTTTTCGTACAACGGTTTGATGTAAAAACGGTTGCCGCATTCGATGAGTACCGGCAGGTAAGCCTTCCACGGCGCAATCGCCAGCGCCACCTGCTTTTGATGGCGTGGCGAGAGACTCTTCCAGTTCAGCACGAATTCGTCGATACGCGGGAGATCGGGCAGGGACTTTTGCGCGAAGGCCGCTGAATCGCCGGCACGGTGCGCATTCTGCGCCAGGCGCAGGCCCTCCAGCGATTTTGCAAGGCCGCTTTGCGCCCGGCCATAGGCGGGCAGAATGCGCAGCGCCGCGCGGAAGTCGTCCGCCGCTTCGTCGAATTTTCCTTCCGTCCAGGCGATGGAGCCGATCAGGACCGGCGGTTCGACGATGCGCGGGAAACGGCTTGCCGTCTGGGTCGCGATTTCCCGCGCCGCGACGGGATCTCCACGCCGCAACGCGTCGGTCGCCTTTTCAAGATCCGCTTGCGCCGCGCCGGTCGCCAGCGCGCCGGGATACTTCTTCAGCAGTTGGGTATAGTCGAGCCGCGCATAGCCGTTGCCCAGGTAGTAATGCGCCAGTTCGTTGTTCGGATTCCATGCCGTCGCTTCTTCGAACAAGTCAATGGCCTCGCCCACGCGGCCCAGCGCCACTAGCGACAGTCCCATATTAACGAGCACCGAATCGTGCAGCGTGCCCGGCGTGATCAGCGTCTTCAGCGTATCGAAGGCTTGCTGGTATTTGTCCTGGCGATGGAGCGCCCGGCCGGTTCCCACGCGGGCTTGCGCCCGCCACATGTCGTCCGGCGCGAAGTTATACGCGCGCGTGAAATACGCCTCCGCCTCGGCGAAGCGCAGCATCCGCAACAACAGTTCGCCGCGGGCCAGCAGGGCGGGGAGGTCTTCCGGATTCCGCGCTAAGGCTTCGTTCGTCAGCCGGTCCAGTTCGCCGAGATTTTCGCGCATCAGTTCCCAGCGGTAGTAGAGCGCGCGTGACGCGTCCGTGGCCGGGTAGCGCATGAGGCTGTCGAGCGCGACGCGCGCGTCACGGAAACGGTAGTTCAGAAATGCATCCCGCGCCCGGGCCTGCCAGGCGGTGGGGCGGTCGATCTGCAACAGCGTCTGAAAGGACAAGTCGCTTTCCCGGAAAACGCCAAGCCGCAAGGCGACATCCACCTGCGCGGCAGGAGTCAGCGCGGTCTTTACGAGTGAATCGCGTACCGCCTGCACGTCCACCCGCAGCCCGACGGGCTTCTCCTGACTCACCAACCGGTATTGCGGCTTGCCCCTGCGCCGTTTCTTTTTCGCGGCGTCCGCGGTATCGGCCAGGATGACGAGGCAAAGGAGCAGCATCACAAACTGCCGGGAACCGAGGAACGCCAGCGCGGCGCGCAGTCCGGTGGAAGTGGATCGAAGCAAGTGATGAACTCCCAAAAAAGAAGCGGGCGGCGGCTTTAGCCGCCGCCCGTGTGCGGTTATACCCAACTGACCTGTAGAATCAACAGAATGGCGACGACGACCATCATCAGCCCCTCGCCCGCAATTAATCCGGACGCCAGTGACGCGCCGTAGGCGTCCACCTTGTCCGCGTGCTTGCGGTTGTAGCCCCAGGTGAGGATCGCGCCCAGCCACATGGACAGCGCGGAGTACGGCGTGACCATAAAGGCGATGCCGAGGGCGATGGGCGAGGGCAGCCATTTGCTGATCTTCTTGATCCGCGCGAGGAACGGCAGCGCCGCGCCGACGATGGCGCCCACCAGCGCCGCGGTCATGGCGTGCGCCGGCAACGACTTCAGCCCCTGCGCCAGCAGCTTCGCCATCGCATCCCAGGCCATCACCGCCGGGCCGGGCAGGTCGTCGCTGGGGATCTGGTAGGCCGCTGTCAGCAGCCGGTAGACGGCGGCCGCCGTAAACACGCCGGTCGTCACGCCGATGAGCTGCGCGATCACCTGCCGCCGGATCGACACCTTCAGCATATAGCCGGCCTTCAGGTCGTGCATCAGATCGCCCGACTGGCTTGCACCCGCCGCCGTGATGCCCGCCGCCATCAGGTTGGTGGGAATCTGCCCCGGATGCAGCGCGCCGTAGACCACCTGCGTGATCTTGCCCATCGCGCCCACGGGGTTGATGTCCGTCTCGCCCGTGGCGCGCACGGAAATCGTGGCGATCAGGAACGAGAGCAGCACCGCCAGAATGCCCATCCAGATGGGAATCCCGAAATACATATAGGCCAGCGTGGTCGTCAGCGTCGTGGCGCAGATCATGCCCACCGCCCACCAGCTCATGGGGAACGGATCCGGCGCGTCGTCCGCGTCCGCCGCATCTACGACCTGCTTCTCGCCGCGCACCATCTTCATAAACGAGCTGAAGGTCTTCCCGAACACCTTATACTGCAGCGCGAGGCTGGCAAAACCCGCCGCCACCATGCAGGCCACGCCCGGCCACAGCAGCCAGCGGAAGGCCGACAGGTAGACGCCCTTCTCCGTGCCCGCCACGATATTCATGGTCGAAGAGGATCGGCGCGCCGATGCCCCAGGCGAGAATCGAGCCCGCGAACAGCGACCAGCCGACCTTGGGACCGACCAGCACGCCCGCGCCAATCATCATCGGCGAGAGGCCGATGCCGAGCCGCAGCGAGGCCATGCCGATGCCGAGGATGCCGATGGAGGTAATGCCCAGGTCGTCCATCGAGAAATCCGCGAAATGCCCGATGCCCAGCGGCTTGATGCTGAACAGCAACTTCAGTCCGGCGGCAAACACCGCCGACCACAGCAGCAGCTTCGCTTTCTTCAGCGCGTCCGCGCCCGAGGCGTACATTGCGCGGATGGTCTCCGCCGCGGCCGTGCCCGACGGGTATTTCAGCTTTTCGCGCACCACCATCTGCTTGCGCAGCGGAATGGCGAAGAACACGCCGAGGAAGGCGATGGCCGTCGCCCAGATCACCAGTTGCCCGTAGCCGAGCAGGCCCTGCCCCTGCTCCTTCAGATACATTTCCAGCGCGGGGATGCAGGCCACAAAGCCGCCCGCCGAGGCCATCGTCCCGGCGGCGCTGCCGGCGGTGGCCGTAATCAGGTTTTCCTTGGCGCCGTAGGGGCGGGTCAGCAGCTTCGACATCGAGCGGAACAGGGCAAACGCAATCACGGCGGCGGTGATCGAAGCGCCGAACGTCCAACCGATTTTAAGGCCGATGCAGACGTTCGAGGCGCCGATCAGCGATCCGACCACCAATCCGGACAAGATAGCGCGCACTGTCAATTCCGAGGGCGTAGACTCGAAGGAACGGAGCGGAGCGACGCGTTTTTCAACAACGGCCATGGGCGTCTCCAAATAGCGGGAAGAGGAAGGGCAGTTAAAGGTGAGGTCCGCAAGACAGGCGAACAGGAATTTTCAAGATGCAGACTCTGAAATCTCGGACATACAACCCAGAGGCCGCCGGCTTTCGCCGTGCCTCAGTTAATCATACTGAATTATTCGTAAGGACGCAACCTCTCTTGCGCATTTCACCCCCAGTCCTCCTATAATGCGGGCAAACCTCGGCATGTGTGAAATTTTAAATTGGAGGAATATTGGCATATTCCACTATATCCCCACGGTTCAGATTGACTAACTTGCAATAATTATAAACACTTTACATTCTTGACGAGAATGTATTTATATATTGACATCCGAAATACTTGGCAGTAACTTAAATCAGATAATAATTGTCAACTACGAGTTTATCACTGTCCTCATTATCTCCCAGAAAATTCAGGTCGGAAATTACGGGTGTAATCAAGAACCGCAAGAAAGGGTGATGGGATGAAGAGAACATCGATCGCTTTAGGGCTACTGGGCCTTCTGGCCATTGTGCTGGGTCCGTTTGGGTTGATCGCGGGACCCTCCGTTAAATCCGACATTGAGCAACTGGTTCGAACAAGTAGTCAACGGTTGAATCTGACGTCACGTAATGCACGCGGCAACCGTTAATGAGATCGACCGCCAAGGTCGAAATTCCGGTTTCGGAACTTCCTGTTGCCGTTACCGAGATTGAAGCCGCGCAGCTTACAGCTCAGGAAGCCGTGGCCGCAGACGCCGCACACGCGAGCGTCCGCGCCGCCGCCAAGGATGCGGTCGCGCTTGACGAGGCTGGAGCCACCCTCAGCCTGGCTGAAGAAGGCGGCCATTGAGGATTATGCCGCTGAAGAGCGGTTTAGCGCCGCCGGTATACACAGCCCGGCGCCGGGCGCACTCGACGAGAATGGCGGCACGACGTTTCTCTCCACCGACACACCGTTGCGCATCCCGCCCGCCGGAACGGGTGGCGCGGGCACAGATTCCGTACGATCCACGATCGCGGTGTCCGGCCTCGGGACATATACGCTGGATGTGGAAGTACAGATCGATTCACTGATTCACTCGTTTGACGGCGATATGGATATGTTTCTCCGTGGCCCGACCGGTGTGCAGATCGAACTCTCCACGGATAACGGCAGCACCGGTGACAATATGATCCGCACCCGCTTCGATGATGAGGCCGGTGTGTCGATCACCACGGCTGTCGCTCCCATGACCAATTCGTACCGTCCGGAGGTTGCCCTCAGCGCCTTTGACGGTCTCGATCCCAACGGCAACTGGATGCTGTTGATTTATGATGACGCGAGCGGCGACACGGGCAAAGTACACGCGTGGCGGTTGCAGATCGCGACGGTTGAATCTCGCGCTGACCCATAACTATGCGATCACCGCAATCATCAGCCCGCTTGCCGGAACGTACGAAACCAGCGCTTCGGTTTCTGTGACCGGGCGGTTCATCAACTTCGGCACGACGACGGAATCGGCGCCCGTCCGTTACCTTTTCAACGGCGGAGCCACGATCTCCGAAGACTTCGCCTTCTTTAGCACAGCTTGGTGTTGACCTGCACACCTTCGCCACGAACATCACCATGCCCGGCACGGCGGGGACCTACGTGCTCGCCGTCTGGTCCGATCTTGCCACCGATGAAGACCGTACCAATGACACACTCCGCGTGACAGTGACTGTGAAGACCGGCATCAATTGCGCCTCGGCGATCCTGTTGACCGGCGCGCGCGACAGCGCGAATTATAACAACTGTGGAACCGTCGATACCAGCCCCGGCCAGTCGTGCGGCGCATCGGGACAGGACATGGTCTTCCAGATGGTCGTTCCGGCAGGTTATGAAGGAGCGATCTGGCAGTCGTCCAACACACTCGACAGCCGCCATTCACTGCTTTGGGGCGGCGCCTGTCCGGGGACGAATCTCGTCGGCTGCGCCGATGACCCGGATACCCGGCGCTATTCGTGGACCAACACTACCGGTTCCACGCAGACGCTCTATTTTGTCGTCGGCGGCTTTTCGCTGACTACGGCTTGTGGCGATTTCGTGTTGCAGTGGAGCCTGAGCGCCTGCTTGCCGGTGACTCCGCCCTATACGGAAAATTTCGACGCCGTCGCTTCGCCATCATTGCCGTCGTGCTGGAGCACGGAGAATACGAACAGCATCGCGCCGGTTTGGGAAGGCTACAGCACGAGCCCGCGCAGCGCGCCGAATTCCGCCTCGCTCCTCGGCGCAAGCGCGGGCAATGACGACTGGCTCTTCACCAAGGGTATCGAACTGGAAGGTGGACGGCCCTACATACTGTCTTTCTGGCGGCGTGGCGCATCGGTCACGGTGCCGGAATCGCTCGAGGTGAAGCTTGGCGTGGGTCCGGCCTCGGCGGTCATGACGCAGACGCTGCTGCCGATTTACACGTTCCTTTCGACGACCTACACGCGCGACACGGTCGTGGTTCCGATCCAACCGTCGACCGGCGTCTTTTACATCGGATTCCACGGCCTCACCAAGCGATCGGCGGGGCGGACCTATATCGACGACCTCGAAGTCTACCCGCAGGGTGGGTGCGCCGCACCCATCGTGACGGCGAATGATGTATCCGCCGTCGGTTCGGTAACGCTCGTGGCGAATGCCAGCGGCGGTTATGGCGGTGCGATTATCTACCAGTGGTACACGGGCGGCGTGTGCGCCAACGCCAATATCATCGCGGGAGCGACAGGCACCACCTACACGACAAACGTGGCCGGTACGTACTCCGTGCGCGCCTACCGCGCCGACTCCGTAAACTGCGCTGCTTGCGATGCCGCCGTGGCCAATGTCCTGCCACCGCCGCCCGGTGACAACTGCGGCAACGCCCTCACGCTGACGCCGCCCGCCGCCAACAGTTCGGTGGTCTATGGCGGTACCACGGCGGGCTTTGTCGCCGACTGCGCCGATACGTGTGAAAGCGGTTTCCGTTCGGCGCGGACCGGATGTCTTCTACCAGATGACGCTCGCGCAGTGCGCCCGCATCACGTATGAGCCTGACCGATAGCGCGGGTAACAGCGACATGCACTTGTCGGTGTATGAAGGCTTGGGCAACTGTTGCGGCACGGCCATCCTCTGCAACGACGACAAGTCGCATTTCCCCGTGCCGGAATGGGCGAGCGTCAGCCAACAGGGCACCGGTAGCCTGACATCTTACCTCGGCGGCGAGCTTCACGCGGGAACCTACTACATCCGCGTGGGTCGCTTCTCGACCGGCTCCGGCAGTTACCTTTTGACAGTGTATGACAACGGCCCCTGCCCGTGCGTGGCGCCGGTCTGCGGCGGCGGGGACGTGATCGAGACGGCGGAAAACCGCTTTGATCCGCTCTTCCACACGACCGATCCTGACGGCGGCTGCGCCGATACCAGTCCAACCTTTGGCAGCGTGCTCTGTGCGCAGACGATTTGCGGCGTGGCCTTCAACTATCAGGATAAGGTAACGCTCAATAACTGTTTCCGCGATACCGACTGGTATACGTTTACCCTGACCGATTCGGCTAACGCTACACTGACGGTTACCAGCGGCCTGAAAGCGTTGATCGCCATCGTGGACGCGACCAACTGCGCGAGCCCGATTACCCTGGCGGGCGACACGGCCAATCCGTGTGTGCCCAAAGCGGTCACGGCTCTGCTCGGAGCGGGTACGTATACCGTGTTCGTCGCCCCGGCGTTTGACACGGGCAATCCGTTCCCCACGACCTACCGGGCACAACTCGTCTGCGCCGGATTGTGCACGCCCGATACCGTTACGGATTTGACGAGTGTATTGGTCTTCCCCACCGACATCGAGCTGCGCTGGACCGCTGACAGCACATTCAGCGGCACGTACACGGTTTATGTCAGTGCCGACGTCGAGGGCTTCCCGGCAAGCTGGAGTATCCTGCAACCCGGGATCGTACCGGTTCTTGGGCCATCGGCTACGGTTTACACGCACAGCGGCGCGATCGCTCTGGCGGGTGGCCGGCGCTTCTATGCCGTCGTTGGCGTCTGCCCCGGCGCCGCGCCGAACCTGACACTTCCTCCCACTTTCGGACTGCCCGAGGGTACCGTTCAGAAATAACCCCCGGCAAAGCCCGACCACAGACACAAAGCCCGGCGTTTTCCACGCCGGGCTTTGTGTTATGTTTATTGTCTGATAGTGGAAACAAACCGCAGCGACGGGTAGCAATCAAGGATGTCAGCGCATCGGAGCGAACGTCACGTTCGCAGACGGCAGCCTCTGGAGAGGCCGCACGGCGTGGTAAGATCCAGCCCGCGTAGCGGCGGTGTTGCTGGCCATCACGGATCGAACGCCACGTTCGCAGCCCGCGCAGCGGCGGTGTTGCTGGCCATCACGGAACGAACGTCACGTTCGCAGCCAGCGCAGCGGCGGTAATCAACGGCGCCAGCGCTACGGATAGAACGTCGACGTTTAGTCGGCGGCGTCGACGGCGGCGTAAGCGGCCATCTGCACGATTTCCGAAACGTCGCAGTCGCGCTGCAGTACGTGGACGCTTTCCTTCATACCCATCAGAATCGGGCCGATGGCTTCGGCGTTGCCGAGGCGCATGAGCAATTTGTATGCGATGTTGCCCGAGGACATATCGGGGAAGATCAGCGTGTTGGCCGAGCCGCCCTTCAGCGTCGAGAACGGGTAGGTGCCGTCGAGAATCTCCTGCACCACTGCGGTATCGGCCTGCATTTCGCCGTCGATGATGATGTCGGGCCGCAGTTTCTTAACGATCGCCGTGGCCTCGCGCCATCTTCTGCGCCTCGGGATGGATCACGCTGCCGAAGTTCGAGAAACTGAGCATCGCCACGCGCGGTTCGATGCCGAAGTGCTGCTTGACGGTGTCGGCGGACAGGATCGCCGTTTCGGCCAGGTCTTCGGCTTCGTTGTTGTCCACATTCACGGCGGTGTCGGCGAGGAACACCGTCTTGTCCTTGAACATCAGCGCGAACAACGCGGCCACGCGCTTGACGCCCGGCTTCTTGTGCAGCAGTTGCAGCGCGGGCCGGATCGTGTCGGGATAATGCTGGGCGACGCCCGCCACCACGGCGTCGGCTTTATGCATGCGCACCAGTTCCGCCGCCACGTAATTCGCGTGGCGCAGCAGCTTGCCGGCCTCGCGCTTGGTGATCCCCTTGCGCTGCCGGTGCTCCCAGATGTCCTCCACCATTTCGAGAATCTGATCCGCGGTGAACTCGTGCGGATCCACGACTTCGCAGTTGCGCAGCGTGAGCCCGAGTTCGACCTCGCATGGCTTCGATCCGCTGGCGGTCGCCGATCAGGATCGGCGTGCCGATCCCTTCATCGACGATCATCTCCGCCGCCCGCAGGATCTTCGGCTGTTCGCCTTCGGGGAAAGCGATGCGCTTCGGATTCATCTTCGCGCGGTTGATGAACATGCGCGTGATTTCGCGACCGTGACCCAAGCAGGCGTTCGAGCTGCTCGCGGTAGGCGTCAAAATCCGTAATCGGCTTGCGGGCCACGCCGCTTTCGCAGGCGGCCTTCGCCACGGCCACGGCTTCCCACAAGAGCACGCGGTGATCCACCGGCTTCGGAATCAGGTATTCGCGTCCGAAGCGGATGCGATCCACGCCGTAGGCCGCGCACACGTAATCGGGCACGTCCTGCTTGGCCAGACTGGCCAGCGCGTGCGCCGCGGCGATCTTCATCGGTTCGTTGATCTGGCTGGCGTGAACGTCCAGCGCGCCGCGGAAGATGAACGGGAAACCGAGGACGTTGTTGACCTGGTTCGGGTAATCGCTGCGGCCCGTGGCCATGATCACGTCCGAGCGCGCGTCCTTGGCGTCGGGGTAGGTGATTTCGGGATTGGGATTGGCCATGGCGAAGACGATCGGGTCCTTCGCCATCGAGCGCACCATTTCCTTGGTGACCACATTGGCGACGGAGCAGCCGCAGAACACGTCGGCGTCCTTCAACGCGTCGGCCAGGCTGCGGCGCTTGGTTTCGGCGGCGAAATAGGCTTTGTACTTGTTGTATTTCGGGTGCGCCGGGTCGAGGTCCTCGCGCCCGTGGTAGAGCACGCCCTTGGTGTCGAGCAGCAGGATGTTCTCGTGCTTGATGCCAAGCTTCTCATACATCATCGCGCAGGCGATGCCCGCGGCGCCCGCGCCGCTGAACACCACCGTCACCTTGCCGATGTCCTTGCCCACGATTTCCAGCGCGTTAATCAGCGCCGCGCCGGAGATGATCGCCGTGCCGTGCTGGTCGTCGTGGAAGACCGGGATGTTCATCGTGGCCTTGAGCGTTTCTTCAATATAGAAGCACTCCGGGGCCTTGATGTCTTCGAGGTTGATGCCGCCGAAGGTCGGTTCGAGGAGCTGCACGACCTTGATGATCTCGTCGGCGTCATGCGTGTTGAGTTCGATGTCGAACACGTCCACGTCGGCAAATCTCTTGAACAGCACCCCCTTGCCTTCCATCACCGGCTTGCCGGCCAGCGCGCCGATGTCGCCGAGGCCGAGCACCGCCGTGCCGTTGGAAACCACCGCGACCAGATTGCCTTTGGCGGTATAGGTATAGGCCAGGACGGATCCTTCTCGATCCGCAGGCACGGTTCAGCCACACCCGGGGTATAGGCCAGTGACAGATCATGTTGAGTGCGGCAGGGCTTCGTGGGGACGACTTCAATCTTGCCTTTACGTCCTCGCGAATGGTACTCGATGGATTCTTCGAACACGTTCATGGCTGACTCCGCGTGTGATGGCCTCGGAACTATTGCAATAACAGGAATTCTTAGAAAGTCGCGAACTTTCTGATCAACAAGATGCGAATCGTCACTCAGTAAAACCGCCGGGAATTGGGATTCGCTTGCGGTTAAGCGTGCCCCTTTATACAGACGGGGGCAAGATAGCCTATTTAACAATATTTACTGCAAAGAGTCAAGCGAATTGTTTCACGTACTGACTGAAACGAATCTCAGGATCATTAAAATATTAAAGACTTAGCTGTCAGGAATGGAGTAAAGACAATCCACCATTAGAGCTAAGGAGAAGTCATGCCAAATCAATACACCATTTTGTTATGCATTATAAATTAAACATTCTCAATTTATATAAAATTGCTTGACAATTGCCATAGCAATTGCCATATTCTAAAACGTGAGGTCGTGGGTCCGGTATGGTTTGGACCGGCTGATGGCGGCGGATTGTCGGGAGAGACTGGGATGCCGAGTGGCTGCCTTTGCCGCGGGGAAAGGCTCCGCGGATCGATTCACCTTTTCCGGAGAATGCGCATGAAGAAAATTATGGCTTCGGCGTGGAGGCGCGGTTGGCTGATTGCCCTGCTCCTCGGGGTGCTTCTGGTTGGTCTGTATTTGTCTCAAGTCTTCGCTTGCCAATTTTGGGGTGTCGTTGGAACTCCGTCAGTCGGAGGCGGGAATCAGACCGTCTATGATGCGGCGGTCGCGCGTCTGCCGGATCTGGCGGACAACAACAGCAGCAACAACGGCTGGTCGGTCACGGACTACGTCCCCAACCAGCCCGTCCGGATCCTGCGGGATCCCGGCAGTATTTATCCCGTGCCGGGAGCTTACACAACCCGCTGCAATCTGGCGCGGGACCAGGGAGCATGGGGTGTGATGGCCCACGCGCGCAATGACGGCGGCAGTCGCCTACACCGGAATCACGAACCCGCATCCGTTTGTCTACTCCAACATGTTCGGCACCCGGACCTATTCCTTCATCCACAACGGCACAATCAACAATCCCTGTCTGGGGCAGCTCGAAGACTCGCTGGGGCCGGGTTGGGTGGCGACGCGTCTCCTTTACAACGGCCACCAGGGCAGTCAATACACATGGTGGGGCGACCTCCCGCAGCACCGCCGGCTGGACTCCGAATACTATGGAATGCTGCTGGCCAAGAATCTGCTCATCGGCGAAAACTACTACTGGCCGGGCGGCCTTCCCGCATCCATCCACGGCATTGAAGAGTATGCCATTTACCGCACGCTGGATAAAATTGCCCGCGGTCTCGGCGATTCGCGGTTCAACAGCCTGAACGCACTGCTGGCGGCGGATAACAATCTGTGGATGCTGTACCGCCGGACCACGGCGGACGACAATATCAACGACAACTACCTGCATTACCTGTCCTACTACATCGGTGCGCCCACCACCGTGCGCGAAGCCAGCACAACCCAGATTCCCGGAGCCGATTGGGCGCGGCTGAATGTCATGGGTCAATCCAAGTGCATCTGGTTGAATCCGACCGTCCCGATTACGCCGGAGGATTGTCCGGCGATTACGGCCGATCCGACGGAACTCCGCGTCAATCAAATCAAGTATGCCGACCTTTCCCAGTCTGATCCCGCCATTGCCGCCAATCCCGCCGACGGGACTTTCCTGTCTGTCTGGGCGTCCACGTACGAGGGCAATATCTGGTGCCGAATCTACAGCCAGATGGGATCGTCGGAGTTTGCCCAGATGCAGGTGAACAGCAGCAACGTTACGGGAACCCTGCGGGCTCTGCCCGCCGTAGCCTTTAATGCCGAGGGCGATCGCGGCATGATCGTGTGGAAGGAGCAAGCTGCCTTCGGCACGGGAGATTACGATACCATCAAGGGCCGCCGCTTCCTCTGGGACGGATGCGGTTCGCAATTCAGCTGGTTGGAGGATGAAATCGTCCTCACGAATCAGCATTTAATCGTGGACCATCCCACCGTGGCCTGCATCCGCAAGGGCTACATGGTGGCCTGGCACACTCTGCCCACTCTCACGATGGGCTATCAGGTGCGCTACTCGCTGGAATCCTCCGACATTACGCTTGTGGATCAGCCGCTCGTCGGCAATGGCATCGATCACTTTACAAAGCCCGACATAATCGCCCTCGATGCTCACCGCTACATCGTCGTGTTCGAAAAAGACGTCCCGCTTACGGGGCGCGACCTGCTACAGACGGTGCAAACGGGAGTGGAACCCGGCTGGAGCGGGGTTCCGATGGATCTGCGCGAGACCAGCATTTCGGTGATCACCGAGAGCTTGGCCGTGCATCGCCCGGTTGACAGACAGCCGCTTTGTCGTTGGCTACAACCGCGACAACTTGCCTGCCATCTCCGCGGAAATCTACGACGCTCCCTTTGGCGGCTGGGTGAGCTGGGTGTCCGCAGTGCGCGGTGTCAATCCCAACATGTACGGACCCTCGGATATCGCGGTCCTGAGTCCCGATGTCTTCTACATCAGTTACGCCGCCCTGATCGACCAGGCCCGGGATCCCGACGTCTGGGCCGCCCGCCGCTCCGCCGCCGCGTTTGTTGATCCGCTGCGGCTGAATGAGACCACGGACCAGGACCAGTCCCGCCCGGTGATTGCCGTGGCGCAGGGTTTCGGACCGTTGGCCAACCAGCAACTCTATGACGCCCACAGCACGACGCAATACTTCGACAACCACCGCCTGGCCATCTGGCAGAGCAACATCCAGGACGGCTCCGAATACGGAATCGTCGGCAAGTATCAGGGAATTGCGCCGGATCTCGCCTTGCAGCCGTGGAACAAACCGGAAATCTTCGACAACGCGGGCCACGTGCCGTGTACCGATCTGCTGCTGCTGGCAGAGGGTGATAAGGAAGGCTCGCTCGACGGCACGGGGATAGCGCCGGTGGAAACGAATACCCGGCCGCAATCCCGACCGCGACCGCGCTTTACCCAGCTTATCCGAATCCCTTCAACCCTACCACGATGCTCCGCTTCGACGTGAAGGATGCCGTGGTCGTGCGGCTGGATGTCTTTGATCTCGCCGGTCGTCTTGTCAGCACGTTGGTGAATGAAGAGTATCCGGCGGGAAGTTATGCCGTGCGCTTTGACGGCACGACCGTTCCTTCGGGAACCTACTTCGTCCGCCTGCGGGCCGGCGCGGTTGTCCAAATGCAGAAATTGCTACTGGTCAAGTAATCATCGCACACACGGAGTCGCAAATGAGCAGAGCCCCTTTCCGGGGCTTCTGCTGATTGACAATCGTGGCGCCGCTTACCACTTCAGTGACGCGCCCTCGCGGTCCCATCCCACGCCGTGTAAAACCGGAATCGGTGTCGCTGCGTGCTGTTGCCACGACCGGTTATTTCCCGCCGTGCTGTCGGCATAGGTGTCCTCGCCGCCCAGATCGAGGAAGATCGCCGCCGCCGGAATCTCGGCGCGCAAGCCTTTGTTAAAATCGCTGCGGCTGCTGCCAAAGCCGTCGTGCCCCGCGTAGTGGTCATCCCCGGCCAGATCGACAAACAGCGCCACGCTGGAATTCAAACTCCGCCCCAGGCAATTCGCTTCCTGCTGATAGGTGTCGTTCCCGCCTTCGTCCACAAACAGACTCGCCGACAGATCATTGGCCGCGCCCGCGCTCATCGTCATTTTCGAAGCATACCGTCATCGCCGCCGCCTTCGCACAGGTAACTGAATCCCATGTGCGCCGTGGCCGACTGTCCGTACCACACAGCCTGATAAAGATCGTTGCCCGCGCGGTCGTCCAGAATGCCGATGGCATACCAGTAGCCCACCGCCTGTGCGAAGACGCCGGCGGAATAATGGTCGTCGCCCGCGCCGTCGAGCAGCATTCCCACGCCGCCCGGCAGCGAATGCCCGTCGATGTAATCGCGCCGCAGTCCGTAGCCCGCCCCCTGGCACATACTCGCGTTGTGTTCCGGCGACTGCGGACTGGGATAGCGAATGTCCGTGTCGTTGGCAATGTACTGGTCGTTGCCCATAAAATCCGCGAGCAGCCCCAGCCCGCGCGTCATCCCGCAGCCTTGCGAACAGACGTAGGCGTGATACGTATCATTGCCGCCCGCGTCCGCTAAAATGCCGATGCCGAACCGTCCGAATCCCTGACCGCTGCCGATAACGTCATACGCATCGTTCCCGCCGCCATCCATCAGCAGGCCGACTCCCGCATAGCCGCAGCCGTCGCTGTAGAAACCCGCGCTTTGGTACTGATCATTTCCGTCGGCATCCACGAGTATCCCGTACCCCAGCAGTCCCGCGCCGAAGGCCGGCAGCGCCCGCGGATTCGTAGCGGTCGTCGCCGAACATGTCGATGACCACGCTCACCGGATGCGTGGCGTCGCTCGCCGCCCCGCCGTGATAGACGTCGTTGCCGCTCAGATCCACCAGCAGCAGATAAGGATCGCCCGCGGGATAATTGTCGTCGCGGCCAGTCGTCAGGCGGATGGTACCGTAGCGAGTGTGGCAGACGAAATCAAACCGCTCCGGCGCGGTTGCCGCATACAGAAATTGCCGCGCCGAATCCACCACCGCCGTCAAATCATCCGCGCCGCTCGCCAGGGCTTTCAAATCCATGCTCGCCAGCAGGTCCATCTGCTCGTAGTACGTCCCAAGTCCTTCCGGTGAATCCGATTCCGCATCGGAGCTGTCTCCGGCGCTGCGTTCCAACGGCTCCTGCAGCATCGCGTAGAGATCCGCGCGTTTTTTTTCAGGTATTTTGCGCAATGCCAGTTCGCGCCACAAAATCGCGTCAACTTCCGCCCGCAGCAGCATCGCCGCGATCTCCTGCAAGGCCACCGGCAGCGCTTTCGGTTGAGGGAACATGGGCTTCGCTGTCCAGCGCATGAATCGCGGATTTTAACGCGTCCTCCTGCTTCGCGCGCTCCGCGTATTCAAGCAGCGGGGAAGGGGGGATCAAAGCCCGCCGCGTAGTGACGCCCAACATCCCCGCGGCGCTGCTCCAGAGCGGATGCAGCTCGCCCCTGGAATCCAGCATGGCATTACGCAAATGCCGCTCGAAAAACGGCGCCCGCAGCGGATGCGCAAACCATTGATCAAAGATGGGCAGCTTCAGATCGCCTGCGGGCCGCACCGACATGATCTCAGGGTCGACTCGAAAGTCCGTACGCGTGCGGCCAATCACCGACAGCGCGCTGTCCAAAGCGTCCGCCCGCGCCGATCCGCCCAGAAAAATCAGCAGTCCACAAATGGCCAGAATTTTGCTCATAATCTACTCCCCATTGTTTCATGACTATAGGATAACATCTCCGGCCAAACTTACAATCCCGCGTGGCATGATTCCGTGCATTTGCCCGGGAGAATTTTGTATTATTGGTCAGGGCCGATGAGATTTCCGAGTGTCCTGAATATAATGGATAAATTCGACCCGCTTGTCTACTTCTTATTTTGCGCTTTTTGTTTTCTTCGGAGCCTGTCTCGTGTTGCATCCTCCCGCTGACCGTACTACGCGGATCGCTTCCGCACTGACCCTGGAAACCGTTGCCCGCGCCGCCGCCCTCAAAGCCGAGGGTAAGCCCGTGTTGTCGCTGTCCGTGGGCGAACCCGATTTTGACACCCCCGCGCCGATTCGCGAGGCCGGCAAATATGCCATTGACCACGGCATCACGCGCTACACCGAAGGCCGCGGCACGCTCGCGTTGCGCAAAACCATTGCCGCCAAGCTCGCCCGCGATCAGCATCTGGACTATACGCCCGAGCAGATCCTCGTTTCCAACGGCGGCAAGCATGTGATCACGAATTTCCTGCTCGCCGCGATCAATCCCGGCGACGAGGTGATTCTGCCCGCGCCGTATTTTCTCGCGTACCCCGAGCTGATCAAGCTCGCCGAAGGCGTGCCGGTGATTCTCGAAACCGAACCGCGCGACCGCTATCTGATTTCTCCCGACGCAACTGGCCAAGGCGATTACGCCGAAGACCAAGCTGATCGTGCTGATCACGCCGTCGAATCCGTCCTCCACGGCCTACACGAAGGCCGAGATCGCCGCCCTCGCCCCGGTGATGCTGGACTCCAACGCCTGGATTCTGTCGGACGAGGTCTACGAGCATCTCTCGTATGACGGCCGCGAGCAGGCCTCGCCCGCGCATCTGCCCGAACTTGTACGAGCGCACGCTCTATGTCAGCAGTCTTTCCAAAACCTACGCCATGACCGGCTGGCGGCTCGGCTACGGCTGCGGCCCGAAGGAACTCGTGGCCGCCGCGGCCAAGCTCCAGTCGCAGATGACCAGTTCGCCCAGCGCCATCGCCCAGCACGCCGCCATCGAAGCGCTCTCCAATGATCAGGCCGACCGCGAAGCGCATGCGCGCGATTTTTCAGCAGCGCCGCGACTTGATGTATTCCCTCGTGTCGCAATGGCCGCACGTCGAAGCGCCCAAGCCCGAAGGCGCGTTCTACGTCTTTCCCCGCATCGACGGCCTCTGGCAAGCGCGCAATAAGCCCTATCCCGGCTCCCTCGCCGTTTCCCGCGCGCTGCTCGAAGAAGAGTACGTGGCGACAATGGCCGGCGCCGTCTTCGGCGACGACCGCGCCATCCGCCTGAGCTTCGCCGCCTCGGAAGACACGATCCGCGAAGCCTGCACCCGCATCGCCCGCTGGCTGGCGAAGATCTAATGCACCATTCCCCCCCGCTGGCGGGGGGGGGCAAGGGGGGGTGGTCTTCCGCCGAGGCAGGTTGTCTTCAACCTGCCCGGAATCTGCTCGGTTCTGACTCGGGTTTTATATTTTTTCTTCGTAGGGACATGGCATGCCGTGTCCTTCTTTAGAATCAAAAGGGCGCATCACCGTGCGCCCTTGAACATTTCATAACGCCACCGTGTTATTTCCCCACATTCCACGCCACGCCCGCGCGCACCCACCGCCCCGGCATCGGCAGGGAAGGAATCTCCGTATACGCGCGGTCCAAAAGATTGCTCACGGCCACATACGGTTCGAGCTGCCGGAATGCGCGGGACAGTCGCGCATCCACCAGCGCCACATCTCCGTAACCCTCGCGCACCAGATACCGCGCCGACCAAACGCTTCTGCAATTTCAGCGGTAGACGCAATTCCACGTCACCTGTGATCTGCTGCCGCAGATAAATCAGCGCGTTCTTGGACATGACCCCTCTGTATCGCGCTCCGTCGAAAGCCCCATGTACCCGAGCTTCACGCGTGAGCAGGGAGGAAGGCACGGGCTGATAACTGAAATTCGCCTCCACGCCGCTGCAACTCACCACCGAAATATTCCGTGCCTGCCACGGATCGCCCGCAGATACCTTGACCCAGTCAATCAGATCACGGCTCTGGCGATGAAACACCGCCGCCGTCACCCGCAAACGCGGCGTCCCCGCGTGGATTCCCACCTGATACGACAGCGCCCGCTCCGGCGCAGAGTTCTGTATTCCCCGTATTTCCAGGATCGCGATAATACAATTCGGTGAACGACGGAATGCGGAACGACCACCCCACGGATCCCGTCACGCTCACTCTGGGCCGCAGTGCGTAGGCCACGGTCAGATCCGGCCACGCCTGCCAGCCGAATTCGCCGTAGTGATAGACAAACGCCCCCGTCGTGGCCCGCAGTCTCGCGCCGAGATCCAGGCCGTGTTCAAGAAACACGCCGCCCAGCATGCGGCTGTGATTTTTCAGGTTGCTGCTCACGATGTCCTGCGATTGAATCTTCGCCTCCCGCCGCCGTCTGCCCCAGCGGAGAATCGACGGTCAGTTGCAATTCCCCACCCACCACCTCTGTGCGGTGCAAATTGCGATACCAGTCGGGCCGCGCGTAGTCCAGAATGTAATCGTCCCGGTGTTGCCGCCACCAGAGCTGCGGGGTCAGTGACCAGCCGCGCCGCGCCATCGCTAGTCCCATCTGCGCAAACCGCGTTTCCGTGGCTTCGTGCTGGTTGGGATACGCCGCCGTATAAAAGCTGCTCGCTCCAAAATCCTGATCCAGATACCCCGCTGCAAGCTTCAGCTCGCCCGGCTTTGTGGAAACTGTGCCGCGATAAAAACCGTTCCACACGGCATAATCTGTGTTCCGTGTGTAGCCGCGGCTGCCCGCGCGCGCCAGTGACAGCCGGTTCCGCGACGCGCCCACCGGCGCGGAAAGCGCAAAGCGTGTTTCAAACCGCCCGTATTCGCCGCCTTCCACGCTGCCGCTGACTGACCGCCCGGCTCCCTGCCGCGTCACCAGGTTCACCGCGCCGCTGAACGCGTTCGGCCCGAACAGGGAGGATCCCGGTCCGTTCAACACCTCCACGCGTTCCACCTCCGACAGTCCCACCGGCACATTCAAGTTGTGATGCCCGGTTTGCGGATCGTTCACTTTTATGCCATCAATCATCACCGCGGTCTGCTGAAAACTTCCGCCGCGAATGGATATATCTCCGAGCGCGCCCGACGCACCGACCTGCCGTACTTGCACTCCGGGCACTGTCATGAGTAGTTCGGCCAATGATCGTGCCGGTGTGGCTTCCAATTCTGGTCGCGCCAGCACTTGCACTGAACGCAGCGCCAGCGCCTGCATGCGCGGCAGCCGGCTGGTGACAAGATTGATTTCCGGCAGAACATAGGCGACAGAGTCTGCGGACGAGTCGGCCGCACAGACAGCGGTGTAAGTGAAACTCAAGGTCAAAAGAAGGAAAAAACAGCGATGCAATGGCATGGTTAAGTTTCCGCATGGGTAACGAAGATTACTGGACAAGGCCGTCAATATAGCTATATTATTGCAAATCTGCTCACGTGTTAATTCATCATGAATCATTCTGAGAAGGTCCGATTCCACCGCCGCTTAGGCCACTTCGGACTGCATCGAGCTGCGCTCCGGTCACAAACTCCCGCGCCGTCTCCTTGACTTCATCGTCGGAAATCGTTATTTTATTCGCAATTTCCCCGAATCGGTACCTTACAAGGCATTTCCTTCTATGAGCTTAAGTCAACTGGCACGGAAAATCGCCCCGTCCCCGACCCTCGCGCTGAACGAGGAAGCCCGCATTCTGCGGGAAAAGGGCGAAGCGGTCATCCATCTGGGCGCGGGAGAACCCAAAAACAAAGCTCCCATCGGCGCGCTGCTTTCCAGCGCGGCCAAACTCGCGCAGGGGGATATCAAGTATACCCCCACCGAAGGCACCCCGTCGCTGCGGAAAGCGATTATCCGCTACACCGAAGAAAACTACGACCGCATCGCCGCCCCGGAAAACATCATCGTCTCCGCCGGCGCCAAGCAGTCGCTGTACAATCTGCTGTTACACGATCCTCAATCCCCAGGACGAAGTCATCATCCTCAGCCCCTACTGGGTCAGCTACCCGGAAATGGTGAAGATGCTCTGGGGCGTGCCGGTCATCGTGAAGTCGGAGGACGGCAGCTTCTATCCGCGGATGGAAGACATCAAAAAGAACGTCTCCTCCTACACCAAGGCGATCATCGTCAACAGCCCCAACAATCCCTCGGGCGCGATCTACTCCGAGGCGTTCATCGCCGAACTCGTCGAGTTCTGCGAGAAAAGGGCATCTGGTTCATCTCCGACGACATCTACCACAAGCTCGTCTTCGACGGCAAGACGTGGGCGAACCCCTACAAGTTTACGAACAAGGATCTTGAGAATACGCACGTGATCACGATCAACGGCGTCTCCAAGCTCTACGGCATGACCGGCTTCCGCGTCGGCTGGGTCGTGGCGCCGCGCAAGATGGTCGAAATCATGATCAACGTCCAGGGCCAGACTACCACCACCACCAGTCGTCGTGCAGCAGGCCGCGGCCGAGGGCGCGTTGAATGGCGTGCAATCGGTGATCGAAAGCCTGCGCATGATGCTCGAAAACAACCGCAATGTGATGATCCGCGAACTCAAGGCCTTCCGCGGCGTGCATTTGCAGGAGCCGGACGGCACCTATTACTGCCTGCCCGATTTTTCCGCCTGGCAACCCGATTCCCTTAAGCTTTCCAAGATGCTCCTCGACAAGGCCCGCGTCGTCACCGTGCCCGGCAAGGAATTCGGCATGGAAGGCCATCTGCGCCTTAGCTATTGCGGCAGCGTCAAGGACATCAAGGAAGGTGTGGAACGGATCAAGTGGGTCCTGGACCCGCAATCGCCGAATGAAATCTTCATCGGTGAGCGCAAGCTGGTGAGGGACTGGCTATGAACAACATTTTAGATATCAAATCGCCCGCGCAGAAAGAAGCGCTCGTCCAGAAGGCGTTCCTCGGCCTCGATCTCATCGGGCTGACCAATCTCCATCAGGCCTACTGGAATCTGCCCGATCGAGGCGCTCTACGAAGAGATCGTCTTCCGCCGCGAAGCGCAGATTTCCATCAACGGCCCGATCATCGTCAACACCGGCAAGCACACCGCGCGCTCGGCCAACGACAAGTTCGTGGTCAAGGAAGACACCACCGGCGCGCACGTCTGGTGGGGCGAATACAACCGCCCGTTCAATCCCGACAAGTTCAACGAAGTCTACGACCGCCTGATGGGTTTCCTGCAGGGCCGCGACGTGTTCGTGCAGGACTGCTACGCCGGCGCCGATCCGAATTACCGCCTGCCCGTGCGCGTCATCACCGAACTTGCGTGGCACAGCCTCTTCGCGCGCACCATGCTGATTCCCTGTGCCACGCGCGAAGAATACCAGCGCTTCGTGCCCGACTTCACCGTCATTTCCGTGCCGTCTTTCAAGGGCATGCCGTCCATCGACATGACTCCCGGCGCGACGTTCATTCTGCTCAACTTCGAGCAGAAGGTCTGCATCATCGGCAACACGGCCTACGCCGGCGAAATCAAGAAATCCGTGTTCACGATCATGAACTACCTTATGCCGCATGCAGGGCGTGATGTCCATGCACTGCTCGGCCAACACCGGCAAGACCGGCGACACCGCCGTCTTCTTCGGCCTCTCGGGCACCGGCAAGACCACGCTCTCGGCCGATCCCAACCGCTTCCTCATCGGCGACGACGAGCACGGCTGGTCGGACGAAGGCATTTTCAACTACGAGAACGGCTGCTACGCCAAGGTCATCGGCCTCTCCGCGACGGCGGAACCGGAAATCTACGCCTGCACGCAAAAATTCGGCTCGGTGCTGGAAAACGTGGTCTATGATCGTGTCACGCGCCACATTGACCTCGACGACGAGGAGCTGACGGAAAACACGCGCGCCTCCTATCCGCTCTCCAACATCGACAACTCCGTGCCTGAGAAAATGGGCGGACATCCGAAGAACATCATCATGCTCACCTGCGACGCCTCGGGCGTCATGCCGCCGATTGCGCGGCTGTCGGTCGAGCAGGCGATGTACCATTTCATCTCCGGCTACACGGCCAAGATCGCCGGCACCGAAGTGGGCCTTTCCGACGAACCGGAAATCACCTTCTCCACCTGCTACGGCGCGCCGTTCATGGTGCTGCCGCCCTACCGCTATGCCGAACTGCTGAAGAACAAGATCCTGAAATACGGCGTCGACTGCTGGCTGGTGAACACCGGCTGGGTGGGCGGCAAGTACGGCGTGGGCAAGCGCATCTCCATCCGTCACACGCGCAATCTGCTCAACGCCGCCCTCGACGGCAAGCTCAAGGACGTGGAATACTACACCGATCCGGTTTTCGGCTTCAGCGTCCCCAAAACCTGCCCCGACGTGCCGACCGACGTTTTGTATCCGGCGAAGGCGTGGACCAACAAGGCTGAGTACGATTCCGCCTACAAAGATCTGGCCTCGCGCTTCATCGAGAATTTCAAAAAGTTCGCCGACGGCTGTCCCCCCGAAGTCTGCAAAGCCGGCCCCAAGATCGACCGCCAGGCGGCGATCCCCCAGCCGGCGAAGTGACCTGCATCTACGTTTTGTAGTGCCGCACGGTCCGCGTAGCGAGATCTCGACTTTGTCGGACAGTGCGCTTCGTCGCTTTATTCAATTCTTGTGTTTGTCCTGAGGCCGCTTTGCGGGTGCAGGATGGTAATGATCACCCAGCAGGGCGGCAGCAATGTCGCCCTGTTTCGTTTCGGAAACGAAGAACGAAGAACGAAGAACGAAGAACAAAAACGACCTCTTCGCTCGTCATCCTGACGTTCTTACGGAAGGATCTCCAGCGGCGACAATCTCAATCACTGGCCGCAGAAAATCATTCCTGATCGTCGCGCGGGGATTCCGCTCCCCACGCGTATTCGGGGCTGTAGGGGCCGATTGCATCGCCCGTTCGTGATTTACGCCGCGGCGGAGCCTGTCCTGACAAAGGAAGGATCGTCTTCGTTCTGCCCGGAATCTGACTCCCCGCATCATCCGTCTGACTTGCGCCGAGCCGGGTTAAGCGGACGACCCCGCCCCCGTCCGCCGCGATAAACAAATCCGCGCAACCCGGCCGAAATCCGTTTCGCGTGCCGCCGAGGCAGGTCGTCCGCGACCTGCCCGGAATCTGACTCTCCGCAATATCGTCTGAATTGAATTTCGAATCTTGAGCTTCGAATTTCCCGAAGGGATCATCATGTCCACCCACAAATGCCAGTACGACGGCTGCGACCGCCCCATCTACCAGAACCCCAATTTCCCCACCAGGAAGTGCATCTTCCACTGCGAAGAAAAAGACCCGCAGGAATTCCGCAATGCGCTGGCGCGGCAGATCAGGGAGTGGCGGAGTGCGAAGGCTAAAAAATGGGATTTCAGCGGCTGGATGTTTGTTGATATAGAACGTAAGCGAGAATATGAGTGGCAGCGGTCAAACCTGTTTCGTAAGGCCATGTTTCCGGCTGATGCCGTTTTTGAGAATGCCGTGTTTGTCGGAACTGCCTCACTGGACCATGCGACGTTTTTGGGGAGCGCGAATTTCACTGAAGTAAGATTCACGGGCTTTGCAAACTTCTTCAAGTGCGGGTTCGCCGGTATCACATCGTTCGAACATACAACCTTTAAGGAATCGGCCCACTTTCGCTGCGCAGTATTCGATACCGAATTGAATAGAAGACCCGGGATTAGGATGGGAGTCGTGTTCTTCAATCGCGCTGCATTCCTGAAAGACGCCGTCTTCAAGTATGCTCAATTCTCAGTGTTCGCTTCATTCGAGCATACCGTATTCTCTGGATCGGGTGATTTCGATGCGGCAATATTAGAAGCCAATATGAACCTGTCTTATGCAAGTTTTGGTACACTTGGCAGCTTTTCTAAGATAATTGTAAAGAACATTGTTAAACTGACTTGGCCGGGTAGCGGACGCATTAGAGAGATGGAGGGAAAGGAGAGGCAGCCGGGCAAACTGTCGATTGAAGATGTTGTGTTTCAGGAATCGAATCCAAATCGTAGAGCAATTATAGACTTGCGCGATAATGACCTCGGAGGAGGAGCTAGATTGGCGATTAGGAATACTAAGATGGGACGATTGCTACTTTCTGGAACTGATTGCCGTCTGATCGAATGGAGCAATTCCTCTGCATACGATTTTGGGAGACGTAACCCTTCGACGCGGAGGAAATTAGCAGATGAGTATTACCTAATTAATGACCCAACTGTGTTTGGTAAAGACCGGCCACAATGGGATAGCGTCGCCGTTGCCTATCAGCAACTCACGGATCGCTTCCGCAAAGACCTCAATCATCCTGTCGCCAACGATTTTGAGCGGGGAATCTTTGAGGCTCGGTATATGGCGGCCAAACAGGATTGGAAGACTGATTGGCGAAGTGTAATTTTATTGTCATTCTATAAGGGCTTGTCCAATTTTGGCGGCAGCATCTGGCGCCCCGCTTGGATATGTGGCTTGATTCTGCTGTTGTGGAGTGTGTTCTACGGTGCAATTATCTACAAGGGCGAATGGGGGTGGCCGATGGATTGGAGCCTTGCTCTTGATAGTGCTGTCGCGTCGTTGCGGGTTGTCAGTTTAGATCGTCATTGGTTCAGCGTAGCGGTAAGACGAGCATGTTACTGACAGCTTGCTTCGATTCGTGGTCTCACTGCTGGCCCTGTTGCAAACCGCCCTCACCGCCACGCTCGTGACGCTCTTCATCTTCGCTATCCGCCGCCGCTTTAAGCATTCGGAATAAAAGACGACGGCCAAAGGCCGCCGCAAGTAATTGTGAAGTAAACACCGCCGCTGCAAGCACTCGGATTGAGGTCTGTTTCATCCTTCATCCTTCCGCCTTCATCCTTTCTTCCCCGTGCCTCTCTTCCCTTGCACGCTTGTGAACGCACCTCGCCGTCACAAAGTCCTATCTCCCGCTGCGGTCTACACATGAAATGAACATAAGAACAACACATGTGCCGCATTCACAGCAGGATAACGACTGAACGCAGATTATCCTTGCATTTTCCCACTGAACGTTTGTATATTGTTTTATCGTCAATCCGGGCGGATAGAGCCCGCCGCAAGTAGGGGTGATGTCTAACATTTCGTAACGTCCGAAGAACTTTCGCACCAACCCCAAATCCGTTTCGCAATATTTTTTGCATCTTCATGCTGCACTGTGCTCGCAAAATGTTAGACGCTGCGGCAGACAAGTGCCCCCGCACCACTGCTTCCGGTTTCATGAACAATCTCGCAGTGCCCTTTTGGGCCCATTCCGCAGGGAGGCATGTCGCTCTTGCGCCCATTAGTTTCCACAATAGACGGGCTGAAACAAGGATCATTCCGCGCCATGGGTTTTAAGATCGTCGCGTCGTTAATCCCACGGGTGCCCGCGCCGCTTGACAAACGCATTATATTGGTACATCTTATGCACATTGCAGAGTATTCACCGTTGATATCAGCATCCAGCCGGAATTAAAATGATCCTTATTTTGCTGGCCGTATGGCAGCAGGAGGGCCAAGATGATCCGATGGCGATGGTTTATCGCGGCAGCGGGCGTGGCATTACTCGCCGCGTTATCGATCGATGCGCAGGATAATGGATCCCGCTTTTCCACGCCGGGCAAGTATGGCGGAAAAGATCTGGACTCCGCGCAAACCGCGACGGTGTCCCGGGCCATAGACAGCATCGCCACGCCGCCGCCCGCGTCCCTGCATTACTGGGATGCGAACGGCGACTCGCACACCGTGTCGTGTTCAACGATAGCGGCGGATTTACGCGGGCAGTTGGGCCGCGGAGCGATCGACGCCGAAACGTTGAACACCCGGATCTGGGGTGTCACCAAGATGGACGGGTGCAGCACCACGGCCGGGGACCAGATGAACGTGGACTCCTCCCTGCTGGGTGAGGCGGGACGGGATTCTTCAGCGCTTGTGCATCTCGAAGAAGTGCTGGTGCATGAGTGGGAGCATAAAGCGCAGGATTCCACCGAGAGCCGTGCGGAAGGCGAGATCAACGCGCTGTCCAAGGAGCTGGTTTATAAAATCGGCGCGGGACTCGATACGACGGACGCGCTGATGAAGGAGACGCTGAAGGACTATCTCAATCGCCGCGTGAACTATGCGATGAACGCCTACGTGCGGCGACTCACGGCCCTCTTAGCGACGATCCGGTATGTTTCGTATTTGAATCTGGACACGACGGGAAGCGGAACGGATTCCTATGCGATACTTCAGATCGGCGGCGGAACGGTGAGCAGTGTGCCGCTCGGCGCGCTGCGGGCGTACGACCTGTTGGTCTATCAACGGCCGCCGTGGCTGCCTCCCGATTATTCGCTGGCGCTCGTTTGCGGCGCCATTCCGGGTCTGGGAGTCGCTCAGTTGCAGGCCTTTCAGGTGTTCAACGGAACGGTGACGCTGACACTGCCGCCGGTGCAGTTCGGTCCGCCGCTGCAGGTTCCCATGTCGTTCGAATCCATGGACTGGGTGGGCGGTGAAGGGCACTGGGGCGCCCCGATGATTATGCTCGACGGACTGAATCATCAAATCCACATCTTGACGGACACGGATGGCGACATGCTTCCGGATGCCGTGCAAGGTACCTTCGCCGGCGCGATGCAGCCGGGTTTTGAGATGCTGCTCGATGCGCACGGTGTGGACTGGCTGACGAATCCCCTGCGCGGCGGGGGAGTGGCGCTGAGCATTCATCAACCCCATCTCGGGCACGACTGGGTGCCGAACGAGACCATCTGGTTTCTGCCGGACGTCGACGGCAACCTAATGGCGGACGCCTGTTTGCCGGTGCCAATGTATGAATTCATGCAGTTCAAGCCGTGTATCATGCCGCCGGCGTTATGGCCCGGAGACATGAGCGTGAATCTTCACGCTACGTGGATGCATATGATCCATGTGTATTCCACGGATCCCACCGGCACACTCGATGTTCGACATGATTGGAACGGCGGTCATGATGCCGGGAGTTGACGCGGAATGCCCGCTCATGCGGCCGTTGCTGGCCGGAGAATATGTGCTGGCGGTTGACGCGGAAACCAACCAGCGGCTGAAAATACCGACGGCGGTGATCGACCCGACGCCGCACGCGCTGACGCTTTATTACTTTGACGGCATGATGTCGCTGCACTGGAATGCCGTGCCGGGTGCGGAGTATTATACGGTCTACAGCACCATCGGCGGCATGGAGATCCCGCTCTTCGATACGCCGGACACCCAGGCAATGCTGCCTCTGCCGTTGGAGGCGCGCGGTTTCTTCCGGGTCACAGCACATCACTGATCCAAGCCCAATCCTGAAATGTCACAAGGGGCGGCTTTGGCCGCCCTTTGTGTGATGCGGGCGACCGGAATGGCCACGATGGGAGCCGGAGGGCTTGTTTTTCAAGCCGATTCTGTTATCTTAAAGTCCGACGACCGAAAATTCTTAGCGGCATGGGTGGTGGATGCGCATCTTGCGGATAATTCTGTGGCTACTGCTCTATGCCATGCTCGCCGCCGTGGTGACGACGATATTGCAGGTGGTTGTGCTGCGGTTTCATGATCCGCGCAGCACGGCCTGGATGCGGATGCGGGTGCGTGAGGCGCGGGCGGAGGATAAGGAACTTGTCATCCGGCAGACGTGGATTCCCTTTGAGCAGATTCCGCGAGTCATGAAACTGGCGGCGGTGGCGGCGGAAGATGACCGTTTCTACCAGCATCACGGCTTTGACTGGGAGGCGATGAAGAAGGCCCAGGCAAAAAACGAGAAGGCGGGGAAGATTCGGCGCGGGGGCAGCACGATCACGCAGCAACTGGCGAAGAATCTCTATCTCTCGCCGAGCCGCAGTTACTGGCGGAAGGGACGGGAGGCCTTTATTACGATACTGCTGGAGCGGCTGTTGCCAAAGGACCGGATACTGGAATTGTACTTGAACCTGATTGAATTCGGGCCGGGAGTGTTTGGGGTGGAGGAGGCGGCGAAGTATCATTTCCACGAATCGGCGCGGCAGCTCTCTCTGGATCAAGCCTCGCGGCTGGCAGCGATTATTCCCTCGCCGCGCAAATGGCGCGTGAACGGGCCGTATGTCAGCCGGCGGGCGGGGCGGATCGCGCGCATTGCCGGAGGCGAGCCAAAGGAACTGGAACCGCCGGAGCCGGAGGTGGCGCCGGATTCGCCGGAGCCGGAGGATTCCGCGCAACCGTTGCAAAATTCACGGCTTAAACGGTGACGTTCCGAAGTGGATTGCATTTGCGAAAAATTTCTCTATATTATCTATTTCGGTAGGGGATTTTCCCCGGGCGACAGTGATCCGCAACCTGGTACCGACAAATAAGAGGGATTTGATATGGCAGATCCGCGTTACTTGGATTTGGCGCGCGTGCTGGTGCGCTATTCAACGAATGTGCAACCGGGCGAGCATGTGCTGGTGGAAGCGACCGATATTCCCGATGAGTTTGTAGCCGTGCTGGTGGACGAAATCTGTAAGGCCGGCGGCTTGCCCGTGCTGGAGATGAAAGCCCAGATGGTGCAGCGCAAGCTCTTTAAAAACGCGACCGAAGAGCGGATGAAGCTGATCGCCGACTGCGAATTGTACCGCATGAAGCAGATGCAATGCTACATCGGCGTGCGCGGCATTTTCAACGCCAAGGAACTCTCCGACGTGCCCGGCGAGAACATGGGCCTCTACGAGCGCCTGTGGCTGAAGCCGGTGCATCTCGAGCAGCGCCTGGCGCACACCAAGTGGGTCGTGCTGCGCTTCCCCTCGCCGCAGATGGCGCAGATGGCCAAGATGTCGATGGAGACCTTCGAGGACTTCTTCTACAAGGTCTGCACCAAGGTCGACTGGGCCAAGGCCTCCAAGGCGATGGATCCGGTAGTGGATTTCATGAACAAAACCGACCGCGTGCGCATCGTCGGACCGGGCACGGATCTGAAATTTTCCATCAAGAACATTCCCGCCAAGAAGTGCGACGGGCATTTCAACATCCCCGATCTCGAGATCTTCACCGCGCCGGTGCGCGATTCCATCGAAGGCACGATCCAGTACAACGCGCCCTCCTCAAACCGCGGCTTCACTTTTGAAAACGTGAAGTTCCGCTTTGAGAAGGGCAAGATCGTTGAAGCCACCGCCAACGACAGCAAGCGGCTGAACAACATTCTCGATACCGACGAAGGCGCGCGCTACATCGGCGAGTTCGCGCTGGGCTTCCATCCCTACGTCGAAGAAGCGATGGACGACATCCTGTTTGACGAGAAGATCGCGGGCAGTTTCCACTTCACGCCGGGCAACGCCTACGAAAACGAAGCCGACAACGGCAACCGCAGCGCGATTCACTGGGATCTTGTGTTGATCCAGCGGCCGGAAAAGGGCGGTGGCGAAATCTGGTTCGACGACGTCCTGATTCGCAAGGACGGCCAGTTCGTCCACGAAGCCTTCAAGGGCCTGAATCCGGAGAATCTGAAGGTTAAATAAGCCATTTCGATCCACTTACGGCAATGACGACGCGCCGCTCCAGAAATGGGGCGCGCGTTTTTCGTTTATCCATTTTCTGCCGCCGGGCGGGGAGTTGGCGGGACGAATTGCCGGGGCGGAAAGGCCTGTGTCATTTATTAATTATGGGGTTAGGATTCACGGAGGGGCGGGTATGTTTCTTGCAAGTTGCTGTACTGGCTATTATACCTTCCTTCCCGGTTGCTCCGGTTTCAGCACTGGCTGAAACAATCCATCCAATCGAGACGCTCATGATCGCCCTTCGAACCCTGCCGTCCGTCGTCACCGCCGATGCGGCCGCTCCGGGCATTCCCCAGTCTTGCCCCGACCTGCGCCCACCCCAGCGGCCCTATTTTTACCTCGGGGATCATGTGGGGATGACGACGACCGTTTTCGGTCACAAGATTTTTCTGGACACGCGGGATATCAGCCTCGCGCCGCACATTCTGCAAGGCGGCGAGTGGGAGATGGGAGTCTCGCTGGCGATCCGCGCGCTGGTGACGGAGGGCATGACCGTCGTCGACATCGGCGCCAACTGCGGCTGGTTTACGCTGCTGATGGCCTCGCTGGTGGGCGAGAAGGGCCACGTGCACGCCTTTGAGCCGAATCCGGATTTGCAGGCGGTGCTGCGGCGCTCGGTGATGGTGAACGGTTTCTGGGAGCGGACGACGCTGGTGCCGATGGGGGTGATGGACAGCCCCGGCGAGCGCGTCTTCCACAAGCCGGCGACGCTGATTTCGGGAGCCAATTTCTTTTACGCCAACGCCGAATACTGGGGCGACCGCAACGAATCCTCGACGCTGATGTGCACGAGTCTCGACGCCTACTTCGGCGCGCTGGACGACCCGCGGGTGGACTTTCTGAAGATCGACGCGGAAGGGGCGGAGGTGGCGATCATTCGCGGGGCGCACCGGCTGCTGGTAAACAATCCGCAATTGAAGGTGATCCTCGAATGGGCGCCGTGCAATCTGCCTGCCGCAGAATACCTTGTGGGTAGCGGCTACCGCATGGCGGCGATTGAAGACAACGGCGCGGCGCGGCCCGTGTCGCTGGCGCAGCTCGACAGCGTGCGCGCGGCGCAGATGGTGCTGTTTGTGCGGTAATGGTCTTGCGAGGCTCCTCACGCCAAATAGCAGAAGGGCGGGTCGCGCGGGATAAAATCCTGCCGATGATCGACCTCTGCGGCGCTTGACCCGCCCCTACAGGAACAATTTATTCACTGATCCGGAGATTTTATGATCGAGTTGAAGAACCCGCCGAAAGTCTCGTCCGCGCCGCAGGATGTAAGCACGCTGTCGCCGCAGCAGATCGTGGATGCGTTTCACAAGTTGTATCTGCTTTCGGAAAACGCGCCGTGGACGCAGACGTACTGGATGGGGCACCACCTCTATAAGTGTCCGTTTGATGTGTGGGTGTATCAGGAGCTGCTGTTTGAGCAGCAGCCGGATCTGATCGTCGAGTGCGGGACACTGGAAGGCGGATCGGCGCTGTTCCTTTCGAACATGTGCGACCTCATCGGCAAGGGGCGGGTGCTGACCATCGACATCAGTCCGCCGGAGGGCAAGCCACGGCATCCGCGCTTGACGTACCTGCACGGTTCGTCCACCGCGCCGGAGATCGTGGCGCGGGTGAAGCGCGAGATCAAGCCGGGCGAAAAGGTGCTGGTGATTCTCGATTCGGATCACCGCAAGGAGCACGTGTTGAACGAACTGCGGGCGTACCATGCGATGGTGCCCAAGGGCGGTTACCTGATTGTGGAAGACTCCAACGTGAACGGTCATCCGGTGGGACTGGACTTCGGACCGGGGCCGATGGAGGCGATGGAGGAGTTCTTCCGCGAAAACGGCGACTTTGAGATTGACGCCAGCCGCGAGAAGCACTTTTTGAGTTTCAATCCGCGCGGCTATCTGCGGAAGATCCGCTAAGTGATGTGATGATTGCCGGGCAAGGGCCGGGTTGCCGCATGCGGCGTCCGGAATTTGCTCTATCCAATAGCTGGGAGCGACCATGGCCGTGCGATTCGAGAGCCGCCCGTCGGCGGCGGAACTTTACGATGACATGTTCCGCACGCGAGCCCGTACCTTTCCGGAAGCGCTGGAGATTGCGTACTGGGAAACACACTGGGTGACTCAGGAGACGTTGCAGCCGGGGGCGCTCGCGGGACTGGTGCTCGATGTCGGCTGCGGGACGGGCGAGATCGACGTACTGTTGGCGCGGGCGGGGCACCACGTGACGGCCTGCGACGTGTCGCCGGTGGCGCTCGGAATTGCCCGCGGCCATCTGGCGCACGAGTCTCCGGAGGTGCGGCAGCGGGTAACGCTGGTGCCGGGCACGGAGGGGCCATTGCCGTTTGCCGATCAGAGTTTTCAGACGGTACTGCTCTCGCATGTGCTGGAGCACATCGCTCACCCGACGCCGCTTTTGAAGGAACTGGCGCGCGTGCTGGCGCCCGGCGGAGCGCTGCTGGTCTTTGTGCCGTTGGATCACGCCTTTGACGATCCGACGCACGAGCACTACTTCCTGGCGGACACGCTGTGCGCGCTGCTCGCCCACTATTTTGAAGATGTCGCGGTGACGGTCTCCCCGGATGGGCAGCAGCTCAAGGCAATTTGCGTGAACCGCGAGGCCACGCGCCATCCGCGCGTTCTGTGCCAGATGCGGATCAAGAACGAGGAGCGCTGGCTGAAGGAAGTGCTGGACAGCATTGCGCTGACGGCGGACGGGATCGTGATTTTTGATGACGGTTCCACCGACCGTACGCCGGAGATCTGCCGGGCGCATCCGGCGGTGCTTGAGTATCACCGGCAGGAAAACCCGGTGCTGGATGAGGTGCGGGACAAAAATATCCTGCTGAAGCTGGCGCTGAAGCATCAGCCGGAGTGGATTCTGTGCATCGACGGCGACGAGATTCTGGAAGACAGCGCGCCGGAGCGGATCTTCGAGGCGATTCGCCGTTGCCCGCCGCACGTGGCGGTGCTCGACGTGGAGTTCCTCTACATGTGGGACGACGTGGAGCATTACCGCACGGACGGGATCTACGGGCGAATCTACCACCACCGGTTGTTCACCGTACGCGGGCAAGACGCCGCGGCGCTGTCGTTCAAGCCGTCGGGCTTCGGCGGCAATTTCCACTGCGAAAGTGTGCCGCCCAACATCTGCGGCGAGGCGCAGGAAATCGACGTCAAGGTGAAGCACCTGGGCTACATGCGGAGCGAGGACCGGGCGCGGAAGTACGAATGGTACAAGCAGCACGACCCGGAACATGGGCAGCAGGGGTATTACGAGCATCTGCTGGATCAGCCGGGGATGACGATTGCCCAGTGGCAGGAAAGACCGTGGCGACTGGAAAGTACTAAAGTACCAAAGTACCAAAGTACCAATTTGAACTCAGCCAGCGGAGCGGGAGTTAAGCAGGAGCTGAAGCCGGACTACTATTACGCGAACGCGCGGCGGAATCTGGTGGAGTTGATTCCGGCGGCAGCGCGGCGCGTTTTGGACGTGGGTTGCGGGCGGGGAATGACGGGCGGGCTGCTGAGGGCGGAACGTGGAATTGAAGTCGTGGGGCTGGAGATCCATCCGGGCGTCGCCGAGGAAGCGCGCAAGCATCTCTCACGGGTAGTGGTGGGCGATCTGGAAACGATGGAACTGCCGTTTGAAGACGGCTACTTCGACGCGCTGTTGATGGGCGACGTGCTGGAGCATCTGACGAATCCGTGGGCGGGATTGAAGAAGCTGGTGCGCTGTTTGAATCCCGACGGGATGATTGTCGCCAGCATTCCCAATATCCGTAACCTCGGTGTCATCGGCAAGCTTATAGAAGGCTCGTGGGCCTACGAAGAGTGGGGGATTCTTGACAAGACGCATTTGCGCTTCTTTGCGCTGAAGGATATGCGGGCATTGTTTGAATCCGCGGGGATTGACGCGCGCGTGGTGGAAGTCGTGCGCGATCCGCTGTTTGAGAAGGCGATGGCGACGCCGCCGACGGCGCCGCGCGACATCGACATGGGCAGCATGCTGCTGCGGCAGGTGAATCCGCAGGATCTTGACGAATTGACGGCGCAGCAGTTCATCTTCACGGGAGTGCTGAAGAGGGAAGAAAATCCGAAATCCGAAATCCGAAATCCAAGTCAGAGTCAGAGTCAGAAATCCGCCTCGCCTGTTGTCTCCGTTATCATCCCGGTATTCAATAACGTGGAGTATACGCGGCAGTGCATTACGTCGCTGTTTGCGGTGAAGGAACAGACGGCGTTTGAGATTGTGGTGGTTGATGACGGCTCGTCGGACGGGACGGCGGAGTACC
Organism: uncultured bacterium; assembly: GCA_963735175.1. Lineage (GTDB taxonomy): Bacteria > Electryoneota > RPQS01 > RPQS01 > RPQS01 > CAVTJX01. The sequence continues at coordinate 194,968 of CAVTJX010000015.1, read as the reverse complement.
TGCGGCAACTGACCGGGGCGGTGACCGCCGTGACGAACGCGGTGAATTCCGGCTTTGCCAAGAGCTGCAACGGGGGGGCGAAAGCGGCGCGGGGCGAGTACCTGGTGTTCTTGAACAACGACACGGTGGTGCAGCCGGGTTGGCTCGACGCCATGATGGAGTGCGTGCGACAGGACGCGGGTATCGGGTTAGTGGGCAACTTGCAGGTTTATCCCGACAACGGGCGTGTGCAGCACGCGGGCATCGTGTGCGGCGCGGATAAGGTGCTCTACAGCATCTACAATAACGAACTTCCGGCAGAGCATCCGGCGGTGAATAAAGCTCGCGAGTTGCAGTTTGTAGCCGGAAGCTGTATGCTGTTCGAAAGCGATTTCTTTTTCCGGCTCGGCGGGTTTGACGAGGGCTATTTGAATTCGTGCGAGGATGTGGACTTGTGCATGCAGGTGCGGGCGGCCGGGAAGAAGGTCTACTATTGCCCGCAGAGCCGCATTCTGCACTTTGAATCGCGAACGGTGTCCGGCCATCCCAAGGACAGCGGGAATTATCAGCGCTTTCTGGCGCGGTGGGGAGACAAGCTGGTGCGCGACGACATCGACATCAAGCGCGCGGACGGGATGCTGACGGAAGCGGTGTCCCCCGCGGCGCGGAAGAAGGTGGTGCTGATCGCCCCGCCCCGCTATCTGAAAGAGGCGCACCTTTCGAGCTATTGCGGCTTTTCGAAGAACGTGGGTCTGGCCAGTCTGGCGGCGTCGCTGCGCGCGGCGGGGGCGGAGGTGGCGATCATCGACGCTTTCGCCCTGGGCGGCGACAACTTTACGCCGGTGGATCTGCCCAACGGGCAGGCGTACCGCTGCGGGTTGTCGTACGAGGCGATTGCCGCGCGGGTGCCGCACGATGCGGACGTGGTGGGAATCTCCGTGCCGTTCAGCAACGTGGCGCGTATCGCCTTCGAGCTGGCGGCATATCTGAAACAACAATTTCCGCAGCCGAAGATCGTGCTCGGCGGGGTACATCCGTCGGCGTTTCCGGTGGAGTCGCTGCGCGAGGGCGTGGATTACGTGCTGCGCGGCGAAGCCGAGGAATCGCTGGCGGCGCTGGTGCGCGGAGACGATCTGGCTTCGATTGCGGGCCTCGTCTGGCGCGACGCCAGCGGTATCATCCGGCAGCACGCGGAGTCCGCGCGGATTGCCGATCTCGACACGCTGCCGCTGCCAGCCTGGGACCTCTTGCCGATGGACCTGTATTTCCGCGCCTCGCAGCGGGGGAATACGGCGCAGCGGACGCTGTCCATCGTCACCTCGCGCGGCTGTCCCTTTGCCTGCCGTTTCTGTTCGGTGCATCCGGTGTCGGGACGGAACTGGCGGGCGCTCTCGGCTCAGCACGTGCTGGCCGAGGTGAAAGCCGCGCGGGAGCGCTTCGGCATCGAGCATCTGGAAATCGAGGACGACAACTTTACGCTGGACAAGGCGCGGGCGATTGCGATTCTGAAGGGCCTCAGTGCCGTGGCGCCGGGGATCACGTGGTCGGCGCACAACGGCGTGCGCATCGACACGCTGGACGCCGAGCTGTTGCGGGCGATCAAGGAGTCGGGCTGCACGCAGCTTAACATCGCCGTGGAGCATGGCTCGCCGGCGGTGCTGAAAGCAATGAACAAGAAGCTTTCGCTCGACAAGGTGCGCGAGGTGGTGCGCCACTGCGGTGAACTGGGGATTCGCACCGTGGGCTTCTGCCTGGTCGGCTATCCGGGTGAGACAGCCGCGGCGTTTGCCGAGAGCTTCCGCTTTTTCCAGGAGCTGAAGCGGCTGGGGCTGACGACGATTTCGCCGTTTGTCATCAACGCCTATCCGGCGACGGATCTTGTACCGCGAAGCGGCGGTAAAAGGCTGGCTGAATCCGGCGACGGACGAGCAGCTCTTTTTCCTCGAAGACGAATTTGTGAGTGTGACAACGCCCGATTTTGACGCGGCCACGGTGCGGCTGCGGAAACAGGCGATGGAAATTCTAAACGAACACCCGCAGGTGGATGCGGCACAACTGCTGGCGCAGCTTCCCGCGCCACTGCAACCGGCCACAGTGGCCATGATACCCGGAGACCCGTTGATGGAGAGCTGCACGCGCGCCGAAGGTGGCGATTCTGACGACCTACAATCAGCAGTGCGGATTGGCGACTTATGCGGAATTCCTGGTGGCGGCGCTGCAGGCGCAGGGGATCGAACCGCTGATCCTGGCCGAACGCAGCGAACGGCTGCGCGGCGCGGAGCCGGCCCATGTGATTCGCTGCTGGATGCGGGAGCCGAACGGCGGCGAGGCGCTGCCGGCGCTGCTGAAACAGCACGGCATTGAGGTGCTGCATGTCAACCACGGCGGAATCTTTCCGCTGGAGGGTTGGTTGGAGGCGGTGCTGACCGTGGCGCGACAGATGGGTGTGCGCATCGTGCTGACGTTCCACACGACGGAAACGCTGGCCGGCGAGTTTGCGCGACTGTCCAGCCTGGCCGACCGCGTACTGGTGCATCATCCGCAGAACACGGTGGAGCTGGCGGCGCTGGGCGCGCCGGTGGACCGCTTCGAGGTGGTGCCGCACGGCATGCCGGCGGTAGTTCCCACGGACATCTTTGAAGAAAAGCTGGCCCTGGACTGGGATCCGGCGCGCAAGGTGGTCTCGACCTTCGGCTTTGTGGAGCCGCACAAGGGCGTGCATGAGCTGATTTCGGCGATGCGCCCTTCGCATCAAATGTACAAGGCGCAGTTGCAGGTGCTGGGCGGTGGGCATCCGAACAATCCGCACTCGACAGCGCTATATCGAGGCCTGCCGCCAGCGGGCGCAGGAATTGGGCATGGGCGCGGACGTGATCTTCGCCAACAGCTACCTGCCGGAGGAGGAGGTCGTGCGCCGATTGCGGGCTTCGGACGCCATCGTGATGAATTACCAGAGCGCGCGTTACGAAAGTTCGGGGGCGACGATGATCGCGCTGGCGACAGGCCGGCCGGTGATCACTTCGGCGGCGCCGAGCTTTGACTTTCCCGAGGCACTGACCTTCAAGACGACGGCGACGTTCCATCTGGCCGAAGCGCTCGTGCGCGTGCTCGCGAATCCGTTCATCGGCACGCTGCTTTTGAAAAACGTGCAGGCCTACGAGAAGACGGCGCGCTGGGACGTGGTGGCCGCGCGGGTCGCGGAAATCTACCGGGCGGTGGCCTCGGAGGAGCCGCGGTCGCCGATCGACATCGTTCATTGGTACCGTTCGCATCCGGATGAAATTTACGCCGAGCCGCTGCAGCGCGAGCGCGTGCGCTGGCTGCGCAGCAAGGCGGAAGGGCGGATATTGGAAGTCGGCCCGGCCAACGGCTATGTCAGTCAGTTCGTAGGTGCGGCGGCGGCGGTGGACATCAACCGCGGGCGGTTGGAGGTCTGCAAGCTGCTCAGGCCCAGCGTGAGTTTCCAGCACGGAGACGTAATTGAAGGATTGCCCTTCAAAGACAAAGAATTCGACCAGGTGCTGGCGCCGGAGATTCTCGAGCACGTGGACTTTGACCAGGCGGTGTCGGCGCTGCGTGAATGCGCGCGGGTGGGCAAGCGGGTGCTGATTACGATTCCCAACGGCGACAAGCCGGATTATGACCCCTCGCTGGTGCATAACATCGAACACCGCTGGCTGGTAAACCGGCAGAGCGTGGACCGGCTGCTGCGCGAGTGCGAGCTGACGGACTATGAGCTGGATACGTCGGAGGAGCTGGATTTCTACCTGCTGGACATCCGCACGGAATCGCGGGCATCGCGAGCGTTGATCCACAAGCGGGCGGCGCTGTTGCCGAGCATCAATGTCGATCCGGGCGAGCCGGTGCACGTGGTGGTGGACGCGAGCGCGCTGGAGGAAGCCTCGGCGCGCAATCGCGGCATTGGGCGCTACATGCTGAATCACTTCCGGGAGTTGGTGGCGCTGCGGCCCGAATGGCGCTTCACGCTGTGCGGGCTGAACGCAGAGCCCTCCGAGGCGGAGATCCGGGAGCTGACGGCGGCGGCGAACTGCTCTTACCGCGAGTGGAACAAGCTGGCGACGAACGAACCGGAGGTGCTGTATCTGCCGCATCCGCTGGGTGACGTGGGGATGGAGGTGCTGCGGGCGTCGGCGCGGTCGCGCCTCTTCATCGCCTGCACGTTCCACGATCTGGTGCCGCTGCTGATGCCGCAGGCGTATCTTAATCCCAACGAGAGCTTCAAGCAGCGCTACGTCGACGGGCTGCGCGGGCTCAAAGAGCGCTGCGACCTGTTCCTCTGCAATTCGCAGTGCACGGCGCAGGACTTGCAGGTGCACTTGCAGATTGAGTACGAACGGCTGCGGATCATTCACGCGGGTGTGACGCAGAACTTCGTGGCCGCGCCGGAGGCCGGAGCCGTCACGCGCACGCTGCAGCGGTATGGCTTGCAGGCGCAGCAGTTCCTGCTGTTTGTGGGGGTGCCCGATCCGCGCAAGAACGCGCTGGGCATGGGCAAGGCGCTGAAGACGGCGCGCGAGGCGCTGAAACGCGATCTGAAGCTGGTGATCGCCGGCGACGTGCCGGACTTCATCCGCGAGGCGGTGGCGCGCATGGCCGATGAATACGGTCTGCCGCAAAATGCGGTGGTATGCACGGGCTTTGTGCCGGATGCGGAGCTGTCGTGTCTTATCGCGGGGCGCTGGCGCTGCTGTTCCCCAGCATGTACGAGGGCTTCGGGTTCCCGATTCTCGAGGCGATGTCGGCGGGGCTGCCGGTCATCGCGGGCGACAATTCATCGCAGGGAGAAATTGCGGGCGAAGCCGCGCTGCTTGTCAATGCGCAGAATGTCGACGAGATCACGCGGGCCATCCAGAAACTGGCGACCGACGATGTGTTGTGGCAGGATCTCTCGAAGCAGGGATTGGCGCAATACCAGCGTTTTACATGGCGGAAGACCGCGGAAAAGACGGCGATCTACCTGGCGGAAGCCTATACGCGATGGAAAAGAAAGCACACATCGCCGCCGGAGCCGGTGCGCAGGGAATTGGCGGGAGTATAGACTGAGACGACTGGGAAAGCAATAAGCCCCGGGCATTTGCCCGGGGCTTGTTCGTTTCGATGGCGGAATTTATTCGGACCTCCGCAGGGTTTTCGTCACTCCCGCGTGAGCAGCGCGAGCACTTCTACGCTGGGTGTTTCCGGGAAGAAATCATAGGGTTGGAACTTCGAGGACCGAAAGCCTCCGTTTTGCAGCCGGGCAAGGTCTTTACCTAGCCGTGCCGGGTTGCAGGAGAGGTAAGCGATGTGGCGGGCCGGGGAGGCAAGGATCGCGTCCAGCACTCGAGGATGTGTGCCGCTGCGGGGCGGGTCGAGAATAACCAGATCCTGCGCGCCAATGGACGCGGCCGCGCGGGGCAGGATGCTGAGTAGGTCGCCGCGGTGGAATTGTGTCTGTAAATGTCCCGAGGCGGCCGCAAGTTCGACCATCGCTGCTTCGGCAAAGGGCGAAATCTTCGAAGACGTGGACCGGCTGTTCCGGGCGGGCGACGGCCATGCCCAACGCGCCGAAGCCGCCGTAAAGATCCCAGACGACGGCAAATGGGATTTCCTGCGAGAGGCGGCGCAGACGCTGCTCGACGAGAGCCGCCGCGGCGGGATTGGCTTGCGAGAAAGCCGCCGGATGCAATGGCAATGCGCGTCCGAGCGCCTGAGTCAGCATCGGTGCGGCGGATTCACCCGCGATGATGGGTTCGCGAAAGTCGATAATGCCGGCGTGGGATCCCTGCGCATACCAGGCGCCACCGGGCAGCGGCAGAGTTGAAAAGAGTTGATCCCATGCCTGACGGTCACGGCTGGAGATCCGGTCGGAAAATACCAGTAATACGCCCGCGCCGCATGCGGTGGCGTGAAGCTGAAGGCGGACGGGCAGCGGCGGCAGAGCGCGGAATTCCATTTTGGCCCACCGCGCCGACAGGGCAGACAGGGCCGCATCAACTTCGGGCGCGCCTAACTTGCAGGTGTGAACGCCGAGCCCGATGGTCTCGCGCGCACCTGTTTGGAAACCCAGACACGCGTGATCGTGATCTGTCCAGACACTGAGGGAGAGGCGATTGCGATAGCCCCAAAGCAGCGGCGATGACGCGACGGGCAGCACTGTGACATCGCCGACGGTTTTGCGCAACGTGCGTTCGATCAAACCCTGCTTGACGCGCAATTGTTGCGCGTAGTTAAGGCCGCCCCACAACGAACCCCGGCACTCGGCCGCGTGCGGGCAGGGGTGCGGCACACGGCCGGGCGAAGGCTTAAGCAGCGCGAGGACCGTCGCCGTGGGCGGCTTGGCGTTCGCGTCAAGGGCGAGACGTACGCGGTCACCTGGCAATACGCGCTCGACGAAATACACGCGCTCGTCCACGCGCGCCACGCCGCGTCCATCCGTCGAGAGGTCGTGGATTATGGTTTCGGCTGTCTGGGACGTGTGATTACCCATTACGGTGAGGTTACGCCGAGGCCGGGGCAGCGTCGCGCACGAAATGCGGCAGTTGCCGCGGGATTACGAAAGAAAGGTGGGCGAGTCCGGCGTGGACGCCATTGCGAAACCAGGGAACCAGCACAATCATCTCCTTGCACCCCGGCCCGTTCCGTGGTATAGAGGGTGGGCTGGTCGCATTCGACGATTTCACGCAGTTTGGCGGCCGCCCACTCCGGATGGCAATCGTAGATGTTCCGTCCCACCAGTTTCAAGCCGCCGTCTGCGGCGTACAGCTCCGCCGCGTGGGTATTCATCCGGAGGATCCTGCCGTCGCGGTCGAGGATCAACAGCTTGATGGGGCATTCCGTCGACCAATCCGCTTCAAACATTTCGCCACTTTGAAAGTGTGAATCGCCGCTCGTCAATCCACTATGGCGGTCAGGATTATCCGAGGCGGCGTCGCGGACGAAATGCGGCAAATCGCGGGGAATTTCAAAGGACAGCTCGACGAGACCCGCGAACGCGCCCGCCTGATACCACGGAATCTGGCAGATCATTTTTTTCCGGCCGGCCTTCTCAATCGTGTAGAAGTTCGATCGTTGCTGTTCGAGCAGGATCCGGGTCTTCGTCCGTGCAGGTTCGGGATGACAGTCGAGGACATTCTGCCCAATCAAAGCCAGACCGCCGTCGTTCGCAAAAATATCCACCGACCGGGGGTTCATGTGAATAATCGTCCCCACGCGGTCGCAGACGGTAATCGCAATCGGGCATTCCTTCGTCCAATCTGCTGCGTACATGGTTCCTGCTCGTTTGAATTATTGAATTTCCATAATTCCCGTGAAGAACGTCGCTATCCCCGGCGTAAAGATACCACGGTTCCGCTCAAATGTCAACTCGCCGGAAAAAAAACGGCCCCGCCCAGAAGGGCGGGGCCGGAATTGCACGGTGGAAACTCGCTTAGAACTGCGAGACCTTCAGCCAGTGGATATCGCCGCGCATGTGGTACTGGAAGCGGCCGTCGTTGTAGTTGTGCGCGCCGATGGTCATGTGGAAACCATTGGTGATGCTCTCGTAGTTCTGGATCCCGGCGGCTACCACCTCGCCGTTCAGGAGCAGCATCGAATGGTTGCCATTGATGACCGCCGTCACGAGGAAAGGCTCGTTCAGCGGCACGCGCTTGTTCATGGGAGCCCAGAGGGTGTTCCAGCTCTGCGTGTCGCGGTTCCACACTTCCGACAGCAGCCGGCCATGGACATCGACGCGCAGCCCGAAGCCTTCGAACCATGTGGCGTAGCGGTGGCAGGCGAAGATATAGTAGGCGCCGGTCGGCACGGTCGGGTAACTGGAAATGCTGACACAGGCCTCGACCTGCAGCGGCTGACCGTAGAACTCCATGTTGTTGGCCAGATCGACATAGTCGCCGTATTCAAAGTGCAGACCGGGGTGCCCCGAGGGTCCGGTCGCCCAATCCGCGCCAACGATTGTGCCGTCGTTGTTCTGCGCAAAATCCTCTGCCAGCGTGCCGACGCCTTCATCCAACGGCCAGCAGGCCAAATCCGACGACAGCAGCACCGTGGAGATCTGCTTGGCCTGAACGTAGAAATACTGCGCCCGTCCCGTGTGCACACGGTCGAGCACGTTTTGCGGTATAATGCAGGTCGGCTCCAGCGGCGTGCCGACGGGCGCCCAGTTCTGCGGAGCGTCAAATTCAGTGCCCTGGTAGACCTGGTAGAAGTCTGCGGCGTCCACGGGCGTCCACGACAGCTTTACTTCCCCGTCTTCGGTGATCTGCATCACAGCGTCAGAAATCAGACCGGAGACGGCTGAGATACCCTGCGCCGAGGCCGAACTGCAATGCGGCCCTTCACAGTCGTCCGCCGAACCACAGTTTTCGATGATGTCCGTAATTGCCGCGCCTGTGCCCGAGCCGTCGGAGTTGACCATCGTGTACTTGCCGCCGGAAGTGGCAGCATAGTCGTTCATGATGGGGATGATTTCCGCCTCGTAATCCGGCCATGTCGGGATAAACACCGCGGAGAGGAGAATGTCAGCGCCCAGCGCATCCAGTGCGCGCTGGTGAGCGTTTACGTTATCGATGCCCGGCTCATACAAATCATTACAACCACCGGGCCGCGCATCCGTGATGAGCACGATGATCTTAATGGCTCCGGGACGGAAGGCGCCGGTGAACTCGGTGCCGTCGGTGCAGAGCGCGTCCTGGGTGATGATTTCGCGCAGCGTTTCGTCCGATGCCTCGGGTTCGCCCGCGCCGCCGCCGGCAGTGAGGCCGCCAATGGAAGTTGACACAGCGATTTGATCGAAAGTCATGTTGTGCACAACATGTACCCGGTCCCAGAACGTCAACAGGCCGAAACGAACATCGCCACCCGAAGCAAGATTGGCCGCCGAGATGATATTGGGCAATTCCGTAGCCACGTTGCCGATGGCACCGCCCATGGAGCCCGTAATATCGACGGCAAACACGACGTCCATCGGGCCGCAATTGCCCGGAATACCGGTGCAGGCGGGCACATCGAGGCAAATAAAGTCGATGAAATATGCGCCGCAGGTGGACGTCACCAGGGCACTCAGGAAAATGCAACCTCCGGTGCCAGACGGCGTGATGTCAATGCCAAACGAGATATCGGTGCTGGCGGATGGCGCCAGGGGTCCGACGAGCACCGGGCTGACCGTCGTGACCGTCGCGGCACCGCCGGGCCCGACACCGCCGGTGAGAGTGATCGAAACGAGGTCGCACAGGGAACCACCGGTATTCGCCACATGCATGTTCAGGTTGAATTGATCCGGGGACACGACTCCGCCGTCACAGGAGAAGGTTGGTACAGCGAAATTGACTCCGATGAACCCCGGAGGCGCACAGGGCGGCACATTGACGCAAACATCCAGCAGCGAATTGGGCGCGCAGCCGATGATACTGTCAAATACCGCGGGAACGGCCGTCACATCGAAATAGATGCAGCCTCCGCTGAGCGAAGCCGAGAAGATCGACCACGAAATTGATGGCCGCGTTGCTGCCGGGATTTAACAGCGGAATCAGCACCGGATTGGGGCTGAGAATCGCCGTAGAACCGCCGGGACCCGTCCCATCGGCCAGTGTCACAAGAATATTGGAACACGGTCCGGTGCCCGTATTCGTCACATTGACCAGTAGGTTAAAGGGATCCGGAGCGACATTGCCGGCCACACAAGCCAGCGGCGGCGCCACCACGGAAATCTGCAATTCGCCCGCACCCACTATGACTTCGCCGACACCATAGTAGGTGGCGACGGTACGGCTCGCGCCTCCCGCGACGGGGGTCGGATCCCACCGGTAAAGCACAGACGAATCGCCGTATGGGAGACCGGCACAGACGCGATCCCAACACACATGCGAGAAATAATCCGGCCAGGCGCCAAACGCCATGTGATCCGGCGTCACCGCTTCGCCGCCGACGAAAGTGGAGCGACCGACGAGGGTTCCACTGGCGGGCACCGCATCCCAGTAATTGCTCGGGAACGGCGCGTCAAAGCAGGTTTCGGTCAGCAGGTGGTTGGGGCCCATATATAATTCGGCGGCGTCGTCGTCCGCCACGTCCGTGTCATACTGATAAAGTACGCCGAGGGCGTGGGGAAGACTGTCATTATTCGTGACAATCGTCTTTGTCAGGATCGCCGCGGTTGTGACGCTGAAGAGCACCGGCGTATGGATCACTTCCACGCCAATGCTGCCGATGGCATAAAACACATGGATGCTCAACGAATCCAGAGGGATCGACCAGGAAACGAACGAAGCGTTTCCGCTACAGGCAATGCCTCGCTCCGGGGTTAGATTATAAATGGCGCTGTCAATGAAGATCCGGATATCCGTCGTGGCGGGATCGGTGCCGGGGTAGTGATAGAGCAGGGAGCGTCCATCCGCTGTACCAATGTCAAAATCACCGTCTTCGTCGATACGTACGCAGACCAGGCTGTTACAGAGCATTCCAACAACGACATCCAGGCTGCCATTGCCATGGCGGGCAACCTCCGCCGCTTTTTGCTGCGCGTAACCCGGATCTTCCAGATTCGTCCGCTCGGCCTGCGTCTCAATCACTACGCCACCGGAAAGCGCCGCAGAGGCGCGTTCACTCGCGGCAGCCGCGCGCGGCGAATCGACAGCGGGGCGAATGTGCGCCGCTACGCGCAATGCCGACCGGAGGTCCCCACCCGTACGACTGCGGAATGTGGCTTGTCCGGTCGTCATGTCCACCGCGTAGATGTCTGCTGGAGTAGTGGTCGAACTCGCGACCACCAGGGTGCTGTTGTCCTCCGAGTAGTACAGGGCAAAAATCGACACTGGCTTGCCCTGTTCATCTGTGACTTTACGAACACCGGTGACTTCATGGCGGGCGTTAAGAATTTGAATCTCCGAAGAACCCGGTTCGGCATAATAACGTAGATCCGCAGAGGCGATGACGCTATTTTGTCCCAGCATGTTTAAATCCGCCTTTACAGCGGATCCTTGGGGTACGGCACTTGCTGCCATGGCCGACGCCAGACAAACGAGAACCGCCGTCCGGCAGAGGGACGGCAGTGTGGTAAAAACATCGCGCAGTCTCATAATAAGACCTCCACGGGTTTAGCCCTGCGACGGCGCAGGCGTCAACAAAGAGAATGATATATCGTGATCAAGATACGAAAATCCGGAGTAATTTATGAAATATACCGCAGTATGTCAATATGCCAGCGAAATTCAGGCTCAAATCACTTAGATTCGCACATGTACGAATTAATAAGCACATAGCCGTGCGAAATGTTATAGACTGTTGAAATAAAGGCAAGTCAGAGAGGCGCACTCGGAGCAGGGAGATCCCCACGGGAATGGGGCATTAGCGTTGGCTGCGGATACGGAAATAGTGGCGGACGAAGGGGGTGGTTGGCACCGGCTGTATGTAAGTTGTATCAGGGGTTACGGAAACGATTTCCCAGGTAACGAAATCCACGGATTGCTCGATCTGGTAGTGTGTGGCGTGGGCAACACGAGGCCAGAGCAGCATCACCTGCGCCGAATCGGCGATGGCGACAACGCGCGGCGCGAGGGGCGGCGTGTCCACTGTGATGATCGCAAAGGTTGAATCTGTCAAATCGAATCGTGTGGTGTCCGCCGATTCCTGCACTCGCAGTGAACAGGAGACGACCTCCGGCAGCGTCACGATCCAGGGCGCCGAGCTGTCGTTGGCGGTGGTGGCGATGATTTTTTCCCAGACGCTGCCCGCGCGGCGGAGGAGTACATCAACGTGCGTGGCCAGGGGCGCGCCGCTCCAGCGAACCACCACCGTGTCGCCTTCCATCCAGGTTTCTCCGCCGTTGGGCGTGAGCACCTGGGGCAACGGAGTCTGAGGGGAGCTGTAGGCGTGGCCGGCGTCAAACGTCACGGCATAGGTGATGAGGCTCGGCAGCGCCAGTTGCGTGCGCACGGTGCGGACGGCGCTATCTACGTTGCAGTTCTCCACACCAATGGGGAAGTCCTGCCATAATCGCTGCGAGTTGAAATAGCGGGACGACACATGCGGCGCCGGTCCGTTCCAGGCGCGCACGTAAAATTTTGAGCCAACGTGCAAAGCGGGTTCCGGTCCGGCGTTCGTGCGCTGGATAAGAATCGCTTCGGGCGAATAAAATGTGTTGGGCCAATGGGTGAACGATGCCGGATTCATGGCGAACGGCACGCCCGGATTCTGAGCAAGCTGGTCGTCGCCGCCGGGGGTGCCGTCGGCGTTGGGCGCATCGATGCGGCCGTTCGTGCCCGCGAGGATCACGTCCACCCGGTCGCCTTCATCGAAGCTGTTCGCGGGAATCATGCCCGTGTATGTGTGGTCCGCTTGCCGACAACCGAGGTTGTGCAGCGTCATGAGCACGTAAACGTCCTGCCCCCGTGAGAGGGCGGGCGCGAGACAGAGGAGCAAGCAAATAATCCACAGTCGGCACAATGACATCGCATCACTCACGGTTGGGATAATACGTCCAGTCGAACGTCCAGAGATTATTGACTTGAATCAGGACCGGGTGGCCGACGCGAAGCTCCGGCAGCGTGCCGATCCAGCGGTCCGATGAATCGCGGCGGGCGATTTGCCGGGTCCGGATGTCGATGACGATATCGCCGCCGCGGCGCAGGGTTTCCGTTGAATGAAAACCACTGTACGTGAAGCCGACGCTGTCGATGGGATGATCGCGCAGCATGCGGGTTGCCGCGCAACGAAAGCTGCCGTTGGGCATGGGCGCGATGTAGGCCACGGAATCCGCGGCAAGACCTTCGAGCACGAGCGTGCGCGCCGTGTGTCGGTTGAGGATGAAGAACGCGTGATCGTGATACATGCGTTGCAGCGTTCCCGTCCAAGCCCCGGCGGCGGTGCGATAGGCATAGGCTCCGGCGGCCGTCACGTCGATGATGCGATCCGCGGTACTGGCAGTGCCGCCGATGAGTTGATTGCCCAGGATATACTTCAAACTATCGTTGGGCTGGCCATTATAGTAGGGATAGTAGGAATAGGCTAACGGAGTTAACCGCGGCAGTGTCGTATCGCCGCCTGCCAATGGGATCTGGATGGTGCTAAGAGGACCCGGTTGAGCATACAGTCCGTTGGCCGCCAGCAGAGTTATCCACATACTCCAAACGAGGAGGCAGGAGAGGCTGTCGCTATGATGAGGGTCACGAATGGTAGTCAGCATAGGCTTGTCAGGTCAGTGGCTTGTCAGGTCAGTCGCTTGTCGGACATGTCGGTATCGAATATAAGAAGATGACGTTTCGATCGCAAGACCTGCGGGAAATTCGTGAATGTTTTCGGAGCACAACGTACCCATGAAGACAATGCGAAAAATACGCCAATTTGTGCATGGGTTACGATCATATTTGCGTGAATGATGCAGAAATCAATAGCGCAGAATCCAGAGACAAAAAGAGGGTCATGAAAGCGGAACATTTACTTGATCTGCGATGTGACATAATTAAGCCGGGTCGCCCGGTGACTGCGTTGACTAAAGCGAGCCAGCGCAAGAATGCCCCAGATGTCCGTGCATCTGGGGCTTATTATATCAGTGTTAATCGGGTCTGAAGAATTGATCCAAGTAGATCATCGCCTCTCCACATAGGTGGTCAATAATGTAAATCACGAGGAAAGATTGCTTTATTATTGCGCGACCCACGCTGCATTCATGAAATAATTCCAGTGACAGCATTGACAAAAGCTCAAGCACTGACTATATTTTGTTAAACTTGACGTGAACAGTAGAGAATAATTCGCGTTATTCACTTATCTCAACATCCAGATATTTTCGGTCGAACAACGAACGGGATTCCCCGGGACGGTGAAGCCGGAGAGGAGTGGTGTTGACAAGTGGATGTCATGGACGATAACGGCAGCCCTGATATAGTTCGACCGGGTTCGGGCACCGATCTCCGTAGACAGACCAACCGCAGGCGGGGGATACCGCCGGAATTTGAATGGCTTATGAGCCTTGGCCAAGGCAGAGGATACGTATCTCATTGGGGCGCAGGGCGCATCTCCCCGCAAATCGGGCTCTTTGTGGTGTTCCTGTGTCTCAGTTGTGCTTTCCCCAGCCTCGCCCAAACGGCGTTTGAAGTTGTGCCCGGGGCGATCTCCCTGGGCGCGTTCACAGGGGAAGACCCCAGCCAGTGTATTCTGAACCCGGGTACCACGGCCCTGAGCATCGTCAGTCCGGATCCGTGGCAGGTGGTGGTTCGTCTGGTGCAGCCGGTGCGGCGTCTGGATGACAATCTGGAACTGCCGCTGGAACGTGCCCAGCAGTTGTTTCCCGATCTACCCGCCCCGTTCTTCAGTATGTTGCCGGTCCAGTTGGACTACGGACCCGGTGGTGGCGATGTGCAGACACTGAGTTATGGCTGGCAGCTCTTGCAGATGCGCCTGATTCAGTATCTCGAACGCAGCGATCCGCCGGGGATTTACCAGGGCATGCTGCAGTTCGATCTGCAAAATCGTGAGGGAGTCACGCTCACGGATCCGGTGTTCGTGACTCTGGAACTGGAAATCCAGCCGCAGGTCGCAATCGAAGTCTCGGAGGCCAATCCGGGCATCATTGTGGACAACGCCGGCGAACCCACGGATACCGAACCGCTGGTGATTATCATCCGGGCCAACTGCGCCTGGGAACTGAGCGTTTCGTGTATTGAAGATATTGTGCGTGACGACGGGGGATTCAGTTATCAACTGCCAAGGCTGTTCTGGCAGATTCCGGATGGCAGCCAGTGGGAGAGTTTGACGCCGGTCTATGTACCGGCCAGCACCTCCCCGTACGTGGTCGCCCGCGGCGAGGCTCCTCCGCCATTCGAGCCCGGTGAAGTGGATCTTCCATTCCAAATGCGTGTCGAGACCGACCGCATCACCGATGCGACCGGTTATTCCTGTGATTTGAGATTTGACATTCGTATGGATCCCGCTGCCCGCTGAACCCGGGATCCCTGATTACATGTTCTGGTTTGCGAAACTACATGCTGTACGTCGGTCGGCACGGAATCCGATCAACGGAACAGATCATCGACCCTTTCCAAGGAGGCTCTTCATGCTGGCTCGCGTTGTAACCCTGTTGGCCGTGGCGCTCATGCTGTTCTCCGGCGCCGCCTTTGCGGACACCGAAGGCATGGCCACCGCGCACGTGTACGTGAACGTCGTTCCCAACGTTTCGGTGGGCGTGTTAACGCCGAACGTGGACCTGTTCACGATCCAGACCGGAATCGTCTGCGGTCAGATCATCTACCGCATTGACGCCAACTCCGAGCAGGTTTGCCTGTCGGTTGGCCCGACCTATCTGTACAAAGGCGACGACCCGACGGATCCGCTGGTGGACCCGATTCTCGTGTCGGTTGAAGACGGCGCCTTGATTGAGCCGACCGATGCGAACCCGCTCGCCGGTGGCTCCCCGTTTGCGGACTACATGTTCGCCTACAACTACAATGGTTTCCTCGGATGGCAGAGCGAGTTCATCTGCTTCGAGAGCAGCCAGCCTGGCTACTTCTCGCAGGACGTTTACGTCAGCGTGTGGTGGAACCAGGACGATCCCGAGAAGCCCCAGGGCGAGTACTCGGGTTTCGTGACCCTTTGGGCCACGATCGGCCAGATCTAATGTCATAATACCCGCCCGCCGGTCGGCACGGAATCCGTTCGACGGGGATGATTAAAAACTCAATTCAGGAGGCTTCTCATGCTGGCTCGCTTCGTAACCCTGTTAGCCGTGGTCCTTATGCTTACCGGCGCCGCCTTTGCGGACACCGAAGGCATGGCCACCGCGCATGTGTATGTGAACGTCGTTCCCAACGTTTCGGTTGGCGTGTTGACGCCGAACGTGGACCTGTTCACGATTCAGACCGGAATCATCACCGGCCAGGTGATCTTCCGCATTGACGCCAACTCCGAGCAGGTTTGCCTGTCGGTTGGCCCGACCTATCTGTACAAAGGCGACGACCCGACGGATCCGCTGGTGGACCCGATTCTTGTGTCGGTTGAAGACGGCGCCTTGATTGAGCCGACCGATGCGAACCCGCTCGCCGGTGGCTCCCCGTTTGCGGACTACATGTTCGCCTACAACTACAATGGTTTCCTCGGATGGCAGAGCGAGTTCATCTGCTTCGAGAGCAGCCAGCCTGGCTACTTCTCGCAGGACGTTTACGTCAGCGTGTGGTGGAACCAGGACGATCCCGAGAAGCCCCAGGGCGAGTACTCGGGTTTCGTGACCCTTTGGGCCACGATCGGCCAGATCTAACGTAAAAATACCTGCCCATCGATCGGCACGGAATCCGGTCAGCGGGACTGAACACCGACATTTCTAAGGAGGCATTCTCATGCTGGCTCGCTTCGTAACCCTGTTAGCCGTGGTCCTTATGCTTACCGGCGCCGCCTTTGCGGACACCGAAGGCATGGCCACCGCGCATGTGTATGTGAACGTCGTTCCCAACGTTTCGGTTGGCGTGTTGACGCCGAACGTGGACCTGTTCACGATTCAGACCGGAATCATCACCGGCCAGGTGATCTTCCGCATTGACGCCAACTCCGAGCAGGTTTGCCTGTCGGTTGGCCCGACCTATCTGTACAAAGGCGACGACCCGACGGATCCGCTGGTGGACCCGATTCTTGTGTCGGTTGAAGACGGCGCCTTGATTGAGCCGACCGATGCGAACCCGCTCGCCGGTGGCTCCCCGTTTGCGGACTACATGTTCGCCTACAACTACAATGGTTTCCTCGGATGGCAGAGCGAGTTCATCTGCTTCGAGAGCAGCCAGCCTGGCTACTTCTCGCAGGACGTTTACGTCAGCGTGTGGTGGAACCAGGACGATCCCGAGAAGCCCCAGGGCGAGTACTCGGGTTTCGTGACCCTTTGGGCCACGATCGGCCAGATCTAATAACGACTCTACCGATTGCCACTCACGGACGGCAATCCCCACTGACTGTTTCGCGCACCGGTCCTTCCGTGCCGACCGATGTGCAGGTGTAGTTTCATTTCATCCGTGAAAAATCTTGCAGCCGGGAACGCGCCTCGCCGACCCGGCTGCATCATAATTGGAGGATCGGACCTTTGAATCGCCGGACATCCATGAACCTGTTCCGCGCCGTACTGGCCCTTGCCGCCGTTCTGTGTGGCACCGTTCCCGCCCTTGCGCTGCTGCGCATTTCGCCCGCGATCATCGAAACGAACTTCGATAACGGCCGCACGTCGGGTTCCTTTGTCATCACGAATACCAGTGACATCGCTATCCGTGTGCGGGCCACGCCGGTGTATTTCCGGCTGACTCAGGACGGCCAGATCCGGCAGTGCGAACCGGACCAGTACGCGCTCACCCCATGGATGAAGATCACCCCCCGGGAGTTTCCCCTGACAGGCAAGGCGGAACGTCAGATCCGCTACGCCATCGTGGCTCCGGACAGCATGCCGGACGGGTCGTATTGGGGCGGCGTCGAATTCCTGCCGGTGCCATCGCACGCGGACACCGTGGCGGCGCAGTCGCAGATTCGCGGCATCGCGGCCGTGCTTGTTCCGGTGTTCGTCGATAAAGGTAAACCCTCTTCCCGCTGGAACCTTGTCACCGATTCGCTGAGCAGCGAGGCGACCCCGCAGGGTGTGCAATTGTTGATCCCGGTGCACAACGAAGGCAACGCCCGCATGCCCCAGGCCGGAAACTACGAGATCCGCAACAGCGCCGGCGCCGTGGTGAAGTCCGGCGATCTCGGGCGGATGTCGATTTTTCCCAATTCGACGCGATTCCTGCGCACCACGCTGCCGCCGGACTTTCCGGCAGGCGCGTATGAATGCGCATTCACTTTAAAGGCTGAAAACGACGGGAGCACGCTCACCGGCAGTCTGAAATTTGATGTTCCGAGCGAACTGCCGAAACCTCTTAAAAAAGGCGCGCGCAGGCAATAACCGGCGATTCAAATCCCATGCCCCCGGTAACCACTTTCCCGGCTCCACGTCGCTGGAGCGCCCCGCGGCACGCCCTTTACAGGGCGTGCCTGCTTGCGCTTTGTCTGGCCCCCATGGGCCTGACCCTGGCGGCGGAGACGCTGGAGACGATGGTGATCGCGCTGCAGATCAAGGGCAAGAAACCGTATGAGCGGCTGAACATCCGTGACCTCGATATTTTACAGACCGGCGACTCGACCCGTGCATTGCCCCTGCGGCGGATGCTGTCGAATGCCGGTTTGTTCTCCGAGGAGAAGGGCGACACGCTGTTCTTCCGCGGCGCGCGCGGTGAAAGCTACGCACTGGCGGCGGCTTCCGGAATGCTCCGTGATTCTGCCGGCACGCATCCGATCGTGTTGACATACGGCATATCCGACATCACGGGATTATACGACTATTACGTGCCGACGGAGCTGATCAACACGGTCTTGCAAACCGAGCTCGCATGGGACGAGGCGAACTACGCCTATACCGGCGACACGCCGGCGAGTTATCCGAGCTGGAAGGGCAAGGGCAGCAAGGACAAGGAAAAGGGAAGCCGCAATAACATCAAGCGGCTGGACGTGGAACTGCCGGAAGTGCTGCCGCCCGCCGGGCCGTGGGCACTGGGCGATCCCGCGGTGCATTTCGTGCAACCGGGCATCGTCGTCAATCAGAATTCCGAGGACCGCCGCACAATTCAGAAGACGCTGGAATCGCATGGCCGTCTGGCCTTTGGCCGGTACGGTTTCAAGCTCCGGCAGTCTTCGGCGCAGACTAATTCCTCGATGACACTGGACCAGTTCGCGCTCACGCACCGCATGGGTGACGTCGAGACGACGCTGGGCGACGTCGAATTCGGCCTCAGCGATCTGCTGTTTCCCACGATGAGTCTGACGGGTGTGGAAGCCAACGGCCTGTTGGGATTGCGGTCGGCGGACCGGGATGAAGACCGCAGCAATTTCGGCAAGAGTGACCGTTATCTGCCGCGCACGGATTACCGGGGTACGGCGCCGCTGGGCAGCACGGTTGAACTTTACCTTGGCAACCGCTACATCGGCGAGCAGAAGGTGACGGAACCGTGGGGTGCGGCGGGCGACGGTTACTATCGTTTTGAAGGCGTGAATCTCGTGCGCGACCGTGTGAACGAGTTGAAACTGGTGATCACCGAAGCCGACGGCAAGGTTACCGAGCGCTACGAAGAGTTGGTGGGATCGTCCGCCTTGTTGCAGGGCGGACAAAGTTCGTTTATCTCCGGGGCGGGCACGCGCCGCTTTGCCGCGCCGGATTTCTGGAGCACACAGGGCCAGTTTTACGGCGGCCGGCTGCTTTACGGCCTGACGCCGTTCTGGACGCTGGGCGCGGCGGGCGCGTACCAATACCGCTTTTCCGTGCCCTATGCCCTTGAAGGCAAGGATTCGCTGCGCGCGCTGACCAGCGGGGATTATCCGGCCTGGAGCAGCCACGCGGGTTTTGAAAGCAAATTGCGATTGCAGCGACGATTCATTCTGTCGCTCGACGCCGCCGCCAGCCAGGCCGAACTGGCCGCTCGCGACAGCCTACCCGTCCGCACGCAGAATCCCACGGCGGATTCAAGCTGGGCGTTGCGGACCTCGCTCGACGCGCATATCGCGGACTGGCTGAAGCTGCAGCCCGAAGTCTTCCGTTTCAGCCCCGGTTTTTTCGACGGCAACAATCCGTTGTTGCAGGACCGTGAAGGCTACGCCGCCGCCGCGCGTTTTATTCCGCGACGCGGGCTGGTGCTGAATCTCACGCATGGGGAAGTATACAATCATCTGCAAACGGCGGAGGCCACACGCCGTCATGAGATCTGGGATCACGCGGATTTCAATCTGCCGCGGATCATCCCGCGCACCTCGATGCGCGTGAACCTCGACCGGCTGGCTTTCCGTCTACCGGCAGGCGCAACGGCAATGGAACGCGGTCCGTGGCAGCAGGGCAACGTCAACGTCAATTCCACATTACTCTCCTTCGCGGAAATCAACGGACAGGTGACCATCGGCGACGAGCGCCACGACTCGTCGGTGGAGGATTTGCGGCGCGGCCTGGCGCTCTCCGGCACAACGGTGACGTTTCGCCGCCAGTGGAACGTAACGGCGGGCCGGGCGTTCATGAAAAACGGCTGGCTCACGATCGGTCACAACGCGTCGGACTTCCGCACGCGCAGCGAACTGACGCACATCCTGCGGGCGACGAGTACCAGTCCCTGGCAGTGGCGGATCGACGCCGGGTGGGACTGGGACGCCGAGGACGTTTATTTCCAATTTCAGCCGGAGTATTACTTCGAACGCTCCGGTTACAGCCGCGTGACGACGATGGCCCGCTACCAGGACCGGTCATGGATGTTCTCGGTGGGCATTCAGTTGCAGCCGATTTTCAGCCTTGTGGGCGGCCGACCGTTCGTCATTCCGCATTCGCGGCTGACGCCATCGAGCGGCGGCGTGAAGGGCGTGGTCTTCCTCGATCAAAACGGCAACGGCCACCGTGACGCGCGCGAACCGGGCGTAAAGGGCATTGATGTGGTGGCGGATGGCGGGCGCCGGGCGACATCGGGCACCCATGGCGAGTTCGTGATCGGTGGCGCGTCGCTCAAGCGGCGGATGCGCGTACAACTCGACGGCCGTACGCTTTCCGCCGACTATAGCGCTACCAATGGCGCGCAGTGGGCTAATATTGAACCCGGAACCCTGACCCGGGTGACCCTCGGGATTGTCGTTCCGGGCAGCATCGCCGGATTTGTGAAAGGTCCGGATCCCCGCGATACAACGACGATCATCGGAGTAAGCGGCGTTCGCGTGGTGGCGCGCGATGCCTCCGGCGCTACCAAAGGCGAGTCGGTCTCCTATATGGACGGTTCGTTTTACGTGGGCGGATTGCTTCCCGGCGACTATACGGTGGAGGTCGACGCGGGCACGCTGTCTACCGGCTACAAGGCCGTCGCCGCTTCACCGGTCCAGCAGATTCGTGCCGGTGACGGCGGTAAACTTGATCTTGCAAACGTGATCCTCGCGTTAACGTTTCACCGCGACGTGCCCCCGGGCGAGAAGAAGCGGTAACGCTCCTCCCGGCGTCGCGGCCATTCCCACACAACAACAGAGCCTCCGAAAGCGATTTCGGAGGCTCTTGTTATTCCGCGGAGTGGGGAAGAGGCTACTTGGCGTGGCAGCGGACGCAGAGGTCGCGGTTGGCGTCAGCCAGCAGCAGCTTATCGAATTCGGTGCCATGCAGTTTGTGGCAGCTCAGGCAGTCCAGCGGCTTGCCTGTCAGCGGATCCGTCGCCTTGTCGCCCATCGGATGTGACACGTGATGCTCACGCGAGTGGCATTGCGAACACATCTCCAGCGGGGGCTTGGTCAGGTAGTAGGGTTCGGCGCTGCCGTGCGGCGCGTGGCAGGATGCGCAGCCGTTGTTCAAATGCGGATTCGGCTTGGAGTTCTTAGCGCTCTTGAAAGGGTCGTGGCAGCGTGTACAGAGCCGTTTTTGCGGCGCGGCTAAAAGGTGCTGCTCGTCGGAGGCGTGCGCGTTGTGGCACATCTCGCAGGCCTTGGCCGCGCTCGCGCCGTGGGCCGAATAGCGCTTCACGTCGTCGGCTTCCGTGTTGTGGCACGCCGCGCAGGTTTCGAGTGTCCCGGCTTTCAGCGGATAGCCCGCCGCCGCCGACGAGGCCTGGTGGCAGGCGTTGCAATCGCCGCTTTCGAACGGCGGATGGACATTGGCCGCCAGAAATTTCGGATCATTGCTCGCATGCGGGTCGTGACAGGCCGAGCACTTGGAAGTAGCCGGATTGAATCCCCGGTGCTGCGTGGTGAACGTCGCCGTGACCTGATGGCAGGTCAGGCAGAGTGTCCCCTGATTGGCCACCAGCAGATTTTCAGCGTCGCTCGCGTGGGCGTCGTGACACCGCGTACAGTCGCCCTGGCGCACGGGGCTGTGAACCCTTGCGCGTGTCGTCCACTCCCGAACTGCCGGGTGACAGGTGGCGCACAGGTCCTGGAATTTGGTTTTCAACAGCGCCTTCTGCGCGGAGCCGTGTGGATCGTGGCAGGTCACACACTGTCCATTCTTCACCGGGCTATGCACGGTGGGCTTGTTCTTCCATGCGGCCGCGTCCGCGTGGCATTTCGTGCAGAGCGAGACCTGATCGTCGATTAGCAGGTCGCTGTGGCGCGCGGCGTGCGGATTGTGGCAGGCGTTGCACTTGCCCTGTTCAAGCGGCGCGTGGCGATGCGGCAGATCAAACACCGCCGCCAGATCGCCGTGACACTGCAAACATGCCGTCTTCTGATCGACGGGCGGCATCTGGGCGAGTGCGGCTCCGGCTAAGAGCAGCAGCGCCCCGACGGCGGCGAGCGTTCGGCAGGTGAGTCTATGGCGGAGTGTCATCGCTTGCCTCCCGCGGGCGGCTGGGTCACATGGCAAAGATTGCACTCGCGCGACTCAAACGGCGCGTGCTGGGAATTCATGAGCAATCCGCTGGTGGATGATCCGTGAGCGTCGTGACACTCGGCGCAGTTCATCGCCGCGGCCGTGACGCCCAGGTGGTTGCGTTTGAAATCGTCGCTGTCGCCGTCGTGGCAGCTTAAACAGAGCGACGCCACCGGCCGGGTGAGCAATCCGCGCTGGGCGCCGGCGTGGGACACGTGGCAGGTGCCGCATTCGCCCGAGGCCGCCGGGCTGTGGCTATGCTCGCCCTTGATGGCCGTGCCGATTTCGGTGTGGCAGGTGACGCACAACACGCCGGTTTCGGCCACCAGCAATTTGGCGTTGGGCGCGCTATGCGGATTGTGGCATGCGGCGCACTCGCCGTCGCGGACCGGAACGTGAGGAGCGGGCGAGGCTTTCACAGCGTCGACCACTTCCGCGTGGCACTGCGCGCACAGTTCGCGCGTGGGCGCGCTTTGCAGGTGCGGCACGTCCGAGGCATGGGCGACGTGGCAGGTCGTGCAGCTCTTTTCGGCAAAGGGCGCGTGCTGCGTCTTCTGCGCGCTGGTGATCATGGATTGATGGCAGGTCACACAGAGATCGTCCGGTTTGGCCTTCAACAGCGACGCTTCGCTGCTGCCGTGCGGCTCGTGGCACTTGCCGCATTCGCCCTGCTGCAACGGATTGTGCACCGAGCGTTTGGCGAGCTGTTGTCTTACGTCGTCATGGCACGTCAAACACAGCTCGCGCTCGGATTTGGCCAGCAGCTTCGGCTCGGTACTGCCGTGCGGATCGTGGCAACCCCAGCAATTCTTGGCTTCGAGCGCCGCGTGCGGATGGGCCGCCTGCTGCGCCTGCGCCACGTCGGCATGACACTTTGTGCAGAGCTTTGCCGAATTCACCGTCAGCAGCTTCTCCGCCTGCTTGCCATGGCCCTGGTGGCACTCCGTGCAGCTTTCCAGCGCGGGTTTATGCGCACCGCTGAACTGCAGCTTGGCCGCGACCCCGGCGTGGCAGGTCAAACACAGCGTCGCGCTCTGCTTCGAAAGCAACGCGCGCTGCCGCGAGGCGTGCGGCGTGTGGCAGTCAAGGCATTGGCCGTCGCGCACCGGTTGGTGAATGCCGACACCGGTCATTGCGGCGACGTCGTGGCAGCTCTCGCAAAGCTGCGGCGCGGACGCCGCCAACGCAAACGGCTTTCCGGGCGCGGGCGGAGCGTGACAACTCGCGCATTCACCGCCGGCTACCGGAGCATGAATCGTCGTGGGTAACAGCCCCGCCGCCTCCGAGGAGTGCGGTACGTGGCACGTTCCGCAGGGAGCCTCCTGAACGGGGTAGCCGCTGTGCTTCTGCGCGAAGGATGGCGCCGTGGTTTTATGGCAGTCGAGGCACAGATCGCGCGGGTCCTTCGTCAGCAGCCCAGCGAAGTCACTGCCGTGAAATTCGTGGCACGTTCCGCAGCCTTTTTCCAGCGGCTGGTGCACATGCTTTTGCTGAAATTCCGTCTGCGCATGACAGGTGAAGCAGAGTTCGGGCAGGGCCGCCTTGAGCAACCCCGGCGCGGCGCCGCGGTGGGCATCATGACAGGCGTCGCACTGGCCGTCCTGGGCGGGTTTGTGAACGACTTTTTCAGCGAGGCCGAGCGGGGCGGGTTCATGACAGAGCGCGCAGAGCCTGGCCTCCGTTTCCTTCAAGCGCAACGCGCCGATCTTGCCGTGCGGTTTGTGGCATGAGGCGCACTCCGCCTTTTCGGCGGGGGCGTGAGCAAAGCGGCCGCGGTAATCGGCCGCCTTGTGACAGTCGAGGCAGTTGCTCTGCTTGGCGAACCGTTGACCGCGCTTGACCTGTGCGGGCGCGCCCGCTCCCGGCAGCAGTCCGGTCAACAGACAGGTCAACAGCAGAATGGAAAGCCGTTTCATGGCGGAAGGTAATACGGTCATGTGCAAACCGGAAATATCAGCCTTTGCGGCCGGTTATCTGCAATTCCTGAATCGTCTTTTCATTGAGTTCAATGTGCGCGCTCTCGCGGAGCAGGCGGATGGTCTCGCCGATGGCATCCATCTCCTTGACGCGCTGCAAATGCGCGCGGATATGCGCTTCAACCCGGGCGGGCGGCACCACGGCGCCTTGTTCGCGGCCGACGAGCTTGATCAGCATATAGCCCGATTCAGTGAAGCGGGGAGCCGTAACCGCGCCGACGGTCAGCGTGTCGAGCGCCGGAGCGGCGTCACCCGGCACCTTGTCGGCGGGAATCCAATCGCGTTCGCCGCCCTTGCCGCGCGCCTCGTCCGTCGAGTTGCGCCGGGCAAGCCACGCGAAATCGGCGCCGTTTGTCAGTGCACGGAAGTCCTCGGCGGCTTCAGATTCCGTAGCCCGTGTCAGCGTGGCGATCTTGTAGCGCGTGGCTTCGCGGTAACGATCCTTGTTCGCCTCGTAATGCGCCGCGATCTCTTCGGGCGTAATTTTCACCGTCTCGCTCACCACGTCCTCAAGATAGGCGACGACCAGCAGCGAGTCCTCGTAAGCCCGCACCGCCGCTTCGGTGGCCGGCATGTGCGCCGCGTCCGACCGCGCCGCCGCCAGCTCCAGCAGCGCGGTCTCGATCGACTCGTTCAGCACCGCGTAGAGGAGCGCGAAATTCTCGCGGTCGACACGCCCCACGGTTTTGTGAATATATTTGTTGCGCAGGTCGGTTTCGGTGATCACGCGCGTTTCGCCGATGGTTGTCACGTTGCTGGCTGCGGGCGCGACGCCCGCGGCCATATGCTCCAGCACGGAGTCGACCCGGGCCGAATCGATAACTACCGGCCATTCCGTCCGCAGTTGTTTCGAATACGCCTCACGCGCCTCCCGCTGCTTGCGGGCGATAAGCTGGCTTTCGAGGTCCGCGCGGACGCTGTCGAGCGGCACGGTACTGTCAGCCGGCAGGATTCCGTCCACATGGTACACGCAGAACACGCGCCACAGGGGCAGGGGACCGATAACGTCGCCGACTCTGCTCTTCACCAGCCGCGACTGCAGCGCAGGCGGTTGCGCGGCCAGGGCCACCGCGCCCATGAACCCGCCCGCGTCCTTGTAGCGGTCGATGGAATGCGTTTTCGCCAGTCGCTCCAGCGGCGTTCCCCGCCGTGCGCTGTCGGCAATGGCTTCGGCGAGCAGCGAATCGTTCACGGCCACCAGCCGCAGTTCGAAGCGTTGAAAATTTCTTGCATAGGCTGTCTGCAGTTCCTCCGCGCCGACGGTAAACGTGTCGGGCAGGGCCTGCGCGAGCAGGCTGGCCAGCGCCACCTGGCCGCGATGCCGCTCGAGATGCGTCACCAGGTTCGAGTCCTGATCGAGGCCGATCGCGCGTGCTTCCTGCGCCAGCAGCCGGTCATTGACCAGCTTTTGCACCAGTTTATCCACGCTGAAGGCGACGCGTGAGGTATCGTGCCCGCGCTGGTTATGGATCCGCACCAATTCGCGCAGCACCATGTCCGCGCTTATCGGTTCGCCGTTTACCATGGCGACAATGCCGGGGGAGGAAGGTTCCACCGCCCGCGCCGGCCAGGGGGGAGAGGAAGAATTGTCCGGCAAGAAGTAGCAGGATTGCCGCCAACACGCGTAGCGAAGTGAATCGAATCATGGATGAAGCTCCGGCGCCGGGTTGGTGGTGCGCGCCCGCAAGTGCCGCAGGTCGTGCGCCGCCTCCCGGGCCATACGGTGAGACAGGCCGGTCAGGCCGTGAACGTAACCGAAATTGAACAGCCAGGCGGAATCTTCGCCCGTGCGGGCGTAGTTTTTCGCCCAGATCAGATCCCCGCGCGTGGTATCGATCAGCCGCACTTCAAAGGCGGCGCGCGGCGCGTCGAATCCCGCATCGCGCGAAGAGGCATAGTCGCTGACGCTGCCTGTCAACAGAAAATCCGCGCCCAGCTCGTCGCGGCAGCGAGTGAGTAGTCCTGCGGCGATTTCCCCCTGCGTCAGCTCCTGTGCGTTGAGCATTAGCTCGCGCACCCGCCCCGGATCGACAGCGGAAAATCCCGCGCGCTGCAGCTCGGCCAGAAGCTGATTGGTAACGATGTGCCCGGCAAAGCGCGTGGCCGATTCATTGCCCATGATCACCACTGCCACGCGTCGGCAGACGCGGATGTCGGCGCGATGACGCGGCGCGTGAATCGCTCGCACGTGGCGGGTTTGCCGCGATGGGTTCAGGCGGAAATGCCGGCAGAGGCGGGCCGTCACGTGTGGCGTCAGTCCCGCGGGCGTCGCGTTCTTTCCCAGCATCAGCACCCGGGTACGACGATCGGCCTGCGCGTTCGCATGGCTCAGCCAGACCACCTCGCCCGTGGTCGCGTCGATCAGCCGCGCCGAAAGCGCCACTTCCGCGCTGGAATCCTGACTCTGGTAACGGTCGATGCTGCCCACAAACAGGTAGCGAGTCTGCAACTCGCGCGCCAGCGTGGCGACTTCCGCGCCGCTCAACTCCGACGTGCTGCGGATGCGGTGGGCGCGCAGGACGTCGGCGACCGCGCCGGAATCCACCAGCTCCACCCGCCGCGCCAGCGTCTGTCGCAGCGCCGCCGTCACGATCTGGGCTGCTGCCGCCGTGCCCGACAGGTTCGCCGGTGGCAACAGCACCAGCCGCGTCGCGCTGAGCGCCACGCTGTCCGGCAGTGTCTGCGCGCCCAGCGTCCCGCACAGGGCCGCGCAGAGCAAAAGGCAGGCGAGGCAGCGCATGGAAAGGTTACTTCACCAGGGTTTTAATCGCCCGCCGGATTGCGGTGCGCACTACTTTACCGCGCGTCTGCTCGCCCGTACCCATCAGCCGCGAAAGGAAGCCGGGTCCACCCGTGTTCACCACCGACGACCACACCGTCGAGCCGGTCTCCACGTTTACCATGCGGATGTCGAGGCTGACGACGTGTGTCGAGAGGTTGCCGCTGCGGAATTGTCCCGATTCGCCCACCGTGCCGAAGATCACCCCCTGCACGCTCAACGCCTTGCCCAGATCCTGAATTTCCGTAACGCTGAGTTCGTTCGAGTGCGACGCGAAGTGTTTCGACATGTACGACGTCACTTCGCCCGGTTCCACGATCTCGAACACCTCCTGCGCCAGCATTTCTGTTATCAGGACGCGGGTGATGTATTTACCGCTCGAGGGGTCGGTGGACAGGTTCTCGAAGGGGATCACGGCAATGCGTTCGATAGAACCGAAGTCGAACTGTCGGTCGACGTAGCGGGTGGCGCGAGAGGCGGCGCAGCCGCTGAGGAGGATGCCGAGCAGCAGGGTGCAGGCGCCGATCCGGAAAATTGTTTTCATGCTGGGCAAGGGAACACTCGTTGTGCGGGGTCAAATGCTCAAATTGAAACCGAACCGCAGGTTGGAATAGTCGCGCCGGGCCGATTCGCCCGAGTCAAAATAGGCATAACTTCCCGAAAAATCCATGCGGGGACTCAGACGGAAGGTGCCCTGAAACGTGTACAGCACGGTGTTAGGTCCCTGGCCTGGCCGTTCGCTGTTGGCGCCCGCGTTCAGCGACCACTTCGGTGTGGGCAGCCATCCCAGCATCGCATCCCAGCTCACATAGTCGCGCTTGGCCTCCCGCGATTGTGTCAGCTCGCCCTGCAGCGAAATGCTCGGCGAGAGCCGCAGCATGCCACGCAGAGACAGGTTCTGCCGCGAGGCCGGAACGCTGCGCTGTTGGGCCTCGAAACGCGCCAGCCGGTATTCACCGGTCAGTTGCAGCCGCTCCAGCGGCCGGGCGTTTACCGCCTCGCTCAGATACCGCGAGCGCAGCCTGCTGTCCGTGCTGAACCGCCGGTCCATGGAAACACCCACTTCCGTCACGCTGCCCAGATTGGTCAACAATCCTGCGTGCAGTTGCGCGCTGCCGGCATCCAGCCGTCGGGCCAGAATGCCGTCCAGCGTTTCCCTTTGCCGGCTGACATTGAGCACGGTCTGCAGCGCCGGCAACCAGCGCGAGCGCAGCGACAGACCGTTCAACTCGCTCGTCGTGCGCGGATTGACGGAATGAGAATAGGTGGTCTGGTTGACCTGATAATGCGTGGTGAACTCGAACACCGGGGACGGCTGGATCCGCAGTGATGCGCGCGTGCCTTCCTGGGTGCGGCCAATGGTCGTGGGACCCGCACCCACGCGCATCAGCGACCCCTCGATGCCCCAAAACAGCCAATTCGTCGGCCGGAATTGCGTCTGGACCGATGCCTGGTGATCCGCATCCCACGCGCCTTCAGGCACCGCGTCGCGCGTAATCAGCGCCCGCAGTTCAGTCACGAAGACGGGCCGCTCCTGCGGTTGCGGCTCGGCGACGAGCTTGATGTAGCGCGCCGTCAGCCTCTCAAACTGAATTTCATACCGCAGGAAAATCTCGCTGAACGGGGCGGAGTGGTAGTCCCGCGCCCGCGTCCACGCGACGTTGTCGAGACTCGTATACACCGCCCAGCGTGCTTCAGGATTCGCCAACGTGTCCGTGTACAGGAACAGCCGGTCGATCTCCGCCGCCGAGCCCAGGTCGAGTCCGATGTTGTGGACATCGCCGCTGGAAAGATTAATCAGCCGCGACGCGACGGAGTCGATGTTGCCGTCGATCAGCGCGCTCAGCGACTCCAGCGTCCCAAACTCGGGATCCGGATCCGCAAGGTAGAGGCCGGCGATGGGGGAAAAGCCAGCAACACGCCATCCGAACCGGCCTGCCGTTCACGGTCGAGGCGCGCGGTTACCCGGTAGTGAGTCTGCATGGAAAGCGTTTGCTTCCACAGCCGCAGATTGTTGTCGAGGCTCGCCACGTGGTGCAGCGAACTCTGATTGAGGCCCGTGGCCGGGCTGTTTGTCCGGCTGTTGCCGTAATCGTAGCGCAGCGTCGTCCCTTTGGCGCTATAGCTCGCCGAAGCACCGATCGTCTGCTGCCGCGTGTCCGCGCCCAGCAGATCGAGGTCGTTCAGATTCCGGTTCCAGTTGTAATAACCCTGCAGCGTCGGCAGTTTCTGCCACGTCGTCTGCGCATATCCGCCCAACGCCTGCCCCGTCAATTCCTGGGTGTTGCGCCGGTCGCGGTTCTTACGATAGCTGTAGTCGGAACTCAGGCGGACGAGGGGCAGAATCCACACGGCGCTTGCCGTTGGACTGAGTTCCGTCAGCCAATTGGCGCTTGTGTCGCGCTCGGCCACCTGCAAATGACGAAACCGCAAGGCAGTGAAGTAGCTCAGGGTGGGAACAAGGCTGCCGTTGGCGTGCAGTGTGTACTGCTGGTCGACGGTCGTGGTGTGGACGGTATCGGCCTCAGACGCCGAATAGGCGCTGCTCACCGTTCCGCCCCAGTCCAAGGCCCCAGCCGTGGTATAAAACAGTGTAAGTGCCAGAATCACCGCGGGGAGGGTGCGGAGTGTTGACTTTATCTTACCGGAACATCTGGAAATCCCGCTAAGCACCACGAAAATCCCCGCTATGTGCGGTTACAGACAAATGCGTTGAAATGCCAGCAACCAGTCGCATCAATATACAAAAAAAAACCGTTGAGGTTTTGGCTATGCCAAGATCCACGACCGCCATAAAATCGTTACTTACGCGACGCAAAAGCCCTTGACTGGACCGGAAAATCATCGTTCGCGGTCCCGGCCGCCAGAAGGACCGGGACCGCGAACGAAAGCTCAAAAACAAGCGCGTTGGAAGGGCTTAGTTAGCGGCGCCTTCGTCATTCACGTCCTTGTTATGGCACTTGTTGCACAGCGAACGCTGCGTGGTGGCCGAAGTGGCGGCGTAGGGATTCGGGATCGCGTACGAGCCGGATTCCACACCGTCTTCTTCAAGCAGGGTGACGGCTGAAGTCCCAACGACCCATGTTCGGGCCGCTGGTAGCGTGGGCGCGGTGGCAGCTGATGCAGCTGACTTCGCTCGCCGCCGTCGGGCCGGCCGTGCTGGTGGTCGTCATGCCCGGGTCTTCAAACGCGACTTCGGGGATGTACGACGTGGCGGCGACGGCGCCCATCATACTCGACGTGCCGTTGTAAAGGTTGTAGGTCTGGGCAATCGACTCACCCATCGCCACGCCGCTCTTGTGCACCATCGCCGTGCCGTTGGCGTGGTAGTTGCCATGGCAGTTGGCGCACCAGGCGCTCATGCCGCCGTTGTACGCGGTGTGGCTGGCGCGGGTTTCCGTGCCCGACGTGCTGATACCGACGGCATCCGGAGCGGGATTCGTGAACACCGCATTGCCGGCCTTGACCGGGCCAACGCCGTAAAGCAGGCGGAAGTGTTCGTTGCCGTGCGGATCATGGCAGCTCGAGCAACCCATCGCGCTGGACGGATACGTGCCGCCGGGGGCGCGCGTCAGAACCGGGTCCGCCGTGGCGTTCCTGCTGACGGCGATGATATTGTGGCCGCCGTAGCTGCCGACCACGGGGCTGGTAGCGCCGCCGTGACCGTCATTGATGTTGTCTTCCGTCAGGTACACAAAGTTACCCGCGCCCTTCTCAGACGGCGGGTGCAGGGGATCAGCGCCCCACACAGCGCCACGGCTCGTCGCGTGGCAAGACAGGCAGACGTCCGACGGCGTGTTGTCGATCAACAGGTACGGGTTGCCGCCGCTCAGTGCCGGCGTCGCATCCTTCGCCACGCCGTTTTCGCTGTTGTGCATCGTATGGCAGCCCTTGCAATTGGCCACGCCCTTGTCGTGGAACGCCAGGCTCGGGGTGGCCATCATGGCCAGCACGCCGACCGTCAGGACGACAGCGAGTACATGCTTTCTCATTCTTCTTCTCCGTTGACATGGAATGTGCATACATCTAACCGCCCGTGTCGTACTGAGCGGTAATTACGGGTATTCTCTCAGGGGACTCTGGGAGGCGCCAGAGTGACGCTTGCGGGCGAGGCCGCACTCATGTCGGGGATCCGGACTTCCGGTTCGCGTGCTTCTCCCGGCATCTGCACAGCCTGAACACGATTTAAAAATGTCTGGGCGACGTAATACAAGCCATCGCCATCGGTACAGATCGCATGGGGATGGTAGAACCAGCCGGGACTGAGGCCCATGCCGCCGAATTCCGCAAGCCACTTGCCATCCATCCGGAATTGCATCACGGTGAAACGGTGCTTGTCCAGCACCACGATCCCGCCGTTGCGGTCGGCGCAGGCGGCGATGGGGAAGCTGAATGATCCCGGTGTGCCTCCGGCCATCCCGAATGTTCTTTCGCGCGTCCCGTCCGGCATATGGATCTGCACCTGCGCATATAAGGACATCGGCACAACCAGACGATTTCCGATCCAGGCCAGCTTGCCGATTATCGACGCTTCTTCGCCGCGCTCGCTGCTATCCAGCAGTGAGAAGCTGTATTGCGGCAGGCCCGATTCATCATAGACATGGATGCGCGCCGAATCGGTTTCCAACACGAACAACCGGCCTTCACTGCCGATTACAAACGACTGAGCGCTGATTGCCGAATCGCCGCGCTCTGCCGCAAGCAGCACGTCATCGAGAAACGACCCATCGTAATCATAGCGATGAATCCGGTCTGTGGGACGCGCCGTCAGCACGTAAATCCGGCCGCTGGAATCGACATCGATGGCCCGCGGGGACGCCAGTCGTTCGGGGTCGCTGAACTCGAACAGGTAGCTGCCATTGTGGTCAAAGATCAGAATGCGGCTGTTCCCGGCGTCTGCCACGTACAATTCCCGGTGCTGCCGATCAAAGCAGATCGCCTCCGGTCCTGCCAGGGGAGGGACGCCTGCCGGCGGCGCGACGCTGAACCGGTAGTAATCCGGGGTCCCGGCAAAGGCGGTGGCAAGACGAAGCCCCAAGCTGAGGATGACAAGCCACAGGGTGTCGGAGGCCGTTTTCACCGCGCGGGATCTAAGTTCATAATGAAGAAATTCACAAACTCGGATAGAGTCAAAGGAGGCCGACCCGCATTCGATATTCTGCAAGAAATCGGAGCATCTGGGGTCGGAACATTTCTAGACTACCTGACACTAAATTAATATATATGGCTGGATCTGCAACGGGTAAGGCGAAAATAATCAACAGATCTTCCCCGAGTACTCGATTTTCTAATCCATTAATATTTAAGATCTATTTGGAGTTGTAGATCCCGTTCTATGGTTATGTGATTTTATTCACAGCCTCGATGCCTCTCAAATCAACCTCCGGGTCAACATTTCAGACCCATGCTCGCCTCACCGATATCAGACAGATGAAAATTCCATTAGTCACGCATTATCGCGTACATAAAGTCGCAATAGAACAGAAATCTGCGACTTAGCACGTATCGGCAGCCGACTCCCCTGTCGCACGATTTCACAAAGAAAAAACGGGCCGCGCTTCTGAGAAGCCGGCCCGTTTTTCAAGTGGGTCAATGTAGTTAGTTAAGATGCGCCGTACCGTTTGAGTTCAGGATGGCAACATGGTGAATCGGTAGCCTGCGCCATAAAAAGTCTGAATATGCTTGGGTTCTTTGGGATCGAGTTCGAAATATTTTCGCAGCCGGAGGACCAGATTATCAATCGTGCGCGTCGACGGGTAGCGGTCGTAACCCCAGATTTTGTCCAGGATCGTGTCGCGGCTGACGATCTTGCCTTCGTTTTCGACGAGCAGCTTCAGCAGCATGCACTCCTTTTGCGTGAGCGTGACTTCGCCTTCGCGCGTCCACGCGGTACACGCCTCGAAATCAATGCGGTTGTCGCCGAACTGGTAGAGCGCCCCCTGCGGCAGCACCTGCCGGTACCACTCCTGGCGCCGGAGAATCGCCCGCACCCGGTGGAGCAGTTCGCGCAGGCTGAAGGGCTTTGTCATGTAATCGTCACCGCCCAGCTCCAGGCCGCGCACGCGGTCGTCTTCTGCCTCCCGCGCCGTTAAAAACAGGATGGGTACGCGGCTGCCTGCGCGCCGTACGCGGTCGCAGACTTCAAAACCGCTGGCTCCCGGCAGCATGATATCGAGCAGCACCAGGCTCGGCGGCTGGTTCAGAATTTCGTCTACCGCGCGCAGTCCATCACCCACGATCGCCGCTTCGAATCCTTCGGCCTCGAGATTCAACTTGAGCGCTTTTGCAATATGCGCTTCGTCCTCCACAATCAGAATCCGTTCAGGCATGCGCGGTCTCCCTGGCTAAAGGGAGTGATACCGTGAAGGTTGCACCCTTGCCTTCGCCCGCGCTGGCGGCATAAGCCTTCCCGCGAAACGACTCGGCAATCTCGC
Organism: uncultured bacterium; assembly: GCA_963735175.1. Classification (GTDB taxonomy): domain Bacteria; phylum Electryoneota; class RPQS01; order RPQS01; family RPQS01; genus CAVTJX01. The sequence continues at coordinate 161,440 of CAVTJX010000015.1, read as the reverse complement.
GCACCAGGTACAGCCCCAGTCCCGTGCCCGCCGCCCGGCGCGTATCCTCGTTGCCTACCCGATAAAAGCGGCCAAAGATCTGTTCCAACTCCGCGGGCGGAATGCCAATTCCCTGGTCGGTGACTTCCAACTCCGCCAGTGATCCCCGCCGGCTGAGACGGATTTCGATCACGCCCCCATCCGGGGAATACTTGAACGCGTTTTCCAGCAGGTTTCGCACCAATCCTCGCCAGCGTTCGGGATGCGCCTGCGCGAACAAGTCGGGTTCCAGCCGGGAACGGAGCTGAAAGCCTTTCAAGTCGAAGCGACCAAAGACCTCATCCAGCACGTACTTTGTCTCTTCGGAGAGATTGGTTCTTTCCAGTTTCGCACGCGACTTGCCGCCGACCAGCGCCTGGGCCTGTAACAACCGCTGGATTAAATCCGTCAGCCGCGTGAGGTCATTGCGCATTGTGGCCAGCATCTCCCGCTGCTGGGGCGGGGGAAGGTCGCGCTCGCTCAGCGTATCAAGGTACAACCGGAGCGAGGTGATGGGTGTTTTCAGCTCGTGCGACGTAGCCGCCAGAAACGCCGACTGCCGCCGTTCAAACAAAAGCTCCCGCCGCAGGATCCAGTATACGTACAGGACGCCCACGATCAGGAGCAAGCTGAAGAAAATCCCTTCCGAAACGAACATGCGAATGCGCTCGCGCGCCAGATGGTCGAGGCGATGCAGCGCGTCATCGCGCACGATGATCCGCCCGCGCCCATCCTGCGTCAGATCGGGAAACGCCGCTGCCAGCCAAGCCGCGAAGCCGGCTCCGTCCGCCATCGTGAAGTCGTGCTGCCGTTCGCGCGCCAGCTCCAGTTGCTGCTCCCAGAGCCGCGTCTGGATATGCGTTATCCGTGTCCCTTCGCGCACCTGAAAAACCACCCACCAACTGAGCTGCGCGGTGGCGACGGCGGAAAGCAGAAAGAAAGCGATGAAATGGCTGCGGACCGGCCAGCGGGTGTTCATGCCGCCTCCTCCAGGTGCGGGCGATTGCCAACAGCGGCGCGCGCGGACCGTTCAGCGGGCGAGGGCTGCCCGGGCCTTCTCCACTGTTTTCTGAATGGCTGCCTCATCGTGCGCGAGCGAAACAAACCACGCCTCATAGCCGCTGGGCGGTAAATGCACACCACCCTTCAGCATCTTCACAAAGAACTCCGCGAACCGTTGGTGATCCGCCCCGGAGGCTCCGGTCATGTCGCGCACCGGCTTGTCGCTGAAGAACAGAGTCAGCATGGAACCCACGCGCTGGATTTCCGCCGCTATCCCGGCTTCCCGGCACGCGTCGCGCAGTCCGGCCTCAAGGTTTGCCGCAATCTCTTCCAGCTTGCCATACGCCGACGCAGTCAGTTCCTGTAAGGTCGCCAATCCCGCCGCCATCGCCAGCGGATTACCGGACAAAGTCCCCGCCTGGTAAACCGGGCCTTCCGGCGCGATCAAACGCATCAAGTCCGCCCGCCCACCGTACGCTCCCACCGGCAGCCCGCCGCCAATCACCTTGCCGAAAGTTGAAAGATCGGGCCGGATGTTGTACAGTCCCTGCGCCCCGGCCCGATGCACCCGGAAGCCGGTCATAACCTCATCGAAAATCAGGAGCGCGCCGTACTGGTCGCAAAGCGTGCGCAAGCCCTCTAAAAACCCTTCAACGGGTGGAACTACGCCCATGTTCCCGGAAACGGGCTCCACGATCACCGCCGCGATCCGATCACCTTCCGCCGCGAACAGCGCTTCCACCGATCCAAGGTCGTTATACGCCGCCACGCGCGTGTCCCTGTGCGGCTCCCGCCGTGACTCCCGGACTATTCGGCAGGCCAAAGGTCGCCACGCCTGAACCGGCCTGAATCAGAAAGCTGTCGGCATGGCCGTGATAGCCGCCCGCAAACTTGATAAATACGTCCCGTTTTGTCGCCGCGCGGGCCAGTCGGATCGCGCTCATCGTGGCTTCCGTGCCCGAATTCACGAAGCGAACCATCTCCACCGAAGGCACGCGCCGCACGATTTCCTCGCCCAGTTCCACTTCGGCCGGGCTGGGTGTACCAAAGCTCGTTCCCGCCTGTGCCGCCTTCTCCAGCGCTGCCACGACTCGCGGATGCGAATGCCCGAGAATCATCGGTCCCCACGAGCCGATGTAATCAATGTAACGATTGCCGTCAACGTCCGTCAGCCAGCACCCTTTGCCCGATACCATGAATGGCGGCACGCCCCCTACAGCGCGAAACGCCCGGACCGGGGAATTCACCCCGCCGGGCAGCACACGTTTGGCGCGCTCAAAGAGCGCTTCGGATTGTGTTATCATCAGTACACCTCAGTTGCTTGAACGACTACTTCGCTAAGAATTCTCCGCGGGCCGTCAGGAATCGGCCGGCTTTGCCGCCCGCGAACTGGCCCAGTAAAAATGCGCCCACCAGCACGGGGTATGTCACAAACTGAAAGCCAATTCCGCCGTAAATCCGTAGCGCGATGACCAGCGGTACGGGAAGATGAATGGCAAAAATCCAAGGCCACGAATATTTTCGCGCGCGCGAGCGCCACGCGCCGAACGGCAGATTGAGGCCGAACACCAGCAGCGCGACGATCCACAGACCTGCGCCGTCACCGTCCGTCCCTATTCAGCCACATCGCAACTTCAGTCGCGTGATAGGTGAGAATGAAATCCGCTCCCGCGCGCTTGAACGCCAGCAGCGTTTCGAGAATGATCCGCTCGCGGTCGATCCAGCCCTTGGCCGCCGCCGCTTCAATCATTGCGTATTCGCCCGACACCTGGTAGGCCGCCGTCACGCGCTGGAACGTCTGCTTGACGCGCGCCAGAACGTCCAGATAGGCGATGCCGGGTTTCACCATGATCATATCCGCGCCTTCGCCGAGGTCCAGTTCCGCTTCGCGCAGCGCTTCCAGCACATTGCCCGGATCCATCTGGTAGCCACGGCGATCGCCGAACTGCGGCGTGCTGCCCGCCGCTTCGCGGAACGGCCCGTAGTAGGCCGAAGCGTATTTCACGGCGTAGGAGAGAATCGCGGTCTCCGTAAACCCCGCCTGATCGAGCCCCTGGCGGATCGCCCGCACGCGTCCGTCCATCATGTCCGAAGGCGCGACGACGTCCGCCCCCGCCTGCGCGTGGCTGACGGCGGTGCGCGCCAACAGCTCCAGCGTCGGATCGTTTTCCACCCGTTCGTGAGCGATCACGCCGCAATGGCCGTGGCTCGTGTATTCGCAAAGGCAGACGTCCGTCATCACCACCAGTTCGGGCGCGGCTTGCTTGATCGCCCGCGTCGCGCGTTGCACTTCGCCCTGTTCATCCCAGGCGGCGCTGCCTGTTTCGTCCTTATGTTTCGGAATTCCGAAGAGAATGATCCCCGGCACGCCCACCGCCGCGATGCGCTTCGCCTCCGTGGCGGCTTCGTCGACGGACAGGTGGTATTGCCCCGCGAGGCTGGAAATCTCGCGCCGGATCTTCTCGCCCGGCACGATGAACAGCGGTTGAATCAGATCGTCGGCGGACAGGTGCGTTTCGCGCACGAGGCGGCGCAGAGTCGCGCTCTGCCGCAGCCGCCGCGGGCGGTCAGTGGGAAAGCTCATGGTTCAGTTTCTCTAATACGTCGTTCACGGCGGTCTCGTCTCCGGGCGAAAAGGCCATCGTCACCGCCCGCGCCAGCGAGAGATCGTTCTGGTCGATGCTGGCGCGTTTCATGTTGGCGATGATCAGCCCCGTCACCTTGCGGATCAGCGACTTCGAAAATTTGTCGATCTCCTCGCGGTCCTCGGCGCGGAAGCGGCGGGCGTTGTTCTCGACTTCGGCCGAGCGGATGCCTTCCAGCACTTCCTGCAACTGCTGAATCGTCGGCGCGATGCGGTTTTCCTGGTACCACTCGACGAGTTCTTCGATCTGCTTTTGCACCAGCTTGTCGGCGCGCACGGCTTCGCGCTCGCGCGCCTTCAGATTCGCCTTCACCAGTTCGTTGAAATCGTCTACTGCATAGACGTAGGCGCTGTCGTCGGTCACAATGGCGGGATCGACGTCGCGCGGCACCGCGAGATCGAGTATCAGAATCGGATCCTTCGCGCCGCGCCGTCGCCCGCTTCACGGTCTCGGCCTTGATCACCACCTCGGGCGAACTCGTCGCCGATACGATCACGTCCGCCCACGCCACGTCTTCCTCGTCGGGCGGAAACGCCACCGCGCTGCCCTGAAGTTCGTCGGCCAGCTTCTGCCCGTTCTCGCGCGTGCGGTTGCTGATGCGCCATTTGCTGACGCCGAAATCGGCGAGGTACTTGGCCGCCAATTGAATCGTTTCCCCCGCGCCCACGAGCAGCACCTTGCGCCCCTCCAGCTTGCCGAAAACGCGCGTCGCCACGTCCACCGCGGCGTACGCCACCGACACCGCCCCCTGCGAGATGGCCGTGCGGTGCCGCACCAGCTTGCCGCACTCGATGGCCCGCAGAAAGACGCGGTTCAAAAAGCTGTTGGAACAGGCCAGCTCCAGCGCGGTGTGATAGGCGGTCTTGACCTGCCCGAGAATCTGCACTTCGCCCAGCATCTGCGAATTCAGCCCCGAAGCGACGCGGAACAGATGCCCCGCCGCTGCGTGGTCGCGGTGGATGTAGGCGCAGGCCGCTTCTTCGGCTGTAAGTTCGCAGACCTCGGCAAACAACGCGCGCAGCTTCTCGTCCGGAAAATGGTAACTCGGCGAAAGGTACAGCTCCACGCGGTTGCAGGTGTTCAAAACGATCACGCCCTCGACGTGCTGCTCGCGCAGTAACCGCGTCGTCACGGCCGGCAGCCGCTCCGCGCTGATCGCCGCGCGCCCCCGTGTTTCCAGCACCGCCGTCGTATGATTCAGGCCGATCATTTCCAGCTTCATGCGTGCGCCCCCGCGAAAATGCCGATGAGCGAGATCACGGTGAGCGCCAGCACCGCCGCCGATAAAATCACCGCCAGCGACGCCAGCCGCTGCCGCTTCAGCCAGCGGAACCGCTCCGCCAGCGACAGGGCGGACACCGTCGCCCACAGCGTCAGCATCGGATGCATATGCGAACTCATCATGCGCGTCTCAGGTTTCACTACCAGCGCCCAGACGATCGCCGAAACGAGGCTGATGGAAATCAGCACCCAGCCGCCGTAAAGCGTCAAGCGCCGCAGCCGGTACATTTCCTCCAGCGACGGCAGATGCTGCGTAATCTCATCGAACTTGTGCGCCGCCAGCCGCCGGTGCAGCACCAGCGAGCCCAACCCGAAGACGCCGCTGCCCAGCAGCATCGCCAGACCCGCCAGCGAAATCATCACGTGCAGCGCCACCCCCGGACTCTGCATCGCCTCGGGCACCACCTGTGGCCTGACGCCGGCCACGATCCCGATCAGGATAAAGACCACCGCCGCGCCCATCGGCAGCACCGCCAGCACCCGCTGCCGGATGCGCGTTTCCACAAACGATTGTCCCGCCCAGATCAAAAACGCCAGAAAGGCCGCGATCTGCCCCACGGTCACCACCGGCACCTGCCGCTGCTGCGCCGTCAGCAGTCCCAGCCATAGCACAAACAGCCCCAGCGCCCCGTGACCCACGCGCGTGAGCTTCGCTTCCACCGCGCCGTCCGGCCGGTACACCAGATGCATCCAGGTGGAAATCAACCCGCCGAACAACAGCAGCATGAGCGCGGGGAAGAGGGAATAGAGGACCAGATTCATGCGCGCGCTCCCCAGTGTTTCCAGAACAGCTCCGCCACGCGGAACGCGTCCTTGGCGCAGCCGTTGATCGACACGCCGCGATACGACGCCCCGGTAAAGTACAGCCCCGGCAGCTCGGCTTCCAGCGTTTCCGTCTGCGGCCACCCGGTCCATGTGCCCCAGCGTGTACTGCGCGATACCCGCCGCATGGCGGATCATGCGCGTAAAGCGCGGCGGCTGCTTCGTGCCCACGAGCTTCGCCAGATCCTGCTGCGCCACGTTTTCCACTTCCGCTTCCGAAAGCTGCACCACGTCCGGATCGTGCGCGCCGCCGATGATTGTCCGTAAAAGCCGCATCCCCGCCGGCGCCTGCCCCGGGAAAATCGCGTCGCTCCACAAACAGCCCAGCGACCTCACGCCTTCCGTGCGCGGCACCAGCACGCCGAAGCCCTGCAGCGAATGCCCGAGGTCTTCCGCGTGGTAGCCGTGGCAGACAACGTCCACCGGCGCATGCCAGATGCCGCGCAGCGCCGTCGCCGTGCGCGGCGAAAACGCGTCCACCAGTCCCGCCGCCGCGTGCGAGGGACAGGCGAGAATCACCGCGTCGGCGTGGATCCCGGCGTCGTTCCGTCTGATAATCCAGCCGTACTCGCTGTGCCCGATACCGGTAACGCGTGAATTAAGGTGCAAATCCGGGCCGAGGAGAGCTGCCAGCCGGTCCGTCAACTCGCCCATCCCATTTTGGAACGTGTGCAGCGTCGCTGCCGCGCCGCCCGGTCCGCCGGAGACCTTGCCTGTGCGTCTCGCTTCCTTGCGCTTGGCGATCATCGCCTTGAACAGCCCGCCGTAATCGCGCTCCATCTCCACCATTTTCGGAAACACCGCCTCAAGCGACAGTTCAGCAGCGTTGCCGGCGAAAATTCCGGAAACCATGGGATCGAGCATCAAGTCGGCAAACGTCTTACCCAGCCGCCGCTTGCCGAAGGCGTACACCGTTTCTTCGTAGCCGTTGCGCTTGGCGGGAATCACCAGTTCCAGCGCCATCCGCAGCTTGGCCGAGAGCGGCAGAATATTCGACGCCAGAAACGCCGGCGGCTTCAGCGGCACTTCCCGCAGCTTCCCCGTATGGTAGATAAAGCGGTGCGCCGAATTGTCGTCGGCTTTCACCAGCCGTTCGGTCAGGCCCAGCCGCGACACCAGTTCGAGTGTAGCCGGTTCGTTATCGAGAAAGCCGTTCGGTCCCCATTCGCACGTATAGCCGCTGAGGTGGTCGGTGCGCGTCGAGCCCCCCGGCGCGTCGGCCGCCTCGAGTACCGTGAGCTGCGGAACAACACCCGCCGCTTTCCCCAGCTCAGCAATTAAATACGCGGTCGCTAATCCGGCCACGCCACCGCCTACGACGACGATTCGCGGCGCGGCTGTGGCGTCAGGCGACATAACTTCCCTCGTACACCATTCGTGCCAGCACCCGTGCAAACCGGGGATCCTGATTAAACGCGCCCACCCGCACGACTCGCGTGACACCCGCTTTCCGCGCTTTACTTGCCGCGACGATGTCCAGATCGTAGAGCGTTTCCAGGCAATCGGCCACGAACGACAGCGGCATGATCACCAGCGGTTCGGGCGTGCGGCAGAAACGCGTCAATTCGTCTTCAAGGTACGGTTGAGTCCATGCCACCGGCCCGACCTTGCTTCTGAAACGCCACGGACCACGCCGCGTCTGGAGGCAGTGAAGCGGCAAGTTTCAAGGCCGTGTCCATCACGCGGCAGGGATAATCCTCGCCGCGTTTCACGCTGCGTTCGGGAATTCCATGTGCCACGAACAGCACGCGCGCCCCCGCGCCCGCTTCCACCAGCGCCGCGGCCAGATTTTCGCGCCACAAGTCCAACACCGCGTCGCGATTCCCCCACGCACCCACTGCGCGCAGCTTAATCCCGCGCGGCTTCGCCACGCGCAGCGCTTCCCGCACCACCGAACCCGTCATCGCGCGTGTGTAATGTGGGAACAACGGCAACAGCGTCACGCGAGTTACGCCCCGCCGGTGCAAATTATTCAGCGCCTCTTCCAGTGTCGGCGACGTGTAGCGAAAGGCGTATGCAACCGGCATTTCGGAACCGTCTTCGCGCAGCGCCTTCTCCACTTCGTCGCGTTGTGCCTGCGTCCACCCGGGCAGGGGAGAAGCCCCGCCGATCAGGCCGTAGCGCGCGGCTACCTTCGGCGCGCGCCGGGCGCTGATCAGGCTCGCCAACGGATAGCGCAGCAGGTCGGGCATAGGGAGAATGGCGCGATCACGAAAGATCGCTCGCAAGTACTTTCGGACTTCGCTGGGCGCGGACGGTCCGCCCATGTTGGCCAGCAAAAGCGCTTCGTTCATCGTCTTCACGCTTCGGATTCCATCTACTCACACCGTACGGGAAAAAGTCGCGCCCGTTTGCTGGGTCAGGTAACGATCAAACGGCATCGCCAAATTGCGGAGGAAAAGTTGTCCGAGGGGCGTAACCGAAAAACCGCGCCCGGTTTCCAGAATCAGACCTTCATCCACGAACGGCCGCAGTGACTCCAGAGCCGCTTCCAGCGATGCCAGCAGGCCGTTCCCGCCGGCGCGCGCCTCGGCCGGGATCTCAATCTCGAGGTTGCACATCAAATGATTGATCAGTTGCTTGCGCACCCTGTCTTCGCGGTCGAGTTGGTGTCCGCGGTGCACTGCCCAGTTCCCGGCGTGCATCACTTCGCCGTAAATCTCCGGCGACACCAGATTCTGCGCGAACAGATCACCGAATTCGCTGATCGACGAGCACCCCAGGCCCAGCAGTTCCATCCCGCGGTTTGTCGTGTAGCCCATGAAATTCCGCCACACCCGCCCGGTCTTCATCGCCTCCGCCAGCTCGTCGCCCGGCTTCGCGAAATGGTCCATGCCGATGGCTTCGTAGCCGTTGTCGGTGAAGAAACGGTTTGCGTCCAGCAGCATGCCCAGCCGCGTGCGCGGATCGGGCAGATCCGCTTCGTTGATCGCCTGCTGGTGCTTGATCTTCGACGGCAGATGCGCGTACCCGAAGCACGCCAGGCGGTCGGGCGACAGGTCCATAATCCGGTTCAGGGTCGCGGCCCACGTCGTCCGCGTCTGCAGCGGCAGGCCGTAAATCAGATCGATGTTGACGCTCGTAAAGCCGAAGCTCCGCGCGCGCCCCACAAAGTCCGCCATCTGTTCGTAAGTGAACACGCGCCGCACGGCCTGCTGTACGCGCGGATCAAGATCTTGCAAGCCAATGGAAATCCGCGTGAAGTCGCGCTCGGCCAGCAGCTTCAGATACTCGTCCGTCGTCACGCGCGGATCGACTTCAATCGAGCGCTCCGCATGGGCTGTTCCCGGCACGCGTGCAATCACGCGGTCGAGAATCTCCGCCAGCAGCGCCGGCGGCAGGTGCGTTGGCGTGCCGCCGCCCAGGTGCAGTTGCCCGTGCCGCGCCTCGCGCGGGATCAACGCCGCCGCGCGGTCGATCTCCAGCAACAGCGCCTCTCCGTAGCGAGTCATGCGCTCGGTGTCGCTCGAAATATACGAATTGCACCCGCAGTACAAACAACGCAGCTTGCAGTAGGGGAGATGGAGGTAAACGGCGACGGGCCGCCCTTCCTCGCCAAAGCGCGCAAGCGATTCCAGAAACGGCTCTGCGGGAAAATGATCCTGCCACACGGGCACCGTCGGGTACGACGTGTAGCGCGGACCGCGCGTGTCCAGCCGTTCCACCAGCTCAAAAATCCGCTCTTCGGAAATCCCGCTTAGCCGCGCCCCGCTCATTACCGCCCTCCGCGAATTTCATCCAGCATGATCTCCACCGCCGGCAGCGGCGTGATCGGCAAAATGCCGTGGCCCAGATTGAAAATGTGTCCGCCGCCCTGCGCTTCGTCGATCACCCGCCGCGTCTCGCGGCGAATCGCGGCTTCATTCCCCAGCAGCACCGTCGGATCGAGATTCCCCTGCAGCGTCATCCCGCGCCCCAGTACGCGCCTGGCCTCGCCAATCGGTGTCCGCCAATCCAGTCCGGCCACGGTCGCGCCGGTATCGCGAATCTCTTCCAGCAGATGCATGCCCGCCAGCACAAAATACGTCAAGGGAACATTCAGCGGTTTCAGGCGGGAAAAAATGGACTGCAAGACGGGCAGGTTCACCGCGCGGAACTCGCGCGCGGGCAGAATCCCCGCCCATGTGTCGAACAGTTGCGCCGCGTCCGCCCCCGCTTCAACCATCGCCGCCAGGTAGTCGCTTACCATGTCGCCCAGCGTCTCCAGCAGCGCGCGGAAGGCGTCCGGGTCGCTGTAGAGCATCCCCTTCACGTGGGCAAAGGGGTCGGGCTTGCCGCCTTCAATCATATAGGTTGCCAGTGTGAATGGCGCGCCGGCAAAGCCGATCAGCGCCACCTCCGGCGGCAGCTCCGCGCGGATCATGCGGATCGAGTCGAGCACGTCCTTCAAACTTTCGCGCGGTTCAATGCGTTTCAGCTTCAGGGCGTCGGCCCGCGTCCGCACGGGGTTGGCGATAATAGGCCCGTGCCCCTTGCCAAATGAGAGATCGACTCCCATGGGAACAAGGGGCACGAGGATGTCGCTGAACAGAATCGCCGCGTCGAAACCAAACCGGCGAATCGGTTGCACAGTCACTTCACACGCCAAGTCAGGCGTCCGGCAAACTTCCAGAAAGTCGTGCTGCGCGCGCACCTTCAGGTACTCGGGGAGATAACGACCGGCCTGACGCATCAGCCACACGGGAGGCACGGATAGCGCCTCACCCCGGGCCGCGCGCAGGAACTTCGAGCCGGCCAGGGCGGTCTGCGCCTTTACAGGCTGGCCGTCGGCGGCGGATGGAAACATGGGTCTCAAGCTCGCAAGTTTGAGGTTATAAACCCTGGGCCGGGAGAGTCTTGTTCTCGACCGCGGCGATCACCGCGCTCAGCAGATCTGACGTTCCCGTCCCACCACTGACAAATACGCAGGAAGCGCCCGCGTTCTTCAACGCGCCCGCCGTCGTGTCACCGATGGCGACGCAGTTAAAATCCCAGTCCTCGTCCCAGGCTTCGGCAAAGGCGCGCACAGCGCTGGGAGCGGCAAACACGCGCCGTCTGCCACGGTGCGGCTTTCTTCAGCTCATCGCGCAGCTCCTCGACCGGAATCGGTTTGGTGGTATAACAAACCCACGGTTCCACGCTGACGCCCGCCGCTTCCAATCGCTGCGGAAACTCCGGTAGCGGTTCCTCAGCGCACGGCCAGAGTGCCGACCAGTCGGTGTTGCCCTTTTCTTCTTCCAGCAGGGCGTCCGCCAGTTCCACGCCGCCCCCACGTGACTGAACCAGATGCGGATCGCGCAGTCGCTGCCGCACCGCATACGCCGTGGCTTGACCAACGGCGGCCAGTTTGGGCCGTTGCGGCACAGCGCGTTCGGATTCCTCCAGCGCCATTGCAAACGCTTCCACAGCCGTCGCGCTCGTGAATGCTACCCAATTAAACTCTTCCGGTTCGGGAAGTTCATTTTCCTGATGCAGAAAAACCGTCTTCGTGACCGGGACAACCGAGGCTTCAAAGCCGTAATCCTGAAGTGCCTGAACCAATGCTTTCGCCTTGGTCGCGTTCCGCGTGATCAATACACGTGGCGTCATGGTGTGAAGACCTTTCAAGGGCTGAGTACAACTGATCAGCCATCTCTTCCGGCCTGTCGGCATGGACTTCCGCCCATACCGGGTGGCTGCGATCTCCGCCCCAGAATCCGTACAGATGCCACTCGGAATCGTTCCAATGGGCATATGCGCCAAGGGGTAAACCGCAACCACCGCCGAAGCGATGCTGAACCGAACGCTCAATTGCCGTGGCTGTGCCCGTTGCTTCATCGTGCAACGCGCCGCGCACAAGATCGAACTGCGCGTCGTCTTCGCGCATTTGGATCGCCAGCGCGCCCTGCCCCGGGGACGGCACGAAACGCGTTGGATCCAACCGAACTACATGAAACCCCGTTAAGTCCAGGTTCAAGCGCCGCACACCGGCCGACGCTAAAAAGATCGCATCATACTGGCCGCTCGACAATTTCGCAATCCGGGTTGGCACATTGCCGCGTAAGTCCTTGTTCACCACTTCCGGCCGCAATGCCAGGATTTGAGTTTCACGCCGCACGGCGCTGGTGCCCACGGTGGCACCCTGCCGTACGGGAATTTCGCGCTCCGCCGCCGAGTAAGCGTCGGGCCGGACTATCAGGAGGTCTGCCGGATCTTCGCGGGAACTGACTGCCGCCACCGCCGAGGCCTTCCGGCGCTTTTGACGGCATGTCCTTGAAGGAATGCACTGCCACATCAATCGACTTATTCAGCAGCGCTTCTTCGATTTCTTTCGTAAAATAGCCACGACCTTCCAACTCGCGCAGCGGCCGGTCAGTCACTTTGTCACCCTGCGTCTGAATTACGAGGATTTCAACGGGACTGCCGAGCCGTTCGGAAAGTTGCTGGGCCACCAGGTGAGCTTGAACGCGGGCTAATGCGCTGCCGCGTGTTCCAATGCGCATGTATCATCCACTACTGAGGATTGTTCGGCCATTGTTGACAAGAATATATTGTATGTCCGGCACCAGATTGTCAAGGAAATGTAATCCGCCAATAAGTACGAAGTAAGAATAACTTCTTTCCCTAAGAATATTTATTTACGTAGCTTAAAACTCTCGCAGCGAATGCATTTTTCGCCAGATTAGATATTAAGATAAAAACTATCCTATTTAATACCTACTTTCCAGCAGGAATAAACGTAGGGTATTCCTGGGGTTTCCCGAATCCGTACTGGATGGTAAAGATGGTCAATTTTAAATGGTAGGCATGTTATTTTCAAAAAGAGAGGTCTGCCATCGGACAGCCTCTTAACTTTGAGGGAAGAAATAGGAACTCCAACTGCTGCTCCCGCTTGCTTCGCATTTGCCAGTGCCACCAATTCGTCAAGGTCATCGCCAATGGCCAGTGATCAGGTTCGCTGGTGTCCGATTCGCACAAAAAAACCTTCCCACAAGAAGGTCATGATACACAACGGAAAGCAGCGTTATTGATAGCGCCGTTTCACGCGATGATACATAATGAAGAACGGCAGTTCCAAGGCAACCCAACCCCAAACGAGAATCTGCGCGGCGATGTCGAACCGGTGACGGACGATCCAGGGCGGCAGATAGTCCCGCAGTTGCCCGCTGAGCAGGATAATTCCGGCCCACGCACCGATCGGCAACAGAAAGCGCTTTTTCGGATTCGTCAGGAGATCGACGAACTTGCCGCGAATTTTTGCGATGAGCGTGCTGCGAATCACAATCGAGCTGACCACGACAAAGGTCGAAAGCAACCAGACCTCGACAATTCCAGTGCTCGTCTTAAACCAGAAGTCCTGCCCCGTGCCCGCGGCCTGCATCGACGGCAGAATTTCGGTGTAGATCAAAGTCAGATCCAACAGCAGCACGGCGACAAATGTGGTTTTGTTGAAGGCTCCCGACAACGCCAGCACCCACAGGAACACCGCGAATCCATAGCCAACCATCAGCAGCCGGATATCCCACCCTTCGAGTAGATGGAAATTCAGCGCCAGGTTGAACGCCATGTCCAGCAGCATGGGGATAAAAAAAATGGCTCCCAGGCTGCGGCAGAGATAAATGGCCAGCACGAAGCCGGCATAATAGACGAGGGAATTGGGATCCACGGAGTGTCGAAAAGGGACGTAGAAGCTGCTTTGCCCACAGAACCGGCAGTCGAATTTGTTTCGTCTGCGAAAATTAACGCTGCAATGTGCGCGGAGCCGCGAACCGTCTGACAGATGCGCCTCCCTCCCCATGTCGTGTCGCCCTTCGTACTGCCGTCGCCATCGAGGAATTTCAGGATGCGGCGGGTTGAATCGCCAACAGATCATCACGGGGCGTTTCCGTCTGAGTGCGCCGGATCTCTTTGATCCGTGACGCCATCATGCTCTCCATTTTCAGCACCACGGGCAGAATCTCCGTGCGCAGCATCGTACACAGCCGCGTCAATTCCACTTCGTCGCGGACGTGTGGAATCCGTCCCGCGCAGTCCGATAGAATTCCCAGTCCACGGGCGAGTGCCAATACCTGTGGCACCATGTCCGTTGTTTCCGCGCTCTCCTTCCGGTCCGAGTCCCGGAGCGCGCCGATAAAGCGGTGCAGGATGCCCTCTAATTCCGAACCGTAGCCGATATTCCGGATCGCCTGGAACAACGGTATCAGTTCATCCGCCCCCAACTTCGCGTGTGGATTTGACGGTCGGAGCTTCGCCGAGAAGTGTTCCTTCTTTGCTGCGCATCTCCTGGGCCACCGCCGTGACAATTCGTTTCTCGTGCATCCACTCGTAGATAACTTGCGTGATGGAAAACGCCATGGGACACCTCCTCAAACACAGAAAGAGCGCTGACTGTGACGGATGATGTTGTCGGTGCAGGAATACGAGAGGCGGATCACAGAACATCGCTGCATCCGGTACAAAATAGTCAAACTCCCGTTACTTTGTCAAGTCTTCCGGATAAAAGCGTGAAGAATGCAAAGAGTCGGTGAGGCCATGGATCTTCCCGAACCACGGCCAATAACGGACGAAAAGTCGCTCCGGGACGGGGGTAGTTACACAACCGTTAATGAATTATAGAGCTTAAACAGAATTAATGCACTGGTTCGGGCGAGAAGTGATCCTAAACCAATGCCTCCGAAGCGCGCCGATGGGCTCTCTTCGTGCCGTTTCTTTACACCAATGCCTCTGCTCTTGTCCTCGCATCCGTGGGGCTATGGAACGGTAAAAAGCCCGTCACCCCTGAAAATGTCAATGGGTACCGGAACAGAGTAACGTGTTCGGTATCGGACTTTTGTCGCGAAATTCGACTGTTCAATGGCCAGAATGCGTCAATTTGAGGTGGCGTCAAGCATTAGAAGATATCATAACTTTGCACTCTTGTATTTTGTATTATGATTATATACAGTAATTAACAAAATTATTGCAGGATTTGAATTCTCTCGTCAAAGTTTAACCTCTGCATTTCCTATCATTCGGCTGACCGCAGCGGAGATGTAAAATGGATAACGAAGTCGAATTAATCCCCCTAAACCTGAATTTTCTCGCGGATTGGACTTGCATTCTGCGTTTTCTTTGCGCATATTTCACCCTATCAATCGGTGCTCCATGAGGGGCTCTTCGCAGGCCCGTGTCACGAGAAGGTCTTGGTCTACTGGTCCTTTTTCGGCTTGTCGATAGCGTAGCAGGTGACAATCTGGGGACAATGTCCCCGCAAGTTTGGAAAAGGATTAGAAGATGGTCAACATTTACGTCGGCAATTTGTCGTACACCACGACCGAAGATGATCTCCGTGACCTCTTCGAGGCGCATGGCAAAGTCGACCGCGTAAGCGTGGTCATGGATCGCATGACCGGCCGCAGCAAAGGGTTTGGATTCGTGGAAATGCCGAATGCCGCCGAGGCCAAGACGGCCATTGGCGCCCTGAACGAGATGGAAATGCAGGGTCGTAAGTTGGTGGTCAACGAGGCCAAGCCGAAGGAAGATCGTCCTCCTCGGCGTGACCGCTACTAAATCGCCCCGCTTGAATGCTGTGAAGGGCTGTTCCCCTAAGGGGAACAGCCCTTTATTTATCTCCCGGAGTTGAATTCGTTTACGCATCCCGTAGCGCGTGAGGGTGAGTGCTGCGATGATCTCAGGCAACATGGCCTGACTCATTTTTGTCGAGTGAATGTGCCTCTACAGTTCTGGTTGTGTTTTGGCATTGCTCGCGTAATAATATGAGTATATGATACATACAGGAGTTTTTTAGCCCATCGCCGCTGCACGAAGGCGATCGGCAGACGACAATTCGAGTTGACATCCGCGCTGCCTTTCCTTATGTTTCTAAGCAGAGTGGGGTGAACCGTAACGGCTACTACGATCCAAGCGGTCGGCCAGGTTCTCACGGCCATGATACCAGCGTCCGCCCCGCCTTCCACTACTTTCCAAACCCGTAATTGTCCCTGACGAGTGCGCTACGGCCAGCCGCATGGCTCCCGGTCGTCCTGCATCTGCACACTACGCTGTACAGGCACGACTGAAAACGTACCGGAATGCCGCGGCCTCATCAGTCGAGATTGCACTCCACATTTACGGTCCATTTCCGGCAACATATGGAGGTCGTCATGGCAGTCCGGCAGTTTGCCCTGCAGCTTGATGAATACAGTCTGCAAACGGGCGAGATTTCATTTAAGGAGTTGGTCGACGAAGATGAACCGGTGGTTTTTGAACTTTCAAATGCCATCGACAGTGCTGACACAGAGTTCGATCTGATCACGAAAAAGGGCGGCGTTTTATTAAGCCACAAGTTTCAACCGCTTTTTAGCGGCGGCCGCGCCAGGGTGACCTTGAGTGTCAATGACATGCAGGCCGTTTACGCGGACGCGTACGAAGGCGACTTGGATTATATTGAAGCCCGCTGGACCGTGGGACAGACCGACACGCCAATTACGTCACTCATGTTCATGATTCAAAGCAACAAACCGTATGATCTATCCGGATGGCCCGCTATCACCAGTTAGTGAAATCTGACGCTCGTAAAGCGCTTCCCACATGATCTGGTTCTTCGCAATCTATTACCTGGGCTATGTTCTGGCGCTGTGGTTGTGCTGGAACCTGGGTCAATTATTCCGAGTTCCCATGCTTCTGAACTTGGGATTTGATGTTTGCCTGAATCTGGGATTGTTGCAAGGTTGGGACATTCGCTTCATTATCGTGTCCTATGGACTGGCGTTCTTCGTTTGGGTGCTGGCCCTCTCGCAGTCCATGAATAAATCCACATTTACGTTCGTCCTCCTGTTGGATCTGGCTATCGCGTACAAGCAAATGTACCCGGATCTGGCGATGGTCGGCAGCGGGACGGAGTTTTGGTTTCATGCCAGCACGGATATTCTTCACATCTGGATGGCTTCGATCCTCGCCGTTGTCGGATCGATGCTGTTCCGCAGTTCGATCCTGGCCAGGCTGAAGGGCCGGTTTGTCGATGTTTGGACGAATCCTAAAAAGCGCTTTCAAGTGCCGATTGGAGCGTGGGCAGCGACGATTCTCCTGACGTCGTGGCTGAAGCCTCACCTCCCGCTCATCATTGCGCAGCGACGCTTCCTGATCGCCGCCAATCTGCTTGTCTGGGGATGGGTGGTGGTAGAACTGCCCCATTACCTGGCTAACCGCCGTCTGATGCGCGAAGTGGATTGAACCGCGCAGCGAAAACGCTGCACAGCCCGGGATGATCGAAGGCGCTTCGTCACAGGACTCGCGTTGCCGGTCGCTCATAAAACAGGCTCCCCGTTGCCGGGGAGCCTGTTTCTTCTGGAGTGGGGAAAAGGCTACTTCATGAGCAGCATCTTCTTTTCGGCGCTGAAGCCATTCGCTTCGATGCGGTAGAGGTAGATGCCCGACGACAGACTGGCGGCGTCCAGCGCTACCGAGTGCCGGCCGGTGGTCATCGTGCCGTTCACCAGCGTCATCACATTCTGGCCCATCAGGTTGTAGACCTTCAGGCTCACGAATCCGCTCTCCAGCAGATCGAAACCGATCGTGGTGGTGGGGTTGAAGGGATTCGGATAGTTCTGCCGCAGTGCATAAGCCGTCACTGTGCCGGCGTCCGCCAGCGGCGTGGCATTGGCCGTCGCGATGGTGGACCGCTGGCCCTGCAGATCCAGTGACACCAGGCTGTAGCTGTAAGTACGGCCATTGGAGAGGCCTTCATCGGTCCAGCTATAGTCGGTGCGGGCGCTGCTGGTGCCCTGACCATTCCGCGTAGCCACAACCGCGCCATCGCGCACGATTTCGAACCGGGCATTCTCGGATTCCGAGGCCGTAGCCCAGGTCAGCGAGACGCTGCCGTCGCCCGGAGTCGCTACGAAACCGGCCGCTAATTGCACCGCGAGGATGTAGTCGTGCGAGAATTCGAGGCTCAGGCAGTAGATATTTCCGCCGTTAGTTGCGAGGCCGTCGGAAATCACAAACTGCCAGTCGCCGCGCGCGTCATATCCATCCGCCGCGGAAAGCAATGCCTCGGGGACAAATCGGCCGGTGAAGGGGGCCGCGCCAGCGGTGATCAAACCCGGCGCTTCGTCATCAAACACTGTGTTGACGTAATTGTCGCCACCGTCGCCGTTGTTGGAAGTCAATTCGAGAGTATCCAGCCACGGCGTCACGAGGAGCAGACTAAGGTCACTGACATTCGAATGCGTCAGATTAATACGGGCGTCGAGATCCGTGATGTGATACCGCAGCGGGACATGAATCGTCTTCACGACGGTGCCGTTATCCGCAACCGATCCGAGGCACGGGCCGATGGCATACTGTCCGGGCAGCGCCACATTCGGGCAGTCTGGAGTGGTACTCGGCGCCACCGTCAGCGTGAACGCGCCGGTGAAACCGGCATAGCCGTAAACGAGGATCCAATAGTTCACACCGGCCTCGCTGCACCAAGTCACGCTCGCGGCCGATAGCTCCGAACAACCGCCATTGTCATTGCCTCCGACGCAGATGAGATTGTCGCACGCGCCGCTGTAGACGGCCATGCGACTGTCGAAATTGGCCCAATCGGCGCAGAGATCGGCGGTGAGCATCCCGCCGTTGCCGACCACGGTATACCAAACGCCTTCCGTGCTCGGTGTCATGAAGCACGTCGGGGCATTGTCGCGTGAATACCCGACCGTGGTTCCCGGAGTCGCGGATGGAATGGCGACCGCAACGGCGCCGGAACACTTGTCATTTTGAGCGCAAACTCCGAGATCGGTAATTCCCAGCGTAAAAGTTCCCGTGGTGAACGTCGATCCGTAGACGAGGATCCAGTAGGTCTCGCCCGGCACCGTGCAGAACGTGTACTTCGCGCCGTTGCCGCCACAAGACGCGTCATCGCCGCCGTGACAGGTGAGATTGTCGCAGTCCGGGCCGGAGAAGACGATGATTCGATTATCAAACGAAGTCACACAGGCGTCCGCCACCAGCGTGTGGCCATTGCCGGTCAACTTATACCACACTCCCGGCTGCGCCGGAGTGCTGAAACAACTGGGGACCACGTCGGTGGTGCCGTAAACCGTGGTGCCATTAGTCGAGGAAGGAATCGCTACGGCCTGCGCGTTGGCGCACAGATCGTTGGTGGGCACACCCACACAGGTTGCCACGAGCTTGTATGTCGAGCGGTTGATGGGTGAAGCCGGTACGGCGTCCAGTACCAGAATGTACTGCGTCACATCGGTGGAGCCCGCGATATTGTTGATGACCTTGTTCGCAGCCGTCGCCGCGCCCGACGTCGCGCAGGCGCTCGTGTACAACCGGCTGAAAACCTTCGTCGGCGGATTTGTCGCACAGGCAGCCCCGTCATACAGGGCAATCGTCATGGACTGGCCCGCCGGGACGGTGATCTTGTAATAGTCAGAATCCGGTTCCGGGCAGTGGCGGGCATAGATAGCCGCGCCGCAGGTCAGTTCGATGGCATCGAACGTGGTACAATTGATGGGCGAAGCGTGGTTCGGCTCGGTCTCCGTCGGAGTCCCACAAAGCGGGAACGCATCGCAGGAGCAAATGTCGCCGGCGGCGATCGAAAGCGCAAAGTTGCCCTGATTGATCACGCCGGTGGCCGTGGACCCGATGCCGATGTAGTAGGTCATGCCGGGATCGGCGCACCAGCTCACGGCAGATGCCGAAATGTCCGGCGAGATGTTATCTAAAGCGCCCGCGCAAGCCAGTGCAGCGCAGGTGCCCCGGTACACCTTGAGGTAGGTATTGAAATTCGTGCACGTGCCGGCCGTCGAAGCCGTCAATGTGCGGCCATCGCCAACGATGCTGTACCAGACGCCGTTGAACAAGCCCGCGGCGACGCACGTGGGCAGCCCTGTGTCATCCGTGGCGCCCAGACTCGACCCGTCGATCGAGGCTCCAATAGCCACCGGGATCGCGCCTGTGCATACGTCATTGGCGGGAACGGCGGGTGTCGCGGGGATCGGACCCGACAGATGGAACTGGTAAGCGTCCGGCGTCGCATCGGTCTTGTAGCCGAGTTCAATGTAGTACGTCGTCCCGGCCGTCAAGGCCATCTGCTTGCGCGGATCACCGCCGGCGCAGGTCGCGTCATCGCGGTAGGTAGCGGCAGGGAATGTCCCGGCGCAACAGGTGCCTGTCCAGACAAGTATCTGCAAGTCTCCAATGCTGCCACAGCAACTGAGCAGGTAATTGCCCGTCACTGTCGGAGTGAACGAGTAGAACACATCCTTGTACGTGTAAAAGGCCGTGGGGCTGCCCACCAGAGCACAATCGGTGGTGCTGCCCATCAGGCCCACTTCGCAGAAAGCGACATTGTCGCTCGCCGGAATGACGGTGGCGCCGGAGCAGGTCTCCGCGCCCTGATCAAGGCTGGAGACATCATGACGGCGCGCGAAATCCGCCCGTTCCAGTTCGATCAACCGGGACTGCAACTCCGCGGATGGCGTTTCCCCCACCAATTGCAGCGCTTCGATCTGCGCCGAAACCGCGGCGATTTCCGTTTCAAGTGTGGTTGTTGCGGCGGCGGTTTCATTCCAGACCAGCGGTGCGGACCACGGCTCCGTACCGGCCTGAGCCCATAGCAAACTGCTACAGGCTGCGAGCAGTAGACATAAAATTCCAGCGTGTTTCATGCAGGCTCCTCCTGAACCATGCGAGGCCGCAGCCTCGGTTTTAATCACTCCATGCGTTCCAATGCGCAGAATTCTCATAAAAATTCTAATAACTATAGTACGACAAAAGTGCAAAAAAAAGGCGATTCTCTTAAATCACTGATAGCCTGAACACAACACCGGAGTCAGTATTCCGATTCCATAATCCGTTTGAACAGCGTTCTATCTCAGGGAATTCATCGTCCTGCCGGATATTCAGCGCTCTCGGTGATAGTTCAACGGAAACTCACAAGCCGGTCATAGAATGAAATAATTTAGAGATGAATTCACCGAAAACATGCATCGTGATCACGCGGGCGACAGCGAATTACTCCGCTTTCAAACCGCTAATGCACTCTTAGCCTCATTCGGCGCGTCCGGCGTGGCTGAAAAACAGCCTCAGTTCACTTCGAAATTCGGATCTCCGGCCTGTGCCTCCTGACCGTTCTTTTTTTATCTTGCGCACGTACAATTATAAGGAACGCAATCCCCCGAAGTCAATAGCGCCTTCTCAGATATTCGGCAGGAGCCGGCCTCCGGGATTTACCGATAAGAGTATCGAATAACAATGATTTGAACTTGATCATGGTGAAGATACCCCCGACGGGATATAGATTCGGAGGTTTAACCCCGTTTTGACCCCTTTTCGTCTCCTCATGAACCACTCTTTCCCCCCGGATGGGGGATCAAAAACTCTTGTGTTTTCATGGGCTAACCATGCCCCAACGGATAACGAAAGTACCCCACCCCAGACAATTCGATGAGAAGGTTCCGAAACCCACTTGACAGCGAAGTGCGATTCTCCTATCTTAATCTCATGGGCTATTCGCTTCAGGTGCTCCCTGCCGCGACGGCTGCAAACCTGAAGTGGAGACCTGTCGATCAACGGAATGTATAAAAGTGATGGTGCCAAATGCAACGGGAAGTGGATCTTAAGGAACTGCAACACTTGGGATTAACCGAACGGGAGTCGAAGGTCTATCTGGCATTGGTGAGTCAGGGTCCGACACTCCCCCTCGAAATACAGTCCATTACGTCCATCCAGCGTTCGAAAATCTACGAAACGCTGCACAGCCTGTTGCAACTCGGCTTCATCATCGAACGTCCGGTGCAAAAGAAGAAGTTGTACGAAGCGATTCGTCCCGATGAAGTTGTGCAGCATCTGCTGATGCAACGCAGCCGGGAAATGGACCAGTGCGAACGAATCGGCAATCAACTTGAACAACGGTTGACGTCACTCTTCAATGCGTCATACCGGGAGAAAAGTGCGAAGGATTACTTCACGTTTCTACAGAACCCGACGCAAATTCTCCGTCTGTGGGATGAACTCCGCACCAACGCCGAATCGGAAGTTCTCACATTCGTTAAAGCGCCCTATATCAATCCCGGCAACGGCAGCGATCCGGAACAGATCATCAAAGCCGAGTTGAACGCCTTAAACCGTGGGGTTCGCTACCGGGGCATCTACCAGGCCGACGAAATGCTGGACGCCGAGCGCTTGCGGACGGAAGTCCTGCCTTGCGTGGAGGCCGGAGAGGACGCGCGCGTCTACCCGGATTTGTCCATCAAACTCACGATCTTTGATCGCCGCGTGAGCTATTTCGGATTCATCGACGAAGCCTTTCCGCAGCGGATCACGGCGATTTTAATCGACAACCGCGGGATCGCCATGGCTTTTGCCGCCTGCTTCGAGTTCTACTGGCGCATGAGCACGCCCCTCGCGGATTTCCTGCGCACGGGCGTCACGGCGGAACTGGATGCCGCGACGAAAGAGATTCCGTCTGCTCCGCCCGCCTGATCCTGTCCACTCCACTCCATCGACAAAAGAGCCCTTGCGGGGCTCTTTTGCTTTCAATCAGCCGGCATTACCGGATGTGCGGAAGCCGGTAAGGCATGATCTTTCCTGAGGTGTGGCAGGGGATTTACGGCTGAATCAGGTGCGCCCGCCGGATGGCCGTGAAACTCAGCAGTTCCACGTCGGGGGCCAGGTAATGAGCTTTGACGGGTTCCTCGTGAAACAACGGGCTGCTCAGGTATTTCTTATTGTCGTCCGCAAACACGGTGCAGACGATGGCATCACCGCCCATCTCGTTTTGTACCTTGAGCGCTCCGACAAAGTTTGCGCCCGATGATATTCCGACGCCCAGACCCAACTCCACGGACAATTTCTGGGCCATGATGATGGCGTCGCCATCGCTCACGTCCTGAATCGCGTCCAGCGTCTCGAGGCGGATGTTGGCGGGAATGAACTCATCCGACATGCCCTGAATACGATGCTGGCCGATCTTGTGGCCGGTGCGCAGCGTCGGCGACTCCGCCGCTTCGACGGGATGCACGCGAATCTCCGGTCGCCGCAATTTCAAACCGCGCCCGGTCCCCATGATCGTCCCGCCCGTGCCGACTCCCGCCACGAAGGCGTCCGGCGTCAATCCCCGTGATTGCAATTGCTCCCAGATTTCCGGAGCGGTCGTCTCTTCGTGCGCGAGCGCGTTGGCGGTGTTGGCGTACTGATGCGGAAGAAAAACGTGCGGTTCGGATCGCGCCAGGTCCTCCGCCATTTGTACGCACCCGACGAATCCGCCCTGCGCCCGCGACACCGGCACGATGGTCGCCCCAAAACTGCGAATAAGAATGACTCGCTCCTGGCTCATCCAATCGGGCATGAAAATCGATACCGGATGGCCGAGCGACCGGCCCAGCGCCGCGAATGCGATTCCGGTATTACCGCTGGTCGCTTCCGCGATCCGGTCGCCGGATTGAATCCGGCCGAGAGCATAAGCTTCCTTCAGAATCGACAGCGCCATCCGGTCCTTGATGCTGCCCGTCATGTTCTGGTTTTCTGCCTTGGCGTACAGGATCCTGGGCTCGCCGCGAAAGCGAAAGTGAATCGCCAGCAGCGGCGTATTGCCGATCACGTTATGCAGCGCCTTCAACCGCGCCGCTGGAGAATTATCTTCGGACTCGATCCGCCGGAGGGGGACTCGATTCGCGTCATCCGTCTTGTCCATAATGCCGTCCCGTTATGATGTTCATCGCCACAATATTGACCGTTGCCGCTGCGCGGCGCGCGGCGTAAAGTGATTGCGCCCGCATCACTGCAAGATAGCATGTTGCGCATCAAGAGTCAAGATCTCTAAAAGTGCGCATGGACAATTTTTCGTCTGTGCAGAACCAACCGTATCGACAGAGCCGACTCGGAAATTCCGAGTCGGCTCTGCGTGATTGCCGTCGCTGAAGAGCGACCAGACACAATTGCGGCGATGGCTACCCGATTAGTCGGCGGAGATAGTCAGGGTGAAGTTGCCACTATCCGCTGGCGCGAATCCATCGACATCGATCAGAATGTGCTGCCCCGCAACTAACGGGATCTGTTGCAGCGACGCGGAGGCGGGATTCATCTGGCAGCGGCCCGGTCCACCGTCGTCGTTTCCGCAGATGACATTGTCCACTGTGGGAGGCGTGGGGCACGTGTAGTCGAACAGCACGATACAGTCATTCCAGAGCGTGGGGCAGGTGTTGAAATTATACAGCCCCGTGGCCGGCACAACCCATTGCCACCACACGTCCGGACCCTGAAGATTCGAGGTGCCGACGAAATCGACCTGCCAGCAGTCCGGGGTCGGCGCCGGGTTGGGGAATTCCACGTACCAATCGAGATTGTTCACGTGGTTTGTCGTCGAACCCATGGCAATGATCGGCAGCGGCCCTTCGAGCAGCGTGGCGTCGAGACAGAATTCACCGGGCGCCGGTTGAACCCACGGACACGGATCGGTCGCGCAGCGGGCATAGCGATTCCACGATCCACTCAATGCCAGGCATTCGGCCTGTGCGTTGTCGGTGCAGGATGGCCCTTGCGGGTTGCCGTAACAGCAGCGGCCGAGAATCGGGCAGTCGTGGATCACCACGTAATTCCGGTAACCATCCGTCACCCGCGAATCGGTCCACTGCACCGCGCCCGCCGCGGCGACCGGGAGCGTGGCCTCCAGCGTCCATTGCGGATCGCCGTCACGCGGATCACCGTCGTTGCCCTTGATTGCCGTGCTGTAGACCTTGTAGCTGCCGCCCGATGGCGCGGTGAAATTCAACCACGCGTGAGTGGGCGACGACGGATTTAGATACACCGTTACATTCGTTGCCTTGATGCACGGTTCGTAGCAGGATCCATTGTCATAGACCGTCAACGCATAGGTGCCGCTGCCCATGCCCGCGTAACCGATCCGGATGAGGTAGGTGCCCGGTTCCAGTTCGGCGGCAATGTAAGAACTGTGCCCGCCCGGATGCTGCGCGAGGACGTCCCAGCCCGGCCGATTCGTGAATTCGAGATCGTTGTCGTTGCAGAGCAGCGGCGTGCTGCAGCAATTTCCGGCGCCCTCGAACAGCATCAACTGCATATCGCCGGCATCCTCCGTGTGGCCGTCGGTCAGCGCGAATGCGATCCGCCGGCAGTTGAACTGCGGCTGACCCGTCAGTGTCAGCGAGTAGAAGACGTCCGGGCCGCCGGAAGTAACCGTGCCGCAAGTGACCGTGCAGGAAGGATAGAATTCGGCCGTCGATCCCGCCACCAGCGCTTGCGTTCCACTGGCTGGCGGGGTAAGCGTGATCGGATTCGTACACGTCTCGCCGGCTTGCGGCACCAGCACAGTGGCCACGCCGGAGCCGAATCCGGCGCAGGTTTCCGCATTCGTCCGCCACGCCTTGCACGTGTAAGTCCCGCTCACGGTCGTCGTATAGACAGGGCTGGTGGCGCCGGCAATGAGCGTGGCCGGGGTGCATACCGTACCGCTATACCACTGGCATTGAATGGGTTCTCCGATGCCTCCCAGGGCGGTTGCCGTAAGGATCACCTGATCGGGGAAGGTCACGTTCGGAACCGAGACCGTCGGCGCCGTGCAGAAACCGTACGGATAGATGGTCACGTCATCCACGAGGATTCCGTTCAGCCAGATGCCGCTCGTGCCGTGCCAGCCGAAATAGTAGTTGCCGGTTACGGGGACGATGAAGTGAATCACGTGCTCGTCGTACGAGGTGTTGCCGAAGTTGAATTCGGGATCGATTTCGAATTCCATGGCGTTGTCACGCGGCGCAAACCCGGCCCGGACCTCCATGGTTTCCATCTCGCCCAATACGCCCGGCTGATATTGACGGAACCAGTATTCCACCACCATGGTATCGCCGGCCGTGAAATGCACCGGCTTGGAGAAGAGCCAGTCGTTGACGCGGAAGGTGCCTGCCGCCGACAACTGGCAAAATGCGCTGCGGGCGCCGGTGCGCGGATAGATCCACGATCCTTCCCAGCCGAGGCCGTCGCCGTTGACGTCCTGTTGCCGCCAGCAGTCGGGAAGAAGCGGCACGATATGTCCTTCGAAGCTTTCGATGTAGGGCCACGTGGTCACCGGATTAGCGGCGCACTGAAAGACCGTTGCCGTGGCGCTGTCGCACAGACCGCAAGTCTCGGGGTCCCCGATGTAAACTTTGCAGGCAAAGGTGCCGGAAACCGTGGTTCCGAAACTCGGCTCCGTCGCGCCGGGAATGGCGTTCATGGGATCACATACGGCCCCGCTGTACCACTGGTACGAGTACTCCGCCCCAAAACCACCCGCCGCGTTGCACACCAGCGTGGCCGAATCCAGATCCACCACTGAATTCACGGTTACGGAAGTCGGAGGACTGCACGCGCCCTGCGGATATACCACGAAGTCATCTACGCGTACGCCGCCGCCCGCCGGGGTTGTCGTGCAATGAATTCCGAAGTAATAGCTGCCGGTCGCGGCCGGCGTGAAAACGGCGATGTCACGCAGCGGACTCGTGTTGTTGAAAGAGTACGGCGCTAGCACGATCGAGTTCATGGTCGAGCTGTGACGCACGGTGCCGGCCGCCAGTGCGATTGTCTGCGGATTCCCGGCGCCGGCCGACCACCGCTGATACTCGATCTGGTAGGGCGTGCCGCCGGTGAGTTGATAGGGCGCTGAAATCAGCCAGTCGTTGGCCGGATTGAGATCCGTGTTCAAAGCCGCGTACGATGATCCGGCGTTTGCCCAGACATAGCCGTCATTGTTCACGTTTTCTTCAGACCAACAGGCAGGCATGGACGAGCCCGAAAAATCCTGGATGACATACGGCGGCAGGACCAGGCCGGGCAGACAGGGGTCCGGCAGTACTGTGGCCGCGGCGCTGTCACAACCGCCGCACGATACGGCGTCCACAAACCACGCCTTGCATGAATAGACGCCGGATACATAGGCCGCATAGGTGCTTGCCGTTGCGCCGGGGATGGGAGTGCCGGTAGCGCAGCTCGAACCAGTGTACCAGCGATACTGGGGCAACCCGCCGAATCCGCCGGTCACATTGCAGGTCAAAGTCACAAAACTCTGGCCGGTAGCCGCTTCAACAGTCACGGCGGTTGGCGGAGCGCAAGTCCCGAACCGGTAAATTTGAATGTCATCCAGCCCGATTCCGCGCGAGGCGTCTTCACCGGATAGAGCGTGCCAACCAATATAATAGATTCCGGTTGTCGGTGCCACAAAGTGCGGTGTGCGCTCAAGATATCCGCTGTTGCTGAACTGGAACAACGGATCGACCGCGATCGTCATGGCCGCCACGTTATTGCCGGTGCCCGCCTTGACCTCCATCTGATCCGCGTAACTTCCGGGCGTAGATGTCATGCGATACCAGTAGTCGACGATCACCGTGTCGCCGGCTGTGCAACTGAATCCGCGTGAGAACAGCCAGTCGTTCAGTGCGCCCTGGCCGACCAGCGGGTAAGCGATAGAAGCCGAACGGCCGCTGCGGGCATAGGCTGTGGACGTCGTCCAGTGCGCGTTGGTGCCGGCCGAATCCGCATAGGTCCAGCAGCCGGGCATGGGCGCCGGATCGCTGGTGGCGTTGAAATTCTCGCTGAGCGGCAACGTTACCGGCGTCTCGCAGCCGAGCACCGTGGCGTAAGCCGAATCGCAGTCCGCGCAGCTCGCCGCACTGACGCAATAGGCCTGGCAGGAGTAACTGCCTGTGACGAGGGCGGTGTAACGTGCTGCTCGTGGCGCCCACGATGGCATTGCCGCCGTCGCAACGGGTGCCGTTGAACCACTGGTACTGAACCGGACCGCCCACGCCGCCGATGATCTGGGCAGTAAGCACCACCGAGTCGGCGGAAGCCACGGCCGCAACCGTTACCGTCGGAGCGATGCATTCGCCGTCACGGTAGATTTCGATGTCATCCACCAGGATGCCCCGCTGGCCGCCGTTACTGCGGCAATGCCAGCCGAAATAGTAGATCGCGCTTGCCGGAGCCGTAAATGTGCTCTGGTGCTGTACGTAGTTCGTGATGTTGCTGAAATTGAAGTTCGGATCGACCGACATCGTCATCGATGCCGCCGTCGGCAATAGACCCGCCAGGACCTCCAGGGCTTCGGTAAAGCCCCCGCCCGGAAAAGCCTGACGATACCAGTAATTCACGTGGTAGACCTGGCCGCCCACGAGGGATATCGGGCGCGAGAACATCCAATCGTTCGCCGGGTTGATCACCGTCTCCCGGTCATATGCGTGTCCGATTCCCGTGTGCGACGCCAAAGTGAGGTCGGTCTGCCACGTCCGGGAATTGCTGTCGAGGTCAACAGCGGTCCAGCAACCCGGCAGCATCGTGCCCGCGCTGTTCTCAAAGGTTTCGCCGATGGGCGTCGGTGTCACGGTGATGCAATCGTAAACCGTGGCCGCAGCACTGTCGCAGCTCACACACTCGAGCGGGTCCAGAATGTACACCCGGCAGGAAAAGACACCCGAGACATAAGTGGTGTAGGTGGAAGACCGGGCGCCGACGATGGCGTTCTCGTCCAGGCATTCCGACCCGGTATACCACTGATAATGGCGGATGCCTCCCGAGCCGCCCGCGACGCTGGTCGACAGCGTGACGGAATCCGCGCCGGCGGCGCTGTAAGCCGTCACGACCGGCGTCGTGCAGGAATCCGATCCGGCGACGCTGATGTCGTCGATGTACGTCCGGGTGTTCGTGGCAATACCCTTATTCATGGCGTGCCAGCCGATGTAATACACGCCCGAACTCGGACACGTGAAACCGCCAAACTTCTGAACATAAGCGGTCGATTTGCAGGTGTCCACCGGCGCCACGGAGATCGACATTGCCCCCGCCGTCGGCGCTGCACCGGCCCGGATTTCGATGCGAGTCGGGGCGATTCACATTGGTGACGCGCCGCCAGTACGAAACGTTATAGTAGCGGCCTTCTTCCAGCGTGATTCCGGGAGTGAACAACCAATCGTTGACGGGAGTGTAGATGTCGATGGCCGTAATCGTGGCGCAGCGGGTTCCGCCGTGCGGCAGGCTGCCGTAGCTTTCCCAGGCCGGCATTAGGCCGTCGACGTTTTCCGGAGTCCAACAGTCGGGTAAAACGTTTGTGGTCGTGCCTTCAAAACCCGCGCTGAACGGAGCGTCAACCGCCGCGCAGACTTGATCCTGCCAGTTCAGACGGAAATTACCACAGCCGCTTGATCCGGAATTGTTGTAGCTGCCGATCACGACGTAGACTGTCTGCGGGGAGCCGGTTGTGTTCTTCCAGATGAGCCGGTGGGTGTAACCCGGGGAAGTGCTGGCGGTAAAACAATCGCCGACATTGGCGCCCGGACAAGCCCCACCCCAGCGCATAGCCATATCCACATAGGTTTGAAGCCAGGAAACACTGCTGAGCCAGACCGCGACCGTGTGCTCCGGTTCGACGGTCTTCTTGAACACCATATCCTGGTATGAATTGACCGAGCAATTCACGCCGGGAGTGCCGCTGCCCATTCCGCAGTTGTTGAAGATCGCGCTGTCCGGACCGTCGCCCGTCAGGATCACTTCGTTGCCGCATTCCGAGCCGACTTTAACGACAATCGTGGAACGCACGGTATCGTTCCCGCGGTGCTCTATCCGTCGCCAGGTCAGACCAGACTGCCAGAGTGTATGTCCCCCCGAGGGCTGGTGTGGTAAACGGGGTCGTGAACGCATGCGTCTCGCTTTGCCCCTGGGACAGGAGTGCCGTGGCTTCGCTGACTGTCGCGCCACCGTCAAAACTGTATTTCACCGGCGCGCTCTCAACGGCGGAGGCGATGTTCGAAAAGGTCGCGGTTACGTTCAATTGGACATTCGGATTGACGATCAGTCCCGGCGCCGGACTCGTAATCGCCAGGGTCGCGAAATTGTGGATCCAGTTTGCGGGATAATACCAGACCGCCAGACCAGCCGCCGGATGATGGCCGGTAAACGTGCCTGCCACGGTTCCCGAGCAATATTCCAGCGCCGGGCCCGAGCCGCTCGCCTGAATGCCCACCGTCATCGAACTGTCGCCGTCATCGCAAATATCCACGTTCAGGTATTGCGTCTTAATGCGGCCGTCGCTGAACAAAACCACTTCAAACGTCAGCCGGTTTGTCGGCGCGCCCGTGCCGCAGGTTGCCTTTTTCACGCCGACTTCGGTGTACTGGATCACCGTATACGCTCCAAAGCGGCGGAGCAGAACCTGATCCGTCAACAGACCGCCGCGGTCCAGATGCAGTTCGTCCCAGAACGGAAGAATCGCCGGCGCGCCGATTCCCAGCGCCGGCAACGCGGCGTTTGTCCCCGTGTAGAACTCACACATCCCGATAGGATGACAGAAGGTGATGGTGCCATTGGTCGACAGCGTAAACGAGTCCTGGGAGACGCCATAAAACGGAAAGCTGAAACCGATCGCTTTCAGAGTGTCACAGTAACTGTTGTCGTGATCCGATGACCAGTGATTGAGCGCTTCTGTATTGGGATCGCCGCGCAATTCGATCCAACTAAAGGTCGCCGTGTCGGGGGAGACGTTGTCCCGGTAGACATAGCCCCATGTATCGGCGTCCGAATTGTCCAGCGATCCACTTCCATGGGAATTGGCGCCGTGTGATTCATCCTGAGACTGGGACGTCTTCTGATGTGGCTGCCGGCATGGATACGGCGCCGAGGGCAGTCCCCCCGATCAGGCAGGCTGCGAGCACGAGGCCGCCGAAAAGAATAACACTCCTGAACATCGCGATTCCCTTTGGTTGACATTCTACCTAAGGCAACATCCGGTGATTCCGACCTTATACGTGATACGTGACTTTTCGCTGATGGACGGTGAATGGGCACGCAGCCCTCGTTCTCCCCGCCGGACTCACAATTTCACCTCGGTCATAAATCACAAAACGACTGAATATGAGCTTCCGTTGACAGTTTCGCATCCAAATGAGCTGCGTGAATGCGATTCTTCATTGCATCAGACTGCAAAATTGCGCATTTCGAAACGCATCACAAAGACGCCTTTGCTTGCGGATCTCACAATTACCCAATTTCGATGTACTAATATCGATCACTTCGTCCCGGAAGTCAAGGCACTATTTTATAAACGTGAAATTAGGTCGAATGGACAACTTTGCGTAAGCCAAGGCAAATCAGCCTTTTCACTTTTTATCTCAAAAAGTACCCCTGCCGGGATATTAAAAAGGAGGTCTAATACCATTATATTCATATATAAACGTACATCCATTCGGCTCCGTTTATCGACCACTTATCCCCGCCCCCGGACCCACATTTCACCAGCTGAAACGCCGCTGCATGGGATCGATGACTACTCGCTTATCCTGCACTCCGGGTCTGCTATCCTACAGCACGGCAGCAACAACGAATGCCGGGCCGTGTCGCCGTCACTTCTTACTGATTAGTTTTATACGGAAGTGATCTGAGGCGGGAAATGTCCGTGGAGAGACAGGTCCGGGACATCGGAGTGAGGTGTGCGAAACGGATCGTGACAATCGTGCGCCGGAGAAGGACTCGAACGCTGTATAAAAGATAAACGGGGCCGACGTCAGAATCTGAGTCGGCCCCGTCACGATACCGCAGGAATGGTTGGATCAGAGGTGCAGTGATGTTCGGCTTTCCAACCGGAGGATGGTATCGTCTGTCAATTGCTGGCGTATCGGACATTGCCGGATTTTCGCGACCCGTCCGTTGGGGAGACGACAGACACATGTCGCTCACGAAGAGCATCACCCGTCTCCTGCGCCCGCAGGTGTTGCAAGGCAACTCGCCGCCGTGTTAACGGCGCAATATGCGGTCGCTGGAATTTAAACCGTATGGGGAGCGAGCGCCCGCTCCGGATCTCGGGAGCGAACTACGCTCGCTGCTCGCCAAACGGTGTGTATTCCGGTTTACTGAATCCTGACCGTGCCTGGGCCCTCGGGCCCGTCCAGGGGAATGTGAAGCGTGAACTGCGCGCCCGAGGCGGAATTGCACCCCCGGATCGTTCCGCCCAGCCGCTCCAACGCAACCCGCGCCGCCCACAGGCCCACGCCTAACCTTCCCGGTTTGCCGTAGGTGGCGAACGGAATAAACAACACGCTGAGTACGAATTCCGGTATTCCGCTGCCCGTGTCGGCAATTTCAATCACGGCCTTTCGTCCGTCTTGTCGCAGGATCACCGAAACACACCCTGAATCGGTCGCGTCAATGCCGTTCTCGATAACATTCTGCAAGGCCATGACCATTTGCGATGGATAGATCTGCGCAAACATTTTTGCGCTGGCGTCATACTCGAGGCGAATCTGCTTCGCCTCTGCCATCGGTCGCATCGATTCAACTGTCTCGCCGATGAAACGGCTGAGTTCCACCTTGGTGAGTTCCGGCTCGGTCCACCGGGGGATGCCGCCGGATCGTGGGTTCGAGTGAACGTCAAGGCGCCCACGAACCAATTCCTCAAGTGCCATGTGTAACGAATCTCCCGTTCTAATATTGTAAAATATTCCTGGATTCGTGATGTCTTATCTGCCGCCCCGGACCCAATCCACCCTGCGCTGCCGGGCTATTTCGTTCCGCCGCTCTTCGTCTTGGCGCTGCTTGCGATAATGTAACGTGACATCTCAGTCGACCTCAGGCATCATTTGCCGTAATATGGTTTCTATGCGCTCGAATTCGTCCGTCTTCCCCACGAAGTAGTCCGCTCCATTTTCGAAACACAGCTTGCGATGTTGCGTCGTGTTCTGGTCGGTGAAGACGATCACGGTCGGTGGCGTCTCAAGTTGCTTTACGCTTTTCAGCACAAACAGGCCGTTCCCTTCCGCCAATCGAAGATCCAGTATCACGATGTCGGGCCGGGTCTCCGCAATGGCGGCGGCGGCTTCCGCGGCGCGCTCCGCGGAACCGATCAGATCGATGCCGGAAATATCCGCAATCAGCGCTCCCAGGCGTTGCCTGAGAATGGATGTGTCATCAACGATGAAAAGCGTCATGCGATCCTGGCTTGAAGTTTTACGTCCGCTGATTTGTAGCCTGGCATCCGTCGCATTTTCGTTCAATTGTCCGGAAACACAGGTCAGGGTCCGCCGGACTTTCTGTGTCCATCCTGTCTACGGCCCCAATTTACTAAAATGGCTCGCCGTGGGGAATCAGCCATTTTCGGATTATTCTGTACGAAAAAAAAACGCCCGCGAGTGGGCGTTTGTCCTACAAAGCACAATATTGACGAATGTGGATGGGTCAGTCAAGTAAGTGATTCGCCATCACATAGTGAGTAAGTTCAGAATTTGTTTTCATTTGCATTTTTGCGAGAATCCGTTCACGATATGTACTAACGGTCTTGACACTCAGCGACAATTTCGGCCCGATTTCAGAGACCGTGAGGCCAGAGGCGATCATACACATCACCTGGAATTCCCGGTCCGAGAGTTCCTGGTGGGGTAGCTCATGGTTCGGCCGGCCCACATCGTTTGCCAGCGCTTCGGCCAGTGAGTCCGTTACGTACTTTCGCCCCGAGGCTACTCGGAGAATCGCGTTTACCAGTTCAGCCGGCGCGCTTTCCTTGGTGAGGTAACCGGCTGCGCCAGCCTTGAGAACGCGAATCGCATACTGATCCTCCGGGTGCATGCTGAGAACCAGAATCGGCAGGGAGGGCCGCAGGGACTTGAGGGTCTTCAGTGTTTCCAGGCCGCCTCTGCCTGGCATGGAGAGGTCAAGCACAAGGACGTCGAACGACTCCTTCTCCACCAGGTCGAGGACCGCCTGTCCGTCGGCGGCCTCCGCCGCCACCACCAGGTCTGGATTGTCCCCGATGATCTGCTTCATCCCTTCCCGTACGATGGCGTGGTCATCAGCAATCAGAATCCTGATCATGACGTCTTCCCTCCTTCGGTGATGGGAATCGTAGCAATTACCCGTGTGCCGCCGTCCGGACCGGGTTCCACCGACACATCTCCGCCCAAATACCGCGCGCGTTCACGCATGCCGATCAGTCCGAATGACCGGGTATCCGCAATACTGGTTGTTTCAATGCCGACGCCGTTGTCCTGCACGAAAAGAATGACTGAATTATCATTCTCCGTAAGGCTGACCGTGACCCGCGTGGCCTGCGAGTGCCGCACAACATTATTCAACGACTCCTGCAGAATTCGAAACAGCGCGGTCGATCGCTCCGTGTCGAAATCCGCGGCTCGAATGAGCAGGGAACGGCGGATTTCAATTCCGGCCCGCTTCTCAAAATCTTCGATGAGCCAGTCAAGGGCTACTTCGACTCCCAGTTCTTCCAGCGGGACGGGGCGCATGTGGGCCGAAATCTTCTTTACCGACTGGATCGCGGAATCCACCAGCGTGACCATTTCCACGGTCTTGCCGATGAGCACCGTCTGATCGTCGTGAAGTCGTTTTCTAACCCATGTTAGATCCATTTTCAAAGCCGTGAGGAACTGGCCGATTTCGTCATGGACCTCCCGCGCCACCCACCGCCGCTCTTCCTCGCGGACAACCTCGATATGGGCTGTCAGTTGCCGCAATTGCTCATGAGAATTCAAGAGTTCCTGTTCGGCTCTTTTCCGCGCGGTCAGATCCGTGAAGACGCCGATGCTGGCCATCCCATCCACCAGGTTCACCTCCGTAACGGCAACATGGAAGGGAATCAACGTTCCGTCCCTGCGTAGGCCCTCGATTTCGTAAAAGTTTTCGACGGGCAGCCCCTGCATACGGCGCTGGATCCGCGCGGTCTCCTCCGCGGCGGTTTGCGGCGACATCCAGTCGAGCACCGATTGACCGGCAATTTCGGCAAGGCTCTTTACGCCGAACATCTCGAGGCAACGGGGATTCCCATAAGTAATGGTGCCGCCGCGCACGATTCCGATCGCCGCCGGAGAGTCTTCGATCAGCGTCCGGAATCGCAGTTCGCTCGCTCGCAGATCCTCGAGGGCCTGCGCCCGCTCGGTGACGTCGTCAACCATGGCCAGAAAATAGAGAAACTCCCCGTCTGGCTTGCGCATGACGGTGACCGTGGTCGCCCCCCAGACAACCCCGCCGTCCTTCCTCACATATCTCTTTTCTGTCCGGTAGACGGGAATCTCGCCGCAAGCAAGACGCTGGATCGACAGGTGATCATCTGCCAGATTATCGGGATGGGCAATGTCGGCCATGGTCATGCCGGCCAATTCTGCCGTCGGATAACCGACCATCACCGCGAACGCGTCATTAACAGTCGAGAAGCGGCCGTCTTCGCCGCACATGAACATCCCCAGCGGACCTTCCTCAAAGACGCGGCGGAAGCGCTCTTCGCTTTCCCGCAACGCGGTTTCCGCCCGCTTGCGCTCAGTAATCACGTCGAAAACGGCGACAAAATGTTCCGGTTCGGGACTGTAGACCGAGATTGAGAACCACATGTCCAGGGCTTTAACGAACGTCTCAAACCGCTCAGGTATGCCCGTCTCGGCCACCCGGCCGTAGGTGGCGATCAATTCCGCGTCCGAGGATTGAATCCCCGGTATCGCCACCGACGCTTGCTTCCCTTCAACATCCTTCAGTCCGGTCAACATTTCAAACGCCGGATTCACGTTGAGATACACAAAGTCTGAGGGCCGGCCATTCTCCCGCAGAATCCGGCAATAGGCAAAACCGTTCAGCATTCTGTCAAATAACGAGCGATAAAGTTCCTCGCTCTTCCGCAAGGCGTCCTCCACTCGCAACCGCTCCGTAATATCCCGCGCCGCCGCGAAAATCAGATTGCCGGAATAGGGCGTGCTGCGCCATTCAATCCAGCGGTAAGAGCCGTCGCGACAGTGAAAACGATTGACAAAGTCAACCACGTCTTCCCCGGCGGCCAGCCTTGCGACGACCGCTTGTGTGGCTTCCAGATCATCTGGATGAACCTTCTCTAAGAACAACGTCCCTTCCAGTTCGGGAGCGCTGTAGCCAAGGGTCGCCTCCATGGCGTGGTTTACTTTCCGGAAATTGCCGTTCATATCCGCAATGCAGAGCAGATCGAGATTCACGCTGAAGAAACGATCAAGCTCCTCGGTCTTGGCGTGCAGCGCCGCCTCC
Organism: uncultured bacterium; assembly: GCA_963735175.1. GTDB lineage: Bacteria > Electryoneota > RPQS01 > RPQS01 > RPQS01 > CAVTJX01. Next base: position 125,717 of record CAVTJX010000015.1, on the reverse strand, counting down.
GTGCGCTTGCGCTCAGTTATGTCTTCGAAGGCCGCGACTACGTGGTTTGGCGAGGTCTGGAAAGCATAGACCGCGAACGCGCCCTGTATGATGCCCTCATGGTATTCGATTTGCTCGGTTTGCCAGCCCTGACCACTGCGAGCCGTCAGGCGATAGCGCGCGGGCACTTCGGTTTCTTTCAGGGGAGGAAAAGCCTCCTCAAGGGTGTGTCCGACCAGAGTGGAGTGGTCGCGGTTCAGGATATGGTCCGCGGCGGGATTGGCGCCGATGAAGACGAGTCGGTCGTCATCTTCCAACCGGTACATGTGCATCCCGATCGGCACGGCGTCAATGATGCTGCGCGTGCGGTTCTCCGATTCCCGCAGCGCCTCCTCAGCGGTTTTCTGTTCTGTAATGTCCCGCAGCACGTGTACGCCGCCGGCGATTTCCCCGGCGTCGTCGCGAATCGGATCCACGGTGGACACGCACCAACGGCCGTTGATTAAACACTGCAACTGCTCGCCGGGAGTCCCGTCAAGGAGTTTGACGAACGGGCAACCCGGGTAATAGGTGTCGTGGTCGTGGATCAGCTCGTGACACTTGTGGCCGATGATCCGGTCCCGTGTGTTGCCAAGCAGTCGGCAAAACGACTCGTTGCAGTGCAGGATCGTTCCCTGCATGTCGAGGATGAACACGCTGTCGCTGAGCGCGTTGAATGTCGTCTCCCAATAGGCGGCGGCTTCCACGAATTTCTTTTCGGCTTCAACGCGATCCGTGACGTCAACAATGAGACCTTCAAGCGCCGCCACGGAGCCGTCTGCGGCAAGGATGCCGCGTCCCTGTTCCCAGACCCACTTTGTGCGGCCATCGGCCAGGATGATCGGGTACTCGCCTTGGAATTGCCGGTGTTCCGCCAGTGCGGCCTGCCACTGCCCTTCCACAGACTCGCGCGAGTCCTCGCGGATCAGATCCTTGAACGATAGCTTTCGATTACCCTGCAAATCGTCCGGACCGTATCCGGTGAGCTCCCGGCAGCCTTCACTGACAAAGTCCATCGTCCAGGCGCGATCGTTGCGGCGGCGATAGGCCATGCCCGAGAGGTTCCCCATCAGCACGGAAAGTTTTCGCTGGCTCTCCGACAATTCCTTTTCGGCCCGGAGTCGCTCGGTAATATCGCGAATTGCCAACAGCCCGAGCGCCTGGCGATCCGCGGGAATGCGCCGCAAGCTCGCTTCCACCGGAAATTCACTTCCGTTCTTATGGGCGTGGCGGGCCTCGTAAACCACGCCGAAGTCTGAGTCCGTTTCCGCAAGTCGTGCGAAATGATCCGCTACCGGCGCCGCCCCGGGCGCGCGAAGTGCCGCGACATCCATCCCTAATAATTCCGCGCGTTCACGTCCGTAGGCTCCCAAGGCTCGGTCATTACAGTCGACGATTTTGCCGGAGGTGTCCACGATCAGGATGATGTCGTGCGCATATTTAAAAACAGAATCGCGCTGGGCCAGCAGCAGCCGCTCGCGGTTCTCGGATTCCCGGCGCGACACCTCAGTAAGCGTTCGCTGACGGCGCCAGAGCAAAACGATCACAATGCCCGAGGACAGGATTACAGCCAGAACGAGAATGGACACCAGCCAGGCCCGTTCCCGCACTGGAAGATTGATTTCCGCGTCGTCGAGTTTCGAAATCAGCATCCAGGGGGAATCGGGCACGCGCTCGATAGCGGCTGTGACCTTGATTCCGCGATAATCCTCCCCGTAAGCCATCCCACGCCCGGCCTCCAATTGTCTCGAGGTGGGCACGACGTTCATCGCCAGGGGCCGCCGGAACATCAGCGGGACGATTTCGGTGAGTCGAAGCTCGTTAAGATACACGACCTGCTCGCCTTCGCGCCGCACCAGTGCGCACTCGTAAGTATGCGCGTGAACGGGCCACGACTGGATCAATGGGTACAGTTCCGTGGTTGGATCAATCCGCATCAGCACGCACGGACAACGGTCGCCTTTGGCCAGCGCCACCACGGGCACAACGATCTCCATGGAGGGCTGCCCGTCAGGATCGAGATGGAGATCGGAGACTTCGATTTCCCGGCTCGTCGCCGCTTTCTTAATCAGATCTCGGGATGTCAAATCCAGTTCCACGGTTCCTGCGGGCAGGACGCTCAAGGTTTGATAGTCGCCGCTGACCACCGCCATGCGCGAGTAATGTCCATTGCCAAACATCGAGGACATCCACTCCATGGGCTTGCGCTCCGACTGTCCGGATTCCAACGCGGATTGAAGAGCGAGTACCTGCTGCGCCAGTGGGCCAAAATGATAAATGAAGTGAGCGTCGCTAAACCGTTCCTGCCGCCAATTGGCAATCTGGGCCGCTTTCGATCCCGTAATCGTCTGCAGTCCCGCTTCTACCTCACCTCGAAACTGAACGAGTTGGTGCTGGTAATACAGGTATCCCGCGGCGGCAATCCCCAATGATAGCAGAGCCAATACAACGATTGGTTGCCACAACGGCCAAACGAATCTGGATCGTTTATTCATAGCGGGCCTCACGGTTTTCACGCGGACAATCCACACCCAACACCGACGGAATGGCAACCGAACGACAGGGAGACATATTCAGTTTGCTCCCTATGTCGAAAAACTGAACTGAACAAGCAACGCAAGAAAGTCGGCGAGTCCACGTCTTACGATAAGTTACCCACTTCCTGATAATTAGTCAATCAACTGTGGTCACAACACTCCGTGGACTGTAACCTGAATCGTCCCGCAATACCGCCATTTACGGTTTCTGATCTCCGACTCCGGGCAATGGAATGCCGACCGGGAGGTGTATTGCCGTTTCCGGCCTTTCAGGATTTTAGGCTGCGATCCTGCCGTCGTAGTACCACTTGCGGTTTACACGAAGGATTGAATCGCGACAGAGTGCGCGTTGCCAGTACCCAGACCGTGACAGAGATCGCTCCGAGTCAACTTCTCCCAAGACTGCTCAATGCTATGTTATATATAAAGATACGATTTTATCGATTCGCATGGTGCCTTGATGCATAAACAAGCTCACTAAAAAGCCTGTAAGTTGTTAACTTACAGGCTTTGAATCCAGTTCTGGATCACAATTACGGACAAGCCGCCGGGGACGGCTTAGGAACAGTTCTGATGTGCGCTCTTCGTGCGTGCGCCACCCATGTAACACCCGCGGAAAAGTGACACGGTGTTATTTCAGGAATGTGGCTTTCTGCACAACGCTGAAGCCATCGCCTGAAAGCACCACCAGGTAAACGCCCGCCGGGCAATCTGCGCAATTCCACGTCACGCGGTGCCGGCCCGCCACCACCGCACTTTCGAGCAGCGTAGTGACCTCGCGGCCCATCACATCAAACACTTTCAGTGACACACTCGTCGCCTCCGGCACGCCGAATTCGAACGTCGTGGATGGGTTGAATGGATTCGGATAGTTCGGCATGAGGTACGCTGCTGTTGGCAACAGACCTTCGAATGTCGCGATACCGTTCACGGTTCCCGGTCCGCTTTGGATCATACCGTTGGTGATGGCAAAGTCCCCATCGGATACGTCATGAGTGGTCGGCGAAGTGACGCTGGAGATGCGCACCCGTGCATCTGGTGTGCTGCTCGGTGTCGTCAGCCACGTGTGTGAGCCGTCGTTTGCCGTACTACTGATGAGCGTCGTCCACGCCCCGGTGGGATAGCCGCGGTTAATCTCGATCTTCACGTTGCCGGTCAGTGTCGGGAGCCGACCAGGTAATGATGTGCGTAATGCCGATCAGCCAATTTTCACCGCCGTTGGGGCCTGTAACCGTGATCCCGCCACCGCCGCTGCCGCCGTTGATCGTGAACATCGCGTCAGAAACGTCGCTGACGGCGGTGCTGACCGTTCCGGAAATTCGCACGCGGGCGGTGCCCGTCACGGAGCCTGCGATCGTCCAGGGATGCACACCGTCGTTTTCCGTCGCTGCCGCAATGATCTCCCAATCGTCCGTCGGATAACTCCGGTTCATCTCGATCTTCACCGTCTCCGGCAGATTGCTGGACGTCCAATAAATAGTCTGGGAGCTGCCGACAGGCCAGTATTCGCCGCCGTTAGGTAAAGTCACGAAAATCGCCGGGATGGTGCCGCCGCTGGTCAAGGTAAAGTTGGCGTTAGACGTATCGGCCACGGCCGTGTGGATCGTGCCGCTGATCCGTACTCGCGCGGTCTGTGAAGCAACCCCCGTCGGCGTCCAGGCCCATGTGCCCGTGTTCGGCGCGGAAGCGATCAGCGTTTCCCAGATGCCGCCGGGATAGCTGCGGTTGAGTTCGATCCTTACGTTTTCCGGAAGTGCCGTCGCTGTCCACGTAATCGCCGGCGTGCTGCCCAGCGTCCAGTTCTCGCCGCCGTTGGGTGACGTTACAGCAATCGACGGCGTCGCGCTGCCGCTCGTCAGTGCAAAGCTCGCGTTAGACGTGTCCTTCACTGTCATGTGCACCGTTCCCGAAATCCGGATCCTCGCCGCCGGTGTTGCAATCGCCGCCGGCGTCCATAAAAAACTGCCCGTATTCGCCGTGGATGCCGTCAGCGTTTCCCAGAGTCCCGCCGGATAGCCGCGTTTGATCTCAATTTTTACATTCTCGCTGGGCAGACCCGTGGAGCCCCATGTCACGTTGTAAGTGTTGCCCAGCATCCAATTCTCGCCGCCGTTTGGTGCCGTCACCGTAATCGTTAGAGGTACAGGTCCGGTAATGGTGAAGTTTGCATTGGAAGTATCGCCGACAGAGGCATTACTTGTTGAAACCACCCGCACCCGCGCGGTTGCGGAAGTTGCGCCTCGCAGTGCGAACGAGTGAGTACCATCGTTGGTCGTATATGACGAGATCGTCTCCCACGTACCCATTGGGTAGTTGCGGTTGAGGTGGAGCTTCACATAGCTGGACGGGCTAAGGCCAGTGCTAGTCCAGGTAACTGCTGCCATGCCGCCGCTGACCCAGTTTTCCCCGCCGTTGGGAGATAATACCGTTAAGGTTGCTGTTGGCAATGCGGCGGCGATGGTGATCGTCCACGATTCCCCTCCGGCGCCTTCGTCGATGTACACGGTGTAGGTGTTCGCGCCACTCAGGTCGCTGAATTGGTAGTCGTCAGTGTAGCTGTAGACCGGACCGCGTGATCCCCCCGGCCACACCAGCCGGTACGTGTGCGGCGACGATCCGGCGCCCGTCCGGCCAACCGAAAGGTTATAGTCCGTGGTGCAGATCGCCGATAGCGGAACGATCTGTCCGCTGTGGATCACCGTCTGCGCAGGGCAGATGGAGGTGATTTGGATCTGGCTGATCCGCCCGTTAGCGGCCTGCGCCTGTGAAATGGAAAATGCGGCTAAAATGAAAATCAGGAAACGCGTCACCTTCCGCATAGTTCCGCTCCGCTGTGTCTCATTGCCTTCGTGCAGCATATTTTATTTTTACGTTTGGTTGTCGTTGCCGTGGCCAGCCATGCAGCCGGGATTTTCATCTAAGCGCGAGAAGCGTTCGCAGTCGTAAAAATCAATAGCAATATATTTGAGGAATTTACGTTTTGCAAGCGATTCAATGTCTATTTTTCAATAAAATAGTGTTGCCCCAGGCGTTGGCAATATGGTAAAGATACCGCTATTCGGATTGTTACAGTCAAAATCCTCCGTTCGCGCACGAGTACTTTTTCGCAGCACTTAGATTCATGCTATTGTTTAATAACAATATATGGTATCCACAAGCCTGTCAGGGCCATGACCATCAGCCTCTCCAGCAAAAACAGTAAGCGGCAGTATCTTGCTTAGCAAATTACCTGTAATGGGATAGTCAAACGAAAAGGCCTGTAAGTCAATGACTTACAGGTCTTTTCTGCGGTGCACCCACCTGGACTCGAACCAGGAACCCGCTGATTAAGAGTCAGCTGCTCTACCAATTGAGCCATGGGTGCCGAAATTTTGAAGACCTAAAGCTACATATTTTCCCGCAGATTGTCAAGCACCCGTCATACGACGATGCCGTAGTCCTCCAGCTTCTTGCGCAGGGTCGGGCGGGTGATGCCGAGGATCTCGCAGGCTTTGCCAAGATTCCCGCCCACCGTCGCCAGCACTTGGGCGATGTGCGCTTTCTCTACCTCAGCCAGCGAGCGGAGGTCGTCGTCAGGGTGGGGTAGAGGTCTCCAGCGGCGCATCCAGCGTCAGCGTGTCGCCGCTCGAGCGCAGCGCCGCCTGCGTCAGCACGTTTTCCAACTCGCGCACGTTGCCCGGCCAGGCGTAGGCCGAAAGCTGCTGCATGGCACTCTCCGGCACGCGGGTAATACCGCGATGCAGTTCGCGATTAATTTTTTCGAGCAGATACGGCACCAGCGCGGGAATATCCTCGCGTCGCTCCCGGAGCGGCGGGATCGTGATCTCCACGACGTTCAACCGGAAGAATAGATCTTCGCGGAACGTGCCCGCGCGCGCCATTTCGCCGAGGTTGCGATGCGTGGCCGCGATCACCCGCGCCTCAAACGGAATCGCCGTGCTGCTGCCCACGCGCTCAAAGACGCGCTCCTGCACCACGCGCAGCAGCCGCGATTGCAGCGGCAAACTCATATCGCCAATCTCGTCGAGGAACAGCGTGCCCACGGCGGCGAGTTCCAGCTTGCCCAGTTTGCGCTGGTGCGCGCCGGTAAAGCTGCCGCGCTCGTGGCCGAACATTTCCGATTCCATCAGCGTGGCCACGATGGCCGAACAGTTGACGGCCACAAACGGCTCGCCGGGCGTGGAGTTCTGATGGATCGCCCGCGCCACGAGTTCCTTGCCGGTGCCGCTTTCGCCCGCGATGAGCACGCTGACGCGCGACTTGCTGGCGAGGCCGATCTGCTTGTGGATCTCAAGGATCGCGCGGCTCTGTCCGGCGATGCGGCCGGGCCGCCAGTCGATCTCGCCTTCGATGGCCTGCGCCCGCCGCCGCGCCCGCACCTGCGACACGGCCTGTGCCACCACGGCGTCCAGTTCGTCGATGTCCAGCGGCTTGTGGATGTAATTCAGCGCGCCGCTCTTCATCGCGCGAATCGCGTAATCCATGTCGTGATGGCCGGTGATCATGATCACGAGCGCGCTCGTCCCGGCCTGCACCTGTTCGGCCAGCAGCGTGGTCCCTTCGCCGTCGGGCAGCTTGAGGTCGAGGATCACGATATCCGGATCGCGCCCCTGCCACAGCCCCCGCCCGCTGGCAATCGAGTCCGCCCCGAGCACCTCAAACGCCTGCCCCGCAAGGTGCAACTCCAGCGTCCGCCGAATGGCGTCGTCATCGTCAATAATCAGGATTCGCAGCATGTAAGTCACAATTTGAAAACGTAAATCCTGAAAACTCTGTAGAGATGCAAAATAAATGACGGAACGGATTTGCCTTATTCACAGGATTTTAACCCTTTACCGTAAAAACCGCCCCGCCTCGCGCCGATGTGGCGGCGGCTCGGGTGCTTCGATGTCTTTCCCTGCATCAATTCCGGCTCTATGAAACACAGCATTGCCCAACATAAAATGTCCGTCCTAAGGTACGGCAACAAGCGGGAGATGTCAAGAGGTTTTGAATATATGTTCAAGTGCGCGTGTGTGTAGGGGATAGGGGGATTGGCATTGAAGATAGCGTTGGTTCAAGGCAGAAGAGAGGCGCATTCGATTGACGATATGCGTATTCCTTAACGGAATATGCTCACGGGCGTACTAATCGTCCATAAGACGGTTAACTAATTGTTGATGAACAGTTACAGAAGTGATTGCACATTCAAGTCAAATTATCTAATTTGAGCGTTAATATTACTCAGAAAATGAAATGGGGTTCAGATGAAATATAATCATACGGAAGAACGAACATGCAGCGTTTTCGACGTTATTGTGATGTAACATGCACTAACATGACGTAACGCGGACGCAGGTTTTTGGGCAGTGGCAGTATTTCGTCTAAGTTGGGGCGCGGCGGTAATGCGGCAGAAAGGAAGAAAAACCGAAAAGGCTAAAGCGGTTCAGCGCAGAGGTCTACCTGAAGGAGCGGCGCGTGTACACAATTCCGATTCCAGACAGCGGCAGTCTGCTTACGGATTTCAGGTTCGGCTCCGAAGACGAGGTGCAGATATGCCTACCCGCCGGGACTATCGGCCGGATTAATTGGGTTCGCAATAGAAATGGTATTACTGTCTACGGGATGATGTTCGAAGGATATTTCGACATGACCGGAATTATTCCGGTGCCTGCGGCACTCATCAGAGTTATCAATTTTGTCTGAGTGGATTCCGGATCAGTATCAGCCGCAAGGTCAACCCCGGTGAACGCCCAGGCCGGTGGCTTCATGGCCACGCTTAAAATAAGAATTTTACCTGTCGTATAACATGGTCTTCGAGGCGGCATTCATGCTCTGAATGCCGCCTCTGTACATTTAGTGAGCCACAACTCTACAAACTTCAGGTGGTAGTCGTGGAATTGTCATCCTGAAACCCGTCTGCGGATTGAAGGATCTCCAACAGCGACCCGCTTCATCGCGGACTGCCACCCCTTGGAATCCCAACCTCTGCCCGCAATCCTGAAACACAAGACTGTTGCTGACCGTCTTCGGGAAGGATCTCAGCTTCTCGCCGAACTTCCGTGATCCTCGTCTTTCCGAGAGCACTCACACGACTGCCCCGCAAGGTGCAACTCCAGCGTCCGCCGAATGGCGTCGTCATCATCATCAATGATAAGGCTTCGCAGCATGGAGTAATTGGAATCTCAGGATTTTGTGAGCCTCCGGACATAACCCGCAAGTGCGTCTTGGTGTAGGTCTATTACATGGTTGCCGAAGAATGACTGATATTTTGTAGCTGCCTCCTGGTCATGCTTTAGAACGACAGTAATCTTCTTCGGCTTTTTTGTGTTCGTCATTTCGCAGGTTTTTAACAAATGTTTGAATTCATAGTCAGCTTCTGGGAATGAATATCCAACAAAAATCCAGTGCTTAGCATTAGAAAGGACTCGCTCTGCCTCTTGCCATGAACCAGTGAAGGCATGAGTACGAAAGGATTTTCGGTAGCTGAATGTAGCTATATGTGGGGTAAGACGTCCGCCACATTTGCATTTGTCAGAAATCCTATCTTGTCGAAGATGCCGGTCATAATTTTCGACCAAATCAACATCCAACAGGTTATGAAACAAACGCAAGTCGTCCAGGATCTTCCCTTCACCGAGTAAATTTCCGATTTCCGAGCATTGCTCAACAACCAAGCGACGGCAGTTGTCACAGTAAGCCCAGTTGCTTGAGCCATGAATCTTTGCAACAGCAATTGGCGATCCTGACACATACGGAATGAAAAAAGGGTTTCCCGGAATTCCATAGGATGCATGATATCCCGGATACAATAAAGCCAAATGTCGCTCTAGAACCACATCCCAATTCAGCACGACAAATCCTACACGCTCTGCCGTCCGCTTATGAATGAAGTGCCTGAGGAACGCTGAAATAGTATCGCTTGGACGGTAGGACCGTTCCAGGACACGAAAAAGTCGATGAATGAGGATTCGACGGATTGCTCTGAGTCTTGCAGAATCGTACTTCGCACTTAAACTATGGCCGGAATTTGCAGAAAGGTCGATACATGTGAAAACATCTTCCAAACTAGGTGTGCTATCGTCGCGATCCCAATTAAAAACATCCGAGAGGAATTCTTGAAGAATTCGTATGCATGCTTTGTCAAACTGCTGATCCATGCGGGTCAGCTTCATCATCTCTACCGACATTTTCCTCGCAAGAGCGATATTGGCGTTTTTTGAGAAACCGGCACCAAGAATTATCGCTTTGCTGATTTGCTTTGTTGGCTGGCTATTCATATGGATTAGGATCGTGAGGTATCAATTCGATTTCTCGTTCTGAAGTTGGTTGTCTGCATCATGCCCGGAATCTGCCTGTAAAATCTACTAGCGGCGGCCTCCGGCCGTCATCTTCGCCCTGTGAGGCCGCACGGCTTGTGCACCCTCTGGCGTAGGGGCGGACCCATGTGTCCGCCCAAGTCAACCCCCATGCTCCCATTGTCGAATTGGTAGAGCAGCTGACTCTTAATCAGCGGGTTCAGACCCGCCCAGCCTCGTAGCTCAGTCGGTTGAGCAGCTGATTCGTAATCAGCAGGTCAATGGTCGGAATCGACTAATGACCGCCTCTTTTCCTCGTTCCCATGTGAACGCACCAGCTCGTCACAAACTCCTATCTTCCGCCCCCGCCTGCACATCACATGAACATACTAACAATATAACTTCAGTATCAGACACAAATAATAAATATTCTGCATTTTATACTTGACAACCGGCACTTCACATCTGTATATTGCCCGCCCTACGCAAGGGCGGCCAGAGGCCGCCACAAGTAGGTGGTGGGGTAACAGGCTCAGTTTCGAAGCGAATTATTCGGCGAATTACGATGTATCTTCCCATGTTTCGGCTATCTGCAATTCTATCCTCCGCCGTCCATTATCGCAACTTCAATATTCTATCCGGCGAACGCCAATCCGTTTCGGCAAAAAAATTGTTTTCTGCCCGAACGGCGGGTATGTACGTTAGTGAAAACGGAGCCCGGTGTGAAGACAGAGCCCGACAAGTCGGGCGCTACACAGGCAATGTGATCTCCGCTTCGGTGCCCGTGTCTGGCGTGCTGGTGATGTGGATGGTGCCGCCGTGGGCTTCGATGATCTTGCGGGCGTTGGGGAGGCCGAGGCCGGTGCCTTGTTTGCGGGTGGTGAAGAACGGCTCGAAGACGTGCTGCAGATTGTCCGCGGAAATGCCGTGGCCGGTGTCGGCGACGGTGATGCGGACAGCGTTGTCGGCGGCGCGCGCGCGAATCGCAATGCTGCCGCCCGCCTGCTTGGCGTTGAGCAGCAGATTCAACAGCACCTGCGTGATGCGCTCGGGATCGACATTAACCAGCGGCAGCGGTTCGTCGAACCGTGACTCCACAGATTCGCCGAAGTGCGCGAGAGCCTCGCGGATGAGATCGGCCACCGCCATCGAACGGCGCTGGAGCGTGACGGGTTTGGAATAATCGAGCAGCTCGGTCAGCATGGATTCCAGCCGCTCGGTCTGCGTGCGGGCGAGGCGGAAATGCTCGGCGGTGACGGGATCGGTGGCGCAGCGGGTTTCGAGGATCCGCAGATTCATCTTCACGGCACTGAGCGGGTTGCGGATCTCATGCACGACACTGGCTGCGAGTTCGCCAATCGCCGCGAGCCGTTCGGACTGCACGAGCTGCTTCTGCGATTCGCGCAGGCTCTGCACCATGCCGTTGAAACGCTCGCCCAGTTCGCCGAGTTCGTCATGCAGACGGATCGTCACGGAGGTATCCAGTTTACCGCGCGAGACATCGAGACTGGCGGCGGCAAGCTGCCGGATGGGAAGGCTGATGCTGCGCGACAGCCACGCCACCACGAGCATCACGGCCGCCATGGTGAGCAGCGCCACGAGTACCGCATTGCGCCGCAGCCGCGCCAGCGGCGCGAAGGCTTCGTCCGCATTCATCTCGGAGATCAGACCCCACTCCTGCTCGGGCAGATAGACCCACGCGCCAAGCACGGGCTGGCCTTCAAAGCCGGTGTAGACGCCGGTTCCGCCCTGGCCCGCGAGGGCGAGGCGGATGCCCTCGGAATCCATCGTGTGCGTCAGCGGCCCCGGATGGTTCATGAAGCGCGACGGCGTGAGCATCACCTTGCCCTTGTCCACCAGATACGCCTGACCGGTTTGCCCGAGGCCGGTGGTGTCGAGGATCACCGGATTCAGCGTTTGCGCAAGGGCCAGCGCCCCGACCAGCACACTACGCGGCCGGCCCAGACTGTCGCGTACGGCTTCGGCCATGAGCATGCTCGGCCCGGCGAGGGCATCGAGAAAGATGGGACTGGCCACGGACTGCCGCGCCGCGAGCGCATCCTGAAACAGCGGCGAGCGGCCCGACACCGGCATTCGATGTCCCGGCTCCCGCGGTGCTTAACAGCTCGTGACCCGCGCTGTCATAGAGCGTCACCTGCGAAAAGGACTGAGATTTTTCGACGAACGTCTTCAGCACGCGCGAAATTTCCGCAGGCGAGGCGGCATTCGCGGGCAGCGCGGCAAGCACGCGCAGATCCGCCCGCCGCTCCTGAAACCACTGGTCGATGGCGCGGTGCTTGGCCTTGGCGATGGCCTCCATGTGCAGGAAGACCTCGTGCTCAACGGCCTTGCGCGCGGAGACATAGCCCTGATAGCCCGTGAAGAGCACGGGAATGAGGGCGATGAGGAGGAACCAGCCCAGCAGGCGGCGGCCAATTTTACCGAAAAGTTTCACGCGGGGATCGCTAAATTCGCGGAATTGGATGTGGACTGAAGCGGATTCATCAAGGTACGAACTCCGAATGAGGTTGTCAAGTGCTGAAGAAACTGGATTATAGGGTTATGACGAAACGGTCGGGGTGCCGTGCAGCTCCCGCTATCCTGATTTGATAACAAGAATTAACGGCGGAAAGATCCATCGCCGCACCGCACGCCGGGCACTCCGCGTGCCGAACCCTCAAAAACAACGCCCCGCTTGCGCGGGGCGTTTTCTGTGGCCCGGAGGTGCGTGATGCGCTGGTTCGTTACGCATCGTTAGAAAAAACCAATTTCAAAAATTAATAGCGACCTCCAACCCTTGTGGTGTGGGGACTGCGCGGAGATTGTAGCGGTGGATTTGCTTTGAGGGGAGCAGGATCGCGGCGGTGGTCAGGCCGGCTCCCAGCGCGCCGACTCCGATCTGGAACGCCGTTCCGTTATCGCGTACCTGTCCGAAGAAACCGGATTGCCAGGATGTGCTTTGGCGAAAGGCGTTGCCGGTGGGCACGTAGTCGATGGCCCATTCGCGCACCATCCAGCCCGACCAGACTGGTGCCGACGGTCACACTGGCGACGCGCCACCATTCGGGATTGTCCTTGGACCAGAGATAGGCTCCGGTGCCCGCCATCGCGACGCCGATATTTTCGTACATCACGAAATCGTGATAATTGCCATAGTCAACGAAGCCGCCATGGGTTTGCGGATACCAGGTGCCTTGCGCGGTTTGCGCGACGTGAAATCCGTCCCGGACGCCGTCACTTGTCCATGCGCCCAACAGACCCACAATTAAGAGCATTGTTCCCATTTTGGACCTCATCATAAAAAGTCAATGGCGTGCGAACGGCATTCTGTTACACGTGGTAAATATACTAAGCGTAGTGCGGCTTTCGCAAATCGACTTTGCCGCTGAACTTGCTATAGTGTCTGCACGGATTCGACAACAACAACTGAGTCGCTATCTGCTGAGCGGAGCGAAGGCTAATCGGCAGACAGTGCAGTTGTCCATCATCCGAATAAATTCACAAAAGCAAGGGCGCAAAAAAATGCAGCCCAGATTGGACACTGCGAGGAACACAAAGCCTCTCCGCCGGAATTCTGTAAGGGCACGATGGAGCTATGCAGATGGCTGCACATCGACGGCTGGAAATGAGTGGACGGCGGAGTCACTTTTCGGAACACTCTGCGGGGTCGAGGTTTGCCGAGGTGTAGGATTGTCTATGGCGAAAACTACCTGCTAATCCTACTATGATCCGCGTTGTTCGATCCGGGGAGTGAGGACAAAGCCTCCAAAGACAAAGTCTTGGGGAACGGACCCACCGTATGCAGTCCGGAATCAGGGGGGATGGAGCGATATTTGCCCAACGGAAAGCCTATTAAGCTCTCGCTCGACGTACTTACTTGTCCCGGATTCTGGCATGACGAAGATGTCGCAGTTTCACGACCGGATGCTGACACAGGTTGCATTCTTTAAGCTTGTCCCACTGCCCGCCAGGGATGCGTATCTCCGGCGGCTGGTGAAAGTTCTGATTGACGTGGCGGCCTGCACGACCGCCGTCATCATCAGTTACCTGTTGCGCTTTTCGCCGGCGGAAGCGATGGTGCGCTTCCAGGATAAGTTGCACATCTGGATGCTGATTATCGGGCTGGAGGTCATCGGTTTCGCGCTGCTGCGGCTGTACTCCGCCTTCTGGCGATACACCGGCTATGAATCCCTGATCAAGCTGGTATCCGTCATCACCCTCAGCCTGACATTCGCGGTGGGACTCAGCCAGGCGTTGGGATTGCCAATTCCACCGCGGTCGGCGGTCGCGCTGTGTTGGTTCATCACGGTCACGCTGTGCGCGGGTGTGCGCTTGTCGCGGCGGCATCTGCACGCGCTGAAATCGCGGCGCTCCCGGCCGACGGAAGCGACGCAACGGGTCCTGATTTACGGCGCGGGCAACGCGGGCGAAAACCTGCTGCGCTCGATTGACATGGCGGCCGATATTCACATTTTCGTCGTCGGTTTCATCGACGACGATCCGGTGAAATTCGGCAATACGATGCGCAACCGCCGCGTGCTGGGCGACCGCCGCCGGATCGGCGAACTCGCGCGCAAGCACCATGTCAGCGACATCTACATCGCCATTCCGACGCTGTCGGGAAAGCAGTTCCGGGACGTGCTGGACGCGGTCCACGCCCAGGTGGGCGATCGCGTGCGCATTCACACCCTGCCGGGGATCGTGCATTTTGTGAGCGGACGGGTCTCTATCGACCAGATGCGGAAGGTGGAGATCGGTGATCTTCTGCGCCGCAGCCCGGTGCACCTCGACAATGAACCGGTGCGGCGGCTGATTCGCGGCCAGCCCGTGATGGTGGTGGGTGGCGGCGGCAGCATCGGGAGTGAACTCTGCAAGCAGATTGCCGGACTCGCGCCTTCGTACCTGGTGGTCGTCGACAGCAGCGAATTCAACACGTACCAGATCGACGCGGAACTGCGGCGTGTGTTCCCGCAGCTTACGATCTACTGCCTGGTAGCCGACGCGGGCAGCATGCCGATCATGCACCGCATCTTCGCCGAGTACCGCCCGGCCTACGTTTTCCACGCGGCGGCTTACAAGCACGTGCCGCTGATGGAGGCGCATCCGTGGGCGGCGGTGGTCAACAACCTCGCCTGCACGCTGACATTGACCGAGCTGGCCGGACAGTTCCGGGTGAAGCGCTTCGTGCTCGTGTCATCGGACAAAGCCGTTCGGCCGACGAACGTGATGGGCGCGACCAAGCGCATCTGTGAACTCATCACGCTCACGCAGAACCGCATCAGTTCGACGGATTTTCTCGCCGTGCGATTCGGCAACGTGCTCAATAGTTCGGGCAGCGTGATTCCCCGCTTTGCGCAGCAGATCGCCGCCGGCGGGCCGGTCACCGTAACGCACCCCGAGATCACCCGCTATTTCATGCTCATTCCCGAAGCGGTGGAACTGGTGCTGCAGGCGGCGGCGGCGGGAGAGCGAGGCAGCATTTGCGTGCTGGACATGGGCGAACCGGTGCGGATTGCCGAGCTTGCGCGGCATATGATCCAGCTTTCCGGGGCGGATCCCGACAACGACATAAGGATCGTATACACCGGATTACGGCCCGGCGAAAAGCTCCACGAAAGCCTTTACTTCGAAGGTGATGAGAGTGCGACGCAGATTCCGAATCTATTCGTGCTCACGCCGAAACTGACGACGGGCGTGCCCTATCTCGCGCGCTCGCGGCAACTCGTCGACACCGCTTGTAATCTGGAGCGAGTGCCCCTGATGCTGGCGATCAAGGAGCTGGCTCCGGAGTATCAGCCGCCGCTGGAACCCGCGATTACGGCGACGCCGCGGACCACGCGGACAGCGGTGGACGCGCAAACCACGCCGCTTACCGTGGCGAATGGATAGGCGCGGACGCATACCGTGAGACACGACATTTTCAAGAAACATTTCCCAGCGCGGACACTGTTGGCAGTGGTCGCGCTGCTGTTTTTGTTGGGGGCGGTGTCGGCGGCCTGGGCGGTGGATGTGCCGCTTGCGCATCCGGTCTATGACTACCTCACGCGCATGGAGACGCGCGGCCTGCTGTCGTCGCCGCTGGATGGCACACGCCCCTGGAGCCGTGAAGACGTCAAGGGCTGGCTCCGTGACCTTGCCGCGCAAGAGACGCTTTTGAGTTCCGTCGAGCGGCAGCAGTTCAGAGAGTTGCGCTGGGAGTATGCAGATACCCGCGCCGGACGCGATTCCACCGACTACACGCCCGGCAGGCAGCGGCTGGTGGAGAGTGGAGCGGTCCGCAAGTGCGGTCTTTTTGACAATGGGCGAGATTTCTGGTCGCGGGAAAGCGCAGACTGGGCTTTGTTCGTGAATCCGCTGTTCCGTCTGAGCCGGGAGAGCCGTCAGACAGATGGCGTCGGGGAGGAAGGGACGCTGGCGACGTGGAGCAGCGGCTACGAACTGCGCGGCCAGGTGCGGGCGATTGGCTTTGCGGTCCGCGGCAGCGATACCCACGTCAGCGGGAAAACCGAGCTTGCGGACTCGACCGATTATCCATACCGGTACGGAGTAAAACCGTCGGGTTTCGATTACGACGCGACCGATGCGGCGCTCAGTTGGCAATGTCGTTTTGCGGAGTTGTTGTTCGGCAAGACGCGGAGCCGCTGGGGTTGGGGTGAATCGGGAGGGCTCGTGCTCTCGGGCGACGCGACTTCGCACACGCAATTGCGCCTGAAGGCGCACCTCGGGCCGTTTGAACTGACGGCGTTACAGGCGAAACTGGCGCAGAGTCCGCCGGTCATTGACCGCGTAGACACCCTTAGCAGTGGCCGGTTGCAGCGCTTTTACGCGGACAAATACCTGGCGGCGCACCGGTTGCAAATCAACGCGACGCGGCGCTTGCAGATCGGCCTTTCCGAAGCCGTGGTCTATGGCCAGCGCGGTTTTGACGTCGAGTACCTGAACCCGCTGATGTTTCTGCGCTCGGCGGAGCACTATACGGGAGATCGTGATAACGCACTACTGGGTGCGGATTTCCGCTGGCGTGGGCCGCAGCAAACGGCCTTTTACGGCGAACTGTTGATTGACGACATTACCACAAGCCGCCTCGGTACCGGCTGGTACGGCAACAAGCTGGGCTATCTTGCGGGCGGCTCGGCAACAGATCCACTGGGGCTGGCCAATACCCGCCTTTGCATGGAGTATGTTCGACTCGAACCGTATGTGTACAGCCATAAGTTCGCCATCAACAGCTATCAGCACTATGGCGTGCCGTTAGGCTCTGCCGCCGGACCCAACAGCGACACGTGGTATGGCGCACTGGCATGGACGGCGGCACGGCCGCTGCAGCTTAAAATCTGGGCGCGGCGCGAGCGGCATGGAGCCAATCCCGCCGGGGGCCGTAACGTGGGCGGTGATTTCCGCCGTCCGTGGCAGCCGGGCGACGGCGAACGAGTGCAGTTTCTGGAAGGTGATTTGGAGCGGCGGCAAAGCTACGGCCTGAACGCAAAAGTGGAGATCGTTTACGATCTCCATCTGGAAGCGGATTTACAGTATTGGGAGGCAACCTTGACGCCGGAAGTGACGGGCGGGCGCCACGACACCGCATCCGGTTGGATCGGCGCGTTGGCGCTCGCGTGGCATCCGTGGTGATCCGAAACCCCTAAGTCCCCCTGCGAAACAGGGGGATTTCTTATGGCCGTAATCATCGCGGCCTGGAAGGCCACGACGGCGACAAAGAAAAAAGGGAGGGTTGCGGAATACCTTTAATCCTTACCGCGCAGATCTGGAGATGCCTCTGGTCTACCGCCGAGCCAGACCTTCGATGATGCTCATGACGCGGTCGAGTTCACCGTCGGTGAGAGCTGTGCCGCTGGGGAGGCAGAGGCCGTTTGCAAACAGCCGCTCGGCGACGCTGCCGCCGACGACCTCACAACCTGCAAACACCGGTTGCAGATGGAGCGGCTTCCAGAGCGGGCGGGATTCGATGTCGTGCGTTTCGAGCGCGAGGCGCACATCCTCGCGCGACGCGCCGAATGCAAGCGGGTCGATGGTTACGCACGTCAGCCAGCAGTTGGCCCGGCCGTAATCGGCGAGCGGCATCAGGCGCAGGCCGGGTAGTTTTTCCAGACGCCGGCGGTAAGCGGCGTAGATCTGCCGTTTGCGCGCAACGCGCTGGGGCAGCACGCGCAACTGCCCGCGGAGAATGCCCGCCACGACATTGCTGATGCGGTAATTGTAGCCGATTTCCACATGTTCGTAGTGCGGCGCGGGGGAGCGTGCCTGTGTGGAAAGCGCGCGCGCTTTGGCGATCCATTCACCGTTTGGCGACACCAGCATGCCGCCCGAGGACCCGGTGATGATCTTGTTGCCGTTGAAGGAGAAGACGCCGAAGTCGCCGAAGTTACCGGTGCGCACGCCACGATAGGTGCTGCCGAGGGCTTCGGCGGCGTCTTCGATAACGGGGACGCCGAATTCGCCGCAGACGGCGAGAATCGGCTCGTGATCGGCGCTCTGGCCGTAGAGATCGACGACCACCGCCGCCTTGGGCAGCTTGCCCAGTTGGGCGCGACGGCGCAGGGTTGCGGCGAGCAGCACGGGATCCATGTTCCACGTGGCAATGTCGCTGTCGATAAAAACGGGTTTCGCCCCCAGATAAACGGCGGGGTTGGCGCTGGCACAGAAGGTGAAGCTCGAACAAATCACGTCGTCACCGGGTCCGACGTTCAGCATTTGCAGCGCGAGGTGGATGGCGGCGGTACCGCAGCTCAGCGCGGCGGCGTGACCGGAACCGTTTTGCGCCGCGAACTCCTCTTCGAGGGCGCTCACATGCGGACCGATGGGCGCGATCCAGTTGGTGTCGAAGGCTTCGCGCACGTAATCCAGTTCATAGCCCTCGGCCGACATATGCGGCGGCGAAAGGTAGATGCGGCTGGAGGCAGCCGTGCGTGGCGGTGGAGTCATCGTTGCCGAAGATGGCATAGCCGGGTATTTCCGATTAAGGCGCGGCGGCCAGCCGCAAGTGGCGGCTGGCGCAGTTACTTATTTAATTGACTGGCAAGCACGATAATGGTCGTGGCACTGGCGGTGATCGCAAAAGAATCCTTAATGATCAGCGACCAGTCCGTGGGTTTGTGTTCCCGTTCGGGGGGCTTAGCGAGCACCTGGATCATCGCGCCATCGAGGGGTTTGCGGTCGCGCCAGCGGCTGTTGATGTAGGTGCGCCCTGACGGCTGCTGGAGGAGTACGCGGCCGGCCATGATGGTACGGCCGCCGGCCATCAATAAATAGTCGCGAGTGCTGGCGCCGCGCAGGTACTTGTAGTACCCCGGATTCATGACCTCGCCCGTGATTAAAACCGTGTTGGGCGCGGGCGGAATGAAGATACTATCGCTCGACTGCAGCGTCATGTTCTCGCGGCTGTCGCCATGTTCCAGCAGCGCATGAAAGTCCAGAAACAGCCGTCGGTGATTGCGATAGAACTGGCCGCCGGGAGCGTAAGCGACATTGGTCATGCCGCCACAGCGCTCCAGCAGCTCGAGCAGCGTTTCGTTGCGCTTTTTGAGAATGTAGGAACCGGGATACATGACCTGGCCCATGATCTGAACGGTGCCCGGTTTTTCGAATTTGGGATTGAAACGGATCGCCACCTGGTCGTTCGGCTGGAGGACGAAGCGGCCGCCGTCGGTGGCGTCAGTGAGAATGGCGGAAATAGTGGCGTCGGGGTCGTTGCGGCGGAGGTCGCCGTCCACAATCGGGACGTGAATGATTTCGGCCAGCGAATCACCCTTCAGACCGGACGCGGCAATCCGCGCGACTTCGGCTTCGAGGTACATCGCGCCTTCGGTGAAGCCACCCGCCTCGCGCAGCAGATCGGAAAGAGTCATGTTGCTCTTCCACTCGTAGCGGCCGGGCTTTTTAATACAACCGTTGATCTGCACCCAGCGCTCACTCAGCGTGGCGAGCGTGGCGGTGTAGAGCACGATTTCGTCCTTTGAACAAAGGGCGACGTCAGCGCCCGGTTGGCGAGTCCAGACGCTGTCGAGATCGAACCGGATCACGCGGTGTGTCCGGCCGTCCGGATCGAGGCGAAAGATATCGCCGCGCGGCATAAAGGTTTGCGCGCGCCACATGCTGTCCTGCAAGCCCGCGTAGCTGAAGAGTAGCGCGTAGAGGGAGAGATTGTCGGGCAGGGGGTAGATGCCGGGACGTTTCGCGTGGCCGCTGAGAATGACCATCGGCGCGTCGATCAGGTCGTGCTTGGAGAAGATGCGCACGGTGTCCATGTGCCGCAACGCGAGGTTGGCGGCGGGATCACCGGCGAGGGCAGCGGCCAGATTAAAGGACATGAATTCGCGCGTGAAGTCGGCGCGAGTGCGCACGATTTCGGCGCGATCCTGCACGGCATAGGGCGTCAGTCCGTCGGCGGCGGTGATCAGTTGCGCGACAGTGGAGATGTTATCGAGCTGGTAGCGGCCTTCGCGAAAGACGCCGCCACCCACCAGTTCCACGTAATTCTGGAGGCGGTCGGAGATCGGAAAGATCTCCACGAGGTCGCCGTCGACAAGGCTCCAGTCGGAACTGGGATCTTCGAGATTGAGATCCACCACCTCGCGGTCCATCTCGCCGCGGGTACGGCGTGCGACGGGTTTGATCCGTTCGATTTGGGCGCGGAAGGTATAGGCGGTGGGCTTCAACCGGCCGGCGTAGCGGATCAGGTCCTGCACGGTTTCCGTGGCCAGCAGTTCATAGACACCGGGGCGGTTGACTTCACCCTTTATGCCGATGGTCTTGCCGCGCGGGGGGACGAATACGATGTCGTTGTTTTGCAGCCGCTTGTCGTCGGTGGACGTGCCCTTGACCAGGTAATCGTAGAGGTCGATGTGGGCCTCGATGCCGCCGCCGCGCAGGATCCGCACGTCGCGAAGGCTACCGGTTACAAGCGGGCCGCCGATGGCATACATGGCATTGAACGAGGTCGCATAGCTGGAAATCGTGTAAGCGCCGGGATGATCGACCTCGCCCATGATATAGATCTGGTTGCCGTGGATGCGGGCAATGGCCACGTCCAGGAAAACAGTCGGCGGATTGGCTGCGAGGCCGGAATAGAATTTCGAGAGATAATTGATGAGATTGCTGCGGAGGTCATCGAGGCGCGTGCCGGAAACGAAAATCTGGCCGGCTTCGGGCACAAGGATGTTGCCTTCCTGGCTGACTTCGAGCTGGTACTGGTATTCGATGTCACCCCAAAGCGTGAGCTTCAGCAGGTCTCCCGTGCCGATGACATAACCCGGATCGACAGGCCCGACCTCCAGCGGGCTGACGCGGTCCTTGCCGGCGCGGAAGATGTCATAGCCAAAGTAAGTGAGTCCCTGCCAGTCGCCGTCGGCGGGAACCGGTTCCGCATGAGGCGGGGGAGGGGGCACTGTATCGGTGCGGGTTTCGACGATCTGCTGGTTCTGTTCCGGTGGGGTCGGAGTGTTTTTTGGGTCTGCGACTTTTCCCGCCATGCCCAGCGCCTTGGCGATTTCATCTTCGGGGATTCCGAGCTCGCGGGCGCGCTTCAAGGCGGCTACCGTATCAGCGGGATCGATGCCCATGCTTTGCAGCATCGCTTTCGCATCCGTCTCACTGGTCATCCCGTAGCGCCTGAGAGGTTGTTCGAGGGTTGCAGTCTGGGCATGAGCGGCGACCGCCAGAAGACCCAGCGCTAAACCGATCCAAAGGCTGAAAAGCACAACCGACTGTCGTGTGGTGACCGAATTCATGATCATGGCAAGGGGGCGTGAAGTATGGGAAAGGCCGGTGGTTAAAACATCACCGGCAATTTCAAAACCGGGAGGCGGAGCTGACCTCAACATTGAGCTGGCTAACGCACATTCTATAACACTGTGCAGCAACTCATATGCCATCCCTGACCTACCACTCGGAATACTGACGGAAAGCGAGCTATAAATTGTAATCACATAATGTTAGATATCATGCAGGAGAGGTCGAGTGGGTTAATTTTACCTATGCCGACGGCGAGGAACGGCAGTCTTAAAACGCCTGTGGGCGGCCAAATACAGTCTGAACAGGGCAACGGCGGTCGATTCTTCAGGTGGACTACAGAATAATCAGCAGCTTCGCAAATACTTGCCGCATCCGGGCCTTGGTTGCAGGTTATAACATGTCATTTGGAACGCGCTTTGCGCAGTAGTGAGGTATCCATCGCTGAATTTGCTACAGGACATTTTCTCGCATTTCCGAGCCAATTTTTCACAAGAGCACCCGATGCACATTGTTTCGATAGTGGGCGCACGTCCGAATTTCATGAAGATCGCGCCCATCGCCTGGGCCGCGCGCAAACGTCCGCACATCCGCCACACCATCATTCATACAGGTCAGCATTATGACGCGGCGATGTCGGAGAGTTTTTTTGATATCCTCGACATCCCGCGGCCGGAAGTGAATCTTGGCATTGGTTCGGGCTCGCACGGTGAGCAGACGGGGCGGGTGATGATTGCCCTTGAACCGCTACTGGCGCAATACCACCCTGACTGGGTGCTGACGGTGGGGGACGTGAATTCAACCGCCGCCACGGCAATGGTGGCCGCCAAGCTCGGCCTCGCCACGGCCCACGTGGAGGCGGGGCTGCGCTCGTTTGATCGTACGATGCCCGAGGAAATCAACCGTTTGATCACGGACGCCATCAGCGATTTATTGCTGGTGACGGAGCAATCGGGTCTGGATAACCTGCATCGCGAAGGAGTATCGCAGGCGAAGATCCGGATGACGGGAAACGTGATGATCGACACACTGGTGCACCATCTCGCACAAGCCGAATCGCTGGCGATGGCGGACACGCTGAAACTCACGGCGGGCCAGTATGTGCTGGTCACGCTGCATCGCCCGTCCAACGTGGACAATCCGGCGCAGCTTACCGAGCTGACCGAGGCATTAATCACGATTTCGCGTCGTAGGCGCGTGGTCTTTCCGGTGCATCCGCGCACGCGCCAGCGCCTGGAGGCCGCCGGGCTTTATCAGCTTCTCGCGGCTGAGCCGGGGATGACGCTGACCGCGCCGCTGGATTATCTATCGTTTCTCTCGCTGGTGTCCACGTGCAAAGCGGTGCTGACGGACTCGGGCGGAATTCAGGAAGAGACGACGTACCTGCACATTCCGTGCATCACGTTGCGGCCCAATACGGAACGCCCCTCGACGGTGGAGATCGGCACCAACGAACTGGTCATGCCGACGAAGGCGGCGCTCCGGGAGGCGTTCGAACGTCTGGAAAGGGGTGAGTGGAAAAAAGGCGCGGTGCCGCCGCTATGGGACGGCTGTGCCGCCGAGCGCGTGCTGGACGCGCTGGAAACAGCCCTCGATAACGCCTTGCTGGGCGAACCAGCGCGGGAAAGATAACGAGACCATGCACCTGCTACTGATCCATCAGGCGTTCATTTCGCCGAACGACGCCGGCGGCACGCGGCATTTTGAGTTTGCGCGCTATTTGCAAAGCCGCGGCCACACGATGACGATTGTGGCCAGCGACCTGAATTATCTCTCGGGGAAACGCGTGGCAAAATCCGGCGGCCTGGTTTCGGCGGAGACCGTAGAGGGTATTTCCGTTCTGCGGGCGCGGACGCTGGCGGTGCTGCACAAGAGCTTTGTCTGGCGCGTGATTTCATTCTTCAGCTTTATGGCCAGTTCGATCATCGCCGCAACGCGCGCGAAAGACGTTGACGTGGTAATGGGGACTACACCGCCGATTTTCCAAGCGGCCTCGGCGTGGGCGGTGGCGGCGATGCGCCGCAAGCCGTTTCTGCTGGAAGTACGGGACCTGTGGCCCGACTTTGCGATTGATATGGGTGTGCTCAAAAATCCCCTGCTGATCAAGATGTCGCGCTGGCTGGAAGGATTTCTCTACCGCCGCGCGCGGCACATCATCGTCAATTCGCCCGCCTATCGCGATTATCTGATGCGGAAGGGTATTCCGGAGAGCAAAATCTCGCTTGTTCCCAACGGCGTCGATCCCGCGATGTTCATGCCTGAAGCCAAGGGCCGCGAGGTGCGCGAGAAATTTGGCCTGGGAGATCAGTTCGTGGCGAGCTATGCCGGCGCGATGGGCGTCGCCAACGACCTTGACACGCTGCTGCGCGCCGCCGAGCGGTTGAAGGACCACGAAGATATTACAATCCTGCTCGTCGGCGACGGCAAGGAACGGCCGCAGCTCGAGCAACAGGTCGCGGAGCGGAGCCTGACGAATGTCGCCATTATCGGCCCGCAACCGAAGAACCAGATGGCGCAATTTCTCGCGGCATCGGACGCGTGCGTGGCGATTCTGAAAAACATTCCCATGTTCGCGACGACTTATCCCAACAAAGTATTCGACTACATGGCGGCCGGACGGCCCACGGTACTGGCTATTGACGGCGTGATCCGCGATGTGATGGAAGAGGCCGACGGCGGGATCTTCGTGCCGCCGGGCAACGACGCGGAACTGGCGGCGGCGATTCTGCGGCTGCACGACGCGCGCGCGGAGGCCACTCGCATGGGCCAGCGGGCGCGAAAATATGTGACCGAACATCTCGACCGCCGCACGCAGGCTGAGAAGTTTCTCGAGGTCACGACGGAGCTGTGCGGAAAACTTTGAAACGTCCGTTCTGCCGATGGCAGAACGAGATCTCGTTCGCTGCGCGAACGGACTGAAACGCTGAAACTCTGAAATGAAGAGGGCGATCCGGATGGGTCGCCCTTTTTTAGTCAGCGGACGTGGCGTGCCATGTCCCTACGAAGAGAGAATTATTTATCCGATGGGGCGGGCGGGGACACCGACGACTTTGGTGTCGTCGGGGATGTCGCGAATCACGGCGGCACCCGCGCCGACAATACAGCGTTTTCCGATGGTGCGGCCCTCAATCACACACGAACCGATACCAATCCAGCTTTCATCGCCCACGGTCACGTGACCGCCAAGACGTGTGCCGGGACAAATATGCACGGCCGCGCCGAGGATACCGTCGTGATCGACGGACGAGGCCGTATTCAGTATGCAGAGCGGGCCAATGCGTGTGGAAGAATTGGCAATCGCGCCGGGCATCAGTACCGTGCCCGTGTCGATGGTGACGTCCATGCCTACCTGCGCGGAGGGATGGATGAGCGTCGCCAGTGTGAAGCCGCGCGTGAGCAGTTCACGGCCAATCTGGCGTCGCGCCCGGTTGTTGCCGATGGCAACGAAGAGATCTACTTCACGGGGAGTCAGTCGCTTCAGAAATTCGCGCCCGCCGAGAATGGGAAAGCCGAGGAGCGTTTCGCCGTGAATTTCCGGATTGTCGTCGAGCAGGCCGCGAATCTCATAGCCGCCCATGCGCCGGACGACGTCGATCACGACCTTCGCGTGGCCGCTGGCGCCGAAGAGGAAGAGAGGTTTCATAGATACGCTTCCTCGCGGCCATTCAGAAATGCCAGGCCGCCCAGGAGTGTAAAGATGACAAGGTCGAGACTTTCTTTCAGAAACAGGGGATTGACGACACAGGCCGTCAAAACCAGGATTTGCAGGGTGCGCAGTCCGCGCGCTAATTCAATATGACCCCGCATGCGCATCCGTTTTGACGCGCGTCCGAACTCGCGCAGAATCGCGGCGAAGAACAGCAGCGAAATCAAGCCATATTGGGCGAGCCAGTCCAAGAGCGCCGAGTGCCCGCCGATGGTCTGAAACGGATACGCGCCGAATTCGTAGGGACCCGCGCCAAACAGCGGGTGGCGGGTGAAGGTATCGATGGATATCTGGGCCAGTTGGCCGCGGCCCGTGGGATCCATCGTGACACCGCCCGCGCTCACAACATCAAAGACGAGCAGCGCCTTGTCGTACATCGTCTGCACGATGGGAATGATGGTCAGCAACTGAATGAGCCCAAACAGCGCGGCGGCGGCCGTCGTGGCGAGCAAGAAGTTTCCCAAGGTGGGCCGGACACGCATCAGGAGCATGACGCTCATGCCGATCAGCCAGATCAGGATGGGGAGGAGGTAGCCGCTCAGGAAGACGTTCGCCGCCAGCGGCACGAGTCCGCAGGCAGAGCAAGCGCCGCAGGCGCCGCGGGCTCTCCAGCGCAATTCCGAGCACGACGGGGCTGAGTAACGCCAGCGCCGCATAGAGCGTGTAGCTGCCCACTCCCACTGCGAATTCGGCGGAACTCAGGATCGCCATGCCATCGCTCTGGTTCGCGGCGTCGAGGAGCTGTTCGCTGATGGAATAGACCTCGCCCGAGTGCGCCAGCAGTGTGGGCAACGCGAGCAATGAGCGGATCACATAGGGCACAAACAACAGCAGCGTCAACCGCTTGAAGCCAATCCAGCGGCAGAGGCTGTAGCCGGTGATCAGGTACGAAACCAGGATTACATAGCGCACGAGCACGGTTGAAGACGATTCGCCACGCGCCGAGCAGCATATTCAGACAGAAGATGCCAAAGAACAGGCTGACCGTAAGCGCGAGCGGGCGATCGATTTCCATGGGAAACGGTCGCTCACCGGAAGCCACGTACATCGCGAAAAACAAACCGAACGTGCTGAAGGCGGGCCACATGCCGAAACCGGCGAGTTTGATCAACCAGAAATCGGCAAGAAGCAAATACAACACCCCCACCGGCACATAGGCGGGGCGGCGACTCCAGAGCAGCGACAAGGAAAGGGGAGCGGCGCTCATGCGCGGACTCTCCGCAGCAGCAGCTCGCAGAAACTGCCGAGCGTGCCCGGCGCCTGCCGCATTATATTTTGCGGCATGTGCAGAGCGCGCTCAAAAAGGGCCATCAAATCCGCGTGAAAGCGCGGCTCTGCGAACTTGCGGGCGGTAAACTCGCGCGCGTGCTTCCCGAGGGACAGGGCGAGATCCGGATTCTGCAGCAGGCGCACAACGGCGTCTTCGAGGGCGCTGCAGGTCCTTCAAGGGGACAACAAGACCGGTTTGTTCATGTTGAACCGACTCGCGCAGCGGGCCAATGTCGAACACTACGACCGGTTTGCCGAGCATTCCGGCCTCGATGGGCGGCCAGCCCGTACCTTCGGCGATGATCGACGGGAAGACGACAACGTCGGCGGCAGCGATTGCCAGCGGCACATCGGAAATCCAGCCGGTGAAATGCGTGAGATTGGCAACGCCGAGGCTTGCGAGCAGCGCATCGGCGTCAATCTGTTCGCGGGAAATCAGATGCCGCAGCCGTCCGCGCAGACTCCGATGATAGCGCTGTGGAATTTTCGAACCGATGAAGACGAAACGCGCCCCGGGCACACGACGGTGAATGCCGGGAATTGTCCGCATGAAGAGGAAATGACCTTTAATTGTGTTGACGGCGCCGATAAGCGCGACCACGGACTGGCCGGGTTTAACGCCCCACGACGCGCGCACGGCTTCGATTTCGGCAGGAGCGAAATCGCGTGAACGGTCGGGCAAGCCGTCGAGCACACGAATTACGTTGTCGCGGCGCGAAAAGACAGTGCCTGTGTAATCGGAGCAGGGGACAATCATGTCGGCGTAGCGCTCGATGAAACGGATATGCGCTCGTCCGCAGGCGCTGTGACGGTCGATCGTTTCGCGCACGTGCAGCATGGCCGGAACACCCGCGCGCCGCGCGGCAACCAGCGCCGTCAGCGCGGGACTGGTGTTGATGTAGACGAGGTCAATGCCGCGTTCGCGAATCAGGCTGCAAAGCGCGCGCACACTGCGGGAATATTGGAGAAAGAATTGGAGGGCGATCCGGATGTCAAGCCCGCGCGCCCCACCTTCAAAGCCGCAAAACCAGCGGGGCAGGGGGCAGGTGGCGGCATCCAGGCCGCGCCGTGCGGCTTCCGTTGCCGCCGGGCCGGGCGCATTGAAGACGAGCAACGGTTGGTGTCCACTGGAACGCAGGAGTTCCGCCGTCTGCAAGCACGCGAGCGCGCCGCCGCCGAGCGTTGCGCCCGGATGGACCACAAGAATACGGCGTGCGGCGAATTCAGACATTGGTTTCCTCCGCGAGCGAGAGCAGATAACTGCAAAGCCCGCCTTCGAGTCCTTTTGCGGTGACCCAGAAACGATCTCCGTCCGCGCTGCCTTCGGCAAACTCGAAGACCCCGTAGCCGAAGTAGCGCGCGTTCCACGAGTCTTTCTTCAACCGCCAGACCTCCTGCGGTACCGAATGGCCATTGACGGTATAGAGGCGCGCAAAGCCGTCCTGTTCGCCTTCGCCCTTTTCCATCGTGGCGCCAAATACCAGCGAGTCTATCACGCGGGTGTGATAATAAGCGGGGCCGGTGACGGGTCCGAGGCAAGCGGGCGCGCGTGAGCCGCGCTCCCAGCGCCAAAGATGATTCGCGCCGAGGTGATTGTCGGTACCCCAGATGATTCCCGCCGCATCGACGGCGAGGCTGACGGCGCGCCACTGCTGTGAGCCGCCACCGACAAGTTCCGTCGCGCCGGAGACCGGATCGAGCGTCAATAAACGGCATTCGCTGTCACTGTCGCCGGTGCCGATCCAGAGCCGGGTTCCGTCAACATCCGGTTGAACCACGTGAATATGCCGCACGGACTGGGCAGGAAATTCGTGGACAATACTCAAGCGGCCGTCCGCGGGATCGACCCGGTAAACGTACACGGGACCGCGCCCGGAATTGGAAAAATATTCGCCGAAATAGACCGTGTCCTTCACCACACAGATGCCCCGCCGCAGCGGCCGCTTTCCCCGCGGAAACTCACACAACTTCTGTACGGTATTACCGTCCGCCGAGATTCGGAACAATGCGCCTCCGGCCACGGCCGCCCAGCCGGAATCCAGTGGCAGCAGCGCGTGAATGCCCGCACGCAGCAAGCGGGCGCAGAGTTCGTGCTTTGCCGCGGCTGCGCAAGCGGCCCCGACCGGGAGCGCAGCGAACGGCCTCCACCCTTCGCCACTGTCGCCACTTTGCCATACGGTATAGCCAAGCGAAGCCCAGCATTCCGCGCCGCGCGCGAAATGAACCTGAAGACGGGGAACCCGCCGGTGAATGACGAGCCGCAGCGCGCTCAATTCCGGCGCAGCCGTCGCATTTGAGAGCCTTTCACATAGAGCAGTGTGGCAAACTGACTGAGGAGCAGGATCAGCACGACGTAACGCCCGCGCGGCGGCCACGATTTATAATAAGGTGGCGTCGCGCGGTCGAGAATCTTCATTACGGGCGTATCGGCGACTTCCTGAATTCGCGCCAGTTCGAGCTGCCGATTGAGTTCCACGTAGACCGCGTTCTGGATTTCCAGTTCGCGCCGCAAGCGCCGCTCTTCCATCTGCAACGCGGGTGAGCCGCCGATCGAACGATTCATCGCGCTGAACTTCTGCAATCGGTCCTCAGCAAAATGGAGCGTGTCGGCAACTTCACTTACGCGCTTTTCGATCATCATCCGTTTGTGCTTAGCTTCCGTCATCAGGTTGTAGCGGAAGAAGTGATCCATCTGCTCGAGCAGGCCGTTGACCACCGCCGTAGCGAGATATTTATCGGCCAGTGTGTATTCGATGAGCACCAGCCCCACGCGCAAATCGGTTTTGGCGACGAGATTGTCACTTACGGTCTCAAGCATCTTCTCCGCGTCGATGGAATCGGCGGCGGGATTATTGGCCAGTGCGGAAAGAATCGTGCCGTCTTTATACGGCATATGGAGCGTCGCCCAGAGGACGCCGCGACTGCGCGCGATGGACGGGTAGAGCGGCAGAATCGACTCCGTGGAAACGATGTCTCCCAGACTGGTCATGCCGGTTACTTGCGTCAGGATACCGATCATCGAGCCGGTCTTGGAACCGGCAGGAAGAACCTTGGCCCGCGCAGTGTATTGGCGGGGAACAAGCAGCATCAATGCCACGGCGAGCGGCGCGGTGATGGCGGCGACACGCAAGAAGAGCCTGCGCCGGGGCCAGACGAGTTGCCACAGGTTGCGCAGGAAGACGATTACCGAATCCCCGCGGGGTTCCGTCGTGATTCTGAGTTGCTCGAGATCCTCGATCATGCTATCGACCTCATGAGGTATGAATATCCAGTTGCACCGGCGGCGCTGCCGCACCGGTCGGTTGTCCCTTGCCGCGCCGCGCCAGCAGCCATGCCGCGCCGATGACGCGCACCTCCTCGGGCAACATTTTCCACAGGAGGGCGGCGTAGACCAGCACAAAGCCAATAAAAAGCGGCAGCAATGGCAGCGCCAGCAAGTAGCGGCCTGCAAGCAGAGCCAGACACAGCGGCCCGAACACGGCCAACAATCCCCACAGCCGGCGGTAGTCCAGCCGCAGCACGAATTTCTGATTCAACCACGCTTCCAGGCCGAACTCCAGCAAGCCAGCGAGCAGCACGCCCAACGCCGCGCCGGCGATCCCATAACGCACGGCCAGGGCGTACACGAAGAGCGGAATCGTGACCGCGCCGAGGGCCGTGACGACAAACTGCACCCAGGTGTTGCGCTTGGCAAGCTGCACGGGTTCCCAATAACTGATGGTTCCGCGCAGCAATATCAGCGGCATCAGAATTTTGAAGGCCATCGCCGAGGGCAGCCACTTTGCGCCCAGAATCAATGCAATTATCTCGTTGCCGAAGACGACAAACAGGATCGTGGGAAAGATCAACACCAGCGCCGTGGTGCTGGAAAGCACCGTGAAGGCGCGCACGAGCCGCTCGTCCGAGCCCAAGCGCGTGAAAGCGGGTAATCCCACGGAAATGACGATGGAGCGGAATTTGATGATATAGTGCGTGAGTTGGAACGCCATCCAGTAGAAACCCAATTCGCGGTCACCGAGCAGCCGACCGACGACAAAATAGTCGGCGTTGTAAATTGCAAAGGCAAAGACGCTGCTGCCAATGAGCGGCAGGGTGAAGCGCAGAATCGAGCGCAGGCGCGGCGCATGCCACTCGAGACGCGGGCGAAATGGGGCGATAAACCACAGCAGCCCGGCCTCCACGGCCGACACGCATACGCGGTACCACAGCAAACTCCAAATGCCATAGCCCTGCCACGCCAGCGTCACGGCGACCGTGCTGCCGGCGATTTGCCCGGCGACCATCGGCGCCCTGGAACGGAAGAATGACAACTCGCGCTCGTAGAGCACGCGAACCTTGGAAAACGGATTGTAAAAGAACTGCACCGCCAGAAAGCGTACGTAGAGCGCAAGTTCCGGACGACCCAGCAGCTTCATCGAGCAGCGGAGCGGAAAGGAATACCAGAATGAAAAAGCCGGTGGCGGATAGAATCTCCAGCGTGAACACGCCGTTCAGGGATTCGCGGACGCCGTCCTTTTCGGTGATGATGTAGCGATCGCCCTGCGTGTGGGTGAGGTTGTAGAACAGCATCACCACCATACTGGAAAAGGCGAGCGCGCCAAAATGTTCGGGCGCGAGCAGCCGCGCCAGCGCCAGTTGCGCCGTAAAGGCCAATCCGTGCTGAGCGAGCATCGCGCCGCCTACGACGGCGCTGCCCCGGAGCGATTTGCGGATCACCTCGCGCTGTTCCATCGGTGTGCGCGGCGCTTAAGCCGCGGCCTCCACGGATTTCCGTTTCTTAGGTCGATCCAACGGCGATGAAACGGCAGAGGACAACGCGCCCGCTTGCCGTTCGGCGAGGATCTGGTGCGAAACCGGAAACAGCCAGTTGCCGCAGAGCAGGTTGTCGAGCGGAGCCAGCAGCGTTTCGGGCAGCGATTGCCAGAGTTTCGGCGGCAGGACGATACCGCCGCGGTGGCTGCAGACGCGGAAGCGCGCCGCTTCGAGCGCCTCGCGGAATTCCGGGGGCGACCAGACCCGCCGCCGCCACTGCGACAGCAGAAGCGCGCGCCAGCTCTGATTATTGCCGTCAATGACGGCCCAGCGGCAGCCGGAACTTAGGTGCGGCAGCAAGGCCGCGAGCAGCCGCGCGCTGGGTTGCATCATATTAAAGGCAAACATTGAATAGACGCCGTCGATGGGCGCGGCGGTCGCATAGCGAACGGCGAAGCAGTCGGACGTGCAAAGTGTTATGTCAAGGCGGCGTCCGGCCAGCCGTTCATAGTAAGCGATGCGTTTGCGGAAAATCTTCAGGGCAGCTTCGTCGACGTCGACGCCTGTGATCCGGGCTCCCCGCAGGGCAAGGAAAAGGCTCTGTGTGCCGGTGCCGCAGCCGAGGTCAAGAATGCGCGGGTCCGCGCGTCCATCCAACAGAAAGTTCGCGGCGTTCGCGAAGGTGGCGACATAATGCCGCTTGAAGAAGTTCCGGCGCCGCGTGTCCAGCAGACCCGCCTCAACGTAATACGAGCGCAGATATTCCACGTCGTCGGCGTCGAAGATACCCGCTTGAATTTCGCGCTCGAGGTTTAGATACCAATTCCAGACCTCCGGCAGTGCGTCTTCCGCCGCCGGCAACGTGACCGGACCTACCGCGTCCTGTGAACTACTGGCGCGAGGCAGCACCGCGAGCAGTTGGGTAACGCGGTTGTCCCATGAATGCCGGCTCACAGCTTCGAGCTGCGCGGCCTGCGCCAGCCGCACGGCCAGCGGCCGATCCGTCAGCAGCCGTTCGAGTTGCGCGGCCAGTTCGTGGCGGTCACCCACGGCATACAGGAGGCCGCGTACGCCGTGCCCCAAAACCGCTTCGGTTTGCGGGGTACGCGCATAGACGATGGGCCGCCCCGATGCCATGTATTCGTACAGTTTAATGGGTGATTGAAAACGATGCGCGGCGGACGTGGTGCCCACCAGCACGTCGAAACTTTTGAGGATGCCAGGCATGCGCGTGTGCGCCGCCATGCCATGAAACAGGATGCCGGGCCGGCCCGCAGCGTATGCCTCGAGGGCGGCGCGACGCGGGCCGTCTCCGAATAGATGCAGCTCCACGCTGGGACGGCGCTGATACAAGCTCATAAAATGCATCAATCAAATCTTCCAGGCCGTAACCGGGTTTCAGCACGCCGCAATAGCCGATGTGTTGACCGGGTTTCGGCAGCATTTCCGGCTCCGCTTCCGCCGTCACGAACTCGGCCGCATCCACGCCATTGGGCAGAACGAGGACGCGGTGATGCCGGTTTGGGGGCAACAAGGCGCGAATACTTTCTGCGAGCACATCGGAGACGCAGATGACGATATCGGCGGCACACAGCGCGCGCCGGTCCACACCGCGCAAAAACGCATGCCGCTGACTGCCGAGGCTGTTCACTTCCAACAACAGTGGGACGCGTGGCAACCGCGTTTTCAGTCGTGGCAGCCACGGGGCGAAGCCCGCGGAATAGCGAACGTAAACGAAGCGGAAAGCGATTTGCTTTGTCAAGCGGCTTGATTGTTCAACGAGGCGAAATGACCAGCGGACACGCGCAAGCGTGCCGGAGGAACAGCGCACTATTTCCACGGCCTGATTTGCAAAGCCTTCGGTTGATTCAGCGGATAATGTGACCGGCGTATAGCCCGCGCGTTGAAAAGCGTTGAGGATGCCGTGGACGTGGGAAACGTGCCCGCCCTGGCCATGATTCTGCGAGAAGAACCGCGGCACGGGCAGTATATAGAGGAAAGCGGGTGTCTGAGGGGATTTCATTCAGCGTCCGTAAGAAAGTTCGCGGTGCGCGCGCAGGATGCGGCGCAAGCCGTCGCGGTCGAGGCGGCCCAGCGCATAATCGGCTACGCTGCGGCCCATCGATAACAATCGAAAAGTTTGAAAATAGAGCGGCGCGCGGTGTTTCTTCAGGAACCGCAGGCGGCTGACGAGACGTTGCACGCTGCGCACCCTGGCGCCCGTCGCGCTGCCTCCGCCCAGATGGATAATCCGGGCCGCCGGAGTGTAAGCCACGTTGAATCCGGCGCGACGGATGCGGAGGCAGAGGTCGGCCTCCTCGGCATACATGAAAAACTGCTCATCAAAGAGGCCGGCGGCGGCCAGCGCCTCGCGCCGCAGCAACAGAAATGCGCCGGAAACGTAATCGACGCTCGGATGCGCGCGATCGTAATAATCGCGTCGCTTGTGAGTGGGTGTGCCCAGATGCAAATGGCAGCGCAGCGAGTTCCACAGGCTGGCGCTTTGCTCCACCGAGCGCTGGACGCCGCCGCCGGGCGTCAACAGCATACAGCCCAGTCCGCCGGTGTGCGGCTGCGCAGCGATGGCAGCCACGGCTGATTGCAGCGCTCCGGGCAGTACAATGGTGTCCGAGTTCAACAACAGGCAGAAATCGCCGCGCGCAATGGCGAGGCCGCGATTGTTGGCGGCGGCAAAACCGATGTTTGCGCCGTTCTCGATGAACGCCACATACGGAAAGTGATCACGGCAGAGTTCGCGACTGCCGTCGCTGGAGCCGTTATCGGAAACGATGATCTCGTACTTGAGATTCCCGGCCGTCCGAGCGATGGATGCCAGGCAGTCCGCCAGCAGCGCGCGCGTATTCCAGTTTACGATGATGATGGAGAGCTTCATACCGTACTCACGCGCTTGTGCGGAGCGGGCGATTCCGTGGAGCTGCCCATGAACAGCGGCATGGTGGCTTCGCCGGCGGCGCTGATGCCATCGCGGCGCACGACCCGTGCTACAGTTAAATAGAGTATTTTCAGATCCAGCGCAAACGACAAGTTAGCGGCGTAGTCCAGATCCCGCACGAAACGATCGTCCCAGCTCAGCGTGTTACGGCCATGGACCTGCGCCCAGCCCGTCAGGCCGGGGCGGACGGTATGGCGTCGCGCCTGTTCCGGAGTGTAGCGCGACAGGTATTCCATCAACAGCGGCCGCGGGCCGACGAGACTCATCCGGCCCGTCAACACGTTCCACAATTCCGGCAATTCGTCAAGGCTTGCCGCGCGCAGCCAGTGGCCAAAGGCCGTCAGTCGTTCGCCGTCGGAAAGTAGTCTGCCGGTACGGTCGCGCGCATTGGTCATCGTGCGGAACTTGCACAGCGTAAAGGGACGGGCATTCAACCCGGGCCGCACTTGCCGGAAGAGCACCGGCGATCCCAGTGTGCAGTGGACGGTGGCGGCGAGGAGCATCAGGACCGGGAGCGTTAGTGGCAACGAAAGCACCACCAGCGTCACGTCCAGCGCGCGTTTGCCATAGCGGCGATAAAAGCGACGGTTGCGGCGCGTGGGTTCAGAGTGCGACATGCAGCCTATCCCCTTCGGGCTCGAGTGACGAAACCACGATGCGAACGGTTTGCCCGGTTGCGGCGACGTCGTGAATGTGCGCGGTCCATTGCCTGCCGGTGAATGTCATAATGGCGCCGGAATTCTCATAGTGAATGCTTTCCGCGCTGAAGAGTGACCAGAAAGTGACGTCGTTTGCCGCGGAGTCGAGTGCCAGTGAC
The DNA here is from genome assembly GCA_963735175.1 of uncultured bacterium. Lineage (GTDB taxonomy): Bacteria > Electryoneota > RPQS01 > RPQS01 > RPQS01 > CAVTJX01. The sequence continues at coordinate 90,643 of CAVTJX010000015.1, read as the reverse complement.
AAGGCTGGCCGGAGTTCGAGGTAATGCGGTGATTGCCACCCGCGCGCGCCGGAACTATCGGCGCGGACGAGCGACGCACGGGAGTTGTCCGCAGAGGCGCCGGTATACAGATAGTAGGTTCCCGCCGGTGTCTGCAGCGCGAGCGGTCCCGAAGCCGATTGCCACTCGTGCGGGAAATCCTCGAGCAGCCAGTGTAACCGGTAGTCGTGGCATTTCATGCTGGAAAGCCGATCCACAATCAACCAACTCTCCGGGCCCAGCCGCAACAACGCCCGCCGGTGATGAACGGGAGCGAAGAGGCGGTGATAACCGTCCCGCTCACCCGCCAGGGCGGAAAACTGTCCTGCTGGGGACTTGACACTTTTTTGAATCTTTCCATGTTCCCACGGCAGCCACAGGAAGCGGCCTACGCGGTCCATGGGCTGCCGCCCATCGACCGTCACGGAGTTGTGAAACTCCGCGCCTGAAAATGCCTGATCAAAGGGCGCGCGCGCGTTGTAGCTGTATGTCCCGGCGTCGATGGCAATAGCGGCGCCGCGCCAGCGCAGATCGACATGCAGCATGTCCGCGTGCCCGGGCCGGTGGAGGTATTTGCCACAGCGCAGAAATGCGTAGCTGTCCGGGGACCGCAGCGTATAGTAGCCGCCGCAAGTCGCCGCCAGATCGGTACGCTCCGGAGTCCGCAAGGGAGCCGCAAGCGCGCTTGCGCCGCAGAGCCAGAAAAGCTCTTCATCCCACGGTCCCGGCGCGAAGGTTCGTGTGCCGTAGGCGAGGAAGCGAACACTTTGAATGACCGGGCGGAAATCGCCGGGAGCGCAATTTGAAAGCGGCAGAATCAGCGCGCCGTCGTTGTGGCCGTAGCGGGGTACGCGGCCGGTGTTTTCGTCCTGCAACTGATACAACAGATCCGCGGCTCGTCCCACGCGCGCTCGCAAGTCGCTGGAAAGGGAATCGCCCGCGAGATCGCCCTGACGGATGGCCCAGGCGCAGCAATGCAGCATCACCCGCTGGTAATTCAACGAGTGCTGCGAGAACGCGCCGTTTGCGTCGATGAGTGTGCGGACCTGATTTTCCAAATGCCGCCAGCCCAGCGCGCGCCATTTCGCGGCGCGGGGATGGGCGTTCAATAACAGCCCCGCTGTCCATAGCGCGGCGGCCTCGGAGATGCCATGGTTGTTTCGCTGGCTGAGGGCGTAGTTCAGGGTCGCTTCAATCCGCTCGGCGCTCTCCGCGACGCTGCGCTCAAGCTGCGACTCGCGCTCGGGCGTTGACGCCTGCGATTCGGCCAGTCCGGTGCGTGCGAAACACCACGCCAGCAGGCGGAAGCCCGCTTCCTGCCCGCACATCCAGTTGGCGCCCCGGTGCAGCGGATTGGCGGCGCGCCAACTCTCATAAAGTTGCCAAAAGCCTTCTGCATAACGCTCGTCGCCGCTGCGGCTGAAGGCGCGCGTGAGAGCGAACGCCCAGCCGAATCGACTCGGCTCCCAGATCACTTTGATATCGCCGTGATCGAAATCGCCAATGCGGCTCCAATGAGCGTCCATCGGCGCGCGTTCGCCGGTGAAGGGATTTATAAACCAGTCGGGCGTTGTGCCCAGAAAGCCCTCGGCGTGTCCGAAATACGGAAAGCGGCCTGCGAGTACCGCATCGGCGGGCGCCAGCGGCGAAGGGGCTTCCGTGTCCCACATCCGGAAAAGATCCGTCGCGTCCTTGCGCGACAGCGGCGGGATATATCGCGGCGCAGGGTGTGCCGTCAGCATTGCCGCGGGTAGCATCACGCTTTCCGGTGGGCGAACGGGATACTGCCACTCATAAATCCCGTACTTCCGGCGGAGCGCGATTCCCGTGCGGGTGACGAACCAGCGGAGCCCCAAAAGGCGAGCGGCGGCATAAACATGATGGGACAGTGGGGCGGTCTCAGGCATAGCGACACATCAGCACGGAAGGCATTCCAGAGGGATTTCGGCCAAACGTATGCACGAATTTATATAACGATGTAGCAAACTATATGCCTACCTGCATTCCTGATAACATTGTGCTTAAATACCGGTTCTTCCCACGAAGAGGCACATTGAAGTTGTCGTATATCTATATAAATCAATCTATTATTTGAAGTGATGAAATTTAGATCTGATACAGAACGGCTAACATATAATTCTGTGGAGGCTGCCCCCGGAAACATCTACCCGCCCACGTGGCAGCTCTTGCAGCGACCCCCAATTAGAGCAGAAGTGTAGCGGATCGCCGTTCGCTGGATTTCGCGTGCTACCGGAGCGGGACCTCATAGGCATGGCTCGGAGACCCGTGAGCGGATTAGTCCGACATCCCGCTCTCGGGTTGCAAACCCATGACCGGCTGGCTGTGCGCGCCTACGCCTCTTGCCTCGCTTGGCTTTCGCTTTTGCACAATAAAGTACTACAAAGCGCAAAGCCATCGGGTTGAAATTGTAAGTTCATCTGTGTACTTTGTGCCGGAATCAACTCATCCGCACAACCTACCTTGCCGCTCGGAGTACTTGTATGGCTGTAAAAGCACCTCAAATGGAATCCTGGTTTGAAATCCGTGTGTCGCCCATTCAGGGTTATGGCGCCTTCGCCCTGCGCCGGATTCCCAGGGGCACGCGCCTCATCGAATACAAGGGCGAACGCATCAGCCAGGACGAGGCCAATGACCGTTACAACGACAACGGCATGGGCCGCCATCACACATTTCTCTTCAGTGTCGATGATCAAACCGTGATTGACGCCGGCGTGCGCGGAAACGAGGCCCGCTTCATCAACCACTCGTGCGAGCCCAATTGCGAAGCGGTGGACGTAGCTGGGAGGATCTACATCAAAGCGATTCGCACGGTCCAGCCCGGCGCCGAGTTAACGTACGACTACAATCTCTATCGCGACGGCCGCTATCGGCGGGAATGGGACCAACTTTATGCCTGCCGTTGCGGAACTCTCAATTGTCGCGGCACGTTACTGGTGAAGCCGCGGCGTCCGTCCTCGTGGCGTGCCCTTCGACCCTGAATGTAAAGTACTTCTCCGGCAGCCGGTGTCTCCCACCGGCTGTTTCATTGAGAGTAGTTCGGATCACTCCCGAGAAACTGTTGCATCCGTGAAGAGTATAATCACGTGAATCCACCTGATGGAGGTAGTCGTTATGCAAGTCCAGCCCGAAATCACATTCCGAAACGTCGCCAAGACGGTTGCCATGGAGGAATTGATTCGCGAAAACATTAACAAACTTGAAAAAGTTTGCGATCACATCATGAGCTGTCGTGTCGCCGTCGAAAAGCCGCAGCAATTTCAACGCTCGGGGTCGCCATTCCGGGTTCGTATTGACCTCACGGTGCCTCCCGGCCACGAGATCATCGTGACCCGTGAACCCAGCGAGGGCGAGCTTCACGACGGGCTGCCGTTCCTGCTGCGGGATGCATTCAAGTCGGCCCGCCGGCGACTGCGCGACCTGGTGGACAAAAAGCACGGAGTGGTCAAACCGGCGGAGGCGACGGAAACCATGGCGCTTGTCGCGCGGCTCATTCGCGCCGAGAATTACGGTTTCCTGCGCACCGTGGAGGGCGCGGAAGAAATTTATTTTCACCGCAACGCCGTCCTCAATAACGACTATGATCGTCTCGAACCGGGCACGGGCGTTCGCTTCGTCGTGCAAATGGGCGACGACGGTCTGCAAGCCAGTACCGTGCAGATCATCGACAAGCCCGGGGTGCGCATGTCGGGCGCCGACGAAGCCCGGCCCAAAACTCCCGCGCCGCTCGAACCCTTCCCGCCGGAATAAAACTTTTGCCGATGGGATGATTCCCGTCCCTTAAAACAAACAAGGCCGCAGGCATTTACCTGCGGCCTTGTTGTGTGGTCGATGAAAACCCTAAAAGCTGAGCCAGTAGGTGGCTTTCATCAGGAAAATGTTGTCCTGGTCGGCCTTCCCCAGCGCCGCGAAGGATCGCGACACGTTGAAATCGCCAATGTTGCCGACGGCTGTCCGCCCATGTGTCCATACAAAATAGACGGTCGAACCCGGCAGATACTCCCAGCGCAGCACAACATCGCCGCGCAGCGAGCGGAAGTCAAAATCCGGATCGCTAAAGCTGAAAGCGGGGGCTGCGCCGCTGCCGTCGGGATCGATCGTGTAAATTCCGTTGCCACCGGCGTCGCGGGCAGACTGCACGTCGCGCGCGGGATAGGTGCGATAGCTGTGGCTGGACGGCCGGTTCAACTCCTTGAAATTCTCGTAATCCGTACTGTTGATCACTGGCACCGCGTAGAGTTGCAGGCTGAGCCTGGGCGTAAAGGTCCAATCGAGCTGGATCTTGGCGGCGATCTGAGTCTGATAGGCTTCCGCGTAGATAAATCGTTCGCCGTAGGTACTGGCTGCCGTCAGATCCGGTTGCGATCCCACCCACCAGTTCCAACCTTGCGCCCAGTAGATTTCCGGCCCAAGCAGCAGATCGAGGTTCGTTGCCGGTTTCCACTCCACTCCGGCATATACGCCGCGATCCCAGTCGTGCCTGGCAATCGTATGCCCATACGTACCCGCGCTGAATACCCAGAGCTTGCGGCTGTCTGTTGCGGCATCGATGCTCAGATCCCAGCCCGGCAGGCTTTCGGTCATGGGGCCGCCGCGAGTGAGGGTGGAATTAAACGCGGACGGATTATAGATCAATCGAAGGTCCGTCGTCCAGTAATTGAGGAATTCGAAGTAGTTGCTGCTTACAAGGCCGGAGCCGGTGCGGTTACCGGCGTAGTCCATGCTGTTGAACGCCGCTCCCAGCACGCGCACAAAACGAGTCAGGGAGGTCAGTTGTGTCCACTTGTAGCCGTAACAAAAATGGCCGTTGATATGGTCTGTCCGTTTCGTAATTCCGAGGTCGTTCGCGTCAAAACCCGGCGATACCGTACCCAGGGCGGCGTTCAGAAACACATTGCCGCGTTCCTTGTTGAGATTCAGCCGCCCCGCAAAACCGCTAAGGGAAGTGGTTGAACTGTCTACCTGCAAATGCGCCGCGTCGGGGCGCTGGAAGTAATGCGCGCTCGATCGCTGCACCGCGACCATTCGTTCCGCGGATCCTCGCACGTTCGAAAATTCGCTCCATCCCGCCAATTTGTAGACGCCGTTCCTGTCCAGCGTCATCCAGCCATCCAGGCCACCGACGACCGCACCGCCGTTAATTGCCGACTTCAGACCATCGTCTTTGAAAAACGGTTGCGACAAGGTAAGCATGCCGCCCAGCGCCTGACTGCCGCCACGCAGTTCCTTTAATGCGCGCGTCACCGTGTAGTAGGTAGCGGGTTCGACCTCCTGCCGCTCCGTACCCGCGCCGGCGTCAAGGCGGGCATATTCGCGCATCGTCAGCGCGTGCAGCGAGCCGAAATTCCAATCGCCTTTCAGTTTCCCCGTCAGTTTGGCCGCGCCGAGGATGTGCGCCGCTTCGGGGACGTCGGCGTGATTGTAGAAGGGAAGCCCCCCACGTGGCGCGCGGCCAATCCGGCGGCTGTAAAAATAGCTCGGTTCCGACCAGCCAAAACCCAGCACATTCGAGGTTCCGCCCTGGCTGAAATCGAAATACGAAGAGCCTTCCACGAAGAATGGCCGCTTCTCACTGTAGATTGTCTCCACGTCCGAGAGATTCACCACCGCCGGATCGACTTCCACCTGTCCGAAATCGGGATTCACAGTGGCATTCAGCGAGAGTTTTGAACCTTTCCCGAATTTGAAATCGCAGCCGAAATTGGGCCGGTACTCCGCATTGCCGTGAAAGGGATCACCCGGAACCGGCTCCCGGTACCGCGCCTGCGCCCGCCCATACGGCAGCAGTTCCGCGTAGCGCGTTGGCGTGAGGCTTTCCAGACCCGTTAAATGCCGGAAACGAGAGACAAATCCGGCGCCGTCCTTCGGCGTGAACGTCAGATAATCCGCTTCGTGCAGGCGCTGAATGTTGCGCTGGAAATTGATGCCCCATATGGTTTCGGTCTGCCGGTTGAAACGCAATTGCGAGAACGGAATGCGGAATTCCGCGCACCAGCCCTCGCGGTCCCGGCTCACCGCTCCATCCCACACGCCATCCCACGAGTTGTCGCTGGCAATATCGTTGGACCAGGTGATATCATAACGCACTCCCGCCGCGTTTAATCCAAAAGAGAAACCACTGCGATGGTCGTGATAGGAATCGAGAAAGACGCCAAAGAGGTCCGACTGCGCGTCCACATCGCGCCGCGCCAGCCGCGCCACAATTGAGTCTGGCGCGGTATCATACAGCCGCGCGCCCACGTACAACGCGTCATCGTCGTAAAGGACGACCACCTCCGTCTTCTGCGAGGGTTGCCCGTATTCGATGGGATCCCGCTGCGTGAACTGCGCGGAGATGACGCCGAGCCGCCACGCCTCGTCCGTCAGCCTGCCATCAATGACGGGCCGCTGCGAGATGCGTGTCGCCCGCACAATCAGGCTATCCTGCGCCATAGAGGCGCCTGCCGCCAGGATGAGACCAATCCGCAATGCCGTCAGTAAAAGTTTTCGATGGAAAAAAAACACGCCGTCACTCCGAGATAACTGCTGAATGTCTGTCGGCTCGCTGTCGTTAATAGGATTTCAATCCGGGCCGGATTGTTGCTCAGGATAGAGTAGCTAAAAGTCCACCCAATTCCAAATGGCATTGGCGGCCTATCGGACACAGTTGATTTCTGATCCGGAGTCTGCGTTCGTTCTCTAAGCTGTGGCCGGGCATTGCCTGTATCCGCAAACAAGCGGACACTCTGAGCTTCCGCCGTCCGCCGCGCGGGGTAACTCCGCGCGTAGGCGAATTCTCCGGATTCGTGGACGCGTTGAATATTTTATCCACCCCTCAGGGTACCATCGCGCAGTAATTCCAAGCGGCGAACATGAAGCAGGAATTCAGAAGCTTTTTGCGGCCGATGGCCTCTCGTGGATTCTGCCGAAGATTGTCCGCGCTCAAAAAAGCGCCCCGGAGATCCTCCGGGGCGCTTTCCATGCAAACGGTGTCCGCTGTGAATTGTACCTTACATAAAGTACTGCTTCTGCCGGTAGACGACGTCCCCGAATTCCAGCATGAAGCGGAGCGCGTCGGGTGCCAATGGCCCCTGTTCGAGCGCTTCGATGTTGGCAGCCAACTGCCGCAGATTTCGCGGCGCGGTCAAGCAGACATGCACGTGATCGTTGGAAAGCACAAAGCGGTAGCATTGCTCCGCGGTGGGCACGGGCCGGTCTTTCGGCCATGGCTTGGGCCGCCGCAACAGATAACCCCAGCGCGTGGCCGTGTAACCGATCACACCCTGATCATGGATTTCAAGCTGCGGAAAGATGTCCTGCTCCGCGCCCCTGTGCGCCGCGTTGTAGCGGATCATCAGGGTATCCAACGCCCCCTCTGCCGCCAGTCGTCCCGCCAACTTTCGGTCATGAGTCGAAATCCCGATGGCGCGAACCTTTCCTTCTTCCCGTAAACGTCGCAGGTCGTCCAGCACCTTAGGCGGCAGGTGTTCGGGTTTCAGCACTCCGAGGAATTGGAACACATCAATGTAATCCGTCCGGAATTGCCGCAGCCGCTTCTCCAGGCTCCGGCGAATGTCGCTGTGGCGGAGGATCCAGTTGTATGCGCCGGTGGCAATCACAATCTCATGCCGTTTCGACGGTGACACATCGCGTAGGGTGCGCACCATCTGCCGGTCCCAGCCGTACGCAAAGAAGTAGTTTACTCCGTGGTCGAGCGCGTAATGCACGGCCTTCCGTCCCGGCCAATAAGACGCCGAAAGCCCCAGCCGCCGCACCCGTATTCCGGTGGCCCCCAGAATCGTCTCACCAAAGGTTGACGCGTGGTTCATGATATCCCTCCCGCTTGAACGAATTCGCCCGTACCTGACCTGCCCGGTCATTCGTTTATCAAAATAATCAAACAAACAACATTTGTCAAGGTGGTATCAGAGTAATTTGCATCCTCACCCGGCCGGAGCCCAATCCGCTATCCGTCAGAATGCTCGCTTTCGGGTGTCCAACCCATTGAAAAACGCGCGGCAGACCGGGCGTTTTGAGCGAATCGGGATTGGAGAAGAATCAGGCGAGGGGGAGCGGCTGTTCACAGGTCTCACTGACCGGGCGGCCATGCTCAACGCGATGAACGCGCAGGTCGTGGGGTGTCACATCAAGTTGAAAAAAGCCCCGTTCGACGGTGCCGCCGCTGTTTATGGCTCGCATTGACTTCGTCAAGGGATAGTGCTGCAGGATATGGACGTGGCCGTGCAGCACCAGTTCCACGTAATGCTGGTTCAGCAACGCCGTCAGCGCCGCGTGATTGACGAGCTGAACTTCGCGTGCCACGCCGGGGAGCATGTGCACCATAAGTTGATTAACCGAGTAGGGGCAGTGGTGCAGCACGGCAATCTTGCGCCGTCCGGCGAGTTCCGGCAGGGCGAAGAGATTCTCCAAGGCCGTCAGATCAACCGCGCCGCCGGAGCCGCTTATATTTTCGCCCAGGAGCGTCAGGTCGTGCGTGCGGATCACCTTGCGCGCGCGGCGCAACACCGTTAGCAGACTGCTGACATGTGGCAACAGCCGGTTGCTGTCGAGGGCGATGAGCGCGACATTCTCGGGCAGCAGTTTGGCGTGCGGGAATCCCGCGCAGACGCCTGCCGCCGTGATGCTGCCGGTCATGGTATCGTGGAAGTGCTCGCGGAACTGCGCCAATTCGCGCTCGTAATCCCGCTCCCGGTACTCCAGCAGCCGGCGGCGGAATGACCACAGGCGCTTAAGGCTGGCACGCACCGTGCGGAGATGACGCACGCCGCCAAACACCCCCGCGGCGTGGGAGAATGTCTGGTAGATGAAGCCCCACTGATCATGATTTCCGGGAACTACCGTCAAACGATCCGCGCCGCTTAAGCCGTGCTTGTGGAGCAGGTCCCGCAGGCCGCGGAACTGCACCGCCTGCCCGTCTTTCGTCAGGTCGCCGCTGATTACGACGTGATCCGGTTGCCGCAGCATGACGGCGTCAAGGAGCGAGCGCACAGTTTCGCGATTTTCCGTGTTGTAATGCAAATCCGATAGATGTGCGATGCGGTACATTACCATGCCGGTTTAAAACTTTCACATCGAAGCGATAACACGGCCAGAAACCCACTATTGGCTGAAGATAAAGATAGTATAAGCACAGCCTTAAGTCCAAATCGCATTTTCAATAATGTTGTGAATTTTCAGATACAATAAGTCACTGGCGAATAATGAACTGGGAATTTGCGATTTAGGAGTTTTGAGGAAGAGAGGCATCGGCACAGAAGCCGAGTCAGCGCTGGGGCGGTGTATTCCTTCAAAAAAATTCTTCTGTGTTTCCGCTTGAGTCGATTATCGCAAAAACGGCGGGCCGACCGGTAACTACCCGGTCGGCCCGCCGTTCCATGATCTGATGCGAAATTCCACTGCGATCCACTGGTGCCTATGGAACATGCAGCACGCGCTCCGCCTCCATTTGCCGGAATGTGTCATGCATCATGGCCATGAAAAGTTCTTCACGCTTCCGGTCTTCAGGGCAGAACGGGTAAGCGAACACCAGGAACAGTTCAACCCATTTGGAAAGCCGCGCTTGCCGGCAATATCTGATTGCAGGTTTGCCATCTTGAGCAAACACTTCGGTTTCCATGCGGTACAATTGACGGTACGGGACCGGGAGGAGGGTCGCTGACAAAGTGGACGCGAGTCCACCGAAGAAATAGGAGACAAAGCGCCTTTCTTCAACAATCCGGATTTTCACCGTGTAATCGCGATGGGCAATTAGACTGTCACGGGTGGCACGCCGCTCCGAACGATTGACGTCGGCGGCCTCGTCGGTAAACGTCGCAAACTCGCCGAGGTTGCCGAATTCACGCAGGGCGTCGTTGAAAACGTCGTCGAAACTGTTGATCATCGATCTCTTGCCGACGACCTTGGGAATGGCATCATAGCCCAGTGTCTGTGCGACATGGGTGAACAGGAAGAGTACACTCGCCGGCCTCGAATTGCAGTGCGGCGCCACCGGTCCGGCGTATCCTTCACGCAGACCGGAGCGAAAGGTAGCGCAACCCGCGAGAAATGTCATCATCACGGCGGCAAGAAAGGGGAAGAGAGCCGATATATTCACCGTGGTTTCTTTGAAATACCGTTTGTCACACCGTGAATTATTTCGTCAGCCGTTTGAATTCCGAATCATCCCATAGGCTCTTGAAATCCGGATCCTGCGGGGCATAGGTCTTGAAGCTCGCTTCAACACCGATCGCTTTTTCCAGATCAGCCAGAGCTTTGTTTTTGTCGCCCTTCAACGCGTTGGCGCAGGCGCGGTTGTAGAGCGGCTCCGGAGAGTCGGCATTCAACCCGATCGCTTTGTCATAGGAAGCCACGGCATCGTCATAACGTGTCAGACGGGATAGAATGCCACCGCGGATGTTCCAGGCGTCAAAACTTGTGGGTTGCATCGCGATCGCCTTGTCGAGCGCGGCGAGGGCGTCAGTGGGCTTGCCCATGGCCGCGTAGCACTGCCCTTTGCCAATCCAGACGTACGCGCTGTCGGGTAGCATTTCGCCGAGGTGATCGAATGCGACGAGCGCGGTATCCGGCTTGCCAGCTTCCGCCGCTTCCATGCCCTTCCGCAGCCAGCACTTCAGGATCACTCGGCTTCAGCTCGATCATCCGGTTCAGCACTATCAGCATATCATCGGCGCGCTTTAGTTCGCGCAGCATGGCAAACCGTCCCATCAATGCGTCTTCGTTGTCCGGCTTGAGTTCGGAAGCTTTCTCGAAGGTGGCAAGCGCGTCCGCGTGTTGCCCCTTCCGCATCAGGGCACGCCCCTTATTCAGCCATGCCTTGTAATCATCCGGCTTCAGTTCGATCGCCCGGGACGTGGCCGCAATGGATTCATCCTGCCGGTCCATGCGCCAGAGCACCGCGCCTTTACCCCGCCACGCTTCCTCAAAGGTGGGATTGAGGGTGATCGCCCGCTCAAAGGATTGCAGTGCTTCGTCGAACTTGTTAGCCATGAACAATTCGCGGCCCTGCTCCACGTAGGTCTGTGCTGAGTCTGTCGGAGCCGCCTTGTCCTGGGCGAAAATCACACCGGCGAAAAGGATGCACCCCAGCGTGCACAATACAGCGGATCTCATGAAAGAAACTCCTTGTAGTTAGCGCAAAGCGAATTTGGATTGACGATGTTCCGGGCGCCTTGCGGCGCAGCCGGTTAAACTATGAGCGCTTCGTCCGGTGCAGCGGCGTGGCGGTCGCGCGAGAACAAGCACAAGCCGGCCAGGATCATCGGCACGCCGATTACAAGTGCTGTGGTAATCTGGCCAATCGAAAAACCCTTGCCAAGGATGACCACCAGTAGTGCGGCCGTCAGCACAAACACCAGCGTACCTACAATCCGCGGGTACTTTTTCGATAGCAGACCAATCCCGGCGACAGCTAATCCCGGTGCAGCCTCCATCAATGTCCCCAGTGTCAGACCATGAGACATTGTAGCGAACAGCGTGATCAGCAGCCCGACGGCAATGATGATGCGCGAGGCCGCGGCGCGATAGTTTTTCAGCAGCAGCACATTGAACAGCGCCTTGGACGCGAGACCGACGATGATGACAATGTTGAACATATCCCAGTTGGGATCGCCTTTCGCGCTTTGTATAGCCGCGAGGCACACGGCGGTCGCCATCATCGCGGCAAAGGCGATATTGCCGGACCGGTAATTGACGCTCATCTGCCGCTCGTCCACCAGCCGCCGCGCGAGTCCCAGCGAACCCAGCGTGGGCCGCAGCAGATAGGAGACAATCATCAGCGCCAGCCAGAGTTGTTCGCCCGTGACAGCAAAGATGACGATGGCCAGCACGAAGAACCCCGCCGCGCACCAGAAAATCCAATCCCGTTTAAACATGGTCCTTGTCCTCCAGAATAAAGAGGTCTTCCACCCGCACGCCTAGCGTGGCGGCGAGCAGTAGCGCCAATTTCACCGACGGATGATAATCGCCGCGTTCAATAGAGACGATGGTCTGGCGCGAAACGCCGACCCGGTCCGCCAGCTCCTGCTGACTCAGTTCACCCCGTTCAAACCGGCACCGACGCAGATTCGTCTTCATGGCGACCCGTGCACTCGAATTGGATTGCAGACTTGAGCCAATATAAGAAAATTATCGACCGATGTCAAGTTTACTTTACAATAAGACAAGCATACTTGACAAAATTAGCTCCATAAAACCTATAATTAATATATTATTAATAATATACAGAAAGTGTGTCTGGGATCAAATGACTTGTCAAATTTCCGGTTGTGTTATTGGGGGCGGGATGCGTATTTTGAGACATGGACAATCACTGCCACTTTCCGACGCCATCAAGCACAAAGCCCTAGTCGAGCGCGATCTGGCGTACGCCGGGCTGTTCTTCGTGGCCGTTAAAACGACGGGATCTTCTGCCGTTTAGGCTGCCTGGCGCGCACACCCAAGCCGGAAAACGTGCTCTTCTTCGACAGCGTCAAGGAGGCGCTCGATGCCGGCTTTCGCCCCTGCAAAGTCTGCAAGCCGCTGGAGCGCATCGGCGAGACTCCGGAGGAAATCCGCGCGTTGCTGGATGAGATCCATCGCCTGCCGGGTCTGCGCGTCACGACGCGCGGCTTGCTTGAGCGCGGCATACAGCCCGACGCGCTGCGGCGCTGGTTCAAGAAGCATCACGGCATTACGTTTCACGCCTATCAGCGTTACGTGAAGATTGGCCGCGCGGTGGAGCAGTTGAAATCCGGCGCGGCGGTCACCGAAGTCGCGCTGGAAAGCTACGACTCGCTTAGCGGCTTTCAGGATTCGTTCAAGCAGGCGGTGGGGCTCTCGCCGCGCCAAAGCGTGGAACAAACCGTGATCCTCATCACGCGCCTCACCACGCCGCTGGGATTGATGATGGCGGGAGTGGTCGATGACCGGCTTTGCCTGCTGGAATTCTGCGACCGGCGGATGCTGCCGACGGAACTCGAGCAGTTGAAAAAGCTCCATCGCGGTCCGGCGATCGCAGGGTATTGCGCGCTCTTCGACGAAACCCAGCGGCAACTGGACGACTACTTTCGCCGGACGGCTTACCGAATTCACACTGCCGCTGAGTCTCAAGGGTACGCCGTTTCAACAGGCCGTGTGGCAGGGAGCTGCGCGCGATTCCCTACGGCACGACGCGCTCGTATCGCCAGCAGGCCGAGTATCTTGGCCAACCCACAGCGGTGCGGGCCGTGGCCCATGCCAACGGCATGAACCGCATCGCGATTATCGTTCCCTGCCACCGCGTCATCGGCGCCGACGGCGGCCTGACCGGCTACGGCGGCGGCCTCGAACGCAAGCAATGGCTGCTGAATCACGAACAACGCTGCACTCGCAAGTGAGAATAAATGAAAGGACCTCCCGCTTGCATGCGCGGTGGTTTCGCTGTAGGTGCGGGAACCCCATGAACTTCGTACCGTTGTATAAGATACAAGAGGTCGGCAAGTACACATATTTATAATAGAATATGCGTGTTATGCTGTGTTTTATCTGTATTTTTACACAATGAGTGCAGAAGGAGCCGAGGTAATGAGAATCGCAGTGCGAGTGAACATCCCCAACGACGAAGGCAATGAGGCCATCCGCAGCGGGAAGATGGGCGAGATGATGGGCGCGTTCGTGCAGAAGTGGCGGCCCGAGGCGCTCTACTTTTATCCGCGCGATGGACTGCGCGGATTCACGTTCTACACGAACATGGACGATGCGTCACAAATGCCGGCGCTTGCGGAGCCGTTCTTCGAGGGTCTGGGCGCGGAGATCGAGATGACTCCGTGCATGAACCATCGACGATCTGAAGAAGGGTCTTGGCCGCGATGGAGAAGGACAAGCGCTGATTCGCATCCACAGAGACAACACATAAACGAGCAAAGCCGTTCGCATGGAACGGCTTTCTCATATCTGAATATCTTGTAGGGACATGGCTTGCCATGTCCTTTATACTATCTTCCGAGGTTCGACAAATCCGCGCGGCGTTCCACCTCGTAGGTTTCTTCGGCGGGGAAGAGGGCGTCCAGGCGGGCGAACATCGCGGCCGCTTTCTCTCTGCCGATGGCTTTCTCCAGTGTCGTCAACACCGGCGGGGCGGCGTTGTACTTCGCTTCGTCCGGGGCCAGCCAGAGCAATGTCCATTGTCCGCCGCTGTGGCCGAACATGTTCAGGTACACGCGGCAGGCCAGCGGATATTTCTCCGTCACGAGGGCGGCCCGCAGGCTGTCCCACACCTGTTCGAAGTCTTCCCAGCGCATCTCGTCCGTCTGGTGAAACTCCATCCGTCCCGCGCTCGCCGTCAGTTCAGTCAGCGAATCCGTGCCCGCCCAGGCGATATCGGCGTCCGGCAGCCGTCGCCACATCTCCGAGTAGTGCGGTGGCACCAGCGAGGAATCCCCGCTGTCATACTGCTTAACCGCGGTTTCGCCGACGAGGCTGTCGGTGTGGCCTGCCATGTCGCGGCGTGCGTCCATGTCGCCCCACGGGCCGAAGGGATAGAGCGTGAAATACGTCTGCGTCTTGCCCGCCTTGGCGCACCAGAACAGCGGCCGTCCGTCGCCCAGCAGCCCGCTGTCGGACTTCAGCGTGCGCAGCCAGCCGTGGCGCGCGTCTTCAAACACGCTGACCTGTGCGGGGTCGACATGATCGACATGCACCCACCGCCGCGCTGCGTTCCAGTCCAGATCCCGGTGCGACCTTAGCGTCTGTGCTGCGCCTGCGAACGAACTCAGGATGCCAAGCGCCAACGCGAGTGCCGCCAATCGTTGCGTCATGAAGATTCCTTGTAGGGACATGGCTTGCCATGTCCTCTGTATTACATCTTAAAAAACTCGAGCGCCTTATACACGAGCATCGCCGGCCACACCAGCGCCTTGAGCACACCCAGCACGCCTTCCCAGAACGACGCCGCCTGCTGGATGTAATAAACGGCCGCGCCGATAAACGCGATCCCATACGCCCCGCACGACATCCCACAGTTGCGATTCCCCGTCTTGATCTCCCGGCACTGTTTCACCGGCGTGATATTTTCATCAGCCATCTTCTTGTGATCCTCTCAGCTTTAATTCGTGTTTAAATGAAATCAAGCAAGCACGTCCCATCCTCGACCCACACATGACAATATTCCGGCGCGCTCATCGTGCTGTCGAACATCCCCGTCAACTGCCGGTAAAGCGCCTGCGGATCCGCATCGAACCCGCAAAATGCAGAAAGCGCATTGGGTGTGATGGGGCGAAGCATCTGATACCCGTATACAAAGTAGCTGTAAAGTCATAACTGGTATTCTAGTCTGAGAGCCCAACGAGCCAAATCGGTGCAGTAAGCACTGCGTAGAAATTCTTCAAGTACCATTCGGCGCATTTAAATGAGACAAGAGAGTTGCCATCCTTTGGCGAGACTACCTTCGCGAAACTCTTGGTGGGGCAGATGTGGATTCCACCGCAGATTCAGGACAGGTCATGAGACCTGCACTGGCGAGAAGTTGTGGCCTGAATAGAGGCATTACCTCACAAGCAGCATCTTCTTCTGAGCTGTGTACCCATTGACGGCAATGCGGCAGAAGTACAGGCCTGAGGAGAGATTTGTCGCGTCGAATGTCACGTGATGTCTGCCTGCCTCCAGCCCGCCATCCACAAGAATCGCGATTTCCTGCCCCATCACGTTGTACACGCGGAGGGACGTGTAGCCAGCATGGGCAAGGTCGAAGGTGATTGTAGTCGTCGGGTTAAACGGATTCGGATTGTTCTGAAAGAGGGAGTAATTCGTGGGAATCCGTAATGCAGGCTCCGGCACAATGCTTGGGTTTGCAGAAAGATAGAAAGTCCTTGTAAACGTCGTATCGGTTCTCTCTCCCCCCTGGCAACTGATAATCATAAAACGTGCGTGGTGATAGTCCATGCGTATTGTGTCCGGAAAGGCAATTACAAGTGTATCCCGAACGGGAGCAAACACAGCCAGAACAGCCGAGAATGAATGGGTCAACGACAGGAATATTGAATCGACGCTGACACCGTCGCAGTGTGTGAGAATTATGTGGCAACTGTCAGCGGTCGAGAGCGTTTCCGGAAGCGCGCTGGCGCGTGCGAGTGATAGAACCTGGCCGGAGACAGGTTCGGATAGCGGACAATTCGGGCTGGCCGCATTCACGGGCCGGATTTGATATTGGTGGATCCCGGGCGACGGATGATCCCAGAACCGCACAGAATCCTGAAATACCCAACCCGCCAGAACCGAGTCGCGGAAAACGTGGTATAAGGCCTCGCCGCCGGTGTCTATCCATGAAACCAGGACGCTGTCGCACAATGAGTCGCTGGCGGCCACGCCGGTGACGGGAGTCAGCTCTGTGTATGCTTTCAGGAGATAGGCGTTCTGGGAAATACTCCACGAATCATAGCATGAATATCCGGAGACAATGAATCCGCCATCGATCGTACTGTGTATGGAATATGCGCGATCGTCGAATGCTCCACCATACGCATTCTCCCAGGTCTCAAGGCCGCTGCTGTCGGTTTCAACAAGGTAGAGGTCCGTGCAGCCGTAATTCTCGTAACCGGGACCATACGAATAAGTCCAACCAGCGATTAGAAACCCATTATTGGCTATTTGAATCAATGAGTTCCCCGCATCATAATCGAAGCCGCCATAGGTCTGACGCCAGATTTGTGTTCCGTTGCCCGAGATCTTCATCAACAGAACATCACTTTGACGTGGACCACTATAAAAAGAAGATATCCCGGTTGCGACACAGGAACCGTCAGGCAGAACGACCAGATCAAAAAAGGCTGCTAGATCGTACGACGAATACGCCCGGGTCCAAAGCGTATCTCCCTGCCGGTTAAATTTTAAGAGGTAAGCGTCATGGATATCATCGCCCCATGGACTGGTATATCCGGCAACGATGAACCCACTGTCGGGTGTTTCCTTTGCGGCATATGCTTCGGACCATAATCTTGGCGAAAACTTGCGGCTCCATTCCAGAGTGCCGATAGAGTCCACTTTGAATACCCCGAGCGAACAGGAGCTCCAACCATCAGAATTAAAGCCGCCGACAAACAAGTAACCTCGATCCATCGTCGCCGTGAGGTCTTGAATTCTGTCCAGCATCGCCTCGGGATAGCTGTGCACCCAGACGGTATCCGCGTTGCGAGTGATCTTCAGGAGAGTAGCGTCGTCGGAAGTAATACCGTCGGTATAGGTATAACCGCCTAGGATGTATCCACCATCGTAAGTAGTGTCAATGCTGAACCACCTGCCATCATGTGGCCCATTTCGAACGCGTGACCAGATCAGGCTCCCGCTACTGTCGGCTTTCGCATACCATGCATTCTCTTCGCCTTGTCCCGGCTTCTGGCCGACCACAATGTAGCCCCCATCGGGAGTCGATACGATGTCGTCTGCGGGATTGTAATCATTTGAGGGCCATACTCGGGTCCACAGGGTATCAATTTGCCCAAAACAAGTGAGCGGCAGCAGCATGCACATGACAAATGTGAAACGCTTCATCTTGCCTTCTTGCCGAGATAGGTCTCGTGACTTGACCGGAATCTGCCACATATCCATAGCCGACGTTGGCGGGCAATGCCTATTCCTGTCGCAATTACTCACTGCTGCCCTGTTTTCGCCCAATTTACCACGTCCTGCAATATATCTAAACCGAGCGGGATTGTCAAGACGGACCACACTGGGGCACAAAGAAACAGCCGTCCATTGCTAGGTGGCTCCGTCTTGCGGTGATAATCTACCAGGCGATCTTGTTACCCATGAGCCTGCCTGTCCGCCGTAGGCTTACCCGCGGTGTTTGCGGAGTTGCTTAATCTGCTCCGCATCGGCATCACGGCCAATGGCCTGCTTGTTGGCGATCAGGTCATCCCGCGAAATGAAATGGACAGCCTCACCGAAGAGCATACCCGCAATCCGTTTCGGCCAAGCGTCATCAAAGCGGACCCCCGTTACATGGGTTAAGATGTCGATGCGCACCGGCGCGAGGCCGATCTGGTAGACAACATCTTGCTGCGAAAACGTGTCCGGCGTAATACCATCGTCAGACAAGGGTGCGCCAAACTGCGCCAAAGCCTGATAGACCTTTGCCGCGTTCGCGGGCGAGCTGCCAACCCAAAGATCGAGGTCTTTGGTGAACCGTGGCTCGCTGTACTTCATGACCGCGTACCCGCCCACGATCAGATACTCAGCGCCCGCCGCATTTAAGAGTTGTAACAGTTCTTTGAAATGTGGGTTTTCGGCCATGCTTCATTTCCTCGGCGAGTTCTACCATGTCCCAGGCGGCGCGAAAGATGGCATCGTCTCCCTGTTCCTGCCAGAAGGCGATATCAAACTCCCGGTCGGGAAAGCCACCCTTGACCAGCCGGGTCTTCCAGGCAGTTTTTTGCTCGTGATTCATCATGCTCCGTCAGTATTCGCGCAACTTACCACAACCTTCAATATATCCAAACCCAGCGGAATTGTCAAGGTTCAGGAGAATTAATGAAAAGGAAGCAGCCGTCCATGCCAGGGCGGCTGTTCTGGTTTCAATAATCTACCATGGAGTCTTGTATGGTTGGGATCGAGGCTCAGCGGCTGCGATAGACGTCGGTGTTCAGGTACTTCAGGCCCGAGTCTACCATCAGCGTTACGACTTCTCGCGTTGCGCCCCAACCGCTCGGCCACCTCCCTCGCGGCGACGACGTTGGCGCCCGATGACGTGCCCGCGAAGAGGGCTTCCTCGCGTGACAGGCGGCGCGCCATGGCCTTCGCGTCGTCGGTTTTGACCGGCAGGATCTCATCCACCTGCATGCTGCGCTTTATTGCAGACGCGCGACGCGAGATTGCTGCCCCTGTACGAGTTTCTGCATCGCTGCGCGGATGGCCAGCGCCTGCGGCTGATCCGGCTGCATGGCCAGCACTTTGTCTGCGGCCGCCAGTGCATCGTTAAATTGTCCCGTTTCCACGGCGGCGCCTGCCATTTCGAGCCACACTTCCCCCTGATTCGGCGCGATGGCGACGGCTTCGCGCAGGTATTCGACGGCGCGTTCCGGTTCATTCAAGACGCGGAAGTAGCTCGCGACCCGCCGCAGTAATTCCGCCCGCGCGAGACCGGAAGCCGCGCTGCGGGCCAACGCCTGCATCGCTCGCAACCGTCCCACCTCCTGTGGAATGAAATCGAGATCCGGTCTGACTTTTCCGGCGCTCTCCCACAACTTGGCCGCGCGCTCGAACTGGCCCAGCGCCTCGTAAATCGTCGCCGCGTCGATATACGCGTGCGCGTCTTTCGGATTGACGGCAAAGGATTCTTCATACAGCTCCGCTGCCCGACGCAGATCCTCGGGCTTGGCCGCGCCGTCGGGATCGGTATCGTTCCACAGGATCAAGGCTTGATCGCAGGTCGGCGGATGCTCCTCGGACTTCGCCGCGTGCTCCGCTTCGACAGCGGGCAGGATACGTTCATTCAGCCAATGCCGACGTTGCCCGGGATACTGAGAGAGCGTCGCGTATTGCGCGCGCTTCTGCGCCAGCGCCGTGTGGCCGGAATTTGCTGCCTCCAGCTCCGCATAGAGCTGCATTGCCTGCGGCACCAATTCATGACGTTCGTACAGCCGCGCGAGTTCCAACCGCGTGCCCGGATCGCCGCCGCTTAACTGCGCCGCTTTGCGATACGCGTGAATCGCGTCGAGCAGCTGTCCTTCGTCCTCGTAGGTCTTGCCCAGTTCGCGATATAATTGCGGCGATTCCGGCTGATACGTCAGCTTGCGAAAAATGCGCGCCTTGCCCAATTGCACATTAACCGACTGCAGAATACGTTTGGCCGGACTGAGGCGGGCCGTGGCCAGCAGTCCCGCCACGGCGCTGTCGAGGTTGCCCGTTTCCATCTCTGTCATCGCGAGGTTCATCCGCGCAAAAGCGTGATCCGGCTTGAGCCGCAGTGTCGTGCGGAATTCGGATTCGGCTGCGGCATACTGGCCCGATAGCAGGTTGATGTTACCCAGCCAGTTGTGGGCGGTCACGTCAGCGGGATGCGTGGCCAGCCGCGCCTGAAAATGCCGCTTCTTTTCGGGACAGTAATTCAGCATGTGGGCGACATTGGCGTCGTTGATGCCCGCGTCGGCGGCCACCACCTCGGCCTCGTGATACTTGCTCTCGTCATGCGTCAGGAAGCCCACATTCAAACGGCGGGCGATGTCCTCGTAGGTCTGCATCGTGCCAGCGAATTCCGGCGGCGTGCTGCCTTTGCGCATGTAATTGCGGATCGATTCCTGATAGCGTACCAGGTCCAGACACTGGTTGATTCCCGCTGCATCCTGGCGGATGTGAAACTGGGCATAGGGGAGGTCATCGGTGCTGACCTTGTCGAATCCGGCCAACATGCTCTTGATGCTGTCCTCGCCCAGCGCGAAGAAGCTGAGGAATTTTTCGGGCGTGTCGATGCCGAATTCCGCCAGGTCGGCGCCGGCATAAAGCGGCTCCAGCCGCCGTTTAAGATCGTTATAATCGATATCGAGGCGTTCCGGAGTGCCGAGCATCAGCACCTGCGTGGAGCCGTGGATCACCCAGAAACTCATGTGCGGGAAAACGCTGCGGAAGGTGTTCAGGATCACTTTGATGGCGTCACCCGGCAGGGGAATCAGCGCCCACTGACAGAAGATCCCGCCGGGTTTTAGCCGTTCCTTCACGATCTGGTAGAATTCCTGCGAGTACAGCGTCCACGAGTCGAACATCTTCGGGTTGGTCGCATCGGAAATGATCAGCGAATACTGCCGCGGACTGACCAGCAGCGCGTTGCGTCCGTCATTGACGACTTGTTTGAAATTCGGCTGATGGATGGCGTCCAGATTCTCACGCGAATAGGCGGCGGCGACGCCCTGAATGTCCGGATTCAGGTCCACAACGTCGAGGGATTTTACATTTTTCGCGCAGGCGCCGGCCGACATTCCCGCGCCGAAGGCCACCATCAAGGCGTCGTCCGGATCGTCATGCACGAGCGTTGGCAGGAGGCCGAGCATCTTGAAGAGCTGCACGTGCCACAGCCGCGACGAAGCCTCATTCACGGCGTTCAGGTGGAAATCCTTGTATCCCAGCTTTTTGAAATCGTACACGAGAATATTGGCAACTTTGCCCTCTTTGTAATAGACGATATCCGCGCTGGGATTCGCGTCCTGAAACAAGCCGCGGAACAGGTCGGACGGCGCGAGCAGCACCATCGCGGTGGCCACCGTCGCAAAGAGCGCGCTCCAGCCGACGCGCCGGGCGGGCCGCGCGATGGCAATGAGCGGCAGAAAGCCCGCCAGCAGATTCAACGCGGCCACAATCACGACGCCCCGGTGCAGGCCGACGCCGGGCAGCAGGATGAAGCCGGCCATGAACGCGCCGAGAATCGCGCCAACGGTATTGACCGCATAGACCGACCCGACACTGGTGCCCTCCCGGTGCGCGCCCCGCCGGCAAATCTGAATCGCCAGGGGAACGGCGATGCCCATCATCAGTGTCGGGCCAATCATGATGACGGAAGTTTTGGCGAGCGTCACGGCTTCGCTGAAATTCCGGAACAAACCGGTATGGAGGATCCGGAAAATGTACGGGTGTCGCGTAGGAAATCGCGCCGATGCCAATCTGCAGCCCGATGAACAAGCCGCACCGGATTAGCCGAGCGCGTCAGAAAGCGGGCGTAGATCAGACTGCCGGCCGCGATCCCGATGAGGAAAGTCCCCAGAATGGCGGTGAACGAATAGATGTTGTTGTGCAGGAACAGATTCAGCATGCGCGTCCAGAACACTTCATAGGCCAGCGCGCAAAAGCCGGACAGCCCGATGCCCACGAAGAATCATGCGAATCGTCGCCAGGCTGTAAGTCTGCTCGGCCTCATAGACGTGTGACCGGGGCGTAGCCGCTG
This sequence comes from uncultured bacterium, assembly GCA_963735175.1. Classification (GTDB taxonomy): domain Bacteria; phylum Electryoneota; class RPQS01; order RPQS01; family RPQS01; genus CAVTJX01. Next base: position 68,730 of record CAVTJX010000015.1, on the reverse strand, counting down.
CCGGAGGCGCGGCCGGGGCTTCGGTCGCCCGCCGACCCAGCAGCCAGGCTGTCAAGGCAACGCCAAGATTGATCGCGACTCCCACCCACGTGGTCTTCTGCATCCCCAGCACGCGCAATAAAAAATAGCCGCAGGCGAATGTTCCCGCCACGGCGCCGACCGTATTCAGGCCGTAGAGGAATCCCGTGCGGTGGCCGATGGAATCGCTCGCCGTGGTGAAGCGCTTGATGAGGACCGGCAACGTGCCACCCATCAGAAATGTGGGCAGAATGATAATCGCAAAACAGATTGCGAAGCGGACCAGGTTCAGCAGCACGATGTTACCCGCCACGCCCGTGTAAATGTGCGCGTAAAGCGGCGTGACCGCATGAATCAGAAAAGGGAAGGCCAGCGCAAAAACGCCGATCCCCGCTTCCAAAGCGGCATAGACCTGAATCAGCCGCCGCGGTTTGCGGTCGATATATCTGCCAAGCACATAACTGCCGGCAGCCAGCCCCCCCATGAATGCGCTGAGCACCGTACTCGTGGCGAGCATAGTATTGCCAAACACAATCATCAACAGGCGCGTCCAGACAATCTGATAAATCAGTCCGGACACTCCGGAAAGCAGGAAGAGCGAATAAATTAAATAACGATAATGGCGCTGTTCGTTCAAAACCGTCTCCGGGGGTTGCAGGAAACTGATCTCCATCATGATCTAACGGTACCAAAGTAGCAAAAGTCAGGCGCACATTCAACCACTGCACGGCCAAGAAGCAAACTAATTTGTAAAATCATAATATATAAGCACTACACTTTCTACATTTTACCTTCGATGAATGGTCATAAGATCAATCCTGGCCGGGCATCAATCGTATTGCGTGGTGAATTCGCATTGGATGGCCACAAAGAAAGTCCCTGTCAAGACTGAACTTAACAGGGACTGTGGAGCGGGGCCGATGGGGCGTGAAATCTTCGGTCTCGGCAAATCATTCTGCTGTATTAACAGTATGTTAACGACGACTTGCGAAGAATTCGTCTATGCTCTATCTGCATCTAAGTGCTTGTTTCTGCGTGCAAGCATCGCCACCGCCAAGACAAATACAAGACATTTTGACGGGGTGCGCCCTGTGCCGTGCTTGCGTTCATCCGTAGCATAAAGATTCGGATCTCTCAGGCCAAATGATCGCGGCTGCCTGTTCCGCTCAAGATGCTGCGAATCTTTCGGGCCAGCGAGCGTATTTGAAACGGCTTTTGGATAAAGGGTAAATCCTGCGTTGGCACCACGGATGTATCTGTATAACCCGACATCAGAAGCATGCGAACCATCGGCAGGATCTCGCGAATTTTGGGCGCGAGATCAATCCCCGTAATGCCCGGCAGAATGACATCCGAGAAGCACCAGATGAATTTTTTCGGTCTTGTCCCGGCAAATGGTCAGCGCCTCCTCGCCGCTCTCCGCGGCAATGACCCGATAGCCGAAATACGACAATCCATCGATAATAGTACGTCGCGTGGCATCGAAGTCTTCGATTACCAATATGGTTTCCGTGCCGTGCAACGCATCAAGATCTTCTGCATCAATGGCCTTCCCGACCGGTTTTTCAGTGGTTCGCGGCAGATAGATGCGGAACGTTGTTCCGTGGCCTAAAGTGCTGTCCACCCAAATATGCCCGCCCGCCTGTTTCACAATTCCATAGACGGTCGCCAGTCCCAAACCTGTGCCCATTCCTTTGGGTTTTGTGGTAAAGAACGGTTCAAAAATGCGCATCTTCACATCCTCTGACATGCCCACGCCAGAATCTTTGACCTCCAGCACGGCATAGGCGCCGGGCGTCGCCTCGAAGATGAGTCGCGCAATAGCGTTCATCCAACATTTCGTTGTAGGTGGACATCAGCAAGTCACCGCCCTTTGGCATGGCGTCGCGGGCATTGACCGCCAGATTGACAATCATCTGCTCAATTTGTCCCGGATCGGTATAGATCCTCCATAAGCCCTCGGCAAGCGTCGAGTTCAAGTGCACGTTCTCGCCGATAATGCGATTCAACATTCGCTTCAAATCGTTCACAATGTAGTTCAGATCGACCACTTGCGGCTCGATAACCTGTTTGCGGCTGAATGCCAGCAGTTGCCGGGTTAAATTGGCGGCCCGCTCGGATCCCCTTAAGATTTCCTGAACATGGATTTGAATCGGATCATCCTTCCGCAATTGCAGATACGCCAGTTCTGAATGGCCCGAGATGGCCGTGAGGATATTATTGAAATCGTGCGCCACTCCGCCGGCCATATGACCGATCGCCTCCATTTTCTGTGCTTGCCGGAATCGTTGTTCTAACAATTCCCGCTCCTCCGCGGATCGTTTCTGCGCGCTAATATCATCCTTGATGGCCAGAAAATTGGTGATGTTTCCATCCATGTCCAACAACGGAGTAATGGCGGTGGTGTCCCAAAAAAGGGAGCCGTCCTTCCGGCGATTCTGGAATTCCCCCCGCCACTCCTTACCCGCCAGGATCGTCTTCCACAATTCTTCATAGAGTTCGGGGCGCATCTGTCCGGACTTCAGAATGGACGGTCGCTTCCCGACAAGATCCGAATGGGAATAACCGGTCATGCGCGTCAGACTATCATTGACATATTCGATCACGCCTCGGCAGTCCGTGATGAGAATGCCGCTCGTGGATTGCTTCACGGCCCGCGACAACTTACGAATCTCCTCTTCGGCGGCAATCCGATCGGAAATATCCCGTTCCACACTGACAAAGACGGATGTCCTACCCCATTGGATCATGCGCGCCCTCACCTCGACATCCAGAAATGTGCCGTCCTTGCGCCTGTGCCTGGCGGTAAACAATGCCGACCCCTTTTCCTCGATTTGGGGCAGAATGATCGCGAGGCTTTCTTTCGAAAGATTGGGATCTATAAGTGTCAGCGGCTGGCCGATGAGTTCGTCGCGTGTATACCCGTGGCCCCGCCACGCCGCCTCGTTCATATCCAGGAAGGTCAACATCCCATCAGTTTCACGATGCAGCACGAAGACGTAGTCCCCGGCTTGTTCAAAGATGATTCGATAGCGGGCCTCGCTGTCGCGCAACACCGCTTCCGATTGTTTGCGAGCGGTGACGTCGCGGACAAAAACCATCTGCACGCCGATGTCCGCCAGACGCGTCAGGCTGATTTCCACGGGATAAGTGTGGCCGTCTTTGGCGCGATGCGAAGATTCAAAATGCTCGGCCGTCATGCTTTTGAGCCGCCGCAGGTGCTCCCGGACCGCTTGTGGCGTTTCTTGTGCCTCGACATCCGCGATAGACATGTTTAATAATTCCGCGCGCGAATATCCGCTCATCTGGCAATAAGCATCGTTCACTTCGAGCAGCCGGCCGTCTAAGCTGGTTTGCCAGAAACCGTCCTTCGTGGTTTCCAACATGGCGGCATAGCGCTGATAATACCGCCGGCGTTCTTCCTCGGCTTTCCGCAAGTCGGTGACGTCGCGAAAGATTCCGAAGGTGCCGATGACCGCGCCTGAATTATCCCGGCGCGGAGTGGCGGTCGAGTTGAATTACCCGAATGCTGCTGTCCGGCCGGTGAATTTCGATACTCATGGGAACTGCTTTGTCCGGCTTTCAACACGGCAGTTTGCTCTTTCACCAAAGCAAGCGGCGAAGCGCTCACGAAGTCGCCGACGCGCCGCCCGATCATTCCGCCCCTGGCCACGCCGAAGATCTTGTCGGCCGCAGGATTGGAAAACACAAAGGCATCGTCAAGATCGGTGATGGCAAGGCCTTCGCCCTGTCCGTCGATGATTTCACGGTAGCGTTCCTCGCTCGCACGAAGGGCATCTTCAGCATGTTTGCTCTCCGTGATGTCATTGATCGTAGTCACGACTCCCGATGGCCTGTCCGGCCCGACTGAAAATTGCGGCACAGAATTCAAGACCAGCCACCGTATCGCTTTCAATCCGGCGTGCCGCAGTCCCGCCACCATGGACCCGACCGGAAGTCCTGTTTTCAGAGCCATTGCGGGCGGTTGCGACTCCACCGGAAAAGGACTGCCGTCCTCATGAGTCCATTCAAAGGCCGTGTGTTCCGCCGCACCGCTCAGAAAATCCTCGACGGGAATTCCAAAAATGTGACTGGCGGCCGGATTTACCGACAGGATCCTGCCCGTCGCGTCTTGATAGAAAACTCCCTGCGCCATGGTTTCGTAGAGCGTGCGGTACTTTTGCTCGTTCGCGCGCAAGGCCTGCTCCGCCGCCACCCGCGCGGTGAGGTCTACGGAGACCGAGATGTGGGCGGGGATCCCATTATATTCAAGGCACGTGGACGATATCACGACTTCCTTCGTTTTGCCCGTCGCGGTCCGCATTCGGGCTTCAAATGTGACCGGCATTTCGCCGGCTTTCAGGCGCGCCTTCAGGCGGGCATAGACCTGCGGATCACAATGGAAGTCCGGCGCGAACTGACCGACAGCCGGTCCCGCCACTTCAAAAAAACTGCTCGCCAGCTCATTGGAGAACAGAACCCTGTCATCCTCATGTGAGACGATGACAACCGGGAACAGGGTATTCTCGACGAGGAGCCGATGCAGATCCTCCCGCTGCCGCAAGGCGGCCTCGGTGCGTTTGCGCTCCGTGATATCGCGCGACACGCCAATGACGCTGACGGGAATCCCATGCGCATCGGTCTCCAGAGTCGTAACCACTTCCGTTTCGACGACAGTGCCGTCCTTACGATATTGGAAGAGCTCATTCGTTTGCGTTTTCATTCTGCTGTCACCGCACATCAGTGCCGCTATGCGCTGCGGGAGTAACGTCTGCACTAACAGCATGGATTCAGGTGTCAGTATTTCTTCCAACGATTGCGCCCTGGCTTCTTCCGGAGAATATCCGCGCATGGCCATCACGGACGGACTAATATATGTCAGGCGCATCGTTTGTAAATCCAGCGTCCAAATCACATCGGCCATGCGCTCGGAGAGCAGGCGATATTTCTCCTCGTTGTTCCGCGACACGCGCAAGAGTGCCGAATTCGGCAGGGCGACGAGAACGTTGATGAACGCGAAGATTTGCAGCCATTCAATCTGAGTTTTTATGGGAGCATTTTGTTCGATCTGCCCCTGGAAAAAGACGATGCTGATGATCCCGCTGATTGTCATGAGAAACGTCACGATCGCGCCGCCAACATAGCCAAGTCGCACGGAAGCCGCGACGGTCACCAGTACCAGTAACATGATTATCTGATGGGGCATCCAGGCAAGGGCTAAGAAGGTTATCGCCGGGGCGAGAACCATCAAGCCGTACGTTTCCCATTTTTTCGCGAGGCTAATCGCGGCTTTGATTTCTCTTCCCGTCACTCCTGCCAGCAGCGGCGCTGTAATCAATAGTCCGAGGGCATCGGAACGGAACCAGGTTAAGAAGACCGGTCGGATTGGAATTCCATAAAAGGCGGAGACCGTAACACTTGCCAAATAGCTGGCTACGGCCGATCCGATCAGGACGCCAACGAAGAGAAACCTCGCTAAAAATTTAAATTCAGTTAAGTCGGTTTCTTCGCGTTTATTTCCGAACGAAGTCAGGACACACACAAGCACGATTTCGATGGTATTGCAAAGGCCCAAGAGCAGAGCCGGCAGCGGGGCGTCGCCGGTCAGCAAGTTGGCGGCGAGGTTGCCGAGCAGTCCGGCAACGAGCCATCCGAGCCACGCGGACGCCGGTTTCTTAAGCAGAACGGTAACGACCAGCGCATTGGCAATCCAGACTGACGCGACCCTGCCCGGCTCTCCGGTCAGTACGAGGGCCAGCAAAGCGGAAATAAAGTAGGCAGCCGCGAGCACAGACTGGCGCAGCAGGAGAGCGTTTCTGCCGGGGATTGCGGTTGCTGCCGGAGCCAATATGATTGAAGGCTGTTCACTCTTCATCGAAAGCCCTCGATGGTCTGTTTGTCTTTGCTGTAAAAAAGGCTATACATACAATTCGAGCTTACGTCGTCAGGCCGCATGACACACTTTCGGATTTGACCTCATGCAAGGCTTTGGCTCGTCAGCGGTGTTCTTCGCGGACATCTCTTGAATCTTAAGATCAGACGGTTCGCTGAGCGCCGAAGCGACGCCCCACAGAATTACCCGCCGTCTCATCCTTAGGATCTTCCGGCCTTGGCGGTAACTTGAAAGGCAGAACAGGCGACCCTACCGCTGAATCAGCGGAGAATTCGCTCGTCTGCAGTTGCCGGCCCGGCAGAATCCGCAGCCGAAGTTCAATTTCTATAGTAAGTCAAATCTACCCCGAGAGTCAATCTTCCAGTTTGCAGGGCGGCCTGTGGCTCTCGATCGGCACGGTCACCACGATCGGCCCCGTTTTTCACGTAACCGCACGCCACCGCAAGTAAAAACCCATGCATAAGCACAGGTTTTTATTGAAATTTGGCGGGGCCGACGGGGCTCGAACCCGCGACCTCCAACGTGACAGGCTGGCGTTCTAACCAACTGAACTACGACCCCACGCCAAATTGAAATCCAAACTCAAAATCCGAAATCCAAAATCCGAATCAGAAGGCCGAAATTCCGAGTCGGATTTAGGCCTCGCCAGGTGGGCGATGACGGATTCGAACCGCCGACATCCTGCGTGTAAAGCAGGCGCTCTGGACCAGCTGAGCTAATCGCCCTTCGGTGTCACGACCGTCGGTTTGGGCCGCTCGCGGGCCATAATCGCGTACGGAAAGACCACGCAGTAGCCCAGCACTAACAACATCGGCGCGAAGGTCATACTCAGGAAACCACTGGCCGGCGGCTGCCCCAGACAGATGTAGCCGATAATCACCAGCGCAATTCCCACTCCAAACGCAATGTAATTCTTGCGCGTAAACGGCACCTGAAAGCGGGGGGCTTTCGCCGCTGCGTCGCGTGCCCGGTCACCGGGCCGACCCAGCCCCGGAAGGGCCGATTTCTGTTTGGACTTGACGGAAATGGTTCGCTCCTCACCGCAAAAATCGGAATCAGATAGACAATCTACTGATTATTTTGAACTGTGTCAAGCTCAGAAAGGATTCCCAATGGCTGTTCCCGCCCCGACTCAGTCTTTTAACCGTCTGAAATACAAGCATTTTAACTGCTGTAGAATCAGTTCCCGAGCGAGCCCGAGGGGACCAATTCCTCCGACGGCATATCCGCCGGATCCATCATCAGTAATGGCAACCCACGATGGCCCGCCATCCGCTGCCAGTAGTGGAGTTCGTAGTCCTGCTGCGCGGAAACCGCCGTGCCACTGCCTTTTCTGCCCGACCACCGCAGCCCGAACGGCGACATTTGCGGCATGAATTGCGAGAAGTCGAACAACGGCCGCTTGGGATATTCTTCGATTTTTATCCGGCGATGGGCAGGAATCTTCGCCTGTGCGCGAGCGTAGTCAATAGCGTCATCCAGCGTGCCCAACTCGTCTACGAGCTTCAAATCCAACGCCCGGCGGCCCGTCCACGCCCGGCCCTGACCGACGGAATCAACAAACGCGACATCCAACTTGCGGCCCGCCGCGACCTGTTGCGTGAAGTCCGTATACATCCCGCGGATCAGCTTTTCCATCCGAGCGCGCTCTTCCGTGTTCAGATTGCGATCGGGAATCTGCAAGCCAACGAACGGCAGCACAATGCCGCCACCAAGTTCGGCATGCTTGCCGATCTGTACGTGGTCCCAGGTGAAGCCGGTCTTATCGGTGATCTTTTCATTCCACAGCCAACCGCCGATGACGCCGATGGAGCCGGTGATCGTGGGCGGCGTGGAATAGATCTTGTCCGCATTCATGCTCAGCCAATAGCCGCCTGAGGCCGCGTACATGCCTTGCGAGACGATCATCGGCTTCTTGGCCTTGATCTTCGTCATTTGCTCGGCAATCAGGTCCGACGGCAGCGCGTCGCCGCCCGGCGAGTCCACGCGCAGCACCACTGCCTTGACATCCTTGCGCTTCTCCAGCTTGCTCATGTAGGCCGAGGTCTGGCGGCCCTTGATGCCACTGTCCATGTCGCATGCGCCGATGGCGTACACGAGCGCCACCGTGGGCAACTTGCCCCATTGCTGATCCGCCTCGGTTACGTCCGTCACCTCGCCGCTGCGGATGAGGTTGGGCTTCTGGCCGGTGACTTTTTTAATGATATCTTTGGCGTCAGGCCAGCGGCCGAGAGTGTCGACGAGACCCGCCGCCAGCGCGTCCTGCGCGGTAAAGATGACGAGACTGTCAACCAAAGCGCGCAGTGTTTCCGCGGAAAGCTTGCGCGCGCCGGTCACATTCCGCTGCCACTCGTTGTAGAAGTCGGTCACCAGAGCCAGGCGCTGCTCGCGGTCCGCTTCGGACATGTTCTTGCGCGAAAAGCTCTCAAAGGCGGATTTGTACGTGAAGAAGCGCCACTCGTCCACGCCAATGCCGATCTTGTCGAAGAAGCCCCGCCAGTAAGTGCGGCCCATCGCGTAACCCGGCAGGGCAAGCTGGCCCTGCGGATCCATCCACAGGTAATCGGCGACGGTGGCAAAGGCATAGCCGTTCATGCCGCCGCGGTCGATATAGACATAGACCTTTTTATCGGCCCGCTTGAAGTCTTCCAGCTTCTGGCGGATTTCCCACAGTGTGGCCGGCGAACCGTAGAAATCCGAAACATTCAGGGCGATACCGCCCACGGTGGGATCCTGCTTCGCCGCGTCAATCCTGTCCAGCATATCCTTCAAGGCAAACCGTTCCTTGTCCATCAACCGCGCGCTTTGATAGACGACCTGCCCTTTCAACTTCATCGTCACGACATCATTCTTTTTTCCAAAGAAACGCGGCGTCTTTACGGTCGGCTGCTGCTCGCCCATACGCAGGAGGTAACTCGTGCTCAGGCGGTTCTGGTCTTTGTCATAATGCGGTATCACCTGCAACCCGGTGCCGCCGAGCGATAGACCGAGGCTGAGTGAATAGGTCTTCTCCTGTGAATACGGATCGAGCTTGCTCATCTTACCGGCGACGCGCAGGCCGTTGATCGGCTGCACTTCCATGCCCGCGCCCCACTGCAGCGTGCTCCACGAATCCTTCTCGCCGTAGGCCGCGTCGCCGAAGAGCGTCAAGCGGTGGTTCTTCAGTGGCCGCATGCCCACGTCGGTGATCCCCCGATAATGCCCGTGATGTAAACCGATGGTCTCCGTGTTGCCGATGGAGAGACAAGGAGTCGGGCGGGTGATATTGCCCAGGGCGAGATAGTCGTCGCGTTCGAGTTCGCCTCGGCCGCGCGCGTACTCAGCGGTACGACCCTTCGACCAGTTCCACGAGAGACCCCAGTAATCCCCACCGTCGCCGCCGCCAACGGCAATCTGATAATCGTCCACATGGCCGTAGTTCAGGCCACCGGGCGCCATTAATCCACCGTACGTGAAGTTATTACGGCGCATGGCAAAGCCAATGCCGTTGCCCCCCAGCGCAAAGCCCCAGTTGTCCATCCGCTTGGGATGCACATCGCGGTCGTTCCACAACAGACTCATTTCCCACTTATCCATGGCCGACCACGCGGCGGGATTCCAGAAACCGGCCGCGGCGCCGCCTTGCGTGCCTGGCGTTGCCGCCAGACCGAGGCTGCCTTCGCCGTAATTGGGAAATTCCGTGGCGACGCCCTGGGCCTGCGCGAACATCGCCAGCGCGCCCAGTAAACCGAGGACGATGGTCAGCCGTGGAAGTCTATGCATAATCACTCCTGTCAAACGTCGAAATGGAAAAGGTTCGAAACCCGCCTGGTAAAATCCTGGTTAGCGCGGCAGGGTTAGTACAATGTCGATGCGGCGATTGCGGGCGCGGCCCTCGGCCGTCTCGTTCGTCGCTAATGGGCGCGTTTCACCGAATCCCTGGAACGGAATCTGTTCCAGTTTAATTTTCAATTTCTGGACAAGATAGGCGGCCACCGCCTTGGCCCGGGATTCGGAGAAGTTTCTGATTGTCGTCGTCACGTCCGACTGAGTCGGTGTGGCCTTCCACGCGAATTTCGGCGCCGGGAAATTGGCCGATTGCCTGAATGGCCCTGTCCATAACCTTCTGACGTGCCGGATCAAGATTTGTTGCGCCCGAGCCATATTTCAGCCCGGTCAGCCGAATTGTGACCGTGGCGTCGGCGTTTTGCAGGATGACCGCTTCGCCCGGCTTAAACAGATCCTGCGCGCGAGCGATGCGGTCGGTGGTTTCGCCGCTCTTCTGCAGTGTTTGGCGGGCGGAACTGCGTTCACCCTCAGCAGCTTGCAACCGGCGCTCAAGTTCCGAGATCCGGCCTTGAGCATCGGCCAGATTGGTCTGAGCCTCGGCCAGCGATCCTTCCAGCGACTTCAAAGTCTGCGCCTGATGCGCGACCTGCGTGACCAGCGATTCCTGGCGCGCGGTGATGAAAGCGAAGATCTGCGGCCCGGTCGCAGCGCCCCCGCGCGAAAGATCCAGCGTATCGCCAAGACGAGTGGCCACTTCGGTCAGTATGTCGTCATACGGCAGCAGCGCGCTTTCCCAGGGCTGTTTGGCCTTCTGGCACGAGGCGATATAATTCATGAGTGCCAACGCATGCGCCGATGTGCGGATGGCGACTTGCGCTTCATCGCGCGCCCCGTCCAGATTTTCCTGGGCGAGGTCTGCCTCGGCGCGGCTGATGGCCTGTTGCGCCCGCAACACCAGCGAAGGCACGGTGCGTGTCCCACCCCGGCGTTCGACGGCGTCGACCCGCTCGCGGGCATCTTTTAAAATCCAACTGCGCAGGGCGTCGCGGCGCGCGGCGCGGTAAGCCCCCGCCATCTCGTTGACCGACTGCGAATCCGCGGCCGCTGGATCGCGCTCGACGTCACGCAGTAAACCCCGAAAACGGTCTTCTGTGCGTTTCCACAGGTTTCCGCTGAGGGTATCGGAACCCGCGGCCTGCGCCGCTGTGCGCGCCGCGAGCACCTCGCCTAATCGCTTGCGCGAGTCTGTTGCCGTGCGGCGGGCGGCGTCGACTTCGTCGAGCGTCAGCTTCAGCTTGATGTGAATCAACTCTTCTTCGCGTTTGCGTTCGATCAGCGTGCGGGCCTCGTCATACGCGGCCTGTGCCCGTCCGAAGTGGTGGGGCGCAAGTAGATCGAGGTTTTCCTTCCGCGCGGAATCGAGGGCGTCCCCCGCGCGGGCGCTCAATTGCGCTATCGGTTCGTGATCCGAGGAGCCGGATGTCCCCGGCGTCTGAGCCCACGCGACAGGCGGTGTTCCCGGCAGCAATCCCGCCAACAGGAGGAGTAAGAACAATAGCAAGATGGGACGATGCGTCATATCCGGCCCTTTTCCGTTTAACACCGGCACAGCCGGCGTGAGAACTTCGAAATCCACTTTCAATTGGATGGCCGGTCAGGCCATCAGACCGCCGCCCCGGGCAAAGACCGCTTCGAGCAGCGAACGCAGCAGCATCACGACAATGGCCGCGATGATCGTCCGGAAGAAACCAATTCCCAGGCCAATCCACAGAACGAAGAAACTCAGAATGAAAACGAGGCCGTGGCTCAACCAGAAATCGCCGATCACGGCCTTTAATCCGCCCGATATAAATGTCAGCAGCAGGACCGTGAGAAATACGCGAATCAAGCCGGGCGCGTCCTCACGGCTGCGGGCGACAAGCGAGCAGGCCCCGTAATAAAGGACGGCCTCAACGAGGAGTTGCAGAAATGTCATTGGCGGGAATCGAGAATGGAATTCGAATGTAGGGGCGGGTCTTAGACCCGCCCTCTTCGTTACGGCAGGTACAGCAGCTTCACCGTGGCGGCGCTTTCGGGACCGGCGAGCCGGACGAAGATAGCTCCCGGCGGCGCCGGCGGAGAAGTCCATGCGCTGGGTGCTGGTTCCGGTCAGCAACCGCGTTTCGCTATGTACTTCACGGCCCAGCAGATCGTAAATGGCTAATTGGTAAAGTCCGGGCCGTGGAACTTCCATGCGCAAGGCCGCCACCGAGTTGAACGGATTGGGATAAGCGCTCAGCGCCAGCGATTGCGGCTTCGCCGCGACCGGCTGCGGTGTCACCGGCGCGGCGTCATAGACCAGAACGGACAGGCCGTTGGTGTGCGAGGCGATTACCGAGGGACTGTGTGCCGGACTGCGCCATTGCCAGGCCGTTGCCCGGCGCGGTCAACGTGGCGCCCGCGACAAACACCGGCGCTCCCGATCCCGCCTGGTGGCGCAGATATTCCACCATGCCATTGGCGAGCGCGATAAACATCTTATCGCTGGAGCTGGTATGAATCCCCGCTACGGCGCGGACGGCCGCGTCTGTCTGCCGCTCACCGGCCGTAGTGTAATCGGCGGTCTCTAATGCGGTCAGCGCCGCTCCCCGTGCCGCATCCACATAAGGACCGACACAGGCCAGCGGACTCATTGGCGTCGTGCCATATTGGCCGGCAGGAGCAAGCGTGCCCGTGGCCGGTGTGATGCGGAGCGAGAAGACACCGGTCGAACTGCCCATGTGCAGGCGCAGCGAGTCGGGCTGGAATTCAATCCACGACGCCGCCCGTCCATAGCTTGCCAGTAAGTGTGGGTGAGCAGGATCACGGACGCCGATCAAGGCCACAGACGTTGGCATTGCCACCGCGACGAGTGTATCGCGGGCGGCGACAGCCACCACATTGGCTCCAGACAGGGAGTACAGCCGCACCACTGTCGGTTCGGCGGGCGTGGAAACGTCAATGATGGCGATTCCGCTGCTTCCCCCGGCACAATATACATAATTCCCCTCGGCCTCGATGCTGTTGATCGCAGCGACTCCCGAGGACACTTGACCGATCAGCGCGGGATGGTCGGGATCTTCCACACTGATTACCGCAACTGTCCCATTATAGGCGGCATAAACGACGCTTTGGGTGGCATCGACGGCGGTGCAGCCCGTGAGGGCCAAGCTGCCGCGCAGTGCGAGGTTTTGCGCAAAAAGCGGCACAGTGCAAAGGACGATGGCAATGGCCGTGCAGAAGACGCGACGCGGGGTCATGCGTAGGACTCCCCTTATGGATCCGAGGTTTAAAGCAAACTACTAAAATATTTAGTTATATGCAAGTAGCGAGGCTGAAACCCCGACGCCTTGCACGCGAGAAGCGCTTTTCGTATATTGCATAATCTAAGAAAAACCTTCAACATGGTCCGGCAACCGCGGCCAGTCGTCTTCAGACCGGTGGCTGGCGGACCTCGGCGGGCTCCCCTTCCTGTGAACTCTACGCAAAGCGCACGCCTCTCGCTACTTCCGGCTGTGATGGCTGTTTCGTCATCCGCGATTTTTGTCCGGTTGGCGATTGCCCCCTTGGGCGACGCGCCGCCACTCGCCGCCGCGTTCTGGCGCGGGGCGATCGCCGGGCTGGCCTTTTTACCAGTCTTGCTGCTGTCCAGGTATCGGGAGCAACTGCTGCGGATTCGCGCCCGTGAACTGGGCTTGATTGCCGCGGCGACCACGGTGATTGCCACGCACCAGATTTGCTTTATCACCAGCTTGAGCTATACGTCGGTGGCGGCGAGTACGTTTCTCACCAGTACCCAGCCCATTTTCACCGCGCTCCTGGGCGGGCTGCTCATTCGCGAACACGTGTCCGCGCGCAGTTGGTTGGCCGTGGCGGGCGCGATTCTGGGGATGGCGATCATCACCTTCTCCAAACCCGTGGCCGGCAATGCCGAGGCGCTCAATCCGCTGCTGGGAAATTTGCTCGCCCTGCTCGCGGCGCTGTTGGCTTCGCTCTATACCCTCGCCGCGCGACGGCTGCGGCAACGCGTGCCGCTCGTACCCTTCATGCTCATCGTTCACGCCTCTGGTTCCGTGTTCCTCATTCTCATCATTGCACTGACGGGAACGAATGTGGCGCATTACACGCCGCAAACGTGGGTCGGGTTGCTGCTGCTGGGATTGCTGCCCACGCTGCTCGGTCATTCGCTGCTCACCTATGCCGTCGGCGCACTTGCGCGCGTTCGTCGTGAATGCCGCGATCCTCGGCGAGCCCGTGGGTGCGACAATCATGGCGGCGATATTTCTGAACGAAGCCGCGAGCTGGCAGACGCTGGCCGGCGGCGCGCTCATCATCGCCTGCATCCTTTTTATTGTTCTGGAACGCCCGGCTGTCGTGGCGCTAACCGAAACGAAAACCGCATGAATCCGCCGCCGATTATCGATGTCCAGCATCTCAGCTTTGCCTATGACGAACAGCCCGTTTTGGAGGATGTTTCCTTTCAGGTGCAGCCGGGCGAATTTTTGGGTGTGATCGGTCCCAACGGCGGCGGCAAGACCACGCTGCTGCGGATTCTGCTCGGCTTGGAGAAGGGCTACAAGGGGAACATCCGCATCTTTGGCGAAGACCCTCTGGTCAGCCGCGTCTGGCGGCAGCGGGTCGGAGTCGTACCGCAGAATCGCGATTACCCGCTGCGCTTTCCGATCCGTGCCCGGGAAATCGTGGAACTCGGCACCTACGTCTTCGGCGGCCCGAAACTGAAGCTTGCCGAGCGTCGCGATCGCGTGGAAGAAGCGCTCTCGCTCGTCGGCGCGTCACCCTTTGCCGACCGCCCGCTCTGGCAGCTCTCGGGCGGCCAGAAGCAGCGGATCTTTGTGGCCCGGGCGCTCGCGGCGCGGCCCGAGCTGCTGTTCCTCGACGAGCCCACGGTCGGTGTCGATGCTCACGGTCAAGACCTGCTCCTCGAATGGATTTCCCGCTGGCGCAAGGAATCGGGATTGACCGTCATTCTCGTTACGCACGATATCGGCGTGATCGCGCCGCTCGCCGACAAGCTCGCCTGTCTCAACGGTCGCCTGCACTTCCACGACCGCCCCGAGCGGCTGACCGGCGAGGCCATCGAACAAGCTTATGGCTGCCCGGCGGAATTGCTCTTCCACAGTCCGCACGCGCTGCCGCACGTGGTGCTGGGCGAACACCATCATACCTCATGAGTCTCACCGATCTTCTCACCCAGGCCTTCGTGCTCCGCGCCATCCTCGCGGCGGCGCTGCTCGGCATCGGCTGCGGCATTCTGTCGTTTTTCGTCGTGCAGCGTAAGCTTGCGTTCATGGGACACGGCGTGGCGCATTCCATGATCGCCGGAGTGGGCATCGGGGTCTTGTTGAACATGCCGGTCGTCTGGCCCGCCGTGGCCGTGGCGATTCTTGTCAGCCTCGGAGTGGGGTGGATCACCCGCCGTGAACAGGTGAGTGAGGACAGCGCCATCGGCGTCACGCTTTCCGCCGCGCTGGCCATTGGCCTCGTGCTCGTTTCCTTGAAGCGCGGTTACATGATGAACCTCGAGGGCTATCTCTTCGGCAGCCTCGTAGCTGTGCTGCCCGCCGATCTTCTACGCCTTGGGCGCGCTGGTGCTCGCCATTGCCGTTGTGGCCCTGGTCTTCTGGAAAATCCTGCTGCTCTTCGCTTTCGATCCCGAGGGCGCGGCGGTGGCCGGTTACCCGGTCGAAATCATCCGTTACGGCCTGCTGCTCGCCCTCGCCCTGACGGTTGCCATCGCCATGAAAATTGTCGGCATCCTGCTGGTGGGCGCGTTTCTGGTTGTTCCCGCGACGGCGTCGGGATTCTGGTCCGCTCGCCCGGCCCGTGTGGCCGGATTAGCCGTCGTCCTGGCGTTGATCTCCGCGCTGTCCGGAATCGTGGTGGCAATTGTCTTGAACGCTCCCGCCGGCGCCACGATTGTCCTCGCCCTGGTGACGCTGTTTCTGATCGGGCGGTTATTCGGACCCTATCGAAAATAATATATCTCTCAGAGAAATGCAGCTTGTCCCGGACTCTATCTGGAGGCTTGCGGTGTCTTCTGAATGCAAGCGGGCGACCTCATCGGAGTCGCCCGCTATTTTTTGGGTTACCTGAAAGCCGGACACATGCTCGAATGCATCATAAACGGTCTTCCTTCTGAATCTCCGCGAATTTGCCTCCACTATTTTTGGCTTAAATTCTCGCCGCAACGCAGATTCTCTGGTCTAACAGTCACCTCTGGTCAGTATCACTCCAGCCTATGGTGGGATACAAAACGACGCCACGGATCTATAATTCTCCAGACTCTCAATCATGGGCTGTCTCACCCGCTTGTTTATCAACAAGAAGTGTATTAATTTTTCTCAATAACAGATGTCAATGTCGTGTGATCGGCTTAGTTATACATTGATCTCGTTACGCGGAATATCCACCGATACAGCAACCAAAATGCCCCGCCCGGAGCAGTTTCGTTGCCGTGCCGGTCTTTTACGAATCGCGGATAGGAAGAAATCTGAAATGGAGGTCTTATGCGCGCGCGCATGTATCTGACCGGTATTATCGGCGTGATCTTACTGACGACAGTGCTGCTGACGACCGCCTCGGGGAAAGACAGGGTACCGGCTGAGCGCGATGTTCGAGTGGGTTCCACGCTGGAGAATCTGCAGTTCGCTTGCGTTTCCGAAGTGCAGGCGCACGCGGAGTATTCCGGCTACGCCGCGAAAGCGGACGACGAGGGATTTCATCAGGTGGCCGCCATGTTCCGCGCCATTGCCCGCGCCGAACAGGTGCACTCAACTTTGCTCGCGGGTCTGAGTGGCAAGGCATGCAGCGTGGATATTTCGTCCGCGGACTATGCCCCCGCCACGTCCACTCGCGAGAATGCGGAGATCGCGCTGAGCGATCAGCTCTTTGAGCAGTCCGAAATGTATCCCAAGTTCATTGAGCGTGCCGAGCGCGAGAAGAACACCGAGGCGGTGCGACTCTTCAAACGCATCCGCGATTCCGAAGCCTCACACCGCATGTGGTATGAGCAGGTTCTGCAGGATTTGAACAACTACACGGCCACCGGAGCCGAGTTCTACGTTTGCCCGGATTGCGGTTCCGTCTCGCGGAATGCCAAAGCGAAATGCCCCTGCTGCAACGCTCCGAAAACCAAACTCGAACGCATCTCCTGAAATTCCGACAGACCCGTATGAAAGAGGGGTCGTGTATTTCCTGAAATCCTGACAGGCCCCGTAGAAAGAGGCGTAGGGGCGGGTCAAGCGGCACTACCTATACCGCCTGGCTCTTGCGGATTCCCGCGCGACCCGCCCTCTGCCAGACATAAGATCCTTCGCTAAAAAAACGGGCGGCCCCTCGCGGAGCCGCCCGTTTTGTATTCACCCTAGCCTTCTCGATACCGCAGCATGCGCGTCTTCGCGCGCGGTCCTCGAAGGCGAAGCGCTACGCGTCGAACATCAGGTTCGTTAATGCTGTCTTTGTACCGCGCTGGAACTGTCTTCCGAGTGCGACACGCCGCCGCGCTTCGAGAACAGGATTGCGCCCGTCAACACGGCCAGGGCAATGACCGTCAGCACCCAGCCTGCCGCTGAGCCTTTCAGCACCACGGTGGACGGCGCGATCGAGGATCGCCACCAGGTTCATCACCTTGATCATCGGGTTCAGCGCCGGGCCGGCGGTGTCCTTCAACGGATCGCCGACGGTGTCGCCGATGACGCCGGCCTTGTGCGCCTCGGAGCCCTTGCCGCCGAGGAAGCCGTCTTCGATCTTCTTCTTGGCGTTGTCCCAGGCGCCGCCGGTGTTGGTCATGAACACCGCCATCAGCTGGCCGGCGAGAATGGCGCCGGCGAGGAAGCCGCCCAGCGCGTAGGCGCCGAGCCAGAAGCCGACGAGGATCGGGGAGAAGACGGCCAGCAGGCCGGGGCCGAGCAGTTCCTTCTGCGCCGCCGCGGTGGAGATGGCCACGCAGCGGGCGTAGTCCGGCTTGCCCTTCTCGCCCACGCCGGTGTATTCCCAGATGCCCGGGATCGTGCGGAACTGGCGGCGCACTTCTTCCACGAGCTGCACCGCCGCGCGGGAGACCGCGCGGATGGCGAAGCTGGAGAAGAGGAACGGCACCGCGCCGCCGATCAGCAGGCCGATGAACACGTCGGGCAGGTTCACCTGGATGTTGCGCGTCGAGAATCGGCCGCGATCCTTCACGCGCCACCGGTGTCGAGGAACGAGCGGTACAGCGACGACGGCGGCGATGACCGCGGTGGCGATGGCGAAGCCCTTGGTCAGCGCCTTGGTCGTGTTGCCGACCATGTCGAGGCGCGCCACGATGTTGTGCGCGGCCTTGTTCTCGGTGCCGTCGGCATTCTTCAGCGCGCCGGACATCTCGAAGATGCCGTTGGCGTTGTCGGAGATCGGCCCGTAGGTGTCCATCGCCAGCACGTAGCCGGTGGTGGCCAGCAGGCCGAGACCGGCCAGCGCGATGGCGTAGGCGGCCATCGCCGGATCGGGGAAGAGCATGAACGCGCCGTAGATGGTCGCGGCGATGGCCAGGATGCCCCACACGGAGGACTCCAGCCCTTCGGACAGGCCGGCGAGGATCAGCGTCGCCGGGCCGGTGCTGCGCCGAGACGGCGATCTCCGTCACCGGCTTCTTGCTCGACCGCGGTGAAGTACTCGGTGATCTTGCCGATCACCTGCGTCAGCACGATGCCGATGAAGGTGGCGAGGAACGCCAGCCACCAGAAGTTGCCGAGGATGCTGTGCAGCGACAGATCAGCGCTCGACGCCGGCCGGAACCGGCGGCGGATGTCGTCGTGCCGAAGACCCACGTAGGACACCACGAGGAAGCCCAGACGTGGCGATGATCGCGCTGAGACGAAGAAGCCGTGTTGATCGGCTTCATCGGGTTCATGTTCGGATCGTCCTTGCCGCGCACGGCCAGGATGCCGATGATGGAGGCGACGACGCCGACGGCGCGCACGAGCAGCGCGTAGATGACGAGCTTCAGCGTGAAGACCGCCGTGAACGAGTTGCCCGCAGCGATCAGCCGCCGAAGCCGTTGGCCTGCAGCGTGCTGACCCACGGCGGCGGCGAGGATGATCGCCGCCACCAGCGTCACTTCGTAGGACTCGAAGACGTCCGCCGCCATACCGGCGCAGTCGCCGACGTTGTCGCCCACGTTGTCGGCGATGGTCGCCGCGTTGCGCGGGTCGTCCTCGGGAATGCCGGCTTCCACCTTGCCGACCAGGTCGGCGCCGACGTCCGCGGCCTTGGTGAAGATGCCGCCGCCGACGCGCATGAAGAGCGCGGCCAGCGATGCCGCCGAAGCCGAAGCCGACCAGCACGAACATCGCGTTCTGCTGGAAGATCATGAAGGTGATCGTCGCGCCGAGCAGGCCGAGGCCGACGGTGAACATGCCGGACACCGCGCCCGCCTGGAAGGCGATCTCCAGCGCGCTCTTGAAGCTGCGACAGCGCCGCGTTGGCCACGCGCACGTTGCCGCGCACCGCCACGCCCATGCCGACATAGCCGGCGAGGTACGACGCGGTCACGCCCAGCAGGAACGCGATGGCAACGCCGAGCGCCAAGGGTCATCGAGATCCCCGGCTCGTGGGCTTCCATAAAGGCATACTGGTTCTTGTAGAGGAAGAAGAGGCCGATGCCGATGACGATGACCAGCGGGATCATCGTCTTCACCTGGCGCGCCAGGTAGGCCATCGCGCCTTCCTGCACCGCCGCGGCCACGCCCTGCATGCGCTCGCTGCCGGGATCCTGCTTCATCGTCTTCTTCCACCAGTACGCGCCGAAGGCCAGGGCCACGAGCGCGCGCGCCAAGCACGATATACAGCGGCAGCCACGCGTCGTCGCCGAAGGGCAGCTGGATCGCCTCGCCGCCGCCATGTTCTGCCGCGGCAGGTGCGGGAGTTCCCACAACCTGGCCGACGGGTACCGGTGTCGATCCCCCCGGTTGCTGCGCCAACAGCCGCGGCCCGGCGAAAATGAATCCCGCTAAAGCGACCACCAACAGACCGAGTAGCCAGGTCGGAAGCTTTTTGCCCCCCATTTGGCGTCGGCCGGAAGACTTGGCTTTGCGCATAACTCTCCTTGAATTTATGGCTTTGTTTGGGTTAATCGACGAGCGAACCCGGCTCGCGGGCGCATTTTATCCGTTTGCAATCGTTTAGACATCGGATAACCTTGTAATATAAACATCTCCTCGTGCAAGGTCAAGCTTCGTTTATAACGTCCGTTTAAGGTGCTAACTTCCGTGCCGGACTGAGTGCCAAGGCCGCATTCCGTGCAGTTGAGAACATCCTTGACCCAGACTGTCTTCTCAAATAGTTTTCATTAGACTCCAATATCCGCTATCAAGTATATCATATATTTTATGTTATAAATTTTGCATGTGCAAGAATTCACCAATAACATAGTGATTCGGCGAAGATGGCGGACGATAAGCGTATCACATCGATGATCACAAGGAGCAAATGTCAAGCCGTTCTGCAAGTTTCCGCTCAGGAGGAAAGGCAATTCGAGAGGCTATCTACAGCGATTGAGGCGTACTTGCATCCGGCAGTGGACATTGAGCGCGTAATTTACCATATTCTATATGAATCCCGCCCCGAATCCACCACTGCACATGTCCCCTTTCCCCGAAATCCCCACCACCGTCATCGACCTTGTGAACGTATCTACCGGCTTTCCGGGCAGATCCGTCCTGGCCGGGATCAATCTTCGCGTCATGCGTGGAGATCTGGTTTTGATTGAAGGCGCGACCGGCGCCGGCAAAACCACCCTCGTGCGACTACTTCTCGGCGCGTTGCCGGTGCAATCCGGCGTGGCCCGGGTGCTGGGGGCCGACTTGGGCCGCGCCTCTGCGTCAACCATTACAGACTTGCGGCGGCGCATCGGGATGGTGTTTCAATTGCCGCGCTTTTTGGACGGGGCCAGCGTGCTCAGCAATGTCTCGCTGCCGCTGGCAATTCAGGGCGAAACCGCCGCGCACTGCCGGGCCGAAGGCACGCGGATGTTGATGGACGCGAATCTCGCCAACGCCACGCGCAAGCGACCGCATCAGCTTTCGGGCGGCGAGCAGGCGCGCTTGCAAATCGCCCGCGCGCTCATCCATAAGCCCTATCTCGTGATGGCCGATGAGCCGTTTGCTCATCTCGATCCCGATTCCGCCGCTGAAGCCGAGGCGCTTTTAGAGGCGGCGCACGCGCGCGGCATGACGATCATCATCACCTCCCACCGGCCCACCAAGCTCGCCGACCTCGCCCGGCGGTTGCGACTTGAGAAGGGGGGGCTGGTATGATCAGCCGCCTCCGTCTGGCTTTTCAACTCGGCTGGGGCACGCTGCGCTCGCGGCCCACGCTCACGCTGTTGGCGGTATTGCTGCTGGCGCTCGGGACATCCATCGTGGGTGGTCTCGGCGGCACGGTGTATTTGTTGCGTTCGGTGCAGGGGCAGTTTCTCTCCGCGCTCTCGGTGGAATTGGAACTCGCTGCCACCAGCGAGGCCGCGCGCGCGGCCGTCATGCAGCGGGTGGAAAGCTGGCCGTCGGCGGAGTTCGTGCAGTACATTCCGCCCGAACAGACCTTGCGGGAGATCGAGCGCGAGACCGGCGAAAACCTCGGCCAGCTCTTCGGCGCGAATCCGTTTCCCGCCGCTCGTGCGGGTGCGCTTCGGCCAGATTTCGCTGCGCGGCCTCGACAGCCTCACCAACGCCGCGCGGCAGTGGCCCGAAGTCGCGGACGTGGTCTATCCCCGCAGACTCTGGGCGGACTTCGATAAGCTGGTCACGCGGCTAACCGGCGACATCGGCCTCGTCGCTTTGGGCGCGACGCTGCTGATGATCCTGCTCGTCGGTCTCTGCTTGCGCGCGCAGGTCCGCAACCGCATCGCCACGTGGGAATTCTTGCAGCTCTCGGGTTTATCGCTGGGCATGATTCGCCTCGCGCTCCTCTGGCAGGAAACCCTCGCGGGCATCATGGGCGGCTTCGGCGCGGCGTTGCTCATCTACGGCCTCAGCCGCTTCTATTCGTGGCTGCTGCTGCGCCCCGTCCACTTTCCGCTCGGTTTCTATCTGCTGCTGATCGCCGCGTCGATCCTCCTCGCCTTCGCCGCCGGCCTCCTCTCGCCACCAAGAAAAGTGCGACTTCAGTGAACGATGAATGATGAACGGCGGAGGCCGGGTGGTGTAGGGGAGGGTTAAGGTCTTCCGCAACCCTCCCCTACGTGATGCGCACGCCACCATCCGCCGAGCCGTGTTAAGCGGGCGACCCTTTCCGCATCTACCGCGAACCACAACTGGCGCAACCCGGCCGAAATCCAAGAGCCGCCTATCCGAATCGCCGTGCGGGGTGCCCTCACCCCGCGCGTTTATTATGTCAATGAGCTATTGGGCATACTTGTCATGGCCGCCAAACTGACAGCGTTCGCGTGCGGAGGATCAGCGGAAGAGCGTGGATTCCGAGAAGGACGCAGACAATCTACCATGGCGAAAATTGCCAATAAGTCCATGTGATTTGGTGTAGGTGGATTGTTAGAAAATAAAAAATTCCCGGCTGTAAGGCGGGAACTTAGCAATCTGCGGTCTGAAAATCGCTCAAAGGTTGAACAACTGTCAATTACTTGACAATCATTGTCGACCGGGAATTGTCTGGGCGGCTGGTCGCTGAAGACAAGCCAAATCGTTGAAAGACTGAATGTGGGACACGAATCTCAGTAAAGCACGGCTGCGGCGGTGGAGTTGGTCGCCATTAGAAACCCTTCCGGCGGAGCGTAATGAGGATCAACAACATGAAGGTCAGGACGGCAAATCGGAGGGTGGTGGTGGTGGCGGGATGTTGTTCGGGCGATTGAAGGGCATGAGGGCGTAGATGATGATGACGATGAGGCCGGGGACGATGTAGAGTAGCGAAGTGAGAAAGCACAGAATCCCGGCGACCTTGACGCTGTAACCTTTGTGCTCGGCAATAGCCATGCAGGCCATGGCGGGCAGCGTGGCCAAGACGGCGATGATGAGGAAGGCTTTCATGCTACGACCTCGAGGGATGTGATTGTGCCGCAGGCAGGAGAGGATGTCGACGCTGAGTCCGACGATGATAATTTCAAAATTGTAAATGGAGTGGCGGATGTCAAGGGATATTGGAAAGGACAAAGAGAATTCGAAATCCGAAATTCGAAGCTCAAGACGGATTCCGGGCAGGGCGAAGACGACCTGCCTCGGCGGAAGACCCAGCCAGCGAAGCGCGGCAATCCCCGGGTGACGCGCCCTGATCTAGCGCCGCGCACTGGGGGTGGAACTTCGGTACTGGGAGTATGAGTAATACACACAGACCCCGGCTAGCCGGGTATTTTTTTGCTATTCAGTGGCTTAGAATCCCATGCGGGGCGGCGGGCAGGGGCGACAAATCTCCGCAGAATGCCCGTAATTCACGAATATTCATGATATTATGATGTCTGTTGCGGGCTTGACAATGGGGTCAAAAGTCCGTATTTTTCAAAGATACAATTCTGCCTCGCCACGCCTGCCAAAAGCGGCGGCGGGAAACTCCGGCAACGCCTGTTTTGACTGATGGAAATGCCCACGTGACATCACTGCCCCCCCTGACTGAACGGGAACGCGAAATCCTGAGCGCGGTGGTGCATCACTTCATCCTCACCGCCGCCCCCGTGGGTTCGCGGCAGCTTTCGCGCAAACGCGGCCTCGATCTCTCGCCGGCCACGATTCGCAACGTCATGGCCGATCTCGAAGAGATGGGTCTCTTGGCGCATCCGCACACCTCCGCCGGGCGCGTACCATCCGATCTCGGCTACCGGCTCTATGTCAACGACCTGATGGAGAGCCGCGAACTGTCGAGCGAAGAGCGCGAGGCCATAGAGCGCGAGTTCGAAGGGGTGTCGCAGGAGATCGACGAAATCATGGCGGTCACCGCGCGCGTACTTTCCAACGCCTCGCGGCTACTCTCGATTGCCATGGTACCGGCGCTGGACGACGCCGTGCTGCATCGCGTGGACCTCGTGCGCCTCGCCGAAAGCCGCGTGCTGGTCATCATCGCGCTCGAATCCGGGCCGGTGCGGACGATCATGGTGGAACTCGAACAGTCGATTCCCGAGGAGCAGCTCCGGCAGATTGCGCACGCCATCAACAGCCGCCTCGCGGGCCTCACGCTCGCGCAGGTGCGCTCGGAAATCGGCGAGCGCTTTTCGGCGATCACCCCCAGCATCCTGGGCTCGTCCGCTTCTTTGTCGACTCCGCCGAAAAACTGTTTACCTTTGCCGAGCACGAGGCGCTGAAGATCGGCGGCCGCGCCGAGGTGCTTTCGCAGCCCGAATTCGCCGATCCCCGCACCATGCGCGGGATCATCGAACTGCTCGAGGACAAGGACATCATCGTCCATCTCTTCCAGCAGCAGGTCGAGGGCGAACAGGTAGCCGATCTCCATCGGCAGCGAGAATCCCGACGCCCGCGCCAAGTCGCTCTCGGTGCTCACCTCGAATTACACCACGCCGCTGATCTCCGGCAAACTCGGAGTGATCGGTCCCACGCGCATGGATTATTCCAAACTGAAAAGCTTGGTCGAATTCACCGCGCGCACGATCACCCGCCACCTCGCGGGCGGGTCCAGTCTCAAATGAAACGAACACGGACTGAAGATATGGATGAACGTAAGCGTTATGACAATGGCGGCACGGAAGGTGGCGATCTCGATGAGACCGCCGGCTCCGCGGAGGGACCGCTGAATCCCGCCGAAACCGGCGGGACAAACGAACTGGAGAAATTGCGCGCCGAAGCCGCCGAATGGCAGGACAAGTATGTGCGCAAGATCGCCGAGTTCGACAACTTCCGCCGCCGCACGCGGCAGGAGACAACGCTGCTTGCGCGAGGTCGTGGCGGAATCGTTGATTACATCGCTGCTGCCCGTGATGGACGACTTCAACCGCCTGCTGGCCGCCGCCAGTGCCGACGATCCGCTGCGCCGCGGCGCCGAACTGGTGCGCGACAAACTGCGCGCGTTTTTCGAGGCGCAGGGCGTAACGATCATGGACGCGATGGGTAAGCCGTTCGATCCCGAACAGCACGACGCGTTGGCGACGCGCGCCACGCCGGGCTTTCCCGCCGGCACCGTGCTCGAGGTCATCACTCCCGGCTACCGCCTGGGCGATAGCGTGATCCGCCACGCGCAGGTGGTCGTATCCACCGAAGGCGATGCCGATGCATCGTCGACACAATCTTAAGCCCCCGTTCAGCGATATATGGCCACCAAACACGATTACTATGAGGTGCTGGGTGTAAAGCGCGACGCCAGCGCGGAGGACGTGAAAAAAGCCTACCGCAAGCTGGCGATGCAATATCACCCCGACCGCAACAAGGGCGACGCCGCCGCCGAAGAGAAATTCAAGGAGGTGGGCGAAGCCTATGCCGTGCTCTCGGACGACAATAAACGCGCTCGCTACGACCGCTTCGGCCATGCCGGCGCGGGAGCGGGTCCGGGCCCGGCCGAAGGCTACGGCGGCGGATTCGAGTTCGATCTTTCCGACGCGCTGCGGCAGTTCATGGAAGGCGGCATGTTCGGCGGCGGCGGGGATTCTCCCTTTGGCCAGCGGCGGCGGCGGTGGCGCTCCGCAGCACATGCGCGGCAACGACCTGCAAGTCAAACTGCCGCTGACGCTCGAAGAAATCGCCACCGGCGTGCAGAAAAAACTCAAGGTCAAACGATATCGTCCCTGCGCCGAATGCGGCGGCAGCGGCGCGAAGAAAGGCACGCAGCGCAAGAACTGCACCACCTGCCACGGCATTGGTCAGGTGCGCCAGG
The DNA here is from genome assembly GCA_963735175.1 of uncultured bacterium. GTDB lineage: Bacteria > Electryoneota > RPQS01 > RPQS01 > RPQS01 > CAVTJX01. The sequence goes on along the minus strand of CAVTJX010000015.1, from coordinate 43,214 downwards.
TGTCGAGCACGTTCCTCGGGCAATTTGTGAGCGTGCAGCCGTGTCCCACGTGCCACGGCGAAGGCAAGATTACCGCCGATCCCTGTCCGTCGTGCAAGGGCGAGGGGCGGACGCGCGAGGAAACCGTCGTCACGGTGGACATTCCCGCGGGTGTGGCGGCGGGACAGTATTTAACGCTGCGCGGTGAAGGCAACGCGGGTCCGCACGGCGGACCGGCGGGCGACCTCGTGGTCGTGATCGACGAACAGCCCCATGAGTACTTCGTGCGCGACGGCGCCAACATCATCTACACGCTACACCTGACGATTCCGCAAGTCGTGCTCGGCGACGAAGTGGACGTGCCCACGCTGGCGGGACGTGCGCGGCTGAAAATCGAACCCGGCACCGAGCCGGGCCGCGTGCTGCGGATGCGCGGCAAGGGCCTGCCGCAACTGAACGGCTACCGTACCGGCGACCAGATGGTGGAGATTCAGGTAGCCGTGCCGAAAAAGCTTTCGCCGCGCGAGCGGGAGCTGCTGAACGAATTGAAAGCGTCCGACAACTTCAAGCCACCGGCCACTGACAAAGGCTTCTTTAAAAAGACCAAGGAGACTTTCGGCACATGATGTGGAAGCTCGACTTCCGGCGGGCGACGCTGGTCTGGCTGCTGAGCGCTGCGTTCGTCGTCGGCCTCGGCCTGCACGGGATCCGCTGGATCCGCGGCCGGGACGTGGAGTATCCGCTGACCGTGGTCGAAAATGATGCCGCGCTGCTGGCGCTGCGGACGCGGGCCGATTCGATTTTCACCGCGCGCGCGGCGGCGCTGAATGGACCGGTCAATATCAACACCGCGAGCGCGTCCGAGTTTGAGAGCATGGACGGCATCGGTCCGGTGCTGGCGCGGCGGTTGGTCGAGTACCGCGAACAGCACGGCAGTTATGCCAGCGTGGACGAACTGGATAACGTGTCGGGCATCGGTCCCAAGCGCCTCGCGGCCATTCGCGGTCGCTGCTTCGTCGATTCACTCTGAACCTTTATTGAATGCGGGAGGTCCAACGATGGCTGTTCGCCTTTCATCCGGTTCTCACCGCAATCTACATTCGGCTGAACTTCGCCCCACGGCGGCGCGCACGCTCGAATCCGTATTCGGAATCCTGAACGGCGAAATCGAAGGCCGCCGTGTGCTCGACCTGTTTTCCGGGGTTGGATCTTACGGCGTGTTGGCGTTGCGGCGCGGCGCGGAACTGGCCGTGTTCGTCGACAAGTCGCACGAAGCCGAAAAGCGCACGCTGCGCGCGATTCAACAATACCACCTCGAAGAGCGCGCGATCATGGCGCGCGAGGAGGTCGGCGTTTTTCTGCACAAGTCTGATCGTTGGGAAACGCCGTTCGATGTGGTCTTTGCCGATCCGCCCTACCACGAAGTCACGCCGCTCCGGTTGATCGAAGAGATCCTCGACTCGGATTTGCTGGCCCACGGCGGCGTGCTGGTCTACGAGCATTCGCGGCACAACGCGCCGCCGGAAGTTTCCGGCCTCGCGCTGCGCCGCTCCCGTATCTTTGGCGAAACCACCGTCAGTATCTGGGATCACGCATGACCGCTGTTGCCGCCACCGCACTGCGCAAAACCTTCGGTGCGATCGTCGCGCTCGATGGGGTGAGCGTGCGCATTGAACCCGGCGAATTCTATGGCTTGCTGGGACCGAACGGCGCGGGGAAAACCACGCTTGCTACGAATCATCTCCGGCCTGCTGACGCCCGACGGCGGCATGCTGGAAGTGGCGGGGCAGATCGGCGTCGTGCCGCAGGAGATCGCGCTCTACGAAGTCCTGACCGCGCACGATAATCTGCAAATCTTCGGATCGCTGAGCGGCATGCGCGGGCCGAGTCTCACGGCTCGCATTCGCGAGGTGTTGGCGGCGGTGGGGCTTGAGGACCGCGCGCAGAGTAAGGTCAAGACTTTTTCCGGCGGCATGAAACGGCGGTTGAATCTTGCGGTGGGTTTGCTTGCCGATCCGCCGATTCTGCTCTTGGACGAGCCCACCGTCGGCGTCGATCCGCAGTCGCGGGCGCGGATCTTCGAACTGTTGCGCGCGCTGAACGCTGCCGGCAAAACGCTGATCTACACGACGCATTATATGGAAGAGGCCGAACGGCTCTGTCGCCGCATCGGCATCATCGACCATGGCCGTCTGCTGGCCGAGGGCACGCTGCACGAATTGCTGGCCCGCGTCAGTCTGCCGCGTGTCGTGCGCGTTTACGGCGAAATGGCCGAGACCGCGCCGGCATTGGATTTCGCCACACTGGTGCGCGAGGCCGATCATGTCGATTACGTTCCCGCCGCGCCGGAGCAGCTCGGCGCGCTTGTCAGCCGCATTCAGGAAAGCGGCTTGCGTTACGACCGGCTGGAGATCACGGGGCCGAGTCTTCGAGACGCTCTTTCTGCAACTGACCGGGAAGGAGTTGCGCGATTGATCCGCCGCATCCTGACCCTCATTAGAAAAGATTTCCGCATCTTTCTCGCGGATCCCGTTGCCCTGGGCCTGGGTTTCATCGTACCGCTGGTGATGATCCTCGTTTTCGGCCTCGTCTTTGGCGGCTCGGGCGGCGGGCTGGATGAAATGTCCGTGCTCGGCGTCAACGAAGACGACGGACCGGCGGGCAAGCGGCTGCTCCGGTCGCTGGATGCGTTGGAAGAAATTCAGATTGTCGACACGCTGCGCGGTGACAGCCTCGCCGTCGACAGCGTCCGCGCCCGCCGCCGCGTGGAATCCGGGCGCAACAGCGTTGCCCTCGTCGTGCCGCATGACTTTTCGGAAGGGTTGAAAAAAGGCGAAGTGCGGCTGTGGATGCTGGAAGATCCCAAGGATCCGCTGACCGGCGGCGTGGTCTCGGGCCTCCTGCAGCGGCAGGTGTTTCAGGAGTTTCCCGGCCTGATGCCGATGAGCATGATGAACACCGGTTACTCCACGGATTCCGTCGTCGCCCGTTCCTTCAATGCGGACTTGCGCCGCGCCGTTGAGAAAAACTTCGGCCTGAAGCTGTCCGATTCGCTGAACGACGCCAGCATGTTTCCCGAAGAAATGCTGCTTGGCAGCGACCCCGACACGTCCCGGAGGGACACGGCGGACAGCGGCTTCAGCTTCGAAAAAGCGCTGGGGAAGATGTTCAAGGTGACGCGTGTGCAGGTCGTGGGGCAGAACATCGTCAATCCCGGCATCGCGCAAAGCGTGGCCGGCCCTGCCGTGATGTTCATGCTCTTTGCCGTGGGCGCGATTGCCGCTTCGCTGCTGCGCGAAATGCGCGACGGCACGACCGCCCGGTTACGCGTACTCGGCGCGCGGCCCGGTGAGCTGCTGGTATCGAAATACCTGTGGGCCGTGCTCCTCGGTTCGGTGCAACTCTCCGCTATGATGCTCTACGGGCGGCTGCTCTTTCACCTCGACATCTTCTCCCATCCGTTTTCGCTGCTGTTGATGATTGTCTCCACCGCCCTCGTGATGAGCGCCGTCGGCCTGATCATCGCCGCTATCGGCCGCACCGAAGAGCAGGCGACGGGCTATCAGGTGACGATTATTCTCGCCATGTCTGCCATCGGCGGAGCGATGATTCCGAGCTTCATCATGCCCGTTGCCGTTCGTTCGATCTCCGTGGTCACGCCCGTGCATTGGGCGATGGAGGGTTTTCACGACATCTTCTGGCGCAACCAGTCGCTGGCGGGTATTCTGCCCGAGGTCGGTGTCCTGCTTGGCATGGCCGCACTGTTGGTGACGATTTCCGTGCTGATCTTCCGCCGCCGGCTGCGGACCGAACTGGGTTAACAAAGGACTTCCCGCATGAGCAACCCCGCCGACTTCCCTTACGTCACCCGCCTCGACGTGCTCTACCCGCCGCTGCAACTCATCGACGAAAAAGCGCTGTCCGACGCCTGCCCGCATAAGTGGTTCAACCAGACGCTGTGCGAAGTCAATGGCTCCGTCGTGCGCATGGCCGTCGTCGAAGGCGAGTATCATTGGCACAAGCACGACGCCGACGACGAATTCTTCTACGTGCTTGAGGGCCGGTTGTTCGTGGAGCTGGAAGACCAGACCTTCGCACTTGCACCGCGGCAGGGGGTCGTCGTTCCCAGCGGTGTCATGCACCGCACCCGCGCCGCCCAGCGCACCGTGTTGCTGATGGTGGAAAATCGGGGGATCATTCCTACGGGCGACTAACGGTTCCGTCGCTCTCTCTGACTCGGATTTCGGATTTCGAATTTATTCTTCGATTCGTCCAGCACCTTAGCGGCAGGGGAGACCTTCATGGATTACAAGGCCAGGGTCGATCAGCAATTGGGCCGGCGGCGGATGGCGGTGACGGGGTGGATTTATTACAACGCGGTCTTCGCGATGGTGCTGAGCCTGTTCCAGTTTGGAGCGGCGGTGCTGTTCATGCAGAAACCCGCCGTCACCATGCTGCCTGATGAATGGGAGCACATCTTTCTCTTCATGTACCTCGCCACCGGGGCGGCGGTCTTCTTTTCGGCGTGGGTGGTAATGTTCACCGTGCCGGGCTTGCGCCGCAAGGAAGCGTGGGCGTGGGATGTGGCGGTGCGCGTTTCGGCGTTGATGCTGCTCATCGGCGGGGGCGCGCTCTACGTGATGCGCGACAATCCCTTCGCCCAGCTCACGCTGCTCTTTTCGCTGGCGCTGTTTGTCCCCCTCTTCTGGTACCGCAAATCGCTGGACCCCCGCCGCGCCCCCGGCCCCGTGAGGATTTGAGCTGTTCGTTGTAAGAACGGATCGCCGTGCGGCTTCTCCAGAGGCCGCCGTCTGAGTAAGATCGAATCGCCGTGCGGCCTCTCCAGAGGCCGCCGTCCTTCGAAGCAACTGGAGAGGTGCATGCACATGGATCTTTGCTCTCGCACAATCGCCATTCTTTCGGCCATGTCGATCCTCAGTGCCATTGAACCATTAGCGCTTTCTCCTGCACAGCCGGTTTCTCCCGCCGTGGTAGACACGACTGCAAAACAGGCACGATATCCACACCCCCTGGTGTGGTCAGGGTTTCTTCCGACACCTCTGCGGTACGCCAGCCCTTTACCGCTTTATCCCGATTCTGCGAAGGCCGCCAGCGTAGAAGGTAAGGTGCATGCGCTCGTCTTCATCAATAAGACGGGCGAGCCGCTGCGATGGCGGATCAAACAGGAGCAGCCCAGCGGCTGGGGATTTGCGGCTGCTGTCGAGCATGTGCTCCCCGTATGGCGTTTTATCCCTGCCGAGCGCAATGGAAAGCCAACTGGCGTCTGGTGGCCGATGAACTTTTCCTTTCCGCCGAAATCCCGTGACGACCAATTCTTCGAACGCCATCCGTGGACTTACGGTGACGGAAGCTGTATCCCCGGGGATGAAAGTCTATCGCTGCCTAAATGAATTTCGGTTTGAGACTTCGGATCACAGGTTTGTTTCGTCTTAATTCTCGCTTATTTCCACGCAATCGAATCCGTTTCATTTTTCACATCTCAACATGGCAAAACATTCAATCGCCTGGCTTCCCGGTGACGGCGTTGGCACCGAGGTCATGGAAGCGGCTCGCATCTGTCTCGACGCGCTCGAATTCGACGCGGACTATACGCATGGCGATATCGGCTGGGAATTCTGGATCCGCGAAGGCAACGCCCTCCCCGACCGCACGCTCGACGATCCTCAAGCAAACCGAGTGCGCGCTCTTTGGCGCCATCACCAGCAAGCCGCGCGACGAAGCCAACGCCGAACTTCTGCCCGCACTGCGCGGCAAGGGCTACGACTATTTCTCGCCCATCGTCCGCCTGCGGCAGGAACTGAACCTGCACACCAATATCCGCCCCACCAAAGCCTACCCCGGCAACCCGCTGAACTACAAGGAAGGCATCGACATCGTCGTCTTCCGCGAGAACACCGAGGGCATGTATGGCGGCGTCGAGTTCCATCCGCTGCCGCAGCCGGTGTTCGACGCGCTGGCGGCGGCCAACAAGAAGATGAAGAAGTTCGGCGACTACGGCCTGGACAACATCGCCGTCACGCTGCGCATCATGTCGCGCCAGGGCTGCCGCAGCATCGTCAAGGAAGCGTTCAAATTCGCCAAGCGCCACGGCCGCCGCAGCGTCACCGTCTGCGACAAACCCAACGTGCTGCGCGAAACCGGCGGCCTGATGGTCCGCACCGCCCGCGAAGTGGCGAAGGAATATCCCTCCATTCCGCTCTACGAAACGAACATCGACGCGCAGTGCATGTGGCTGGTGAAGAATCCCTTCGACTACGACATCATCGTGGCCGAAAACATGTTCGGCGACATCCTTTCGGATCTCTGCGCGCAGCTCGTGGGCGGCCTCGGCTTCGCGGCGGCGGGCAACATCGGCGACAGCTACGCCGTCTTCGAGCCCACGCACGGCAGCGCGCCGAAGTACGCGGGCATGTACAAAGTCAATCCCATTGCCACGCTGCTGGCGGCGAAGATGATGCTCGACTGGCTGGGCGAAACCGAAATGGCCGTGCGGCTGGAAGCCGCTGTCGCCGCCGTCATCGCCGAAGGCAAGGTCCGCACCTACGACATGGGCGGCAAGGCGACGACGCTGGAAATGGCGCATGCCGTGGCCGCGAAAATCAAGACCCCGGCGGCGGTGGCCTGATGGATTGCGCGGGACCGCCACGCGGCGCGGATTATCCTTACACGCACCGCGTGGCGGCCAGCGCGTACATTTTTCGCGATGGCCGCCTGCTGCTCTTGCAGCGCACCAATCCACCGCGCGTTTACGCGCCCGTGGGCGGCCACCTGCTGGTGGATGAACCGCCACTCGTTGGACTGCGCCGCGAAGTGCGCGAGGAAACCGGGCTCGAAATCGAGGTTCTCGCCATTGCCGGAGCCTGGTTTGGCACTATCGACGGCGTTCGCCCGCCGATTCTGGGCCTCGATTACGTGGCCGAAAGCGTACGTGGCGAGATCACGCTCAACTGGGAGCACACGGATTACCGCTGGGCCGAGCGTACCGACATCGAAAGCGGCACGGTGCGGACGGTGGACGTGGACGGCAACGGTTACAAACCGCAGTTTATTCTGGCCGCGTTCGATCTCTATTTCCAGCGCCGCTCCCCGGCGGGGAGGGACGCGCCGTGAAGCTGCTGGACAAGTTACGCGTGGCTTTCGAACGCTCGGACGATCTCAAAACCCAACTCTTTGCGTTTCTGGCCGGCGGCGATACGGAGTTTCCCACGCTTACCGGCCAACGCCTTTCGCGCGACGACGCCCGCGCGCTGTTGCAGGAGTTGATTCCGGCGGAAATCGAGATCCGCGGTCTCTGCCAACTCTCCCGTGCCGTCGTCGTTTCTGCGCCCCACGTCAGCTTCGACAACTGGGCCGAATTCTTCTGTAACCGCATCGCGCGGCAGTTCCAGACCGGATGGGTCGTGGCGCGGAATTTTCGCGATCAGGATCCGCACACGATCCCCGTGGCCATCGGCCGCCACCTGCACGTCAACCGGCCTACCGAATCAGCGCGGCCCGACGGCGCGGAAGCCGTGACGGAACGCGCGCAGGCGGCGCATGCCCAGTATCTCGCGTCGCTCCTGCAAGCGACAGGGTTGGACGCGCTGCCCATTGATCTCCTGATCGAAATCCACGCGCACCATCGCACGCCGTTCCTCGAAGTGGCGACGGCGGGCGTTGACGCCGGTCTGGCGCAGGAGATTGATTCTGTGTGGACCCACCAGCGAACGCGGGCCAAAGATCTGCCCGCACTGCGTATCGAACCGCTGCACGTACTGCGTTTGACGGCGGAGGCTACCAAGCAGCTTGGTTCGTTACGGCCCGAAGTCGCGACACGGGCGCTGCACATCGAGATCCCCCGCGAGGCCCGGCAATCCGACAGTACCCGCAACGCCATGTGCCGCGCGCTCTTCGCTGTGACGGAGACACTGCTGAATCACATTCACGAGCAACCCTGAAAGCCGATGCGCGCGCCTAATCTGAATTTTCGAGCTGCCGGATGCTGAATGCGCTCCTGCCGGTGCTGTCGGAGGGCGCGGCCGCTGCTCCGCCCCCGCTACTTTGGTCGACGCCGTTTTTCCTGCTGCTCGCGGGAATTGCGATTCTTCCGCTGGCCGCTCCCAACTGGTGGTCGCGCCGCTATCCACATTTCGCGCTGACTCTGGGCGCGGTGGTCGTCGTCTACTATGTGGGTTTCTTCGGCGGCGGCGGGCGGATGCTGCACACCGCGCACGAATACCTGTCGTTTATCGCGCTGATCGGCTCGCTGTTCGTGGTTTCGGGCGGCATTCACATCGGGTTGCGCGGCGAATTCACGCCGCGCCAGAACGTGGCGCTGCTCGCCATCGGATCGGTCATCGCCAACGTCGTGGGAACGACGGGCGCGGCGATGATCCTCATCCGCCCCTTCCTGCGCGGCAACCACTGGCGCTTTCAGCCGTACCACATCGTCTTTTTCATTTTCATCGTCGCCAATTGCGGCGGCGCGCTGACGCCCATCGGCGATCCGCCGCTGTTCCTCGGCTATATTCGCGGCGTGCCGTTTCTGTGGGTGCTCGAGCATCTGTGGTACAAGTGGATGCTGGCGATCATCCTGCTGCTGGCCGCCTTCTTTTTCATCGACCGCCGCGACTACAAGGGGCGGCCGCGGCGCGGAGCGGGTGGAAGCCGAGCGGCCCGACCGCGTGCGCGTCGAAGGGCTGATCAATCTGCTGTTCATCGCGGTGATCATCGGCGCGGCTTTCATTCAACAGCCGCTTTTGCTGCGCGAGACGCTGATGATCGGCGCCGCCGTAGCCTCGTATTTCCTGACGCCGCGCCGCGTTCACAAACTGAACGAATTCCATTTCCACCCGATCCTCGAGGTGGCGATCCTCTTTGCCGGGATCTTTGCCTGCATGGTGCCCACGCTGGACTGGCTGTCGGCCAACGCCCGCATGCTGGGGCTGGAGACGCCGCGCGCTTTCTTCTGGGCGACGGGTTCGCTTTCGGCGGTGCTCGACAACGCGCCCACCTATCTGAATTTCCTCGCGGCGGCGATGGGCATGACCGGGCTGGCGGTGGATTCGCCGGCGGATGTGCTGACTTTCGCGCAGTCGCATGCGCACTTTCTGCGGGCGATTTCGATTTCGGCGGTGTTCTTCGGGGCCATGACCTACATCGGCAACGGCCCCAATTTCATGTGCAAGGCGATTGCCGATCACGCCGGACTCAAGACGCCGTCCTTTTTCGATTACATTCTCCGCTACTCACTGCCGATTCTGTTGCCGGTGCTGTTGATCACTTCATTTCTGGTGTGTTAATTCCATGCCGCGACTTCGTCTGACCGGACTGCTATTACCGCTGCTCGCGCTGGGACTGGCGGGCTGCGACCTGTTTTCCACGCGTGACGCGGAAGCGCCGGATACGAATCGTCACCAGTGGGAAGTCCCGGTCGAGGCGCGCGACGTCCTGCGCAACATGGCGGACGCGCTCTCGCAGCACGACGCGGTGAACTACCTGCGGTCGTTCAGCCCCGACAGTTTCGCCTTCGAGGCCGACGCCGTGGCGCTGTCGCTTTACCCGTCGCTGCAGGACTGGGATTACAGCGCGGAGTCGCAGATGGCGAGCCAGCTCTTCAGCTCGGGCGTGCTGCCCGCCGACAGCGTTTTGGCCGTGGTGTTCTCGGACGTGGTGGAAGATCCCGCCGCCGACAGCACACTGGTCCGCGCCGCTTACAATCTGGCGGCGCACGTGGCCGTCAGCGGCGTGCCGCGAGAACCGGCGGGAACGGCTGAGTTCGTGATGCGCAAGGGACGGGATAGTTACTGGCAGATTTACCGCTGGCGCGATTTGCGCGCCGGGGAGCAACCGTCGTGGAGCGAATTCAAGTCGCTGGTCTCGCTAGGACGCTGATCGCCGCGCTGTTGCTGGCGCTGGCGGTGGTGAGCTGCGAGAATCCGTTCGCTCCGGCGCTGCGCGGCTCGACGGAGTCGTTGTGGACCGACGCTTCCACCGTGGGCGGGATGCTGCAGAATTTCGTCACCGCTTACCAACTGGGCGATTCGGTGCAGTACGCGGCGCTGCTCGACGATCAGTTCCAGTTCCGCTATTACGACGTGACGCTGCAGCGCTCGGAAGGCTGGTACCGCGAGACCGAATTGCGCACCACGGCCCGGATGTTTCGCACGTTTAATAATCTGTCGCTCATCTGGGGCGGGCTGGATTCGACGGATCTGCAGAATTCCACAACCGATACGCCCGTGGAAATCCGCGTGCACTACACATTGATTCTCGACGACATTTCGCCGCTGCTCGGTTTCGCCCGCTTTACCCTGTTCAAGCCCGCGGATGGCCGCTTCCGCATCGTCCTGTGGGAAGACGAATACTAAACCGTCCCACGTCCCCAACCCACCTATGCCCACATACGAATATCGCTGCGAGAATGGCCACCTGTTCGAAGAGTTTCAGAAGCATCGTGGCCGAGCCAGTCAAGATCTGCCCCCAGTGCGGCGGCACGGTCGAACGACTGATTTCCGCCGGCTCGGGCCTGATTTTCAAAGGCTCCGGCTTCTACATTACCGACTACGGCAAGAAGAACGTCGGCCCGTCGTCCATTCCCCACCGCAACACCTCGTCCGCGGAATCCAATTCCCAGGACAAGAGCGAGAAGAGTAATAAGAGTGACAGTCCGGCGCCGAAAACCGACGCCGCTCCCAAATCCGACACGAAACCCACCTCCTGAACGTGCGCTTATTTGACCGCTACGCCCACTTGCGCGAAGCGCTGCGCCTGGGCCGCGTTTCCACCGGCCAGAAGGAAATTCTGGCGTTCCTTGCGGGCCGCCTGAGCAAAGCCGATTTACCCGCCCTCGTGGTGGAACCCGCGGGTGTGGAGGAATTGCGCGCGGCGCTGAGTTTCGCCGCCGAAAAGCATTTGAAGGTCGCCGTCGCCTCCGGGCTGGGTCCCGTGCAGGTGAGCGATCTGGAAAATCAAATGCTGCTGCTCACCACGCGGCTCTCCGGCACGCCCACGCTGTCGGCTTCGCGCCAGAGTTTGCGCGTCGACGCCGGCATGCCCATCGATGCGCTGCTCGTCGATCTCAACCGGCTGGGCCTGCGCTGGTCGCCGCTGCTGCCCGCCGCGCTCGGCTCGACGGCGGGCGAGATGCTCGCCACCGGCTGGGAAGGCCTGCGCACCTGGCGCGACGGCGGCTTGTTATCGCACGTCGACGCCATCGAGTGGATCGACTACGAAGGCCGTTTGCGGCGCACCGGACCGGCGGCCGCGCAACGGCGGCGCGATGGATGTGAGCGGTTTTGTGCATGGCTCGCGCGGCGCGCTCGGCGTCATCACGGCGGTGGAGTTGGCGGTGCAGCGAATTCCGGCAGCGCGCACCGCGGTGCTTTACGAATTACCCGACGGCACGAGCGCGGTGGAACTGCTGGCCGAACTGCGCGAACTTTCGCCGCTGCCCGAAACCGTGGTTTACTGGGGCGAGACCGCGACGCAGATTCTGCGCGAGGGCAACGACGGCACGGTCTCGGACGAAGCGCGGATCCTCATCGTCGCGGAGTGGCGCGACGCGGTTCGGCCGCCGGAGAACGCGCATTACCAGTCGCGCATTTACACGGCTTCGGCCATCGACGCGTTGTGGCAGGATCTGTTGCGCTTCCCGCGCACCACGTCGCGGCTGTATCCCGCGCGCTCGGAGGCGCGGCTGCGCCTGCCGGCATTGGCGGTGGCGGAACTGGAAGACGCCGCCTGCGAACTGGGCCGTGACGCCAACTTGCACACGGCGCTGTGGGGGACGCTGGAGGCCGGGCATTTCCGGGTGTGGGTGCTGCATCCCGACGACCAGCCGCGCACGCAGCGCACCGCCGAGGAATTGCTGAAGCGGATTCTCGAAGTGGCTGTGAGTCTCGGCGGCTATTGCGCGCCGGGTAGTTTGCTGCCCTTCGATTCCCGCACGCTGAGCGCGGGCGCGCGCGGCAGCCTGGGCGACACCGTCCGTTCGCAACTGCAAAAGAAGTGCGACCCGAACGGGCTGTTTATCCCCGTTAGGAAATTGTAGGGGCGGACCCGCGTGTCCGCCCGCCTTTGGTAGAGTGTGCCCATGAAACGCGACGGGCGGACCCGCGGGTCCGCCCCTACAAATGAAGAAACAAAAGCCCGCTCCCCAGGGGGAAGCGGGCTTGAACGAAACGCGCTCTTTGACAGTTTAGGCGGACGCGGTCTTCTTGGCGACGAGGGCCTTGAGTTCGTCCATGGGGATCGACTTCGGGCGTTCGATCGGCTCGTTCCACGCGCGGCTCATGACGAGCTGCGAGCACATGCCGAGGGCGCGCGAGACGCCGAACATCACCGTGTAATACTGGGCCTGCGTGCAGCCGAAAGCGTGCAGCAGCGAACCCGACATGGCGTCCACGTTCGGCCACGGATCCTTGATCTTCTGGATCGTCTGGAGAATCTTCGGCACCACGTCGTACACCTGGCAGGCGAGCTTGAACGCCGGAGCGTCCGGCACTTCCTTCTCGCCGAACTTGCGGAAGGCGATGAAGCGCGGGTCGGTGATGCGCAGCACGGCATGGCCGTAGCCGGGGATCACGCGGCCGCTGGCGAGCGTCTCGCGGGCAAAGGCGTCGAGCTGTTCGTCGGTGGGATTGCCGTTGAACTTCTTCAGCACCATTTCGAGCCACGCCAGGCATTCCTGATTGGCCAGGCCGTGCAGCGGGCCGGCGAGACCGTTGAGACCGGCGCTGATCGCGTAGTACGCATCGGACAGGGCGCTGCCCACGCAATGGCAGGTGTGCGCCGAAACGTTGCCGCCTTCATGGTCGCTGTGCAGCACCATGTAGACGCGCATCAGGCGGGCGAAACCGCCGTCGGGATCCTTGACGCCCATCATGTAGGCGTAGTTGGCGCCCCAGTCGAGATCGGCGTTCGGTTCGATGCGCGGACCGAGATCGTACTTCCAGCGATAGACGGCCGCGCCGATGGTGTGAATGCGGGCGATGATGTCGAGCGAATCCTCGAGCGTCGGGATCCAGTATTCGTCCTTCTTCATGCCTTCGTCGTAACGCTTGCGGTAGACGAAGTCGCGTTCGAGGGCGAGGATCAGCGTATTGAAGACCGCCATCGGGTGGCTGTCCTTCGGGAAGGCGTCGAGCATCTTCCAGATGTAGCCGGGGACCTTATTGCGGCGCGTGAGGTCGGCCTGCAAGTCCTTCGTTTCGGCGGCGGTGGGCAGTTCGCCCGTCAAGAGCAGCCACAGGCACTCTTCGGGCAGCTTGTTGACGAGATCCATCAGCGGATAGCCGCGGATGATGAGTCCCTTGTCCGGCGGCACTACCGACGTATCACAGAGCAGACCGAGCACGCCGCGCTGGCCGCCCAACAGGGCGCCCACCGACACCTGGGAAATCGCGACTTCGCCGTGAGTCTTGCCGAATTCCTTGACCGCATCGCGGTAAGCCGGCACCGTCTGGCGGAGCTTTTCAAAGAGAAGCGACATAGCCGTCATCCTTTTGAAGTTCTTAGTATTGGACCGTGGATTACTGGTTCCATTCGGCCATCAAAGCCGAGGAGTTGTTGTCGCCACAAGATCGCATATTCGCGGGACAATGTCAACCCACCGAGCCAGATTCCACGCTTTCAGACTGCTTTCTGATCTACAAATCCCGAATTCATAACGCCCGGTCTAAGTGGGTTGGAATGGCTCTCCAAACGTTTATGCTTTCGGATCTTGCCGGAATTCATGGGTTTGTTTCGCTTCCCGCGTGTTTCTGGATCATTGACGCTGATCGACTTTCTTCCGGATGCTTATCCTCATGCGAGCCGCCGCCGCGCGTCAAGCGCTGCGCGTGGACGCCACCGATTTTAAGGGAGTGCTGAACCCGCCATGAACAGGCCGCCCGCGCTGTTGTCCCTCGAGCAACTGGATTTGTTTGCCGCGCCTCCCGCGCCGGCGCCGCTGCCGCTGCCGGTGGTAACGAATGGTCGCGGGCCGCGCCATCAGCCGCAGGGCGACGTGTACGATCTGAATGAGTTCTTTGCCACCATCAACCGCACGGTCTTCAAGAACGGCCTCGCGCCGTGCGTGATGCGCTGGTCGCGCAACCGCTGGAAGAGCACGCTCGGTTTGTGCGACGTAAAGAAGCGCGTCATCACCATCAATTGTGCGTTGGACGACGCGCGCGTGCCCGACGTGGTGGTGGCGCAGGTGCTGCACCATGAAATGCTGCACTTGTATTACGGCTTTTCTGAAGGCCCCAAGGGCGAGCGCCGCTTTCACACGCCCGAATTCCGTCAGAGCGAGAAGATCTTCCCCGGCTACACGCAAACACTGAAATGGATCGAGGACACCTGGCCGATGCGCGGCCGCCCCGCCAAACGTTCGCGCCCATCGGAAAATGGATTTCTGGCTTATCTCGCGCTGATGTACCCATAAGAAATGCGAACACCACCCCGCGTGTCATCCTGAAGCCGTCCGCGGCTGAAGGATCTCAGGTTCTCGCAATGAGGCAGGTCGTCTTCGCCCAGCCCGGAATCCCATTACCGAATTTGATGTTCGCCAGTATCATTCTACTTCAGGTCTAGTATTCCAAGTAATCAAAGATGTGGCTCACATTCGAATTTGGCGATCTCCAGATGTGTTGGATTGCTGCACTGGGCCGCGCAACAGTTGTCTGCCAGAATTTCGATCAAAATATCAGGTGGATCACCTCTTGGGGCTGTTCAATAGAAGAATACATCGCTAATGGAATTGAGCCTGACCAAGGTGTCTTCGACCGTTTTAAAGAATTTATGGAGTCGATTAAGAAGCGAGGAGGAGCAGTTGAACATCTTAAAAATATATCGAATCTTAGCGACTCTGAATTTCAACTGCTGAAGGAAGCGCGAATGTCGCGCAATTATTTTGCGCATGAGGCTTCCGGACCCTGTCATTCATCCGCGCAGGAACTAATCAAGGCCATTCCAGAGTTCCGATCTCACCTAACGAGAGATTACACGAGGTGATGATCTCATTTCCAGATGGTACTACGAATTCACCGAGAAGGAGCCAGCCCCAAGACAATCCGATTATGTCGATCAAGTAGCGACTTGGGTCCTTGCACCTCTTAGAGCGCTGAGCGAAGAGGCCGCGTGGCAGATAGTTCTCGAGAGGTGTAGGTCGGCTATGAACCAGTCAACCCTGATACATGCCCGGTTTCTTCTGGGGCAATGCCAGTGTAATAATCCGGCGCATCACGAATTTCATACGGGTCGATGTCAAGCAAGGGCGATATGTCTGCATGTTCAGCCCCAGCAAAGCGGCGCCGGTAACGTTTTCTTAGCGGATTGCGAGCAACTCTGCAGCGATTGCCACGATCTTGAGCATCGTGATGAAGTCAGGGAGCTGATCGGTAAGCGCTTAATAGAGTAGTTTCAGTTCATCGCTTTCCACATATGCCTCCTCAAATGTCGATGGCTTCCGCTAACTCCAATGCCAATACCCGTTATCTGAAAGCGCTTTCGGGGTTTGAACGAATATTCAAAACCACTTGACTTCGCGCTTCCGCTTACCTATTTTCAGCTATGGCGAAAGCGGTTTGC
The DNA here is from genome assembly GCA_963735175.1 of uncultured bacterium. Lineage (GTDB taxonomy): Bacteria > Electryoneota > RPQS01 > RPQS01 > RPQS01 > CAVTJX01. The sequence continues at coordinate 27,662 of CAVTJX010000015.1, read as the reverse complement.
GGCGAGCTGATGGATCCGTGTTTCCGAGGTAAAAAAATGCCCCGAAAAAGATCACATTCATGGTCATTCGGGGCGAAAAAGCAGTCCAAAACCGACGAAAAGCAGGGGTTCTGTTTTTCGTAACCTCGGTCAGGAGCGGCAATAAAGGCCAGTTCGTTTTGTCAAAATTGTTTTTTCACGACCGCCGTGTCTGATGTAGTGCCGCACAGCAGTGCGCTCTTCTACCGCATAAATAGAGTCTCATCCCGCGCGATCTCCCACGTTTCGCTACGATGGCCGTTGAGGGTGATGCGGGCTTTGAAGGTGATGCTGCGGTCGAGCGAGAGCGAGACCGAACAGTATTTCGTCAGCGACAAATCCAGCGCGCGCTGCACCTGTTCGAAGGTGATTTCCGGGCCATCGACTTTCACATGAAAGCAGAGCCCGCGCAGAATTTTTGGATTGGTCTCGGCGCGCGACGCATCGACTTCCATTTCGTAGCGCGTGACCTCGCGACGGCTCTTCTGCAGCATGCCGAGCACGTCGATGGAAACGCAGCCGCCGCAGGCGATGACCAGCAGTTGCACGGGATTGTTGGCGGCATACGGCTCGCCCGGCGCCAGCGCGGATTCGAAGGGAAGCCAATGATTGGATTCGGACTTGGCCAGAAAGGTGTGTCCGTCGGTATGGCGGATATGAGCTTTCACGGGAACCTCAAACAATTATTTTCAGTTCAGACGATACGACTTCGGAGGATTGCATTGAAACGGCTGTTCGCATTCGTCAGCATTTTGTTACTGGTTAGCGCCACCCTCGCGCAGGATGTGACCGCTCCCGCCGTGCCGCTCAAGGCCGTGTGGAGCCGCTCGGCCATTCCGATGGGTGAAGGCGCGACGCTGGGCGTGGTCTTTGACGTGCCCGCCAAGCATCACATCACAGACGTGGCCTTTGGCCTCTTCACGGTAACCGTGAACGACACGCTGGGTCTCGACTTCAGCGAGCCGATATTCCCACAGGGCGTGACGCTGAAAGAGGACGAGGTTTGCTATCGCGGCCGCGTAGTTGTGTCGCTACCCGTGGCGGCCACGGATTCCGCCAAACCGGGCACATACAAGATTCCGGTGGCTGTGGCCTATCAGATGTGCCAGGAATTCGGCAACGAAGTCTGCTTCATGCCCGAAGAGAAGACCATCGAATTGACGGCGACGATTGTGCCGGCGGGAACGGCCGTGACCGCGGCCAATGCGGAGGTCTTCGCGCCGCCGCCCGCCGGAACTCAGGCGATGTCGCTTGACGAACGGCTCACCGCCGCGCTGAACAAAGGCTCGTGGCTGGCGTTTCTGCTGGTGTTCGTCGGCGGGATTCTTGCCGAGCTTCACGCCCTGCGTTTACCCTGTGATTCCGATCACCATCGGCTATATTGGCGGGGCGAGCCGCAGCAAGTTGCACGGGCTGGGACTGGCTTCGATCTTCGTGCTCGGGATCGCGCTGATCTACAGCACGCTCGGCCTCATCTCGGCGGCGACCGGCAGTCTCTTCGGTTCGATTTCCGGCTCGCCGCTGGTGACCTATGGCGTGGCGCTGATCTTCGCCGTGATGGGCGTCAGCATGCTGGGCGCGTTTGAAATCGCGCTGCCATCGTCCATGCAATCCAAACTGCAAAGCGGCAGTCCGCGCAAGGGGCTGATCGCGCCGTTGGTGTTGGGCATGATTTCAGGGCCTCGTGATGGCGCCCTGCGTGGGGCCGGTGATCGTGGCGCTGCTGGCCTGGGTGGCGCAGACGCACAACCTGCTGTTAGGCTGGTCGCTGCTGTTCGTGTTCTCGCTGGGGCTCGGGGTGCTGTTCCTCGTCATTGGCGCGTTTGCCGGAGCGATCAAGGGCCTTCCGCGCGCGGGCGCGTGGATGGATGGCATCAAGCACGGCTTCGGCTGGCTATTGTTGGCGGCGGCGCTCTATTTGCTGCGGCTGACGATTCCGCAGCCGTATTATTCGCTGGCCTGGGCCGTGCTGCTGATAGTCTTCGCGGTTTTCGCCGGCGCGTTTGATTCCATGCCGTCTGACGCAGGCGCGGGGAAGCGTTTGAAGAAGGCACTCACGCTGATCGCCTTCCTGATTGGCGCAATGATGCTCTTCCATGCCTTTAGCCCGAGTCCGTCGGCGAATGTGGCGAGCGCGGAGAAGAGCAGCGTGACGTGGCTGGTGAACAAAGAGGAGCAGGCGTGGGCTGATGCGAAATCCGGCGGCAAGCCGGTGCTGGTGGACGTCTATGCCGACTGGTGCGTGGCCTGCGTGGAACTCGACGAGAAAACCTACACGGTGCCAAAGGTCGTCGACCGGGTGGGCAACTTCGTGCGGCTGAAACTCGATTTCACGAAGGAGACGCCGTGGGTGAAGGAGATGAAGACGAAATACCGGATCACGGGTATGCCGACGGTGATCCTTTATAATCCGGCGGGCGAAGAAGTCACGCGCTTTACGGGATTCAAGCCCGCGGACGCATTCGTAGCCCTGCTCGACCAACATCAATTGTAAGACGGACAATCAAGGAGCGACTGCGATGTCGAATCTGGTGGAAGTCACCGATGCGAATTTTGAAGGCGTGATTCTGCGATCGAGTAAACTGGCGATTCTGGACTTTGGCGCGGAGTGGTGCGCTCCCTGCAAGAAAATCGAGGCCATGCTCGAAGAGCTGGCCCCGAAATGGCAGGATAAGGCAGTCATCGGCTCGCTGGATATTTCCACGAGCCCCGAGACCCCCCGCCGCTATGGCATTTTGAATATCCCGCAAGTGCTGTTCTTCAAGAATGGCAGCCTCGTCGAACAGGTCACCGGCGTTTTGCCGAAAGCGAAATTCGAGGAGAAACTGCGGAATCACGTAGAGGGATAGCGCGCCGCCGTGGAATGACAAATCAGGAGATGGGGCGGCCGATGAGGCCGCCCCACTTTCGTTTCAGGCCGTGCGCTGCGGCGGATTCTTCGGTTTGGGATTGGCGGCCGCTTTCGCGGGCGCGGGCTTGGCTTCGGCGCTGTTCGGATCGAGCGCGACGAGTTGTTCCATCAGCTTGTCGCGCTTTTCTTCGAGCCGTTTGCGGTCGCGATCGGCGGCGCGGGCCATCTGCGCCGGATTGCCCGCGCGCAGCATGGCGCCGAGGTTGGTTTTGTGCTGTGACGCGTTCAGTTCTTTTTCGACCATCAGCAATTTGAGCTTGAGGTCGCGGATCTTATGTTCGGTCTGCTCGTCCATCGATCTATCCTCCTCTGGATTACGCGGGCAGCGCGCGGGCGCCGACCGGTTTGACTCCTGTGGCATCGCAGTAGAATTTCAGCAGCGGTTCGCTGGCGGGCTTAACGTCGCCGAGAACAAATGCGCGCTCGAGGCGGTGCAGTCCGGCGGCGGCATTGACACTCCGGGACCAGCATACGGTGGCCAGCAATTCTCCGGCGTTCACCGTTTCGCCCGTCTGTTTTTCGAAGATCACTCCCGCCGAGTGATCGACCGGATCGGCGGCCGTGCGCCGTCCGGCTCCCAAATCCACCAGCGCAATGCCCACCTCGCGCGCGTGAACGGCGCTGACGAATCCGCTGCGCGGAGCGCGGATTTCGTGGCGGTGAGTAGGCTGCCATGAGTCTGAATAGCGCTCGATGATCTCGGCACTGGATCCCTGGGCGGCGGCGATTTCCTTGAACTTTTCATACCCCGCGCCGCTTTGCAGAATTTCGTCGAAGCGTGCGGTGGCACTCTCCATGGTGTCGGCCTTGCCGCCGAGCAGCAGCATGCCCGCGCCGAGCTGACGGCAGAGTTCCATCAGCCGGGCGTCGCCGGTGCCGGTGCGGAGGATGTCGAGGCACTCGATGACTTCGGGGGTATTGCCCGCCGCGCGACCCAAAGGCGCGGACATGTCCGTGCCGAAGACAATGGTCTGCACATTTTCCGCCGCCGACCAGCGGACGAGGGTCTGCGAGAGGTCGCGCGCCTCCGCTTCGCTGCGCAGAAAGCCGCCCGGTCCGACTTTAACATCCATCACGAGAGCATTGGTGCCCTCGGCGATCTTCTTGGAGAGAATGCTGGCGGCGATGAGCGGCGGAATTGATACCGTGGAGGTGACGTCGCGCAGCGCGTAGAGCTTGCGGTCGGCGGGCACCAGTTCGGAGGTCTGAGCTCCGAGGGCGCAACCGACGCGGCCAAGAATGTCTTCGAACTCCGCTTCACTGAGGCCGACGCGGAAGCCGGGAATGCTCTCGAGCTTATCGAGCGTTCCGCCGGTATGGCCAAGGGCGCGGCCCGAAATCATGGGTACGGGCACACCCGCGGCGGCAACCACGGGGGCGACGATGAGCGAGGTCTTGTCGCCCACCCCGCCGGTGGAATGCTTGTCAACCTTGATGCCGGGTACTGACGGGAGCGTGAGTCGCCGCCCGGAGTCGATCATGGCCTTGAGGAAATGGCGGCCTTCGTCGTCAGTGAGTCCCTGGAAATAAATGGCCATGAGCATGGCGGCCATCTGGTACTCCGGGACGTCGCCCGTCGTGAAGCCCTGAACGAGGGCGGAAATTTCATCGGCCGCCAGCGCTTCGCCGCGCTGTTTGCGCGCGATCAGTTCGACAACCAGCAAATTACTTGCGCTCCGGGATTCTGCTGCCATCGGGGATGACGGCGCTTTTTTCAATGATGACGATCCCATCGCGCACGGCGTAGCCGTCGCCGTCGGAATCGGGGGCATTTTCGCCGGGATCGATGACGACGCCGTAGCCGATGCGGGCATTCTTATCGACAATGGCGCGGCGGATGAAGGTATCGCCCCCGATACCGACGTCGGGCCGCTGCAATTCGCGATTCTCGGCGAGGCTCTCCTCGGATTCGTAAAAGTCTGCGCCGCAAATGACGGAATCGCCGATGGTGACGCCGCTCTTCAACGCGGCGCGCAGGCCGACGATGCTGCGGTCGACGCGGACCTCTTCGGCGCGGGCGCCCGCGCAGAGCAGGCTGTGGCGGATGTGGGAATCACCGAGCCGCGCACCGGGCAGAAAGCGGGGATGCGTGAAGAGCTTCATCTGCGGATTGAACAGCTCGAACTTCGGCCTGTCGTCGGTAAGCGCGAGGTTCGCGTCGTAGTAGGAGCGAATCGTTCCGATGTCTTCCCAGTAATCGGCGAAGGGAAAACCGAACACGCGGCAGTGGGTGATGGCCCAGGGGATGACGTGGTTGCCGAAATCGGTGCCGCGCTCGGGTTCGAGCATATCGTCCATCGCGTCGTAGCGGAGCGCGTAGATGCCCATCGACGCCATGTAGATCGGCCCGTCACCGGGAAGATGCGCGCTGTTAAAGAGGCCCGGGGACAATTCCCAGCCCTTGACAAGGTCCGGGCTTCTGGGGCTTCTCCACGAAATCGGTGATGCGGCCCTCGGTATTCATGCGCAGGATGCCGAAACGGGAAATTTCCGACTGGCGCACGGGCAGGGCGGCAATGGTGACGTCGCCGCGCTGCTGGCGGTGCGAGAGCGAGCATCACGCGGTAGTCCATGCGGTAGATGTGGTCGCCGGAGAGGATCAGCACATCCTGCGGCTGCTGGCTGCGCAAGTGGCGCATGTTCTGGCGCACGGCGTCGGCGGTGCCCTGGTACCAGTCCATGCTGTCGGGCGTCTGCTCGGCGGCAAGGATAGTCACAAAGCCTTCGCGGAAGGCGTCGAAGTTGTAGGTCAGGCCGACGTGGCGGTTGAGCGAGGCCGAGTTGAACTGGGTGACGACGAAGATGCGGTAGATCCCCGAGTTCAGCGAGTTGGAGACGGGGATGTCGATGAGGCGGTACATGCCGCCGAAGGGCACTGCGGGTTTCGAGCGGTGCTTCGTCAGCGGATGCAGCCGCTGACCGCGCCCGCCGCCCAGTATTAACGCAACCGTACGATCCATGGTTCCTCTGAAGGTGGTTCTGGAAGCGAAATTGTTCCTATGCTTCGAGCGCGTGCATGACTTGAGTGACGAGGTCTTCGGCGGTTTGTTTTTCGGGGGCCTCGGCGAAGACGCGGGCGATGGGCTCGGTGTTGGAGGCGCGGACCTGCACCCAGGCATTGGGCAGCGTCCACTTCAGCCCGTCAAGGCGATCGGGCGTACCCAACGAAACGCGCGTTTCGACAGTGGCAAGGGCGTGCTTCAGCTTTCCCAGATCCGGGAAATCGACGCGGCGTTTGACCATCTGATAGCGGGGCAGCGAACCGAAATAGCCGGAGGCACTCTTGCCCGCTTCGAGCACGGCCTGCAGGATGATGGGAATGCCGACGGCGGTGTCGCGCGCGGCGTGGACCAGCGGCAGCATTACGCCGCCGTTGCCTTCGCCGCCGATGACTGCGCCGGTATCTTTCATCTTGCGAGCGACGTGAGCTTCGCCGACCTTGGTGCGATAGACGGGCACGCCGTACTTGGCGGCGAGGTCGTCGATGGCACGGGTGGTGGAGCAATTGACGACGACGGGACCTTTCTTATAGCGCAACACCAGATCCGAGGCGGCGACGACGGTGAGTTCCTCGCCCGCGGGCGCGCCGGTTTCGAGCAGCACGGCGAGGCGGTCGGCGTCGGGATCGACGACGAAACCGATATCGACGCGGGCCTCGCGCATGGCGGCGCCGACTTCGATCAGGTGTTCGGGCAGTGGCTCGGGGTTGCGCGGGAAGATGCCGGTGGGTTCGAGATGAAAACCCGCGATTTCGCAGCCGAGTTCGTGAAGGAGCTTGGTCAGCATTTCACCGCCCGCGCCGTTCACGCAGTCGAGGCCGACGCGAAAGCGCCGGGCGCGCAGCTCCTTCAGCTTCAGAAACGGAATCGCCGAGTGCTGCGTCGATGTGGCGGCGGACGGCTTGCTCGTCTTGTTCGTAGGTGCCGATCTTCGCCAGCGGGCACGTCGAGACGCTGGCCGGATTCGGTGAGGCCGTGCAGCTTTCGATCCGGCGGCCTCATCGAGGAACATCCCCGTGCTGTCGAAAAACTTCAGGGCGTTCCACTCGGCGGGGTTGTGGCTGGCGGTGATGGCGATGCCGCCGCGAGCTTTGTGGTGTTCGACGGCGAGGCCGACGGTGGGCGTGGAGACGACGCCGACATCGATGATGCGCGCGCCCGCGCCGGAGAAGTCCCGCGAAGGTGGCGGCGCGCATCATGGTTTTAGAGATGCGGCTGTCGCCGCCGACTACGACGGGACCGGGCTTGCAAAGCGTGCCAAAGGCCATCGCCCACTTGACGACAAGGTCGGCGGTGAGCGAACGGCCCACGATGCCGCGCACGCCGGAGACGGAGATCATCAGCGGCGCGTCGGCTACCATTTGCCCGGCCACTGTTGTCCGATGTGCTCGGCGAGGGCTTCGAGGACGGCCTGATCGTCCTTGTTGAAGAGTCCTTTTTCCTTGCCGTCGATGTCGATTTCGCCGATGATTTTATTCTTGGCGCGAATCGGGACGACGATCTCCGAGCGGGTGGTGGTGAAGCACGCGAGGTAGCGCGGGTCGCTTTGCACGTCGTCGACGATGATCGTGCGCTTTTCGCGCACGGCGGCGCCGCAAATGCCTTCGCTGATGGGAATCTTCTTGTGTTCGGTTTCCTCGGGGCCAGACCAAGGGCCGAGGACGAGGGTTTCGCCCTTCAGCCAGTAAATGCCCACCCAGTCATAGCGGCCATCGAGTTCCCGCAGACAGGCGCAAATGCTCTGGCATTCTTCGCGGAAGTCATCGCCCTCGACACAGTCGAGGATTTCCTGCAATGTAGTCACGTTGTGCTCTTATGAGTTTGACACCAGTGTAAAAATTCGCCGGCGCTCCAGGTGCTGGGGCAGTTGGCGGCCGTGAGTGGCCCCTTGGCGGCGACGTCTAATCCAAAACGGATGTCCCACAAGCCCTCGATATGATGCGCATCGGGACTGAGGGGCACGGGAACGCCAAGTTCCTGCGCGCGCGCCAGCCAGCGCCAATCCAGATCGAGTCGGTGTGGATTGGAATTCAATTCAATGGCCTTGCCGTTAGCGGCGGCGCATTGCAGCAAGCGTTCGTGATCGACGGAATAACCTGCGCGTTCCAGCAGCAGTCGGCCCGTGGCGTGGCCGAGGATGTCGACGTGCGGATTTTCCAACGCGCGGCAGAGGCGGTCGGTGGCTTCGGCCTCGGTCATATTGAAGGCGCTATGAATTGAGGCGATCACGAAGTCGAATCCCGCGAGCAATTCATCGTCGAAATCGGGGCGGCCATCGGCCAGAATGTCAGCCTCGGTGCCCTTTAAAATCCGGAAGGGAGCGAGTTCGGCGTTAAGCGCGTCGATCTCCTTCCACTGGGCGCGGACGCGGTCGGGAGTCAGACCGCCCGCATAGGAGGCGGTTTGCGAATGATCGGCGATGCCCAGATATTCGTAGCCGTGTTCGATCGTGGCCGACGCCAGTTCGCGCAACGTGTGATTGCCGTCGGAGGCGGTGGTGTGAACGTGCAGGATGCCGCGAAGCTGCGAGGCGTTGACCGGTTCGGGATACGGATCGCCGCCGAGCGGGCGCAACGCGGTCGTTCCTTCCCGCAGCGGCGGTGGGACGAAGCGCAGACCGAGCGCGGCGTAGACATCCTCTTCGCTGGCCGTCACCAGCGATTCCAGCACGATTTCCTTTTGCGCTGCAAGCGCGCGCAAGACCTGCCGATGCTCCTTAGAGCCGGTGGCGAGCACTTTGTGTACTCCGGCAAGGCGCGGGGGGCAAACGGACAGATCGACATCAAAACCGGTGGTGGTGCGGCCCTGCATGACCTCGCCAGTCTCCGTCCACTGAATATTTTCGAGTGCGAGTACGGCGCGGCGGATCGAGTCGATTTGATTCTCGGGGGCCACGAGCAACACGTCCAGGTCGCCGACGGTCTCCATGTTGCGCCGCAAACTGCCGCCGAAAAAGATCTCTTCAATGCCCGCAATCGGCGTAAGCAGTTCGCGCAGGGAATCCGCGGCGCGGAGCGCGTGATGCCGCCAGTGGCGGCCCGAAACTTGAGTGATGAAGGCGAGGCTGGCGCGGAATTTCTGCGCGGTTTTGGCGCCGAAGCCGGGCAGGACTTCGATCTGGCCGGAATCAAGCGCGTTTTCGAGCGCCTTCAGCGAATTCACACCGGCCTGTGTCCAGAGGGCGCGGGCCTTCTTAGGGCCGAGGCCCTCGACACGCAGAAGTTCCAGGACACCGTCGGGGACCTGTTCGCGGGCGGCTTCGAGTTCGGCGAAGGTACCGGTGACGGCCAGTTCGCGAATCGCCGTGTTCAGACTTTTGCCAATGCCTTTAACCGTCGCAAGCCGGCCGCTTTCGATGAGTACGTCCAGCGTTTCGCCCTGCGCTTCGAGTTGTCGCGCGGCGTTCTCGTAGGTTCGGGCGCGGAACGCTTCTTCACCCAGGAGTTCCAGCAACAGGGCGTAGTGGCGCAGTAATTCGGCGGCGTCCTGAGTGGTCACTTGAAGAGCCGCAGGTATTCGCGCATGAAGGCGGGCAGATCGTCGGGCTTGCGCGCGGTGACGAGATTGCCGTCGATGACGACTTCGGCATCCTGCCAGTTGGCACCGGCGTGAAGCAGATCGTCCTTGATGGCAATGTAGCTCGTGAGGTTGCGGCCGCGCACGACATCGGCCGAGGCCAGCACCCAGCCGCCGTGGCAGATGCAGGCGATGGGTTTCTTTGCGGCGCTCATGTCGCGCACGAGGCGCAACACGGACTCATGCTGCCGCAGGCGGTCGGGCGCCCAGCCGCCGGGAATCACGAGGCCGTCAAATTCACTGGCGTTCACGTTGGCGGCGGTAATATCCGGTTTGGCGGGATAGCCATGCTTGCTCTTATATTCGGCGGCGGAGCCGGTGCCGACGAGGTGGACGGTGGCGCCTTCCTCGCGGAGGCGGTAAACGGGGTACCAGACTTCGAGATCCTGGTAGTCCTGCTCGACGAGGACGGCGAAGGTTTTACCGTGAAGAGACATGAGACCTCTGGAGAACGATGAACGATGAACGAAGAACGAAGAAAAGACAGACCTCACTGAATCCCCGAGTTTATCCCGGATCAAGTCCGGGAGAAGTCGGCGAAACGGAGGGAACGGGAAATTCAGAGCGCACTGCCGTGCGGCACTACATTCCGCAATCCATGTGGAATTACACTCGCTCGCGGGGCAGGCGGTTCAGGATCGAAGAATTGCGGGCGTCGCGGAGCAGGGCCGGGGCTTGCATGAGGAGCACGCCGCCGATTACCAGCAGGCCGCCGGTGATGAGGGTGACGCCGATGACTTCGTGCAGCAGCAGCACCGAGAGCGCGGTGGTGATCACGGGCTGAGGCGTGGTGAGAATCGCCACCTGTGACGGCGCGACCCGCTTCAGCATCGCGAACCAGAGCGTGTAGGTGACGCCGGTGACCATAATCCCGGTGTAGATCGTGCCACTCCAGCCGCGCCACGTGAGAATGCTGTAGTCCTGAGTCAGGGCCGGATAGATCAGAAACGGCAAGCCGATAATCATGCCTGTCGTGAGGGCGGCAAGCGTGGCGCGGACCGCACCGTATTTTTCGACCATCGGCTTGGCGAGCACCGTGTAGGCCGCCCAGGCGAACATGCTGAGGGTGACGAGGACGTCGCCAAAAAAGTTTTCCGAGCCGATCATCACAGTGGGGCTGTTAGAGACCACCAGCGCCACACCGGCGACGGCAATGACGATGGCGACGAGCTTCAGCCGCTGGAGTTTTTCATAGCCCATGAGCACGGACAACAGTAGCGCAAAGGCGGCCGTGGTCGCGTAGATCAGACTGGCATGCGAAGGCACGGTGTAGCGCATGCCGCTCAGGTACAGGAGCTGGTTGCCCGGCACAGCCACGAGGGCCAGCAGCAAAAAGCGCGGCCAGTCCTGCCGGTCGATACGCGGCCAGGCATTCAGCAGAAAGCCCATCACGCCCAGGGCACCAAGGCCGAAGACAAAACGCCAGAAGGCGAAGGCCAGCGGATTGAATTCGGAGAGTCCGAGTTTGACGATCAGGTAGCCGCCGGAATTGATACTGGCGTGCAGCATCATAAGGCCGAACAGAGAAGCGCGTGAGTACTTGGGCACGGTTCAGTCGAGTCCGAATGCTTGCAGCACGGCGGCGGTGTCGGACAAATCGGGGAAGACCACATCCGCGCCCACGGCGACCAGCTCTTCCGCACTGAACGCGCCGCCGGTGGCCACTCCCATTGTCTTCGCGTTCACCAGCTTGCCGCCTTCGACGTCGTGGATCGTGTCGCCGATGACCCAGATGTCCGCGGGGTCGAAGGTGCGGCCATAATGCCGCTGGGAATTGCGGATGGCATCCTGCATGATGAGACTGCGGTGGTTGTGCACGTCGCCGAAGCCGCCCACGGGGAAATAGTGATTGAGTCCGAAGCTGCCGATTTTTATGCGCGCCCCCGCTTCCATGTTGCCCGTGCCGAGGGCGAGGGCGGCCCGGTCACGGCGCGCATCGAGGGTCGCAAGCAGCTCGGAGACGCCGGGCAGTGTGCGGGCTTTGGCACTGGCGGCAATGGAGAGGGGCAGCTCCTGCAAATAGACCTCGCGGAACTGGCCGAAGATCTCATCATAGTCACCGGTCAGGCCGCTAAGGTCGAAGCAGTCCCGGAAAATGAGGGGGTCTGTGCGGCCATGCAGTTTCAGGCCGTCCATGGTGATCGAGATCCCGAAGAGCCGGACATAAGCGGCATTGAAGGCGCGGCGGGTGGCGCCATCGAGATGGGTGAGTGTGCCATCTATATCGAAAATCAGCAGTTTCAATGAAAACCTTCAAGAGTTGAGGAAACAATAATCTATGCCTTCACTGGCAGAAAAGCAAGAGGTGACTACGGCGCCTCAAGTTCACAGGTCGTACGCCCATCACCAAGTCAAATCTCCGGGTGCGAGGATGTGACAGAAAACGGCTATGGCAAAGCTTGCTTCTTGGGATGGAGAACGGTATCTTGTTGTTTTAATACCCTACAGAAAACCGGAACTTGAACCCGATTGACGGGCGTTCCAATCCCCTTTTCCTCAGCACGTGTCTCCTCCCTCCAATACCTCCTCCCAGAGCAGACTTCTCAGCGGTGAATTTCCTACCAACCGCGCGGTTGCCCCGGCGTGGCTGACGGTGCCGCTGTCGAAGTTGTACGGCTGGGGAGCGGCGTGGGACGCACGGCGGCAGGATCCGGCACAGGCATTTCGGCCACCTGTGCCCGTAATATCGGTGGGTAATTTGGCTGTCGGCGGAACAGGGAAGACGCCGTGTGTGATGGCGCTCGGGCGGCTGCTCATGAAGCTGCAGCCGGAGCTGGCCAAGCCTAACGCCTTGGCAGTGCTCAGCCGGGGATATGGACGGGAGAGCCGGGAACTGGTGGTTGTCGAGCCGGGGATGAACTACCGGCTGTGTGGCGATGAGCCGCTGCTGATCAAGCAGGCGTTGCCCAATGCGACCGTGGTCGTCCATGCGGAGCGTACGTCGGCGGCGCAGCACGCGGTGGGCCGCCTGGGTGCGTGGTTGTTGCTCCTCGATGACGGCTTTCAGCATCGGAAGATCGCGCGGGATCTGGATTTGGTGCTGGTCGATGGACTGGAGCCCTTGGGAAACGGGCGGCTATTACCGGCCGGGCCGCTACGGGAAGCACCGAGGGCTCTGGTGCGGGCGAGCATGCTCATCGGGGTGGGGGTCGAGGTAGAGGCGGCGGCACGACTGGCAGCACGGCTGGGAAAGCCGTTTATACAGGCGGTGCCGAGTCTTACGCTGCCGCCGGAGCTGATAGAAGATCCATCCCGGCCCCTGTTTGTGCTAACTTCAATTGCCCGGCCGTCCCGGTTCACGCGGATGCTCCTGGATAAGAGTTTGAATATTAAGGGGGAACTGGCCTTTCGGGACCATCATCGGTTTACCAAGGACGATGTAATTGCGGTCTGTCTGGCGGCGCGGCAAAGTGGGGCGATGGCGGTGATTACCACCGCGAAGGACCGATTGCGGCTAACATCGTGGCCGGACGACCTACCCCTGCACGTTGCGGAGCTGTCGCTGGAGCTCGTGCCGGACCAAATCCTCCATGAAACGCTGGCGGAATGGGCCGGGAAGGCGATGAAAGTGAATGAAAATTAAGAAGGAGAGGAGTCGAAATCTCGCCTACATTGCCTTTGTCTAAGATTATCAGCACTATAGATAGACATTTTGTATCCACTGGCCCCTTGACATTACGCCCATGTTTCCTATATTTTAAGGATTAGCTGGAGAGGCCGGATTTTCACTGGAAGGCGGCGCTCTGCGGATGATATTCTGAACATTTCCGCGATTAGCCCGGCCACGCTGACTCCGCCATGACCGCCGGCGGGCGGTATCGGTCAGGGGCTCGTAGCTCAGCGGTTAGAGCAGCGGACTCATAATCCGTCGGTCCCAGGTTCGAATCCTGGCGGGCCCACGAAGGTCCACGGTGTGTCAAGCAGCGCATGTTTTTTTCATGTTCCTTGTCCTCCAACGTATTGATCCTGCGACAGCCGTCAGCCCGACACGGGTGGCGATTCGGTTTTTCCGTGCGGCCGGCGGAGTGGACACGAGGTGTGCCGAGTTTTTGCGCACACCTTTTTTTTGGCTTAATTAGCTTCCATTAACCCTGACGAGGTAACGTGACTAACGAGGCTGGTCTGGAAAACAAGGTCCGGGAGGCGGTCAAACTCCTCACGGATCTGCAGGCGATTGACGATGATTTGCGCGACATTGCCATGGAGCGCGGCGATCTGCCCGAGGAAGTGGACCGGCTGTCAGCCCGGATCCGCGAGTATGAGACCTTCATATCTGAGCGCCGTAACGAGCTGGAGGAGACGACGCGGATCCTCGGCGAACGGACGCAGCAGCTCGAAGAATCGCGCGAGAAGCTGACAAAGCTACAGCAACAGCTCTACGCCGTCAAGACGACGCGCGAATACGACGCGATCACCGCCGAATTCAACTTCGTGAAGGAGGAGATCGGCAAGTGCGAAGCGGAGATTACCAGCGCCACACAACGCAAGGCCGACCGCTTGCGGCAGATCGAGGAGCGGCAGGGCGACTTGGAGAAGGTACGCGTCGAAGAGAAGACGAAGTCGTCGGACCTGAAGGAAAAGCTGGCCGAAACCGAAGCCGAAGAGCGCGAACTTATGCACCGGCGGGAGAACGTGGTGGTGCGGATCATGAAGCCGCTCTATGCCCACTACGAACGGATTCGCAAGGCGAAGGACGGCCGGGGCGTGGCGCACATCATGGACGGCGCGTGCGGCGGCTGTTTCGCGGTGATTCCGCAGCAGACACAAGTGAATATCCGCAAGCAGATCGACATTGTGCTGTGCGAGACGTGCGGGCGGATTATTGTTCCTTAACCGGAAAATGAGAAACGAGAAATGAGAAAAGCCTTGCACCGGATTTCCGCTTCCGATCTTTTAATTTCTCTATTTCTAATTTCTTATTTCATGGATCTCATTGCTTACATCGACGGCGGAGCGCGGGGGAATCCCGGGCCCGCCGGGATCGGGGTTGTGGTCAGCGACGGCTCCGGCAAGCTGCTGTTTGAAGAGGGCCGGGCGATCGGTCACGGCACCAACAACGAAGCCGAGTACCGCGCGCTGATTCGTCTGCTCGAAGTTGCCGCGGAAGATCCGCTAATCCGGGAGAGCGGAGCGGAGGTGCTGCGCGTGCACACCGACAGCATGCTGGTCTACCAGCAGGTGATCGGCAAGTGGAAGATCAAGGAACCGCGCTTGCAGGAGTTGTGGAACCGGGTGCAGCTTGCGAAGAAGGCGGTGCCGTTTACACTGCGCATCCGCCATATTCCGCGAGAACAGAACAAGCACGCGGATCGGCTGTATAACGAGGCGCTGGACAAGGCGGGGGCGCGAGTGACTAGACCATGATTTCCTGAACATTCGACTATGAATCAAACAGAGAATGCCGAGATTATAATGACAGTGTAGCCGTTCCAAGCGGATAATGTTTAGTGGGGGAAATACACCGCTGGACCTGAAATGGAACGTGTCAAGAGGAACACTATGCGTAGTAATGCCAACAGCATAAGAAGATTGTTAATTGTCTCCTTTATCATTGGTGGCAGTTGTATTCTCCATCCATCGGGTCGTGCGTCCGAACTTCCGCGGTGGCCTGCTAAGAATGTGGTTGTTCTGTTCTCCGTTACTTCTTGCAGATCAGCGAAGCAATTGTCATTGGGAACCATCAACCAAGGGTGTATTTTTACACTTAGAGAACCTTCGGGAACGATTCACAGGTGTATTGTCTAAGTCAGGCATTACCGCAGTCATTTACCCTCCTGAAATGGAGTATATCAAAGCTGATCGACATGGGAGGATTACGATACTTGTCCCTCAGGGGCTGGATATGCTCAATAAAGAAGATATTGATGGTATAGTACAAGTAGACTATCACGAAGAGGTAGGAGAGTGGCGGATCGCTTACGTGAATTCCGCATACATTTTCGATCAAGTGCTTCAGGCTGCGTCCAGAGGAGAGGAAGATATAAATCGTCATGTTGAATTCGCAACTGTATGGAACGGTGGCGGATCGGTTCGCGGTCGTACTTCACGATGGATGTCGAAATGTAAGGAACTTGTCCGTCAGTTAGATCGGACATCCATCTGTGTCGAGCCCAGTGCGAACTTAGAAATCCCATATTTCCAAGCTAAAGAAGCAATTTCCTCAGCATGGCTGGGGAATAAGCCAAGGGGCTATGCTTGGGTCCCAACATGGGGAGAGATACGTGGAAATCAACTTAACGAATCTTTGGACTACCAGCACGAAATCCAGAGTCTCGAAGGCGCGGTTGAGGATGCAACAACGATGAGACTGACCGTAACGAATTTCTTAACCGTGGCACATCACGACTCTGCGAAATTATATCTCACTGGCCGCATACGGCTATATGAAGAATCGATCAAGCGAGATGCAGCTAAGCTGGATAGTCTCAAGAAAGCCCATCCCGAATTTGAGCGGAATCTCTAAGAAGTAATAAGGGCTGCAAGTCGCCATTGTGACGATCTTGAATCGCAACGGCGCCCTTGCCCGTCAGGAAATCGACAACAGCATTTTGGAATGGTAGTTGTCAAGGAAATGACAATGGCTTCGAAATCTTGCACGGATATGGTTCTTGAGATCATTGCGCGTGCAAAGAATGAATCTCTTGAGAACCAAGTGCTCGAACAGTTTACAGATTGCGTTCGTTACATATGTGAAGAAATACAAGCGAAGCGCTACCATATAATACCAACTGAAGTGTATTCAAGAGAACTTTTTAGATCAAGGACAGTACATCATGAAAATGGCGATGGTGGTTACATTGAATTGAATTTTAGTAGAAGAGCATCGAAAGGCTTAGATATCCTTTGGGATCTCGTTCATGAATTTGGCCATGTAACACTTGGGAAACCGCATAACAGCAATTTGGTTGGCACTCCAGACTGGGAATCTGCAATTTGGGACGAAGGCTGGAAGAAGGTAGTAAATGTACGCCCTGAAATAATTGAGTATAGACACTTCTTCGAAAGCCGACGCAATTTTTGTGTCGGCACCTACAAAGGCAATGGCTAATTTTAGTTCTATAATTCGTGCAGGGATTCCAAGTATTAGTGATAGTTTTCTTCGAGTCCGCCAGGCGATCGCGGTGGAGGCGGCAACGCCTCGCCGAGGAAAGTCCGAACTCCACAGGGCAGGGCGCCGGCTAACGGCCGGGTGCGGCAACGCAACGGATAGTGCCACAGAAAAGATACCGCCGGAAGAAAGGATGAAGGTGGAAGGATGAAGGATGAATTGCAGAGCGCGATTCAGTTTTATTCCGCCTTCATCCCTATCCTTCATCCTTTCTTCCGGTAAGGGTGAAATGGTGCGGTAAGAGCGCACCGCGTTTTCAGTAATGGAAACGGCAGGGAAAACCCCGCCCGGAGCAAGACCAAATAAGCCGTCAGTCCCCGTGGCCCGCGGGGCCCAAGTGGCGGCGGGTAGGTCGCACCGAGGTGGTCAGCAATGGCCGCCCCAGATAGATGATCGTCACTCCCACGCGTGTTACGTTCCGGCAGGGTCACAGACCCTGCTCGGCGAACACAGACGAGGAGAACAGAATTCGGCTTACCGGCGGACTCGAAGAAAAGTATGAAGTATGAAGGATGAAGGATGAAAGTCGTCATTGCCTTTGTACTGTGCCTGATGGCACACGCAGCCTTGGCAGATGAGCCGCGGCTGGTGGTGCGCAGTTTCGAGATTGCGACCGATCCGAATCTCATACCCCACCGGGACGCGATCTTTCTGCCGCTGGCGGATTCCGTGCAGGTGGCTAACGGCCTCGTGAAATGGCCGGACTCGACAGTGTTGGCTTATACCCCGCCGCCGCGGGACTGGCGGACGAACCAGATACAAGACCCGAAGAACGCGCGAAAATCTATGCGCGAGCGGATGGTGGAACACCGGCAGATTCCCGATTCCGCCGAGGCGGCGATAGTGACGGTGGAAGTGAACCGGCGGGCGGAAGAGGACGCGACGGCGCGCAATGCACTGCTCGATACCTCGCGCAATGCCGACGGCGACGGGCGGGTGTTCTTCAATCTGGTGGCCGTCGCACCGCAGAAAGTCTGGACCGTGCGCACGAGTGACGGCGCGCGCTGGATACTGACGCAGACTGGCAGCTTGCGCGATCGTTGGGATTTTAACAATCCGCGCGAGTCGTGGCAGCATTTGAAGGATTCGCTGGCGATTGCCGATTCAGCCTATGCGCGCGTGGTGAAAACGTGGGACCGGTATTATACACTGGCGCGCAACGATTCCGTGGTGCAGCGGTTCACGACCTCGAGCGACGAGCCGCCGGATCTGGTAACGGCGTTTGCCTGGGGAGACAGTACAGTTGTCGAGTACATCGGCAACAGTGGGCATCATGCGATTGTGAACGGCGTGGATTTGCAGCGCGAACGGGGATACGAGGGGTGTTTCGATTTCCAGATCCTCGCGGGGAAACCGTTCTATTTCTTTTGCCGCGAAGGGCGCTGCGGCTGGTATTTTAATGGCAACGAGTTCGACGAGGGCTATCAGCAGATCATTCATGACTACTGCTGCGGCGTTTCGCATTTGAATCCAATCGTCCGCCCGCAGTATTTCCGGGCTTATGCCCAGCGTGGGGCGACGTGGTATCTGCTGGACGGGCGGGTCGAAGAGAAGTAAGAAGGATGAAGTGAAGAGGGCGGTTTTGCTTCACCGATGAATACAAGAGGACATGGCGTGCCATGTCCCTACAAGAGATCAATCAAAGGTTGGTTGGCGACAGAGGACACGGCAAGCCGTGTCCCTACATGAGATTTATTCGGTTTCGCGCCGGCTCAGGGAGCTGTTGCGGCGAAGTCCACTCAAGGAGATTTTTGTGTTACGAAATAAACAGGACCAATCATGCAATCAAAATGGGAACTGGTGGACAGCCGGCCCCATGAGGAGATTGAGAAGCTAAGCCAAGAGACCGCCATCCCCTATACCATCGCCCGTATCCTGATCAATCGCGGCATCGACACGAAGGAGCAGGTGGAACGCTTCTTTAATCCGACAGCGGCCCATCTGTACGACCCGTTTCTGATGCTCGATATGGACAAGGCGGTGGACCGGATCGTCGGCGCACTGGAAAAGCGCGAGCGGATTGCCATCTACGGCGACTACGACGTCGATGGGATCACCTCGGCGTCCATGCTTTACTTGTTTCTCAAAGACCTCGGCGGCGACGTCGTTCCGTACATTCCGGACCGGCAGAATGAGGGCTACGGGATTTCCGAGACCGGAATTCTGGAACTGCAGCGCGGCGGGGCGAGCTTAATCGTCAGCGTGGATTGCGGCATCACCTCGATCCGCGAATCCCAGATCGCCACATCGCTGGGCATCGATCTGATTATCTCCGATCACCACGAACCGGGGGACGCGATTCCCGTGGCCGTGGCGGTGTGCGATCCCAAGCGCGAGGGCTGCGGCTATCCGTTCAAGGAACTTCTCGGGCGTGGGCGTGGCTTACAAGATTGCGCAGGGGATCATCCAGAAGCTGAAGCTCGAGCCCGAGTACACGGAAAAGTATCTCGACCTCGTGGCCCTGGGCAGCGCGGCGGACATCGTGCCGCTGGTGGATGAAAATCGCGTGTTCGTGAAGCTAGGCCTCGAGAAAATCAACAATCTGCCTGAGGTGGGCCTGGCGTCGCTGATCGAAACCGCCTGCATCAAGGCGGGAAAGATCGAAGTCGGCGATATCGTCTTCGGCATCGCGCCGCGCATCAACGCCGTGGGCCGGCTGGGCAGCGCGCTACGCGCCGTGCGGCTGCTGACGACGCGCGACCGGCAATCTTCGCGCGAAATCGCGATGGTGTTGGAGGACGAAAACCGGCGCCGCAAAGACATTGACAACACGACGCTGGAAGAAGCCGTGGCCGAAATCGAGAGCGCGGCGATCCATCCTTCGGCGGCACGCTCGATCGTGTTGTCGCGCGAGGGCTGGCATCCGGGTGTGATCGGAATCGTGGCCTCGCGGCTGATCGAGCGCTACTACCGCCCGACGGTGATGATCACCATCGAGAACGGCCAGGGCAAAGGTTCGGCACGGGCGATCGCGAAGTTCGACATCTACCAGGCGTTGCGCGCCTGTCAGGATCTGCTGTTGCAATTTGGCGGGCATAAATACGCGGCGGGATTAACCATTGCCGCGGAAAACATTCCCGAATTCAAGCGGCGCTTTGAAGCCGTCTGCCAGGAGATGATTCCCGAGGAAGATCTGATCCCGAAGATCAAGATCGAGAGCGAGATCTCACTCGACAAGATCACGCCGGACGTGGTGGCCTTGCTGAAGCGGTTCGCGCCCTTCGGGCCGAAGAACAACCGGCCGAACTTTTTCTCGCGCGGGCTGGACGTAATGGACGTGCCACGCATTGTGGGCTCAAACCACTTGAAATTCCGCGCGGGGCAGGGGGGCGTGAGCTTTGAGGCCATTGGCTTTAATTTGGGCCAGCACATCAACCGCCTGGCACATGGCGGACGGCCCTTTGAGATGGTCTACGCGGTGGAGGAGAACGAGTACAACGGCCGCAAGTCCGTGCAACTGCGAATAAAGGATCTGCGATGACGACTTCGCAAATTTTGGTTGCCCGTGATGCTGTTGGCGGTGGCGGCGCTGGCGCTGGGCATGGGGCGCAAGGAGGCGCCGGAACGGCACACGGCGACGATCTCGAATCCGGCGACGGTGATCGATACCACGGCGGAAGGAATTCACGGCACGGTGGAGATTTGGGAAGGCAACTTCATGCCACCGGTGGATCCGCAGCACCCACGCGGCAAAATTTTGCCCGGCGCCCAGCGGCGTGTGCGGGCCTATGAACCTGTGACGACAGCGGGCGGTCTGGCGAGCGCGCGGCGCGACAGTGTGCCGACGCGGATGATCGCGGAGACCGTAACGGATTCCAGCGGCCGGTTTTTCCTGCCGGTGCGGCCGGGAGTGTACAGCGTGTTCGTTGAAGAAGACAGCTCCTGGTATTTCAACGGCTGGAACGGCGAAGGCATTCAAGGCGCCGTGACGGTGCAGGCCGGGAAGCCGAGCGCTATGCTGATCAAAGTCACCACGAAGGCGACGTTTTGAATCTCGAACTTAAGGGACGGAGCTACCTTGTCACCGCGGCTTCGAAGGGACTGGGCTTTTCCATCGCGCGGGAATTGCTGCGCGAGGGCGCGCGAGTGATGCTCGCGAGTTCGAGTGCGAAGAATCTGGCGGACGCGGCGGAACGGCTGTGGGCCGAGCAATTGGAAAATTTCCAGACATCGGTAGCGGACCTGACGCGCGCGGAGGACATTACGGAACTCGTGCGCGAAACGTATTCTGCCTTCGGCAAGCTCGATGGATTTGTGACCAACGCAGGCGGGCCGCCAGCCGGGCCGCCGCTGGCGATTACGGACGAGAAATGGCAGGGGGCGTTTGAATCGGTGTTTCTCTCGGTCGTACGGCTGTGCCGGTTGATCGTGCCGCAGATGATCATGCAGGGCGGCGGATCCGTGCTGGCGATCACCTCGACGACGGTGAAACAGCCGATTGTCAATTTGACGACCTCGAACGCGCTGCGGCCTGCGGTCGTGGGCTACCTGCGCTACTTGGCGAATGAAGTCGCCGACAAGAACGTGCGCGTCAATAATGTGGCGCCGGGACGAATTCTGACCGAACGCACGCAGGAACTGGACGCCGCGCTGGCGGCGCGCACGGGAAAGAGCATCGCCGAAGTGCGGGCCGCGTCCGAGGAAGAGATACCCATGAAGCGGCTGGGGTCGATTGACGAGTTTCCGGCGTTCTGCGCGTTTCTGCTTTCACCGCGCGCCTCGTACATCACCGGGCAGACGTTGTGTATCGACGGCGGCCGGGTGCAATCGGTTTGGTAAGGAAGGAACTTTTCATCATGAAGCGGATTTGCTCACTGGCCGCGCTGCTCGTCTTCGTGTTGGGTTTCGCGATACCGGCGGCTTTCGCACAGTATGATTTTCTGCTTGGCAAGGAAGATATCGTCGATTCGTCAAATGCGGTGACGGGCGATTCGACCGCGCAGGCGGCGGACTCAGCGCGGAATTGACGAATGCCGAAGCCGCTGATTCGCTGCAGAAACTGCGTCGATCCCCGGCGGCGGAAGAAGCGTCGGAGGCGGCGAATCCAAAGGTCTTGATCGCGCAGGCGCACCAGTGGATGCGCCGGCTTGTGTATCGCGGCAGGCTGGACGCGATGCACATCGGCGCGTACACGCGCTACCAACTTACGGCCTGGGATGAGGCCGTGGGGTCGTACGGGCCGGTGCTGGCGCGGATGGGCGTTTACTACCTGGGACCGACGGAATGGCTTGGCAAGGACGCCGAGTGGCTGCAGATGTTCTACGAGACGATGGAGAGCGATCCGGAGATTATTGAGTACGACCTGACCGTTGGGACGAGCGCAGAAGGAACCAAGATTTTTCGCGCACTGTACCGGGTCGACCGGGGCGAATTGCAGACGTTGGAGCTTGAGGCGGGGACGGAGCAAGTGGATTACGACGCGGTGGACCGTCCCGCGGAGGCGGGCACCGAATCTTTGGACATTTATTTCGGAACTTTTGACACAGATAAATTCCGCGGCTCCGGCGCAGGCGGCGCGGAAGTCATCCTGTATCGTAACGCGGACGTGAAGCCATTGGGCCTCGTACGCCTGGGATACGGCGATAAGGCGCTGACGCTGACCGACCACGGCAGCGACGCGCGACCGCGATTCTATGTGCCGCCGCCACCGCGCGGACAATAGTCGAATCACCATTCTCCTCACCTATTCTGAGGGTTCGTGCAGAAAATTCAATCGAGCATCCGGCCAGCGGATCCGGAATTTCAAGCTAACGCCCAGGCGATGCGGGCGCTCGTGGATGGTCTGCGCGGGCACCTGAGCGGTTTGGATCCGGCGGGCGGTCCGCGGCAGGCGATCGAGCGGCATATCGAGCGCGGCAAACTGCCGGTACGGCAGCGGCTGGAGAAGCTGTTCGATCCTGATACGCCGTTTCTCGAGTTCTCGCCCTTGGCCGCGCACGGCATGTACGGCGGCGAGGCGCCGTCGGCGGGAATGGTGACCGGCGTCGGCGTCGTGCATGGGCGCGAGGTGCTGGTGGTGGCTAATGACGCGACGGTGAAGGGTGGCACATATTTTCCGATGACAATCAAGAAGCACCTGCGCGCGCAGGAGATTGCCATGGAGAATCGCCTGCCCTGCATCTACCTCGTGGATTCGGGCGGGATCTTCTGCCGGAACAGGCCGGGACGTTTCCGGACAAGGAGCATTTCGGACGCATATTCTATAATCAGGCGCGGCTCAGCGCCGAGCGGCTGCCGCAGATCGCGGTGGTGATGGGGAGCTGCACGGCGGGCGGGGCGTACGTGCCGGCGATGTCGGACGAAACGGTGATCGTAAAGGGCGTAGGCACGATCTTCATCGGCGGGCCACCGCTGGTGAAGGCCGCAACGGGGGTAGAAGTGACCGCCGAGGAATTGGGCGGGGCGGACGTGCACACGCGAATTTCGGGCGTGGCCGACCACTTCGCCAACAACGACGAGCACGCGCTGGCGATCACGCGTTCGATCGTCGAGGCGCTGGGCACGAGCCGAAACATGAATTCGATCGCGAAGCGCCGGAAGATCCGGCGTACGATCCGGCGGAACTGTACGGCGTAGTGCCGGCGAATCTGCGCGAGCCCTACGACGTGCGCGAGGTGATCGCGCGGATGGTGGACGGGTCGCGCTTTCAGGAATTCAAGGCGCGCTACGGCGTGACGCTGGTGTGCGGCTTTGCGCGGATTCACGGCTACCTGGTGGGGATCATCGGCAACAACGGCGTGCTCTTCGGCGAGTCGGCCAAGAAAGGCGCGCATTTCATCGAACTTTGCGCCACGCGCAAGGTCCCGCTGTCTTTTTGCAGAACATCACCGGCTTCATCGTCGGCAAGCAGTACGAGCATGGGGCGATCGCCAGCGACGGCGCGAAGATGGTACACGCCGTGGCCTGCGCCGACGTGCCAAAGTTCACGGCGGTAGTGGGCGGTTCCTACGGCGCGGGCAACTACGCGATGTGCGGCCGGGGCTATTCGCCGCGCCTGCTGTGGATGTGGCCGAACGCGCGCATCAGCGTGATGGGCGGCGAGCAGGCGTCGGGCGTGCTGGTGCAGGTGAAGGAAGAGCAGCTCCGCGCGCAGGGGAAGGAACTCTCCGCCGCCGAGGCCGACGCGATCCGCCAGCCGGTGCTGGAAAAATACGAGCATGAAGGCAGCCCGTATTTTTCCACGGCACGGATGTGGGATGACGGCATTCTCGATCCCGTTGATACGCGGCAGGCGATCGCATTGGGAATCGCGATGGCGGCCAATCGCCCCGTGCCGGATTACCGGCCCGGTGTTTACCGGATGTAACGCCATGGACACTCCCGTTTTTGAAGAGCGGCAGGCGATTCGCTGGGTTCCGTTACTGATACTGCTCGCGGTGGCTGTCGCGTTCGTCGGCACGCTTCAACAGAAAGAGCTGCGCCAATCCGACGTGATCGGCTTGTCGATCACGCCGCTTGCCGGGTTGTTGGCGGCGTTCGGGTTTTCGCGGATGATAACCATTGTTACCGTATCCGAATTGCGGTTTGGTTTTCCCTTCTGGCGGAAGCGTTTGGCGCTGACCGAAGTGGCGGTGGGCGAAATCGAAACGATAAAATTCTGGTACGGCATCGGGATTCACGGCATTGGCGGCATGTGGGTGTACAACGCGCATCTGGGACGCGGCGTTAAAGTGCGCGCCGGTAACACCACGTACCTGATCGGCAGCCGCGAGCCGGAACGCCTGCAGAATGCGCTGATGCAACACGCGCGCCGACGGGTGACGCTTCGATGGAGACTACTGAAACCCGCCGCTACGTGCGTATCAGCGGGCCGCCGGAACTGCCGGTGGTGACGCTGGCGCGGCCCGAGGTGCGCAATGCGCTGAACGCCGAACTGATCGCCGAACTCGACGGCGGCGCTGACGGAGTTGGCGCAACGCGAGACCGTGCGCGTGCTGGTGCTGACGGCGGACGGCGAAACCTTTTGCGCAGGCGCGGACTTTCACTGGATGCAGAGCCAGCAGAGCGCGTCACCCGAGGAAAACCTGCGCGACGCGCACAAGGCATTCGACCTTTCGCAAACGCTGTACAGCTTTCCCTGTCCGACGATCGCGCGGGTGCAAGGGAACGCTTTTGGCGGCGGCGCAGGGCTGGTGGCCTGCTGCGATATCGTAGTGATGGAAGAAAACGCGGCGCTGGCTTGCAGCGAGGTGCGCATCGGACTGATCCCGGCGATGATCTCGCCGTTCGTGATCCGCAAGATCGGCGTGGGCCGCGCGCGCGAATTGTTTTTAACGGCGATGCCGCTGGGAGCCCGGCGCGCGTATGAAATCGGTTTCGCCAGTTGCGTGGCGCGGGCGGACGCGCTGGACGACGCGGTGGTGGAGTACACGGAGGCGCTGCTGAAGAACAGTCCGCAGGCCGTACGGAACGCGAAGCGGCTGGTGGACGAAGTGATGGCGCTGCCGCTTGACGAAGCGCGCGAACTGACGACGCGGCGGATTGCGGAGCAGCGAGTCTTCTGCGGAGGGACGGGAAGGCATGGCGGCATTTCTGGAAAAGCGGAAGCCCGCGTGGCTGAAATAACCGGACACTGATGTTCCACAAGATCTCTCATTGCCAACCGCGGGGAAATTGCCGTCCGCGTGATGCGCACGGCGCGCGAACTGGGAATCCGCACTGTCGCCGTTTACAGCGATGTGGACGCCGGGACGCGGCACGTGGAACTGGCCGACGAGGCCGTGTGTATCGGACCGCCGCAGCCTGCCGAGAGCTACCTGAACATTGCAAAGATCATTCGAGCGGCAAAGGACACGGGCGCTGAGGCGATTCACCCCGGCTACGGATTCCTTCCTCGAAAACCCGCGCTTTGCCGAGGCCGTGGGGGAGGCCGGGCTGGTGTTTATCGGACCGCCGCCGCGCGCGATGGGATTGCTGGGAATAAGATCGAATCGCGCGTGTTGGCGCAGCAGGCCGGTGTGCCGGTGACGCCGGGACGATATTTGACACGCTGGATCCGGCGGTGATCGCGCAAGCCGCCGAGCGCATTGGCTACCCCGTGCTGATCAAGCGGCGGCCGGGGGCGGCGGCAAGGGCATGCGCGTGGTGCATGATCCCGCGGAATTGCAGCAGGCCGTGGAAGGCGCGATGCGCGAGGCGGGTTCAGCTTTCGGCGATTTCGACGGTGTATCTTGAAGATCTCGCGCCTGGCCCGCGGCACATCGAGTTTCAGATTTTCTGTGACGCGCACGGCCACGCCGTCCACTTGGGCGAACGCGAGCGCTCGGTGCAGCGCCGCCACCAGAAGATTATCGAGGAGTCGCCCTTCGTAGCGCCGACGCCGGAATTGCGGCGGCGGATGGGCGAGGCGGCGGTGAAAGTGGTGAGCGCGGCAGGTTATGTCAACGCGGGGACGGTGGAATTCCTTCACGCCGACCGCGACTTCTACTTTCTTGAGGTCAACGCGCGTTTGCAGGTGGAGCATCCCGTCCACCAGCGGCCGCGACAGCATGGCCTGCGGCACGCTCACGAGGTCGAGCGCCACCACCGTGCCCCAGGCCAGGAGCAGCAGCAGCGTATGCGGCGCAAGCTCGCTCATGTCAGGGCCCGGAGCGGCACGGCCGCCGACGTAGGCAGGTCCTGCGCGGTGATCTCGGCGCCCGCCGCCGACAACACGACCAGGCCGCGGAGCTCCTCGTCGGTGAGGTAGAGATACGGCAGCCGCTCGCGCCGTCCCGGCCGGTGGTGCACCCCGCCGAGGTTGATGCGATGTACCACCAGCGGGTTGGCCTGATGGAGCGCCGCCATCGTCTCCAGGTCGCCGGTGAGGATGAGACTGCGCCGTTCCGCCGCCTGCCACGCGGCCAGCTCGGCCGACGCTTCGGCGACCGTCGCGAAGCGGATCTCGATCTCGGGCGGCACCGCCATCCGGTAGAGGTCCTGCTCCCACGGGCTCGCCGAGACGCCCTCGTCCACCAGGACGATGAACTCGACCCCCAGCGGTCGACCCCACCCGACCACGACCTGGCCGTGCACCAGTCGGTCGTCCACCCGATAGAGCACGATCGGCATCAGGGTACCCGGATCGCCTTCCCGCCCGCATCGCCGCCCGGCGGCGGCTTCGTCGAGCGAAGCGACCGGTGGAACACGAAATCCACCAGCATCGCGAGGTTGACGCCGGTGACGACGGCGATGTCGGCGTGCTGCCTGGCGTAGCGCGTCGAGCTGCTCGATGCAGGAGCCGCCCGGCAGATCCACGAACAGCACCGCCGGTCCCGATTCCCACCGCCTCGCGCAGCCGCTCCGCGAGGGCCTCCGTGCCGCACCCTTCTTGGACACCGGCGTGAGCGCGTCGTCGATCCCCGTGATCGCGCGCACCGCTGCGACGAGCGCCTGGGCGACGGCCGCGTGCGACACGATGACGCCGCGCAGCTCACTCATAGTCTTCCTCGAGGTACTGCTGCACTTCGCCTTTCTCACGCATGCGCCCGATCAGCCGCTCGTTGAACGACGCGGCGGAATCGACGCCGCTGTAGCGCAGCAGGTGATTCATCGCGACGACTTCGCAGATCACGGTGAGGTTCTTCCCCGGATTCAGGGGAGACCTGACCAGCGGGACCGACACATCCAGCAGCTCGGCGCGCTGCTGATCGAGCCCGGTGCGGTCGTATTCACGGGTGTTGTCCCAGTCCTCGAGCTGCACGACCACTTCGATGCGCTTCTGCTGGCGCACGGAGCGAATCCCGAACAACGCGTTGATGTCGATCAGTCCCACGCCGCGGATTTCCATGAAGTGCCGGGAAATCTCGTGTCCCCGGCCGATCAGCACATCGTGACCACGCCGCGTGATGTGGACGACGTCGTCCGCCACCAGCCGGTGCCCGCGCTCGACCAGATCGAGCACGCACTCGCTCTTGCCGATCCCCGAGCGTCCCCGAAACAGCAGCCCCACGCCGAACACGTCCGCCAGCGAGCCGTGGACCGTGGTGCGCGGCGCGAAGGCGTCGTCGAGAAACGGCTTGAGGCGGCGGTAGAACTCGGCGGTCTTGAGCCGCGTGCGGATGACGGGCAC
>CAVTJX010000014.1:0-23668 GCA_963735175.1 uncultured bacterium | reverse complement strand
CTGTCCCGTTTTCTATCAGGCTGCGCCGTCCCTGAACACGACGCGGCCGTTTTACATACTGGCAGGTGCGTTACGGCTGTGTCGCCGTGATGAGGTAATAGGCCCGTGTATCCGCGCGGTCCATGGCGGCGCTGTCGACGAAGTTGGCCGTAGCACTGCTGCCGACGAATGTAATAATCACGTCGTTGCTGACGCCGCGATAAACGTTGTAGCCACTGGCTCCTGTCACAGGGTTCCACGTGAGGCGCATATGCGGTGACTCCGCCAACACCACCAGCCCCTGCGGGTTGGCTAACGGGACGGCTTCGGCGGCTTCGAGCACCACCGTAGAATTGGGACCGTCATAGTCGAACTGGAGGCCGCCGAGATACAGCCGGACGGAACCGGAGCCGGCCGCCGGGGCGGTCCAGGTGAATGTGCCGGCGTCCTGAATCGACGACGTGAAATGCACGCCATTCGTTTCGCCGGAGACGTTGTAGATCGCCGTGGCGGTGCCAGCGCTGATGACTCCGGCATTGTCGATGCCCGTGCCAATGCGGCACGACGCGTTAAAATTGACGATTTGTCCGCCCGTCCCGTGCGACAGTGACAGCAGATAACTTTGATTGGGCGTATAGCTCGCGGGGAAGCCGCTGAGACTGATGGTGCCACCGGTGCCACCGTGACAGCTTGCGGCGCAGGTGTTGCGCCCGGGTGAGCCCGAGCGGCCGGTGTAGGAGCTGTGGGCCCAGGCGGGCGCCAGGCCGAGCAGCATGAGACCCATCGTTAAGTAAATTCGCATATCACATTTCCTTTCCCGGATTTCATCGCGCGTACATGCTTCATTTTTGCGTCGCAGTCGATGGGTGTCGAAGCACATATATAGTTTATGATAAAGAAGTCCATATATCAAGAGGGGAAAATGGAATTGTTCACACCATGTATTTATAATACTCCCTATAACTTTAATTATGACGAAAGTTGTCCGGATTGCGCGGTGGTTGCTGTGGAGCTTGCTAATTTTAGTATGACACTATCCCGTGCAAAATTGCAGGTGAAATGCTTCACGCACGTTTGCGAAGAATGGTACATATTCCAGCATTTCGGGTTGGAAAGCCGATCCATTCGATGCCTCTCGCCCGCAGGAGATTCGTGCGGTGTCGGTGGCAACGGTTCAGTCATGGAACGAAATGCCTTGCGAGTGACTTGTGGCGGGTGTGGCGTTTTGCATGCATTTATCGGGGGCGCGTGTCAGCAAGTATCGGAAGCTGATGGTAACCCGCTGATAAATTATAATATATGAAGCTAAAGTCACTGATCGGGTTGCATGGTACAAAAATTGCTCAATTTGCAGTGGGCTCCTTCGGAGTTTCAAATTTTCGTTAATCTCCTTACAGGAAGGCAAAATGAGCAAGATGAATCTGCCTTCGAGCGCTCAGCGTGACCCTTGCCGCCGGACGACTTCAGCCGCGCGGATTTGTGCTGATCGTGGCGATCATCCTCCTGGCCGCGCTGATGGGGATGGCATTGGTGGCGGTGCAATATTCGCGCAACGCTTCCAGCCAGACCCGGCGTGGGTACCATGAAGCACGCGTTTTCTACGCGGCGGAGGGTGGCAGCGCACAGGCTTCGGCATGGCTGGCGGCGACGTTAACGGCGCATCCGAATCCAACCACCGCACAGCTTGACGCCGTACCTACACCGGTAATGACGGGCTTCGAATTCCCGGAAATTTTCATCACCCCGCAGCCGCTGCGCACCGGGAGCGAAATTGCGACCGGTCCCTTCGCGGGGTTGAAGGCGGATATCAAACCGTATGTCGTCACGTGTCATGCGGAGAACACGGGCGGGTCGGTGGACAAGATTGTGCACCAGACGATGAATCAGCAGGTCATCGACATGTACCAGTTCGGGATCTATTACGACGACGATCTGGAGATGTGCCCGAACTTTCCGCTCGATTATTACAATGGGCGAATTCACACCAATGGCAATTTGTACCTGACCTCGCACAACACGCTGGACATCGGGGCGCGGGTGACGGCGGCGGGGCACGTCTACAACACGCCGCTGGATCCGACAATGTCCCTGAGCGGTAAGGCGCGCGTGCGGGATCCGTCGGGACAGTGGCAGGATTTGAGCTATGACAGCCGCGATCCGGACTGGCAGCAGAATGCCCTGGCGGATTGGGGCGGGATGCTGATGGACTCCGCGCACGGAGTGCCGCGGCTGCCGTATCCGCTGCCGGCGCCGGCGAATTCGATTGATATGATTCTGCGGGGAACCGTTTCTGACGACGCAGAGATGCGGGCGTCACGTTTCTACTACAAGGCGGGACTGAAGATCCTTGACGGAGTGGCGACGGATTCGTTGGGGAATTCAGTGGCGCTGCCGGTCGGGCTACTTCAGCCAAGCCAATGTCCACGACTTCCGCGAGCAGCGTGACATGGAGATGACGACCCTCGACATTTCCGTGCTGCGCACATCCGGGATCGTGCCTCCGAATCGCATCGTCTACATTTCTTACAGCGCGGCCAATGCCGCCGTGCGATTGAAGAACGGCGCGGAACTGCCGGGCGGCGGCTTGACGGTGGCGACGGATGCCCCGTTGTACCTCGAGGGTCACTACAATACCATCAGCAAGAAGCCGTCGTCGATCCTGTGCGACGCGTTCAACGTGTACTCGGTCAATTGGGAGGACGGCAACGCGTCGAAGGGCGTTAACCAGCGCATTGCGAACGCAACGACGGTGAACACCTGTGTGGTGACGGGCAACACGCCGACGACGCCGGGGAGCTACGGCGGCGGCGCGGAAAATCTGATCCGGCTCCACGAGAAATGGGTCGGACATCAATTGACCTATCGCGGATCGCTGGTTTGCATCTTCGAGAGCAAACGCGCGGTCGGGGACTTTGCCAACGCGTCTTACGTGGAAGCGCAGCGGGACTGGGGATTTGATCCGGATCTGCTGGATCCTGAATTCTGGCCGCATGACGGCATGGCGCTGCGCATAGTAGCGCGCGGGGAGTGGCGGGCGGAGTAGGAAGCAAACACTGAAACGTCCGTTCTGCCTACGGCAGAACGAGATCTCGTTCGCTATGCGAACGGACTGAAATACAGAAAAGCAGAGATGAAGGTCTTCTGCTTTTCTTATGGGCGAGCGGGGAAGAAACGATGAACGATGAGCGGCGGATTGCGGGAAGGCGAAGACAGAAGACGCTTGCCTCGGCGGAATTGCAAGCCCCCCCTTGCCCCCCGTCAACGGGGGGAACAGAGAGAAACAGGGACACGGCGAGCCGTGTCCCTGGGGTATCGGGGAACGAGCGGGATCCAAGCGGCCTACGGGCGGAGGCTACGGGGTGGTGGCCTCTTCGCCGAAGAGCAGGCTTTCTTCCACCGTGCCGTCGGCGCGGTGGATCTTGACTTCGCCGGGCAGCAGAGACTGCGCGAGCTCACTGGCCGCCTTGACGGCGCTGGCGCGGGCAGTGTGTGTGCTGAGCGAGGACTTGGCTCCCTCGAACTTCACGGCCCAGCCCCCGTCAATTGGTTCGACATTAACGACCGTTCGCTGCGACATAATGGCCTCCAACCGTTGAATCTATCGCTGAAAATCGCACGACGTTCGCGAGTTTACTCCCACCGGCTGGTAATATATCGTCAAAATTCCCCGAAAGCAAGCGCCAAGCGATAGAAATATAGCAAGACAGCACGCGCGTCCGGACCGCAGGATTTCGGATTCGGGTGTAAACTGCCCGCGGCGTTCGTCTAAGCTGGATCGCAGGGCCGCCCCACCCCTCCTAACCCCCTCCGACGGAGTCGAGATCTTCGACGCCGCGCTGCGGCGTCGGACCGTCAACGGGGGGGGATACAAAAAAAAGGGGCGCGAGTCACTGCGCTCCCCTTTTTCCCAAGTTGGCGGCAAGCCGGGCCGTTAATCATCGGCAGCCAGCATGAGCGCATCCAGATTCAATAGGTGGCCCGACTTGCGCGCCTTGGTTTGCAGATAGTGGCGGTTGTGCCGCCGGACAGGCATTTGATGGGGAATGCGATTGGCGACATCAATTCCGGCCGCTCGCAGCCCTTCCAGCTTTTTCGGATTGTTACTCATCAGGTGGATGCTGGAGACGCCCAGCGCCCGCAGCATCCCGGCGGCCACGCCATAGTCGCGTTCGTCGTCGGCATAGCCCAACGCATGATTGGCCTCTACCGTATCGAGACCCTCATCCTGCAGGGCGTAGGCGCGGATCTTGTTGGCGAGGCCAATCCCGCGGCCTTCCTGGCGCAGGTAGAGCAGAATGCCGTGCTCCTGCTTACCCAGCGATTCGAGGGCGGCTTCGAGCTGATCGCGGCAATCGCAGCGCAGGGAGCCCAGAACATCGCCGGTCAAGCATTCGGAATGGAGCCGGACGGGAACGTCACGCCGACCGTCAACCTCGCCGCGAACGAGGGCAATGTGGTCCTTGCCGTCCCGGTTATTGCCAAAGCTGACGACGGAAAACTCACCCCACCGGGTCGGCAGTTTGGCTGCGGCGATCATCCAGACCCGGGGGGTAGTTGTATCTAAGAGGGATTCGGTATAGAGTTGGGGAACGGAAAAGGCGGCGATTGCCATTATGGGAGACCTCGTCTGGATAAGCTTATCATGATTCCTATCAGTAAACGAGGGATATGTTGACAAAGTTTCTCCATTTTTGCGGTGAAATTGTTGGGATTCACTCGTTGACATCCGATAATTTCAGTCAATAATTTGTATTTATTTGATTTGTGGTGCAACAACGATGCCTTTCGGAGGCTTTGGGTGGCGACTCGAGGACACCCCTAGCCGGTTAGAACGGACGACCGAAGTCTGAAATCGGGGGAGGAACTCCATTATAGAGATATTCCCCTGCGACCGCGAGAACATTTAACTGATGCGATTACAGTAATGAAAGCGCCAAAGCGAGCAACCGGGAACTGGAACCGAAAAGAACCGTATATTTGGATGTAGCCGCCCTGCGGCGTTTCGGAGGTCATTTATGCATACCGGGAATTGGAAACCATCTATGTTGAAATCAGACGGAACCCTGCTCAGAAACGTGCTCGCCGTAGCCGCGTTGGTGATCGTGGGCGTGGGTGTGGGCGTGTTGCTGACCGCGGATTGGAACTGGACGGCGGCGAGTTCGGCGGCGCAGCGCAATGCCGCTCCGCCCGTGAATCTGCGTCTGGCCGCGAACACGGGTTCATTTATGACCGCAACGGGAGAAAGCCCGTTCGTTGCCGTGGCCGAACGCGTGGCTCCGACCGTTGTCAATATTACCTCCGATCAGAAGGTCGCGCAGAGTGATCAGATGGACGAGATGTTTAAGGATTCGCCCTTCTGGGAATTCTTCCACCGCGACTTTGGCGACCGTTCGCCGCAGACACCGCGCCGCCGTCCGCAGCACGCACCGGCCACCGGCTCGGGGATTATTATCAGCACCGACGGCTATATCCTGACGAACAATCATGTCGTGGCCGACGCCGAGAAGGTGACGGTCAAGGTCCAGAACGGGCACGAATACCGCGCCACCACCGTGGGCACGGATCCCGAGACCGACGTGGCGCTGATCAAGGTCGATCATCAGTTTGACGCGCACGAAGTGGCGGCGATCGGCAATTCCGATTCGCTGCGAGTCGGCGACTGGGCCGTGGCGATGGGCAATCCGCTCGGCCTCGACTGGACGTTGACGGTGGGCGTGATCTCGGCCACGGGACGTTCGAACCTGTCGATTGCCGGCGGCGGGCCGAGTTATCAGAATTTCATTCAGACCGACGCGTCGATCAACTTCGGCAATTCCGGCGGACCGCTGTGCAACATTCACGGCGAAGTGATTGGCGTGAACACGGCGATCAATCCCAGTGGGCAGGGCATCGGCTTTGCGATTCCGATTAATATGGCGACCAAGATTTCCGACCAGATCCGCCGGACGGGCGGGGTCTCGCGCGGATACCTGGGGATGCTGCCGCGGGAACTGACCACCGATTTGCGCAGCGCGCTGAACGTGCCCGAGGATGCGAAGGGTGTGTTTGTGGAGCGCGTGGATAAAAACACGCCGGCGGAGCGGGGCGGATTGAAGGCGGGTGACGTAGTGCTGAAGCTCAACGATAAAAGCGTGGCGACGGTGACGCAGTTCCGCATGGCGATTGCCGACAACCCTCCGGGCAGCAAGGTCAATCTCGACATCCTCCGCGACGGCCGGCCCGAGTCTTTGAGCTTTACGCTGGGTGACCGGGCGCAGCTTGCCAGTCTGCTGGGCAAGGAGCAGGGCAAGGAGCCGGAGAGCACCAAGGAAAGCTGGCTGGGCGTGCAAGTGGAACCGCTCACCGAAGAGTTGGCTCGCGCGCTGGAACTGGATGACGCCAGCGGTGTGATCGTGACCGACGTCGAACCCGACGGCCCGGCCAATGGCAAGCTGCAGGGGCGCGACGTGATCGTTGAGATCGACCGCAAGCCGGTGGAAGACCTGGCCGATTTCAAGAAGATCGCCGCCGATTTGAAGAACAGCAAGAAAGCCGTACTCTTCCGCGTAATCCGCAACGGCCAGCGGACGTTTGAAGCGGTGGAACCGTAGCAGCGTGCGACGCTGCATCCGATGGCGCTGACGCCGTTGATTACTGCGCGGCTGCGCCGCGGCTGAGATGTACCGATTGCAAGTAGATACCTCCCAAGGATGACGGCGAAACGCCCCGGACCAGTTTTGGTTCGGGGCGTTTTCTTTTCGGAAAGTATGAAGTATGAAGGATGAAGTATGAACGGCGGCCATTAAACTCGCCAGCCGGGTTGGGCATGCTACGGGTCAATCGCATGGTTCGAAACAGAAACCCGGCCGTAACCCTGTCATCCCACGGCGAACAACACAGGCGACCCTTGCGGATTCGCCTGTGTCGTTTTTTCCGTCGGCGTCTCTACAGCGAGTAATTGAAGCCCACGTGGACCGTGCGCCCCAGCACGGGACCGTAGAACAGCGCGGCATCGGGAATCAATCGCCCGCTGTGCGCGTCGCGCTGGTAGGGATTATCCGACTGCGTCCAGTTGAACAGGTTGCGAACGATGAGCGAGGTCGAATGCTCCCCAGCTCTTGCGCAGCTCTGCATCCCAGAAGAACATATTTGGGTGACGTTTCGCGCATGCGGCCGGCGGGCAGAAACTGCGGTCCGAACACACTCGCCGAAAGCTCCGCATCCCATCCCGGCTTCCATGCCTTACCAACGGCGGCGTCGCCCGTCCATGCATACTGGAGTTCCGCGTTGTGAAGTTGTCCATCGATCCGGTAGCGGACTTCCGAGCGCGTTCCACCGATCTTGATTCGCCAGCCCTGCTCTTGCGCCCAACGTGCCTGCAACTCGACGCTGCGGCTGTAGGCGTTGTGCGATATCCGGTAGCGCGCCTCACCCGCGGCCTCACCTAATAGCACTACCACCTTGCGGTCGAAGTTTGTATAGAATGTCGCAATATCCACAGAAAGCGACTGTGCGGCAAATCTCCAAATGCGATTTACGCCCAGGCTGAAGGATTGCGACCGCTCGGCGGGAAGGTCGTCGCTTAAAACGACCCGGTCAAATCCCGCTTCCACCGCTTCCTAGAGGCTGAAAATTGTGACCGGCCGGTATCCCAGACCGCCCGTTGCTCGAATAGTTGTTCCGGCTGCCGCTTGCCAGCGCAGCGCCGACCGGGGTACAAGCACCACCCCATCCTGATGGTAATACTCCGCTCGATTCCCCGCCTGCAACAGCCAGCCCGGCGCCAGTAACCACGCGTGCTGAACCACGAACCCCGGCACCGACAGCGTGAGGTCTGTCTCTGTATTCAGTGCGAGGTTGTCGGCATAGTCCTGGTATTGGTACGAGAGCTGAAAGAGCGTGTTGTGCTGCGTGTTCCAGGGCCGTGCCGCCGAGAGTTCCGTCACCGACAGTCTCTGCAGCGCGTCAAATTCCGTCACGCCGTACCACGAGTCTTGTTCGTGCAGCACATAGGCGCTGCGCAGTTTCACCTCCCAGGCGCCGACGTCGAGGCCGTAGCGGGCGGCGAGTTCTTCGCGGGCAGTGATGATTTCCCGGCCATAGATAGCCGCCGAGCCGCGGTCATCACCCGACCACGCCAGTTCCCCGGCAAAGCGGCGGTCGCGATAGGCGCGCACGCCCACCGCCCAGCCGTCCTCGCCGCCGCTGCCGATCTGGTACAGCAGGTTCAAGCGGTTGTACTTCGGCGTGTCCGTCAGGCCGTCGCCGTTCTCGTCGATCCGTTCCGGCTCCGCCGAGTGCAGCACGGAGAGCCGCATTGCTACTCCGCTCACCGGTCGCGATGCCGCGATGGTGAATGTATTCTGTCCGAGATGGCTGACGTTCGTTCCGATATTCAGGGCCATTTGCGAGTCGGCCTGCGCTGTCACCAGATTGAGCGCTCCCGCGATCGCGCCGCTGCCCTGTTCGGCCGAGGCCGCGCCCTTCACCAGTTCCAGCCGCGTGACGTCCGACGCGCTCAGGCCCTCGATGGCGTACAGCGTGCCCACGCCCGCCAGCAGCGGTATGCCATCCACGCTGATTTCCGTATAGGACGGATCGAGCCCCTGCATGCCCACTCCGCAGGAGCCGCACATCGAGCAAGGCCGCGTCTTGATGCCGGTTTCGCCGGCAAGGCCCGCGATCACGCTGCCGCCGGTGGCGTCCGCCTGTAGCTCTGTTCCAGTCACGATCTCGGTCCGCACCGCTCTGTCGGAGGCCACGCCGCTGTTCTCGCGCTCCGCCACGATGTCAACCGCGTCCACCGGCAGTGCCATCTCGCGCAGCACAGGCGTGATGAAGGACGCGCTGTCGTCCGTCACTCGGATGGTCTGCTGCCATGGCTCATAGCCCAGCAGTGTGACATGCAGGACATATTCGCCCGCCGGGACGTTATTGATCAGATATCCTCCCGCCGTATCCGCTGTCGCGCCGTAGCGCGTACCGGCCAGCATGAGATTGGCATAGCTCAGGACTTGCCCGTGCTCATCGCTCACGCGCCCCACGATCTCCGCCGCAGTAAGCTGGGAGACAAGGCAGAAAAGCAGCAGGGAGAGAAGAAGAATTCGCATTGAACCTCTGTAAAATAAACGCGCCGCGAAGGATTCCGCGGCGCGTAACAATTTCCACCGTGAAGACTCCACTGAAAGGGGGGATCGCACATGCACAGGCAGAAGCGCTCCCCCGTATATTTTCAGCAAAGCCCTTGCGGTGGCTCAATGCTCTCAAAGATGAAACCGGCAGGTAGTTTTGAGGAGATAGGCAAGCCGCACCAGTGGCAGCAAAACCAACGCATCTGTAATCGCGGCCGAGCGGTCAGAAGGATCGGAGTATTGCAGATCGACAAACACACACATTCATCACCACAGGCATCCTCACCGCTCTGATGTGCGGGCCCGGATTCCGATTCACACTCGGTACATTGTTCGGAACAGTCCGCATCGCGAGTCCCACACCACCATTGGGCAGAACAGGCGGCTGGCGCCAGCAGCACGACAAGGGTGGCGATGATCGCCGCCCATGTCGCTACCGACCGGATTAGGAAAGTGAGCCGCCTGCGAAAAGGCACGTAGAACTCCATGTTGATTCCGGACTCCAATATACGAAATCCCGTCCCCGAAGGCAACCCTGACCCCCTTGAATAATGTGATTGTTCATGGTCCATATTGCTCGCCCCGGTTTGCAACATCGATTTATCTTCACCCCGCCTCCTTTCCCTTGCACCATTATTGCGGGAATTCACGAAGTGATATACAAAGATTGTTTTTATGTATCTCGAATGGGGAACGGAACACATTATGTGTCGTATAATCATCCAACAACAACCTTTCAGAACTTTATAGTTGACAATCTAAATGAACATTTGTATATTGACGCCCCGTCAGGCAGATGGCCAGAGGCTGCCACTCTTTCACCTCCCGCCGTGGTGGCCTTCAAGGCCGCCATGACATAGAATCATCGCGGGCTTAAAGCCCACGACGGCGTTGTAACTCGGCTTTCGAATCTGCTTCCGGAAAGAATCCGTTTCGTCAAAAAAATTGCAATCGTCTGAAACGGCGGGGAGTTACGGCGATGAAAAAGGGCGGATACATGGGAGGGCGGACACATGGGTCCGCCCCTACGGGGCGATTCTTTACGCGCAGAGCGCGGAAATCCCGCGCGGTGCTTCAGGAGCGTGTCATGAAATTCGTGACGGGAATTGGGAAATGTAGATAGAAGAAAAGGCGAGCCGGAAACCGGCCCGCCTTTTCGGGTTGAATTTACCGTAGATTACTTGAGCAGCAGCATCTTCGCCTGGCGCATCTGGCCATTCGCTTCGAGGCGATAGATGTACAGGCCCGACGGCAGTGCGGCGCCGTTGAAGGCCACATGATGCATACCGGCGGCCAAATTGCCGCTCGCGAGGACCGCCACTTCCTGACCCATCAGGTTGTAGACCTTCAGTGTCGCAAGGCCGGCGTCGGTGAGATTGAAGGCGATTTGAGTCGAGGGATTGAAGGGATTCGGGGTGGCCTTCAACACCGAGACAACCTGTCCCGTCTGGCTGCCGTCATCAAAGCGCGGAGCGCCCGGTTCGAAGCGACCTTTCTCCGCCAGATCGCAGCACGGATCGACAAGGTAGCCACTGCTAAGCGTGCCACCGTGGTAACCTTCATTGATCGCCGTGAGTGCGCCATTCAGATTGGAAACCGAGACGCCGGCCGGCAGCGCGCCGAGATTGCCGCCAATGACCGCATTCGCCAGAGCCAGCAACTGATCCACCGTCCAACCGGCGAATGGACCCGAGGCAATTACGAGCGAACCAAGATCACCGAAGCCGGGCACACCGAAGTCACCAAAGCCTACGGCAATCGCCACGCTGACCAGTTGACCGGTCAGGACGCCCGCCGACGTGCTGGTGGGATTGACGTAGTTCTGGGTGAAGACGCCGGGCGTGCCGCCGGTGGGCAGCAACGCGGCGACCGCCGCCGAATTGGACAGGGTCAATGTGAAGCCGCCGCCGATGATCAAGCCACCGGGGAAGACCGTGCCGAACCACGTGTCGCGGATGCAACCGACATTGCCGCCACGGCAGCGATCCTGTCCCCAGCCGCCCTGAGTGTAGGTGGTGAAACAGCCCGCCGGAATATCGCAGGGATCCGTGGTCGCTTCACAGATGGGGAAGCAGCCTTCGCACAACGGCGCTTCGAAACAGATGTCCACGAAAGCGGGCGGGCAACTGTCGGAGGCGAGGTCGGCGCGGAAGCATAAGAGACCGCCGGTGGGATTGGGATTCAGCGCGGCCAGACCGTGATCGTGTCCACTTCGCCGGGATCGAGTGTGCCGATGGCCACAGGACTCGGCGTAATCGTGCCGGTGCCCGCGCCGGTTCCGGCGCCAAACGTCAGGGTGACACCCGTGCAGCTTTCATTACCGGTATTGGTGACGATGACGTCAAAGACGGCCGGATTCGGCTGGATATGACCACGGACGCAGGAGAGGGCCGGCGGCGAGGCGAGGATCTGCAGGATGCCCTGGCCGCAATCGGCGACGAGTTCATTGATGGCCGCACCGGTGCCGGCGCCGTTAGCGGCGGTTAAGCGGTACGAAGCCTGATGTGGTGCTGGAGTAGTCCTGCATGATGGCGGCGATGGTCGGATCGACGCCGCCCGTGGGCACAAAGACGGCGGCAATGCGAATACTCGCGGCCTGGGCGGCGAGGGCAACATTGTGTGCCTGAACGTCGTCCACCGTCAGCACGAAGTTGTCATCACAACCCGCCGGCGGGGCATCGGTAACAAGGACGACGATCTTCACCGCGGCAGGGCGGAAGATGGAGGTCCAGTCATTCACGACGCACGAACTCGTGCCATTAATTACTTCCAGCAGCGCTTCATCCGAACATTCGGGAGTCGCCACCCCCTCCACCAGCGGTCAGCGCGGCGATGCTCGCCTGCACCGCGGCCTGGTTCACGGTCAACTGCTGGTTCACGACCACTTGATCGCCGAAAGTGACCAGACCGAGCTGGAGATCACAGGAGAAATAATTCGCCGTGGCGATAATATTGGGAAGTTCCGCGGCGACGCTGCCGATGGCTCCGCCCATGGAGCCGGTGGTGTCGATCACGAAGACAAGGTCCATGGGTCCGCAGACGCAAGCCGGCGGCGGGGGCGGGCAGGAGTCGGCACAAGTCAGGCCCGCCGTGAAATTTCCACCCAGAGCGGCGCAGTTGACATTGGTCGTTGTCGCACACTGGAGGTTATTGCTGTAACAACAACGGCCGGTCTCAATGGCGTTCAGATGGAACGTATAGTCGCCGGTACTTCCAAACAGACCGTCCACCACGAAATAATACGTTACGCCGGCGGCAAGGGTCAGGCCGGGCAACCCGGAGCCGAATCCGCAGTAGTCATCGTTGACGGCCCGTTGCGGGGCCCGCGCAGGATGCGGTGTACAGAAGTAGAACCGTATCGAAAAATGAACCGCATAAGTCCGCGTCGACCGTCTGATTCACCGCCGAAGTGTAGCTGTAAACAACATCCGGAGCGTCATTAAAATACGTGCTGTCATAATCGTTGGCATAGCCAAACGTCGTGCCGGAGTCGGTGTAGGGCAGGGCGCCGATGACGGTGGCGGACCCGCAGACGTCGCCGCCCTGATCCAGACTGTTGCGATGACGCAGCTTGTTCGCAGGCTTGTCGGTTGTTGTCAGGCTCCGGTATTCGTCCCACAGAGTCGCGTCATATTTTCCCTGCGACATCAGTTCCAACATTTGGGCTTTGAGTTCCGCGGGGCGGTTGTCGTTGGAATTCGAAAAAACCACGCGAGATGCGGAGCCCGCAAATAGTGCGGTTGCCAGTACGAGATTCAATGCCAAAGTAAAGATCACCTTCGTTTTCTTCATTGCTCTCTCCTTCTACCCTTTTAAATACGGACGGCGGTCGCTGCGGACCAAGACTTTGATGAGGTGCGGACGGCTATACGCCAGAAAATTCTGGAAACATAGACAGGCTTAGCTTAAAGTAGACTCATTGGAATCTTGTGGAGAAGCTAATTGTGATGGGATGAACGGCAGTGGGCGTGACAATATCGAATGATATTTTGCCCGGACAATATAAGATATTGAATGTGACAAGGCAAGGCGGATTGAAATGAACAATTCATCACAAAGTCGAAAAAAAGAATTCCTTTGCGGATCTAAGTTGTTTGAACCCTATCGGGATTGCGGATTCTGCGCAGAAAGCGGAGAGGCAATCGTGTGTGACGCCTCTAGTCGAGGCGAAATTCCCGGGAACATTGGATTCGTTGCGGAGATCGTAACTGGGAATGCGAATAAGTGAAGCGCAGTATGATCATGTAGGCAATGTGTGTTTCGAACGCCACAGGATTAGTCTTTCACAATAGCAAAGAAGAAGGGCGGACACATGGGTCCGCCCTTACCGGATGAATCTGAAACACGCGAGATAGCCTGTTAGATGCGAGCTTTTTGGGGAGCAGGGCGAATGATCGGCGGTTGCTTTTTAAAGAAGGTGCGGACGACGAGGGCGACGACGCCGAGCGAGAGCAGCAGCATCAGGATGTCGGTGACGACCAGGATGTAGCGGCCTTTTTCCAGATAGCTCTTTAACAGAATCAGGAGCGAGGCCAGCGTCGTCAGGATCATGAAGATCGCGGGGATTAAGGCGAAGCGGTAGTGCTTGCCGCGCAGCAGCAGCCACGCCGAGACCGCCAAAAGACCCAGCGCCGCCAGCAGTTGGTTGGCCGTGCCAAAGATCGGCCAGAGCGCGCTGAAGGCGTTGGAATACGCGAGCACCCACATCAGCACCACCGACAGCCCCGAGTTGAACCAGTAGTGCTTGAGGAACGCGGGCGGATTGGTGAAGAGCATCGCCCACAATTCTTCAAACAAATAGCGGTTCAAGCGCACGGCGGCGTCGAGCGTTGTCACCACAAAGCCCTCGACTAAAAGAATGCCGAACACGGTGCCGAAAGCAACGGGAATGCCGAGGCCATTGTGGAAGAGCATCCCGGCGGCGAGCGAAAAGCCGAGGATCGGGTTGGACTTGATGCCGGGATCGCTGGGCCAGACGATGCTCTTGTAATCGGCGAAGTTCATCGCGCCGCCGATGGCGAGCAAGACGCAGACGGCTAACAGCGACTCCAGCAGCATGCCGTTGTAGCCGACCTTGCGGGCGTCGGTCTCGGCGCAAAGCTGCTTGCCGGTGGTGCCGCCGGCGACCAATGAGTGAAAGCCGGAAATCGCGCCGCAGGCGATGGTGATGAACATCATCGGCCAGATGAAGCCCAGGTGCTGCACGCCTTCTTCCAGATTAAAGCTGGGAACCGTGACCGCAAGGCCGCGAAGCGCCGCCGCTTAAAAGACTGACTACCATCAGCAGAATGCCCGCGTAGAGAATCTGCACGTTGATGAAGTCGCGCGGCTGCAGGATCAGCCATACCGGCGTGCCCGAGGCAAAGAGCACATAGACGGAAATAATCACCATCCACAGCGTGGGCGTGAGACTGACGGGAAAGGCGATGCCCAGAAGCACACTGGCGACGCAGATGGCGGAGGCGAGGACGTAGGCGTAGAGCGTCTTCAGATGCCGCTTGTACATCAGCCAGCCCAGCAAAGGCGAGCAGAGCGTGATGACGATGACGCTCATACTGGCAATGCCGCCGATGCGGCCCATCGTCACGCCGTTCTGGATGGTGGTCTTCAGAAAGCTCGCGCCGCCGCCGGCGTTGATCTTGTCCAGCGGCCAGAGGCTGGTCAGCGAGATCGCAGTGGCGCTCAGAAACGAGGACGTGACCAGCACGATCATCACGATGGTGAAGGCGATGAAGAGGTTGAAACCCATCGGTCCCAGCGTGCGGCGGGCGACTTCGGCCATGGACTTGCCGCCCTCGCGCATCGAGATGAAGAGCGTCGTGAAGTCGTGCACCGCGCCGATGAAGATCCCGCCGAAGACCACCCACAGCCACGCGGGCATGAAGCCGTAGAGCAGCGCCATGGTCGGCCCGAGGATCGGTCCGGCCCCGGCGATGGCTGAAAAGTGGTGGGCGAAGACGACGTAGCGCTTGGTGGGCACGTAGTCGCGGCCGTCGTTGAACTGGACGGCGGGCGTGGGATGTTTGGGGTCTTCGCCCAGCGCGCGGGCGACCCAGCGGGCATAGAGGCGGCTGGCGAGGTAAAATGCCAGGACGGCGAGGGCCAAGAACACCAGGACATTCATCGGGGACTCCAGGCAGAAACGATGAACGATGAACGAGGAACGAAGAACGAAGAACGGAGGCGATTAATGCGCGGGAAGGGAGCCTTGCAACAGGGGGTAATTTTGCGGGGCGAGGGTCCAGAGGCCGGGGCCGAGGATTTCCGCGCTATCGGTGATCGCGCCGAGGCCACGCTTTAACGACCAGGCGTCGTAGCCGAGCGAGTTCAGCAGCATGGCGACCTGCATCGACTGCTGGCCGTTCAGGCAGTAGACGACGATGGGCCGGTCCGGAGGCAGATATTTCAAATTCTCGTCCTGGCCGAGCGTGGCGGCGCTGATGTTCACCGCGCCGGGAATGTGCGCCAGATTGTAGACGGCCTCGGAGCCGCAGAAGACCACGAAGGGATCGTTGGCGGGGTCGCCGTCGTCGAGGGTCGCGTAGAGATCGGCGGCAGTTTTCTCCTTCCACTGGGACGCGGGCTTTGACAACTGCGGTTCCACGGTGGCGCAGAAGAGATCGACGACGTCCATGTCTTTCGCGGCAGGTTCGGGGAAGGCGTATTCGGCCGTCAGCGGATGCGGCGTGGTTTCGAGCATCTGGTGGCCGACGGTGGGGTGGTACCAGCCGCCGCCCATGCCGATCTTCGCCGTGTCCGCCGTCCACGAGCAGATGCCCCAGCGCAGATTGTAGGCGTCGTAGCCCGTGAGATTCAGGAAGGCGGCGCAGACGCTGGAGGACTGGCCGGTGTAACAATAGACGACGACTTTGCGGTCGTGGGGGATCTGGTTGCGCTGGCGCACGAGGTTCGCCGGATCCCAGTGGTGTGCGCCGGGAATATGGCCGCGGGCGGTGTCGTCGGCAAGCTGGCAGACGCTGATAATATAGGGCTGCGTGGTGTCGGCGTCGTTCAACTCGTTCCAGAGCTGGTCGGCGGTGATGTCCTTGATGCCGGCGGAAAAGTAAGCGTCGGCGGCGATGCTCATGCGCGTGAAGGCGCTGAGTTGCGGCTCGACGGCACGGCTGCGAGACACCAACACACCCGCAAGCAGCAGCGCTGCGAAAAACAAACGGGGAAGACGGGACATGTGAGACGTCTCCGGTGAGTGTTGCGGTGGACGCGTGCGGTTACGGAACGCGCGGGGTGAGGGCACCCCGCGCGGCGATCAATCCCACCCCCCCTAACCCCCCCGTGAACGGGGGGGAATCAGAACAGAGGGGAATAATGAGATTAGCTGCGTTTCAGACGGTAGGGGTAGTAGTGCGGGGTCCACATGGCGGCTTTGATCAGCGCGGCCAGGCGCTCGTCGCTGACCTGAATGCCGAGTTGCTCCTCGCGCGCCTGCCGGGCCACGGCGAAGGCGACGTTAAACGAAACGTCGCGGATATTTTTCAGCGGCGGCAGCAGGTAACCGGCGGCGCGCTCTTCGGCCGTCACCATATCGGAGATCGCCACGGTGGCGGCGTAGAACATGCGGTGCGTCACCTTGGACGCCTGGCAGACGATGGAACCCAGGCCGACGCCGGGGAAGATGTAGAGGTTATTGCACTGACTGACGTGAATCTGGCGGCCATCATGCGTGACGGGAGCGAACGGACTGCCGGTGGCGATGAGCGCGCGGCCTTCGGTGGCGCGGACGATGGTCTCGGGCGTGGCCTCGCATTTCGAGGTCGGATTCGAGAGGCAGCAGATGATGGGGCGGTCGGTGTGGGCCAGCATGCCGTGCATCAGCTCTTCGGAGAACACGCCGGGCTGAGCCGACAGGCCGATGAGCGTGGTGATCTTCGCGTGTTTTACGACTTCGGCAAGATTGGGCGCGCGGTCTTTGGAAATCGGCCAGTTCTGGATCAGCGCTTTGGGTTGGAGGAAATTTTTCTGGTTCGCTTCGACTGTCATGCCTTCCATGAGCAGACCGGGCACGTTGACGGCGAAGATGCGGCGG
The DNA here is from genome assembly GCA_963735175.1 of uncultured bacterium. Taxonomy (GTDB): domain Bacteria; phylum Electryoneota; class RPQS01; order RPQS01; family RPQS01; genus CAVTJX01. Next base: position 6,535 of record CAVTJX010000014.1, on the reverse strand, counting down.
CGGGCTTCCTCGATGGAAATCCCGTTATCGGCGGCCATCAGTGTGCAGAGCGCGTTGGCGACGCCGCTGCCGGCTTGGCCGAAGCCGAGGATGGCGATGCGCTCGTCGGAAGCCGGGCGGCCCTTTGTCTGGAAGGCGGTACGCAACGCAGCGGCGGCCGTCGCGCCGGTGCCCTGGATGTCGTCGTTGAAGGACGGCAGCCGGTCGTGATAGCGCTCGAGCAGATTGAACGCGTTCTGCTTGCCGAAGTCTTCCCACTGCAACAGCGCGCGGGGGAAGACGCGCTTCACGCCCTGCACGAAGCGTTCGATGAATTCGTAGTATTCGACGCCCCGCAGGCGCGGCTTGCGCACGCCGAGGTAGAGGGGATCGTAAAGCAGTTTTTCGTTGTTGGTGCCGACGTCGAGGGTAATGGGCAGCGTGGAAGCGGGGTGAATGCCGGCGGCGGCGATGTAGAGCGCGAGCTTGCCGATGGGAATACCCATGCCGTTGGCGCCGAGATCGCCGAGCCCTAAAATGCGTTCGCCGTCGGTAACGACGATGAGCGAGATTCCGGGCAGGCCGACGCTTTCCAGAATCTGCTCGACCTTGACCACGTTGCCGGGTGTGATGTACGCGCCGCGATACTGGCGGATGATATTCGACATTTCGACGCAGGCCTGGCCGACCGTCGGGGTATAGACGATGGGCAGCATCTCTTCGATGTGGCGCGTCAGCAGCGCGTAGTAGAGCGTCTCGTTGCGGTCGAGCAGCGACTTTAACGCGATGTATTTGCCGAGGTCGGTGCGCTTGGCGTCGTAGTTCATGTAGGCGCGTTCGAGCTGGGCTTCGAGGGTCCCCACGCTGTTGGTGATGAGACCGGTCAACTCAAATTCTTCGCGCTCCTGATCAGGAAAGGCGCTGCCCTTGTTGAGGAGCGGGTCGCGCATCAGGGCATAGCCTTTGGCGGGCACATCGTAGTAGACCTCCTGCGTGAGGGGGTCGATGCGCATTTCAAAACGTTTCATCGGGTTTGCTTTCGAACTTTCACTGCGCCGTGCCGCCGAGGATTAAAGATACGGTCTCCGCTCCGGCTTTTGCAAGAGGCGTGGAGCATTTTTTGTATCTCGCTGTCGGCTTTGGCGGCCGGGGCAGAATGGTTAATTTTGATGAGAATGCAGGAACAGGCGCGGCACATTCGCCGCCTCTCAAAAGATACTCACTTTGGCTTTACCGATCAAGTGAAAACTTTAGCAAGCTGCAAGACAACGGTGGAGATTGATGATAGCTAAAGTGCAGTAATCATGAGCTTAACGGAGGCGAAGAGGAGCACTCCGGCGAGCACACGGCGGAGCGTGATGCCGGAAAAATACTGCGAGCCAATGTACGAACCGGCGAGCCCTCCGCAGAAGGCCGCCGCGAGCAGGGGCAAAGCGGGAGTGACATCCACGCCGCCGCGCAACATGCGGCCCGCGAGGCCCGCGAGGGAATTCAAGACAATGAAGAGCGCGGCGGTGCCGGCGGTCTGTTTGGCCGTGGCCCAGCGGCCAAGGATGAGGAGCGGACTTAAAAAGATGCCGCCGCCAACGCCGACCATGCCGGAAAGCAATCCCACTGCGCCGCCGACCGGCAGCGAGAGCAGAAAAGGAATGGGGCGCGTCGCCTCCTCGATGGGGTGGCGGACAAGGATCATGGCCAGCCGCCATGCGGCAAACAAAAGCGCGAAGGCCAGTAGCAGATGATAGATGCGGTCGGAGATCGGCAGGAAGCCGCCGAGGAAGGCCAGGGGAACGGATGTGGCAACGAAGGGCAGCGAGAGTCTCCACGACAGATGCCCCGCGCGCAAAAAAGCGATGAGCGCGATGCCTGCCACGAGCACGTTGAGGATGAGCGCGGTGGGGGCCATGAGCGCGGGCGCCACGCCGCAGAGCGCCATCACGGCCAGATAGCCGGAAGCGCCCCCGTGTCCGACGGAGGAATAAAGCGCGGCGACGAGGAAGATGAGGAGGGATGACACGGCGGAAGAAGGGATGAGGGATGAGGGAATGAAGAACGAAGAACGAAGAACGAAGAACGCAGAACGAAGAACGAAGAACGACGGATCGCGTCGGCGTAGGGGAAGGTTAAGTTCTTCCGCAACCCTCCCGCTGGATACCACGAACCTGCTGACAGAATACCGCGCAATTTCGGCGGGGTCTTGTTTGCCCTGGGTGGTTGGATCGTGGCGGCGTTAGACCCCGCTGGCGGTTGTGGGTGCCCGGCGGTGGTGGGTGCTTGGCGGGTTAGGGAAGACGCGTAATCGCGTCGCCGGGGCGGACGAGGCCGCTTTTCAGCACGCGGGCGAAGAGGCCTTCGCGGGGCATGACGCAGTCACCGGTCTGCTGATAGATCGCACAGTGACTATGGCATTCCTTGCCGATCTGCGTGATTTCGAGTTCGGCCTCGCCGACGCGCAGACGGTCGCCGATTTTCAGCGACAGAAGATCGATGCCTCGTGTGGTGATATTTTCAGCAAAGCCGCCGGGGGGGACATCGAGGCCGAGAGCGCGGATCTTGGCGATGCTCTCGTCGGCGAGCAGACTGATTTGACGGTGCCATTCGCCGGCATGGGCGTCGCCTTCCATGCCCCAATGCTCGCGTAGCCGCGCGGTTGTCACATTGGTCTTGGGCGTGCCTTTGTCCGTGCTGATGGAGAGCGCGAGCACAGTAGCGCCGGTCAGCTCCATGACAAAAGCTCCACCAGCACACTCTGGCCTTGCGCGAGATGTTCTGAGGCGGCGGGAAAGTGAATCAAACCGCTGGCGGGGGCGAGGCCGCCCAGCATGTGCGATTCCTGGCCGCGCGTGGGATAGGCGATGATGCTGCCGTTTTCGTGGGCCAGCCGCGCCCGCACGAATTCGAGGCGTCCCGGCTTCTTTGTCAGGCCGCCGCCAAGCATCGCCGAAAAACACAACGGTTCCACGTCGGTCGCGCCCATCATCAGCAGCAGGGCGGGGCGGACGAAGAGATGAAAGGAAAGCAGCGCGGCCACGGGATTGCCGGGCAAGCCGAAGATCAACTTTTCGTGCAAGGGATCCTGCGGATCGACGAGCGTGGCGAAGAGATTGGGTTTGCCCGGTTTCATGGCGACGCGTGCATGGTGAACGCTCACGCCGAGGCGTCGCAACGCGGGCAATACGTAGTCGAAATCGCCGGCGGACGCGCCGCCCACGGTAATGACGACGTCAGCGCTGAACAATGCGCGCTCCAGATCACGAGTGAGGGCGTGCAGGTCGTCTTGCGAATGCAGCCTGCTGACGGCGCTAACGCCCAGCGCGCGGCAAGCTGCGGCAAGGGCGGCGGAGTTGGAATCGTAGATCTGTCCGAGTTCGAGCGGATGGCCGGGAGTGACGATTTCATCGCCGGTTACGACAAGGGCAACGCGCGGCGTGTCGTAGGCCGGGACCATGGTGAGACCAAAGGAAGCGAGCAGCCCGATGACGGGCGGCGAGATCTTCGTGCCGTGGGCGAAGACGGTTTGGCCCGCGCGGAATTCTTCGCCCGCGCGGCGGATGTTTTCACCGGGCCGCGCGGCGGCGCGAAACTGCACGGCATCGTCGCTGATGGTAGTGTCTTCATGCATGACGACGGCGTCCACTTCGCCGCCGAGGGGCGCGCCGGTCATGACCTTGAGCGCCGTGCCGGGCGCGAGCGTTGCGGGCGGGCGTTCGCCGGCGCGGACCTGCCCGGCGATTTTGAGCGCGACCGGATTGTCGGGTGACGCCTGCGCGATATCGGCGAGGCGCAGGGCGTAGCCATCGACGGCAGTGTTGTCGAAGCGCGGGACGGCAAACGGCGCGCTCGACGGGCTGGGCGAGGTAGAGCCCCGGCAACTCGGAGAGTGGCCGTTCGCGCCACGTGAGCGGCTGCGCATGGGCGCGGACGTGGGCGAGCGCCGCTTCATAGGCGATCACGGCTTGTCCTCCGGGTGCGGGGCGGGATCGGAGTGCCCGCCGCCGCGCAACATGCCGAAAGCGTGGAGCAAGCCGGGGAAGAGCGCGTCCAGCGATTCCGCCACGCCACGCCTCGAGCCGGGCAGGTTGACGATGATGGTGCTGCCGCGAATGCCCGCCTTGCCGCGCGAGAGCATGGAGTACGGCGTGCGCTCCTGGCCGTAGGCGCGTAACGCCTCCGGAATGCCGGGGATCTCGCGCTCGATGACGCGCAGCATGGCCTCCGGCGTGTTGTCGCGCGGGCTGAAGCCGGTGCCGCCGGTGGTGAGCACGAGGTCGAGCTGCATCGTCGTCGGCGTATCATGCGCAAGCGTCTCGACGATGCGCACGGATCGTCGGGGATGATGCGGTAGTCGTCGACTTCAGACCTTCCGCGACTGCAGCCGCTCGTTCGATGAGCCGGCCGGACTGGTCATCCTTCGCGCCGGCGGCGATGGAATCGGACATCACCAGCACGCGCGGCGCGCAGCGGTGTCGTCGTAGTGACTCGCGGAAATCCGATCTTGCCGCCGCGCTTCTGCAGCAGCTTCACGCCGGCGATCTCCATGCCTCGTCGAGCATCTTCAGCATGTCGTAGAGCGTGAGCGCGGCGACGGGGCGGCGGTGAGCGCTTCCATTTCCACGCCGGTCTTGTGAATCGCCTTCACCGTCGCCGTGACGACGATGGCCATCGTCCTGCAGTGAAGGCAATTCCACGCCGACGAACTCCACGGGCAGCGGGTGGCAGTAGGGGATGATCTGGCTGGTATTCTTCGCGGCCTGAACACCCGCGACGCGCGCGACTTCGAAGGGATCGCCCTTGGGCACGTCGCCGGTGCGGATCGCTTCGAGCGTGAGCGGCGCAAGGCGCAGCGTGGCTTCGGCGGTAGCGGTGCGGAGGGTGCTGGTTTTACGGGAAACGTCAATCATATAGGCGTGAGTGTTGATATACGCGCGGGATAAGGAAATCCCGCGCGGCGTCGTAACGTTGCGGCGAGAAAATGTTTAGCCCCCGATATCGGTCATACAGCGGTTGTCGGAATCGGGGAGATGTAATTGAGACGGGTGAGCAAAATCTTTATGCGCGAGGGCGCTCCTGATCAGCGCGGTGAGTTCGGCGTCGGTGGCGCCGGAACGCAGTGGATCGCGCAAACTGATCTCCGCTCGCGCAGCAGACAGGATTTCAGCGCGCCGTCGGCGGTCAGGCGGAGGCGGTTGCAGCCCAAGCAGAACTCTTCGGAGAGTGGCGAGATGAAACTGACAGTGCCCATAAAGCCGGGGATAGTGAAGTCTTTGGCGATGGGGAGAGAATCCGGAATCCGGCCAAGACCTTCACCCCCCCTAACCCCCTCCGACGAAGTCGAGATCTCTACGCCGCGCTGCGGCGTCGGACCGTCAACGGGGGGGGATGTCAATTCATAATGCTCGCTGATGCGATGCTGGAGTTCGCGCCAGGGGATGAATCTGTCTTTCGTCCAGCGGTTGCCGCGGAAAGGCATGAATTCGATGAAGCGGATATTGAGCGGGCGGTCACGCACAAATTCCACGAAGTCCAGCAACTGATCGTCATTGACGCCCTTGATGATGACGACGTTGAGCTTCAGCGGCGCGAAGCCCGCGTGCCGCGCGGCGTCAATGCCCGCCAGTACATCGATGAAGCGGTCGCGGAGCGTGATTTCCTGAAAACGCGCGGGACGCAAAGTGTCGAGGCTGATATTCACGGCCTGCACGCCCGCGGTGCGCAATCGGGCTGCCTGTTCCTTCAACAGCAGGCCGTTGGTGGTCACGGCCAGTGTCTTTAATTCGGGCAAGGCCGCGAGACGCGTTACCAGCCATTCGAGGCCCGCGCGCACGGTGGGCTCGCCGCCGGTGAGGCGGATTTTTTCGATGCCGAGGCCGACGAACAACCGCGCGAGACGTTCGATCTCCTCCAGCGTCAGAATCTCCGCGCGCGGCTTCGAGATGAAGCCGTCATGCGGCATGCAATAGACGCAGCGCAGATTGCAGCGGTCGGTGACCGCGATCCGTAAATACGTATGGACACGGCCGAAGCCGTCAGTGAGAGACATCTTTCATTTCGTATAAACGCTCGAAGGCGGGCAATTGCTCCGGCGCGTTGACGCCCAGTAGCCGCTCCGCTTCCGCGGGCGGCAGCGGAACCCAGACCGGATCGGCGATGGCAGCGAGCGCGCGCAGCGAGCGGTCGCCGTGGGCCAATAAATTCTGAACCGTGGGCAGCAGGCTGGCGGGATAGTAACCGGGGAAGGGATGAAAATCGTCTTCCGCCGGCCCGGAAAAGAGGTGCGGCCGTTCAGGATCGCCAGTGGTCAAACGCGCGAGCAAATCCTCCGTCAGCAACGGCTGGTCGCAGGCGGCAACAAGATACCCTGTGTCGAACCCGCTGGCCGAAGAGCGTGACCAGTCCGCCGAGCGGTCCCAGATCGGGCTCACGATCCAAAATATGCAGCAGCGTGTCTGTGATGCGGATCTCGTAACCGCGACTCTGGCCGATGATCACCACCTGCCGGCAGAGCGCGGTGAGCGGTTCCAAAACGTGCTCGATCATCGCCCGGCCGGAAGGTAAA
>CAVTJX010000013.1:0-32404 GCA_963735175.1 uncultured bacterium | reverse complement strand
ACGTGGAAGCGCTTACGGTCCGCGACTGCAACTCCATGAATAGCCTGATCGAAGACGTTACCGGCAGCTTCCACAACTGCACGTTCGCGACCAAGGACAACATCGACCGACCCACGGATTACGGCGTCGTGTTGCAGGGCACGGCGACGACGCCGTTGTTTACCTGCTGCACTTTCGAGAACATCGCTCCCCCGCCGGAACAGCAATCGACGCCCTCGCGGGAACCGCTCCCATCTTCGGTTGGGAATCGGAACCGGCCAGCAATGTGTTCCGGGAAGATGCAGACATCACGGCCAGCCTGCTGCGGATGTACGGCGACGCTCCGCTGCCGGTGATCACGCTCACGCAGGACGGCGGCGGCGAAAATGACTGGTTTCATGTAGACGAATACGGGATCTTCATCCGTTGGGACGACTGGCCGTCCTGGACGTACCCGGCGTGGAAACAGTACTGGGATCCGACGCCGACGGTAGACAACTTCTATCCCATCGACCCCTATGCCTTCGACTTTGCCGTGTACGAGACCGATCCGTGGGGCGTATGCGGCACAGCGCGAGCGACGGGCGCCGGTCGCGGTGGCGACGCCCTGGCCGGTGGCGGTCTGGATGAAGCAAACACGGACTCGGCGCTGTTCCGTCAGGCCGTTGATGCCGAGCGCCTCGGGAACTACAGCGTGGCGCAGGGGCTCTTTGGCACCCTCGCGCGGACGACAACGCTGCGCGGATTGCGGTGGCAGGCGATGGCGCACGCGGTTGGCACGCAGCGGCATCTTGTAGCAGAGGCATGGATTCCGGGGCTGATCAATTCACTCATCGCCGCCGAGAATAATGCCTACGCGGCACGCGTATACGGCCAACGGTTACTCTCCGCTTACCGTATGGATCGCGCCGAATACCCTGCCGCCGCCGCCTTGTGCGCTGGTTTGCTGAGTAGCGGCTTGACGCGTCGTGACTCGCTGCTGGTGGCGCTGGATCTGGTCGGCGTGCAGTTGCGGTCCGGTTTCCAGACGAGCGGTGGCGGACTCGACGCGGATGCCGTGCCGTCCCCGCTGAAGGTCCGTTCCGTCCCCGAAGGATTGAGACTACAGCATCAACTTCTAACAGCGATGAAGGGCGCAAACGGTGGCCGGGCTGCCGCCCCTGCGGTACTCCCCACGAAGTATGCCCTCTACCAGAACTATCCGAATCCGTTTAATCCGGCGACGGAGATCCGCTTCGATCTGCCAGCGAAGGTGCAGGTGGAACTGAAGATCTTCAACACGCTGGGCCAGCTTGTAACGACGCTGGTGAACGAAGCCCGTCCGGCAGGGGCCTATACGGTCCAGTGGGACGGGAAGAATGCTGGCGGGATGTCGGTATCCACCGGCATGTACATCTACCAACTGAAGACAGGCGACTTCACCAACACGAAGAAGATGCTGCTCATGAAATAGCCCCTATCTACCCTAACCGACAACTGGCTCCTCAGCGACGAGGAGCCAGTTGCCTCTCTATTTCTCGCGGAATTTCTACCGCCTTTCGACCAGACGTTGTAACCATCAAATACACAATATTTACAGTAAGCCTTCTAAGCTCGGGGTTCCGCGTTCGAGTCGCGGTGGGCGCACGTTTGTAAGATACGGCCGGAGCGGTGTTTAACGCTTCGGCTTTCGCATTGCGTGGAAGGGAAACGGGACGATGATCGAGCTATCGAATGCCACTTTGTCAACCGTGACGCGGAGGACACGGGAATACTATGACCGAATGGCCAGCCGCTATCACGTACTTTTTCAGAACGAACTGGAGGGCAAGCCATACGACCGCGAAGTGCTGGCGCGCTTCGCTTCGCTGCTGGGAGCCGGGGCCCGTGTCCTGGATGCGGGCTGTGGGCCGTGCCCCCACGTTGCCGATTTGTTGCGCAGGCACGGATTGCGCGTGGTCGGGATGGACTTGTCACTCGCCTGTCTGCAACTGCAGCGGCAGTCTCAGTCAAGCCATCCTCTGACTGTGATGGACATGACCGCACAGGGGTTTGCGGATGGCGCGTTTGACGGCGTGGTCGCGTATTACTCGATGCTCTACACTCCGAAACAAGACCAGCCTCGCCTGTTTACGGAATGCGGCCGCGTGCTGAAGCCGGGCGGACTGCTACTCGTTACGGTCAAAGAAGGCGACAGGGAGGGTTGTGTCGCTGACCCGCTGGGGAGCGATACGGAGCCGTACTTTGTCGAGTTCAAACGCGGTGAGATTGACCACTATTTGCAGTCCAGTGGCTTACAGGTCATATCGTCCACGATGCGCGAACCGTATGCCGGGGAGATTTCCTGCAAGCGGATTTTCGTGATCGGCCGGAAGACATCATAAGAAACAGAACCCAGAACCGGGCAGAAAAAAAACGCCGACCCGGAGTGAACAGGTCGGCGTTTGAACTACCCGTGAATACGGCAGGCTGAGTCAAAAATCAGCACAGATTGAGCAATCCTCCCGGATACTCATAAAAAACAAGCACTCGACAAAGTCAAATGCTTGTTTCCATTGGTGCTGGAGGCGGGACTCGAACCCGCACGCCCTTGCGAGCACTAGGTCCTGAACCTAGCGAGTCTACCAATTCCACCACTCCAGCATCGAAGAATTATAATTTACGAGATTAAGTGGTCTTTGTCAAGGGCGATTCTTTGGGCATTCTCCGGCGGAGCTTGCATTTCCGGGAAAAACCACTTAATTTCCTTATTCATGGAAGAGAAAGACCCCTCTAAGCTGGTCGCCAAGAACCGCAAGGCCTGGCATGACTACTTTATCCTCCAGCGCTTCGAGGCTGGCATCGCCTTGTTCGGCACGGAAGTCAAGTCCGTGCGGGCGGGTCATGTGGGGCTGGTGGATTCTTACGCGGCCTTCGAGAATGGGGAGCTGTTTCTCTATAACCTCAGCATCAACGCCTACCGCGACCGGGGCTATACTGAGCATGAGGAGCGGCGGCGGCGGAAACTGCTGCTGCATTCCGAGGAACTGCGCAAGCTGAAGCGGCAGATTGAGGAGAAGGGCAACACGGTGATTCCGCTGACGCTTTACTTTAAGGGGCCGTACCTGAAAGTGGAGATCGCCGTGGCGCAGGGTAAGAAAATGTATGACAAGCGACGGCAAAAGGAAGAGGCGCGGATAAGCCGCGAGATCGACCGCGAAATGAAGAGCCGCCTGAAGACTAACCGGTGACGCTGTGAATTTTCCGCCTGTCAAAGAACAACTTGATCTCCTCCTGCGGGGCGCGGAGGAAGTGATCCAGGTCGAAGACCTCGAACGCAAGCTGGCGCGGTCGGTGAAAACCGGCGCGCCGCTCATCGTGAAAGAAGGCTTTGATCCGACCGCGCCGGATTTGCATATCGGCCATACCGTTTCGATCCGCAAGCTGAAACAGTTTCAGGATCTGGGACACACGGTGGTGTTTTTGATCGGAGATTTTACGGGACGTGTGGGGGATCCGACGGGCCGCTCGAAGACGCGCCCGGCGATGACGGAGGAGGATATTCAGCGGAACGCGGAAACGTATCGCGAGCAGGTGTTCAAGATTCTCGATCCCGAAAAGACGCAGATCCGCTTCAATTCGGAGTGGCTGGGAACGCTCTCGCCGTATGATTTTATCCGCCTGACGTCGTATGCGACGGTGGCGCAGATGCTGGAGCGGGACGATTTCGACAAGCGTTATCAGGCTAATCAGCCGATTTCGATTCTGGAGTTCATGTACCCACTGTTGCAGGCGTACGATTCGGTGGCGCTGAAGTCCGACGTGGAACTGGGGGGGACGGACCAGAAGTTCAATCTGCTTTTAGGGCGCACGCTGCAGGAGAAGTTCGGGCTGAAGCCGCAGGTGTGCCTGATGCTGCCGTTGCTGCCGGGGACGGATGGCGTGGACAAGATGTCGAAGTCGCTGGGGAACTACATCGGCATCCACGAACCGGCGCAGGAAATTTACGGCAAGACGCTGTCAATTCCCGACACGATGATTGTGCCCTATCTGACGCTGGCGACGGAAGTGCCGACGGAGGAGATTAAAGCCGTGGGCGCGGAGATGATCGCGGGACGGATGAATCCGCGCGACGCGAAACGGAAGCTGGCGCGGGAACTGGTAGCTCTCTATCACTCGCGCGAGGCCGCGGAGCAAGCGGAGGCGGAGTTCGACAGGCTGTTTGCCAAGAAGGAAGTGCCGGAGGATGTGGCAAAGTACCGGGTGCCGGAAAACGGCGAGATTCCGCTGGCGAAGCTGATCGTGGACTCGGGGGGGGCGAAGTCGAATTCCGAAGCGCGGCGACTGATTGAGGGCGGCGGCGTGCAGCTCGACGGCGAAAAAGTTGCGGATGTGATGGCGCGGGTGACGGTCGCGCAGCCGCGGCTGCTGAAGGTGGGGAAGCGGTTCTTTGTGAGACTTATCCCCGCCGACTGATGGACACCGCGTCCGACGCCGCTCTGAGGGACTTGCAGCGCCGCCTGGACAAGGACTTGGCGCGGTTCCGATTAGAAGTTGCGCGAGCGGCTGCGGAGCGACGTGTTTCTGATTGACCAGGGCGCGCGTTACGTGGTGAAGGCGCGGGGGAAGGCAACGCGGCCGTTCGTGACGCTGGCGTGCGCGCGGCTCTTCGGCGAGCCCACGGAACTAACGTATCGCGCGGCGGCGATTGTGGAACTGCTGCATACGGCGACGCTGGTGCACGACGACGTGCTGGACGGCGCGGACGTACGGCGGGGGCTGCCGTCCTTCAACAAGCTTTGGGGCAGCAAGTACGCGGTGTTGTTCGGCGATTATCTGCTGGCGCACTCGCTGCAGGCGACGTTGGAAAACCGCAATCTGGAGCTGGTGGCGCTGCTGGCCGAGACGGCGCGGCGGATTGTGCAGGGCCAACTGAAGGAATGGATACGGCAGCGCGAACGCGATCTGACGGCGGAGAGTTATTATTCGATGATCGCAGACAAGACCGCGGCGCTGTTTCACGCGGCGGCGGAGCTCGGCGCTCTGACTATGGGCCGATCGGCAGAAGAGCGCGCGTCGCTGGCGAGCTTTGGCGAAAAATTCGGGCTGGCATTTCAGATTCGCGACGATATTCTGGATCTCGCGGGCACGTGCGCACTGCTGGGTAAACCGGCAGGGCGGGATCTTCATGACAGGAAGTATACGTTGCCGCTGCTGCTGGCGTTGAGAGTCTTCCGGAAGAACGGCAGCGGAGCAAGGTCACGCGGCTTTTGAATGACGGCAAACTCAGCGCCGCGAAGGTGGAGGATGTGGTGGCGTTCGTGCAATCGCAGGGCGGCATCAAGCGGGCGCAGGCGGCAGCAAGACGGTTAGCGTCTGAAGCGCTGTCGGCCATTGAACCGCTGGGAAATCCGACCGCGCGCGGAGTCTTAAGCCATTTTATTGAACAGTCTCTGGACCGAAGAAAATAGTGTAAGGAAACGGCCATGTGGCATTCCACCGGAACTTCCGATGTCTGGTGTTCGCGGCGCTGGTGTTGACACTCGCGCTGCTGATGGTTGCGCCAAAAAGGTCGCGCCGACGGAAACGCGGCAGGTGCTGGGCACCAATGTGACGATTACGGTGTTTGATCCCGGCATCAAGCTCAAAGACATGCAGCCGCTCTACGCGGAAATCTTCGCACAGATGGCGGACTGGGACAAGAAGGTGTTGCAGCAAGGCCCGGACAACCAGGTTTCAGGCATATCACGCGGAGCCGGGCAGCAGTCAATTACCGCCGATCCGCCGGTGTTCGAAATGCTGATGAAATCGTTGCGTCTGTACGACGCTTCGGGGCAGGCCTTTGACATTCGCTACGGTCCCATGCTCGATATCTGGGGATTCGATTCCCAGCGGGTTCCGACACAGGCCGAGTTGGACACCGCCAAGGCGTTGGTAGCGAACGGCGGCATGTTTGTGGCGGGGAATCGATCCTGCTCGCGCGCAAGGGAATGCGGTTTGACGTGCGCGAGATCGCGCTGGGGTACGCGCTGGATCTGGCGGCGGAAAAGCTTGCGGCGAAGGGAATTCACACGGCGGTGATCCGAACACCGCACGTGTACCGCACAATGGGTGATCCGCCCGACAAACGCGGCTTTCGCGTGACGCTGCCGAATCCGGCCAAGGGCGACAGCGCGTGGGCATCGGTGTGGGTACCGGCGGGCGGTGTGGCGTTGGCGGCGTCGACCGAAGGCAGGTTTAACGCCGCTGGCAAGGCGTATCACTCGCTGCTCGACCCGCGTACGGGTCTGCCGGCGGAAAAGTACTCGGGCGCCATCGTGCAGGCCGCGGACGCGGCGACCGCGCAGGCGTTGGCCTATGCCATGTTTGTGAATGGCGGCGAGGGTTTTGACGCGACAGGCAAGGCGGTGGTCAACGGCTATGTGCTGTTGCAAGGCGGAGAAGTAAAGCGGCGGAAGCGGGTACGCTGGCTGGGCATTTTGAAATCGCGAAGTGATGTCAGTCAGACGGATTTAGCAAGAAGCCGGTGCTCGTCATCCGGTTCTCCTCGCTCGGCGACATTTTACTGACCGCGCCGGCGCTGCGGAGCCTGCGGGCGCGGTTCCCGGAAAGTCCGATCGATTTACTGGTGGCCGCGGAATACGCAGATGCGGCGCGGCTGATTCCGGGCCCGGACCGCGTGCTGACGTTTGACCGCAGCGAGGGCTTTGGCGGATTGTGGCGGCTGCGCGGACAATTGGCGCGGCGCTACGCCGTGCTGGTGGACTTGCAGAACAGTCCGCGCAGCGCATTCCTGCGGGCCACGACGCTGCCGGTGATATGGACCAAGGCTAAGCGCTACCGGCTGCGGCGTTGGCTGCTGATCCGTTTCAAGAAAAATCTCTACGGTGGCGTGAAAGCGGTGCCAGAGCGATATCTCGACGCGATGGCGCGGCTGGGTGCGATCGACGACGAGCCGCGGGTTAGAGCTGGTGACACCGGAGGCGTTGCGCGAATGGGCCGCCGCGTATTTACCGACGCTGGGACTGGACGCCGCGCGCTTCGTGGCGCTGTGTCCGGGAGCGCGGCATGCGACGAAGCGCTGGCCGGCGGAGCGCTGGACGGAATTGGGGCATGGACTGCGCGGTGAAGGATTTGACGTATTGATTGTGGGCGGTCCCGGCGAGGAAACGCTAACGGGCGAGATTGCCCGCGCGGTTGACGGAGCGGTGGCGCTGACCGGTCGCACGATTGTGGAAGCGGCGGCGATTTTTGCACAGGCGGCGGCGGTGGTAGAGCAACGATTCGGGGCTGATGCACCTGGCGGCGGGAGTGGGAACGCCGGTCGCGGCGATCTTCGGCCCCACGGTGGAAGCATTCGGTTTTTATCCATATCGCGCGCGCGCTGAAGTGCTGGAGCACGGTCTGTATTGCCGTCCGTGCACGGCTATCGGCGGCGAGCATTGTCCGGAAGGTCATTTTCGTTGTATGCTTGAGACTTCATCCTTGATGGTCCTGGCCGCTGTCAAGCGGCTTTGTACGGATATCGGGAGCAGAATCACATTGAGTTCCGCGTTTTACCGTGCGGCCTATAATCGCATGATCCTCCCGCTGCTGTGGGGAGGATCACGCGCTTTTGCGCCGTTCATTCCGAAGGTGCGCGCGGGACTGGCGGGGCGCGTGGGTCTGGTGGAACGCGTGGCATTGTTCCGGCAGAAGGAAGCGCGTCCGGTGGTGTTGTTTCACTGCGCGTCGGCGGGCGAACTGGAGGCGCTGCGGCCGTTGGCGCAGGAGTTCGACCGCGCGCAGGTGGCGCTGGCGGTGAGCTATTTTTCGCCGTCGGCGCGGGCTGCGGCGCAGAAGGGCACAGACTTCGATTTCGCCGATTACAGTCCGATTGACGCCGCGGGAGACGTGGAGCGGTATCTCGACGCGCTCAAACCGGCGGTGGTGGCGATCACGAAGCACGACATTTGGCCGAACCTCGTGTGGCAGGCGCACGACCGTGGCATTCCGACGTTCCTGATCAACGGCAACTTCCACGCAAAGTCACTACGGCTCTGGCCGGTGGCGCGGCAGTTTCATGCGGCGGTGTATGCGGCGTTTGCGGAAATCATGACGGTGTCGTCGGAGGACGCCGCGCGGGCGCGTTTCATCGTTGGCGACAGCGTGCGTGTGGAGGCCATGGGCGACTCGCGCTTTGACCGTGTGCTGGCGCGGATCGCTCGCAAAGCGCCGCTGCCGGAGGGGGTTGAGGCGGCATGCGCGGGGAGGCCCGTGTTGGTAGCGGGCAGCACGCACGCGGACGACGAGCAACTGCTGCTGCCGGTGCTCAGCGAACTGGCCGAGCGCGTACCGGGACTCCTGACCGTGATCGTACCGCACGATCCGTCGAAGAAGGCGAAGGCGCGCATCGAGGATTTATGTTCGCAATATAACCTGAAATTGCGCGACGTGGACCAGAAGCAAAACGCCGCCGACGCGCAAGTGCTGCTGATCAATCGCACGGGAATTCTGGCGGATCTTTACCGTGTAGGGCAGGTCGCTTATGTGGGCGGCGGCTTCGGCAAGGGTGTGCACAGTGTGCTGGAACCGATGGCGGCGGGGCTGCCGGTGATGACCGGGCTGAACATCGGCGTCTCGCACGAAGCGCGCATGGCGGAGCAGGAAAAAATCCTGGCGGTGGTGACGGGTCGGAGACAGGTGACGACGCTGTTGGCGGATTGGTTGACGCGGCCGGATTTCGACGCCGTACTGCGAACACCGGCGCGGGCATTTGTCGAAGGACGCGCCGGGGCGTCGCGGCGGATTGCCAAACGGCTGCGCGAGGCGCTGGATGCGCAAGCTTAGAGCCGAGCATGTAAGCTTCGGATTTGCGGGGCAGCCGCCGCTGCTGACGGATGTAAGTCTGAATCTGGGCACGGGAGAGCGCGTCGTGCTGGTGGGACGGAACGGGAGCGGTAAGACGACACTGCTGCGCATCCTATCAGGATTGCTGCCGCCGACGGGCGGACGCGTTTACATTCATGGCGAGAGCGAAGAATCCCCGCGCAACCGCGTGGGGATATTGTTTCAGAATCCGGATCATCAGATGATCGCGCCGACGGTGGAAGAAGAGATTGCGCTGGGGTTGGAATTGCGCGGGGAGGATCCGCGCGAGATTCGGCGCGTGGTGGCAGGCTTATTGACGCGCTTTGGGTTGACGGAACTGGCGTCTTCGCCGCCGGAGGCGCTTTCGGGCGGGCAAAAGCAGCGTGTGGCGCTGGCGGCGACGATGGCGTGGGCGCCGCCGTTTCTGCTCTTGGACGAACCTGATTCGTTTCTCGATGCGCCGTCGCGGCGCGAACTGTTACGTGGGGTGGATGAGGTACGCGAGCAATGCGGACTGTTGTGGGTGCTGCCGCATACCCGGCAGCTTCCGGAAGCGCAGCGCTACCTGCTGCTGGAAGCGGCATCCGTACGGGAGTGTACGCGCCGGGAATTACTGCGGGAGACGGGGGCGCTACCATCGTGAATTTGCGGGCGGACAACGTGAGTTATACGTGGCGCTATCGCGGCGGTGTGCGGAGCGCCGTGAACGGGGTCAGCGCCGAATTTGCGCCGGGAACCGCGCACGTGATTTGCGGACCGTCGGGCTCGGGGAAGTCGTCGCTCAGCTATCTGCTGGCGGGGATGCTGCCACCCGAGCAGGGAACGGTGCTGCTGAATGGCCACGCGGTGAGCGAACAGCGCGGTGAGATTGCGTACGTGTTTCAGTTTCCGGAGAGCATCTATTTTGAAGATTCGGTGCGAGCGGAGCTGGAGCACTGGACGGGGAATGATGCAACCCTGAAGACGGATTATTTTGCGCAGCTTGGCATTCCATTTGCAGCGATTGCCGCGAAGCATCCGTATCATCTTTCGGCAGGTTATGGGCGGCTGGCGGCAATTGCGCTGCAACTGGCGCGTGAGCCGAAGCTATTGGTGCTGGACGAACCGACGATCGGCCTTGACTGGGATTATCACCGGCGGATGGTGACGCTGCTGCGGAGATGGGTGAATTCAGAAGCGCATTCTGGTGGTGGTGACGCACGATCTGGATTTGATGCGCGGCCTGGGAGGGCGTGCGTGGGTGATGGCGGGGGGAGCACTGGCGTGGTCGGGGGCGACGGGGGAACTGCTGGCACGGCCGGAGTTGCTGACGGCCTATGGATTGGAGACGGCATAAAAAAGCCCGGGGAAGTGATTCCCGGGCGCTTTTTATGATGAGGATCGACGTCGCTGCCACGCGGCGAAAAAGGCGCGCTTGAAGACACGGTGGCGCGAAAGGGCGGACGCCAGCAGCTCGAAGCTGAGGGCCAGTACGTGCAGCGGCCAGAGATACCACGGCAAATGCCGCCAGGCAAAGAGCAGCCGGTTGCGCAGCGTGATCTCGCGGATGCGAGCGGCGTCGAAGGTGGAACGAATGGCGCCGTGCTCATCGTGGCGAACTTCAATGGCGGGAAGGTAGACCGTCGACCATCCCAAGCGCGAGGCGCGTCGGCAGAAGGTCTACATCCTCCCAGTAAAAAGGATCGAAAAGCGGATCGAATCCACCCAGATCCAGAAACCGCTGGCGGTGGTAAGCGGCATGACCCCCGACGGCGTAGTCCGAGGGGAAATGGCTGCCTCGTTCGGTTCGCTGGTCGCAGGGGTTGTGCAGAATGCGCGGCACGCCAAACGGCCACGCGAGGCGCTTTGCGCCTTCACGAAGCTCGCCCGCGGCCGTCTGCGAGCGGAAGGTGGCGGCAAAGAGCTGGGGATCGGCGAACGCGGTTTGCAGCGCAGGGCAGGGGTCATTCAACATCTCCACATCGTCGTTCAGCAGAATCACGATGTCCGTCGGGCATTTGAAAACAGCGGCGGTCGCAGCGCGGCCGAAGCCCTGATTGCGCTCGTGAGTAATCCAGATGACCGCGGGGAACTCGGATTGCAGCGCGCGTGCGATCGTGCCATTGCCGCTGTCATCGACCACCACCACCTTTACTTCAGGAACATATTTCGCGACGGATTGCAGGCAGCGGCGCAGACTATCCGGATTGTTGTAGGCAGGAATGGCAACGCCGATGGAAAGTTGCGCGCTCAACGGGTTGCACCCCGCCGCATGAAATCCCGGAGTTCGGCGCGCATCTGACGTGGGGAGCGCGTGGCCTGCGCGAAGAGTTCCGCACGCCGGGCGCGCATGACGCCGCGCATCACGCAGGCTTCATACCAGACGCCGATCATCACGCGCAGTTCACGATGGCGGAGATAATGGGGGAGCATGGAAAAGTCGCGCAGCAGACGGTAGGCGATGAACCGGCCGCGCATGCCCGAGGGCAGCGCTTTCAACATGGTAAAGAGCTGATTACGGCGATGGCGGGCGAGCTTGGCCGCGGGGAGGCGATTGGAGGTCGGCGAGCGGGTAATGGAGCACCGTAGCCGCGGGAACCAGCAGAAAATGAAAACCGCACCAACGGGCGCGGAGGCTGAAATCCACATCGTCCCATTCGGCGAAGTAATCGGGATCGAACACGCCGCAAACGTCGAACACGGACCGGCGGATGAGCGCGCAGCCCGCGCAGAGGCCCCAGATCTCCGTGGGTGACGCCGGCGCGAGCGCGCGGGGCGCGCCGTGGAGATCGTCACGGGCGCGGAAGCGCGGTTCAAGGGCGATCCCCGCGCTGTCGACGAGCGCCGGATCGGAGGCGCGGAGCAGCAGCGGCTGCACGCCGCCCAGTTCGGGCGGTCCGGACTCCAGCGCTTCCAGCAGTACGTGGAGCGCGTCAGGCTGCAGCTCGGTATCGTTGTTCAACAGCAGAATGTAGGCGCCGCGCGCAGCTTCGATGCCCTGATTGACCGCCGAAGTGAATCCCACGTTTTGCGCGTTGCGGATGATGCGCGCGGCGGGGAACTGCTGCTCGATAATGGCGACGCTCGCGTCGGTGCTGGCGTTGTCGATCAGCACGATCTCGAGGCGGTGCGCCGCAATATTCTGGGCGACGAGCGACGACAGGCACGCCGATAGATAGTGCGCGCCGTTGAAGTTGGGAATGATGATCGAGACGATGTCCAGGATCCACGCGGGGGAGAAGAAGGTTGCGGCGAAAAGGTGGCGGCGAGGGCGTGAATGTTGCCAAGAAACGGGACCAGGCGGCTTCGTCATCCAGCGGCGGCGGCAGCAGCGGGTGAGCGAGTTCCGTCGGCGGGCACCAGCTTGCGGATTTCGGCCTGCGCGCGGGCATCGGGACGATGAAGAATGAACTCGGGCAAGCCGACGGCGGCGGCGATGTGCGCGGGACCGAAGTTGAAGCCGAGGAACAGGCGCGCAGTTGCCATCAGCGCGGCGGTGGTACGGAGCGGCAGTCCGCTGCGGGGAATGGCTGGCGGATAATGCCGGGCAATCGCGTCGGCGCTGGCGGCTTCGCTGCGGCCATGACCGATAGAGCAGCACCGGCTCATCCTGCACGTTGAGCGCGCGCAGCAGCAAGGCAAATCGCTCGACGGGCAGATAATCGGGCGCGGTGGTCAAACCTCCATAGTGCGCAACGAGGTAGTGCTTGGGTTCAAGGCTGTGCTGGGAAAGGATCTCCCGCGCATACTGGCGGTCGGCATCCGTTAAAAATACTTCCAATTCGCGGCCTGCGGGCGGCGCGCCCAGCAGCGCGGCGAGGCGCAGGTTCAGATCGACGACCGGAGCGGTTTCGTCGTAGGGCTGGGTGCGATTCAGAAATGGGGCGCGGCCCGCGGTGTTGAATCCGGCGCGGATGGGCGCGCCCGAAAGCCGCGCGAGCAGGCCGTTGCGAAAGAAGCGCTTGAAAAGTACGGCGTGGGTGGGGGCCACGGAGCGCAATTCGCGCACGACGCGCCACCAGCCGCCAAAACCGCCGTCGCGGCCGTGCTTGTCATAGACAATCAGGCGCGCAATCCACGGGCAATGCTCAAGCAGTTGCTGGCCGACGGGATCGACGACGACGCTTAGCCGTGCCTCCGGATAGCGCATGTGCAGCGCGCGCAAGGCGGGCACGGCGGCGAGAGTGTTGCCGATGGAGCCGTTGCGAAAGGCGAGAATGGACATGGGCGCGGCGCTCACGAGCGTGCACTTTCCAGCAGTGAGCGGGCGGCGGCGAAGACGGCCTCGGCGGACACGTCGTTAACGGGACCTTGGCCGGACGCGCCGTTGCCGCTGGAGGTAATGGCAATGTGGCGCGTGCGATCGGGCGGTGTCCAATATTCGGACGGGTCGGGACCGAAAATGGTGACCGTGGGAATGTCGAGCGCCACGGCGACGTGTTTGGGGCCGCCGTCGTTGCCGATGAGCAGGCGGCAGCGCGCAAGCACCGCGCCAAGCTGGCCGAGGTCCTGAATCGGCAGCACGTTTTCTGCCGGCAGAGCGGAGCGCGCGCGAACTTCGGCGACGGCACTTTCATCGCCCGGCGTCGCGAGGATCAGCGGCGTGGACAGGCGCTCTTCGAGCAGACGGCGGATGACATCGCAGAAGGCGTCAGCGGGCCAGCGTTTGTACTCGCGGCGGCTATGGACGAAGAAAGCGGTAACGGATGTCGTCTCCTTCCAGCCGCGCTTGTCCCAGGCGGCGGCGGCGAATTCGTGGTCGTCGCTGTTCAGATAGAATTCCGTTTTCAGATCCGATGCGGGAATGCCCAAGGTTGTGACGAGTTGCAGCTTGTGCTGCGCGCTGTAGACGGGATGCGCGGGATCCTGCCGCGAGATGGAATTGGTGAAGGCCCAGCGACGGCCGATGCCCGCGCGGCGGCGTGCGCCGCTCGAGCAAGCAGGCAAGGGCGCTGCGCGGATCGGAGAAAAAATCGAGGGTGATGTCCGGGCGGCCTGCGTCACGGAGCGCGGCGGCCAGCGTTAACACCGAGGGCGCGCGGTCGATCATCAGCACCCGCGTGACGTGAGGATTGCCGGCGAAAACGCGGGCTACCTGCGGTTCGGCAATCACCGTCAAGTTCGGTGGTGGGATCTTGTGCCTTCAGGGCGCGCAGCGCGGGTGTGGCCAGGAGGCTGTCGCCCACGCGGCGGAAGAGCAGGGCAGAGATGCGCATCAGCGGCGGGGCTTCGACTCGGGAATGGCGTCCGGCAGCGGCTGGTGGCGGTGCCGGTGGTTCATCTCATGCAGCATGGCGTACTTGAGAAACGTGTAGAAACCGGCGGAGGCGGCGATGACGAAGCCGTAGAAGCCGTCGAGAAAGCCGCGCTGCAGAATATAACTGCGAAAGCAAGACCACGGTGCGCGCAGCAGGAAATCGGCGGGCGTGGCTCGGCGGCCGCGATTGTGCATGGCAACGGCGCCGTCGTAAGCCGCACAGACATTCTTGCGGATGTGCTGGCGGATGTCGGCGTAGGTGTAGTGATAAGAGGTCGCCGTCCAGCCGGGTTTTGCGAGTGCCGTGAAACTCGACGGTGGTGTGCGGCTCGGCGCCGGCCCACTCGGCCTTGCCCACGCGGTAGAGGAAAAGCCGCCACTGCGGGTACCACCCGCCGTGATTGATAAGCCGGCCCGCATACACACTATGGCGATTGATTTCGAAGGCGTCGACGGCGGGATCCGTGCGGAAAGCGTCGACGATGGCGCGGCGCAATTCTGTCGAGACCACTTCGTCGGCGTCGATGCAAAGCACCCACGGCTGCGTCGCGGCGGCGGTGCCGAAATTCTTCTGGTCACGGTAGCCGGTCCAGGCGCGGTGCAAAATGCGCGCGCCGCAGTCGGCGGCGATCTCCAGTGTGGCGTCGGTGGAGCCGGAGTCGACGATGATGATTTCGCGGCAGAAATCGGCGGCCCGCAGGCAGCGGGCAAGGTTGGCCGCTTCATTAGAGCGTGATCACGACGAGAGAAATGGGGAGTTTGTCCGTCATCGCGCGTCCCCGAATTGCGAGTAGAAGGCGGTGGTGCATTGAATCTCGCGCGCGAGGCTGAACTCGGAATACACGAGGGCGCGTCCGGCTTCGCCCCACTCGCGGCGGGTGACGGGATCGCGCAGCGCGGCGCGCAGGAGATCCGCGAGGGCCTGGGCGTTGCCATTGGTGAAGACGGCGCCGTTCACGCGGTCGCGTACGACTTCGGGCAGAATGTTCACGTCGCTGGTGATGACGGGGACTCCGAAGCTCATGTATTCGAGGGCTACGCGGCAGACGGCCTCGCTGCGCAGCGAGGTGATGACGGCAACGTCGAGTTCGCGCATCAGCGTGCGCACGTCGGCGAGCTTGCCGGGAAACGCGACCTGTTGTTCCACGCCAAAGCGGCGGGCCAGCGCGGCAAGTTCGGCGCGGCCCCGGCGGGGGGAATCGTCGCCGGCGATGACGCAGAGGATCTGCGCGCGCTCGGTCGCGGGCAGCAGCGAGAGCGCTTCGAGCAGCACTTCCTGTCCCTTTTCGGGAGCCATGCGGGCGATGACGCCAAGGAGCAGTTGATCGGCGCGCACACCCAACTGCTCGCGCCAGTGGGCGTCGGTGGCGCCGGCCACGAAATCATCCGCGCGGAACCCGGGGAGGATGACTGCTTGCTGCGGCGCGGCTCCGGACAGCACCGCGGCATAGCGGCGCAGCGACGAGCGCGAGGTGAAGATGAAGCCGTCGGTGTGGCGGCGGTGCAGCCACGAATTCACCGGGTTTCGATGCGGCACGCGGGGATCAGCCACGGTGCGGACGAGCGGAATGCGCAAATTTTCGAGTTGCTGCGCCAGCGCGAGATAGGAATGCCCTGGCGGGCAGTGCGGATTCAGAATGTCGGGCCGGAATTCACGCAAGCTGCGGCGGAGTGCGGCGAGACCGCCGATCATGTCGCGTGGATGGGTGGCATTCAAATTGAAATCGCTATTGGCCGCGATGCCGGCGGCGCGGGTCCAGTCCGCGAGGGGCGAGCCGTGCTGGCAGAACAGCAGCACCTGATGGCCGGCGTGCTGCAAGCCGCGCGCGACTTCCAGCGTGTGCCAGGCGAGTGCGTTGTGAAAACGCACATAGGCGGTCAGCAGGACTCGCAGGGCGGGACCTCAGGAAAAGGGTGCGGAACCGGGCGGCGCGGGGGCGAGGGTTGCATCCGCCGGAAGAAGTGCGTATATTCAGAAAACGACGAAGCGAGGAGATAATGCGGCATTTGCTGGTCGTGTTGCTGCTGGCGGCGGGCGCTTCCCTCGGCGCGGCGAAGCCCCGCGAGCTGGTGATATTTCACACGAACGATATTCATGGGCATTTCGTGCCCGAGCGGGCGAGTTGGCGCACGGATAGCGCGCTGGTGGGCGGCTTCGTGGCGCTGAAGACGCGGCTCGACAGCCTGCGCAACAGATGCATCCGGGATCGCTGTACCTCGACGCGGGCGACGCGATGACGGGCAACCCGATCTGCAACATGGAGTATCGCGGTGTGAAGGGCGGAGCGATGCTGGAACTCTTTTCGCGCTGCGGGATCGCCGCCGAATGCCTGGGCAATCACGAGTTCGATCTGGGCGCGGAGCATCTGCGGCAGTACGTAGCGGCGGCGTCGCATCCGATACTCGCGGCCAATCTCAATGAGAAGGCGGACGGACGCGCGGTGACGGCAGCGTCGCACGTCTTCGAGGTGAACGGGCTGCGCGTGGGCGTGATCGGCCTGCTGCTCGACGATTTGGCGGGCGTTGTGGCGCGCACGTCGCTGGAACCGTTTGCGATTGAGGATGCGGCCACGACGGCGCGGGCGCAAATCGCGGCACTCGAAGAGCAGACGGACGTGCTCGTGCTGTTAACTCACATGGGCGTTGAAGCCGACAGCGTACTGGCCACGCGCGTCGCCGGCGCGGACGTGATTGTCGGCGGGCACAGCCACACGCGGCTCCATCAACCGCGGCGCGTGAACGACGTGCTGATCGTGCAGGCGGGCGAGCATCTGAAGAACCTGGGAATGCTGACGCTGGCGATCGACGGCAAGCGCGTCGTCGCTTACAGCGATACGCTGCTGGAACTCGTTGCTACGGACATGCGGCAGACGAACAACGTGGCGCTGCTGTGCGACAGTCTGGAAGTGGCGATTCAGGCGCAGTACGGGCAGGTGATCGGCACGCTGGCGGAGCCGTGGAAACACGGTTATTACATGGGCAGCAATGTGGGCAACTGGATCTGCGACCAACTGCGTAAGCGATACAAGGCAGACATCGCGATTGTCAACGCGGGCGGGATTCGCAAGGATGTGGCCAGTGGCCCGATCACGATGCTCGACGTCGCGGAGCTGCTGCCGTTCACCAACAGCGTAGTGACGTTTGACGCCACCGGCGCGGAACTTATCAAGCTGGCCACTGAGCAGATACACGCGCAAGGGCTGCATCGGCACGGGGCGCTGGAAATGTCGGGAATGCGGATTGTCTACAAGACCGGGGCCGACTCCGCGGTGCTCTGGAGCCTGCAGGCGGCCGGAGCGGCAATCGACACGGCGCGCACCTACCGGGTGGCGTCGATCGACTACGTGGCCGTTTCGCAGTGGGCCGAATACCTGGGCTTCGCTCCGCGCCATCTGGAACTGACGGAAGACTTGCTGAGCGACGCGATGATCGACGAAATCCGGAAAGCGCCCGGGCCGATCCGGGCCGATGCTGAACCGCGAATCGTGGAGATGCCATGAACGACAAACCGAAAGTGCTGGTGATCTGCACCGGCAACTCGATGCGCAGCCAACTGGCGGAAGGCGTGCTGCGCGCGGACCTGGGGAAATGGATCGACGTCTATTCGGCGGGAACGCATCCGAGCCGCGTGCATCCGGCGACGATTACCGCATTGGAGCAGGCGGGGATTGACGCCTCGGCGCATTATTCCAAGAGCGTCGAGGAGTTCCTGCCGCAGACCATGGATCTGGTGATCACCGTCTGCGACAACGCGCACGCGCTTTGTCCGTACTTCCCCAACGCGCGCAAGCTGATCCACAAGGGCTATCCAGATCCGATTCACTTCCGGCCGGGGCAGGACATCGCCGAAATCTTCGCCGACCTGCGCGACCAGATCCGCGAGGAACTGGGGGCACTGGTGATCAAGGAGCTGAACCTGCCGGTCAAACGCTGACAGTCCGAGAGTCAGCGTGGAGGGAATTTCTCTTGGGGCGATTCCTCGCTCAGCGCGATGAAAGGCGGGCGGGGGAACGGCTCGTCGGGGAGGCTCGACAGATAGCGGTGCATGGCTTCAATCACCGCCAGTGGCTCCTCGGGCTTCATCGCTTCGAGCTTAAAGGCGACGCTGTTTGGCAGGCCGCGCACGTAGGTCAGCAGATGCTTGCGGAACTCCAGCGTGCCACGACGGTCGCCCCACTGCTCCACCATCCACAGCAGTTGCTGGCGCGCGGCGGCAAAGCGGTCCAGCGGCGTCGGCGGCGGGAGATGTTCGCCGGTTTCCAGAAGATGGTTGATCTCGCGGAAGATGAAGGGGTAGCCCATCGCGCCGCGGCCAATCATCACGGCGTCGCAATGCGTCGAATCGAGCAGCGTCATCACGTCCTCGGGAGTGCGTACGTCGCCGTTGCCGATGACGGGAATGTTGACGGCAGCCTTGACTTCGCCGATCCACTCCCAGTGCGCGCGTCCCAGGTAGAATTCGTTGCGGGTGCGGGCGTGCACCGTCACCCAGGCGGCGCCGGCGTCGGCCACGGCGCGGGCGACTTCGATGGCGTTGAGCGAGCGGCGGTCCCAGCCGGAGCGGATCTTGACGGAAACAGGAACGTTCGTCGCCTTAACCGCCGCCTCGACGATGCGCGCCAGCAGCGGAATGTCCTTCAACAGCGCCGAGCCGCCCTGGTTGAGAATGATCTTCTTCACCGGGCAGCCGAAGTTCAGATCGAGGCCGTCGGGCTGCATCTGGCTTAAGACGCGCGCGGCGTCGGCGGCTTGTTCGGGATTGGTGGCGAAGAACTGAATGAAGTAGGGGCGTTCTTCGGGCGCGAAACTGGCCATGCGGAACGTCTTAGCGTTATCGCGGCGCGCGCCCTCGCCCGAGAGCATTTCGGAAAACACCATTCCCGCGCCATAGCGCCGGCAAACGCGGCGCATGGCGGAGTCGGTGTAGCCGGCCATGGGGGCGAGCAACGCGGGGGAACTCAGAAGCAGCGGGCCGAGGGGCGTCGTCAGCGAACGCGGCTCGGGTTTCGAAGCGGACAGACTGGCGGCCAGCAAAGCGAGCGACATCAGATTCTCATCGTTAGCGTGAACGGCCGCGCGGGCGCGCGCCTTTTTCGGCGGGGCGCTCGACAACCGTGATCATTTCCATGGAAAACCACTGCACTTCCATCGCGGGCAGCAGCCACAAGCCGTAGAAGCTGGCGTGGGTGAAACCTGCTTCGCCGAGCAGCCGCGTGAGTTCGGGTACCGAATAGCAGCGGATACCGTCCGATTCGGGATTGTCGCCTTCGGTGACGATGGTGCCGTCGGGACGCACGAGTTCCCAGATGCCGCCGAGACGGCTCGTCATGGGATCGAACGTGCCCTGATGCACGAGGTAGCCTTCGTCGGTCTCCACCCATTCGGGGCCGGTGTGGGTCGAGGCGGAATAGGGATGCTGGCCGGTGATGAGGACTTTGCCGCCGGGCTTGACCGAGCGGAAGACGTTGGCGAGCGTCGTGATGTTATCCTCATCCGAACCGAAGCCGAAGCTCATGCCGAGGATGACGACGCGGTCGTACGGCTCGTCGGCGACGAAGGTGCGCATGTCGCCGACAGAGAACGTCGCGGGCAGTTTGCGCTTTTTGGCCTGGGCGTTGGCGTGCTTGATGAGCGGGGGGGAGATGTCGACGCCGTGGACCGTGACGCCCTGCTCGGCGAAGAGCAGCGCCTGGTAGCCCGCGCCGCAGCCGAGATCGAGGAGGGTCATGCCGGGCTTGACGCCCAGCACATCGTTGGCGAAGGCGATGACCTGCTGGTTTTTCCAGACCACGGCTTCGTCGTTCTGTACGAGGCGAATGCGCCAGAATTCGGCCCAGAAGTCGTCCCACGTTTTTTCGACGCGGCGGAAGGTTTTCGGTTTGAGGGAGGTAGGCATATCAGACGGTTTCCAGGACGTGATAGTGTTTCCAGAGGCGATTCAGAGCGTCTTCCAGGGCGGGGCCGAGCTTCTGCGGGGTGTCGGTGACTTCGGGTTCATTCACAAGCACGGCATAGGGAACCTCGACGCCTTGCGGCTGGATGGTTCCGTTCAGGCCGCTGGCGATCTGATTCCAGTCGTTGAGCTTGTAATAGAATTCCATCTTCTCGTCGGGCAGGCTGTGGTAGAGTACCGAGTGGGCCAGTTCGGGTTTGAAGCGGCGGCGGTTCTTCCGCACGGATTCCTGCGTGCAGAACCTGCAAATAGAGTATCCCGGCGCGGCGCAGGACTTCGGGCGAGATGATGTCGAGGGCGTGCTGAATGCCATGCTCGCCACCGCGGGCGAACTCGAAAAGCACGGTCTTGCCGGCATCGCCTTCGGCGAGATGGCGGCGGAAGGCCACGTTCATCTTCATCAGGAAGAAGTCCCAGGCCCATTCCTCTTTGAAGTACAGTTTCTTGTCGGTCCAGAGGCGCTCGCGGCCGACTTCGGAGAGGATCTGGTCCTCTTCGAATTTCTCCCAGATGTAGGGGAAGTCATCGATTTCAACGATCTCGCCGACGTGGAAGCGGCTGCGGCGCGTGGGGGCATCGAGCTTCTTCAAAAAGTCGATGACTTCGCTCTTGCCGGCGGCTGGGCGGGCCGTCAGAATAATGGTGTGAAAAATTTCGCTCATGTGCGGGAACCGGATGTTTTTGGGTAAATCTTCAGAAGATAACTGGTTTCGCGCACAAAAGCAAGCCGTCCGTCCATCGGCGGCTTAATGCAAGAACAAACAGAAACAAAGGGATAGACACATCGTGGCGGCAGCAACCGATGGTGGCACAAGGGAGACGGGCCGTTACCCGTCCGTCCGGCTGAAGCGCAACGCGGACCGGCGCGTGCGGGCGGGACATGCCTGGGATCTTCTCCAATGAATTGGAAAACGGCTTCCAGACGCTGGCTCCGGGGAGCCTCGTGGAGGTTGTGGATGGGCGCGGTGGCTTCCTGGGCATTGGCACAGCCAACCCGCACAGCCTGATTACGGTGCGGCTGCTGGCGCGCGAGCGGATAGCGGTGGATGCGGCCTTTGTGCGGGAGCGCTTGCTCGCCGCGCGCGAGTTGCGGGCGCGGTTGCTGGGCACGGAGGAGACCGTGTACCGCGCGTGCTACAGTGAGGCGGACGGATTGCCGGGGCTGATCGTGGATCGTTTTGCCGATTTGCTGGTGCTGCAATCGTCCACAGCAGGCATCGACGCGCTCCTGCCGCTCATCGTGCCGGCGCTGGTAGAGCTTTATAACCCGCGGGCGATTGTCGCCGCCAACGACATGCGGGCGCGGGAGTACGAGGGGCTGGCTGCCTCGCGGGAACTGGTGTGGGGCGAGCATGAAGGGCGGCACGCGTTTACTGTGGACGAAATGCATTTCCTGGCCGATCCGCTGGGCGGGCAGAAGACGGGGTTCTTCCTCGATCAGCGCTTTAACCGGCAACTGCTGGCGAGCTTCATCCGACCCGGCGACCGCGTGCTGGATCTGTTCTGCTATACTGGCGGCTTTGGGCTGTATGCGCTGCACGCGGGAGCGGAGCAGGTGACGTTTGTGGATGCGTCCGAAACCGCGTTGGCGATGGCGCAGGAGGTCGTGGAGCGGAACCACTTCAGTTGGCGGGCGTCGTTCTTGAAGGAAGATATCTTCCCCTATTTGAAAGATCAAACCGACACCTTTGATGTGGTGGTGCTGGACCCGCCGGCGCTGGCAAAGAGCCGGACGACCGTGCCGGCGGCGCTGCGTGCTTACCGCGACTTGAATGCGCGGGCCATGGCGGCGGTGAAGCCGGGCGGGCTGCTGGCCACGGCAAGCTGTTCGGGCCTCGTGGAGCGGGCGGTGTGGCGCGACACATTGAAAGAGGCGGCAGTGAAGGCGGGGCGACGGCTGCGGATCGTGGCGCAGGGCAGCCAGGCGCCGGACCACCCGATTCTGGCGCAGATGCCGGAAACGGAGTATCTGAAGTTTGCCGTGGCCGTCGTCGAATAAAGTACCAAAGTACTAAAGAGCTAAAGTATTAAGTGCAGACGCCTGGCTCTTTCACTTTGTACTTTAACACTTTGGTACTTTAGTACTTTCGGCGGGGTCTTGATTCCGTTGTGGGAATGTGGTATGTTCTGGTTTCGGGCGCGGGGCCTGTCTGCTTTGGACACGTAAATCAACAATAGACCGTGGAGGTTTGCCGTGAGCGCTACTCCCAGTGAAATTCAATTCATTCCCTACCAGCAAAAAGACGAACCACCGCGGCGGGCGGCACTGGCACGGGTGGAATTCGATCTGACGGGCTTTACCGATGAAGACATTCAGGTGCTGGGCCATCTGGCCGAAGCCGTCAGCTTGATGAATCCCATCTACCGCGACCAGTACGAGCCAAAAACCCCGACCGTGCTGCGGTTGCTGGAGCGGCTTTGGGCCGTAGCCACGCCGGAGCAGCAGGTGGCGATCCATAACTACCGGGTGATCTACAACCTGCAGAACAGCCCCTATTCGCTGTTGCCGCGCAAGAACCATCTGCTGATGCTGCCTGAGGCTGACGTGCGGGCACTGGTGACTAAAGCCGGGGGTGGCGAGCTTGAGGCGGATTATGCCGCCGTGCGGGCGTTTCTGTTCGACGGCTTGGCGCTGCCCGATAAGGCGGGGCTGTATCCTGCCGATATGACGGAAGATGAGTGGACTGCGCTGGGCGAGCAGGCGAATGTCGTCAACGCCATGGCCGTGCGTCAGGACGGCAAGGTGGTGATGCGGCTGAACGAAGAGCGCTACCGCAAACATCTGGAACAGGTCATCGCGCACTTGGAAGCGGCTTGCAAGCACTGCCGCTATCCCGAGTTTCGCATCTGACCTCGACGGCAAGATCGAAGAACTGCGGCACGGCACGGCGGAATCGCGGCGCATCGCCGACTTTCTTCTGGATCCGCCATAAATCCCCGTTGGATTTGATTCTTCTCGACGGCGCTGGAAGTCTATCTCGACAACTGGAAGAATGCGCGCGGCGAAGCGGCCGGGGCGGTGTATGTGGAGAATCTGGAAGCTCAGGCACTCTTAAAGTCGTTGGTGGCGAAGCTGCCGGAGCTTGAGGCCACCGCGCCGTGGGATCACAAAAAGCTTCTGGTTGACCCGTCCAAGCTGCCGAATCTCCGCTTTGTCGATGTGCTGAACTGGAGCGGCGATTATGTCAATTCGCCGATGACCATTGCGGCCCAGTCGCTCCCCAACGACGATTGGGTGGTCACCAACGTGGGTTCGGTGAACCTCGTCTACCGCAACACGGCCAAGGCGATTCATAAGATGTCGGGCGACCTGATGGCCGAGGAATTCATGGTCCACACAGCTTTTGAAGACTACCGCGAATTCCTGTTTGAAGGCGCGCAGATTCACTCGGCGCTGCATGAGCTGGGACACACGACGGGCGCCATGGATCCCCAGCATCAGGGCAAAGCAGGCGCGGGATTATCTCGAAGCCGAGTATTCGCCGTTGGAAGAAGCCCGAGCCGAACTGTTCGGCATGTTTGCCATGACGCGCATGGCCCGTGACGGCATCATCCACCACAAGCTCGCCGAAGCCGGGCACTATGCGATGCTGGTGTCGATGGTGCAGGGGCTCAGATTTATTCCCGAGCAGGCGCACATTAAGGCGCGCAATCTGATGTATCACTTTTTCCAGAAAAATGGGGCGATTGAGGAAGTGATGGAGGACGGCAAGCGCAGATTCCGCATGAATCTGGCAACCATCGACGCACACGTGGAAGACCTGCTCGCACAGATCGGCAACATCAAAGCCGCGGGGGCCAAAGACCAGGCCGTGGCGCTGCGCGAGGCGCTGTGTTTTACCGATCCGCTGCGGCCGGAAGTCGAGCTGCGGACGCAGAAATTCCCCCTGGGGCGCGGGCTGATTTTCCCGCAGTTGAAGAAGGCCGGCGACCGCTATCTGGCGGAGCTGGAATACCCGGCCTCCTTCAGCGACCAGGTAAAATTCAAGGCGGCACTCCTCTCCTGAGGCCAACTAAAGTGGTGCTTTCTTGTGCAAATAACGTGAATCTTTGCACATAGGATGCTGCTTCCGCTCGATTAAGAGGTTAAAAAGATCAGACATGCCTTGCCTCGACACGCCGATGGAAGCCCGCGGGACGGAGATCCGGGGCATGACGTTCACTAAGCTTGACAAACTTCTCCAGAAACGCTATTTTCATGAATTGTGCTGCAGAGCACACCGTGAGCATTAAAGCCGGCCTGGCAATCCGTATAGAAAGGGAGAATGCATGCCGAAGGCACCGAGCAAGTCCGCGTCGAAAAGCGCCGTGAAAACGACGGCAACGAAGGCGGCGCGTCCGGCGGCTGCCGCGCGTACCGAAGAGCCTGTGGGCATCATCGGGTATGGCAGCTACATTCCGCGTTACCGTATTAAGCTCGAAGAGATTGCCAAAGTCTGGGGCGCCGACGCCGACGCCTACAAGCGTGGTTTGATGCTGTATGAAAAGAGTGTGCCAGCCCCGGATCAGGACGTCATCACGATGTCGGTGGAAGCGGCGCGGCGCGCGGTCGTCCGCGCGGGCGTCAACGCCGCCGAGATTGGCGCGATTTATATCGGTTCGGAATCGCACCCCTACGCGGTGAAACCCTCGGGCACCACCGTGGCGGAAGCGCTGGGCGCGACGCCGGCGATTCACTGCGCGGATATGGAGTTCGCCTGCAAGGCCGGCAGCGAGGGGATGTTCGTCTCCTACGGCCTCGTGAAAGCCGGGCTGATTAAATACGGCCTGGGCATCGGCGCGGATACGTCGCAGGGTGCGCCGGGCGATGCGCTGGAGTATTCGGCGTCGGCGGGCGCGGCGGCCTTCCTCTTCGGCAAAGGCCCCGGCGTGCTGGCGACCGTGGATTATACGACCTCCTTTATGACCGACACGCCGGACTTCTGGCGGCGCGAGCACGCCTCGTACCCGTCGCACGGCGGACGATTTACCGGCGATGCGGCGTATTTCCGCACAACGCTGGGAGCTGCGCGGATGCTGCTGGAAATGTCAGGCATGAGCCCGGCGGACTTCCGCTTTGCCGTGTTCCATCAGCCGAATGGCAAGTTCCCCATGCGGGCGGCGGAAATGTTGGGCTTCAATCGCAAGCAGTATGAAACCGGCTGGCTGACACCGTGGCTGGGCAATACCTATTCGGGCGCCTCGCCCATGGGTTTGACCGCCATTCTGGACGTCGCCAAACCGGGCGACAAGGTTTTCATGGTGAGTTACGGCAGCGGCGCGGGTTCGGACGGCTTCGTCTACACCGTGACCGACGCCATTAAAGGCAAGGCGCGGCTGGCGCCGATGACGCGGCCGCAACTAGACGAGAACAAGTACTACCTCGATTACGGAACGTATGCCAAGTTCCGTGGCAAAATCAAAATGGCGGGGCAATAGGCCCCCGGAAAGTGACAGATGACGGTTGCAGCAACCTATGCGCCGCAGAGTACCTCCCGTGCGGCGTGGTGGACGTATCAGATCATCTTGACTCTCGCCGGCAGTCTGCTGATCGCACTGACGGCGCAGATCTCCTTTTATCTCCCCTTCAGCCCTGTGCCGGTGACCGGCCAGACGCTGGGTATTCTTCTGGTCGGGACGCTGCTGGGCAGCGTGCGCGGCAGCATGGCGGTGCTGGCCTATCTGGCGGAAGGCGCGAGCGGCCTGCCGGTGTTTGCCGGTGGCGCGCTCGGGCCTGGCGCCCTTCTTCGGTCCCACGGCGGGCTACCTGCTGGGCTTTGTGCCGGCGGCGTATGTGACGGGCTTTCTGGCCGAACGCGGCTTTGACAAGCGCGTGGGCACGATGGCGCTGGCGATGCTGGCGGGCACGGCGGTGATCCTCGCCTTCGGCGCGAGCTGGCTCGGCGCTGCTGGTGGGCACGGATCGCGCGCTGGACTATGGTGTGTATCCGTTTTTGGCCGGTGATGTGCTGAAAATTCTCGCGGCGACGGCGGTTCTGCCCGCGCTGCGCAGACTGATTTAATATCGAAGAGCGGCGGTTGCCCGGAGGACAATGCCTCCGGCGAACAGGAATCGGCAACCAACCCATAGGAACTATCCATGCGTGATGTGGCAGTGATCGGTGTCGGCGTCAATAAGTGGGGCGAACTCTTGGGGAAAGTCCTTGCGCGACATTTTCGTCGAGGCCGCACTGAAGGCGATGGATGATGCGGGCGTGGACCGCATCGACTTCCTGTATGTGGGCTCCATGTCCCCCGGCCTGTTTATCGGGCAGGAGCACCTGGCAAGTCTGCTGGCCGACTATCTCGGGCATGCCCATTCCCGCCGCGCGCGTCGAATCGGCCTGCGCCTCGGCGGTCTGGCCATGCGCATGGGTTGGATGGAAGTCGCTCTCGGGCTGAACGACATCGTGATGGTGAGCGGCGTGGAGAAGATGCTCGACGTCGACGGCGGCAGCGCCACCTATGCGCTGGCCACGGCCGCCGACCAGGAGTACGAAGGCTACAACGGCGCGACTTTCCCCGGCCTCTACGCGATGATCGCCAACGCCTACCGCGCGAAGTACCGGATTCCCGCCGACCGCTTCCGCGACCAGCTCGCCCACGTGGCGGTGAAGAACCACGCCAACGGCTTCATGAATCCCAACGCGCAGTACCGCGTAAAGCTGTCGCTGGACGACGTGAAGAAGGCGACGATGGTGGCGGATCCCCTGCGGCTTTACCGACTGCTCGCCGATTACCGACGGCGCGGCGGCGGTGATTCTTTGCCCGCTGGAGATGGCGAAGAAGAAATTCAAGCAGCACAAGCCGGTGGCCGTGATCGGCACGGGGGCGGCGACCGATACCATCGCGCTGCACGACCGTGAGGACCTGACGACGTTCCGTTCGACGGAATTTGCGGCGCAGCAGGCGTATAAAATGGCGGGAGTGGGACCGAAGGACATCAGTTTTGCCGAAGTGCATGACTGCTTCACGATTGCTGAAATCGGTGTCACCGAGGCGCTGGGCTTCTTTCCACTGGGCAAGGGTGGTGAGGCAGCAGCGAACGGCGCGACCGCGCTGGGCGGTAAGATTCCCATTAATCCTTCGGGCGGGCTGAAGTCGAAAGGCCATCCGGTGGGGGCGACGGGCATCGCACAGATCGTCGAGCTGGCGTACCAGCTCCGCGGCGAGGCCGGCGACCGTCAGCTTTCCAAACCTACCGTGGGGCTGGCCCAGAACATGGGCGGCTCGGGCGGTTCGGCGATTGTTCATATTCTTCGCGCCCTGTAAGCGATAGCCAAGGAGAGACGATAGATGGCAGGCAATACCGCGCGCTACTGGCGCGAAATTCCGCAGCGTTATCGCGGCGAGGCGGCGAAGTCGACGAAGACAGGCCGCGTGTTCTTTCCCCCACGGCTGGTGGAACCGGGCAACGGCAACCGTAAGTTCAAGCCGGTGAATCTGACCTTCGGCGGCGAACTGCTGACGTATACCGTGATCCGCGTGGCGCCGCAAGGCTTTGAAACGCAGAGCCCCTACGCGCTGGGCATCATTCAATTGGATGGCGGCGGCCGCATCACGACGCAGATCACCGATGTGCCCGTGGACAATGTCGCTATCGGCATGCGTGTGCGCGTCGAGTTCCGCAAGATCAACGATGACGGCCCGGAAGGCATCCACCTCTACGGATACAAGGTGGTGCCGGAGTAGGTCGGCTTCCGAGGCATTTAATCTGTGATTACTGGCCGGCACGCTCCCGCGTGCCGGTTTTGCATTTGACCGCGTCGACGCCGGTGAATCCAACCCGCGTGAGCGGGTTGGCCAGTAGACGCGATTTGATCGTAAAAAAACGGCGACCCGGATAAACCGGGTCGCCGTTTTCATTTGTGCTGCCGCCGGGATTAGGGCGTGTCGGACGCGACGACGATGTAGAAGCGCTTGATCGCTTCGTTGACCGCGTTCGTATCCGTGAAGCTGATTGCGGCGCCCACATCTCCACCCGTAGCTGTACCTTCCAGTGTATTGAACGGTCCCGACGGAGTGGTCGCGCTGTAGACGCGATAGTGGGGCGCGCCGGTGGATATCCAACGCAACGTAGCGTGGATCTGACCGCCGCCATCGGTGCGATAGGCCACCAGTGCTGTCGGCGCAGTCAGAGGATAGCCGTTCACGCGAATCATGCGGTTGCCGGGACGGGTGGACTCGTCGGCCTGGTCTTCGTTCAGCCAGGTGTGGGCACACTCTGTCGTAGATGTATGAGAGATGATTCCGCGTGCCCAGGGTATCGGAGCCGAAGGCGGACGGATGCAGCCGCGTTCCGAAGTTGGAGACGGCAAGGTAGAACGGTCCGTTCAATTGCAACGGCGCGCCGCCGGTGCGTGTGACGACGTCGACCCAGGCCGCGCCGCCGCCGGGAAGACCGCCGATCACATTTCCCGCGCTGCCGGTGGTATCGGCGAAGACCACGGTGCCGGGCAAACCGCCCGCGCCGTCGGCGAGCAGGACTTCGAAGGTTACCTGATCATGGAACGCGCCGGGACAGGTGGGACAGACGGCAAAGCGTCCGGCGTTCAGATAGTACGGATATGTGCCGGGATCGAACTTGACCGCCCATTTGTAACCGGGGCCATCCACCCAGTTGTAATTCTCCGCCGTGCCGTCGTCGTGGGAAATCCGCGGATGTGCCGATGGTGCCGACGTCAAAGCGATAGGCGCCGCTCGCCGGCAGCCAGCGGGAAAGCGAACTGGTATCACTGGAACGCAGGTAATACTTGTACTTGCCCGCAGCAAGCGCCGGGGTTGTGACGGAGAATTCGTCGGCGTTGCCCGTGGCGACAAGCGAGAGCGAGTCATAATTCATCGCGCCCACGAGGCGGTAGAACAGCTTGGTCGTGAAGCCGGGCACGTCATCGGTGATCTTCGCGACGAACAGGGCCGCGCCCGTGGCCACATCGGCATGCGGGTCGTGGGTGATCGTCGGCGCGACTCCGATCGAGAAGTTGGCGTTGCTCGTGTCTCCCACGGTGGGCAGGCTGATGCCGACGACACGGATGCGGGCGTTATGCGTGGGCGTGCCCGAGATCAGCCAGCGCAAGCTGTCGGCTGCCCAGGGAGCAACTTCTTCCCAGGCGCCCGACGGATAATTGCGATTCAGGTCCACACGGGTGACGCCGAGGCCGGTGGAGGTCCAGCGAATCCAGGCCAGGGTGCCTGACGTGAGGTCTTCGCCGCCATTGGGTTCGATGATCGTGGCCGAGGGCTGCACGATGGTGAAGTTGGCGTTGCTCGTGTCGCCGGCCGCCGGATTCAACACGCCCGTGACGCGGATGCGCGCCGTAGATGACGACGGGCCAGTGACGGTCCAGAATTGCCGGCCATCGTTGGGCGTATTGCCGAAGATCGTTTCCCACGCGCCGGACGGGTAGTTGCGATTGAGCGCCACGTTCACGTTGCCCGAGACCGCGGTGCTGCGCCATTGAACGCTGTAAACCTGGCCGATGAACCACGCCTCGCCGCCGTTCGGCTGCGTGACATCCATCGAGGGATTCAATTGCCCCGTCGCGTCGGTGGTGAACATGATCGCCCGGCCATTAACGAGAGTGGCGGAACCGGCGGAATACTGGTTCCAGTAGCAGTAGTCGAGGCCGATGGAATGGTCACCGTTCTGAATACCGACGGATGCGTAATCATTGTCGTTGGATGCGTTGTTTGGTACGCAGTTCACCGTGTTATACTGCACCTTGATCTTGCCGTCACCGGTGCTCGATGGATAATACGTCGGGTCGTAGAGGATGATCTGGAAAATTTCGCTGGCATACGGTGACCACACTGTCTGCGCGATCCACTCCACGACATAATAATGTTCGGAGGGATTGAGATAGGTGAAGACGTTACTGGTTCCGGAGACCTTCAGGTCGTCCCAGTAAGCGGCCACCTGATACGGCGGCCCGATGGGCGAGCCCATTCGGTAGTTACGGAAGTCGTCGATGAGCGGATAGCTGCCGAACGCCGAGCCAGCCGTTGGAACAGATTGTGACGTCGCTGAACGACTGGCCATAGAAGGTGAATGAGAATGGCAGGGATACTACCGTGACGTCGTCATCATCCTCGGCGACGTCCGTGAAATTTAGGTTGGTGCCGATGGACTGGATTTCCACCCA
Source organism: uncultured bacterium (assembly GCA_963735175.1). GTDB lineage: Bacteria > Electryoneota > RPQS01 > RPQS01 > RPQS01 > CAVTJX01. The sequence goes on along the minus strand of CAVTJX010000013.1, from coordinate 2,307 downwards.
GTCGTAGATCGAGCCGCTGTTGGACGGCTGGGTCTCGGTGTTGTCGAACGCGAAATAGCCGTGTTCGTCCGGACCGGTGGGGCTGGTTACGCCCTGCGTACCGATGGTGATGTAGAAGTTCGTTGCGCTCAGCGTGAAATTCGAACTGTCGAAGAGCGTGCTGTCGCGGAAGCCGTTCGTGTCGAGGATCACCAGTTCCATCACCGCCTTGTGGCCGTTATAGGATCCCGGGCTGACTTCGATGTGGAACGGATTTGCCGTGTTGACGCCGGTCGCTCCCGCGGCCACTGCGCCAAACGTTCCGGCTGAATCGGTAACGTGGATCAGCGGATCCAGCGAACGCAGGTAGCCCCAGGCCGCCGTTAATGGCCGCGAACCGGAATTGCGGAAGGTCACCATCACGTCGCCGTTCTCGCCGGGGTCGACACTCGCGCCGGGTCCGGTATACACGTAAGCAGCGTAGGCGACGTCGGCGGCGCGGGCGGTCAGATCCACACGAATCGTCTGCGGACCCACGGAAGAGGTGACATTCAAAAGGAAGGTGACCAGTTCGTTTTCCAGAGCCGAGGTCACGGAAACACGGAAGGGAGTTGCGGGGGCGGCGTTCGCGCCTGCCGCGATATTCGGATAGGCGCTCGTCGGCTGCGTGATCGAGACACCGGGCGAAGCGGTAGTCAAGGTGCCGCTGATGCCGGTGACCGTGGTGGAGGTACCGACATTACGCAGGCTGATGCTGAGATCGACAATCTCGCCCGGATTCAGCACGCCGTTGGCATCGCCGCTGGTGCCGCCGGTCGAGTTGTCGTCGACGGTGACGGAGTTCAGCGCCAGCGAGGCGGCCGACGTCACGACCTGAATCGAATCGACATAGGGCTTGGCGTTATCTTTCGTGATCGTGATCTGCATGTAGCCGGTGGTGGCTGTCGAGCAGGGAAGATTTACCTGACCGTTGGCGTCGGTATACGCGCGGCTGTAGGTTTCCGTGCCCTTGTAGAGACAGACCATTGCATCCGCCACGACGGCGCCACCGACAGTGCGATTCACGGCCACAGAGATATTGTTGGTGCCCAACGGGACAGTGGCGGGTCGGGCCACGGAAGACCGTTGCTGGAACTTTGCGCCAGATCGGCACCGCCGGATCGCCCATCAGATTGGCCCAGTAGCAGAAATTCTGCACATTGCCCATCTGGCTCACGGCGTAATTGCGGTAGAAGCTCAAGCTTACCCGACAGGAGCGCCATACCCTGAGTCTGGATGTCCAGCACATAGAGGCCGTACATCGCGCCCGCGTCGAGGATATTGTTGTAGGGCACGTGTGTGCCAGTACTCCATAAACCCACGCAGCCGATAGCGCCTTTCGGCGTTGACTCGCCTTCGTTCAAGGGACGCAGCCAGTGTTCCGACGTTCCGTCGCCGTCGAAGTTGCCCGTGCCGCAGGTGATCGACATGACAAACGGCTGCATCGGCGTAACGGGCGTGTTGTCGGCATCTGAGTTACTGATTTCACCAATAAAGCCCATGCGATGATTGAAGACGGAAATGCCTTCCGTCAGCCGGGCGTTCATGGTCGAGGTGTTGACGTGGCCGCTGTAGACGTCCCAGTTCGCGGTGGTCACACCGTGCTGCAGCATGATCTGCCGGGTGTAGTTCTTGGTGGACGGATTCGATTGCACGCTCGTGTGCGCCACACACCACGCGCGGGTGAACCAACCGGTATCGGTGGTATAAGGCGCGGCTTCGTAGTTGATGGTCTTGGTAACCACGGCTGCCATCACAGCGTCGCTGCCACATGATAGACGGCCGACAACCACGTCTGGCACTGGATCGGGATTGGGTCCCGCCCCCGCATTCAATGTGCCGAAGTAATTGTCTAATTCGCCACCGCCCGTTACAATTTGCCAAGACGAACTGGCATTGGGATCACCCATCAGGCAGACATACTCAAGCTGACCGTTGCTGGACGCATAAAGATTGCTGATGTATGTCTTAATCTGGCTCGCCGACGCGCCGGTGGCAACCGTAGTGACGTAATTGGCGTCAAGACCGCGGCGCTTTTTCCAGTTGACGAGCCGCTGCGCCTCGGCGATCACCGTGGCCGTGTTCGGGCAGTCGCCGCAATTTACCCGGCAGCACCGGCAATTCATAGAGCGCGCTGCAGTGGAAGTTCTCGAACGTCTGATACAGCTTCTTAAAATCGGGGCTGATGGACGTGGGATCAATCGTCGATTTCATTCGGCCCGACGCCGCCGGTGCACAACCTGCACACTCGATGTCGTTATAGACACGAATCTGGTGGGTGACCGGGTT
>CAVTJX010000012.1:0-60802 GCA_963735175.1 uncultured bacterium | reverse complement strand
ACGTGCATCCACGCCAGCACCAGCGCGAAGATCCGTGCCCGGCTTGATCGGCAGATACCATTTGGCTTTCGACGCCGCGACGGAATAGCGCGGATCGACGACGATCACGCTCGCCCCCGCCTCCAGCGCGTCGGCAAATTCCTGCACCTGGCTGTTGTGCATGTTCTCGCCCAAATGCAAGCCGATCGGCGCGAAGGCACCCGGCATTTTTAATATCCGTGCGCTCGGGCGAACTCACATCCTCGCCGAACGTCAGCCGGAAGCCCACGTCGCGCGGCCCACGGCATTGCGCGAAGCTCGGCGCGCTGATGTTGGGCGAGCCGTAAGCCTTAACCGTGTGCTTTAAAAAATTCCCGCCGATGCCGTGGCTGAAAAATGCCAGTGCCTCCGGCCCGTACTGCGACTTCATCGCCTGCAGCTTCTGGGCGATGTAATCCAGCGCCTCCTCCCACGTCACCTCCACCCACTCCTCTTCGCCGCGCGTCTTGCGGCGCAGCAGCGGCGAGCGCAGCCGGTCTGGATTGTATGCGCGCCCACCCCGCCCGTGCCCCGCGGACACAACCGGCCACGGCTTAAGCGGATCTTCGGGATTCCCCACAAGCTTCCACAGCTTGCCGTCCTGCACATGCGCCAGCACGCCGCACTTCCAGAAACACAGATCGCAATAGGTGGGGATCACCTGGTGCCCCTTCGCCTCCGGCGCCAGCAAGCGCTCCAACGCCTGCGCCGCCAGCGGCACAATGTTCAAAGCGCGGCTCGCCGCCGCCACCCCCAGCGTGGTCGTCGAAATCTTCAGAAACTTGCGCCGTGAAATGGGAGTCATAGGAAGGAAGTGGAAATTCCGACTTGCTGCGTGTGTGAAGAAAGGTGCTAATTAAAGCAGAAAGAAGATGTGCTGGATCAGGCGGACATCCAGCCTTACTCCCCGTTCCGGTTCGCGTCGCCGAGCTTCGCCCGCAACTCCTCAATTGCCCCGTGGAGCTGATCAAGCGTGTTCAGCATGTGCCGCCGTTCCTCGGGACTGAACCGCCGCAGCAATTCCTCGTGGAACAAGGTCTGATAGCTCGTCACTTCCCGCGCCGCAGTCCTTCCAGCCGGCGTTAGTTCGAGTGTCCTCACCCGCCGGTCAGCAGCCGATTCCGTCCGGGTCAGTAACCCTTGCTCCACCAAGCCATCCACCAAAGGCGTGAGCCGACTGCGCCCAAGTCCTAATCTCTCCGCCACCGCCGAGAAGTAGAAGACCCCAGATCCGCAATCACCAGCAGTACCCGGCCTTCAGCGCTGGACAAGTTGAACCGCCAAAGATTTGTTCTTCTTTGGTTTGGCAGCAACGCGACAACTCCCGCGTCATTTGCGAAAGCTGCGTCGCTTAAGCCGTCAGGTCATCGACGGCATTTAGTACACTTTGCGAATAGTTCATATCATGAATATACGAAACGCCAACCCGTTTGTCAAGCCCTTTTCATTTGCAGCGGAAATGTGTAAGTTGATTCCATTGGCATATTCCCGATCCCCTGATCAACGAAGGGAGTATTCGGATGACGAATGCTGCACAAAATCGTCTGTTCTGGCCACACACCGGTGCGATTCTCGCCGGAGGCCACAGCCACCGGATGGGCACGCCCAAGGAGGGCTTCCGCTTGCCGTCCGGACGGGCGATGCTTGAGCACGTGTTGGAACCGCTCACCGCACTCTGCCGGCAGGTGGTGATCATCGGCCAGAGTCGTGGCTACAAGATCCGCATCACGGACACGCTGCTGCACATTTTCGATCGTGAGCCCGATCTCGGACCGCTCGGCGGACTGGTCACGCTCTTCGGCAGCGGATTCGACACCGGGTATCTGGTCGCCGCTTGCAACCAGCCGTTGCTGACGAAGGATCTGCTCGCGCGTCTGACCATGGGCGATCCTGAACGACCGCACCTCTTTTCCGGGCCGGAGGAAGATGATTTCCACCCCTTCCCCGGCTACTATCCCGCCAGCCTGCTGCCCACGGTTCAGAATTTATTAGCCCACGGCAACCGCTCGCTGCGGGCGCTCGCTGCCATCACCAATCCGGTCTGGGTTCCGCTGCCGCCCGCGGAAGCGGAGCGGCTGCTGGGCGTCAACGCGCCGGAGCAATTGCCCGCCTTCGAGCGTTTATACGAAATGAAAGATGTCTCTCACTGACGGCTTTGGCCGTGTCCATACGTATTTACGGATCGCGGTCACCGACCGCTGCAATCTGCGCTGCGTCTACTGCATGCCGCATCACGGCTTCATCTCGAAGCCGCGCGCGGAGATTCTGACGCTGGAGGAGATCGAACGTCTCGCGTGGTTGTTCGTCAGCCTCGGCGTCGAAAAAATCCGCCTCACCGGCGGCGAGCCCACCGTGCGCGCGGGCCTCGAATGGCTGGTAACGCGTCTCGCGGCCTTGCCCGAATTAAAGACACTGGCTCTGACCACCAACGGCCTGCTATTAAAGGAACAGGCCGCCCGATTGCACGCCGCAGGCGTGCAGGCCGTGAATATCAGCCTCGACTCACTGCGTCCCGATCGCTTTCAGGAAATCACGCTCCGCGACCGCTTCGCCGATGTGCTGGCGGGCATTGACGCCGCGCGGCAAGCGGGCTTCGCGCCGCTCAAGCTCAACGTCGTCATCATCAAGGGCGTCAACGACGATGAGCTGCTGGACTTCGTGGAATTTGTGCGCACCCGCCCCATCAATGTCCGCTTCATCGAGTTCATGCCCTTCCCCGGCAACCGCTGGACGAAAGATAAATTCATCCCCTGGCGCGAACTGCATCGTCGAATAAGTCGAGCGCTATGAACTTCTGTCCCCCCCCGTTGACGGGGGGGTTAGGGGGGGTGGAAGTATTGGCCGGATTCCTTCACCTGCCCCCGTTGCCAAAGCCTTCACCATCCCCGGCTTCGCCGGTTCCATCAGTTTCATCTCGCCGCTTTCCGAAGAGTTCTGTCTGGGCTGCAACCGTCTGCGCCTCACCGCCGACGGCGCGCTCAATCCTGTCTGCTGCGCGAGACGGAAAGCAGTTTGCGCGACCCACTGCGTTCCGGCGCCACCGACGCTGAACTCACCGCGCTCATTCACAGCGCCCTCGCGCATAAAGATTTTGCTCACCCGTCTCAATTACATCTCCCCGCTTCCGAAAATCGCTGCATGACCGATATCGGGGGTTAAACATTTTCTCGCCGCAACGTTACGACGCCGCGCGGGATTTCCTTATCCCGCGCGTATATCAACACTCACGCTTTTATGATTGACGTCTCCCGTAAAACCAGCACCCTGCGCACCGCCACCGCCGAAGCCACGCTGCGCCTCGCGCCGCTCACGCTCGAAGCGATCCGCACCGGCAACGTACCCAAGGGCGATCCCTTCGAAGTCGCGCGCGTCGCGGGCGTTCTGGCCGCGAAGAACACCGCCCAGTTCATCCCCTACTGCCACCCGCTGCCCCTGGACCACGCCAGTATGGCTTTCACCCAGGGCGAAGGTAAAATCGTCGTCACCGCCACGGTCAAGGCGATTCACAAGACCGGCGTGGAAATGGAGGCGCTCACCGCCGCCACCGTCGCCGCGCTCACCCTGTACGACATGCTGAAAATGATTGACAAGGAACTCGTCATCACCAACGTCCGGCTCATCAGCAAGCGTGGCGGCAAGAGCGATTTCCACAACCACTACGATACGCCGTTGCGTGCCGCCGTGCTCGTCCTCTCCGACTCCATCGCCAGTGGTTCCAAGGATGATCTTTCCGGCCGCGCTATCGAGCAGCGCCTCAGCGCCGAAGGATTGAAGGTGGAAGACTACCTTATCATTCCCGACGATCCGCTGCGCATTATCGAGGCGTTGACAGATACGCCGACACGCTGAAACTCGATCTCGTGCTCACGACCGGCGGCACCGGCTTTTCCCCGCGCGACAATACCCCCGAGGCGATGGCCCGCGTCATCGAGCGCGAGATTCCCGGCATTCCCGAGGCGTTACGCGCCTACGGCCAGGAGCGCACACCTTACTCCATGCTCTCCCGCGGCAAGGCCGGAATTCGCGGCCGCACGATTATTATCAATTTGCCGGGTTCAAAACGCGGCGTAGCCGAATCCCTCGATGCGCTCTTCCCCGGCCTGCTCCACGCCTTCGGCATGTTGCGCGGCGGTGGTCATCCAGACGCTCCGGCACATCCGGAGGGCAAACCGTGATCGCCTACGCGGAAGCGCTCGCCCACGTCCGCGCCCACGCACAGCCGCTCACCTGGCGCGAACGGCCGCTCACTGAACTGCCGGGCCTTTACCTTGCGCAGCCCGTTACCGCGCCGTTTGCCGTCCCGCGCTTCGACAACACCGCCGTTGACGGTTACGCCCTGCGTCTCGCCGATATCAGCCACGCTTCGCCGGAGAATCCGGTCGCGCTTAAAATCACCGGGCAGGTCCGCACCGGCGAACGCCCGCCCGCAACGCTCGCGCCCGGCACGGCGCTTAAAGTCATGACCGGCGCGCCCCTCGGCGGCGGCGTGGATGCCGTCGTCATGCATGAAGACACGACCATCAGCGACGATACCGTGCAGTTTCGCGCCGCCGTGCGGCCCGGCGAAAACATCCGCCGCGCGGGCGAGGAATTCCGCGCGGGCCAAATCGTCTTCGCCCACGGCACGAAGATCTCGCCGCCCGTCATCGGCCTCCTCGCGTCCTTTGGTCTCACCATGGTCCCGGCCTACGACACGCCGCGTGTCGCCCTTGTCGTTACCGGCGACAAGATCGTCACCCCCGGCCATCCGCTCGAACTCGGACAAATCTACGATTCCAACTCCGCCGCCCTTGCCGCCGCTTCCCGCGCGCTGGGCGTTCGCGAGGTCAGCAGGCTGCATTCGCAAGACGACCTGCACGCCCTCACTCGTGATCTGGAGCGCGCGTTGTTCAGCGCCGACGTCGTCATAACCGTGGGCGGCGCGTCCGCCGGCGATTTCGACTACGTATTGCCCGCGTTGCGGCGCCTCGGCGTAAGCGTTCACCATGCGCGCGTCGCCATGAAACCGGGCAAACCCAATCTCTTCGCCACCCTCGTCGATCCGCAGGATCCCTTGCACGAAAAGTTGATCTTCGGCTTGCCCGGCAATCCCGTCGCCGCGCTGCTCTCCTTTCACCTCTTCGTCCGCTCCGCGCTGCTGCTGATGATGGGCGCGACCGACGTGGAACCGCTGCGTGTTTCGGCGATTCTCGGCAGTGATTTGAAAAAGAAACCGGGCCGCCTCGAATTCGTGCGCGCGCGGTTAGTCCACGAAAACGGCAGCGTCATCGCTCATCCCACCCGCGGCCAGGAATCGCATATGCTGGGCGGCCTCGCCCCCGCCAGTGGATTGATTCACTTTCCCGCCGCCGCCGAACATCTCGCGCAAGGCGAAAGTGTCCTCGTGGAGCTGCTCTCATGGACATGACCGGCGCCACGGTCCTCGCGCTCTCCATCAGCACTGAAAAGGGCACGCCGAAAAGCAATATTCCCGCCGCGCAATTGCGCGAAAATTGGGGCATGGAAGGCGACGCCCACGCCGGCAAGTGGCACCGCCAGATCAGTCTGCTCGCCGACGAGAGCATCGCCAAAATCCGCGCCCTCGGCCTCGAAGTTCCCCCCGGCGGCTTTGCCGAAAACATCACCACCACCGGCATCGACCTGCTCGCGTTGAAAATCGGCGACCGTCTACGCGTCGGCGAATGCGAACTCAAGATTACGCAAATCGGCAAAGAATGCCATTCCCGCTGCGCGATCTATCAGCAAGTCGGCGACTGCGTGATGCCCCGCGAAGGCCTCTTCGCCCGCGTACTCGTCAGCGGCGTGGTGCGGCCGGGTGATGCGATTACGGTTTTGCCCTGAGTCGTCATTCTGGACACCGCCCGTCTGCGGGTGGGCGTCCAGAAACCTAAACGTCGCCAGCCCGTAACACCTGTCATTCTGGACACCGCCCGTCTGCGGGTGGGCGTCCAGAATCCTAAACATCGCCAGACCCGCAACACTGTCATTCTGGACACCGCCCGTCTGCGGGTGGGCGTCCAGAATCCTAAACATCGCCAGCCTCTTCTAAGGTGCCGGATAAGCCATCGCTACAGTGTATACATTCGCGCCTCGGCCACGCACCGCCTGTATATCGGCGTCACCAGCGATCTGCAACGCCGCGTATGGCAACACAAGCATAAGACCTACGACGGTTTCACTAAACGCTACAACATCGACCGCCTCGTGTATTCCGAAGCCTTCACACGCATCAAAAGCGCCATTGCACGTGAGAAGGCATTGAAAAACTGGCCACGACTTTGGAAAATTCATTTGATTGAAGGCCACAATCCCACGTGGCAGGATCTGGCGGCGGACTGGGATGTGGACGAGCCCCCGCCCCCAGATCCCCAGCGATCATAGGATTCTGGACGCCCGCGCGAATACCCTAGACGCGCGGTGTCCAGAATGACAGGTGTTGTTACAGGCTTTCTGCACTTCATCCTTCATCCTTCATCCTTCATCCTTCATCCTGTCCGCCGTGTCTTCCCTCCTCATCTTCCTCGTCGCGGCGCTCTATTCCTCCGTCGGTCACGGGGGCGCTTCCGGTTATCTGGCCGTGATGGCGCTCTGCGGCGTCGCGCCCGCGCTCATGGCGCCCACCGCGCTCATCTTGAACGTGCTCGTGGCGGGCATCGCACTCATCGCCTTTTTGCGCGCCGGGCATTTGTCGTGGAAACTCTCCCTGCCGTTCGTGCTGACCTCCGTTCCAATGGCCTTCCTCGGCGGCTTTCTGCCGATCTCCGATCGCATTTATCATCTGCTGCTCGCCTTCGCGCTGCTCTTTGCCGCGTGGCGGCTGGCAATGATCTTCACGCGCCGTCCTGTCGAAGAAACCACGCGCCCCATTCCCCTGCCGCTCTCGTTGCCGGTCGGCGGCGCAGTGGGACTGCTTTCCGGCATGGTAGGAGTTGGCGGCGGCATCTTTTTAAGCCCGCTCCTCATCCTTGGCCGCTGGGCCACGGCCAAACAGACCGCCGGCACCGCCGCCCTCTTCATCGTCTTGAATTCCCTCGCGGGCCTCGCGGGCCGCATGCTGCGCGGCGGCGTGGACGTCACTCCAGCGTTGCCATTACTCGCGGCGGCCTTCTGCGGCGGATTGGCCGGTTCATACATCGGCTCGCAGTATTTCTCCGGAATGACGCTCCGCCGCGTGCTCGCCGGCGTGCTCCTCTTCGCCTCCGTTAAACTCTTGATTACCGCCCTTTAGCCTCTTCAATCTCTACCGTTTTCCCGCTGCTTGCTAAATAATTCACTTGATCGCTAAGGGTAAAGTGTGTATCTTTTCAGACGCGGCGAACGCGCTGCGCCTGTTCCTGTATTCTCATCAAAATTAACCATTCTGCCCCGGCCGCCAAAGCCGACAGCGAGATACAAAAAATACTCCACGCCTCTTGCAAAAGCCGGAGCGGAGACCGTATCTTAAACCCTCGGCGGCACGGCGCAGTGAAAGTTCGAAAGCGAACCCGATGAAACGCTTTGAAATGCGCATCGACCCCCTCACGCAGGAGGTCTACTACGAAGTGCCCGCCAAAGGCTATGCCCTGATGCGCGACCCGCTCCTCAACAAGGGCAGCGCCTTTCCAGATCAGGAACGCGAAGAATTTGAGTTGACCGGTCTCATCACCAACAGCGTGGGGACTCTCGAAGCTCAGCTTGAACGCGCCTACACCAATTACACCGTCAAGCGCACCGACCTCGGCAAATACATCGCGTTAAAGTCGCTCCTCGACCGCAACGAAACGCTGTACTATGCGCTCTTGACGCGCCACATCGAAGAGATGCTGCCCATCGTCTATACCCCGACGGTCGGCCAGGCCTGCATCGAGATGTCGATATCATCCGCCAGTATCGCGGCGCGTATATCACCCCCAACAACGTCGTCAAGATCGACCAGATTCTGGAAAGCGTCGGTCTGCCCGGACATCTCGCTGATCGTCGTTACCGACAGCGAGCGCATTCTAGGCCTCGGCGACCTCGGCGCCACGGCATGGGCATTCCCATCGGCAAGCTCGCGCTCTACATCGCCGCCGCCGGCATCCATCCCGCCTCCACGCTGCCGATCAGCCTCGACGTCGGCACCAACAACGAGAAGCTGCTGACGATCCGCTCTACCTCGGCGTCCGCAAGCCGCGCCTGCGGGGCGTCGAATACTACGAATTTCTCGAACGCGTTCGTGCAGGGCGTGAAGCGCGTCTTCCCGCGCGCGCTGCTGCAGTGGGAAGACTTCGGCAAGAGAACGCGTTCAATCTGCTCGAGCGCTATCACGACCGGCTGCCGTCCTTCAACGACGACATCCAGGGCACCGGCGCGACCGCCGCCGCCGCGCTGCGCACCGCCTTCCAGACAAAGGGCCGCCCGGCTTCCAACGAACGCATCGCCATCCTCGGCTTCGGCCAGGCGGGCAGCGGCGTCGCCAATGCGCTCTGCACGCTCATGGCCGCCGACGACGGAATTTCCATCGAAGAAGCCCGCCGCCGCATTTTCGCCATCGACGTGCCCGGTCTGCTCATGGAAGGCATGTCGGTGGAAGCCAACCAGAAAAATTTCCTCCAGCCCAAGGCGCTGATCCAGAACTGGCCGATTCCTAAGGACCGCGCGCCCAATCTCGCCGAAGTCGTAAAACACGCGAAGATCACGACGCTGATCGGTCTCTCCGCTCAGCCCGGCGTATTCTCCGCGGAGCTGATGCACGGCATGCTCGAGCATACCGACCGCCCCATCATCTGCTGCCTCTCGAATCCGACCTCGAAGTGCGAAGCCACGCCCGAGACCATCGTCCGCGCCACCGAAGGCCGCGCGCTCATCGCCACCGGCAGTCCGTTCGCGCCCGTCACGCATGATGGCCGCCAGATTCACGTCAGTCAGTGCAACAACCTCTACATCTTCCCCGGCGTCGGCCTGGGTTCCATCGTCTGCCAGGCGTCCAAGGTGACGCACCGCATGTTCCACGCCGCCACCGTGGCGATCTCCGATATGGTGACGGCCGAAAAGCGCGCCGCCGGTTATCTGCTGCCGCCGCTGAAAAATATCCGCGACGTTTCGTTTAACGTCGCCCTCGCCGTGGCCCGGCAGGCCCGCGATGAACAGATCGGCATCCAGGCTTCCGATGAGCGCCTGGCCGCGCTGATCAAAGCCGCCATGTGGACCCCGCACTACTACCCCTACCGTCTGAAACGCAGTTGATTTAATTCCACCCCGTTGCGGGATCCTTCTTGTCCCCCCCGTTCACGGGGGGGGTTAGGGGGTGGGATTGATCGCCGCGCGGGGTGCCCTCACCCCGCGCGTTCCGTTCGCCCCTTGCCGCGAACCAACTCCTTCCACGCTTACTAGCGGCGGCCTCCGGCCGAGCATCTGCCCATCGTCTTGCAGGGAGCCTCCGCAATTACGACCCGGCCTTTGGGAACAAACACGCACATGCTGAAGATTTCACGAACACGGATCCACCAGATGCCGAAACACCTCTTCTTAGCCGGATGCCTGTGCATCACGCTGCTGGTTCATGCTGCGAACGCCAAGTCAGGCATGACGCTTGGATTGCGGTTTGTGGCCAACAATGATGCTTCATGCGGCAGCTCGATAGGTTTCGGTGTTCCCACCTACTACACCGGCGGCATGTACCTTCTCGCGGTATCCTTGCTAACCAACGACGGCCGTCACCCCAGCGAACTCCCCTATAACGGTATCACCGATTGGACCTGGCCGGCTGGGCTTTCGATTTCGGTTGGGTGGGCACCGACAGCATACGGTGCGCTTCATCCCTCGGCCGCTCTCCGAAAACAATTGCAGTTTGAGTATATTGTCACGCGGCGCCAAATGCGAGATGACAGCATTTGGCGTGCAACCGGACGGGCGCCGGCCCTGAAGCTTCCCCCGTCCTCTGAGTTTTCTTTCCGGATACCGGCCATCGCCGCCGATTCCTTCCTCTGTTTTCTCGCCGAATGGGATCACCCGCAATATGGGCATCTGGTGGCGGAAGCCATCACCTGCGCCCGGATTTTAGCGCCGTGCTCAGACGCGGCTCAGAGCGTGGTCCGCCGTACATTCGTATACAATGAGTATCGGCAGAATCATTATAGCCAGGCAATAGCCTATGCCGATTCCTTCGTAACGTTGGGCTGGCATGACCTTGAGGGTCTGGTCTTTGCAGGTATGTGCGCGCAGCTATCCGGCCGTTACGACGACGCCATTCGCTTCCTTGACCTTTGTTATCAGTGTCATCATATGATCACCCTACCGTTGGATGAGACCGAAGACAAGGGTATCGCGCCTGAGACGTCAGCGGGCCGTAAGAAGTATGAGCGTTTTCGGAATCAACTCGTAGAGAAAAAGAATCAGCAGCAACAACACTAATCTTTTGCTCTTCTGTCTCCTCTATTTCAGTAGGGGGCCGAGAGGTCAACAAGTCAGCGCGAATCTCCGCCATTAACTGCCATCCACCATTCACCGGAGGACGCCGCATGCCCCGTCTTTCCCGTCTGATCCTCGCGACCATGCTTCTGCTGCCGTTACAGGTCTTGGCGCAAGGCGACAATCCTCCGCAGCCTACGGCAGGATTGAAATTGGACATTTCGGGGCTGCTCGATGGCAGTTGCGATACGTCTCGCAGCGAAGTGGATCGCCCCCTCTTGTACTACGCGGACGGCATGTATGACATTGTCGTGCGGCTGCTGCCGGATAATAAACGCCCCGGTGAGGTCGAGTATCAGGGAGTGACGGATTGGACCTGGCCCGCCGGGCTGGTGATCTCCGTCGCGCAAGCCGCCAGCGCGGCCGAGTCCTTTCAGCCCTCGGCTGCCTTGCGCGACCGGCTGGGGCTGAAGTACTATGTAATAGAACGTCAGGCAAGCGCCGACAGCCTGTGGCGGGCTACCGGCCATGTCCCGCACCCTGCGCTCCGAGCGCCGGAATATCGTTTTGCATTCCATATGCCGCCGGATCTGGCGGACTCGTACCTCTGCATTCAAGTGGCATGGCAGCATCCGCAGTACGGCCTTCTCCAGACGGGAGCGCCCTGTATCCGGATCATCGAACCCTGCTCGGAGGCGGCGCGGCATGCTATGTGGTGCACACAGGTCAACGCGGCCTTCAATCAGGGCGACTTTGCGCAGGCTTGTGCGCGGGCGGATTCGTTCGTGACGCTGGGCTGGCGGGATGTGTGGGGGTTGAATTTTGCCATGAACGCGGCGATGCACCTCATGCGGTATGATGACGCGATTCGCTTCATCGACCTTCTGCTTCGAGGCCAACCGTATACTCGATCCCATGCTGCAGCCTCAACCCGATGCGCCACCCGGTGAGCGTGACCGTATGCTGTACGAGCGTCTGCGGAGTCGCTTGCAGGAGATGAAAGCGAAACAACAAATGCAGAACCGAGCCGCCACAACGCTAACCTGCTTCTGTTCTGTTCCCTCCTGCTTCAGTAGGGGGTTAGGGGGGTTAACGAGCTGGAAATGAAACAGCACCATCCACCATTCCCCGGAGGACGCCGCATGCACCGTCTTTCCCGTCTGATCCTCGCGGCCCTTTTGCTTTTGAGCGTCGTAGCGTGCGGCTGGTCCGTCGAGCCGCAGATCAGCGCCTTCACGCGCATGTCGACCGCCGCCGACGCCTACTTTTCCGCCGGCATCAAGGACATCACCGCCGAGCAGCTCTGGAACGAGCTGCACGACGCCGACACCACGCAGCCCTATATCATCAGCGTCTGCCAGCTTGCCGACGATACCGCCCGCGGCCATATTCCCGGCGCGCATCATTGGGATCCGGCGAGCCTCGTACGCCAGCGCAACCAGCTTCCCCGCAACCGCAAGCTCGTCGTCTATTGCTATACCGGCCAGTCCTCCAGCGCCTGCGCCGCCTTCTTGAATCTCACCGGCTACGACGCCTACAATTTGCGCTGGGGCATCTGCGCGTGGACGGCGGACACGGCGAAGATCGGCATGGGCGGCGGCTGGTACCATCCCACCGTCGGCCACCAGATGCTCGAAACCACGCCCCACCCGCTGACGGCCGAATACGCCTTCCCCGAACCCAAAGCGAAAGACATGGACGTCGTCGATCTCTTCTGCGCCACGGTGGAACCGCAGGTGTCCAAGCCGACGTCCCAGTGGAAGCAGAAAACCGCCGCCGACCTCTACGCGACCCTCGACGACGGCGACCCCGCCAACGATCCCTTCGTGGTCTTCTGCGGCTCGGAGGCCGTCTACAATCTGGCGCACATTCCCGGCGCGGTGAACATCAGCGCCGCTTCGCTCGGCCAGGACGAGAATCTGAAGTATCTGCCTCCGGACCGGCCCATCGTCGTTTACTGCCTGAACGGCCAGCAGTCGATGCAGGTCGCGATGCTGCTGAACTCGCTCGGCTACGACGCCTGGTCGTTAAAGCGCGGCCTCGGCGCGATCACCAACAGCGCCCAAATCCTCGGCCCGGGCCTCTGGACCCCCGCTCTGCAAAATTACCCCCTTCTGCAAGGCCCCCTTTCCGTGCAGTAATCGCTTCCGTTCATCGTTCATCGTTCTTCGTTCATCGTTTCTGCCTGGAGTCCCCGATCTGGAGTCCCCGATGAATGTCCTGGTGTTCTTGGCCCTCGCCGTCCTGGCATTTTACCTCGCCAGCCGCATCTATGCCCGCTGGGTCGCCCGCGCGCTGGGCGAAGACCCCAAACATCCCACGCCCGCCGTCCAGTTCAACGACGGCCGCGACTACGTGCCCACCAAGCGCTACGTCGTCTTCGCCCACCACTTCAGCGCCATTGCCGGAGCAGGGCCGATCCTCGGGCCGACCATGGCGCTGCTCTACGGCTTCATGCCCGCGTGGCTGTGGGTGGTCTTTGGCGGAATCTTCATCGGCGCGGTGCACGACTTCACGACGCTCTTCATCTCCATGCGCGAGGGCGGCAAGTCCATGGCCGAGGTCGCCCGCCGCACGCTGGGGCCGACGGGCTTCAACCTCTTCATCGCCTTCACCATCGTGATGATCGTGCTGGTCACGTCCTCGTTTCTGTCCGCCACCGCGATCTCCCTGACCTGCCTCTGGCCGCTGGACAAGATCGACGCCGGCGGCAGCGCGGGCTTTTTAAAGACCACCATTCAGAACGGCGTGACGATGGGCCGCATCGGCGGCATCGCCAGTATGAGCGTCATCGTCATCACGCTCTGCTCGCCGCTGCTGGGCTGGCTGATGTACAAGCGGCATCTGAAGACACTCTACGCTTACATCCTCGCCTCCGCCATCTGCGTCGCCAGTGTGCTTTTAGGCATGGCCTTTCCGGTCAGTCTCACGCCGACGCTGTGGATGGTGATTATCTCCGTCTACGTGCTCTTCGCTTCCGGCACGCCGGTGTGGCTGATCTTGCAGCCGCGCGACTTCATCAACGTGCAGATCCTCTACGCGGGCATTCTGCTGATGGTGGTCAGTCTTTTAAGCGGCGGCGCTTCCGGCCTCGCGGTCACGGTCCCCAGCTTTAATCTTTCCGAAGGCGTGCAGCACCTGGGCTTCATCTGGCCGATGATGTTCATCACCATCGCCTGCGGCGCGATCTCCGGCTTTCACTCATTGGTCGCCGGCGGCACCACCGGCAAACAGCTTTGCGCCGAGACCGACGCCCGCAAGGTCGGCTACAACGGGATGCTGCTGGAGTCGCTGTTAGCCGTCTGCGTCCTGCTCGCCATCGGCGGGGCGATGAACTTCGCCGATTACAAGGCATCGTCTGGCCGACGGATCCCGCTATCAAATCCAACCCGATCCTCGGCTTTTCGCTGGCCGCCGGGCAGCTTTTCAATCACGGCCTCGGCATTCCCGTCGCGCTGGGCACAGTCTTCGGCATTCTCCTGGTCGAGGGCTTCGTGATCACCACGCTGGACGCCGCCGTGCGCCTGAACCGCTATCTGTTCGAAGAATTGTGGGCGATGCTCTTCACCAATCCACCCGCGTTCCTCAAGCATTACTGGTTCAACTCAGGGCTGTCGGTGGTGCTGATGTGGATTCTGGCCTACTCCAACGCCTTCAGCGCGCTCTGGCCGATCTTTGGCACGGCCAACCAACTGCTCGCGGCGCTGGGCCTGTTGGCCGTTTCAGCGTGGCTCCTGCTGCGCGGGAAAAAATACCGCTTCGCCTTAATCCCCGCGATCTTCATGATCCTGACGACCCTGGCCTCGCTCGTGATTCTCTTAAAGAGCTATCTGGAAAAAGGCCGCTACATCCTGGTCGTCACCAACATCCTGATGCTGCTGCTCTCGCTCGGCGTCGTCGCCCTCGTCGTCCGCACCTTCTTTAAAAAGCAACCCCCAATCATTCGCCCTGCTCCCCAAAAAGCTCGCATTTAACAGGCCAATCTCGCGTGTTTCAGATTCATCCGGTAAGGGCGGACCCATGTGTCCGCCCTTCTTCTATGCTGTTGTGAAAGACGAACCCTGCGGTGTTCGAGACACTCATCGCCTGCATGATCATACTGCGCTTCACTTATTCGTATTCCGCGTCGCTATCCCCGCGGCAAATCCGGCGCTCTCGGGAATTACACCGCGCCAAAGGCATCACAACCGAACTGCCTCTCCGCTTTCTGTACGGAATCAGCCGTCCCGATAGGGTTCAAGCAACTTTGATCCGCAAAGGAATTCTCTATTGCGCCTTTGTGATGAATTGTTCATTTTCAATCCGCCTTGCCTTGTCGCATTCAATATCTTATATTGTCCGGGCAAAATGTCATTCGATATGGCCACGCCCACTGCCGTTCATCCCATCACAATTGGCTTTGCCACAAGACTCTAATGAGTCTATTTTAAGCCAAGCCCGTCTATGTTTCCCGAAGTTCCTGGCGTATAGCCGTCCGCACCTCATCAAAGCCTTGGTCCCCAACGACCGCCGTCCGTATTTAAAAGGGTAGAAGGAAAAAGCAATGACGAAAACGAAGGTGATCTTTACTCTGGCATTGAATCTCGTACTGGCAACCGCACTATTTGCGGGCTCCGCATCCCGCGTGGTTTTTTCGAATTCCAATGACAACCGCCCCGCGGAACTCAAAGCCCAAATGTTGGAACTGATGTCGCAGGGAAAATATGACGCGAGCTCTGTGGGACGAATACCGGAGCCTGACGATAACCGACAAGCCGGCGAACAAGCTGCGTCATCGCAACAGTCTGGATCAGGGCGGCGACGTCTGCGGGTCCGCCACTGTCATCGGCGCCCTGCCCTACACCGACTCCGGCACGACGGCCGGTTATGCCAACGATTATGACAGCACGTTTTTCAACGACGGTCCGGATGTTGTCTACAGCTACACTCCGCCTGTGAATCAGACGGTCGACGCAGACTTATGCGGTTCATTTTTCGATACGGTACTGCTTCTGTACACCGCGTCCTGCGCGGGCGCGGCGACAGCCGTCAACGATGACTACTGCGGATTCGGCTCCGGTTTGCCCGGCCTCACCCTTACCGCCGGTGTCACTTACTATTTCGTGGTGGACGGTCTGTTAGGGAGTGCCGGCGATTACACGTTCCATCTGAACGCGATTAAGACCGGCCGTTGTTGTTACAGCAATAATCTCCAGTGTGCGACAACGACCAATGTCAACTGCGCCGCGCTGGGTGGAAATTTCACGGCGGGTCTGACTTGTGCCGACTCCTGCCCGCCCCCGCCGCCGGCTTGCGTCTGCGGTCCCATGGACCTTGTCTTCGTGATTGACACCACCGGTTCCATGGGCGGAGCCATCGGCAGCGTCGTCGCGGAACTCCCCAGTATCATCGCCACGGCGAATTATTTTTCCTGTGACCTCCAGCTCGGTCTGGTCACATTCGGCGATCAAGTGGTCGTGAACCAGCAGTTGACCGTGAACCAGGCCGCGGTGCAGGCGAGCATCGCCGCGCTGACCGCCGGTGGAGGGAGTGGCACTCCCGAATGTTCGGATGAAGCGCTGCTGGAAGTGATTAGTGGCACGAGTTCGTGCGTCGTGAATGACTGGACCTCCATCTTCCGCCCTGCCGCGGTGAAAATCGTCGTCCTTGTTACCGATGCCCCGCCGGCGGGTTGTGATGACAACTTCGTGCTGACGGTGGACGACGTTCAGGCGCACAATGTTGCCCTCGCCGCCCAGGCCGCAAGTATTCGCATTGCCGCCGTCTTTGTGCCCACGGGCGGCGTCGATCCGACCATCACCGCCATCATGCAGGACTACTCCAGCACCACGTCAGGTTCGTACCGGTTGACCGCCGCTAACGGCGCCGGCACCGGTGCGGCCATCAATGCCCTCGTCGCCGATTGCGGCCAGGGGATCCTGCAGATCCTTCGCGACGCCGCCGGCCCTCTCCTGCGTCCGCGGCCATATCCAGCCGAATCCGGCCGTCTTTGACGTCATCGTCACCAATGCCGGCAACGAAAGCTGCACGGGTGTCACCTTGACGTTTGGCGCCGGAACCGGAGCGGGCACCGGCACGATTACGCCGAGTCCTGTAGTCATCGGTACGCTCACTCCCGGCGAAGTCGACACGATCTCGGTGTCCGCTGCGCTGAATCCCAACCCCACGGGCGGTCTCTTGTGCTTCCGCGCGGATTTGTCGTCCGACAGTTGCCCGCCCGCATTCGTGGACATCTGTTTCGAAGCGCCGCTCTGCGAAGGCTGCTTCCCCATCTGTGAAGCGACCACGGATCCCTGCGATATTCCCGCCGGCTGCTTCACTACCTACACTCAGGGCGGCTGGGGACAGGATCGTTGCCACGGACATAACGTGGGCTGCTTGCGCAACACATGGTTTGGCACGGTCTTCCCCGGTGGCTTGGTGATCGGCGGTGGTTTCACACTCACGCTGTCCAACTCGGCGGCTGTCGCCGCGTTGCTGCCCACCGGCGGCACGCCTGGCGTCTTCACGCAGAATTATCTCAATCCCACCAGCACGTCGGCGGGCGTCCTGACCGGACAACTGGTCAGCGTCGCGATTGCCGTCGGCTTTGGTGACTTTGGTGTTCCCGGCTTCGGTGATCTTGGTTCGCTCGTGATTGCCTCGGGTCCGTTCACCGGTTGGACAGTAGATCAGTTGCTGGTCCTCGCCAATGCGGTCATTGGCGGTAATCTCGAAGCGTTGCCGGCCGGCGTCTCGGTCTTTAATCTGAATGGCGCGCTCACGGCGATCAACGAAGGTTACGACGGTGGCACGCTCAGCAGTGGCTACCTTGTCGATCCGTGCTGCGATCTGGCGGAGAAGGGTCGCTTCGCACCGGGCGCTCCGCGCTTTGACGACGGCAGCCAGACGGGACAGGTTGTCTCGGTGTTGAAGGCCACCCCGAATCCCTTCAATCCTTCGACTCAAATCGTCTTCAATCTCACCGACGCCGGCCTTGCGACACTGAAGGTCTACAACCTGATGGGTCAGGAAGTGGCGGTTCTCGTGAGCGGCAATTTGGCCGCCGGTATGCATCATGTGGCCTTCAACGGCGCCGCACTGCCGTCGGGCCTGTACATTTATCGCCTCGAAGCGAATGGCCAGATGCGCCAGGCGAAGATGCTGCTGCTCAAGTAATCCACGGTAAATTCAACCCGAAAAGGCGGGCCGGTTTTCCGGCTCGCCTTTTCTCTATCTACATTTCCCAATTCCCGTCCCGAATTTCATGACCCGCTCCTGAATCGCCGCGCGGTGTTTGCGCACGCCGCGCGTTTGAACACAGTCCCGCAGAGATAGCCGCCTGTGCCCACCCTTTTTCATCGTCGTAACTCCCCGCCGTTTCAGACGATTGCAATTTTTTTGACGAAACGGATTCTTCTCCGGAAGCAGCTTCGAAAGCCGAGTTACAACGCCATCGTGGGATTCAAGCCCGCGATGATTCTATGTCATGGCGGCCTTGAAGGCCACCATGGCGGGAGGTGAAGGAGCGGCGGCCTCTGACAATCTGTCTGACGAGGCGTCAATATACAAACGTTCAATTAGATTGTCAACTATAAAGTTCTGAAAGGTTGTTGTTGGATGATTATACGACACATAATGTGTTCCGTTCCCCATTCGAGATACATAAAAACAATCTCTTGTACATCACTCTCGTGAATTCCTGCAATAATGGTGCAAGGGAAAGGAGGCGGGATGAAGATAAATCGATGTTGCAAACCGGGGCGAGCAATATGGACCATGAACAATCACATTATTCAAGGGGGTCAGGGTTGCCTTCGGGGATTGAATTTTGTATATTGGAGTCCGGAATCAACATGGAGTTCTACGTGCCTTTTCGCAGGCGGCTCACTTTCCTAATCCGGTCGGTAGCGACATGGGCGGCGATCATCGCCACCCTCGTCGTGCTGCTTGCGCCAGACCGCCTGTTCCGCCAAATGGTGGTGTGGGACACGCGATGCGGACTGTTCCGAACAATGCACCGAGTGTGACACGGAATCCCAGCCCGCACATCAGAGCGGTCAGGATGCCTGCGGCGATGAATGTGTGTGTTTGTCGATCTGCAATACTCCGATCCTTCTGACCGCTCCGGCCGCGATTACAGATGCGTTGGTTTTGCTGCCACTGGTGCGGTTTGCCTATCTCCTCAAACTACCTGCCGGTTTCATCTTTGAGAGCATTGAGCCACCACAAGGGCTTTGCTGAAAATATACGGGGGAGCGCTCTGCCTGTGCATGTGCGATCCCCCCTTTCAGTGGAGTCTTCACGGTGGAAATTGGTACGCGCCGCGAAATCCTTCGCGGCGCGTTTTTATTGCGGAGGTTCAATGCGAATTCTTCTTTTCTCCCTATCGCTTTTCTGTTTTGTCGCCCAGCTTACTGCGGCGGAGATCGCGGGGCGCGTGAGTGATGAGCGCGGGCAAATTCTGGGCTATGCCAATCTCATGCTGGCTGGTACGCGCTATGGCGCGACAGCGGACACGGCAGGGCGCTATCTGATCACCAACGTCACGGCGGGCGAATATGTCCTGCATGTCACTCTGCTGGGCTATGAGCCCTGGCAGCAGACAATCCGGGTGACGGACGACAGCACGTCATTCATCACGCCTGTGTTGCGCGAGATGGTTCTTCCGGTGGATGCGGTTGACATCGTGGCGGAGCGCGAGAACAGCGGCGTGGCATCCGACAGAGCGGTGCGGACCGAGATCGTGGCCGGAGCGGAGTTGCAGGCTAACGCCACCGGCGGCAGCGTGATCTCGGGTCTCGAAGGCGAAACCGGCGTCAAGACGCGGCCCTGTGCCCTCTGCGGCTCCTGCGGCGTGGGTATGCAGGGGCTGGATACCGTCCTACACGGAAATCAGCGTGGACGGCATGCCGCTGCTCGCCGGCGTGGGCACGCTCTACGCCATCGAGGGCCTGAGCGCATCGGACGTCACGCGGTCGGAATCGGTGAAGGGCGCGGCCTCGGCCGAGCAGGGCAGCGGCGCCATCGCCGGCGCGGTCAACCTGGTCACCGCCCAGGCCGACTCGCAGACGGCCCTGAGCTTCGGCACCAGCGTCAGCCACCTCGGACAAAACACCCTGACCATCGCCGCGTCGCGGCCCGTGGGGAACTTCGCCATGCGGCTTTCGCTGCTGCATTCGGCGGAGCCCAACCGCCTCGACGGCAACGACGACGGCCTCACGGACACACCGAAATACAACCGCCTGAATCTACTCTACCAGATCGGCAGCGGCGGCGAAGACGGTCTGGGCGGTGGGTGTGCGCGCCTATCGCGACCGCCGCTTTGCCGGGGAACTCGCGTGGTCGGGTGATGACCGCGGCTCGGCGGCCATCTATGGCCGGGAAATCATCACTGCCCGCGAAGAACTCACCGCCCGCTACGGCCTCGACGTCGGCGCCTGGGAGGTGAAACTGCGCAGCGCCTATGTGCTGCACGAACAGGACTCGTGGTACGGCACGACGGAATTCGACGCGCTGCAGCGGTTGTCGGTGACGGAACTCTCGGCGGCACGGCCCTGGAACACGCGGCACAATACGCTCTTTCAGCTCTCGTACCAATACCAGGACTATGCCGACAACCTCGCGCTGAACACCGCCACGGATCTCTCCCTGTTGGTGCCGGGGCTGGTGGTGCAGCACGCGTGGCTGCTCGCGCCGCGCTGGCTGCTGCAACTCGGCAATCGCGCCGAGTATTACGCGGAAGACGGTGTGGTGCTGGTGCCGCGCACGGCGCTGCGCTGGCAACCGGCAACGGGTACGACGCTGCGGGCGACGGGCGGCGCCGGCTACCGGCCGGTGACGATCTTCAGCCTCGAGGAAGCCGTGGAAGCGGGTTTCGACCGCGTCGTTCTGAGCGACGACCTGGCCGCCGAGCGCTCGCAGTCCTACAGCCTCGGGTTGAACCGCGCGTGGTCCTTCAACGCGCAGACGCTGTCGCTGGATCTCGCCGCCTTCTATACGAACTTCGACCGCAAGGTGGTGGTGCAGCTCGGCGAAACCGCGGGCGAAGCGCATTACCGCATGGCGCACGCCGCCTTCAGCCGCAGCGCGGAATTGCAGGCGCGCTGGACGCACGAGCAGGGTCGGCGGCTGAAAGCGGGCGCGACGCGCAGCGACGTTCGCTACCGCATCGACGGCCAGACCCACAACGCGGAACTCCAGTACGCGTGGACGGGCGACGCCGCCGTGGGCAAGGCCTGGCGGCAGGGCTGGGACGCGGGAGTCGCCGGCGAGCGTTTTCGGGCCGCAGTTTCTGCCCGCAGGCCGCGCGCGGGCGACCTCCCCCGCCTATGTTCTGTGGGACGCGGAACTGCGCAAGAACTGGGGAGCGTTTTCGACCTCGCCCATCGTGCGCAACCTGTTCGACTGGACGCAGTCGGATAATCCCTACCAGCGCGACCCGCACAGCGGGCGGTCGGTTCCCGACGCGGCGCTGTTTTACGGCCCGGTGCTGGGACGCACGGTCCACGTGGGCTTCAATTACTCGCTGTAACCAGCGCTCGCGCGCTGGACCGAAGCGTTTCGGATACCGGCGCGGAAAGCCCGCGGCCGTGTTTGAGCCTAGAATCGCGGCGCGGGGTGCCCTCACCCCGCGCGTTTTTTGTGGGGGCAAATCCCCACTGATCCAGAAGATTACAATTTTTTTGACGGAACGGATTCTTGTTCGGACGCAAATTTGAAAATCTCGTTACAACGCCGTCGTGGGCTTTAAGCCCGCGATGAGTCCATGTCATGGCGGCCTTGAAGGCCACGACGGCGGGAGGTGAAAGAGCGGCGACCACTGGTCATCTGTCTGGCGGGGCGATAATATACAAACGTTCAATTCAAATGTCAACTATAAAGTTCTTAAAGGCTGTTATTAGATGATTATGTAGCACATTCGGCATTCAGTGCCAGAGCCGCAAGCAATATAAAACAACACCTTGCCGCTTTGTGCCTGTGGGTGCATGGAACAATGGTGCAAGGGGAAGGAGGCAGAGGCGGCGCAGGGCCGGAGATCCCGGATCAAGTCAGAGACAGACTCTGCCTCGGCGGTATTTTCCTCATCTTCTCCGGAATCCTTGACTCTTGACACAACCTGCTATATCTTTCAAATATTCTTCTTACTGTAAGACTGCGCTCACTATTATTCGGAGGTGATCATGAAACGGGTCAGAAGTATTTTTATTGTCGTTGCATTGTCTGCGATTACGGGTATTGCGTTGGCTCAGGCAAGTCATAACGTGCAACAGATTGGCCTTTATGACACGCCTAGTCAGGCGATGGGTGTAACCATTTCGGGGAATTATGCGTATGTGGCGGATTACGAAGGTGGATTGCGGGTGGTGGACATCGCGAATCCTAACGCACCTTTTGAAGTTGGCAGTTATGATACGCCGGGTCTATCATGGGTTGTGGCGGTGCAGGGTAATTACGCATATGTGGCAGATCTGTACAGCCTGCGGGTGATCAATATCGCAAATCCGGCGGTACCATTCGAAACGGGATTCTTCGATATGCCCGGGGGTGATGCCTATGGGGTAGCGGTTTCAGGAAATTATGCCTATGTGGCGAATGGAAGTAGTGGACTTCGGGTAGTGAACATCACGAATCCAGCCGCGCCGTTCGAGACAGGGCATTATGACATTACGGGAGCCGGCAATGTGGTGGTGTCGGGAAATTACGCGTACTTGGCTGCGGGTACACAAGGTTTGCGGATAGTGAACATCGCGAATCCCTCCGCTCCGTTTGAAGTAGGGTTTTATGATACACCGGGGTCGGCGCACAGAGTGGTCGTCTCCGGACATTATGCATACATTGCAGATTATGATCAAGGTCTGCGAGTAGTGAACATCGCGAATCCGTCCGCGCCGTTTGAGGTGGGCTTTTGTAACACACAAGATAGGGCGCGGTATGTTGAAGTGGCGGGGAATTGCGCCTACGTGGGAGATAATCTTGGGGGTCTACGCCTGGTAAACATTTTCGATCCAGCGCATCCGGTGGAAATCGGTTACTATGTAACGCCGGATAGGACAATCGGTATAGCGGTAAGGGGGAACATCGCGTATGTAGCGAGCGTGTCCGATCTCGGTATCTACGACTGTTCTGCCGCATTGGATCTGATTGAACCCGTTGAACTACTATCTTTCTCAGCGGTCCCCGGCGATACTCAGGTTCAACTGCGCTGGCAAACCGCTTCGGAATCCGGCAGTGATCATTTTGAAATTGAGCGCAATGGAGTGATTGCGCAGCGCATTTCCGCAGCGGGTGATGCGACGGGGCACAGCTATTTGTGGACGGATCGCAATGTTTCGAACGGTCAACCCTACCACTATAAGCTGTGGGCCGTGGAAGTAACCGGCGAGCGCAACCTGCTGAGCGAGACTGACGCCACGCCGACACAGGGAACGGCCACGATTACAGAGTACGCCCTACACGGCAATTATCCGAATCCCTTCAATCCGGCCACGGAAATCGCGTTTGATTTGCCGGAAGCCGGATACGTTTCCCTCAAGGTGTTCGATCTGATGGGCCGTGAAATCACCTTGCTCATCCAAGGCGAAATGCCCGCCGGTAAGCACATGGTCAGCTTTGACGCGCGCGATCTGCCCTCAGGCATGTACCTGTGCCGAATGACCGCGAACGAATTCACGTCATCCACTAAAATGATGCTGCTCCGCTAAGTCATCTGCGAATGAGCGGGAAGAATGTGGTAAAGAACAATGATTCTGCCCACAGGGCAGGCCGTTGCCGACCTTCCCGTGATCTGAAGTTTGAATCTCACGATTAGGCGAACCCGCGCGGTTCGCCTTTTCATTTTACCGAGGAGCTTTTGCGCGCTGGGGGAGGGCGGGCGGACATGTGGGTCCGCGTAGCGGGATGAAGAGGACATGGCATGCCATGTCCATACCAGAGGGCGCGATGAATCGCGCCCCTACAAGGAATTATTCAGAGGACACGGCAAGCCGTGTCCCTACGATACAGATGACGGCCAGAGGCCGCCGCTAGAAATATTGGGGGAAGCGGAGGCAAGGTGACGCGCGGGGTAGGGAAACCCGGCACGGCGAATGTGTTGGCGGCGATGTTGAAGGAGGGCGCACAGGTCCGTCTTCGTCGAGATCTCGCTTCGCGGACCGGGCGCCACTACAACGATTCGGTTCTCCCCGCGATTCATTTTCGAATAAGGAAACGCCCCGAACCAAATGCTGGTTCGGGGCGTTTCGCCGTCGTCCTTGGGAGGAGTCTTTCTAATTATGGCTCCACGGCCTCGAAGGTCCGCTGGCCGTTGCGGATCACGCGGAAGAGCACGGCTTTCTTGCTGTTCTTCAGATCGGCCGCGATTTTCTTGAAATCGGACAGGTCTTCCACCGGCTTGCGGTCAATCTCAACGATCACGTCGCGCTCCTGCAACTTGCCATTGGCCGGGCCGTCGGGCAGCACGTCGGTCACGATCACGCCGCTGGCGTCATCCAGTTCCAGTGCGCGCGCCAGCTCTTCGGTGAGCGGTTCCACCTGCACACCCAGCCAGATTTCTTTGGTGCTCTCCGGCTCCTTGCCCTGCTCCTTGCCCAGCAGACTGGCAAGCTGCGCCCGGTCACCCAGCGTAAAGCTCAGGGACTCGGCCGGCCGTCGCGGAGGATGTCGAGATTGACCTTGCTGCCCGGAGGGTTGTCGGCAATGGCCATGCGGAACTGCGTCACGGTCGCCACGCTTTTATCGTTCAGCTTCAGCACCACGTCGCCCGCCTTCAATCCGCCGCGCTCCGCCGGCGTGTTCTTGTCCACACGTTCCACAAACACACCCTTCGCATCCTCGGGCACATTCAGCGCGTTGCGCAAATCGGTGGTCAGTTCCCGCGGCAGCATCCCGAGGTATCCGCGCGAGACCCCGCCTGTCCGGCGAATCTGGTCGGAAATCTTGGTCGCCATATTAATCGGGATCGCAAAGCCGATGCCCTGCCCGCTGGGATTGATCGCCGTATTCACCCCGATCACTTCACCGTGAATGTTGCACAGCGGACCGCCGGAATTGCCGAAGTTGATCGACGCGTCGGTCTGAATGAAATTCTGATAACTCGGCCCGCCGCCCGCGATCGACAAGTTCGAACGCCCCGTGGCCGAAATCACGCCCACCGTCAGCGTCCAGTCGAGGCCGAGCGGATTGCCCATCGCCACGGCCCAGTCGCCGACTCGCAGCGAATCGGAATTGCCGATGGCCGCCACTTCGTGCGCGTCAAACTGATGATCGACCTTGATCAGCGCCACGTCGGTCTCGGGATCGGTGCCCACCGTCGTCGCGCGGTATTCGTGCCCGTTCTGGACCTTTACCGTCACCTTCTCGGCGTCGGCCACGACATGATTATTCGTCAGGATATAGCCGTCGGTGCTGATGATAATCCCCGAGCCGGTGGCCGGTGCGTGCTGCGGACGGCGGCGCGGCGTCTGCGGCGAACGGTCGCCAAAGTCGCGGTGGAAGAATTCCCAGAAGGGCGAATCCTTGAACATCTCGTCCATCTGATCACTCTGCGCGACCTTCTGATCGGAGGTAATATTGACAACGGTCGGAGCCACGCGTTCGGCCACGGCTACGAACGGGCTTTCTCCGGTTGCGGTCATAAATGAACCCGTGTTCGCGGCCAGACGCAGATTCACGGGCGGAGCGGCATTGCTCTGCGCCGCCGAACTCGCCGCCGTCCAGTTCCAATCCGCGGTCAGCAACACGCCCACACCCACGCCCACGATCACCAACGCGGCCACGGCGAGCACGTTTCTGAGCAGGGTTCCGTCTGATTTCAACATAGATGGTTTCCAATTCCCGGTATGCATAAAGGATCTCCGAAGCGCCGCAGGGCGGCTACATCCAAATATACGGTTCTTTTCGGTTCCAGTTCCCGGTTGCTCGCTTTGGCGCTTTCACGCTTGTAATCGTTCCAGTTAAAATGTTCGCGCGGTCGCGGGTGAGTATCCAGACGGGAGAGGACCTCACCCGCGTTCCGTTATCGATCGTCCAGGGTAACCAGCCCAGATGCCATCGGGGCACCACCTGAAGCCTCCGAGAGGCATCGCTTTTACGTCACAAATCAAATAAATACAAATGAATGACTGAATTTATCGGGTGTCAACGAGTGAAACCCAACAATTTCACCGCAAAAATGGAGAAACTTTGTCAACATATCCCTCGTTTACTGATAGGAATCATGATAAGCTTATCCAGACGAGGTCTCCCTAATGGCAATCGCCGCCTTTTCCGTTCCCCAACTCTACACCGAATCCCTCTTAGATACAATTACCCCCCGGGTCTGGATGATCGCCGCAGCCAAACTGCCGACCCGGTGGGGTGAGTTTTCCATCGTCAGCTTTGGCAATAACCGGGACGGCAAGGACCACATTGCCCTCGTGCGCGGCGAGGTTGACGGTCGGCGTGACGTTCCGGTCCGGCTCCATTCCGAATGTCTGACCGGCGATGTTCTGGGCTCCTTGCGCTGCGACTGCCGCGATCAGCTTGAAGCCGCCCTCGAATCGCTCGGCAAGCAGGAGCACGGGATTCTTCTTTACCTGCGCCAGGAAGGCCGCGGCATCGGCCTCGCCAACAAGATCCGCGCCTACGCCCTGCAGGATGAGGGTCTCGATACGGTCGAGGCCAATCATGCGTTGGGCTATGCCGACGACGAACGCGACTATGGCGTGGCTGCCGGGATGCTGCGGGCGCTGGGTGTCTCCAGCATCCGCCTGATGAGTAACAATCCAAAGAAGCTGGAAGGGTTGCGAGCGGCCGGAATTGATGTCGCCAATCGCATTCCCCATCAAATGCCGGTTCGGCGGGACAACCGCCGCTATATGCAAACCAAGGCGCGCAAGTCGGGCCACCTATTGAATCTGGATGCGCTCATGCTGGCTGCCGATGATTAACGGCCCGGCTTGCCGCCAACTTGGGAAAAAGGGGAGTGCAGTGACTCGCGCCCCTTTTTTTTTATTCCCCCCCGTTGACGGGGGGGTTAGGGGGGGTGGAGTCTTCTGATTCCTCGGGGGGGTTAGGGGGGTGGGTCCCCGCGGAAACGGGTGGGTCTTCGCGGAGAAGTTCAGCTTCGGGCCGCACTTTCCCATTCACTGCGGGCACTTTCCGACAAATTCTGCCATCCTGCGATCCAGCACGCGCGTGCTGGCTTGCTATATTTCTACCGCTTGGCGCTTGCTTTCGGGGAATTTTGACGATATATTACCAGCCAGTGGGAGTAAACTCGCGAACGTCGTGCGATTTTCAGCGATAGATTCAACGGTTGGAGGCCATTATGTCGCAGCGAACGGTCGTTAATGTCGAACCAATTGACGGGGGCTGGGCCGTGAAGTTCGAGGGTGCCAAGTCCTCGCTCAGCACACACACCGCCCGCGCCAGCGCCGTCAAGGCAGCCAGTGAGGTCGCCCAGTCCCTGCTGCCCGGCGAAGTCAAGATCCACCGCGCCGACGGCACGGTGGAAGAAAGCCTGCTCTTCGGCGAAGAGGCCACCACTCCGTAGCTCTCCGCCCGCAGGCCGATTCGATCCCTCTCGTTCCCCGATACCCCAGGGACGCGGCTCGCGCGTCCCTGTTACTTTTCGTTCCCCCCCCGTTGATGGTCCGCGAAGCGAGATCGCGACTCCGTCGGAGGGGACAGCGGTGCCACACAGTCCATATTCTTTCTTGTAGGGACATGGCACGCCATGTCCGCTGTGTCGGAACTCCGCCGAGCGGTGCCTGCCCGCAATCCGCCGTTCATCGTTCTTCGTTCTTCGTTTTCTTCCCCGTCCACTTATAAGAAAAGCAGAGACCTTCATCTTCTGCTTTTCTCTATTCCAGTGTTTCCGCGTTTCAGCGTTTTCTTCCTACTCCGCCCGCCACTTCCCGCGCGCTACGATGCGCAGCGCCATGCCGTCATGTGGCCAGAATTCAGGATCCAGCAGATCCGGATCAAATCCCCAGTCCCGCTGCGCTTCCACGTAAGACGCGTTGGCAAAGTCCCCGACCGCGCGTTTGCTCTCGAAGATGCAAACCAGCGATCCGCGATAGGTCAATTGATGCCCGACCCATTTCTCGTGGAGCCGGATCAGATTTTCCGCGCCGCCGCCGTAGCTCCCCGGCGTCGTCGGCGTGTTGCCCGTCACCACACAGGTGTTCACCGTCGTTGCGTTCGCAATGCGCTGGTTGATGCCCTTCGACGCGTTGCCGTCCTCCCAATTGACCGAGTACACGTTGAAGGCGTCGCTCAGGATCGACGACGGCTTCTTGCTGATCGTATTGTAGTGACCTTCGATATACAGTGGATCATCCGTCGCCACGGTCAAGCCGCCGCCCGGCAGTTCCGCGCCGTTCTTCAATCGCACGGCGGCATTGGCCGCGCTGTAGGAAATGTAGACGATGCGATTCGGAGGCACGATCCCGGATGTGCGCAGCACGGAAATGTCGAGGGTCGTCATCTCCATGTCGCGCTGCTCGCGAAAGTCGTGGACATTGGCTTGGCTCAGTAGCCCGGCCGGCAACGCCACCGCGTTCCCCAGCGAATCCGTCGCCACGCCGTCGATGATCTTCAATCCCGCCTTGTAATAGAAACGCGACGCCCGCATCTCTTCGTCGTCGGAGGCGGTTCCCCGCAGGATCATATCGATTGAATTCGCCGGCGCCGGAAGCGGATACGGCAGCCGCGGCACTCCGTGCGCCGAGTCCATCAGCATCCCGCCCCAATCCGCCAGGGCATTCTGCTGCCAGTCCGGATCGCGGCTGTCGTAGCTCAGATCCTGCCACTGTCCCGACGGATCCCGCACGCGCGCCTTGCCGCTCAGGGCCATCGTCGGATCCAGCGGCGTGTTGTAAATGTGTCCCGCCGCCGTCACCCGCGCCCCAATGTCCAGCGTGTTGTGCGAGGTCAGGTACAAATTGCCGTTGGTATGGATACGCCCGTTGTAATAATCGAGTGGAAAGTTCGGGCACATCTCCAGATCATCATCGTAATAGATCCCGAACTGGTACATGTCGATGACTTGCTGATTGATCGTCTGGTGGACGATCTTATCCACCGACCCGCCCGTGTTCTCCGCGTGACACGTGACGACGTACGGTTTGATATCCGCCTTCAACCCCGCAAAGGCGCCCGTCGCAATCTCTGTCCCGGTGCGCAGGGGCTGCGGCGTGATCCGGATTTCCGGGAAATCGAATCCGGCAATCGTCGGCGTCGGCACGGACTCGAGGAGGGCGTTGGTTGGATTCGGATGCGCCGTCAACGTCGCCACCAGCCACGCCGAAGCCTGCGCGCTGCCACCCTCCGCCGCGTAGAATACACGCGCTTCATGGTACGCGCGCCGGGTCTGGCTGGAAGCGTTACGCGAATATTGCACCGCCACCAATGCCATTCCCATCAGCGCCGCCAGGAGGATGATCGCCACGATCAGCACAAATCCGCGCGCCGCGTCTTCCGGCGGAGCGGTTCACGCTGAGCGCTCGAAGGCAGATTCATCTTGCTCATTTTGCCTTCCTGTAAGGAGATTAACGAAAATCTGAAGACTCCGGAGGAGCCCACTGCAAATTGAGCAATTTTTGTACCACGCAAACCGAATCTTGACATTAGCATCATATGTTTTAATATATCAGAGAGTTAACATCAGTTTACGTTACTCGCTGTCACGCGACCCCCGATAAATCCGTGCAGATCGCCATACCCACCATAGGTCTCATGCAAGGCATTTCGTTCCATGAACAAACCGCTGCCCCCGCTATCTCTCGAATCACGTGCTGGCAAAAGGCATCGACCGGCTCGGCTTTCCGGCCCGAAATGACGGAATATGTACCATTCTTCGCAAACGTGCGTGAAGCATTTCACCTGCAATTTCACGTACGGTAGTGGCTGACTAAAATTAGATGGCTCTGCATCAACCACAGTGCAATCCGGACAACTTCCGTCATAATTAAAGTTATACGGAGTACTATAAATTCATAGTGTGAATAATTCCGTTTTTCCCTCTTGATATATGGACTTCTTTATCATAAACTATATATGTGCTTCGACCCTCATCTTATGCGATGCAAAAATGAACCGTGTGCGCGCGATGAATTCCGGGAAAGGAAACGTAGTATGCGAATTTGCTTAACGATGGGTCTCTTGCTGCTCGGCCTGGCGCCCGCCTGGGCTCACAACGCCTACACCGGCCGCTCGGGCTCACCCGGGCGTAATACCTGCGCCTCAAGCTGTCACGGTGGAACCGGTGGCACCATCAGTCTCAGCGGCTTCCCCGCGAGCTACACGCCCAATCAGAGTTATCTGCTTTCACTGTCGCACGGGACGGGCGGACAAATCGTCAATTTTAACGCGTCGTGCCGCCTTAACGCGGGCGTCGACAATGCCGGAGTCATCAGCGCCGGCGCCGCCACGGCGGTCTATAACGTCGCCGGCGAAACGAATGGCGTGCATTTCACCTCGTCGTTTCAGGACGCCGGGACATTCACCTGGACAGCCCCGGCAGCCGGCGCCGGTTCTGTCCGGCTGTATCTCGGCGGCCTCCAGTTCGACTATGACGGTCCCA
Organism: uncultured bacterium; assembly: GCA_963735175.1. Taxonomy (GTDB): domain Bacteria; phylum Electryoneota; class RPQS01; order RPQS01; family RPQS01; genus CAVTJX01. The sequence continues at coordinate 30,870 of CAVTJX010000012.1, read as the reverse complement.
ATTCTACGGTGATGCTCGAAGCTGCCGAAGCTGTCCCGTTAGCCAATCCGCAGGGGCTGGTGGTGCTGGCGGAGTCGCCGCATATGCGCCTCAATTGGCTGCCCGTCGTCGGAGCCGGCGGTTACAATATCTATCGCGGCGTCAGCAACGACGTGATTATTACATTCATCGGCAGCAGCGCCTCACCCGGCTTCATTGACAGTGCCGCCATTGACCGCGCGGATACACGGGCCTATTACCTCATCACGGCGACACGGCCGTAACGCACCTGCCAGCGCGAGAAACGGCCGCGTCGTGTTCAGGGACGGCGTAGCCTGAAAAAAGACGGGACAGCCCACCAGGCTGTCCCGTTCTTTTATTCGCCTGTTCATCGTTCATCGTTCATCGTTTCCTGAGTCCCCCCAAAAACGACAGCGCTCCGGGTGTGAGTTCGTCCGTCAGTTCCGTGATCCCCGGATGATCCACGAAGCGGGAATCCTGCATCAGCAGCCGAAATCCCGCCAGTCCGATCTCACCCTGTCCGGGTACGGCATGGCGGTCACGTCTGCTGCCTAAGACATGACGGCTGTCATTCAAATGGAACGCCCGCAAATACTCAATTCCCACCGCTCTGTCGAACTCGCCAAACATTTTCTGATAATCCGCCGCCGTCCGAAAATCATAGCCTGACCGCAAACGCGTGGCAGGTATCGAGGCACACTCCCAATCTCGCGGGCTGCCGGACACGCCGGATCATGTCCCCCAGTTGTTCAAACCGGCCGCCGATGGCGTTGCCCATCCCCGCCGTATTCTCCAAAAGAATCCCCGCGTTCAGCCCTTTCGTACGAAGAAAGATTTCCTCCAGCGCCAGCGCGCAGGCCGCCACGCCAAAATCTTCGCCCGCGTCATGACTCGAACCCGGATGCGTCACCACCCACGGAATGCCTAACGCCGCCGCGCGTTCGAGTTCTACCGCCATCGCATCCACCGACTTTTGCCACAGCTCCTCATCGGGCGAACAGAGATTGATCAGGTAACTGTTATGGATGAGGCCGGGCAGATTCGCATGCTCCGACCACGCTTCACGGAAAGCCTGAATCTCCACCGGTGTGAGGACTTTCGCCGCCCATTGCAGTTGGCTCTTGGTAAAGATCTGCCAGGCTTCGCAGCCGAATCGGTCCACCCACTCAAAGGCGTTAACCAGCCCGCCCTTCACCGAAACATGCGCACCGATTTTCATGCATGAAATCCCGATAATGAACCGCGCGAGTTGAAGATCACGTGCCGCTCCATCGCTCCGTACAGCATCGAATTCACCGGCGACGACCGGCATGTAGTTGCCTGCCGTTCCAACAGAACAGGCGGCCCTTGCGGGTCGCCTGATAATCCCATCGCATCGCGATATTGTCCTGTGGTGTAAGGCGAGCGAAGGTGATTTGGAGTAACATCACAGGCGGGAACTGCTCCTGAGCCCAACCCATGTTCTGTCATCACACCTCCCGGAAGCCGGCTCGAAAGAGAAATCGTTCCAGTGGAGGAAGTGGAACGTTCTCCATATAATAACACCTGCTCGACCCTAAAGTCAAGTGGTATTTCCGTCACGAAGCGATTTTCTGTAACTCTTGGATACCTTTAGATTAAATACTACAAAATCAATCCGGTTATAAAATGGCTGGTATGGGTCAGAGTCAATCTTCACACCCACAATTCCTTAAGCCCATTCGTAGCCGGTCGTCTGTCCAAATTATGAGCTTCTAAACGAAAGCGGTAGCAGGTTTTTCGGCAATTGATATGGCTTGATCATGCCTCCCCGGACTGGACAGAATAAATTCCCAAATAGCCCTGCCAGAACAACTCTTCGCCATCGTGGCTTTTAAGGCCGCGATGTGCGCACGACCCATGACGGCCGTAGGGACCGCCACAACAAAAACGAGACCATTCCCCGCTGAGGCGGCAGGCTTTGTCCCGCCGCGCTCTCCATCGAACCGCAACCACACTGCCCAGCATGCGCGTCTTCGCGCGCGGTAATCAAAGGGCCACGCCACCGGGTCCAGCGTCGCACGCTGGCCAAGCCTGCGCGTCTTCGCGCGCGGTAATCAAAGGGCCACGCCACCGGGTCCAGCGTCGCACGCTGGCCAAGCCTGCGCGTCTTCGCGCGCGGTAATCAACGGGCCACACCACCGGGTCCAGCGTCGCACGCTGGCCAAGCCTGCGCGTCTTCGCGCGCGGTAATCAAAGGGCCACGCCACCGGGTCCAGCGTCGCACGCTGGCCAAGCCTGCGCGTCTTCGCGCGCGGTAATCAAAGGGCCACGCCACCGGGTCCAGCGTCGCACACTGCCAAGCCTGCGCGTCTTCGCGCGCGGCAATCAAAGGGCCACACCACCGGGTCCAGCGTCGCACGCTGGCCAAGCCTGCGCGTCTTCGCGCGCGGCAATCAACGGCGTCAGCGCTTCGGATCGAACGTCACGTTCGTTAGAATTGGAAGTGGGCTTGAAGTTCGGCCCATTCTTTGTTGCGGCCCGCGTTGCCGGAGAGTGTGGTCAGGCGGTAGCGCGGGGAGATTTCCACCCATGGCAGCGGGAAGATCTGCAAGCCAAGCGTTGTGCGCTTGGATTCAGGATCGGTCAGGCCGGGAATCCGGCCATTGTCCAGCCAGTCATATGCGCCGTAGAGCCAGATCCCCGGATGGGCCTGCACCGAAAGCTGCGTCGTGCTGTAGGCGCTGGTAACGGCGGTAGCCCCCGGCGTCCACGCTTTGCGGTCATATTCAAACAGCAAGGCGGTCGCCAAAAACCCGAACCCCTGGCGGTCTTTGTAGTAATTTTCGAGACCATCCCAACCGATGCCGCCGAAGCCGCCCCAGCCGCTGTAGCCGTTCGCCGCGAAGGGAAAAGAATATTCCGGATCATGTGCCTTGGCGGGAGCGTTAAACCAGCTTCCTCCGGCAGCCAATTGCAATCCCCAGTCCTGAATTCCCTGCTGCACCTGCGCGCGGGCGAACCAGCGCTTTTGATTATCGCGGGCAAAGGGAATCTGTGTCTGGGCATTGGTAAACGAGGCCGTGATATCAAAATACTTGGGCCGCACCCCGATCTCCGCACCCACGCCATAATCCGGCGGGCGCGGCTGATCGCCTTCCATCCCCATGTAGTTCATGAACAGCCCCGTGCGCACATACGCAGTGTGATCGGCAAACACCCAGCCGAAATTCTCCTGAAACTGCCCGGCTTTCACAAAACCGCTGAACGGCAGCACGCTCGCGAGGCCATAAGCTTCAAAGCGGCCGGAGTATTGAGCGATTCCCTGCGAATAGTAGAGCAAAAAACGGTCGGCGGGCTGCAAAGACAGATAGAACGTGCCCTGCATCTGGGCAATCGTGCCGGTATTCGTCGAGAGTGGTGCGGACAGGCCGGCTGCCGTGGTGTCGCTTTGCGTGTTCTCACTGGCCCAGATCGTCCGTAGATCGGCCCCGATGGTCACCGCATCGGAGAGCTGCGGCTTGATCCGCTCCAGCAGTTCGGCCTTCACGGGCTTGATCGGCAGATAGGTCGGGCTGAAGAACTGGCTGCCGTACAGCGACCGCATCCCCCGTCCGGTGGGATTGGTGTGACACAGAAAGCAGGACTGTCCAAAGAGCACGGAATAGTGCGGCTCGGCAAGAGGCGGTAGAAATGAGCAACAGGGACATAAACAATGCTTTGATCAGGTGCTTCATCTCGGTCTCACTTGGTTTTACTTGCCTATTTCAGCCTAATTGTCAAATATAGCTAATTTTACCACACGATTCAATTCCCACCATCTTCTGTCATGGAAGTTTAAACACGAGCCAGCGCGAGTTGCGGATCAGACGGACATTTCGCATATTACCGTATTCGCTGGATTGCCTACAAATCACTATTTCCCTAACAGATGACCCTGCCTTTTTCCAAATACCACGGCCTCGGCAACGATTTTATCCTGATCGACGGCCCCGTCAAACTTGCCATCCCATCCATCCGCGCGCTTTGCAACCGCCATCAGGGCATTGGCGCCGACGGGATTCTCGTCCGCGAGCCCGCCACTGAGGCCGATCACCGCATGCGGCTCTACAACGCCGACGGCACTGCTGCCGAGATCTCCGGCAACGGCCTCCGCTGTTTCGTGCTCTTTCTCCGCGAGAAAGGCTACGACATCAGCCGTGAACTGACCATCGCCACCGGCGGCGGGATTCAGCGCGCGCGGCTGCTCGACGCCGACACGGTGGAAACCACCATGCCACTGCCGCGCTTTGGCGCCGGCGGCAAGGCCGAATCGCTGATGCTCGATGCCCAGGGCGTGCGCTTTGCTGTCGTACCGGTCACCGTCGGCAATCCCCACGGCGTGATCTTCGGCCCGCTGCGCGACATCGCCTTTGCCGAAGACCTACGGCCCCGCGCTCGAAAAGCATCCCGCCTTTGCCCAGGGCGCGAACATCGAATTCGTGAAGGTGATCAGCGAGGAATCCTGCCGCCTCGTGGTCTGGGAACGCGGCGCGGGCATCACGCTCGCCTGCGGCAGCGGTTCGACAGCCACGGCCTGCGCCGGCGCCGCGGTGGGCCACTTCGCCTTCGACAAACCCATCGCCGTCCACCAACCCGGCGGCACGCTGCACATCACGGTGAAGCAGGGCTTCGAAGAAATCCGCCAACGCGGCCCCGCCACCTTCGTCTTCAAGGGTGAGGTCGAAGATCTAATTCCCCCCCGTTGACGGGGGGGTTCGGGGGGGTGGGATTGGCGGAATGGCGTACATAAATCGGACGCACCTTATTTATCCAGCTCAGAACTGCTCATGACTCGCTGCCGTGGCTGCTGGACCGCACTTCTGCTGCTTCTGCCTGACGACCCTCGCCAGCGCGCAGTATTCTTTGACCTATCACCCATCGCCGACGGCCTACGGGCGCGGCGGGGTGTATGCGACGGGCGCGACCGACGATCCCCTCGCGCCGCTTTCCAATCCGGCCTTCCTTGGCCTCATGGCCGAGCGCAATGCGGTGATGACGGCGTTCTTTCCGCAGCGTACGGAGTGGAGCCCGCTCCCGTGGAGCGATGATATCAAGCTCGGCTATTTCAGCCGCGTGCTGTATGTGGGCTTCGACCGCGCGACCCTCGGCCGAAACTTCGGTGGCCACTCGCCCATCAGTGTCGGCATCGGCTATCAGGAAGTGCTGCTCGACATGGGGAAGTTTTCGCGGACGGACGAATTCGGAAACTCCCTCGGCGCAGCCCGCGCCTTCGAGACCCAGCACGGCTTCGCCCTCGCCGTCGGTCTGCACCACCCGCACTGGCAGGCCGGCGTGGGCTTCAGCCACGGCTATGTTTACAACCGCATGGGATTCTTCGCGCCCAAGCGCATGACCTAGAGCAACTCGGCGTGTTCGGGGAAGCGTTCATCGACCGCTGGCTGCGGCAGGACGAACGCGCCGGTACGCTCGCGCGCCCGCTGCCTTTCCTGCGCACCTCCATCGGCTATACGCTGAAAAACGTTGGCCGGGCCTACACTCCGCACGACAAAGGCGATGATTTCCCGCTGCCGCGCACCGCCAACTTGACGTTTGGTTTGAGCGCCGGTCTGAGCGCAGCCCACCCCGCCGCCGCCGACTGGCAACTCCTCCGCTCGACATGGCGGTCGCGGGCGAGGATGAGCTGGTCACTAATGACGATCACGGTGACTGGAAATATCAAAACCTGTTCGGCGAGATTCACCCCGGCTTACTGCTGCTCCGCGGTCAATCGGGATCCATGTCACCGTGGATAAGGGCTTCGATTTCGGCGTGCTCGAAGATCATCTCCGTGCGCAGCGGCCGGCATCTACAACCAGGGCTATGGTCCTTCCCTGCTCAGTGGCTACGGCTTGCGGCTCTCCGGCCTCTTGAAGCTCATCACGCTCGACCCCACCGCCCGGGCTGACCGCACCGTCAGCTTCCTCGCGAAGCATTTCGACCTCGCGTACGACCACGCCACGCACCGTGCCGACAACGCATACATCAGCATCAATTACGACCAGCTTTCCCTGCGCTACATCCACTGATTCGGATTCTGACTCGGATTTTGGATTTCGGATTTCGAATTTCTAATTCCATGCCTACTTCCAAAAAAGACCTCAAGCTGCTGACTAAGCTCGGCAGCCCCTCCAAGCCCTCGCGCAATATCGAAATCTTCCCCAATCACGCGCCGGGGCAGATCACCGTCACGCTGCACTGCGAGGAATTCACCTGCGTCTGTCCCATGACAGGGCAGCCCGACTTCGCCACGCTCGAGATCACCTACGTCCCGGATCAATGGGTGGTCGAATCGAAGTCCATGAAGCTCTACCTCGAAAGCTTCCGCGCGGAGGGCGTGTTCCATCAAGCATCTGGCCGTGGACATCGGCCGCGACTTCGCGAAGTTCGTCAAGCCGCCTCGACCTCGATGTCACCGTCAACTTCAACGTGCGCGGCGGCATCGCCATCTCCGCCACGTACCATTACCCTGAGCAGCCCGAGTGACGCTAAGCATTCTCTACGTGATCCTGATGGTGGCGGCCAACGTCTTCGCCGCGCTCTGGATGGTGCCGCTGCCCTTCGGCCTCGCCGTGCCCGCCGGGGTGTTCTTCTTCGCGCCGCTGTTCACGCTCCGCGACCGCATTCAGGTGGATCGCGGCCTGCGCTGGGTGTACGCGCTGATCTTCGCCACCGCGCTCGCCAGTTGGCTCGCGGGCTGGCTCGCCGGTTCGTCGCTGCTCGCCCGCATCAGCCTCGCCAGCGTAGCCGCGTTTCTGGTCTCGGAACTGCTCGACACCTTTGTCTTCACCACGTTCAGACGCACCTTCGTCACCCGCGTGCTGGTCTCAAATCTGATTTCGGCCCTCTTCGATTCCGCGATCTTCATCACGCTGGCCTTCGGCTTCCTCCCCCCACCTGATCCTCGGCCAGTGGATCGTCAAAGTTTTGGTGAGCGCGCTGGTAATCCCCTTCGTAAGACCACGCGTTGCCATCGGCGAGTTGTCGTCTTAACCGTCTGAATTGCTCGTCATCCTGACCGTCTGAATTGCTCGTCATCCTGACCATCTTCGGGAAGGATCTCCAACAGCGACCACCTTCCGCGTCGGACTTTCAGTCCAGCCGGGACTACATGTTTCGCTCAGCTTGCTTTCATCAAGAAGAGTCACAGCATGGAGAAGGTCCTCAGCGTCTATATCATGGCGAGCAAGACGCGCGTGCTGTACGTCGGCGTCACGGGCAATCTCTGGCGGCGCGTGCGGGAGCATAAGACCGGCGCAGAGCTTGGCTTCACAAAGAAATATCACGTGCATCGACTCGTTTACTTCGAACAGGTTCACGGGCCGCTCGGCTGCCATTGCCCGCGAGAAGGAAATCAAAGGTTGGCGACGAGAGAAGAAAGTAGCGCTGATCGTGGACGCGAATCCGGAGTGGCAGGATCTGAGTGAAGGGTGGTATGTCGAGGAAGATCTACGGCCCGCGCCTGCAATAGAAAGTGTCACTGCTGGAGATCCTTCCGGAAGACCGTCAGGATGACGACTTTCACAAGCTCATTCGGAATTCAGAAGATCCTCTCATGCCCCGCAACAGTTGGGTCCTGCTGGCAATCATCACCGGCCTCTTCCACCATCCTCGTCAGCGTCAGCGTCCTGTCCTGAACCAACCCGCACGATAAGCACTGCACATTATTTGCAAAAAGCACTTGGGAGAATGTGTAATGGCTTCAGCAACCACCGTTGTTATCATCACCATTTTTTCTTGTATAGCGGGATTGTTCGCTATCATAAATTTCCTTTGGAAGGGTGCAACTCCTCCTTTATTGTCGAAATTTCGGATCATAGCTGCGGCGGCCTTTACGCTAGGCGCAATGGGAATTGAGTCGAGGTTTCTCCCAAACGAATATGATCGTAGCATTACCGCCCTTAATGCGGTGGTATTTTTCTTTGTTATGGTCTTACTACGAAAACCAAGCGATAGAAAGAAATCCCTCGGGCCGCTTGAGGGTGGCTTCATCCTGGGCGAGCATACGAGCTGGCGAGGAATGGATTGAACAGATATTGCTCGCGGTGCACCCACTTTGATTCGAGATATGGAGTCTGTGCTGTGCTGAAGGTTAACGTCGCTTCATGTCGAAGCACTACTGAGAAAGATTGCGGGGGAAGGTTGCTCGATCAGCGGAAATGAGCTTTCAAATGGAGCAGAAGTGGATTGATTGAAGGTCGTTTTATCTCGCACATTCTGATTCCACCCCGATGTGATGACTGAAGTAAGACGATTCTGATTTCTTACATTTTCGACCTAATCCCAAATTCTCACCTTCTTCATGCCTGACTACGCAAATCGTTTAACCGCTCTCCCCCGCCTACCTCTTCGCCGAGCTCGAGCGCGCCGTCTCCGAAAAGATCGCCGCCGGCCGCGACGTGATCAACCTCGGCATCGGCGACCCCGATCTGCCGCCGCCCGCGCTGTTCACGCAATCGCTGCAAACCCACGCCGCCGATCCCGACGCGCATTTCTACAGCTCGTCGCGTGGTGATCCGGAAGTCCGCCGCGCCATCGCAAAATATTTTCAGGGCCGCTTCGGCGTGAGTCTCGATCCCGATTCGCAAATCTGCGTCGTGTTAGGCGGCAAGGAAGGGCTCTCCAGCCTCGGCCGCGCTTACGTCAATCCCGGCGACGAAGTGGCGATCCCCTCGCCCGCCTACCCCGTCTACGCGCAGGGCGTCACCACCCTCTGCGATGGCCGCGCCCGCGTGCTGCCGCTGCTCGCCGCGCGCAACTTTCTGCCCGAGCTGCCCCGCGCGGAGGGCTGCCGCATGCTCTTCTGCAACTATCCCAACAATCCCACCGGCGCGATTGCCCCGATTTCGTTCTGGCGCGAACTGGCGGACTTCGCCGACACCCACGCCGAAACCGTCGTCTGCCACGACCACGCCTACAGCGAAATGACATTCGACGGCTACGTCGCCCCCTCGCTCCTGCAGTACACCGGCAATGCCGTCGAGATGCACTCGCTCTCGAAAGTTTACAACGCCACCGGCTTCCGCATCGGCTTCGCGGCGGGCCGCGCCGACATCATCTCCGGCATGGTCAAGGCCAAGTCGCAGATCGACTCCGGCGCGCCGCTCATGATCCAGCGCGCCATGGCCGACGGCCTGCTCGCCTACGACGGCCCCACGCCGCCGCCGGAAGTGCGCGAGATCCGCGCCGTCTACGGCGAGCGCCGCGCCTTTGCCGAGCAAGCCCTCAAAAACCTCGGCCTCGACGTCACGCACAGCCCGGCCACGTTCTATGTCTGGGCCCGCGCGGGCGAGGATGAGCTGCCGTTTATCGAACGCGCCCTCGCCCGCGACGTGGTGATCACTCCCGGCCGCGGCTTCGGCCCCGAAGGCGTCGGCTACATTCGTTTGGCATTAACTCAGCCGCTGAATCGCATTCAGGAAGCGATGGACCGTCTTGTTCGCTGAAAAATTCCGGCAACTGACGCACAAGCGTCCCCTGATTCTCGGCCATCGCGGCAGCCCGCGCCTGGCCCGCGAGAACTCCCTCGCGTCTTTCAACCTCGCCCTCGAAGAAGGCGCGGATGGGATCGAACTCGACGTCCACGTCACCGCCGACGGCGTGCTCGTGGCGCATCACGATGAATATCTCGAAACCCACGAGATCATCGCCCAAACGAACTATGCCGATCTGAAACGCGCGCAGCAGGCCGTGGGCAGCGATCTACCCACGCTCGCGGAAGTCTTCCGGCTCGTGGCGGGCCGCGGCGTGCTCAATATCGAACTCAAGAATCCGGGCTACGAACCCGCCGCCATCGCCCTCGCGCGCGAATTGCTGCCCGTCGACACCTTCGCTTTTTCCAGTTTCGATCCGCGCGCCGTACTCGCCTGCCGTCACAGCGCGCCCGATGTCCCGGCCTTCTGGATCGTCTGGGGTCCGCGCAACGCCGGGGACGACGTGAAGATTCTCGAAGGCCTCGACGCCTCCGGCATTGCCCTCGAAAACCGCTTTGTCACCGAACGCGATGGCCGAACACTATCGCGCGCGGCACATCCCGGTGTTCGTGTGGACGGTAAACGATCTCGCCGAGGCCGCGCGCTTCGCCCGTCTCGGGGTCATCGGCCTGATCACCGATCTCCCCCGCGAACTCGTGGCCGCCCTGGCATAGTCTTGTCTTCACCACAACCGCATGACAAAGGCACGGAATTGTCCGTGCCTTTTGCCATTATCCTTCCGCCGCGCGTGGTGCCCTCACCCCGCACATCGCCCTTCATTCCCCCCCGTTGACGGGGGGGTTAGGGGGGGTGGGATTCTTCTCCGCTACTTCAACAACAACAATTTCCGCGTCGCACTGTAGCGGCCGCATTCCATTCTCACCAGATACACCCCCGTCGGCAAATCTCGCGCCTCAAACGCCACCTGATGCTCCCCCGCCGTCAGCGCACGATGCACCAACTCTCGCACAAGCCGCCCGCTCACATCATACACCACGAGCCGCACCTCGCCCGCGTCCTGCAACGTAAACGAAATCGTCGTCGTGGGATTGAACGGATTCGGATACACGCTCAGCGCATATTCCGCCGGTATCACAACACTCGCCGCCGTGGCCGACGCCATCCGCTCGCGGTGTTCCGTCCTATTCCCCTGCAAATCCACATCCGCGAGATAGTACCAGTAGCTCTGCTCCGCCGTCACCTCGCGATCCGTGTACTCATAGCGATGCTCCGTCGCCGAGTTCCCCTGCGACGGCAGATCCACGAGCTTCGCAAACTCCCCGTCCGCACTCCCGCCCTTCCAAATCTCAAACCGCGCGTTATTGCTTTCCGAAGCCGTGGTGAAGGAAAGATGGATAGCATCGACAGCGCCAACGGCATCAAACGTCGCCAGTTCGACCGGCAACGGCCCATCGACCTGCCCCGTGCTGCTACCCGTGGCCCAAGTCACTTGCGCCGCGCAAGAGGGATGAGACAACATGAAACCGGCAAGCGAGCCGGACGTCAGTGGTGTCGATGTGGTGAATACCACAGAATTCAAATTATTGCTTACGGTCCATCCGGCGGCGGCAGCCGCTCCGCTGACAGATCCGATGGTCCCTGGGCAAAAGTTCGTAAAGGTGAGACTTGCTAACGATCCGCTGATCCAATCCAATTGGTAAGCCCAATCCGGCGGCCCGGCGGAAAGCAGATTCACAGATCCGTGATTCGAGCCACACGTCCAATCCGCCTCAATATATGCATAGTTGCCAAACAATGTGCCATTGTGTGGCGCTGACACACCGTCAATAATGGTCGAGCCGGCTTCAAGGTCAAATTGATAGAGCCCTACCAGTCCGAACTGTGGTTCCAACAATGGCTGGCAGGCCCACGCTGTGATCTGATCGGATGTCCGGGCACACGACCAGATCCGGACCTCGTCGATCTTCCCGGGAAAGTATCGCCGAGGATTTCCTTCTCGGGCGGCACCCGAAGCCCAGTGGTTCATTACAGTCTGTGCTAAGGGCGACTGTGTTAACCTGTCCGTGAGTGTCATTCGAATCGTCCGTAAAAACGTAGACGGTGAATAGGCTGTCCGAGCGAACTCCTGACACGTGGTACCACTGGTGAAGGTTAACGCGGATATTGGAAACAGCGTGCCACTCCTGGTTGTCCTGAATACCACCGCGACCAGTAAACTGAAACCGTTTCGTCGCACCGTTCATTTCGAGGGCCCAGTATTCTCCGATTTCCATACCCAAGCGAATCGTACTTGAACACGATTGAGGGATCGTAGTTCGTTGGATAACTCTCCAGATAGACCATTGCCTCCAGAGAGAAATCCCCGGCTCCGAAATGAAGTGCCGGATTGTCGGGAACTAAACCGTAAGCCGTGGTACCCATCCAAATGGAGAGCATGATTCGACACCTCGAAGTTCTCGGGCAACAGGATTACGCCGATCGAATCAATCACTCCACAATTGACGATGGTGTTGCCACCGCTGATGACGGTGGAATGATAGATGTGGAGGAAGCCGCCGGTTCCACCTTGTCCGGTGCAGTTAAGAATAGCCGCATTCCCATAGCCACAGGGCTGAGCGATGTTGATCAGACAGTTATCAAACGACGCGCGGCCCCCTTGCTGCAATGTTGACTCCACACGGACCGTCACCGACTGGCTCCGTTACCGTCTCGATGATGGACGCTCCGTTAGCAATCAGAATGCCGCCGGGACGCGCCACTAACCACCCACCGGTCAAGTAAAGCACTACACCGGGCGCAAGACGAAGCGTGTCGCCATCCCGCACATTAATCGCCAACGTCTGAAAATACGGACTCTCAGCAAGGGACAGTTCCCCATAGCATCGCAATCCCTGCCCCGCAGGATCCCGGAACACAGGTCATCTCGGCATGGACGGTGCTGAACCCCAACAGTCCGAGATATATTGCTCTTATGAGCTTTCGCATGAGATCTCCTTGCATTGGCAGCGTTTTCACTATAATAACCATATTGAGATTGCACCATTATAAATAATTCAATGCGCAAAGGCAACGATAGTAACAATTGTTGGAAAATGCTTACCGACCCACTTATGGGCATTTGGACTTATTAACCAGAGAAATCCATACCCAATTCACATGAAACCTCCATTAACGGAAACAGAATTTCGCCCCCCTCTTGACTTCCGGCTCTTCTGAGTGTATATTAATCCCATGCAGATTACCAAAGCCATCGGCTGTTGCGCGTGTTGTTGCCGTTCCCCACGGGGGAAGGGTGGCGCGCGCATGGTTCTCTGCTGATCAATCCGGACACGGCAACCCGTGTCCCTGCAGAAGACCGAATCGCCCCCTTCGCCCAATGCGGAGGGGTTTTTGTTTGCCTTGCAGCAACTAATCCACCGGTTGGCAGAGTTCAAGGATTGTAGACTACCTTGTCGATTTCAATTTCTGGCTAAATATTTGCAATAATATGTAAATCGTTGCACTATATGGAAGGATCGCGACCCATGAATGCCTTGCCCGCCAAACGCCGCCTGGATTCCGTCCTCGATGCCGTCGGCAACACGCCCCTCATCCGCCTATCCAAGATCGGGAAAGATCTGCCTGCGGAAGTCTGGGTGAAAGCCGAATACCTGAATCCCGGCGGCTCCATCAAGGACCGCCTTGCCATGCGCGTACTGGCCAAAGCGGAACAGACCGGCGAGCTGCAGCCGGGCGGCACGATTGTCGAAAATACCTCCGGCAACACCGGCGCGGCGATCTCCATGGTGGCGGCGGTGAAGGACTACAAGTGCATCTTCACCATGCCCGATAAGATGTCGCAGGAAAAGGTCAACGGCCTCAAAGCCTTCGGCGCGCGCGTCGTCGTCACACCCACCAACGTTCCGCCCGACAGCCCGCAGAGCTATTACGAAACGGCCAAGCGCATCCACCGCGAAATCCCCGGCAGCTTCTACGTCAACCAGTACCACAATCCCGAGAACACCGCCGCCCACTACGGCTGGACCGGCCCCGAACTCTGGGAGCAGACCGAAGGCCAGATCACGCACTACGTTGCGGGTCTCGGCACCGGCGGCACCTTCAGCGGCGTCGCGAAATATCTCAAAGAAAAAAATCCGAAGATCCGTTGCATCGGCGTCGATCCCTACGGCAGCGTCAACTTCCACTACTGGAAAACCGGCCAGCTCGGCGAAGCCTGGGTCTACAAAGTCGAAGGCATCGGCGAGGACATGCTCGTCGGCAACATGGATTTCTCCCTCGTCGACGACATCATTCAGATCACCGACGCCGACGCCTTCACCATGGGCCGCCGCCTTGCCCGCGAGGAAGGTGTACTCGCCGGCGGTCCTCCGGCGCCGCCGTCTGGGGCGCGCTGGAAGTCGCCCACCACGCCCCGCGGGGGTCGGTGATTGTGGCGATGCTGCCGGACTTGGGCTCGCGCTATCTTTCTAAAATGTACAACGACGAATGGATGCGCGACAATCAGTTCCTTCGACAGCGGCGAGAGCCGTCTTGGCCAGGTGCGCGATCTATTAGCCCAGCGCGGCCGCCACGAACTCATCGCCGCCCAGTCCGGCGACAAAGTCGGCAACGTCATCGCCCTGCTCAAATCCCACGGCATCTCCCAGATCCCCGTGATGGACGACGGCCATTTGCTTGGCCTCGTGGCCGAGGTTGATCTGCTGAACTTCATGCTGTCGGGCGCGGGCTATTCCAATTCCGAGATCGCCCCCATCGTTCACAACCATGTGCCCTACGTCACCGAAACCACACCCCTCGACGACGTCTCGGCCATCTTCACCCGTTCGCCCCACGAAGCGGTCCTCGTGCAGGACGGCAACACCCCCACCGACATCATCACCAAGATTGATCTGATTGACTATCTGCTGAAAACGCCGTCCAATCAGAATTGAAACGACCTTCACAACGCAGAAAAGCGCCGCTCATCAGAGCGGCGCTTTCATTTAACAAATAATGTTCATCCCCAGCTTGCGCGTCTTCGCGCGCGGCAATCAACGGGCCACGCGCCCGGGTCCAGCACCGCGTGCTGGCTACTCGGCGAGTTGGATCAGCTTCGCCTTATACAAACTTAAAAATTCTTCCACCTGCTTGGGTTCGAGCTTGCGCAGTTCCGGTGGAAAGCTGACCATGTTTAGATACGGACGGCGATGTTCCAGCCGCAGCGCCCGCGCGCCATCCTGCGCCCGCGCGTTCAAATAGACGCGGCGGGGAAAGAGATTCATGTACGCGCCGATGCGCCGCGCGGTGTCGTAGGCGTGCAGACCGCCGCGTCCTTCAATGCCGCGAAACACTTTCTCGATCACGTTCAGGATCCCGTCGAAGTCCTTGGCGGCCGCGATTTGATCCTTTACCGCCAGCAGCGCGGGGAGGGCGCGGTCGGGTGTGGCTTTCTTGGAGCGAATCTGCAGCATGCTGCCATTCCGGCCGCGACGGGTGCTGACCGCCAGTTCAATCGCCTGATCCAGCGATTCGAGGCCGGCAAAGGCCGCATCTTCCGCCGGCTGCCGGGCCGGTTGATCTAAGTATTCGGCCACCAGCACGGCGAGAGGGCTGGGCGTTTCCACAATTTCAGGCTCGAGTCCGGATTCGATCGGGAGGGCGTCAGTCAATGTCAATCCTTTTGCGCACGTTGATGGATGAGAAAGCGGCACTTAAGCCGCAAAAACCCGCATGCGACGGCGGGCTTACTCGATGGAGCAGGTTTCATGATGCATAGTTTAAAATACACAATAAACGGCCCGAAAGCAAGCGGGAGCGCACTCTGAAGGTAAACTGCCGAAATCCCGCTTGACATTCCCCGCCCTGATCCGTATTTTGGGCGCAATTCCAGTATTATCCCATCAACCTTGGAGTACGCAATGAAACCGCGCTTTCTACTGGCCTGCGGAATCCTGCTGCTCGGCGCCACCTTCGTCTGGAGTAACGAACCTCCACCCCCCCTTCTTTACCTACGCCGGACAAGACCGGCGGCAAGCCGCTGATGCAATGCTTGGCCGAGCGCCATTCCACGCGCGAATTTTCAGCCACGCCGCTCGCGCCGCAAGAGCTTGCGAATCTGCTCTGGGCCGGATGGGGCATTAATCGTGACGATGGTCATCGCACCGCGCCGTCCGCGCGCAACTGGCAGGAAATGACGGTGTATATTGTGAGGGAAGGCGGCGCGTTCACTTACGACGCCAAAAATAATAAGCTGTTCTTCGTGACGGGGATGGATCTGCGCGCGCTCTGCGGCACGCAGCCGTTTGTGAAAGATGCACCGCTGAATCTCGTGTATGTGGCCGACTTCGCCAAGATGGGCGATGCCGCCGACGATCAGAAGCAGGTGCTCGCCGCCGCCGACGCCGCCTTCATCGCCGAAAATGTCTACCTCTTCTGTGCCTCGGAAAATCTCGCCGTCGTCGTCCGCGCCTCGATCGAGAAGGAAGCCCTCGCGAAGTCGCTGCACCTCTCCCCCACCCAGCACATCGTGCTGGCACAGACGATCGGGCACATGAAGTAACGAAGAACGAAGAATATTTTTTCTCGTAGGGGCGGACCCATGTGTCCGCCCTTTTTGTATTCCTCGTCATCCTGACCGTCTTCGGGAAGCATGCCCTGACGAAGGAAGGGGATCTCCAGCGGCAACCTCCTCCATCGCCGCGCGCCCCTAATGCCCCCCCCAAAATTCGCCGCGCGGGGTTTCCTTACCCCGCGCGTTTCATCTCCGAAACACCCCCCAAATACTTGCGGCGGCCTCAGGCCGCCTTCCTCAACGCATTCGCGCCATGTCCTCGACACCGCCATGTTGGGGGCCGATTGTCCGTCTGCGACGAGATCTCGACTTCGTCGGACATCGGCCCGCTAACCGCCAGCCCCCATATAAACAAAAACGGCGAACCCCGCAAGGTTCGCCAACATCATCCGCCAAAACATCCCCGCGTAGGGGCGAGTCAAGCGCGAACACTCACCAATCCCCGCCACCCTTTCAACCGGCTCGCGACCCGCCCGCCAATCGCACGGAAGCAATACCAATCATGGCACGCTCCCCCACACTTGCCTTTCCCACCGGTCCTTATTCCTCGTCGTCCTGACCGTCTGCGGGAAGGATCACCAGCAGCCACCCCGTGGAATCCCAATCTTCGTTCTCATCCCAATAACGCAAGTCTGTTGCTTATCGTCTTCAGGAAGGATCAGTGTGAGTCGGCGTCTTCTCCGTAAGATCTTTCTGCATCCCTTTGTATGGGCATGGCTTATAGAAGATCTCTACGCATTCGGGCTGTGTCCTCTGGATCGCAATACGCAGTGGATCGCATTACCCGATAGCAGTGTCATGATAAAGAGCAACACAAGCTATTATCGACCTTGACAATTCTATCCAATATGGGTATATTGAAAATATGCGCTGTATTTCCAAGCATTCTGATGTCCTTCAGCGCCTTTACAAATCACATCCTTGCGACGACCACCAAATTTCGGGGGTATCAAATTATGTTGGATAGTGCTATTATTGAAAGCATTAAGTGGCCCGCTGTAGTGCTCATGATTACCATTCTCTTCCTAATGCGATTTGGAAAACAAATTGCTGCATTAATTTCAAAGGTAGACCGTGTTAAGGCTGGCCGCTTCGAAGCTACTGCTGATTCAAAAGAGGGTAATGAAAATAAAGCTGAAAGGCAAGTTGAGCCTGTTCCGGAAAATCGCGAAATTTCTCAACCTGTTACACTCACGACGACTGAAGTAATTCAGCCGATAGCGGTAGACGATGTTGAACTTCCCAAAAGTCTCGATGAATGGCGAAAAGAGCTTGCTTTCGCCGCACTGATCTTTCACGACCAAAAGCGTTTTGACCGAGCGTATCAGGAAATTCTCAATATTAGTAATGGCGACAGAGTCTCGCGAAAGAGAGATGAGATCGATTATCATAAGTGGTCCTATTATTTGGGTCGTAAGAATGCCGTCTTGCAGATAGAGAAATTCCTGGAAGATAACGATGTCGCGTACGAAGCGCATCTTGCACTTGGCTTGTGGTTTTCATGGAGTGGGAATTTTGGGCGATCCAGTAATTTTTACATGCTTGCATTACAACGGGCACGAACCGAAGAGGAGAAGACCGTTGCAGTTACCGGTTATTCCTATGCACTGTATCGTGATGACAATAAGACGCAATCATTAGAAGTACTAATGAATGCGCTTTCGAATACCACGGATGAATATTCCACGGTGAAGATATACTCCGAGATAGCTGAGTACTATGAAAGAGAGAATGACTTTGAAAACCGGGCGATCGCTTTAGAAAAAGTGGTTGATTCACAGCCCAATGATACCGTTCGATTATTCCATATTGCTTACGCATACGCTCAACGGTCCTATAACGATATTGCTCTCGTTCATTATAAAAATGCAAGGTTAATAAACCCCGATGACAGCGGTGTGCAAAATAATTTGGGTGTTCAATATGATAGACTTGGGATGCCAATAAAGTCCATTTCGCATTTCAGGGAGGCAGAACGTCTTGGTCATACGCTCGCCTGTGCCAATATTGCAAAAAGCTTCATTAGCGTGGGATTCGTAAAGGAAGCGAAAGAACTACTTGACTTCGCCAGTAATAAAGAGAAGCCGGACCCGAGTGTTCATTTGACTCTTGCAGACATATCAAAGAAATCGGAAGCTGAGGATGAACTCGAAAAGAATCAGGAGAAGTCTGGACAAGAGTTAAGGAAGTATTTTTCAAAATATGCCTCTGCGAAATTCCATACTGATGTGGCGTTAAAGGACGCATCTGGGAGTTGGAAAACTGAATACGGCACATTGTATCAGTTAGAAATTCGCGATAGCCTACTAATTGCTACATGGAAGAGTAAACTATATACTCTTGAAAACGAATATAAAATGGACGGAGTAATTCTCAACAACAGTGCAACCCTTCTTCTCTACCAGAGAGAATATAACTTTTCTTCAAAGGAATATGAGTTCAAGAAGAAAGGGCGCGGATTTCTTTATTATACTCGGACGAACGACACTCTAAACATGCTAGAAGATAAGTGACTCTAACGAAACCAGGTCGTTCTATTCGCTAAAACGAGACATTTCAAATCCATAGTCTTGTGCGAAGATCGAGATGGCTGTCTTGTGTATACACTGCCTGACGCCCTTTTGGGGCGTTTTTCTTTGTGAATTGTCGCGTTCGAGTGGTTTTATAGTGTGGCCGTCTATGTGAACCGAAGCCTCTCCCCCTCGTTCCCATGTGAAAGCACCCCCCAGCACAAACTGCTATCTTCCGCCCCCGTCAGCACATCGTCTGAACATACTAACAATATATACTCAATATAAGCAACGAATAGCAAACATTACGCACTTAATACTTGACAACACGCCTTGCTTGTTTGTATATTACATGCCACGTACTAAAAGAGACGGCCAGAGGCCGCCGCTAGTAGATAGGGGGTGTGTCGGCCTTCCTCGCCGTCGCGGCCTTTAAGGCCGCGATGTCAATGGCCCCTGTCACCCGCATGGCGACCTTAAAGGTCACCACGGCGGGGAATTTTTACCGTTCATTATTTATAATTTTCTTCCCATGTCAAAATCAGAATCCAGCTACCAGCAGTCGCGCACGAACGCCGTCAAGCACGGCTTCTACGCCACCAACGAACTTTTCCTCGCCCATCTCCAGCCCGCAGAACACGCCATCTTCGAGCGCATGCGCGAGGGGCTGCATCGCGAGTACAAGCCGCAGACCGAGCAGGAAATCGCACTGGTGGACCGCATCGCCATTCTCTACTTCCGCCAACTGCGGCTCTATGGTCTCGAAGCCGCCGCCACTGATCAGTGCGCTCAAAAACCGCTCGGTGCCGTCTCCATCCTGCCCCACCTCGACCGCTTCTCGCGCTACGACTGGCGGATCGAACGGCAGATCCGCGCCCTGCACAACCGCCTCTATTCCTTCTATTGCAGCCGCAACGACTATTCGTTAAAAATGCTTAGCCACAGCGAGTGATAAAATCCGTTCCGTCAAAAAAGTTGCATCGCCATGCAATCGCAAAGGTTAAGGAGGACGAAGCACTGAAGTTGAGAATTCGGGAGGAAATGAGTAAATTGGGGCGGTTTGAGTGGTTTGGTCGTCCCGCCGGTTGTCCCTCCTAACCTCCCACCTGTTATGAGCTTAGATCTCAAGCACCTGCTGCAGCCCGGGTTTCGGGCGCGGCGGGCGATGAATTGGGTGTCGCTCGGCCTCCTGTATGCCGCCTATTACATGGCGCGCTACAACATCACCATCGCCAATCCGATTTTGCGCGAGACCTTCGGCTGGTCGAAAGAGCAGATCGGAATGATCGTGGCCGCCGGCTTCTGGACCTACGGCCTGAGCGTGTTCTTCAACGGCCCGCTGGCCGACCGCATCGGCGGCGCTGTTCTTTGCCGGGCAGGGCGTGGCGCTGGTGGGACTGCATTTCAGTCAGGCGTGGGGACCGTTCGCGTCGATCTGGATGTTCATGCTGGTGTCGATGTGCATTCAGGGCACGCACAGCCTGTTGAGCGGCGTGGCGTCGATGGACTTTGGCGGCAAGAAGGCGGCGGCTTCGGCGGCGGGACTGTTTGACGGCTGCCAGTACATCGCGGGCGGCATTGTGGGCATTGGCCTCGGCTGGATGCTGGATACCTTCGGCTGGGATAACTGGGTATGGAGCATCATCGGCTTCAGTGTGATGGGGACGGTGTTGATGCTGACGCTGTGGCACGCGCGGCCCGCGGGGCAACTCTCGCTCGATTTTGACGCGGCGCAGAAAGCGAAGAAAGCAAGGATGAAGGCGGAAGGATGAAGGATGAACGGCAGATGAAGATTGGGCTGGTGCAGACGGCGCCGGTGTTTGGGGAGAAGCTTGCGAACCGCGAACAGATCGAAACGTTGATCGGATCGGCGCGGGCGGATTTGTGGGTCATGCCGGAACTCGCGCTGACGGGGTACGAGTTTGTGGACCGCGCAGAAGCGCAGACGCTCGCCGAAGAGATACCAGCGGGCGAGACGTGCCGGTGGCTGGCGGGGTTCTGTTCTGAACAGCAGTGCCATGCGGTGCTGGGGATCGCCGAGCGGGATGGGGAGCGGGTGTACAATAGCGCGGTGCTGATGGGGCCGCGGGGACTCGTGGCGAAATACCGGAAGCTGCATCTGTTTGACCGCGAGACGGAACGGTTTGACGCGGGGGATCTGTCGCTCGCTGTGCATGACATCGGACTGGCGCGGGTGGGGATCATGATCTGCTTCGACTGGCGCTTTCCCGAAGCGGCGCGGACGCTGGCGCTGCGCGGCGCGCAGATCATCGCGCATCCGTCGAACCTCGTGATGCCCTACTGCCAGGACGCGATGGTGACGCGGGCGCTGGAGAACCGCGTCTTCTGCGCGACCACGAACCGGGTCGGTGTCGAGACGCGCGCGGGACGGGAGTTGGGCTTCACCGGGCGCTCGCAGATCGTCGCGCCGGACGGGAAACGGCTGTGCCAAGCCGACGCAATGACGGCAGAAGTAGTCTTCGCGGAGCTTGATCCGCGGCAGGCGGACAACAAGCACGCGACGAAGGTGAATGATCTGTTCGGGGACAGACGGACGGAATTTTATGAATGAAGAAGGACACGGCGAGCCGTGTCCCAACAAGATTGCGAACGGCGACCGCTGAGGTCGCCGTTTCTATTCTACGAAGCGGGCGGGAAGCCAGCCGCGGACGGAATTGATGAGGAAGATGGCGTCGGCCTGGCGTAGAGCGTCGATGGTGATGATGCCCTCGCGGACGCGGCCGCGGGATAGCAATTCGGCGCGATACGTGCCGGGGAGCAAGCCGCAGGAGAGCGGCGGAGTGATTAGCTCGCCATTCATGCGGATGACGAGATTGGCAAGGGTGGACTCGGTAAGTTCGCCGCGCTCGTTCCAGAGGAGCACATCGTCGGCAGTGGGATGCGCGGCACGGGCGGAGTCGTAGACAGCGCGGCGTGTGGTTTTGTGGCGGAGGAAGGGATCGGTGGAATCGACAGGTTCCGCAGCGAGGGCGAGTTGCCAGACACGTGGGGTGCAGACGGGATACGGTTTGGTTTCGAGTGTCACCGTGCCGTCGGCCGCGAGCAGCAAGCGGAGGATACAGGGCGTGGTCCACGCGGGCGTGAGTTCGGCGATGCGCGCGCTGATGGCGGCCTTATCATAGGAGAAGGCGAAGAACTCCGCCGAGGCGCAGAGGCGGTCGAGGTGCCGGTGCAGCAGAAAGACGGGGGCCTCTGGAGAAACCCCACGGCGTTCGCGAGTGGGGGGAGCGTTCACCAGCATCGTTTCGAGGAGTTGAAATTCAGCAAAGGCGGCGGAGAGAACAGCGGCCTTGAGTTCGCACTCGGCGTATTCGGCCTCCGCGTTCGAGTCCCAGACGATGCCGCCGCCGATGCCGTACTCGGCCTGGCTGGTTCGTGCACAGGTACAGCGTGCGGATGGCCACGTTGAATTGCGCTTGCCGTCCGGGCGCGACGAAGCCGATGGCGCCGGTGTAGATGCCGCGCGGCGTGGTCTCGAGGTCGCGCGATGATCTGCATGGTGCGCACCTTGGGCGCGCCGGTGATGGAGGCGCAGGGAAAGAGCGCGGCGAAGATCGCTTCGAGCGGCGCCGCGGTCTCCGCCGCCACCGTGGAGGTCATCTGCAACAGCGTGGGGTAGCGCTCGACCTCGAAGAGCCGCGGCACGCGCACGCTGCCGGTGCTTGGCGATGCGCCCGAGGTCGTTGCGCACCATGTCCACGATCATCAGATTTTCGGCGCGGTCTTTTTCCGACGCTTGCAGCGCGGCGCGATTGCGCTCTGTTTCATCACGGTTTCTGCCGGGGGCGGCGGTGCCCTTCATGGGGCGCATGGTGATGGTTTCGCCGCGGCGGTGGAAGAAGAGTTCGGGCGAGGCGCTGGCGATGTGATAGGATCCGCCATTGATGAAGGCGGCATAGCGCGTCGGCTGCGCGCGGACAAGGGCGACAAAATGCGCCGCGGGATGGCCGTTGAACGCGTTGGAAAGCCGCAGCGTAAAATTGACTTGATAGGTGTTGCCGGAGGCAATCTCTTCATGGATACGCGCGAGGGCGGCATCGTAAGCGGCACGGGAGACGGACGGTTTCCAGTGCGGCGGCATGCGAAGCGCACGCGGCGAAATGCCGGGAAGACAGGGAAAGCGTTTCGGCGGACCATACAGGCCGAAACTCGCGAGGGAGAGCGTGTCGTGCGGCGGATGCGTGACGAAAGCGGGATCGAACGCGGGGGCGGCCTCGTAGGTCACAAAGCCGGCGGCCCAGCCGCCGTGCCGCGTATGTTCTTCCACCGAGCGCAATAGCGGGCGCACAGCGGCGAGCGTTTTAGCAGCGAGCAGTCTCCGGGGATGGCGGAAGAGCAGCCATTCGGTTTCGCCGCCGGGAAGCGCGTGCTGGAGCAGCATCGCGTCGGATTCGGTATCCGGCTGCCACGTCGTCGGGTCACTCATGCCACACTCCGCCGCGCACGGCGAGGAAGTTTTGCAGCAGCGGCAAACCGTGTTCCGTGAGAATCGATTCGGGGTGGAACTGCACGCCCATGGCGGTAAATCGGGTATGACAAAGGCCCATGATTTCGCCGGTATCCGTACGGGCAGTGATGCGAAGTTCCGGCGGCAGACTGGCGGGATCGACGACCAGGGAATGGTAGCGGGTCGCCGTGAAGGGCGACGGCAGATGATTGAAGGGCGGCGAGGCGTGGTGATGGATCTCGGAGGTCTTGCCGTACACAGGTTCAGCCGCTCGGCACGACCCGGCCACCGAAGACGGCGGCGAGGCATTGGTGGCCGAGGCAGACGCCGAGGACAGGAACGATTCCGGAAAAGGCGCGAATTGCGTTGCAGGAGATGCCCGCGTCGGTGGGCGAGCCGGGGCCGGGAAGATGACAACGTGCGTGGGCGCGAGCGCGCGGAGTTCAGCGACAGACACCTGATCGTTCCGGAAGACGCGTACGTCCCCGCCCAGCGCCTCGAAGTAATGCACGAGGTTGAAGGTGAAGGAATCGTAGTTGTCGATGAGAGCGAGCATGGGCGGAAACGAAGAACGAAGAACGAAAAAACTAAATGAGATTCCCGGTGCGCCTGCGGCCGGGGAATGACAAAAGGAATAATCAGCGGCCGGGGAATGGAGGTGGCGATGCGGATTCCGGCAGGGTTTTTGCTTAAGCACAAGCGATTGGACGTGCGCATGCCCAACCCGGCTCGTCCGGAGTATTGAAAATTCGAATTCGGAACAGAAATCCCACCGCCCCTATCCCCCCGTCAACGGGGCAACAGGAATCAGCGCGTTAAGCGGGTGAGGATTTCGCGGTAAGCCTGGCGAGGTGCGCTTGACGATCATCAGGGGCAGCATGGGGCCGGGAGGGGTCTTGTCCCAGCCGAGATCGTTCAGATAATTGCGCACGATTTGCTTGTCGAAGCTCGGCTGGTCGTGGCCGGGCTCGTAGAGATCGGCGGGCCAGAAGCGCGAATTGTCGGGAGTCAAAACTTCATCGACGATGCAGATTTCGCCGTCGATGAGGGCGAATTCAAACTTGGTATCGGCAATGATAATGCCGCGCTCGATGGCGTATTCGCGGCCCGCATTGTAAAGCGCGAGCGAGACCTCGGCGAGGCGGTTGGCGGCGTCGCGGCCGATGATGTTCGCGGCCTGCGCGACGCTGATGTTTTCATCGTGGCCTTCATCGGCTTTGGTGGAAGGCGTGAACAACGGTTCGGGCAGTTCGGCGCAATGTTTGAGCCCGGCAGGCAATTTGTAGCCGCAGACTTCGCCCGTCTGCTGGTAGTCCTTCCAGCCGGAGCCGGTGATATAGCCGCGCACGATGCATTCGACGGGGAAGACCTCACCCTTCAACACGACCTCGATGTGATCGGTGGTAAGGCCGGGTTGCGGAGGCGGCAAGTTTCTTCGATCAGCGGCGTGAAGCGCGCACGGTCGCGGGGCAGATGATTGGGGACGATGGCCGCGAGGCGGTCCATCCAGAAGCGCGTGAGCCGCGTGAGCACGGCGCCCTTGCCGGGAATGGGCGTGGGCAGCACGACGTCGAAGGCGCTGAGACGATCGCTGGTGACGATGACGAGATGCTTGTCATCCAAGTCGTAGATGTCGCGGACTTTGCCGCGGCGCAGGAGGCGCAGGTCGAGGTGGCTGAGGGAAACAGTGGACATGGAACCCTTAGGAAGAAAATTCAAAATTCAAAATTCGAGTCAGAACAGTACGGACGGGTGACTCTGGAGAGTCACCACGGCGAGGATTCTTTAGGCGGGTGACTATCGCCTTTGGCGGATCTCGCTGGAGAGTCACCACGGCGGACTTTGTTCAGACTGCGGCCAGAATTAGAAGGGTGGACGGAACGGACGGGGGTACGGGGGCGACGGCCGGTTTGCGGCGGCCTAACAGGAGCAGAATGCCGGCCACGAACGGCGGCAGAGCCATCGTCATCTCCATGAAGACGATCGTCATCAGCGGCATATTCGTCGCATACAGCGGATAGAGGATGCCGACGGCCAGGCCCATCGCCACGAGCAGGATTGCGGCTTTGATGCTGCCAGGCGAACGCCAGTACGCCAACGATGAGGAAACACAACCCGGGCAGAATGTGGGCGAGCGTGCCGCCAACACTTTCGCGTTCGCCAACACTCGAGGCAATGCCGAACCAGAGCCAGAACGCCGCCCAGACCAGCACGAGCAGGCGGCCCAGGAGGCGCAGGCGATTGCGCGAATCAGGTGGAGATGCAACCGTGGGCATGGGAGCCTCCGGGGAGGGTGGGGTCGTGGGCAATAAAACGAAGCGGGAGTAAGGATGGGTGGACGGTCAACGCCGATAGGATTCTGGACGCCCGCCCGCAATACCGAGGAGCGGGCGGAGTCCAGAATGACAGCCTTGCTAAACGGCAGGGAGCAATCTGACCAGATCCAGAACGGAAATTCCACCCCCCCTAGCCCCCCCGAGATCCCGGATCAAGTCCGGGAGGGGGAATAATTCTACTCGCCTTTGGGGGTGGGGGCGGAGGCGAAGAGCTTGGCGTATTCGGGTTTGTTGCCGAAGACCTCGACGGCCTTGTGGATCATGGGGTCGTCGTCGAAGGACGCTTCGATGCGGCCGTTGCGACCGAAGAGCGAACTGGCGAGTTCGCCTTCGAGACTGCGGCGGATGAAGTCGGATTCCTGCTGGAAATCGATGTCGCGGCGCGATTCGAGCACGTGGTGAAGATCGTCGAGTTCGGGCTGGACGCGTTCGGCCTCCGCGGTGGGGGCGAGCATGCTGCCGGAGGGAATCGAGCAGCGCGTGGCCGTCGGCGTCATAGTGGAAATCGGTGGAATCGAGCCAGTGGCGGAATTCGAGCATGTCGCTTCGGCGAGGTGGGCCGAGGTGAGATTGGGATGGCGGGCGCGGTATTCGGCGACGAAGTCGAAGAACGAGCCCTGCCGCCAAAGTTCGGTGCCGAGCGGGCCGGGATGGGGCGCGGGCAGTTCGATGTCGGGCGTGATGCCGCCGCCGCCTTCGACGGGCCGGCCATTGCGCGTGGCGAAATGCTCGACGCCGGATGATCTTCGGACGGATGAGTGAGCACCACGTTGTTGTCATCGCCGAAGTAATCGACGCGCTGAATCAACCGACCCGACGGCGTATAATACTTGGCGGTGGTGAGCTTGAGGGCCTCGCCGCTCTCGAAGGAGACGACGGACTGCACGAGGCCCTTGCCGAAGGTCGTTTCGCCGATCAGCACGCCGCGATCGAGATCCTGCACGGCGCCGGCCACGATTTCCGAGGCCGACGCGCTGCCGCCGTCGATGAGCACGGCGAGGGGAATGTCTCCCGCGAGGGGATCGTCGGGGAGCTTAAAGACCTGCTCGCTGTCGGCGGCGCGGCCGCGCACGGAGAGCACGGTTTCACCCTTGGCGCAGAACCGTTGGACGACGGCGACGGCGCTGGAGAGCAGGCCGCCGGGATTGCCGCGCAAATCGAGGACGAGAGACTGCATACCGCCGGTCTGCAGCGAGTGCAGGGCCTCGTCGAGTTCATCAGGCGCGCCGCGTGAGAAGTGGGCCAGCTTCAGATAACCCACGCCGGGTTTGACGAAGCCGGAATAGGGCACGTCCTTGACGCTGATTTCCTTGCGCGTGATAACGAACTCGATGGGTTCGCTGGAGCCGGTGCGTTCGATGGTAAGCGTAACCTGGGTGTCCGGCGCGCCGCGCAGATATCTGGCGGCATCGCCGGTGGAAAAGCCAACGGTGAGCGTGGTGTCGATCTTGAGGATGCGGTCACCGGAGCGGATGCCGACGCGCTGCGCGGGGGATTCGTCCATGGCGGTGATGACGGTGAGGACTTTGTCCTTGCCGCGCACACCAATTTCGATGCCGACGCCGCCGTAACGGCCCGACGTGATGACGTCGAGGTCTTCGGTCTCCTCCTCGGGGATGAAGACGGTGTAGGGGTCGAGGGTGGAGAGCATGCCGTCGATCCCCGCGCGCATGAACTGCTCGGGATTGATGTTGTCGACGTAACGCAAACTGAGTTCGCGGTAGACGTCGCCGAAGAGACCGATATTCTTGCGCACCTGCTCGTAGAGAGAATCCTGACCGGAGGGTTTTCCGGCAGCGGCCAGCGAGACGCAGAGCAGCAGGGCGGAGAGTACGGAAAGAAAGCGCGACTTCATGAACATCCTTCAATGCTTGCTCCCGGGAGTCCCGGGAGCGGGTCAAACATCATCCTGAATCGACAACAGGCGGCCTGTGAGCCGCCCGGAGTTCCGCCGGTTCACCGGCAGGTTCCGCTGGGAGTGGGGTTTACCTTCTCACTCGTTGTATGCCTAGCCGGGGACGGGGGTTCCCCGCGGAAGAAAATCCGAAATCCGAGTCAGAAGCAGAAACTGCTACACCTATTCTTCCCCCCTGCTAGCCGTTTCTCACCCCCCGTGTTCCCCCCATAGGATGGGGGGAAAAGAGAAGTGACAGAACAGAGTCGCCGAGCCGCCCTATCTACATGCAAGGGGGATCAGAGCGGGCTCGCGACCGTGAAGATGCCTTCTTTGGAACGGGATGTGTTATCAAAAGTATCGACAACGGTGACGGTCCAGTAATACTGGCCGTCGGCCAGGGAATCGGGAACGGTGATGCTAAGCTGGCTCTCGGGCAGGTCGTCCGAAACCCAAACGGTAAAGACAAAATCTTCGGCGCTGACGTAGACGGCCGGGCGGTAGTAGAAGGGATGAAAGCCCGGGCTGAAGGACTCCCAGGCTAAGAGTCGGGCGGGGGCCGACGGCGTCCTGCGAATCGGGTTCAAGCGCGCGGGGACGTCTTCGATGACCCGGAACAGGTAAACCGGTCCGGTTTGATGCGTCACGCCGCTGTTATCCAGCGAATGGAATACAAACGGCAGGCCAATTTCCGACTGAAGGTGGGGATCGCTGAAGTAAGACGCTGAAAAGACCGTGGCCCAGAGCGTGGCGGACGTGCGGGACAGCGGTACGGGAGTGCGATCCACGAAACTGACCCAAGCGCTATCCTGCAGGGCGGCGTCCGGGCCGCTGAGCTCGGCTACTAATGAGTAGGAATCCGTAGTGGGAAAGTTGCGCGAAACATGCGCGGAACGCACATGCCCGGCAAGATCGGCCGCAGTAGGGGCGGGCGATAGCGGTCGGACGCAGGATCGAGCGGGTTTTCATGGGGCGCAGAGCAGCCGCAGCTCCCGACAAGCAGGAGCAGGCCCAGACTCCGAATCCCCATCCAGCGGATCATTTGGTCCTCAAGGTTCGTAAACCTTGAATTTAGGCATTTCAGGTCAGATATTCAAGTGCGAAGCGCGTCCGGATAATCCCCGGACGCGCTTGAATATTATGAACTTGTGAAAGACGGCTATTTCAGCAGCAGCAGTTTTTGGCTGGCGGTGAATTGGCCAGATGCGAGGCGGGCGAAGTAGAGGCCGCTGGGGAGCGCCGCGCCGTCGAAGCGGACGGTGTGCGTACCGGCGGTTTGGGGGCCGTTCAGCAGCGCGGCAACCTTGCGGCCCAGCAGGTCGAATACGGTTAGCGTGACCGGCTGAGTTTGCGGGAGATCGAAGGTGATCGTGGTGGATGGGTTGAAGGGATTGGGGAAGGCGGAGAGGGTGAAGGATGAAGGCAACAACGTTGTCGAATGTATTTCGGTACCCGTGGTGTCGGGCACCAACCGCATCATGAACCCGTCCGGCGGCCACAGGGTATTCTGCGCGATACAGCTCGCCTTACCGGCGATGACGATGCTGCTGTCCGGCAACGCCCACACGGCCCGGGCCGAAGCCACATCCCGGACCCGCCATGTGCCGTGCCACAACATGTTTCCTTCCAAATCGGTCCGAAATAAGGAGACCAACTCGCGATTAGACTCTTCGTGGGCGGCGGCCATCCCGGCAACCAGATAGCCGTCCGGCAGAACTGCCAACGAGGTGCCGGTCTCTTGCCGAATCCGGAACTCCATAGTAGCGTTGCCAGATCATCTGGCCGCTGGGGCTGAGATGGTAGAAGAAAGGCATCACTGTCAAAGGGTGGCTCAGACCATTCGTTGATCCCGCCGGCGATCAGAATACTGCTGTCCGCCAATTGCACGACCGCACGTGGGTACTGCCCAGCCGCTTGCATGAACAGCCGTTGCCAGAGGGTATCGCCTGTCGAAGAAATGCGCACCAACGCGAGATCCGGTTTGGAAATTGTGCGCGGTTCGCTTTCCCCGACGATCAGGAAACCACCATCCAGAGACTCAATCACCTGCTTAGCTCGATCATGGTCTTGCAGGTCGTAGTGCCGCCGCCACTGGGGAATTCCGGCGGCGTCAGTTTTCAGCGCATAGAAGTCGGAGCAAGAGCCCACGCCGGGTTGGTTCCAACCCATTCTTCCGGCGAGTAGAAAGCCACCGTCGCGTGTGGCAGTAAGCCCCTCCGCCCAGTCGGCGCTGTCGGGGTAGTACCGTTGCCAGAGCGAATCTCCCGCGCCGCTCACCTTCAGCAGCATCATTTCCCCGGCGGTGGAATCGATATTGTCGATGCCGCTGCCTGCCGTAACAAAGCCGCCGTCGGCAGTTTGCACAGCCCCGTAGCCGTAGTCGCTATATCGTCCATACGAACATTCCCAAAGCAGATTGCCTTGGCTATCAGTGCGCACTAGCCACGGCCGGTCGAATACCCCTGTTAACCGATGTGTGAAACCAGCAAGCAGATAACCGCCGTCGTTGGTTTGTACGGCGCTATTCGACATCACCTGATCCCAGTCTGAATCCGGGCAACTATCCCCATAGAAATGCAACCAGTCAATCATTAGGGCAGGCTGCGAGTAAGAAGGCAACCCAACGAAAGCAATTGATAATATGACAATAAGATAACGCCACATGATGGACTCCCGCCGAGGCAGGTCGTCTTCGCCCTGCCCGGAATCTTCATTGCACCACTCGAAAATACGTAATCGCGACGAGTCCCGGCACGTCGAGAAAATAATCACCGGCGCTGGACCACGGATGCTCTTCGGGCGCTTCCACAAGACCGCGCCGGACGCGATTCTTGTGGATGTAATGCAGCTTGGTGTGAATGGCGTGTGGACCCGGCACAGGCACATCATCGTAGCGCGTACACCAGAGCGCCGCGTCGGGATAATCCGGTGGGCGGCAGCGGCGCGCCGTGAATCGCTTGAAATCGCGCATCAGGGTGGGAATCTTCTGGGCCTTCATCCTCCTGATAGAGCAGCGCGTGGAAATGGTCCGGCATGAGAACATAGCCCAAACACTTGATATGGCCTCGCGCGCGATACTGCTCGAAGATGCGGAGCATGGCGTTACACTCTTCGGCACGGACAAAAAGACTCCCACGGGCGCGGGTAACGGTGGTGACGAAGTGAATGGTGCCGGGAAAGGCGGTGCGGAGGTGACGCTGGATCATCAGCCGTGATCCTCCGCCCAAGGTTAATTTGCGTGCGGGGATTTCAAAAGTACAGATTCCGGGCAGGGCGAAGACGACCTGCCTCGGCGGAAGCGATCGTTCATCAACAAGATACGGCAGGCGTGGGAGTTTCGCAAGGGCGACGGGGGGGGCGGAAAGTACCAAAGTACGAAAGTGTTAAAGTGCCAAGTGAAAGAGGATAGCGGAGTATGATCAGATAAAGGGGCCGGGGGGCGGGGGGTTAGGCCAGTCGAGGGGGGCCGTCCGCGTGGATTTCGGAGGGCGGAATACAGAGGACACGGCAAGCCATGTCCCTACAAGAGCATTCGCTGCGGGGAATAGAGGACGCGCGGGGTGAGGGCACCCCGCGCGCGCGGTTTGTGTGGATTGCGTCATTACGGGAGGGTTGCGGAAGACCCCTTCCTTCGTCAGGGCAAGCTTAACCCTCCCCCACACAGACACGGCGACGACTATT
>CAVTJX010000011.1:0-58373 GCA_963735175.1 uncultured bacterium | reverse complement strand
GACGGAAATTCGCTATGCGCTGCCGCGTGCGGGGCATGTCGCGTTAAAGGTGTATGATTTGCTGGGGCGAGAGGTGGGTGTGCTCGTCGATGCGGTGATGGTGGCGGGGGAACAGCGGGTGGCGTTTGATGCGAGGGGAATCGCGTCGGGGATTTATTTTGTGCGGCTCGCGTTGGGGGAGAATGAGGGTGACGCGGAAGGTGTTGTTGGTGCGGTAGGGACACGGCTTGCAGTGTCCTTCTGGAGCCTATTGTCCGTCTGCGACGAGATCTTCACTTCGTCGGACATCGGCCCGCGGGCGGTTCAGCAGACCGCCCCTACAGCAGAACAGATGCGGGTGGCGTTTGACGGGCAGGAGTTCGCGTCGGGGGTGGTGCGGTAGGGACACGGCTTGCCGTGTCCTTCTGAAGGGGCCGATTGCATCGGCCCGCGGGCGGGTCTAAGACCCGCCCCTACGGCGGAACGGATGCAGGCGGCGTTTGACGGGCGGGGGCTTGCGTCGGGGGTGGTGCGGTAGGGACACGGCTTAAAGTGTCCTTCTGTAGGGGCCGATTGCATCGGCCCGCGGGCGATTGCAGACCGCCCCTACAGCAGAACAGATGCGGGTGGCGTTTGAGGGGCGGGCTTGCGTCGGGGGGATGAGCGGAAGGTTTTGTTGGTGCGGTAGGGGCCGATTGCATCGGTCCGCGGGCGGTTCGCGAACCGCCCCTACCAGAGCGGATTCCGGGCGGGTCAGGCGACCCGCCGTCGTCCGGAACGCGCGGGGTAGGGAAACCCCGCGCGGCGCTGAGGCAAATGGGCTCCCGGCACCGCGGACGGGCCGGGGATGACACGTCTGAAGACGACTCGAAATTCGAATCAGAAAAAGAAATCTAACCTCCCCATCAATACAGAATCCCACCCCCCTACCTGCCCGTCAACGGGGGGGAATTCGAGGGTTGATAAGGAGGGGATTATTTCTTACATTGATTCAAATGCACCCTCCATTTTCAGGAAACCTATGACAGATCTGGAGTTGGTAGCGGCGGCATGGGAGGCGCGTCAGCAGGCGTGTGCTCCCTACTTTCTCGTGACTTTGTCGGCGCGGCGTCTTTCTAGCCAGACCGGCAATGTGTTTTCAGGGGCCAATGTCGAGTCCAGTTCCTACGGGCTGTCAATTTGTGCCGAGCGGGTTGCGCTGGTCAAAGCCCTATCCGACGGCAATCACGGCCCGTTTGTCAAGATTGCCGTGGTTGCCGATGGGCCGCTGCTCCTGTGCCCTGCGGAGCGTGCCGCCAACTGCTTGCCGATTATGCCCCGGACGTCGAATTCCTGCTTTCGGGCAAGCCCGGCATCTTTGAACGTGTACCGCTGGCCGCACTTTTCCCCCGCCCCTTTTCGTCCGAATTCCTGAGATAATTTTCATGCCGAGACTTTGGCTCCCCGTGCCGTGAATACCGCCCGCCACAATCATTCCCACACCGGTTCGCACCTGATTGGCATCTGCGGCGGCAGCGGAAACCCTCCTTGTGGCCCGTTCCGTGGAGTCCGCCCTCGGCGCGCAGAATGTGCTTTATGGAGCAGGACAGCTACGATCGCGACCTCGTGCACCTTCTCCTTTGAGGACCGGCACAAGGTCAACTTCGACCATCCCTTCGGCCTTCGACAACGATCTGCTGATCGATCACCTGCACGACCTGCTGGCGGGGCGCG
The DNA here is from genome assembly GCA_963735175.1 of uncultured bacterium. Lineage (GTDB taxonomy): Bacteria > Electryoneota > RPQS01 > RPQS01 > RPQS01 > CAVTJX01. Next base: position 56,681 of record CAVTJX010000011.1, on the reverse strand, counting down.
CGGTACGGATGCCCGAATACGATTACGCGCATCACACGCGCTCTACTTGATACCGCGACATTCTGCCGCGCGTGGTGATTCTGCTCGACGAGATTTCGCCTTCGAGGATCATCGCCTGCGCGATCTTATGGACATTCGCGTCTATGTCGACACCGACGCCGACATCCGCCTCGCGCGCCGCATCCGCCGCGACATTTCCGAGCGCGGACCCGTACTCCAAGCCGTGCTCGAACAATACGAACTCGAGGCCTGCGGCCGATGCACGAGCAATTCGTCGAACCGTTCAAGCGTTTTGCCGATATTATCATTCCCCAGGGCGGCATGAACACCGTCGCCGTCGACATGCTGGTCACCAAGGTCCTGCGCGGCCTGCCCAGAGCGCATAGCGCTGCTGGAGCTCACGATACCCCATACTGAAATGCTTCTTCGCCGCATCCTTCCCGTCACCATGCTTTCTGCCTGCTCGCGACCGCCGCGCTTGCCCAGAGCAAGGACTGCGCTCCTTACTGACGGCGCATCCGGACCGGTTACGAGCCAACCCCGCTCGGCGGTCCTGCTGCAATATCCTGTGGCCGGCCACGGCATGCTGGACGCTTTAGGCGGGCGCTGGAGCATTACGGCTTCGCTTCGGGCTGGCCGGTCCCGGCAAACCGCCCGTGACAGGAGAAGGCTTCGGCCAATGGCATACGATTTTTGGCGGCCGCTTTCTGGAAATTAACGACAGTGTGAGCATTGCCGGCCGGCCGTGTGAATTTCGGGCTATGTGAGTTGGGAAGCGGTGGGGGTTGGCAATTGCAACTGCAACTCTTCACCCAGACCGGCGCGATGCTGCTTGCCACCAGCGCCGGCGATAGCGCATGGAAAGATTTCACCTTCAGCAGCGCCGCGCCGCGCCCCCTGCGCTGCGAGCGCCACTGGATTGATGGCAACCACTGGCGGCTGATGGTGTTCGTTCAGCTGCCGCGCGGGACTATAAATTGGTCGATGCCGACTATCGCCGTTCCTACGGCCCCTGACAACCGTCCGGGCCGCACTTCTTAGCTACCACATTTCCACCTTACCTTTAACCGAGGAACTTCCCATGCGGAAATCCGTACACATCCTGTTGATCGCGCTGTTCGTTCTGGCCGTTTCGGGAATCGCGCTGGCCGAAGACAAGGCTCAGCCGCAGCAGCCCACCCCTGAGCAGATGCAGGAAATGATGAAGCAATACGAAGCCAAGATCGTCCGCCGGCCCGCAGCACCAGGATCTGGCGAAATCCGTCGGCAACTGGAAGACGGTATCCAAGATGTGGCAGATGCCGGGCGCCGAACCGATGGTCACCACCGGCGTCGCCACCGCGCGCATCGAATGGGCGGTGACCTACGAGAGCCAGATGGAAATGATGGGCATGCCGTATAAGGGCTTCAATGTCGTGGCCTACGACAATCTGCGCCAGGAATATCAGATGGTCTATTTCGACAACATGGGCACGGGTATTGTGACCGGCAAAGGCAAGGCCGACGCCGATGGCAAGTCCGTCACCATGACCGGCACGATGGATGACGTCATGAGCGGCGCGAAAGACATGCCCATGCGCTACGTCATGCGGGCTATTGATAACGACCACAAGATTTTCGAAATGTGGGGCCCCGGCCCCGACGGCAAAGATTTCAAGATGATGGAAATGACCTACGAACGCGTCAAATAAGCAGGGACGAGGGCGGAGGGATGAGGGATGAGGGCGGATTGTCTTCATCTCTTATCCCGCCTGTTCCGCCCCAAATTCCTGAGCGCCCTTTTAAAGTTGTCATCCTGACGGTCTTCCGGCTATCCTCGGGCTTTGTCGGGCGATGCAATCTGCCCGGAAACGATTTCCAGAATCCATATTATCGCCACACTTACTTAAAGGCACCGATCTTTGACTCGGATTTCGAATTTTCTTCCCCATGCATCCTTCCCCTCGCAATACCGGTTGGATCGAGGTGATGTGCGGGCCGATGTTTTCGGGCAAGACCGAGGAACTGATCAGCCGCCTGCGCCGCGCCATGATCGCCAGCAGGCGCGTCGAGGTCTTCAAGCCGCGCCATCGACAACCGCTATTCCAACAACGAGATCGTCTCGCCACGCGATGTCAGCTGCACTCCCGAGTCGTCGAATCCCCCTGGGAGATCCTCCGACCGTCTCGACTGGCGCGCGAGGTGGTCGGCATCGACGAAGCGCACTTCATGGGACCGGCGCTGGTGGACGTGGCGCAGCAACTTGCCGACGGCGGCAAGCACGTGATCATCGCCGGCCTCGACACCGACTACCTCGGGCGCCCCTTCGCCCGATCCCGAGCTGCTGGCACTGCCGAATCCGATCGACCAAGACCCTCGCCATCTGCATGCGCTGCGGCAATCCCGCCAAGCACACGCAGCGCATCGTTGATTCCAACGAACGCGTGCTCGTGGGCGAATACGATTCCTACGAACCGCGCTGCCGCAAATGCTTCGTCCCGCCCGCAGCCACTGCCCACCGCCACGAACAAACTCCGCGCTGACGATCCCCAAGCGATGACCAACCGCGCCCACAACCAGCCCCGCCTGTTCGAGCATCGCTAGCGCCTGCTCGGCCGGGCGGCGCGAATACCTGCGGCGGTTGTCCCGCTTCTGGCTGTTCGGAGTCGTGATCATTTTCGGTTCGCTGGGGATTGGCGTTTGGGGTTATCATGTGTTCGTGGGCCTCGATCTTCCGGACGCGCTGCTAAACGCGTCCATGATCTCTTCAGCGAAGGCCCCATCAGTCCCACGCCGACTGTCGCCGGTAAAGCCTGGGCCTCGTCTATGCCCTCTCAGCGGCGTCATGTTCATTACCATCGTTGGCGTGATTTTCGCCCCGGTCTTTCACCGCTTCCTCCATCGTTTTCGATCTCGACATTGAAGACAACGAAGAACGAAGAACGAAGAACGAAGAACGATAAGAGTTGGAAGGATGATCACTTGACCGTCAGGAGGTTGTCGTGCCTGAAAGCGTTCGAGACTTGCGCGTGCGGACGCGAGAGTACGCGCTGCGAATTGTGAACCTTGACACCCAGTTGCCGCGGACACGGCTGGCTCAGACTTTTGGAGGCCAGATCCTGCGCAGCGGCACATCCGTCGGCGCGCAGTGGCGAGAAGCGCACCGCGCCAAATCATCCGCCGACTTCGTCAGCAAAATGCGAGGGGCCGGCCTTAGGCGAACTCGACGAGACCGGTTATTGGTTGGAATTGCTGGCGGCGAGCAAGGTCGTTATCGCGTGTCGGCTACAGCCGCTGATGGCAGAAACCGATGAGCTTACGGCTATCTTTGTTGCCTCCATCAAAAAGGCCAAGCAGAATCTGAAATTCTTAACGCTTATTCTTCGTTCTTCGTTCATCGTTCTTCGTTTACCCTATGGACCGTCTCCTTTCCCTGCTCGGCATTCCCGCGCTGATTTTCATCGGGGCCGGTCGCGTTTCCACCGACCGCCGCCACTTTCCGTGGCGCGTCGTGCTTCTGGGGCGTGGGTTTGCAGATCGGCTTTGCGATGCTGATTCTTCGCACGCCGGTAGGTCGCGCGGTGTTTGCCTTCCTTGGCGATATCACCACGAAGTTCCTGAGCTACAGCAACGCGGGCGCGGAATTCCTGTTCGGCAACATCGTCAAAGAAGAATACCAGCAGACCTTCGGCTTCCAGTTTGCTTTCGCCATCCTGCCGACGATCATCTTTGTCGGCGCGGTCATGTCCATCGGTTATCATCTGGGCATTCTGCAGCGGATCGTCAAGGGCGTGGCCTGGGTGATGACCCGCACGATGGGCACCTCCGGGGCGGAGCCTTGCTGTCCAACGCCGTCAACATCTTCGTCGGCCAGACCGAAGTGCCGCTCGACACCGTCCGTTCTTGAAATCGCTGACAAAAAGCGAACTAAACGCGGTCATGGTGGGCGGCTTCGCGGGCATTGCCGGGGGCGTGATGGCGGGGGTGATATCTTCATTGGCATACCCGCCAAGCATCCTGCCCGCGGCCTGCGTGATGTGCGCTTCCGGCTTCGTTTGTCTTTGCGAAGATCGCCGTGCCCGAGCGCGAGAAGCCGCTGACCGCGGGTAAGGTCGAGATGCCGGAGATCCCCAGGGCTTCCAACATCATCGACGCCGCCGCCAACGGCACCCGCGACGGGCTGATTCTCGCCGCCAACGTGGGCGCGATGCTGATCGCCTTCATCGGCCTGATCGTGCTGCTCAACGCCATCTGGGCTGGATCTCGGCTCCATTCGATCTACGCCGGGTTCTCATCTTCCTCCAGCCTGCGCGATATCTTCAGTACGGTTTTCGCGCCGCTCGGTTTTATCGTCGGCGTGCCCTGGGCCGAGTGCCGCCACTTCGGGTATCTTATCGGCACGCAGATTTCCATCAACGAGTTCGTGGCCTACATCGAGCTCTCCAAGATGATCAAGGCCGGCATCCTTTCCGAGCGCACGATCACGCTCGCCAGCTACGCACTGTGCGGCTTCTGCAATTTTTCCTCCATCGCCATTCAAATCGGCGGCATCGCCGACCTTGTTCCCGAGCGCCGCGCCGAACTCGCCAAACTCGGGCCTGCGCGCGATGTTCTGCGGCAGCCTCGCCTGTTTGCAAACCGCGACCATCGCCGGAATGCTCATCAACTGACACCTTCTGTCCTGTCCCTCAACCTTGACTGCGGAGGCTCCCATGTTCGGGTTCTACACGACTGTCGGCGTGTCCCTGCTGGTGCTTGTCGGCATCTTCAGCGTGATGAATGAGAACCGCAGGGCCAGGGGAAATCCCGCCTTTGACGGGACTAAAGGCCAGCTCCGCTTTTCTTTCTACCGGGTTTTCATCTGGCTTTACGTCGTGAACTACGCGCTGCGGACGGTGGCGCTGTTCGTGCAGGGACGGAACGCCGCCGGCACGGGCTTCGATGCGCTGGCCCGGTCATGCTCCTCTATACGGGATCCACGCTCCCGCTGCGCCGCCCCTTCACCGTCGTGGTTGCCCAGACCTTTCACGCGCTGGCGATTCTTGTCAGCGGCATCGTGCTCCTGACGGATCGCGCGGAATGGGTGCGCTGGGGCTATTATGTGAGCATCATGATCATCAACGCGCTTTGGCTGGCTTATCTGCTCCGTTCCCGCCGCGTGCGCGCAACCTTTCGGGATGAAACGCCCGCCCGTGGACGGTGTGACTGATCGTCCCGTTCAGTCTTAGTATGCAACGGCTGATCCCGCGCGATAAATAGAAACTGTTCCACTCTTACGCAAGGAGAGTACCATGAACTGGGTTATTGTCGTTGTGCCGCGATTGCTTTGGTCGCGTTGATCATCGTTCGTAACAAGAAAAGCGTGGTCAAAAAATAGCCGCAACCCGGTGGGCTGCGGCTGCGATAGATGCGATTGAATAGAGCAGGGGAGGCGGCTATGCGGGATGTTTCTGCCGCGCCGGCTCCCCTGTCAGCTCCGCGGCCCGCGCCACCGCCTCGTCAAACGAGGCCAGCACGTTTGCTTCGCCGAACTTTTCGAGCAGCCCGGACTTCAAGAGCGCGGTGAACGGCTGCGCGTGAATCTCCGAGATCAGCAGCGCTGAGCCTTCCTTGCGGCAGAGGCTCCACACTTCCTCGAGCGCGTGCAACCCGGTGCTGTCCATCACGTTGACCTTGCTCATGCGGATCATCCGCACCCGCGGCTTTTTTACCCCCTTCAGCGCCTTGCGCAGCTTGTACACCGCGCCAAAGAAGAACGGCCCGTTGATCTTGGAAATTTCCACACCGCGCGGGAGCGTCGCCAGCAGCAGCGCCGTATCGCTGGAACTGCTTTCGCTGACCGCCATCGCCCGCGAGACTACGGCCACATCGGTCACCGCCGACATGCGCTTGATGAACAGCGCTCCCGCCAACGCCATACCGATAATCACGCCGGTGGTCAGGTCGATGAAGATCGTCAAGCCCAGCGTCGTGAGCAGCACCGCCACGTCGCTCTTCGGATTTTTCAGCAGCGCCTTCATCGCCCGCCAGTCGAGCAGGTTGTAGGCCACCACGCAGAGAATCGCCGCCAGGCACGAGAGCGGAATCCGCGAGGCCCAGCGCCCGAAAAAGAGCAGAATCAGCAGCAGCAGCAAGCCGTGCGTGATTCCCGCCACCGGTGTCCGGCCGCCGTTGCGCACGTTGGTTGCGGTGCGGGCAATCGCCGCCACCGCCGGCAGGCCGCCGAAAAACGACGAACCGATGTTCGCCAGTCCCTGCGCCACCAACACCTGGTTGGGGTCGTGCGTGGTCCCCGTCATGCCGTCCGCCACCACCGCCGACAAGAGCGATTCAATCGCGGCGAGCAGCGCGATCGCCATGGCAGGCTGCATCATGTCGTGGATCACATCCCACGAAAGCTGCGGAAACATTGGCATGGGAAATCCCGCGCCGATCTTCGCAAAGCGGCTGCCGATGGTTTCCACCGGCAATTGAAAATACGATACCGCCACCGTGGCAATGAGTAGCGCCGCCAGCGAACCCGGAATCTTGCCCAGCCAGCGCGGTTGAAAGCCCTGTAAAAAAACCGTCCCCGCCACGATCAATACAGCCCACGGGTTGATCGTGTCGAGGGCAATCAGGTAGATATACCATTTCGAGAGGATCGAGTTGCCGGGAATCCCGCTGTCGAGACCCAGCAGATCCTTGAACTCGGTCGTCACCAGTAGAATCGCCACGCCCGCGGTGAAGCCCGCGATTACGGGGTAGGGAATAAACTTGATGAGCTCCCCGAGCTTCGCGCGGCCCATGATGACCAGCATCACGCCCGCGGTGAAGGTCGCCACCATCAGGCCGGTGATGCCATACTGCGCGATCACCGTTGCCGCGATCACCACGAACGGCCCCGACGGCCCGCCAATCTGCACGCGGCTGCCGCTGAAGAGCGCGATCAGCAAGCTTGCCACCACGCCGGTGATGATGCCCTTTTCGGGCGTCACGCCGCTGGCAATGGCAAACGCCACGCACAGCGGCAGCGCCACGATCCCGACGATGGCCCCCGCCGTCAAGTCCGAGGTAAAAGCTTGCTTGCTATAATCTTGAGTTCGCGTCACCCAGCGCCGCACATCCATCGCTCTCGTCACCACTCACAGGTTTGTAGGTTCTTTCACGAACCGTAAATGTACACCCTTTACGCGGGAAAATCAATACCTCGATCAGACGATTCTCGCCGTCTGATACTTGCTCCGCGGCGGCGGACGATTCTCGCCCGTGCGGCCTTCGAGGCCGCCGTCTGAATCCGCCGAGCGGGGTCTGCGCCCCCGCCGGAATCCGTCTGTGATCATCCAATCTATCGCGTATAAAATTCAATTCTGAATCTTATCCATAATGCATCTTCTTCCCGATCTTCATGCCCTCACCGCCCGCTTCCCCGAATCCGTCGATGCCGCCATTATTTTAGGTTCGGGGCTTGGCGCGTTTGCGGAGACGTTTGTCGATGCCGCGAGTGTAAACACCGGCGACATTCCCGGCTATCCGCAGTCCACGGTTCCCGGACACGCGGGGCGGATCATCGTCGGCCACGTGGGGAAGGCGCGCGTGATGGCGTTTCAGGGCCGCGTGCATCAGTACGAAGGCTACACTCCCGAGCAGGTCACGCTCCCGGTGCGCATTGCCAAACAGTGCGGCGCGCGGGTGCTGGTTGTGACCAACGCGTCCGGCGCGTTCACCAAGCGTTTCAGTCCCGGCGATCTGCTGCTGATCGAGGACCATATCAATCTTCAGTTCCGCAATCCGCTGCGGCAGATGTGGCAGGCGGGTGTGCGCTGTCCCGATTCCGGTTTTTATTACGATCCCGAGCTGTGCGCGCTGGCTGAGGAGGTTGCCATTGCCGAACGCATTTCTTTAAAGCGCGGCACGCTTGCGGCGGTGCTCGGCCCGACCTATGAAACCCGCGCCGAAGTCCGCATGCTGGCGAAGCTCGGGGCCGATTGCGGCTGCATGTCCACCGTGCCGGAAGCAATTCTCGCGAAGGCCGAAGGCTTGCGAGTGTCGGCATCTCCTGCGTCACCAACTGGGCGGGCGGGCTGAGCGGTGAACCGCTTCTCGCATGAGGAAGTCACACAGGTTGCTGCACAAACGAGTGCGAAATTTGCGCGGCTTTTGACCGAAATCTTAAAGCGCGTGTGATCCCTTCACTTCGCTGATACCTCCTCCAATGTCATCCTGAAGGCCGCAGGCCTGAAGGATCTCCGGTTTGCTCCGGACTTACACGATTATTTGGCCGACAATGTCCGGTCGTAGTTTCGAAGCCGAGATCCTTCAATCCGAAGACGGGTTTCAGGATGACATGCTCCACGTATACTCAGAATCATCTCCTCCGCCCTCCTGCGAGGCCCCATGTCCATCCGCCCATTCATCCTTCATCCTTCATCCTTCATCCTTTTCTTCTGCTGCGTGACGGCGTGGGGACAAACGCAATACGATCCCGGCGATTGGGTGTCCTATCGCAATTTTCGCGATGCGCGCGCGCTGGATGCCAGTACGCATGATGTCTTTATCGCCACTTCCGGCGGCGTGCTTCAGTACCAGCTCCTCCGTCAGAAATGGTCCGAGCCGATGACCGTCGGCTATAGTCTGAGCGAGGCGATTCCCCTGGACGACCCGTTGCTGCTGCTGTTCGACGAGCAGACCAATTATCTCTGGGTCGCCACGCGCACCCAGCTCCTGCAATATGACGTCAACGCCGAACGCTGGACACGCATCCACCGCAATCTCTGGGGACCGGGCGACCGCGTGGTGAACCTCGGCGTCGGCGGCAGCGAGCTCTATCTCGAAACCATTCCCGCCGCGCTTTACGATCGGCTCTTTCTCCCCGGTTCGCCGCTGCCACTGGCCGACTGGCAGGGCTTTCGTCACGCGCTACAAAGGCTCGCGGACGTTCGGCTCGCTCATGCCCGATCTGAACGGTGGCGACGGAGTCGAAGATGTCCGCTGGCGCGGCTTGCGCTCCAAGCGCCCTCTCGTGCAACGCGATCTCTTCGGCAGCCTCGGGATGCCGCCCGTGAATTTCCCCGCCATGCTGCTGCCCGATGGCTGGAGCTGGCGCGCCGACGGCACGCTGCTCGATCCCGAGCTTGCGCGGTTATCCCATCACCGATTGGCTGGTCGACCGCTTCGGCTATCTGTGGGCGAGTTTCTGGGGTGCGGGTCTGTTGCGCGGCGATCTGCGCGCGGGCCGCGTGGAACTCTATGGCCTCGGCCCCGCCGGCAACGACGTCCGCGCTCTTTCCATCGCCAAAGATCTTCTGGATGGGCGGCCTCGAAAGCGGCGACAACCGCGGTATCACCCACGTCTCCGCCGATTTGAATGCCTGGCAGTTCTACGAACCGCGCGACAATTCCCGCATCCGCTCCACCGAAACCTTCGACATCGCCCGCTTCGGCGGCAGCGTCTGGTTCGCCACTCAGGATGGTTTGCTGGAATTCCCCGAAAAGGACCGCCGCTGGAAACTTTACACCGTCGGCGAAATTCTGCAGAGCAATCAACTGCGTGCCCTCGCTGCCGCCGACAGTGAACTCTGGATCGGCAATACCAGCGGCCTCTGCGTCCTGACGCGCGCCGACCGCAAAATCGCCCGCGTTCCCATTCCGCAGACGGGGCTGACCGAAGTGCTGGACCTCATGCTGTTGGGGCAGACGCTGTACGTCAGCACCACCTTCGGCTTCTACCAAATGGACGTGCGCACTCGCAGCTTCACGCCCGCGCCGCTCGATCCCGCCATGCTCAACGCGCCGGTGATCGACATGGCCGCCGTTGGTTCCGAAGTGTGGGCCGCCACCGGCGAAGGCATTCAGCGCATCAATACCGCTTCGAGTGAGCTGAAAGCATGGCCCGCCACCGATTGGATGGCCAGCGCCGTTCCCACCTGCATCGCGGTCACGAACCGCTTCGTCTGGGTGGGCACGCGCGAAAGTGGTTTCTACCGTTTCAACCGCGAGAGCGGCGAGTGGCTTTCCTACACCACCGCCGACGGCCTGATCGACAACCGCGTCGAAGTCCTGCGCCCCGACGGCGACGATCTTCTGGATTGGCACCGCCGCCGGCCTCACCCGCTTCTTCTGGAACCGTCCCAACCGCCCCCGTTAGCGAACGTGACGTTCGATCCGCGACGCTGACGCCTTTGATTACCGCGCGCGAAGACGCGCAGGCTATATTCGCCGATCGCCGTGCGGCCTCCAGAGGCCGCCGTCTGCCAATGCAACGCCAAACATCGCCGTGCGGGTTCCGTACCCCCGCGTTCTGCTGTATCCATTTTCTTCCCCTTTCTCCATTTTATGGGGAAGGGCGGGGATAGGGGAGACCATTTGTGATGCAAATCCCAATCTTGCCGTGCTAAACAAGACTGCCGTGTGCGCGCCATTCCGCTGCCGTTTAATCGGCTCCGGGGGCTTGACACTTCTGGGTCAACTTGTGTATCGTCATATGTGCGCTGGGACGACCGAAAACTCCCCCCAGTAATTGGGGATTTCCGGATCTTTGACATTGAAGCCTTCAATTTCATGGAAGACTACCCCGCTTCCGTGAATCTGTCCCGAACCGGCTTTTGACGGCCTGCGCTCGTGGTCACTCCTCTCTTCGCGCCGACGATCCGGATTGCCGTGACGTATGGCAGACAGTCTTGCGTCCATACCGACCGTGAAACGGTGGTGTTCCCATCGGTCTGTGAGCCTGGTAACTCGCAACGTGCATCCGGTGCGTCATGTCCTCGGTTCCTGATGAATGAGCGGTAAACCATACCGGGAATTCTTGATCCAGAATACCCTCGGCCAGCCCGTAAGATCTTGTTTTCAGGATTTCTGACGGTCAGAAACACAGCGGGTACACCGGGGTCACAGGGCGGTTCAACCAGAATCTTCCCAGCGGGATCTATTTTATCCGACGTTCGGTTCAAAAACAAGAAGCAGTGGTGAAACTGGCTTCAACCAGATCACCCCTGATGAGTCCCGGTGGAAATCCAGCGCCCCTCCAATGGCGCGGTCAGTCGGAATGCGGAGCGTCCGGTTCCAGTGTCTATGAAAACCTGTCAGTCATGCGGCCATCGACCCGCGGTTGTCGAGTTCATCCAGGTGTCTGGGGACGAGCGCCGCGAAATGTCACTCTGCCGCGAATGCGCCCTCTCCGTTGGCATGCGCGCGCAGGTGGAAGCCTTCCAGCGGCTCTCGCAACTGCTCATGCAGCAGGGCAATCCCGCCGTTCCCGAAGATGCCCGCGCGCTCCTGCAGACCAAGTGCAGCCGCTGCGATACCATCTTCGAAGAATTCGTTCAGACCGGGCTGTTGGGATGCCCCCAATGCTATCACGATTTTCATGAACTCCTGCACCCGCTGCTTCGCCGCATGCACGGCGTAACCCGCCAGATCGGCAGCGAAGGCGCGGAGTCCACTCACAAAACACCCGAATCGTCGCCGGAAGCGGCCGCGGACCCAACCGCTGCTCCGGACGACACGCGCGAACAAATCGAAGTCGCGCTTCATCTCGCGCTGCTCGAAGAAAATTACGAACGGGCAGCCGTGCTTCGCGATCAGCTGCACAAATTGTAGCGCCGCGGCGGGGCCAGATGCGCCCGCCGGCCGGATCGAAACGGCGCACAGGGATCTTCACTTGCAGCCATCGCGGGCCCTCTCCGGCCCGCGTTGGCGTTAACGGAAACCGGGAACCGTTCCCGGAAACCATGCACCCTACTTCCGAAAATTCACCCCTGCATCTGCTGTCGCCGTATCCCGCCTGGGCTCGTGCCGGTGGAACAGACAGCGCCATCATCCTCTCCACGCGCGTGCGCATCGCCCGCAACCTCAAGGCCGAGGTCTTCCCGCACCGCATGGATATGGAAGCCCGCATCCGCGTGATGCGCAATGCCGCCCGCACCATCGCCACACTGGCCGAAGCCGAAGCAGGAATCTTCTATTCGCTGGCTGCCCTGGCCCCCTTGGAAATCGCGCTGCTCGTCGAGCGCCGCGCGATTTCGCCGCAGCTCGCGCGCGATGAAAATCCTCGCGGCGTCTTCGCCTGGAAAGAGGCTGACCGCGCCGTCATGATCTGCGAAGAAGATCATCTCCGCCTGACGGAAATCGTTCCCGGCCTCGCTCCGCAGACGGCTTACGACAACCTGCAGCCGCTCCTCGCCCAGCTTTCCGCGCAGGTCGAATTCGCTTTCGATGACACCCTCGGCTATCTCACCGCGTGCCCCGCCAACCTGGGCGCCGCCGTGAGGACGTCACTCTTTTGTCATCTCCCTGCGCTGGTCGTCTCCGGCGGCATGGAAGCCCTCGCCTCGCATACCGCCGATGCCGGTTTTACCGTCCGCGGCTTCTGGGGCGAAGGGTCCGAAGTCCTCGGCAACACGTTTCAGTTCACCGACGGTCCCGGCCTTTCGCATCAGGTTAGCGACATGCTGTCGCGCATCGAAAGCCTTGGGCAGGAGATCCAGGAACGCGAAGCGCTGGCCCGCATTGAATTGCAGAGTCAGCGCCCCGCTGTCCTCAAGGACAAAATTGCCCGTGCACTGGCCATTCTCCAGTCGTGTCGCATTCTGTCCGATTCCGAGACGATGGCCCTCTTTTCCGCCATGCGTTTGGGTGTCGATATTGGCTTCATCGACGGCCTCTCCCGCGAATCTATATCAATGTTAATTTTCGAATTGGGCCGCGCCAACCTGATGTGGACGGGCGAGCCGGATGGCACCCCGGATGGCCGCCAAATCCGCCGCGCGGCTCGTGCCCGCGAGGTCTTTGAGACTGTCCGTTTCGCGGGCTAAAGTCCCGGATTTATGGCTGAATGGGATCAGGCAAACTTTTTGCAAAAAGAATTGTGACGGATGCCGCCCCGGGGATTCCCCCGCACCGGACGGACCGACTTCCCGCTGCGATTCTCTCGTGTTTCCGCGTGCGCTTATAGAAATGGACTGAAAACCGGTCGTTGATCAAGCAAGCCCTGCAAGCTGAAGCGAGGGCAGAGGGTACGATGCAAAACAAGTTTTCTCTACGCGTCCAACAAGTCATCCAGTATTCCCGCGAGGAGGCGTTGAGGCTCGGCCACGATTTTATCGGCACCGAGCACCTCTTGCTTGGTATCATCCGGCTGGGTGATGGTTTGGCCGTGCAGATCCTGCATAATCTCGGGTGCGACCTCGAGGAAATCCGCGAATCCGTCGAAGAGATGGTGGATACCTCCAAGGGCACCATGAAGATCGGCAACATCCCCTTCACCAAGCGCGCGGAAAAGGTGCTCAAGGTCTCGTATATCGAGGGAAAGAACTATTCCTCCGATATCATCGGCACCGAACACCTGTTGCTCGCCCTGTTGAAGGAAGAAGATTCCATGGCGGCTCAGGTGCTCCATGGTTTCAGCGTCACCTATGACTGCGGTCAAGGCCGAACTCGACAACCTCCTGCGCGGCAGCGGGCAGGCCCAGCCGTCCGCTCCGCCGAAAAGTCGAAGACGCCCAACCTCGATCATTTCTCGCGCGACCTGACCAAGCTCGCCCGCGACGGCCAGCTCGACCCGATCATCGGCCGCGACCGTGAAATCGAACGCGTGGCCCAGATTCTGTCGCGCCGCAAGAAGAATAATCCCGTGCTGCTGGGCGAACCCGGCGTCGGCAAGACCGCCATCGCCGAAGGCCTCGCCCTGCGCATTATTCAGCAGAAGGTCAGCCCGATCCTCTTCGGCAAGCGCGTCGTCGCCCTCGACCTCGGCTCCATTGTCGCCGGCACCAAGTACCGCGGTCAGTTCGAAGAGCGCATCAAGGCCATCATGACCGAAATCGAGAAGAATCCCAATATCATTCTCTTCCTCGACGAGCTGCACACCATCGTCGGCGCCGGCAGCGCTTCCGGCAGCCTCGACGCGTCGAACATGTTCAAGCCCGCCCTCGCGCGCGGCGAACTGCAGTGCATCGGCGCCACCACGCTCAAGGAATACCGCCAGTCCATCGAAAAAGACGGCGCTCTCGAACGCCGCTTCCAGAAGGTCATGGTCGATCCGCCTTCCGTCGAAGACACGATCCGCATTCTCAAGGGTCTCAAGCGAAAAATACGAAGAGCATCACGGCGTCAAATATCCCGACGACACCATCGAACTTGCCGTGCGCCTCGCGGACCGCTATATCACCGACCGCTTCATGCCCGACAAGGCCATCGACGTGATGGACGAAACCGGCTCCTGCGTCCGCATCAGCGCACATCGTCATCCCCGAAAAGATCATCCAGCTCGAGAAGGAAATCGAGAACATCCGCGTGCAGAAGGAAGATCTGGTCAAGCGGCAGGAATACGAAAAAGCCGCCATGCTGCGCGACAAGAAGATGAAACTCGAGCAGATGCTGAAGGATGAAAAGGACCACTGGGAGCACAGCGACTCCAAGCCGGTCGCTCGAAGTCCGCCAGCAGGATATTTCCGACACTGTTTCGCGCATGACCGGCATTCCCGTGCAGCGCGTCACCTCCGGCGAAGGCGAGCGGCTGCTGCACGTCAAGGAAGAGTTGCAGGATCGCATCGTCGGCCAGGACCAGGCCCTCGACGTCATCGCCCGCAGCCTGCGCCGCGCGCGCAGCGGCCTCAAGAGCCCCGCGCGTCCCATCGGCAGCTTCATGTTCCTCGGCCCCACGGGTGTCGGCAAGACCGAACTCGCCCTCGCCCTGGCCGAGTATCTGTTCAACGACCCCGCCTCGCTCATCCGCATCGACATGAGCGAGTACATGGAAAAGTTCAACGTCTCGCGGCTCATCGGCGCGCCTCCGGGCTATGTCGGGTACGATGAAGGCGGCCAGCTTACCGAGCGCGTCCGCCGCAAGCCGTACAGCGTGGTGCTGCTCGACGAAATCGAAAAGGCCCACCCCGACGTCTTCAACATCCTCTTGCAGGTGCTCGACGCGGGCGAACTCACCGACGGCACGGGCCAGAAGATCGACTTCAAGAACACGATCATGATCATGACCTCGAACCTCGGCACGCGCGAAGCGGCCAAGGCCCTCGAGTTCGGCTTCAACGGTCCCTCGGTCGTCAGTCACGACAAGCTCTCGGGCAAGATGCTCGAGGTCGTCAAGACCATGTTCCGTCCCGAGTTCATCAACCGTCTCGACGAGATCGTGGTCTTCAACATGCTCGAGCGCGAGTCCATCGACAAGATTCTCACGCAGTACATCGAGGAGATCCACAAGCGGCTGTCCGAGCGCAGTCTCAAGTTGATCTTCAATCAGAAGGCGCGCGATCTGATCATCGACAAGGGCTACAAGCCCGAAGTCGGCGCCCGGCTGCTCCGCCGCACCTTCGAGCGGCTGCTCGAGGATCCGCTGGCCGAGGAAATCCTGAAGGGCCGCTTCCCCGAAGGCGCGACCATCGCCGTCAGCGCGAAAGACGACGAACTGACCTTCCGCGAGAAGACCGAAAAAGTCCCCGAAAACGCCGCCGACGAATAATCCTGCACGGCGAAACACACGACAAGAAAACAGGCTCCTCGCGCTGAGGAGCCTGTTTTGTGTTTGGAAGGGTTGAGATGTGCTACTTCATTAGCAGCATCTTCTTCGTGTCTGAGAAGGCGCCAGCTTTCAGTTGGTAGATGTACATGCCGGTGGAAACGGGCAGCCCCGCCTTGTTCCTGCCATCCCATTTTACTATGTATGTTCCTGCCGCCCGAACTTCATCCACCAAAGTCGTCAAATGCTGGCCGAGCGTGTTGAAGATGATCAGTTCGACCCGCGTGTTCTTCCGGCAGATCGAAGCGAATTTCCGTCGTCGGGTTGAAGGGATTGGGGTAGTTCTGATAGAGAGTGTATTTCGACGGCAGGGCCGGGGCCGAATGCGGAAGTTGCGGCTTGACGCCATTTAGCATCCGCTCCGCCTGCTCCAGCGCGTTTGCCAGCCGGTCATTGGCCGTGTTAGCGCCGCCGTTCTTCATGATGAGCGAATCAATCTTGGTGTCGTGCAGTTCGGCGAACAGCGATTCCAGCGCCAGCCGCTGGTATTCGTAGTCACTGAGCGTGGAATCCATCAACGCCAGCAGTTCATCCTGAGCGTCTTCCGGCTCACCCAATTCCACCAGACACCAGGCGGCGGAACTACGGACGACCAATGCCAGGTCCGCGTTTTGCGTCGTGTCAGCGACATCAAGGAAGTAGTCGCGCTGTTTCTGCCAGTCCTCGTCCAGCATCCCCTCGCAGAAAAGTATCCGGTCCGGACAGAGTTTGGCTTCATCGCTGTTGGGATAATCCTTGATGATATTTTCATAACCTTCCATGGCTGACGCGTATTGCAGCGCGTTTTCCAGTTCCCACGCCTCATGAAACGCGTATGCTTCGACGGACAAAATGCATGGAGATGAATTCGAAATTTCGCAGCGTTCGGGCCACGCGGTGCCATCTATATCTGGGCCAGAGTTCTGGTATTGCCAGGGAATGCGCCCCGCCGGATCGTCGCACCAGTAATTATTCGACACGTCCGTTCCTGTGCTCGCCGTGGGATCCACAATTAGCTGCCCCTCTTCGGCGCAGATCAGGTTCCGGCCGTTGCACAGATCCGGCACGGTATGGCTGAACGCGACTTGCACCGGCCATTCCATGCTGCCGTATACTTGGTTGTCGTAAATGCTGTTCTTGCCGGAGGAGCTGCTGGCATACGCCATGTCTGCCAGCCCACCCCACATGGTCAGGCCAGGGCCGAAGTTGTCGTGAACGCTGGCGCAATGCAGATGGTAATTGCCGTACATCCCACGTAAGCCCGCTGGTTCGCGCTGCGCCTGAGAAACGCCATTCTCGAAAACTTCCACGCCATTCAGAACCACCGTGGATTGCGATACCGCATAGATGCCGGCATGGTCGCAGTGGCGGATATAGCCGCCACTGGCATCGACACGGCTGCGGGCGGCATAAGCGACAATCCCGTAGACACCGGATTCGCTGATCGTGCAGCTATTCCAATTCAGGCGCGCGCCGTTGCCCACGGAGACGGCGATAAAGGCGATATTGTCGAAGGAGCATTCGGTTAAATGGACGACGGCGCCGGATACGGCAGTGGCGACTGCGATATCCGCATTAGAAAAGATGCAGTTCCGCAAACTATGCGTGCCTGTGCCGAGCGTGATCCCCGCCCAGCGGGATTGGGCCGTGTTGTTTTGCGCTTCAAACCGGATCGGCTGTTGCGGGTCCGTGGAAGACCGCATTCAAAACGCCGCCGTTTTGCACCGTAATCGCCGCGCTCGGAGCCATCGTTACGGTTACGCCAGGCTGAATCGTCAGGGTTTTGCCAGCGGGCACCACCAAGTTACTGGAGATGTACACGGAGCCGATGGATGTCGGAATCGTGAGGTTGGCTTGCAGCGTCTTCGTCCCCGGCGTCCGCAGCACCGCCCGCAACGCGTTCACGCGGCCCGCACCCATTCGTATCTGATCGGTGGGATCATCGGGTACAACGGCGCTCTTAATTAGAATATCCCGCAGTTGGGAGTATGAGAGATTTGGATTTACTGCCAACACGAGGGCGGCGATTCCCGATACATGGGCTGTAGCCACAGAACTTCCAGCGAAATAATCGGTAGCTCCCGTTTGGCCGTTGTTCCAGTACTCGTACATACCACCAGACCAGTCGACAAGAACATCTGTGGTGGCGTTGAAGGTCCAATTGTTGTTTCCCTGGCACCGCCAACTCCACGGACCTTCCATAATCCCGGAGGGATCAGGGAAGCCGTTTGTGCCACCAGGTCCCGCCAGAATGACGCCCGGATTCCATGATCCGGGGAATATCCAACACGACCACCAGGCGTGTGTGCCGTCGCGTTCAAAGGCATCGACCGCCAACACGTTCCCCAGCGCACCCGACCAGCGCGCAGGCGCATACACCTGCGGTGATCTGCCATCTGACGGATCGTGATTTCCAAAGGGATCATCGTCATGCCCGCCGCTGGCGATCAGGAGGATCCGGGCGTTCGCAATCTCGTGTTCGAGAAGTTCAAACAAGGCATCGTCGTCATCAGCCACATGGTTGCGCGTTTCACCAAAAGATGCATTGATCACACGAATGGGACCAAGGCTATTGTCGCTCCTGAAGACATATGCAATGGGCCGATCGTTCCAATCCAAGACCCATTCCAGCGCCCACAGCGCGCTGCTGTACAATGCAATTGGAGTCGGACAATCGCCATTCACCCAGGTATCCAACTCGCCCATGAAGTTCGCGCAGACCACATAGGTCTCGGGCGCTATGCCCGCGAGCTGCGTCCCATCATGTTCCGCGGCAATAATTCCCCCCATCGCCGTGGCATGACCCAGCATATCTGTGCTTGCTGAGTACGGCGAAAAATGTGCTTCATTCTGGGGAGCGAAGTTGATGTAGTTCACACCCTGCTCGTCCATCACCGGGAATTTCTTGGTATATGTGTACGGAGGATTGTAAATCCAGTCATCCCAATCTGTATGTATACCGTCGGGGAATCCGGAATCGAGGACGAAAATGCCGGTAGATGTCGCGCCGCGGGTGATCGACCAGGCTTCATGAACATTCGTGCCGACCGATTGCGCGTCAGTTTGGTGCAGTGCCCACTGTTGCGTGAAGAGCGTTTCCGAAGGCGTGTACTGTGTGGGAGAGAGCACGTGGTCGTAATTGACTCCCGCGACTTCGGTTAAGGCAGCCAGAATGCCGTAGTTTTGGTCCACGTCGCCCGTGTCAAACCGTACGGAGTACCAATTGTTGTACGTGTACTTGTGCAGCACCGTACAATTGATCGGATTCAGCGCGAGCGACAAATCGGTTGAATCGATGTCCGGCTTGACCTTGACCAGAAACCGGTACTGGGCAACCCAATCGCTGTCAGCATTCTGCACTATGAAATCATCCCCGCCTGCGAAACTGCCGGTAGCATACACGCTCAGTAAGATCAGCATCGCGAAGAGCCTTTTAAATCTGCATGTGCGGTTCATGGCCGTGACCTCCAAGGGGTGTGGTGTCTTGTGCGCCTTGAATGTGAAATGCTGCGCGTGGCCGGTGCCGTAATTCCGATGGGCCGCGACGCTCTATTTTTCCAGCAACAATTTGATGGTGGCGGCCTCCTTTCCGCTCTCCAACCGCAGGAAATATGGGCCGGAGGACCAGCCCTCGCTGGCAAGCCGAAGCTGGTGGTTGCCCGGCGGCAGCCAGGCGGGAGCAAAGGCTTGGACCTGGCGACCGAGGATGTCGTAAACCATGAGCTGGGTCCGGGTCCCATGCGGCAGCCAGTACGTGACGGTCGTCGTGGCATTGAATGGGTTGGGATAGGCGGACAGCAGCAAGTGGCTGGCAGGCACCACCGGCTGCGGGTAGGTGGCTGAGTGGGGTTCAGGCAGCGTCCGCACGACATACACTCCCGGAACCAACCCCAGCATGAGATAACCCTGGTCTGGCAGCGTGAGGCCGGCGGTCAAGTAGTTATCGGCCGCGGTGCCGTAATACCCGGTCCAGAGAGAATCACCTTCCGCATTAAGGCGTTTCACCGCGTACTGAAAGCCTTGGTCCGGAATGCGCATACTGCCATAAAAGACAGTCAAGCTGCCATCCGGTAAGCAGCTCAAAGCGCGTGCAGAACCAGGGCCAAAACGGCCCTGCCACAACGGTTCGCCCAAGCTGTCAGCGCGTAGGATCAGCAGATCCGAGGTCACCGAAGGGTCTGGTTTGACTTCTCCGGTAAAGGCAAAGCCGCCGTCGTCTGCGGCGGCGAGCGCTAAGCACTGGTTATACGTGTCCAGCCTGTAGGTCCGCGTCCAGAGAGTATCGCCATCGCCATTGAATGCCAGTACATAGGCCTGGGCTGCACTGTCCTCCCAGAATCGGCCGGACTGTCCGCCTACGAGATAGTGGTCCATGTTACCCAGCTTGATAACATCAAAACCGATACTCGATTGATTGCCCCTGTATCGATGTGTCCAAACCAAGTACCCTGTATCGGCATAACGCATGATGAGCACATCACCCGAATCGGAAGTCGCGCCGATATAACCCGCCCGCCCAACGCAGATGATGTCACCGTTGGCCGCGACCTCAACCGCTCCTAAATCGTCATCACCCTCAAAATCCATCGTGCGCGTCCAGAGTGTATCGCCCTGGTCGTTTGTGCGTACCACATACGTTCGATGACTATCGAAGGTGGGATGGCCGAACTGACGGCCGACGGCAACATAACCGCCTGATGGACACGGTTTTGCATCGTCGAGCGTTTCAAAGGTCTCCGGTGAACCGTAACTGCGCTGCCATTGAATACTGCCCAGACTGTCCATTTTCAGCAGCACGCCGTCGTAGGGCATGCCAGTCCATGCACTGATGATAAAGCCGCCGTCCGGAGTATTAGCCACGCTCAACGCATTGCTCGCGCCCGCATAGGATCGCGTCCAAAGCGTGTCGGGTGGCTGAG
Source organism: uncultured bacterium (assembly GCA_963735175.1). GTDB lineage: Bacteria > Electryoneota > RPQS01 > RPQS01 > RPQS01 > CAVTJX01. The sequence continues at coordinate 36,293 of CAVTJX010000011.1, read as the reverse complement.
CCCAAGCCGTCAGGCCCACAGTGAGCAACAAACCAAGAATGCAGTACCTCATCCGCCCTCCTTTACAAACAAAAACGCCCAGCCCCAGGCAGCTCGGGGCAAGGCGTTGATTCTGGATGAAACTGTCGAAACCGCCGCAGACGCATGAGGCAACCCCATCGATGCGCAGATGATTGCAGGCGCAGCCGGTTCGATAGCACCTAATATAGCAGACCTCGGCCAATTGTCAAGAGCACAACTTCATATGAATGAAAATTCTGAATGCCGAATGGCAGGAGGAGTCTGACATTCAGACCGGGAAGAGCTGCCCGCCCCTGAATCCAATCGAAAAACGGCTGCGGATGCCATTCGCCAACTCAAGTGCCTGATATTCAAGCGCGTCCGGGGATTATCCGGACGCGCTTCGCACTTGAATATCTGACCTGAAATGCCTAAATTCAGGGTTTACGAACCTTAGAGGCCCGAATGATCCGCTGGATGGGGATTCTAAGCTTGGGATTGCTCCTGCTTGCCGGGAGCTGCGGCTGCTCTGCGCCCCATGAAAACCCGCTCGATCCCGCTTCCGACCGCTATCACCCCCCCCTCACCGCGGCCGATCTTGCCGGGCATGTGCGTTCCGCGCATGTTTCGCGCAACTTTCCCACTACGGATTCCTACTCATTGGTAGCCGAACTCAGCGGCGCGGATGCCGCCCTGCAGGATAGCGCCTGGGTCAGTTTCGTGGGCCGCACTCCCGTACCGCTCTCCCGCACATCCGCCACGCTCTGGGCCACGGTCTTTTCAGCGTCTTATTTCAGCGATCCCCACCTTCAGTCGGAAATTGGCCTGCCGTTTGTATTCCTTTCGTTGGATAACAGCGGCCTGACGCATCAGACCGGACCGGTTTACCTGTTCCGGGTTATCGAAGACGTCCCCCGCGCGCTCGAACCCGATTCGCAGGACGCCGTCGGCCCCCGCCCGACTCTTAGCTGGGAGTCCTTCAGCCCGGGCTTTCATCCCTTCTACTACCGCCCGGCCGTCTACGTCAGCGCCGAAGATTTTGTCTTTACCGTTTGGGTTTCGGACGACCTGCCCAAGAGCCAGCTTAGCGTCACCGTTCCCGATTCCCTGGCCGACGGCCAGTATTACTGGACCGTCACCGTTGTCGATACTTTTGATAACACATCCCGTTCCAAAGAAGGCATCTTCACGGTCGCCAACATATTTTGACCCCTTTCCCTACGTAGTGGGGAAAGGGGCAGGGGATAGGGGTGGCGGGAGGGAACCACCGCTGGTGGCCGGGCATACAACGAGTGAGAAGGTAAACCCCACTCCCAGCGGAACCTGCCGGCGAACCGGCAGAACTCCGGGCGGCTCACAGGCCGCCTGTTGTCGATTCAGGATGATATTTGACCCGCTCCCGGCACTCCCCGGGAGCCAGCATTGCAGGATGTTCATGAAGTCGCGTTTTCTTTCCGTACTCACCGCCCTGCTGCTCTGCGTCTCGCTGGCCGCTGCCGGCAAACCCTCCGGTCAGGATTCTCTCTACGAGCAGGTGCGCAAGAATATCGGTCTCTTCGGCGACGTCTACCGCGAACTCAGTTTGCGTTACGTCGACAGCATTAATCCCGAGCAGTTCATGCGCGCGGGTATCGACGGTATGCTCTCCACCCTCGACCCCTACACTGTCTTCATCCCCGAGGAAGAGACCGAAGACCTCGACGTCATCACGTCGGGCCGTTACGGCGGCGTCGGCATCGAAATTGGTGTGCGCGGCAAGGACAAAGTCCTCACCGTCATCACCGCCATGGACGAATCCCCCGCGCAGCGCGTCGGTATCCGCTCCGGTGACCGCATCCTCAAGATCGATACGACCTTCACGGTCGGCTTTTCCACCGGCGATGCCGCCAGGTATCTGCGCGGCGCGCCGGACACCCAGGTTACACTTACCATCGAACGCACCGGCTCCAGCGAACCCATCGAATTTGTCATCACGCGCAAAGAAATCAGCGTCAAGGACGTGCCCTATTCCGGTTTCATCAAACCCGGCGTGGGCTATCTGAAGCTCGCGCACTTCTCGCGTGGCGCGCCCGATGAACTCGATGAGGCTCTGCACTCGCTGCAGACCGGCGGCATGCAGGCCCTCGTCCTCGATTTGCGCGGCAATCCCGGCGGTCTGCTCTCCAGCGCCGTCGCCGTCGTGCAACGGTTCTGTGCCAAGGGTGAAGCCGTGCTCTCCGTGCGTGGCCGCGCCACCGACAGCGAACAGGTTTTCAAGCTCCCCAACGATCCCCTCGCGGGCAAGATTCCCCTCGCCGTGCTCATCGACGGCGGCAGCGCGTCCGCCTCGGAGATCGTGGCCGGCGCCGTGCAAGATCTCGACCGCGGCGTGCTCATCGGCGAAACCACCTTCGGCAAGGGCCTCGTGCAATCCGTCGTCTCCTTCGAGAGCGGCGAGGCGCTCAAGCTCACCACCGCTAAGTATTACACGCCGTCGGGTCGTTTGATTCAGCGCGTCAATTACTTCGGCGATGACAACAAAGTCGTGCTCAGTCATCCGTCCGAAGATCATCCGGCGTCGGCCCATTTCGCCACGCGCAATGGCCGGCCCGTCGAAGGCGGCGGCGGCATCACGCCCGACATCGAATTGCCCGCGCCCCATCCCGGCCCACTTGGCACGGAACTCTGGCGGCAAGGCTCGTTCTTCGATTTTGTCGCCGAATACCGCGCCCGCCATCCAGATCTGACCTCGGCGCATCTGACCGAAGCCGATATGCTCGAGTTCCGCCGCTGGCTCGATTCCACCGATTTCCACTATGACGCCGACGGCCACGCGCTGCTCGATTCCCTCCGCAGCATGCTCGCCCCCACCGCCGAGGCCGAACGCGTCCAGCCCGAACTTGACGATCTGCACCGGGTGCTGGAATCGCGCCGCGACATCGATTTCAAACAGGAATCGGACTTCATCCGTCGCAGTCTCGAGGGTGAACTTGCCAGTTCGCTCTTCGGTCAGAACGGCCGCATCGAAGCGTCTTTCGACGACGACCCCATGATCCGCAAGGCCGTCAAAGTCTTCGGCAATAAACCCGAGTACGCCAAGCTCCTCGCCTCCGCCCCCACCCCCAAAGGCGAGTAACGATTTTCTGTTCCCCCCTCCCGGACTTGATCCGGGATCTCGGGGGGGCAAGGGGGGGTGGGTCTCTGCCTTCTGCCGAAGTTGAACCTGCCGTAACGAAGTGGTGACGGGGGGTGGTACTCCGTCTTCCTGCTCTGACTCGAATTTCGAGTTTCGAGTTTCGAATTTCCTCTTCCTTCTTCCCTCTTCCCCGGAGGTCTCCATGTCCACGACTGCGTCTCCCCGCGACTCCCGCAAACGATTGCGCCTCCTGGGCCGCTTGCTCGTGCTGGTCTGGGCGGCGTTCTGGCTCTGGTTCGGCATTGCCTCGAGCGTCGGCGAACGCGAAAGTGTTGGCGGCACGCTCGCCCACATTCTGCCGGGGTTGGGTTTCCTCATCGTTGGCGTACTGGCGTTCGCCTGGCAGATCAAAGCCGCCATCCTGCTCGTGGCGATGGGCCTTGCTGTCGGCATCCTTTATCCTTTGTATGCGACGAACATGCCGCTGATGACGATCGTCTTCATGGAGATGACGATGGCTCTGCCGCCCCTCGTTGCCGGCATTCTACTCCTCTTCGGCCGCCGCAAACCCGTCGTCACCCCGCCACCCCCGTCCGTCCCGTCCACACTCTGATTCAAATTGTCCCTTCCGCCGTGGTGACTTAGCAGCTAAGGAGATCGCCGTGCGGACTCTCCAGAGTCCGCCGTCTGCTTCACTGTCTCTGACTCGGATTTCGGATTTTGGATTTCGGATTTTCTTCAAAGGTACCCATGTCCACTGTCTCCCACAGCCACCTCGATCTGCGCCTCGTGCGCCGCGGCAAGGTCCGCGACATCTACGATCTGGATGACAAGCACCTCGTCATCGTCACCAGCGACCGCCTCAGTGCTTTCGACGTCGTGCTGCCCACGCCCATTTCCGGAAAGGGCGCGGTGCTCACAAAGCTCACGCGCTTCTGGATGGACCGCCTGGCTCACATCGTCCCCAATCATCTGCCGAAAGACCGCGCGCGGTTTACGCCGCTGATCGAGAAACTCGCCGCCTCCGAACCCGGCCTCACTACCGATCACATCGAGGTCGTGTTGAAGGGCGCGGTCTTTCCCGTCGAATGCGTCGTTCGCGGTTACATCACCGGTTCGGGCTGGAAGGATTACCAGAAGACCGGCGAAGTCTGCGGCTACAAATTGCCCGCCGGGCTCAAGCAGTGCGCCGAACTGCCCGAACCGTTGTTTACGCCCTCCACCAAAGCCGATGAAGGCCACGACGAAAACATCAGCGTTGCGCAGGCCGCCAACATCATCGGCCGCGAAGCCGCCCACCGCCTCGCCGAGGCGTCGCTCGCGCTCTACAACGCGGGCCGCGACTACGCCATCGAGCGCGGCATCATCATCGCCGATACGAAATTCGAATTCGCCCTCATCGACGGCGAAATCCGCGTCGTCGACGAAGTCCTGACGCCGGACAGTTCGCGCTTCTGGCCCGTTGATCTCTACGAACCCGGCCACGACCAGCCGAGCTTCGACAAGCAGATCGTGCGCAATTACCTGAACGACCTCGGCTGGGATAAAACCCCTCCCGGCCCCATGCTGCCCCTGATGATCGTCGAGCGCACCTCCCAGGCCTACCGCGAAATCCTCACCCGCTTAACGCGCTGATTCCTGTTCCCCCCCGTTGACAGGGGGGATAGGGGGGGTGGGATTTCTGTTCCGAATTCGAATTTTCAATACTCCGGACGAGCCGGGTTGGGCATGCGCACGTCCAATCGCTTGCGCCCAAACAAAAACCCGGCCGAATTCCGCGGCGCTGCATTTCTTGAATGACTCTTGTAGGGACATGGCATGCCATGTCCTCTGCTCTTTGTGCTCACCCCCTTCTCCATGCTTCGCCGCCGCGCGGGGTCTACCGGAGGCACGGACCACCGCGTGAGCATTAACAAGACCCCGCCGATCTTGGAACTAATTTCCTTCTGACTCGTATTTCGAATTTAGAATTTTCTTCCGCCCATGCTCGCTCTCATCGACAACTACGATTCCTTCACCTTCAACCTCGTCCACTACTTCGAGGCACTGGGCGAAGACGTGCGTGTCTTTAGGAACGATCAGGTAACTGTCGCTGAACTCCGCGCGCTCGCGCCCACGCACGTTGTCATCTCGCCCGGCCCCGGCGCGCCCACCGATGCGGGCATTTCCTGCAACGCAATCCGTGCCTTTTCTGGAATCGTCCCGATCCTCGGTGTCTGCCTCGGCCACCAGTATCTCGCGCAGGTCTTCGGTGGCCGCATTATCCGTGCGCGTGAGCCCGTCCACGGCAAGACCTCCGCCATTCACCACCACGACGCGCCGCCCTTCGATCATCTACCATCACCCTTCACCGCGACCCGTTACCATTCCCTGGTCGTCGATCCCGCCCGTCTGCCGCCCGAACTCCGCATTACAGCCCGAACGGAAACCGGTGAGATCATGGGCCTCTGTCATACGCGATTTACCGCCATGGGCGTGCAGTTTCACCCCGAATCGATTCTCACGGAACACGGTCTGCCGCTGCTGCAAAACTTCCTCGCCGTGCGCGGCGGAGTGTGGCATGAGTGACTCGACCGCCCGGCAGCCCGATACCGAACCCGACGCGATGCTGCTCCAGCACGCGCTTCCCGGCGGCGAAACTGAATGGCTGCTCTTCCGCCATCCGCGGCAGATGCTCACGGCGGCGACGCTCGCCGGTGTACGCCCGCTGTTGCGTACGGTGGAAGAGCATACGCGGCACGGCGGCTGGGCCGCCGGCTTTGTGACCTACGAGGCCGCCCCCGCATTTGATCCCGCTTTCGTCACGCATCCGCCACACGGCACGCTCCCCCTCGCGAGTTTCGGCCTGTATGGTCCGCCGGAACGCTTTCCCGGTTTCCCCGGCATTTCGCCGCGTGCGCTTCGCATAACACCGCACTGGAAACCGTCCATCTCCCGCGCCGCTTACGATGCTGCCCTCGCCCGCATCCATGAAGAGATTGCCTCCGGCAACACCTATCAAGTCAATTTTACGCTGCGGCTTTCCAACGCGTTCAACGGCAATCCCGCCGCGCTCTTTGCCGCCCTTGTCCGCGCACAGCCTACGCGTTTTGCCGCCTTCATCAACTCGGGTGAATACCATATCGCCAGCGCTTCGCCCGAACTCTTCTTCCATCGCCGCGGCGAAACGATTTCCATGCGCCCCATGAAGGGCACCGCCCCCTGCGGCAAAACGCCTGAGGAAGTGGAACACCATATCGCAACCCTGCAAGGATCACAGAAGGACCGCGCCGAAAATCTGATGATCGTCGACATGGTGCGCAACGATCTCTCGCGCATTGCGAAGCGCGGCAGTGTGCGCGTCCCCCGCCTCTTCGAAATCGAACATTACCCCACGCTCTTGCAGATGACCTCCATCGTGGAGGCCGAATCCGCGGCCTCGCTCGAAGCGATCTTTGCCGCGCTCTTTCCCTGTGCCTCTGTCACCGGCGCGCCCAAGGTCAGCACCATGCGCCTCATCCGCGAACTCGAATCCACCCCCCGCGGCATCTACACCGGCGCCATCGGCTTCGCCGCGCCTCATGGCGAGGCGCAGTTCAACGTCGCCATCCGCACGCTTACCTTGCACGGATCACAAGCTGAGTATGGCACCGGCGGCGGCATCGTCTGGGACTCGAACGCGGAGGCCGAATACGCCGAGTGCGAACTCAAGGCCGCTGTCCTCTCCGCCGCCTTTGCCGAATTCCGACTCCTCGAGACCATGCTCTGGACTCCCGAACGTGGCGTCTTCCTGTTCGATCGTCACCTCGATCGCCTACACGCTGCGGCGAAATATTTTGGCTTCACGATCGATCGCGCCGCGATTGCACTGCGTCTCGCCGCGCACACGGGCGGCGAACGAAGCATCTTCCGCCTGCTCCTTGCCGCCGATGGCACGGTGACGCTCGAGACCAAACCGTATCCCGTCCGCGCTTCCCGCTATTGGCGTGTCACCCTCGCTGCGGAACCTGTCGATTCCACCGATCCCTTCCTCCGCCACAAAACCACACGCCGCGCTGTCTACGACTCCGCCCGTGCCGCGCATCCTGACGCCGACGATGTGCTGTTCTGGAACGAGCGCGGTGAACTCACCGAATCCACCCTCGCCAATCTCGTCATCCGCAAGGCTGGAGCGCTCATCACTCCACCCGCTTCCTGCGGCTTGCTCCCCGGCACCTATCGCGCCGAGCTTCTATCCCGTGGCCGCATCCGCGAAGGCATCATCACCATCGACGCTCTACGCCAGGCCGACGCCATCTTCCTCATCAATTCCGTGCGCGGCTGGATCCCCGCCCGCCTCGTAGAATAGAAACGGCGACCTCATCAGTCGCCGTTTTCTATTCCTGTAGGGACACGGCAGGCCGTGTCCTTCTTCATTCATAAAATTCCGTCCGTCGATCCGCAAACAAATCATTCACCTTCGTCGCGTGCTTGTTGTCCGCCTGTCGTGGATCGATCTCGGCGAAGACTACTTCTGCCGTCATTGCGTCGGCTTGGCACAGCCGTTTCCCGTCCGGCGCGACGATCTGCGAGCGCCCGGTGAAGCCCAACTCCCGGCCCGCCCGCGTCTCAATGCCCACCCGGTTCGTCGTCGCGCAGAACACGCGGTTCTCCAGCGCCCGCGTCACCATCGCCTCCTGGCAATAGGGCATCACGAGGTTCGACGGGTGCGCGATGATCTGCGCGCCGCGCAGCGCCAGCGTCCGCGCCGCCTCGGGAAAGCGCCAGTCAAAGCAGATCATCAGCCCCACCCGCGCAAGTCCGATGTCATGCACCGCAAACGGCAGATCCCCCGCATCAAAGCGCTCCGTCTCGCGGTCAAACAGATGCAGCTTCCGGTATTTCGCCACGAGTCCCCGCGGCCCCATTAGCACCGCGCTGTTATACACGCGTTCCCCATCTCGTTCCGCCATCCCCAGCACCGCATGACAGAGCCGCTCGGAACAGAACCCCGCCAGCCACCGGCACGTCTCCCCCTGCGGAATCTCTTCCGCCAGTTCCCGCGCTTCATCGCGAGATAAGAATTCATATCCCGTCAGCGCCAGCTCCGGCATGATCCACAAATCCGCCCGTGCATCCCCCACGAGCCGTTCAATCTGCTCGCGGTTGGTCTGTTTCTCCCCAAACACGGGCGAAGTCTGCACCAGCCCAATCTTCATCTGCCGTTCATCCTTCATCCTTCCGCCTTCATCCTTGCTTTCTTCGCTTTCTGCGCCGCGTCAAAATCCAACGAGAGTTGCCCCGCGGGCCGCGCGTGCCACAGCGTCAACATCAGCACCGTCCCCATCAGGCTGAAGCCGATGATACTCCACACCCAGTTGTCCCAGCCGAAGGTATCCAGCATCCAGCCGAGGCCAATGCCCACAATGCCGCCCGCGATGTACTGGCAGCCGTCAAACAGTCCCGCCGCCGAAGCCGCCGCTTTCTTGCCGCCGAAGTCCATTGACGCCACGCCGCTTAGCAGACTGTGCGTGCCCTGAATGCACATCGACACCAGCATGAACATCCAAATGGAAGCGAACGGTCCCCAGCTCTGGCTGTAGTGCAGCCCGATCAGCGCCAGGCTCTGCCCCGCGAAAAACAGTGCCGCCACCGGCGGCCGCCGCGAGCCGAACAGCTTGTCCGAAAGCGTGCCCGCCAGCAGTCCGCCCAGGATCGCGCCGATCGGCATGCCGATGGCCGTCAACAAATATTCCTTGCTGACAAACGAGACGCCGTGCACTTCGTGCATGAAGCTCGGGAACCACTGGTCGATACCGTGGCGCACGAAGCCGGTGCAGAATTCCGCCGCGGCAATCGTCAGCATGGTTTTGTTGGTGAACACGCGCTTGATGATCCACGCGTAGTTCACTTTCACGTCTTCTTCCTGATCGCTGCCGTCGCCCGGATCGAGGTACTCGAACCCCGCGTGATCCGGCGCGTCCTTAATCGCGTACTTGCCCCAGAGCACAATCAGCAGCAGCAGCGCGGCGGGAATGAAGAACACGAACTGCCAGCTCAAATACGTCACGATCAAACCGCCAAAGGCCATAATGCCCAGCCGCCCGGCCTGAATCATGATCCCGAAGATTCCGCCGAAGACGCCGCGTTCGCGCACGTGGAACCACGCCGCGTTCACCTTCACAATCGACAGCGCCCCGAAGCTCTGGAAGTAGTTGATCGCCATCCAGCAGAAGATCAGCACGGTCAGCAGCACGCTGGCCGACTGGCTGACCATCCCCACGAGCGTCGGCGCCACGCCAAAGATGATCGTGAACACCACCACAAACGAGCCGCCGAAGAGAATCGCCTTCCGGCCGCCGATGCGGTCGGCCAGCGGGCCGTTGAAGAACACGCTCAGCCCGTAGGTCCAGAAGCCGGCGGCCACAATCATCCCAATCTGCTCTTTCGACCAGCCGAAGGTCTCGCGCAAAATCGGATTGGCGATAGTGATGTTGTAGCGCGCCATGTAATAGGCGGCATACAGGAGGCCGAGCGACACCCAATTCATCGCCCGCCGCGCCCGAAACCCGGGCTGCAGCAGGTGCTTGCGTTCTAAGCTCATAACAGGTGGGAGGTTAGGAGGGACAACCGGCGGGACGACCAAACCACTCAAACCGCCCCAATTTACTCATTTCCTCCCGAATTCTCAACTTTACATCTGTTCCGCTTCAATAATGGGCTGCTTGGCTTTTCTTGATTTGGATATTAGACTTCGTACTTCGGGTCTTTCTAATCTGTCACCCCCAACCTAAATTCGGTATCTGGGACCCGCGACAATCTGCAATCGAATTTTGGATTTTCACTTTTATTGTTTTATGCTTGATTAAATCACGCGATTTTCGTATATGATAGAAGGCGTCATGTTCGAGCCAAACCGATTGCAAATCTTTACGATTTAGGGGAAATAATGGTGACACCTGCGGCGATTTCAGTTATAAAATTTGCTTCGCCATTGTTGATAAAATCGGCATCGGGTCTTTTTAGCAGGCTCCTAATTGGTCTTAAATGGGAAGAGGCAATTGAATCAGCACTTATTGAAGTTGACAACGTTGTCCAAAAAGTCGAAGGAATTCTGCCGACAACCTATTGGTCAAGACTTGAATCTTATTTTCGGTCCAATGAAGGTATTGTCGTCGCGCGACAAATATGGGCAAATTCCGCGAAAATCGAAAGCGTAAGTGAGGATGCTGTTAGACAAATCGAAGCGTCATTTCAGGAGTCATTTTTCACTCATCTTGATTTTTCCCGTGAGGATTCTGATGCAGTTACCGAATGCGCAAAAATCCTTTTCCGTGGAATGACCTTGGTCTGCGAAAGAGCAATTTCTTCTGATGCGGGGCAGCATCTTAGGCGTAAACTTCTAGATGAGAAGGGTCGGGCAGCAGTAGTTATCATCGAAGAACTTGCGTTGACAAACCGACTGCTCACAGATCTTAGAGCATTTGGCGCGCCGACAAGTCAAGCAGCAATTCAGGCCTTCATTCGTGAGTATTGCTTCCAAATGGCTTCGCGCCATCGATATGTTAAACACCCTGATTTTGATGCAAAGCAACGATTACAGCTGAAGGATATTTTTGTCGATCCGCGGTTTAGAGAAGTGGGCCCTAAACCGCAAGACAAGGAACCTTAGTCTTTCGATTTCGAACAATTTGTTGTGAGATTGCAAAAGACTGTTTTACTGGGTAATCCTGGCGGCGGCAAATCCACAGCGGCTCAAAGGATCTGCCTTGATATGTCAGAAATATATCATCAGCACAGCGATATTTCCACCGAGTTGCTAGTTCCCATCTTGATTCATGTAAGAAACTTTGCTAATGATAGAAGAGAGACAAAACTGTCTATTATTGAGCATATTGAGCAAACGACAAATGTGGAACTTACGCTAAAACCACCGAACGGTGCAATTGAGCACTTATTTCTTACAGGGAAAGCTCTTGTAGTTTTTGATGGTCTGGATGAAGTTCTTGAAGCCCACGAACGACAGGAAATTGCAGCAATCATAGAATCATTCTGCAATCGTTTCCCTGCTGCACCTGTATTAGTCACATCGCGAGTTGTAGGATATGCGGAGGCTTCCCTCAATCCTAGTGTCTTCGAGGTATTCCAACTCGAGGACTTTAACGATAATCAGGTACGAGAGTATGTTTCAAAGTGGTTTGTGCTCGCAGGATATAATCAGACTGAGGCTGACAAAATAGTCGAGGAATTTGTTGAGGAAAGTTCAGCGGTTAACGATTTGAGAGCAAATCCTCTCATGCTTGCTCTAATGTGCAACTTATATCGTAAACGGCATTATATTCCAAAAAACAGGCCCGAACTGTATAGCAAGTGCACAGAGATATTGCTTTCTCGCGATACTGTTAAAGGCATAAAAAATCCTTTGCCATTCCAACACCATATTGTTCATGTAATTCGCTTCTTAGCTCATTGGATTTTCACAACAGAGAGACTCAACACAGGTGTTAGGAAATCCGAACTCGTAGAAAAATCTACTGAATTTCTGCTGGAAGAAAAATTTGAAACACGAGCAGAGGCTGAGGCTGCCGCAAAGGAATTTGTACAACACTGCACAGCGCGTTTATGGGTTTTTACGGATATGGGGCCCGAGATTTATAAGTTTGCACATAATACTTTTTTAGAGTTCTATAGTGCTGAATATTTGGTATCGGTCAATGGAACATCAAAAGAGCTTGCCGATATACTGCTCCCGCGAATTCGCAAACAAGAATGGGATGTTGTCGCACAGATCGCTGTCCAGATTCAGAATGAGCGTTTGCGCGGTGCTGGCTCCGAATTTTTAGAGCAACTTATGCAGAGTGCCTCTGGAGAAACCTATAAAGTGCGAGCGCATCTTTTGAATTTTGCTCTTCGCTCTCTGGAATTCATGGTTCCTCGCCCACAAGTGATGAGGTCAATTATCGAGAGCTGTGTGCAGCTGCTAATAGAAAACGCGGTTGCATGTCATACTAGCATGTCAAGTGAAACAGATAGGGAATATCTGTTAATGCAAATCGTTGATTATGTCCCACTACTCGACCATGAAAACCGAGCTACAGTATCACGTATACTGGAGGAAATACTTGAAAAGACATATTCGGAGTTGTCAATCATAGAACGTAGAGTGCTGTTCGAGTATCTATTGCATATGCGTACCGCACTAACTCGCGAACGGCGATGCTCGACGGAGGACGCGCAGTATTGGAGTGACTTCTCCAAAGGAATTATGTGGCGACATACTTCAAAGCTCAAGCAACTTTCCGAATGCGATCCCATCCTCGCAGGTGACATCATTTGGGAGGGTTATATTGCTTTGTCAAGTGTGGTTCAATGGCATGGAAGAGAATTCCTGATTTCCGACTATAGCTTTATTTCCTTACCGAAAGTCTACCGATCATCCTTTGCACAATGGTTATTTCACAGCATCTTCTGGTGGGGTAACAATGATCATTATGTTTGGTCCAGGGCTCTCTATGATATGACATCTCAGTTTGGTAAGACTGTATGTGAGTCTTTCAAGCCATTTCTCGAGCCAGTTGATAACACGTTGAGCACCCAGTTGTCTATTCGACGAGCTGGAGTTGCAAGTGATCAGCCGGCAGTGGTTGCCCGATATCATAATTTTTGCAATAATCCAGACGCGCTCTTTGGGCTCTTTGTTCTTTTGGCAATAAAAATCGAAATGTATCCAGATGTCGCAAAGGAAGATGTCGAGGTGTTTAGATCGCTTGGTGTCAGTATATACCCTGCTCTTTCTTTGCGTGGTGGTGAATTTCCTCCCGATTTTGTACCGGAGTATTATTTCCAATCACTAAAGTTTAATGAAGAACAAACACAATTTGCTACGCAGTGGTTGAAAGGAAAATTAAACCTATTCGAAATTGCTAAGGCGGATTGAATTGACGCTGAATCGGGCGAGGTGATGGCACCAAGTATTTAGTCTTATTGGGTAAGATCAGTTTTGAAAGTGAGACGGATTTGAGAAGATCCGTCTCACTTATTTTATGTAACCGTTCGATACGAGCCTCCTTTTTCCATGCACCCACGTGAGCACACCCCACCCATCCCGACCCCGCATCTCCCGCCCCCGCCTGCACCTACCACAATCGTCACTAAACAAATAGGCAATATATGTTCACAATAACCACATAAATACGAAAATAATGAATTATATGATTGACAAATACCATTTGCCGTGCGTATATTATCCGCCGTGACCTGCCGTCCCTGTCTCCCCCAGCACCGGCTCAGGGCAGGGTTCCCCATCCACGCGCGGCCCTTCTCGACCGGCTTTCAGACGTGCCCCCCCCGCAATGCCAGATTCACGCCGATTCTGGAGAGGAATGCCACAACCATAACAATGGTCCAGTCCGACGCAGTCGGGCTGGGCTCTGTCTTCTGTCTTTTCCCCCCATCCTATGGGGGGAATACAAAGGGGGTGGCCGCGATTGTGGAATACAGGGGGTTGCACTGGCGACACGGGCGGGTTGCGAAGACTTAACCCGCCCCTACACCACGTCCATCATACGTCTTCCGTTCATCCTTCATACTTCATCCTTCATACTTCTCTGCGATGTCCACAACTCATTCCCGCGCCAACGCGGTCAAGCACGGCTTCTACGCCACTGATGAACTCTTCCTCGCGCATCTGCAACCCGCGGACCGTGAGGTTTTCGAGCGCATGCGCGCCGCGCTGCACCACGAATACAATCCGCAGCGCGAACAGGAGCTCGCCCTCGTCAACCGCATCGCCATTCTCTACTTCCGTCAGCTTCGGCTCTACGGCCTCGAAGCCTCCGCCACCGACCAATCTGCGGAGAAACCCCTCGCCCCGTTGTCGGTCCTCCACCACCTCGACCGCTTCTCCCGTTATGACTGGCGCATCGAACGCCAGATCCGCGCGCTCCACAACCGCCTGCACGCGTTCTATTGCGACCGCCATGACTATTCGCTGCGCTTCCTTTCCGGCCGCGAATGAAATACTGAAGTTCCGTTCCGTCAAAAAAGTTGCATCACATCGCAACTACGGCAACTTACAAACACAAAAAGGGCGCACAAGCCGTGCGCCCCTACGAGAAAAAATATTCTTCGTTCTTCGTTTTTCGTTCTTCGTTACTTCATGTGCCCGATTGTTTGCGCCAATACGATGTGCTGGGTGGGGGAGAGGTGCAGCGATTTGGCTAAGGCGTCCTTCTCAATCGAAGCGCGGACGACGACGGCGAGATTTTCCGAGGCACAGAAGAGGTAGACATTTTCGGCGATGAAGGCGGCGTCGGCGGCGGCGAGCACCTGCTTCTGATCGTCGGCGGCATCGCCCATCTTGGCGAAGTCGGCCACATACACGAGATTCAGCGGTGCATCTTTCACAAACGGCTGCGTGCCGCAGAGCGCGCGCAGATCCATCCCCGTCACAGAGAACAGCTTATTATTTTTGGCGTCGTAAGTGAACGCGCCGCCTTCCCTCACAATATACACCGTCATTTCCTGCCAGTTGCGCGCGGACGGCGCGGTGCGATGACCATCGTCACGATTAATGCCCCATCCGGCCCAGAGCAGATTCGCAAGCTCTTGCGGCGCGAGCGGCGTGGCTGAAAATTCGCGCGTGGAATGGCGCTCGGCCAAGCATTGCATCAGCGGCTTGCCGCCGGTCTTGTCCGGCGTAGGTAAAGAGAGGGGGGGTGGAGGTTCGTTACTCCAGACGAAGGTGGCGCCGAGCAGCAGGATTCCGCAGGCCAGTAGAAAGCGCGGTTTCATTGCGTACTCCAAGGTTGATTGGATAATACTGGAATTGCGCCCAAAATACGGCCCAGCGCGGGAAATGTCAAGCGGGATTTCGGCAGTTTACCTTCAGAGTGCGCTCCCGCTTGCTTTCGGGCGGTTTATTGTGTATTTTAAACTATGCTTCATGAAACCTGCTCCATTGAGTAAGCCCGCCATCGCATGCGGGTTTTTGCGGCTTAAGTGCCGCTTTCTCATCCATCAACGCACGCAAAAGGATTGACATTGACTGACGCCCTCCCGATTGAATCCGGACTCGAGCCTGAAATTGTGGAAACTCCCAGCCCTCTCGCGACGCTGGTGGCCGAATACTTAGATCAACCGGCCCGGCAACCGGCGGAAGATGCGGCCTTCGCCGGCCTCGAATCGCTGGAACAGGCGATCGAGCTGGCGGTCAGCACCCGTCGCGGCCGGAATGGCAGCATGCTGCAAATCCGTTCCAAGAAAGCCACGCCCGACCGCGCCCTCCCCGCGTTGCTGGCGGTAAAGGATCAAATCGCGGCTGCCAAGGACTTCGACGGCATCCTCAACGTGATCGAGAAAGTGTTTCGCGGCATTGAAGGACGCGGCGGTCTGCACGCCTACGACACCGCGCGGCGCATTGGCGCATACATGAATCTGTTTCCCCGCCGCGTCTACTTGAACGCGCGGGCGCAGGACGGCGCGCGGGCGCTGCGGCTGGAACATCGCCGTCCGTATCTAAACATGGTCAGCTTTCCACCGGAACTGCGCAAGCTCGAACCCAAGCAGGTGGAAGAATTTTTAAGTTTGTATAAGGCGAAGCTGATCCAGTTAGCCGAGTAGCCAGCACGCGGTGCTGGACCCGGAGGCGTGGCCCGTTGATTGCCGCGCGCGAAGACGCGCAAGCTGGGGATGAACAAATTTTAAATGAAAGCGCCGCTCGATTGAGCGGCGCTTTTCTGCGTTGTGAAGTTCGTTTCAATTCTGATTGGATGGCGTTTTCAGCAGATAGTCGATCAAGTCGATCTTGGTGATGATGTCGGTGGGAGTGTTGCCGTCCTGCACGAGGACCGCTTCGTGGGGCGAACGGGTGAAGATCGCCGAGACGTCGTCGAGGGGCGTGGCCTCGGTGACATAGGGTACGTGGTTGTGGACGATGGGAGCGATCTCGGAATTGGAATAGCCCGCGCCTGACAGCATGAAGTTCAGCAGATCGACCTCGGCCACGAGGCCAAGCAAATGGCCGTCATCCATCACCGGGATCTGCGAGATGCCGTGGGATTTAAGCAGGGCGATCACGTTGCCGACTTTGTCGCCGGACTGGGCGGCGATGAGTTCGTGGCGGCCGCGCTGGGCGAGCAGATCGCGCACCTGACCGAGACGGTTTTCGCCGCTTTCGAGAAACTGGTTGTCGCGCATCCATTCGTCGTTGTACATTTTGGAGAGGTAGCGCGAGCCGCTATCGGGGAGCATGGCGACGATCACGCTGCCTTGGGGCGAGCGGCGAGCGACTTCCAGCGCGCCCCACACGGCCGCGCCGGACGAGCCGCCGGCGAGTACACCTTCCTCGCGGGCGAGGCGGCGGCCCATGGTGAAGGCGTCGGCGTCGGTGATCTGAATGATGTCGTCGACGAGGGAGAAATCCATGTTGCCGACGAGCATGTCCTCGCCGATGCCTTCGACTTTGTAGACCCAGGCTTCGCCGAGCTGGCCGGTTTTCCAGTAATGATAGAACACGCTGCCGTAGGGATCGACGCCGATGCAACGGATCTGCGGATTTTTTTCTTTGAGATATTTCGCGACGCCGCTGAAGGTGCCGCCGGTGCCGAGACCCGCGACGTAGTGCGTGATCTGGCCTTCGGTCTGCTCCCAGATTTCGGGGCCGGTCCAGCCGTAGTGGGCGGCGGTGTTCTCGGGATTGTGATACTGGTTGACGTAGAAGCTGCCGGGGATCTCGCGGTGGATGCGCTTGGCGGTTTCGTAGTAGCTCTGCGGGCTGTCGGGCGGGACGTTGGTGGGAGTGACGACGACCTTGGCGCCGAAGGCTTTGAGGCCGTTGACCTTTTCCTGCGACATCTTATCGGGCATGGTGAAGATGCACTTGTAGTCTTTCACGGCCGCCACCATGGAGATTGCCGCGCCGGTGTTGCCGGAGGTATTTTCGACAATCGTACCGCCCGGCTGCAGCTCGCCGGTCTGTTCCGCATTGGCCAGCACGCGCATGGCAAGGCGGTCCTTGATAGAGCCGCCGGGATTCAGGTATTCGGCTTTCACCCAGACTTCCGCAGGCAGCCCTTTCCCGATTTTTGACAGGCGGATGAGGGGCGTGTTGCCGACGGCATCGAGGACCGAATTCAGGCGGCGTTTGGCGGGCGAGGCATTCATGGGTCGTTATCCTTCCATGTAGTGCAACGAACTATTACAATTTTGCAAATATTTAGCCAAAAATTGAAATCGACAAGGTAGTCCACAATCCTTGAACTCTATCAATCCCCGGTTTAGTTGCCGAGCGGGCCTTTTCCTCACCCCCCTTGTGTTCCCCCCATAGGATGGGGGGAAAAGATTCTATGAGGAACCGAGTCGGCGAAAAACAAAAAACCCCTCCGCACGGGGCGAAGGGGGCGATTCGGTCTCCGGTAGGGACACGGGTTGCCGTGTCCGGATTGATCAGCAGAGAACCATGCGCGCGCCACCCTTCCCCCGTGGGGAACGGCAACAACACGCGCAACAGCCGATGGCTTTGGTAATCTGCATGGGGTTAATATACACTCAGAAGGGCCGGAAGTCAAGAGGGGGCGGGGTCTGGAATAAATAGGGGCTTGACATTCTGTACAGATTGTTGTACATTTAGATGTGCAATTAAAGGAGCAACGATGTATAAGGAAATCGCAATTACAGAAGCGCGACAGGCATTGACCAATCTGCCGGAGTTGTTTGCGAAGGAACCCGGAGCGGTGGCCGTTACCCGCCGGGGCAAGGCGGTGTTGGCGATTCTGCCGTGGGATCTTTACGAATCCATGCTGGAAACGATGGAGATTCTCGGTGATCCCGAACTCATGGCCGCGATCCGCCAAAGCGAGAAAGAGATTGCCGAAGGGCGGACGATCCCGCTGGATGAAGTCAAGCGGAGACTAAGACTGTGATCCGCTACACGGTCGTGGCCACGGAGCCGGCGACACAAATGGCTGAAGGGATCACGGATGCCCGGGAACGCCGTCTCATTTATGAGCGCATGGTTTCGCTGGAACATGACCCACAGTTGCAGGGCAAACGGCTGCGGGATGATCTCGCGGGCTTTCGCAGTGTGCGCGCGGTGGGGCAGAGGTACCGGATTATCTACCGCGTGGAAGAGGATGTGGTGACGGTTGTCGTGGTGGCCCTGGGCCGCCGCAAGGCGAAGAACAAGACGGATGTGTATGCGCTGGCGCAGAAGCTGGTGAAGGCGGGGATCATTAGGCCGCCGGATAAGGGGTGAATCAATTCGGATTCCGGGCAGGTCCACGGACCTGCCTCGGCGGAAAACCTACTTTTTGATGCTGACCCGGACTCGCAGTTGATTATCCTCTGAACATAGATTATATTGAATTAATTTGCGTCACTTCCGCCGACGCGGGTAGATCCGCCGAGGCAGGTCCGTGGACCTGCCCGGAATCTATCGGATGAAGATTAAGCCGATGCTTCAGCGTCATCTCCACACTGCGTTTCCGGGCACAATTCATTTTGTAACGACGGTCACACACGAGCGGGGCAATTTTTTCGTCCGGGCGCAAGAGTGCGAAGCGCTGCTCCAGGTGTTTGAAGAATTTCGCGCGAAAGGGAAAGTGGATTGTCTGGGTTACGTCCTCATGCCCGATCATTTCCATGCATTGCTGCATCAGGTGGAGGAAGGCGCTGTCATTCCGAGTCTGATGCGCGACTTCAAGAAGCGCACAGCCTTTCGCTGCCGTCCAGCGGCATATCGGGACAAGACCCTTTGGCGAACGCGCTACGATGACGTTTCGGTGCCCGGCACGCGCGCCATTCACACCAAGCTGCACTACATCCATGAGAATCCGGTGAGACGCGGAATTGTGGAGGTGCCGGAAGACTATCCGTGGTCGAGCGCTGGCGATTATTTTCTGGATAAGCCGGGGATTGTGACGGTGATATTTTTTCGTGTAGGGTAGACACGGGTACGGGAAGCGAAAGATTCCGGGCAGGTCCACGGACCTGCCTCGGCGGAAGGATTCGCGCAAATTCAAGAGGGTATGGTCATGAAACTGCTCCTCGCGGTCATTTCTGTTTGCCTTGCGATCGTCAGTTCACTCGCGCAAGCGCCGGATACGCTGTGGACGAGGACTTTTACGCGATCGAACCATCAGGAGGCTTTTGACCTTGAACAAGCAACGGATGGAGGTTTCATTTTAGCAGGCTATTCTTTCAACGATACGGATGGTGGCGTTTATGTCTGTAAAACGGACTCGTTGGGCACTCTTCTCTGGCAACGCACTCTGGTGCAGTTCGGTGGAAATGCTACGAGTGTCAAAGTGATTGCGGACGGTTCCATCCTGCTCACGGGTGTCACAAACTCGGAAATGCTGTTCGTAAAACTCGACCCACTTGGCCAGTTGGTCTGGGCACACACATACGGAGGGACAGAGCCGGATGTTGCCCACGATGTCATTCAAATGTATGATGGCGGATACGTAATCGTTGGTTATACTTACTCGTTTGGAAGCGCTTGGGGTGATGCGTATATCGTAAAGACGGACAGTAATGGTATCGAAGAATGGTCACTAACACGAGGCGGCGCGCAGTTCGATGCCGCCTACGCAGTAGAGCAAACTACTGATGGCGGATTCATTACAGTTGGCGTTACAGAGGTGATCGGAACGGGAGAGCGAGCTTATTATGTGATCAAATTCCAGCAAAATGGAACTCAGGACTGGGAACGTACGTACAGACTTCATGGCCCCAGCAGCCATAATGCAAGTGTTCACCAGACCACAGACGGCGGCTATTCGATTGCCGGCAATTCCGACGGTGACTTTCTCTTAATCAGATTAGACTCTTTCGGTGATACCCTTTGGACAACAACATACGGGGTTCCTGGAGCCAACAACCGTTGCTATGATCATAGACCGCTGGAGAATGGGGGATTTGTTATGGCAGGTTATTCTTCGCTGGGTGCAGGTACAATGGATATCATGATAGTAAAGGCAGACAATAATGGCGATATCGTATGGGCCCGAACATACGACGGAGGATGTGATGAGATGTGCTATGCCGTTGCAGTTACACATGGCGGTGAATATGTTGCGGCGGGACATAAATATTGCACGGAGACGAATACGGATTTCGACGTTTACTTGATGAAAACAAGATCGGACATTCCGCTCCCCGTATCTCTCGCGTCATTTGATGCCATCGCTGCCACTGATGGCATCCATCTTTCCTTCACCACGGCGTCGGAAACGGACAACGCGCGGTTTGAGATTTGGAAGGGCGCGTCGGCGGACGGCGCGTTTGTGAAGCTGGTGGATCTGCCGTCGCAGGGGAACTCGTCGACGGAGCAACGCTATGAGTTTACCGATACCGATGTGACGGCGGGACGGAGCTACTGGTATTATCTCGCCGATGTGGATTTGCAGGGGAATCGCAGCGAGCATCGGGAGCGGATGGCTTCGGCCATGGCGCTTAGTGCAGCGGTACCGGCGGAATATACGCTGAATGCGTATCCGAATCCGTTCAATCCCACGACGACGATCTCGTTTTCGTTGAAGGAAGCGGGCGAGGTGCGGGTGGCTGTGTATGATGTGAGCGGGCGGCTGGTGCGGGAGCTCGTTCATCAAACGATGAATGCCGGGGAGCATCGGGTGGCGTTTGACGCGGGGGATTTGCCGACGGGGGTGTATCTTGTGAGGTTGGAAAGTGCGGGATTCACGCGGACGGAGAAGGTGGTGCTGCTGAAGTAGCAGCGGAGGGCGTTGAATAATAGGATTGCGGACGCCCGCGCGGTGCGCGGTGTCCACAATGACAGTGTGTGTGAACGCGCGGGGTGAGGGCACCCCGCGCGGCGACACGATTCCGGGTAGGTCGGGGGTCCCGGATCAAGTCCGGGATGCCGCGGCGGAATGATGTGAGATAATAAATGATTCCCCGGTCCGCGTGTGGCGGCCGGGGAATGACATTTTATGAAGGTGATCACGCGCGGGAAGCGGAATTCCCGCGCGGCGTTTTTGGGGGGCCCGTGATTCGTTGCAGATCTTTCGGCGGTGGGAAGGTGAAGGAAGCCAAGCGGGTTGATAAAAACCCGGGGGAATGTTATTATGAAAATGCCGGCGATATTCTATGAAAATATGGACCACACGGAGGAATTATCATGATCCGAATGCTTCGTACGGGTGCGCACTTAACTATAATCCTGCTCGGTTTGTGCAGTTCGGCCAGCTCGTCTGCGGCGGGATGGGAGGCACAGGTGTCGGGAACGGCGGTGGATCTGCACGATATTACGGCCAGCCACAGCAGCATTGATTTTGCTTGGGCCTGCGGGGACAGCGGAACGATCGTTGCGACCACCGACGGCGGCAACACGTGGGCGCGGCAGGAGACCGGCACGCGGCAGGCGCTGCGCTCCATCGCGTTTTACGAACTGGAAACCACGCCCGTGATTGCGGTGGGCGACAGTGGTGTGATTCTTTATCGTGCCGCGGCGGATTCGATGTGGCGGCGGATTCCCAGCCCAACCTCGGCGTCGCTGCGGAGCGTAAGCGATTTCGGCGCGATGATCGTCGGCGATCAGGGTATGATCCTCGCACGAGCACGGACAATGGGCTTTCTTGGACGATAGCCGACAGTCCCACAACGGAACGGTTGAATGGCGGATCGGTGGGGTTTCCACCCTCCGTGATCACCGGGGATAACGGCGTGGTACTGCGGGAGCGGCTGCCGCAAGGAGATTTTGTGGCGTGCAGCACGGGCACGACCGCGAGTTTCTATGGGGTTCCGATGTTTTCCGCCGCCAACTTGGTCGTGGGCGACAGCGGACTGGTGCTGCGCAGCAGCGATTTCGGCGCGCACTGGTTCCGACAAGCGGCGCCCACGGCCGCGAAGCTGCACGCGGTGGAATTTTCGGTGAACAATACGAGCCATATCTATGCCGTGGGCGACAGCGGGACGATTTTGAAGACCACGGACGAAGGCACGCACTGGCTGCGGCAGAACAGCGGGACCGCGCGGAATCTGAACGGCTTGTTCCTTTATCTCGATGATTGGAACGGTTTCGTCTGCGGCGATAGCGGCACGATTTTGCGGACGCGGGACGGAGGTGCAGTCCCGTCCGGGGTGAACGGCCGCGCTTCCCTGGCGCCGCTGGAGTATGCGTTCGGTGCGTATCCGAATCCGTTCAATCCGACGACGACGATTTCGTTCTCGTTGAAGGAAGCGGGGGAGGTGCGGGTGGCGGTGTATGATGTGAGCGGTCGGTTGGTGCGCGACATCGTTCATCAAGCGATGAATGCGGGGGAGCATCGGGTGGCGTTTGAGGCGAGGGATTTGCCGACGGGGGTGTATCTGGCGCGGCTGGAATGCGCGGGATTTACGCGGACCGAGAAGGTGGTGCTGTTGAAGTAGCGGAACAGAATCCCACCCCCCCAAACCCCCTCCGACTTTGTCGAGATCTCGCTTCGCGACCGTCAACGGGGGGACAGAAGCGCGGTGTCCACAATGACAGTGTTGTGCAATTGCCGCCCATCAGATTGCGGGCAGGTCGGGGGTCCCGGATCAAGTCCGGGATGCCTCGGAGAAAAGATAAAAGATTCCCCGGTCCGCCTGTGGCGGCCGGGGAATGACATTTTATGGGGGGGGCGGCGGAAGACTATGCCAGGGCGGTCACGAGCTCGCGGGGGAGATCGGTGATCAGGCCGATGACGCCGAGGCGGGCGAAGCGCGTGGCTTCGGTAATGTCGTTCACGGTCCAGACGAAGATTGGGAGTTGCCGTGCATTGTAGATGCGGGTCAGCTCGTCGGTGACGAAGCGGTTCTCGAGGGCGATGCCGGAGGCGTCGATGCCTTCGAGAATCTTCATATCATCGGCGGTGTTGCGCGGACCCCAGACGATCCAGAAGGCGGGGACATCCGGCGCACTTTGACGGCAGGTGAGCACGACACGCGGATCGAAGCTGGAGAAGGCGAAGGTGTTGACGGGCAGAAGCCGGCGGGCGAGGGCAATGGCGGCGGGCTTGTAGCCGGGATTCTTGAGTTCGACATTGAGCACGCCACGGCCGGCCACGAGGCGGAAGACATCCTCGAGCGTCGGCAGTTCGGAGCCGACGGCCTCCTGCGCGCGCTTCAAATCGAGAAATGCCGTCTGCGAAATGATCTTCGCGGGATTGCAGGAACTCGTCGTGATGCGCCACGAGCACGCCGTCGGCGGTGACGTGGACGTCGAGTTCGATCCCGTCCGCGCCTTCTTCGAGGGCGAGATTGAAGGACGCGAGGGAGTTTTCGCGGGCCAGGCGCGGGCTGCCGCGGTGGCCGAGAATCAGGGGACGCTTGTGCGTCAGTTGCCGGAATTTTTCAGCGAACAAGACGGTCCATCGCTTCCTGAATGCGATTCAACGGCTGAGTTAATGCCAGACGAATGTAGCCAACGCCTTCGGGGCCGAAGCCGCGGCCGGGAGTGATGACGACGTCGCGGGCGAGGGCCCGCTCGACGAAGGGCAGTTCGTTTTCGCCCGCGCGGGCCCAGACGTAAAATGTGGCGGGGCTGTGGGTGACCGCGAGACCGAGGCTCTTGAGGGCCTGCTCGGCAAAGGCGCGGCGTTCGCCGTAGACGGCACGGATGGCGCGGACGTCGGGCGGCGGCGTTTTGCCATCGTAGGCGAGCAAGCCGTCGGCCATGGCGCGCTGAATCATGAGCGGCGCGCCGGAGTCGATTTGCGACTTGGCCTTAACCATCCCCGCGATGATGTCGGCGCGGCCCGCCGCGAAGCCGATGCGGAAGCCGGTGGCGTTGTAAACTTTGGAAAGCGAGTGCATCTCGACGGCGTTGCCGGTGTACTGCAACAGCGAGGGGGCGACGTAGCCGTCGAAGGTCATCTCGCTGTAGGCATGGTCGTGGCAGACGACGGTTTCCGGATGCGTGTCGGCGAAGTCGGCCAGTTCGCGCCAGAACGCAATCGGGGCAATCGCGCCGGTGGGATTGTTGGGATAGTTGACGAAGAGCATGCGGCAGCCTTCCGCGCGGGCGAGTTCGGGCAGAAAGCCGCGCGCGGCGAGCAGCGGCAGCACGCGGGCGCGGCCATCGCAGAGCGTGGTCACGCCCTGCGCGTAAACGGGATAGGCGGGCGAGGGCACGGCCACTTCGTCGCCGGGATTAACGTAGGCGCGGCCCAGGCTCGACAGGCCTTCCTTGCCGCCTAAAACGACGCAGATTTGCGAATCGGGATCGAGACTCACGCCGAAGCGGCCCAGGAAATAGGTGGCGATGGCGCGGCGCACAGCGGGATCGCCGCGCGAGGAGGAATAGAAATGCGCGTCGGGATCGGCGGCGTGCTGTTGCAGCGATTGCGTGAACAGCGCGGGCGGCGGCAGATCGGGATCGCCGATGCCGAGGTTGATCACATCGCGGCCGGCGGCGATTTTTTCGGAGACGGCGCGCTCGCAGCTCGGCGAAGAGGTAGGCGGGGAGGGCGTTTAAGCGATTTGCGTAGTCGGGCATGGGGATGAAGAAAATTCGAAATCCAAAATTCGAAATTCGAGTCAGAGAATCCGGACGGGTGCCTTCGGAGAGGCACCAGGCGATCTTACGTTCACTGGAACGGCGTCAGTGGGCGGGCTTGTTTAAGAGTAGGACGCTGACGGCGACGAGGACGGTGAAGAGGCCGGCGATGATGGCCAGCAGGAGCCATTTGTTGCGGGGCATGGTGAAGCCCTGTTTTAAGGACAGATTTCGGCGGTCAGGCAGCGGCGGTTTTCTGCTGACTGCTCCAGCCAAAGGTGAAGAGCGCGATGGCGAGGGTTGCGATGAGTTGCAGGAAGGGGCCGAAAACGATCATCGCCACCAGCCAGCCGCCATACCCCATGGTCGGCACAGGAAGGAGCGGCAGCACCCCGACCCCGGCCGGGTCCGGTGCGCCGGTCCACAGTAACGGCCATTTGAAACCCCACACTACAGCCGACAGCGCGATCATGAGCAGAAAAGTCAGCATCGTGGGTTGAATCACCCGGCAATAGCGCGAGAGCGTGGCATCCTCCTCGCGTATTGCTTGCCGGGCCAACAGCGCGCCCGCGGGGAAACCGAGCAGGATCGTGAAGACGGGAACCCCCAGTCCCGCCCCGTAGAGGAGCAGGCTGGTGGCGGCATACTGCGCGAAATTCTGCAATGTCCGGGGATGAATTTTCATGTTACTCACATTGTTTTCGATGGACCACCGTTGCAACCTTGCCGATCATAGCGGCGGGCGTCACCCGTTCTGCAGGGTGCTTCGCGGCTGGAACAGCGGAATCACCAGCGCCGATACGAGCACTTTGACGAGCCATTGGCCGGCGATCAGGTGGGGGAGGAAGCCGAAAGCCAGGGTGATGAAGATCAGCGAATCGACAAGCGCGGAAATCGTGTTCGAGACCAGGACGCGGGTGACGAAACTGCGTTTCAGCGCGGTGAAGACGTAGGTGTCAAGGAACTCCGAGACCAGGAACGCGGCCACGCCGGCGAGACTGATGCGGGCGAGCAGCGACGAACCCGCGAGCCAGCCCGCGAGCCAACTGACGAGGGCCGTCACGAGAATCAGCGCGTAGACCCAGCGCACGCCGCGGTCTAATTGAATGCGGTCGCGGAGCGTGAATAGCGGCGCGAAGAAAAACACTTCGGCGGGCACGGCCAGACCGAATGGTAGCGGCACCATGAAGAGCGCGGCGAAGACGTTCGCCAGCACCATCAGGATGACGTAAAGCGCGCTGAGGATCACGCGGGCAGCTTAGGGTAGTGATACGTGGCGGAGATGGCGATGCCGCCGCGCACATTGAAATGCACGGTCACGTCAAGATCGAGCGGCTTCACAAACTCGGCGAAGTCGCGGCCAATGTCCACCGCGAGATGCTCGTGGAACACGCCTTCGTTGCGGAAGCTTTCAAGATAGAGCTTCAACGACTTCGATTCGACCACCCACTGATTCGGCACGTAGGTGATCTCGAGCGTGGCGAAGTCGGGCTGACCCGTCAGCGGGCAGACGCAAGTGAACTCCTCGCAATGCAGCGTGACGGTGATCTGCCCCGGCGCATGATTGGGGAACACCTCCATCGTGCGTGACGGTTTCGCCGGCTTGCCGAGGAGGGTGAGGGTTTTGAGGTCTTTTTTAGTTGTGGGCACTTGCGGAAAATGAGAAATTAGAAATTAGAAATGAGAAACGCAGGCAGAATGACTCAGTGGGTGTAGCGCAGGGAAAGCTGATTCAACGTAGTGCCATCGAGGCTGCTGCCGGACTCGGCAAATGCGGCGTGATCGTAGGCGATGTCAAGATGCTTGAGGATCGCAGTGAAGGTGCCATCCTGACGGCGGGCCGGATCGAGCGCGATCAGCTTCAAGATGCCGGACAGGCGCAGACCGTAGCCGGAGACCTGCATGTCGTACCACGCCCACGGGCTGGCGTCGTTGGCGCGGCCGCTGCGGATGTAAAACGTCTCCATGAGGCCAAGTTCAAAACCCTTGGAGATACCGATATCACGATCGCTCTGCCCGAGCACGAGTTCCTTCAGCGGGCGGATGCCGCCCAGTGGGCCCCGATATTTGTAACCGTCTGCTCCAGAGTAGTCTACAAGCGCGTCCTGTACCTGAATGCCTGCGGCGACGGAGATCAGTTCCCACTCATCAGCCAGCGGGTGCGAGGCTTTGAGGCCGGTGCTGAACCCGAGGCTGAGACGTGCGGTGCGCGGCATCGGTTCGGGGTCCGAGGAGAGACTTTGGAATTCGTCGCTGGATTCGTGGTAGCGGTAGGCCGGGCCGAGGTTGAGCAGCGCATAGCCGCCGGAGAGGTGCAGGAACGGCTGCGTTATCAGGTGCGGCGCCGCATAGACCGGTGGCGACGGGTAGCGCCAGCGTTCGAGAAATAGTTCGCCATAGAGGCCGAGGTTCGTGGGCCGCAGAGTGGCATCGGAAAAGCCGAGTGCATGATGCGCCCAGCCATGGCTGAGGCCGAGAGCGGCCTGACCGCGCGCATGGTGATAGCCAATACCCAGCGTCAGCCCGCGCTGGACCTTAGTAGCCTTGAACGAGCCGAGGCTGTTGCCGTATTCGTCGGTTCGCTGCGTCTCGCCCAAATCCAACATGGCTTCCTGATAGCCGATGCCGAAACTGAACGGCGTCTTGCAGTCAAAGAACTTGCCAAGGGTCGGGCGGTCGAAGCCGTAAGCGAGGGCCCGGCTGGCATAGCCGATGGTCAAAACGGAAAACGGGTGCCACTCCGCATGGTGCGGGTAAAAGGCGGCCATCACCTGATTGCGCTCGGCCATCAGTCCGAGCAGGGCCGGATTCGAGAGCGATGCCAGTGGATCATCGGTTTGGCCGGTGGGATAGATCCCGCCGCGTCCGTTAGCCTGCGGCGAGGGTGGAAAGACCAGTTCAAATTGTGCGCTGGCGAGGGTTGTCAGGCACAGGAGCAGAAGTACGGTCCAGCAGCCACGGCAGCGAGTCATGAGGAGTCTCCCGGCTGGATGTTATTTGCGCGCGGGGTGAGGGCACCCCGCGCTGCGATGTAGGTGCAGTTGTTTAATGTTTGCGCCCGCCAATCCCACCCCCCTAACCCCCCCGTCAACGGGGGGGAATCAGAATACGATCTTTCCCTTGAAGACGAAGGTGGCGGGGCCGCGTTGGCGGATTTCTTCGAAGCCGGTTTTGACCGTGATGTGCAGGGTGCCGCCGGGCTGGTGGACGGCGATGGGTTTGTCGAAGGCGAAGTGGCCGACCGCCGCGCCGGCACAGGCCGTGGCCGTGGAGCCGCTGCCGCAGGCGAGGGTGATGCCCGCGCCGCGTTCCCACACCACGAGGCGGCAGGATTCCTTGCTGATCACCTTCACGAATTCGATGTTCGCGCCCTGGGCAAAGGCGGGATGCTTTTCGAGCGCGGGGCCGTAGGTTTCGGCAAAAGCGATGTCGCGCTGAGGACCGAAGATCACGCCGTGGGGATTGCCAACAGTGACCGGCACGACGGCAAAGCGCACCCCCTGGGCATCGAGCATGAGGGACTTGGCCTTGCCGCCCGCGCCGAAGCGCGGCAGCGGCATGGTGGTTTCCACCGTGTCGGCGTCGATGAGCATCGCGCGCTGAATCCCACCGCCGGTTTCGATGGTTATCTCGCGGCTGACATCGTAGCCCCGCTCGCGCAGAAAGAGCACGAAGCAGCGCAGGCCGTTGCCGGAGATCTTCGGCGGGGGAGCCGTCGGCATTGAAAAGCTGCATGCGGTGATCAGCCTCGGTGGCAGGCTCGCGGATCAGGATGCCATCGGCGCCAATGCCCTGATGCCGGTCGCAAAGTGTGCGGATGGATGGGGCGGCGAGTTCGAGGGGGCCGTCGATCAGGATAAAATCGTTGCCGAGGCCGTGGTATTTGGAAAAGGGCAGGGTCATCTGTTAGGGAAATAGTGATTTGTAGGCAATCCAGCGGATAGGGTAATATGCGAAATGTCCGTCTGATCTGCAACTTGCGTTGGTTCGCGTGTAAGATTCCATGATGGACGGCGGTGGGAATTGAATCGTTTGGTAAAATTAGCTATATTTGACAATTAGGCTGAAATAGGCAAGTAAAACCAAGTGAGATCGAGATGAAGCACCTGATCAAAGCGTTGTTTATGGCCCTGTTGCTGATTTCTACCGCCTCCGCCGAGCCGCACTATTCGGTGCTCTTTGGACAGTCTTGCTTTCTGTGTCACACCAATCCCACCGGGCGGGGGATGCGGTCGTTATACGGCAGCCAGTTCTTCAGCCCGACCTATCTGCCGATCAAGCCTGTTAAGGCCGAACTGCTGGAGCGAATCAAGCCGCAGCTTTCGGATGCCGTGACCATTGGGGCCGATTTGCGCACGATCTGGGCCAGCGAGAACACGCAGAGCGACAGTGATGCCGCCGGTCTGTCGGCACCGCTGTTGACGAATACCGGAACGATCGCCCAGATGCAGGGAACTTTCTATCTGGCTTTACAGCCTGCAGACCGCTTTCTGATCTACTATTCGCAGGGAATCGCACAATACTCGGGCCGCTTTGAAGCGTATGGACTGGCGAATGTGCTGCCACTGAACGGATTTGTCAAGGCTGGGCAGTTCCAGGAGAATTTCGGTTGGATCTTTGCCGATCATACCTCCTATGTACGAACCGGCCTGTTCATGAACTACATGGGGATGGAGGGCGATCAGCCGACTCCGCCGCATTATGGTGTCGGCGCGGAAATCGGCCTGCGGCCCAAGTTCGTGGATATCACGGCCTCGTTCACCAATGCCCAAACGCAGATTCCCATGGCCCGCGATATCCAGAAGCGTTGGTTCGCCCGCGCGCAAGTGCAGCAGGGGATTCAGGACTGGGGGTTGCAGGTGGCCGCGGGCGGCAGTTGGTTTAACGCGCCGTACAAAGCGCATGATCCGGAGTATTCGTTCCCCTTTGCCATGACACGCTACAGCGCCTGGGGTGGCTTTGGCGGGATCGGCTGGGACGGTTTCGAGAACTATTTAAAGGATCGCCAGGGCTTCGGCTTTCTGGCCACCGCCCTGCTGTTCGAATACGATCGCAAGGCGTGGACGCCGGGCACTACCGCCGTCACCAGCGCTTACAGCACGACGCAGCTTTCTGTGCAGGCCCATCCCGGAATCTGGCTCTACGGCGCATATGACTGGCTGGATAATGGCCTTCCTGGCATGAAAAATCCCGAATCCAAGCGCACAACCCTTGGCTTGCAGATCTTCCCACTGCCGTGGGTGGAAATATCCCCGCGCTACCGGATTACCACCCTTTCCGGCAACGCGGGCCGCAACAAAGAATGGGCGGAACTCCAAGCCCACTTCCAATTCTAACGAACGTGACGTTCGATCCGTGTCGCTGACGCCGTTGATTGCCGCGCGCGAAGACGCGCAGGCTGGGTTGTTTCTTGTGACGATTTCTCATGAACACCCAGGCAACGGATTCTGTCCCGTTGCTCTTTCCGGAGATTGCGGCGGGGCAGAGCCCGCCGCCCAGGGGATTCATCAGGGGATCCATTGCTGCGGAAGGACGGAGCCCGGTGCCTGAGCGGGGGAATAATCTCCTGGTCTTGGTCATGGTGAGAGCCGCCATGGGTGGTGAATTCCGGAAACCAGAGTTGATTGGGAACTTATTGTACCCAGTCCGAGGAGGCATGATCAAGAATAATCCGCGGCTGGCAAACCCGACTCCCGTTCAATTTTCTGCCAGCGGTCCAGTCGGTTGACGCCACCGAGACGGGGTTAAAGAATTGCTGGTGCATACATTGAATCTGACCCAAGACGAGCCTGTTATAATCGGATAAAAGTTGTAATATTATATTATTGCGGATTTTGGAACTGCGTAAAATCGTTTGTCATAGGAAATATCACTTGACATTGGGGTCGAGCAGGTGTTATTATATGGAGAACGTTCCACTTCCTCCACGGAACGATTTCTCTTTCTTTCCGGCTTCCGGGAGGTGTATGACAGGACATGCGTTGGGCTCGAGGAGCGGTTCCTGCATGTGATGTTACTCCAAATCACCTTCGCTCGCCTTACACCACAGGACAATATCGCGTGCGATGGGATTTTCAGGCGACCCGCAAGGGCCGCCTGTTCTACACCCGGACGGTATTCTGTACGAGACAGTCATCTAAACGGGGAAGTTGGTGGAGCATGCGCCGTGGAATTTCCATTCTCATCGTCCTCGCCTTCGCCGCAGCGGCAGGGGCTCATTCGGGCTATATCGGGTATTCCGGCGCGCAGGGCGGGAATACGTGTGCCTATCCCTGTCATGGCGGCAATAACAACGGTACCGTGATGATCTCCGGTTTTCCGGAAGCGTACACTCCCGGACAATCGTATGCGATTACGATTTCGCATACATCGGGCTCAGCGATCTGCAATTTTAACGCGTCATGCCGGATTGGCACGGGAACGACGAATGCGGGAACGCTGAGCGCCGGAACGGGGACGGCGACGTACAATGCGGGCGGCGAGACGAACGGGATTCATCTGTCGTCGAACAATCAGGAATCAGCGACCTTCAACTGGCTGGCTCCGGCGGCGGGGACAGGATCCGTGCGGCTGTACGTTGCAGCGCACCAGGGGACGAGTGCCGGCGGAGCGAATACGGCCTTCGTCACGACCTCCACGGAAGCGGTGACGACACCGCCAACCGCCGCCAGTAATCCCGCGCCCGCGAATGACGCCACCGGTGTGCTGCCATCTGCCGAGTTGACATGGACGGCGGGTCATGGCGTGGCGGCGCATACTGTATTCCTTGGCACGAGTAATCCGCCGGATTCGGTGGCGAGTGTCACTGCGGCATTCTACAGTCCTTTGGGATTGACACCCGGCGCCACGTATTACTGGAAGATCAACGAGCGCAATGCGGTGGGGGTGACGGAAGGTCCGTTGTGGACATTTTCCACACTGGCGCTGCCCGATACGGCGCGTAATCCGGAGCCGGCCAACGGCGCGATGAACGTTTCGCTCGTCACAGCCTGGCGGTGGTCGCCGGTGGCGTTAGCCGACTCCTATCATGTTTACTCGGGTTTGACCAATCCGCCGGAAATGGACCTGTTCACGACGGATACCCTGTTTGCGATATCCGGATTCCTGCGTTCCGACACGACATATTACTGGCATGTGGACGCGGTGAATGGAGCGGGGCGCACGCAAGGGCCGTTGTGGCACTTTCGCACGGAGATCGTGAACGCCGTGCCCGACGCACGACCCCCGCTGGCAAAGGACGCCGCGCTGGGGCTCGTCTATCCCAATCCATTCAATGCGATGGTGACGGTACCGTTCAGTCTGCCCAAGAGCGCCGATGTGGAGCTGGCGCTGTACGACGTGACGGGGCGGCAGGTGGCCTTGATCGCACATGGCAGTTATGCCGCGGGGAATCATCGCATCGAGTGGTCGTCGGAAGGCTACGCCACCGGCGTATACCTGTTGCGGCTCACCGCGGGCAAGAAAGTGCTGACCACCAAGGTGATGGCGATCAAATAGCAGCGTGCGACGCTGCATGTCATTTCCCTGCCTGGGCAACGGGCTCTGTCCCGTTGCTCGGGAATCATGCGGCGGGGCAGAGCCCGCCGCCCAGGTAGAAATCTATTGCCGAGGCAAAAATGAACTCGCCGCGTGGGGTGCCCTCACCCCGCGCGGTTTGTTATCAGGATTTCAAGCATGAAAATCGGTGCGCATGTTTCGGTGAAGGGCGGGCTCGCGAAGGCCTTTGAGTGGGTGGACCGATTCGGTTGCGAAGCCTGGCAGATCTTTACCAAGAGCCAACTGCAATGGGCGGCGAAAGTGCTCACAGCGGTGGAGCTTCAGGCTTTCCGCGAAGCGTGGGTTGCGCACGCGAATCTGCCCGGCCTCATCCACAACAGTTACCTGATCAATCTCTGTTCGCCCGACGAAGAGCTGTGGGAGAAGTCCGTCGCGGCGATGGTGGTAGAACTCGAACGCGCGGCGGCGTTAGGCATTCCGTGGGTGGTGACGCATCCCGGTTCGAGTCATGACGCGGGCGAAGATTTTGGCGTGGCGGCGTGCGCGTTGGCGCTGGAGGAGATCTTCCATCGTACGAACGGGCTGACCGCAGGGATTCTGATAGAGAATACAGCGGGGATGGGCAACGCCATCGGCGGCCGGTTTGAACAGCTGGGTGAAATGATCCGGCGTGTCCGGCAGCCGGCGAGATTGGGAGTGTGCCTCGATACATGTCATGCATTTGCGGCCGGCTATGATTTTCGGACGGCGGCGGATTATCAGAAGATGTTCCGCGAGTTCGACAGCGCGGCGGGGATTGAGCATTTGCGGGCGTTCCATCTGAATGACAGCCGTCATGTCTTAGGCAGCAGACGTGACCGCCATGCCGCACCCGGACAGGGTGAAATCGGAACGGCCGGATTTCGGCTGCTGATGCAGGATTCCCGCTTCGCGGACCATCCGGGGATCACGGAGCTGGATGACGAACTTACGCCGGGGGCGCTGGCGTTTTTAGAGGGACTCAGGAAACGATGAATGATGAACGATGAACTGGCGGATAAAAGAACGGGGCAGCCTTGTGGGCTGTCCCGTTTTCTATCAGGCTGCGCCGTCCCTGAACACGACGCGGCCGTTTCTCATACTGGCAGGTGCGTTACGGCTGTGTCGCCGTGATGAGGTAATAGGCCCGTGTATCCGCGCGGTCCATGGCGGCGCTGTTGACGAAGTTGGCCGTAGCACTGCTGCCGACGAATGTAATAATCACGTCGTTGCTGACGCCGCGATAAACGTTGTAGCCACTGGCTCCTGTCACAGGGTTCCACGTGAGGCGCATATGCGGTGACTCCGCCAACACCACCAGCCCCTGCGGGTTGGCTAACGGGACGGCTTCGGCGGCTTCGAGCACCACCGTAGAATTGGGACCGTCATAGTCGAACTGGAGGCCGCCGAGATACAGCCGGACGGAACCGGAGCCGGCCGCCGGGGCGGTCCAGGTGAATGTGCCGGCGTCCTGAATCGACGACGTGAAATGCACGCCATTCGTTTCGCCGGAGACGTTGTAGATCGCCGTGGCGGTGCCAGCGCTGATGACTCCGGCATTGTCGATGCCCGTGCCAATGCGGCACGACGCGTTAAAATTGACGATTTGTCCGCCCGTCCCGTGCGACAGTGACAGCAGATAACTTCTGATTGGGTGTATAGCTCGCGGGGAAGCCGCTGAGACTGATGGTGCCACCGGTGCCACCGTGACAGCTTGCGGCGCAGGTGTTGCGCCCGGGTGAGCCCGAGCGGCCGGTGTAGGAGCTGTGGGCCCAGGCGGGCGCCAGGCCGAGCAGCATGAGACCCATCGTTAAGTAAATTCGCATATCACATTTCCTTTCCCGGATTTCATCGCGCGTACATGCTTCATTTTTGCGTCGCAGTCGATGGGTGTCGAAGCACATATATAGTTTATGATAAAGAAGTCCATATATCAAGAGGGGGAAAATGGAATTGTTCACACCATGTATTTATAAACTCCCTATAACTTTAATTATGACGAAAGTTGTCCGGATTGCGCGGTGGTTGCTGTGGAGCTTGCTAATTTTAGTATGACACTATCCCGTGCAAAATTGCAGGTGAAATGCTTCACGCACGTTTGCGAAGAATGGTACATATTCCAGCATTTCGGGTTGGAAAGCCATCCATTCGATGCCTTTTGCCCGCAGGAGATTCGTGCGGTGTCGGTGGCAACGGTTCAGTCATGGAACGAAATGCCTTGCGAGTGACTTGTGGCGGGTGTGGCGTTTTGCATGCATTTATCGGGGGCGCGTGTCAGCAAGTATCGGAAGCTGATGGTAACCCGCTGATAAATTATAATATATGAAGCTAAAGTCACTGATCGGGTTGCATGGTACAAAAATTGCTTAATTTGCAGTGGGCTTTCTGGAGTTTCAAATTTTCGTTAATCTCCTTACAGGAAGGCAAAATGAGCAAGATGAATCTGCCTTCGAGCGCTCAGCGCGACCCTTGCCGCCGGACGACTGTAGCCGCGCGGATTTGTGCTGATCGTGGCGATCATCCTCCTGGCCGCGCTGATGGGGATGGCATTGGTGGCGGTGCAATATTCGCGCAACGCTTCCAGCCAGACCCGGCGTGGGTACCATGAAGCACGCGTTTTCTACGCGGCGGAGGGTGGCAGCGCACAGGCTTCGGCATGGCTGGCGGCGACGTTAACGGCGCATCCGAATCCAACCACCGCACAGCTCTGACGCCGTACCTACACCGGTAATGACGGGCTTCGAATTCCCGGAAATTTTCATCACCCCGCAGCCGCTGCGCACCGGGAGCGAAATTGCGACCGGTCCCTTCGCGGGGTTGAAGGCGGATATCAAACCGTATGTCGTCACGTGTCATGCGGAGAACACGGGCGGGTCGGTGGACAAGATTGTGCACCAGACGATGAATCAGCAGGTCATCGACATGTACCAGTTCGGGATCTATTACGACGACGATCTGGAGATGTGCCCGAACTTTCCGCTCGATTATTACAATGGGCGAATTCACACCAATGGCAATTTGTGACCTGACCTTGCACAACACGCTGGACATCGGGGCGCGGGTGACGGCGGCGGGGCACGTCTACAACACGCCGCTGGATCCGACAATGTCCCTGAGCGGTAAGGCGCGCGTGCGGGATCCGTCGGGACAGTGGCAGGATTTGAGCTATGACAGCCGCGATCCGGACTGGCAGCAGAATGCCCTGGCGGATCGGGGCGGGATGCTGATGGACTTCGCGCACGGAGTGCCGCGGCTGCCGTATCCGCTGCCGGCGCCGGCGAATTCGATTGATATGATTCTGCGGGGAACCGTTTCTGACGACGCAGAGATGCGGGCGTCACGTTTCTACTACAAGGCGGGACTGAAGATCCTTGACGGAGTGGCGACGGATTCGTTGGGGAATTCAGTGGCGCTGCCGGTCGGGCGACTCAGCCAAGCCAATGTCCACGACTTCCGCGAGCAGCGTGACATGGAGATGACGACCCTTGACATTTCCGTGCTGCGCACATCCCGGGATCGCGCCTCCGAATCGCATCGTCGACATTTCTTACAGCGCGGCCAATGCCGCCGTGCGATTGAAGAACGGCGCGGAACTGCCGGGTGGCGGCTTGACGGTGGCGACGGATGCCCCGTTGAACCTCGAGGGTCACGACAATACCATCAGCAAGAAGCCGTCGTCGATCCTGTGCGACGCGTTCAACGTGTACTCGGTCAATTGGGAGGACGGCAACGCGTCGAAGGGCGTTAACCAGCGCATTGCGAACGCAACGACGGTGAACACCTGTGTGGTGACGGGCAACACGCCGACGACGCCGGGGAGCTACGGTGGCGGCGCGGAAAATCTGATCCGGCTCCACGAGAAATGGGTCGGACATCAATTGACCTATCGCGGATCGCTGGTTTGCATCTTCGAGAGCAAACGCGCGGTCGGGGACTTTGCCAACGCGTCTTACGTGGAAGCGCAGCGGGACTGGGCATTTGATCCGTATCTGCCGGATCCTAATTCTTGCCGCATGACGGCATGGCGCTGCGCATAGTAGCGCGCGGGGAGTGGCGGGCGGAGTAGGAAGCAAACACCAAACGACCGTTCTGCCTACGGCAGAACGAGCATTTGTCCGCTATGCGAACGGACTGAAGCACACAAAAGCACACATGAAGGTACTTCGCTTTTCTTATGGGCGAGCGGGGAAGAAACGATGAACGATGAACGGCGGATTGCGGGAAGGC